>NZ_KI535657.1:2800895-4736514 GCF_000493015.1 Enterobacter sp. MGH 24 | reverse complement strand
CGCCAGCCCTGACGGAATAACCAAATACACAATGGAGTCAACGCCATGAGCCTGACGGATACCCTGAACACGATGGTGGCCACCGTCACCGGAAAAGCCCTGAATCGCTACCGTCTCGATATTCCTTCCTGTACTGCCGATATCGACGTGGAGGACTTCAGTGGCTCAGAAGCGATGAGCGAGCTTTACAGCTACACCATCAACTTCACCAGTGCCGACAAGAACATTGATGCCCGGCAGATGCTGAGCAAGCCCGCGACCCTGACCATGGGCGCGGGCAACCTACTTTCCCTGACGGAGCGGAAGGTGGTTCACGGGGTGGTGACCCGTTTCGAGCGTACCGGTGGCTCCGCTGATGAAGCGTATTACTGCATCGTGCTGGAGCCGTTTCTGGCGTTGCTGGGCAATCAGTTCCGCACCCATCGCTTTTTCGTCAACAAGTCGGTGCCGGAAGTGGTTGCTGAGGTGCTGCAGGAACATGGCCTCAAAGGCTGGGAATATGAGTTTACCCTCAAAGCCGACTATCCAAAGCGTGAGCAGATTAACCAGTATCAGGAAAACGACCTCGCCTTCATTGAACGCCTGCTGGCGGAGGTGGGGATTTTTTACTTCTTCACCCTGCAGCCTGATACCCAGACCGAAGTGGTGCACTTTGCGGACAAGCAGAGCGCGTGGACGTTTGGTAAGAAACTACCGCTGAACAGCCCGTCAGGGGCGAATGACAATGCGGTCGACTCGGTGTGGGACGTGCATGTGTGGCACAACGTAGTGGAGCGCTCGGTCACCGCCAGCGATTACAACCACCGCGAAGCCCAGAACGTCCTGATGTCCGTACCGGCGGACATGACACGCGGCGACGGGGAGGGGAACACCTACGGCGATGTGTACTATTATCGCCCGCGTCACCTTGAACGTGGCGACAAAATTACACCGTCGGCAGAAACCGGTAACTTCTGGGCACGCCTGGAGCATGAGCGCTTCCTGTCCACCCAGACCACCGTGACCGGCAGCAGTACCGACCATACCCTGGGTCCGGCCCAGGTGCTGACTATTACCGAGACTACTATTCCGCCGACGCTGCCACGTGAAACCGAAAACGGTCTTGTCATCATCAGCGCGGGTTACTCCGCCAGTCGTCAGAACGCACTGAAAGTGGAATGGGCGGCCATGCCGTACTACGAGAACCGTTGCTGGCGTCCAGCCGCGAAAAAGCGTCCGGTGGTCAGCGGCACCCTGATGGCGCGCGTGACCAGCGCCAAAGATAACGATATCTACGCCTGGCAGGATGCATCGGGCATGTACCGGGTAAAATTTGATGCTGACCGCGATGATAAGCGTCAGGGCCAGGAAAGTATGCCGGTGCGTTTTGCCAAACCTTACGGTGGCGACAAGTACGGCTTCCACTTCCCGCTGATACAGGGTACTGAAGTCGCCATTGCGTTCCATGAGGGCGATCCGGATCGCCCGTATATAGCCCATGCCCTTCACGACTCCCGCCACGTCGACCACGTCACTGAAGCCAACAGCACGCGTAACGTTATCCGCACGGCTGGCCTGAACAAGCTGCGGATGGAAGACAAGCGGGGAGAAGAACACGTTAAGATCAGTACAGAGTACGGCGGTAAGACGCAGCTTAATCTGGGTCACAATGTGGATGCTGACAGGGTATTTCGGGGTGAAGGTGCGGAGTTACGTACTGATAAATGGGTGGCCGTTCGCGGCGGAGCTGGTGTATTTATCACAGCAGATAAACAGCCGTTTGCCGGGGACAAGATGCTTTCGATGCAGGAAGCTATTGCCCAGTTGGAAAATGCACTGAGTATTGCCAGAAGTTTGTCTGATGCCGCTGAAACGGCACAAGCACTTCCTGCTGATATACAGAGCCAGGTGAAGTTGACTGATGCTCTTAAAGACCTTGCCCAGCCAGGAATGGTGCTAAATGCGCCTGAAGGAGTCAGCATCACCAGCCCGCAGGCGGTTCGTATGGCGTCGGGTAGTGCCAGCATTGGGATCATGTCGCAACAGAATACAGACATTAGCGCACTTAAACGATTTACCGTAGCAGCAGGTGAAGCCGTGAGTATGCTGGCCCGTAAGGCCGGAATGAAACTCTTTGCGGCTAAGGGAAAAGTAGAAATTCAGGCTCAGGATGATGCGCTTGATGCGATAGCCAAAAAGGATGTGACCGTAACCAGTACAGAAGGGCGAATTGAGATCACGGCGGCGAAAGATGTCGTGCTGAAAAATCTGGATGGGTCGTTCATCCAGTTGCAGGGTAAGAATATTATTCTGGGCTGTGAAGGTAATATCCTGTGGAAATGTGCCAATGCGCAGAAAATGGGTAGTGTAAGCATGAGTAGTGTTATGCCCCAGTTTCCATCTGGATATAGTGGGAAATTTACTGCATCGTCTGATGCAGGAGTTCCAGTTGCCGCTGCGGCATATGTGTTGACATCGAGTAATGGGCAGAAATTATTTGGTAGAACAGACGAGAACGGTGAAACAGTTCCAGTTTACTCATCAAACCCGAATGAGCCTTTTGAACTTGAAATGATTCAAAGTGATTATTGGTACGATAGTGAGAATATTGTGGATAGAGTACATTGTTCATCATTTTCAGATATGTCATTCCAGGATGGTGGTTGTCAATGCAGTGATTGTGAGGAAAATAAAAGTGCGTGATATTACTGTTAAGTTTAAATTTTTGTTATGCATGTTGCTGGCTCCATTTTTTTCTTTTGCAACTGGCACATGGAATGCTAAATCAGCACAAATGCAATGTGGCTCAGCTTTGGTAAAGATCAGTGCTGAATGCCAGGTGAATCAAAAAAGCCCAACGGAGAATATTTGCAAAAATTACCAATTGGAAATAAAAAACGGCACGAATAATAAAGAGTTTTCTTTGCCATACATCCCGAACAGCCAAAAAGCTCTCCTGGAAAAACAGGGTTATTCCTTCAATAATGTAGTTAAGCCTGGTGATTGGGCTCCCACCACAATGAAATGCTATGACAATGAAAATATTGTGATCGGATACCATCTTGGGCTGGATGAAGAGGAGAGCGTAAAGGGTTCATTGTTGTCCTATATTGACGCTCCATTTATTGATCTTTCAGGTAACTTTATTACAGGTAACAAGCTTTCTGAGCTTAGATCTCGAGAGATGGAAAACCCATACGACAATACAAATATAGACTTTATTAGCAATCGCTGAGGTATGATATGTCTGATTTATATGAGTATTTAAACGCTAAAAAGGGAAAGGCATATTTCGATGACCAGATTAAACCATTTTCTTTAATCTCACTCTATCCGGATATAGATACATCCCGAAAGCTAAGAGGTAACAGCCGTACAACAGGAGATGCTGATAAAGATGTTCAGGATGCTATTATAGATATGCTAATTACCATAGCTGTCCGCTATGGATTAAGTTATAAAGAGATATCATATATATTATTAACAACTAAGGTCGAGTCCGGATTTAACCCCGATGCGGCAGCAGGGACTACTAGTGCAGCTGGTTTAGCACAAGGAACCGTTGGTTTTATCAAAGATGCATTGACACAATCTGAAGACATTCTTGGTTTTCAACTAGATCTTCGTAATGAAGAAGTTTTTGAAGCTGAAAAAGGATGTTATGCGGTAATTTATTGCTTTTTACTTAATAAGTCGAAGGTGATGGAGAGTTACACATCAGATCAAAGTGAATACTGGGAGTGGCTTTATTTACTGCATCACGATGGTGCCTATAGCTTAGGGAAATATCTTGATGGTACACGTGAGAAAAGTACAGATGGCAAGAAGTGGGCGCTTTATATAACTAAGCGTTTATCAGCTGTGGAAGGGTTGCTAAAAAACACTGAAGTTAATACTAAATTTAAACTGTCTACGGGAAATAATACAGCATTCAAGAACAAAAATTATATTGCTGCAATCTCTCCATTTCCAAGTTCAACATGCCCAAATTTAGTGTCAGACTATGAGAAATCTCTGGTTTTTATCAAAGGCGTGACTGATGCAAACGGGATGACTGAATCAGTCAATGCCATCGCAGGTTCAGAAATTGTGTTTACTATTCTTGCTGATAATTACAAAGAATTAGCTAAAGCAACTGGTGGAAAAGACACCGATGAAAAGCATAAGACTCTAACTTATACCGTTAAGAAAGGTGACACTTTATCAGCAATAGCTAAGAGTCATGGCGTATCAGTTGAGAAGTTAGCAAGAGTTAATAAGATTCATAACGTAAACATGTTACGCGTGGGTGCTAAATTGAAAATACCTGACGGTAATCAAAACCATGGGTATGTTAGCCGCTATGTTTCTGAACAAACCAAAAAGGAGATCCTCAAAAACGTTGGGGTTGAAAATGCTAATGCTAAAGCAGCTATAGAATATTCAAGAAGTCATATTGTGTTGCCTAAAGGAAGTAAGTCTGCGGACTCGGAAAAGAAAAGCAATGTAATTCATATTAAAACTACGACGACGGATAAGTCTGTTGCTCGTAGGAGTAAAAGTGATCCAGAGAAACATCAGACTACTTCCGAGGGGAATGCAAAGAAAATATCTGTGGTTAACGACTTTGAACCGGTGGTGGATTTTTCTAAAGATATTCCTCTTAGTTTGAAAAATCTGGTAACTAATCATTCTCTTGACATTATGAAAGGGATAATGAAATCCGCAGGTGTCCATAAGATTATGATCACCAGTACGTTGCGCACCGCGGAAAAACAAGTCGATGCAATGTATATGAACATGAAAAACAAGGGGATACAATCCCAACTTGATTATTATGCTGCTGCGGGACGGGAGGTTGTACAAGCAGCTATCGCTGTGGGTGGCATAGATAAAAGTAAGGAGAATCAGGTTAAAAAAGCCATGGTTGATAAAGTCAATTCTTTACAAAAAGATGGACGTCTTGTTTCAAAACATTGCGTTTCTCTTGAATCGTATGCTCAGAGAAATGTATTTGATATAAGTAAAAAATTATTGCCTGCCGCTTTGCAGCGGGCTTTTGATAAGGCTATTACAAAATATGCAAAAGATAACCCAAGGAAAATGAAATATATCAGTCCCTTTGAAAATCGCGGTGAGCCAGCATTCCATGTGGAGATTGTACAATGAAAAAAATATTGTTTTTTATTGTTGTTGTTCCTTTTTTTGCATTCTGCAATACTATTAAGGTAAAAGATGGTCTGTATTATGGATATTGGGTTTATAAAGAGTATGGTGCTATGAAAGAGTATGGTGTTTTAGCTAACAAACCCAGAAAAATTATGGATAAATATATCTTAAGTCCTGTTCCTAAGTTTACTGATGATAATGAAATATATGTTGAAGTTAAAGGTGGTGTTCCGACTGTGTATTTTTATCAGAAAAGTGTTGAGTCTGATTTGAATACGGTTGGATGGGCTAGCGCTAGATTTTCTGAGGGGAATATGGTTATTTCTTCAAGCACTATTCGAATGGTCACAGAGGATACTACAGAAAAAATATTTGTTGGTAAGAGAATTTCAGGGAAAAAGTTAAAGTTTGAAAAGGATGAGTTGGTCCCGTTGTCATTAATTGATGATAATGGATTTAACGTAAACTGCAATCAATACTTGGATGTTAATGCTTATAGAGAGAATGGCCTTCCTTATTATTCTGAGCCTGACCCTGAAGAGCGAAATGGAATAGAAATAGCTTACCCTACAACGATTTTCGCTGTCGGTGAACTCGGTATTTGTTCTGCATTTCTCGATGATGATATTGTTCCACAAATCAAAAAAGGATGGATTCAGTTCCGTCGGCTCAATTAAAACATACAAACTAATTTGTTAGGTGTGATATGTCCAAAGGATTTGTATTGCTCGGAGATAAAACTACTCACGGCGGTGAGGTTATATCTGCATCTTCGACCTTGATTGTGAACGGAAAGAAAGTAGCTCTTGTTGGCGATGAGATTAATTGCCCTGTTGTAGGTCATGGTATTAATGCCATTATCGGAGGATCACCAGAATGGATCTCTGATGGGAAACCTGTTGTTGTGGATGGCTGCGAATGTGAATGTGGCTGCCATGTTATCTCCAGTGCGCCGGATTGTTCAGTAGGATAAGTTATGAGCTGGGAGCGTCAGAAAGCCACAATTGCTGCAGAACCTGATGAGCCTTCACTGGTCATCTGGCTGATTGCATGCCTTGTTGCTGTTATTGCTGGAGGGTTGCTCTTTTTACTCCACGCCAATCAGTTTCTGGGTGAATTGCAAAAATTTAACCTCTGGATTGTTGCCGGAAGTCCTCTTTTGATCTGGTTCGTGACGATTTGTATTCGCGGCTGGATGTATAACCACGCAATGGATCGTCACCAGTTTGAATCTGATGAAGCAGATTATGCACAGCAGCAATGGGTTTCCTGGGCCGGGCGTTATCTGGCGGTTCTGTATAGCCGGGTTATTCTGCCTGATAAATTGACACCATCAACATTTCTGCAGGCCCCCAGAGATCTCGAGCAGAGAAGCTCTCTTTCTCGGAGAATAACGTTACCTGCTGGCGAAGATACTTTTTCAGCATTGATTGGGGGCCTGGACATATCAGCATTACAGCGCTTATCAGACCTCCCTTTCCACGCAACCTTACTGACTGATTCACACGATCCTGATGAGAGATTGCAGAGAGAATTTACAGCATGCTGGCTCCAGTTAGTTGGAATGGCCTACCCCGTACCGTTACTGACGATTCTTAATGGCCGGGCCTTCGATTGGGTGGGCGAACGCCTTAAAGCCCCGATTCTGGATGTTGAGCTTTTGTTGGTTCACCAGACTCAGGGAGGGAATGAGTACAGTGATTCGCTCTCGGCTTTAATGCTGACTTCTGATGACGTCGCAACGAAGTATCAGCTAAACCATCACGCTCGTCTGCTTCGGCCTATGTCGATTGAATCAACCCAAATGCTGAGTAAAGAGCTCGATACCTTTTTCTCGACCCAGTCACAGGCTATTGCTGCGCGTGCAATTGTGGGTGACAGCATGGAGTGGGGCGATGATTTTTCTGCTCTACTGACCAGTGCAAAACAATATGGAGGCAGCTGGAAACCCCAGCAGTGCCACTGGCTGGAAAAATATGCCGGACTCAGTGGTCCCTTCTCACCGTGGATTATGGCCGCCGTCGTCAGTGATATAGCTCTGCTCACAAAAGAAGATTGCCTGATGCTTTCGGATGACAAAGAGCAGCGATTTGTAAATACCGTAACTACAGGGAATCTGATGAATGGCGAAGGATAGTTCAGTGTGGCGTGGTAACTGGGGTCACCTCAGCATTACCACACTAATTGCTGTTGCGATAGGATTGGTCATCTGGAAAAAGGGTGATGCGTTCGGACTGACAAGCAATGGACTAAAGTTGCTGGGATCTGTGGCAGCTATAATCCTTCTTTTGCTTGTCCGCCATGGCAAAATCATGAGTCTCGCGATTAAACAACAGTGGTCGCGTTTTCAGGGGAAGCGTAAAAGTGTCCTGCCGGCCGATGAAGGCCGCGTCAAGCAGACAGCACCACGCAATGTCACCGTTGATACAATCCGTGACGCCATGCGTAACCTCTACGGTCGTCGCTGGGCCCGTAAAACACGCATCCTGCTGGTCACTGGCACCGTCTCTGAGGTCGAACAACTGACTCCAGGTCTTACAGCTCAGCTCTGGCAGGAAGACCGCGGCACACTGTTGCTGTGGGGCGGTGATCTCAATACGCCAGCAGACAGTGCCTGGCTTACAGCGCTGCGTAAACTGCGCCGTCGCCCGGTAGATGGGCTGGTGTGGGTCACCTCTGCCTTTGACCAGCTTTCAGCACCAGGGCTGGAGCCGCCGCTGCCGGTACCGTCTGAAAGCACCATGGATTCCCTGTCTCACGCCATCAGCGCACGCATGGAGGCGCTTGGCTGGCAGCTCCCGCTGTATGTCTGGTCCCTGCACCCGCGCGCCGGTAAGCCGGAAGGGCGTATTACGCAGGCAACCGGCTGTCTGTTACCTGCCGGTTACCATACCGAAGGGCTGGCAGAACAACTCTCCGCCCTGACGCCGGATTTGACTTCACGGGGTCTTCAGCAGACCTGCGGTGAAGTGAAACATAACTTCCTGCTGACGCTTGCCGACCAGCTCATTCGTGAGCCGGAAAGCGTGACCGCACCGCTGTCGGTGATGCTCAATCCGTATCGCCCGCTGCCGCTGGCCGGCGTGGTGTTCAGTCAGCCTTCAGCCGGTGCCGAACGTGCCGTGCCGCACCACTGGGGCATGGATAAACGCTGGGATGTCCTGCCTGAGTCTGTCCGGACACTTCCTGCCGGGCTGCGTCCTCGCAAGCCCGGCATTCCCTGGCGCAAAGTGTTTGCGTCGGTTGTCGCCCTGTCGATGGTGGGCTGGGCCGCGTGGATGGGGCTTGCGTATGTCACCAACCGCAGCCAGATTGACGGCGCTAATGCCCAGGCTGCACTTGTCGCCCGGCAGAATCAGCCTCTGGAGCAGCGCCTGAACGCGCTGTCTGAACTGCAAAAAAACCTGGCCCGTCTGCAGTACCGTTCAGAACACGGCGTGCCGTGGTACGAGAAGGCCGGGCTGAGCCAGAACAATGCGTTGCTGGCCGCACTCTGGCCACGTTACCAGGACAGCGCATTGCCGCTGCTGCGGGATGCCGCCGCTGACCATTTGCAGGGACAACTGAATGCCTTTAATGCGTTGCCACCGGGCAGCCCGCTGCGCGAGCAGATGGCCAGAACCACTTATGACCAGCTCAAACTCTATCTGATGCTGGCCCGCCCGCAACATATGGATGCATCCTGGTTCAGTTCTGCGTTGCTGCAGGACTGGCCGAAGCGTGATGGCGTGAAAGATGGTGCCTGGCAGGGAATGGGGCCATCGCTGCTGTCATTCTATGGCGCACAGTTGCTCACACATCCTGAGTGGAAACTGCGAGCCGATGAAAACATGGTCAGCCAGGCACGCTCCCTGCTGGTTCGCCTGATGGGCGTGCGTAACAGTGAATCGACGTTGTATCAGAAGATGCTCTCTCAGGTGGCGCATCTGTATGTCGATATGCGCCTCGAAGACATGACCGGCGATACCGATGCTGCCCGCCTGTTCAGCACCACCGAAATCGTACCGGGGATGTTCACCCGCCAGGCCTGGGAGCAGGCCGTGCAACCTGCTATAGAAAAGGTGGTGAAGGCACGCCGGGACGAGCTTGACTGGGTGCTAACGGACAGCAAGCGTCAGGTGAATAAGCAGGACGAAACCTCGCCGGAAGCACTTAAAAATCGCCTGACGGAGCGTTATTTTGCCGATTTTGGCGGCGCCTGGCTGGAGTTTCTCAACAGCCTGCGCTGGAACCAGGCCACCACGCTGTCGGACTCCATTGACCAGCTGACCCTGATGGCCGACGTGCGTCAGTCGCCTCTGGTGGCGCTGATGAACACTCTGAACGTTCAGGGGCGTACCGGACAGACAGGCGAAGCAATATCAGATTCACTGGTGAAATCAGCCAAAAATCTGCTGGGTGGCGACAACAAAGATGCCATTGACCAAAGTGCCGGTGTTCATGGCCCGCTGGATGCGACCTTTGGCCCGGTCCTGGCACTGATGGACAAAAATCACACGGGAGCACAGGAGCTGAGTCTGCAGTCGTACCTGACGCGTGTGACGCAGGTGCGTCTGCGTCTGCAGCAGGTGACCAATGCCGCCGACCCGCAGGCGATGACCCAGACCATTGCCCAGACCGTATTTCAGGGGAAAGCTGTGGACCTCACCGAAACCCGCGACTACGGCAGCCTGATTGCCGCCGGTCTGGGGCAGGAGTGGAGCGGCTTTGGTCGAACGGTGTTTGTGAATCCAATGGAGCAGGCCTGGCAGCAGGTGCTGACCCCGGCGGCCGACAGCCTCAATGCCCAGTGGCAGCAGGCGGTAGTGGCTGAGTGGAACAGTGCCTTTGGTAGCCGCTATCCGTTTAACAACTCAAGTAGTGATGTCTCGTTGCCGCTGCTGGCCAAATACCTCAACGCGGATTCCGGGCGTATCGCTCAGTTCCTGCAGACCCGTCTCAAAGGCGTGCTGCACAAAGAAGGGAACCATTGGGTGCCGGACAGCATCAACTCGCAGGGACTGGCCTTTAACCCAGAGTTCCTCAATGCCATTAACACCCTGAGTCATATCTCGGATGTGGCCTTCACCGAAGGCAATGCCGGGATGAACTTCGAACTACGTCCAGGTACTGCCGATGGCGTGATGCAGACCACCATGATTATCGACAGCCAGAAGCTGGTATACGTTAACCAGATGCCAGCCTGGAAGCGCTTCACCTGGCCTGCGGATACTGAGGCTCCTGGTGCGAACTTAAGCTGGATAAGCACCCAGGCAGGCACCCGTCAGTATGCGGATATTCCAGGCGCCTGGGGCTGGATCCGACTGCTCGACAAAGCCGCCGTCAGTGCTTATCCGGGCGTGGGTAGCAGCTACAGCCTGAGCTGGACGGCTCAGGACGGTCGCACTCTCAATTATACCCTGCGTACCGAAGCGGGAGAGGGCCCGCTAGCGCTGCTGAAGCTGCGTAATTTCCGTCTGCCGTCGACCATTTTCAGCACGACAATCATGGCAGCATCAGACCAAATAGCCAGCACAGGAAATGATACAGAGGACGTATACTGATGAGCACGCTCAATGCCTTACTCAGCGCCTGCCAGACTGAGCAGGAACCTCTGCTCGCGGCCACCCGTGAGCGCGTGGCGCAGTGGGACAACTGGCTGCAGCCGCTGTCCGGTTCATCGCCCGCTGGCGAAGAGCCCGGCTATGACGATGACTTCCAGCAGATGCGCGAAGAGGTTAACAAACTCTCCGGCGCGGATACCGAACTCATCTGCCGGCTGGCGGAGAAGTTGCTGACCACTACCGCGAAAGACATTCGCGTCGCGACGTACTACTGCTGGGCGAAGCTGCACCGCGAAGGCGAGCAGGGACTGGCTGAAGGACTTGAACTGCTGGCCGGTCTGCTGGAGCGCTTTGGACCACAGTTGCATCCGCAGCGTGACCGCAGCCGTAAGGCGGCACTGGAATGGCTGGCGGGATCGCGAATGACTGACTCTCTTTCCCTGTACCCGGAAGTGGTCAGGATCGATGCGGTGCGTACCACCGGAGCACTGCTGCTGATTGAGCAACTGACGGAAAATGAGCCGGATGATACCCGACCGGAACTCAATACGCTGTATGGTGCTCTTGAAAGCCGCTTGCAGAAAGCGGGTGGTGTGGATGCGGTTGTTCCGCAGAACGCCAGCGCCAGCGAAACCCCTACGACAGCCAGCCACTACGATGCCCCGGTCATAGGACGTATTACCTCCGGTCAGGATTTGCTGGCACAGGCCCGTACGCTGGCCGAATATCTGCGCGAACAGCCGGACGGCTGGCTGTCAGCACACCATCTAATGAAAAGCTTGCGTCACGATACCTTGCGGGCCATTCCTGCCCCGGATGCACAGGGCCGTACCCGCATCGAACCGCCAAGAGCAGACCAGCGCGCGCTACTGAAACGCCTCTACTTGCAGCAGAACTGGGTTGAGATGCTGGACACGGCAGATAGCACTTTTTCCCGTGGTGCTAATCATCTTTGGCTGGATTTGCAGTGGTACATCTACCAGGCCCTGGCGAAATCAGGTCAGGACACTCTGGCTGGCATTATAGCCGCTGACCTGAAAGGGTTACTGACCCGCCTGAGCGGTCTGGAAACCCTCGCGTTCAGTGACGGAACGCCATTTGCGGATGAAGTAACCCTGAATTGGATCCAGCAAAGCGTGATGGACACAACTGGCGGGTGGGGCAATGACACCCCATCCGTACAGATGCCTGCCAGCAATGATGACATTCTGGCGCTGGAGCCGGAAGCCTTGGCGCTGGCGGACAATGAAGGCCCGGACGTCGCGCTGGCCTGGCTACAGAAGCGCCCGGGTGTGACCACCGATCGTCAAAAGTGGCTATTGCGTCTGCTAATGGGCCGCATTGCTGAGCAGTACGGTAAAAATGAGCTGGCGATGCATCTGTTTGCTGAACTGGGTGATCGCGCCAGAGACGTGACGCTCAGCAACTGGGAGCCTGAGCTGTTGTTCGAGGTACAGGCCCGCCATCTGAAACTCCTGCGCCTGAAAGCCGGTCGCAGTGAGGCTGATAAGGCCCGCCTTACACCGGTAATGGACCAGTTACTTGCCGGGCTGATAGCAGTCGATCCAGCCCGTGCCGCCGTGCTTTGCGGTTAAATCCACAGGAACAGAAATAAATGGAAGATTTGACCCTGCGTTATTACGACGCGGAAATGCGCTACCTGCGTGAAGCCGCGAAAGAGTTCGCGCAAACCCACCCCGATCGCGCAGCGATGCTCGACCTGGATAAGGCCGGCACACCCGATCCGTATGTTGAACGGCTGTTCGAAGGCTTTGCTTTCTCAATGGGACGGCTACGGGAGAAGATCGACGACGACCTGCCGGAACTGACCGAAGGGCTGGTCAGTATGCTCTGGCCACACTACCTGCAAACCATTCCGTCACTCTCGGTGGTTGCGTTCACGCCTGCGCTTCAGACTGTTAAGATGGCAGAAGTGATGCCCGCGGGTCTGGAAGTGTACTCCCGCCCGGTAGGGCCTAAGAATACAGTCTGCCGCTACCGCACCACCCGCGATGTGATGCTCAACCCGCTGAATATCTCCGGGCTGACCATGACCACCGAGCCTGACGGGCGTTCGCTGCTGCGGATGCGCTTTGCCTGCAGCACACAGGCGGACTGGTCTCATGCCGATCTCAGCCACCTGAGTCTCTATCTCGGCGCGGATGCGCCTGTCAGCAGTCAGTTACATCTGATGCTGACCAGGCGACAGGCTGCCCTGTATATGCGCCTGCCCGGGCAAACCGACCGCATTCGCCTTGACGGGTACTTCTCGCCGGGAGGATTTGCGGAGGATGATGGACTGTGGCCGAAGGGTGATACCGCCTTCAGCGGCTACCAGCTTCTGCTGGAGTATTTCACCTTCCGCGACAAGTTTATGTTTGTACATCTCAACGGCCTTAAGGGCATCACGCCGCCTGCCGGGGCGGAGTACTTCGACATCGAAGTTGTGTTCAGCACGCCGTGGCCATCAGACCTGCCGGTCACCGACGACGCGGTTCGTCTGCACTGTGTGCCGGTGATTAACTTGTTCACGCTGGAAGCTGACCCGCTCACCATTACCGGGCTTGAAAGCGAGTACCTGCTACGTCCTAAGCGACTGCAGGACGGACATACGGAGATTTATTCGGTGGATTCGGTTACCGGTTCAAACCGTACCAGTGATGCCGAATACGTGCCGTTCAGCAGCTTCCGCCACAAGGGGGGAATGATGCGCCGTCATGCGCCGCCCCGCTATTACCACACCCGCGTTAAGCGCGGTGTCACCGGGCTATATGACACCTGGCTTATCCTCGGCGGGCACCAGTGGGAAGATGACCGCCTGTTTGAGCGCGAAGCCGTGTCACTGCAAATCACCGGTACCAACGGTCAGTTACCGCGCCGGGCATTACAGAGTACGCTGCTGGATCGCTGTGAGCAGGTGGTACAGACGCCGCTGTCGGTAAGAAACCTCTGTAAGCCGACGCTGCCGGTTTACCCGCCTGCGGAAGACCGTTTCCACTGGCGGGTATTAAGCCACCTCGGTTCCGGATTTCTGAACATGATGAGCACCGCCGAAGTGCTGCGCGGGACGCTGGCACTCTATAACTGGCAGGAAGATGAACTGAACACCCGGCGCCTTGAGGCGATTCAGCATGTGGAGCATCATCGTCTTCAGCGCTTTGAGCAGGGCTATCTGCTACGGGGCCTGGATATCGAAGTGACCCTCGACAGCAATGGTTTTACCGGTGAGGGCGATATTCATCTGTTCGGTGAAATGCTTAACCGGTTTTTTGCGTTGTATGCCGATATGAACCAGTTCAACCAACTCACCCTCATCGTTCAGCCAGAAGGAAAATGCATCCGGTGGAAAGAGAATCACAGTCCGCGCCTGCCAGGCTGATGGAGCGGCTGGGTGACCGGCTGCCATATATCAACTTTTACCGCTTCTGTCAGTTGCTGGAGCAGAGCCAGCCGGACAAACCGGTTACGGGCAGCACCTGGCAGGTACGTCATGAGCCGGTACGTTTTCGACCGCACCCGGGGATGGGCTTCCCGGCTTCAGAAATCAGGTCATTCGAAGCTGCTGAGTACCCGCATCTTTCGCCGACGGTACGTATCACCTTTATGGGGCTCTACGGCGTGGAGTCCCCGCTGCCGACGCACTATATCGATGACATTACCCAGCGACGGGAAGGGTATGAGGCCACTGCGGATTTCCTCGATATCTTCAACCACCGGCTGATAGCACAGTACTACCGCATCTGGCGTAAATATTCCTACCCGGCAACCTTTGAGGAAGGCGGTAAGGACAACACCTCGCAGTATCTTCTGGGGCTGGCCGGGCTCGGGATTAACGGCTGCACGGACAATATCGCGACCCCGGCTTCGCGCTTTCTGGCACTACTGCCGGTCATGTTGCTGCCGGGGCGTACCGCGGAAGGCATGGCCTCGCTGGTGCGCCTGCTGGCACCCAACACGCAGGCGAAAGTCTGGCACTACGACAAACGCCGTGTGCCGCTGAAGAAGCTCCTGACCATGAGCGTCAGTCAGCCCGTCACCCTGACAAACCGTCCGGTGATGGGCAGCTATGCCACCGACGTAAACAGTCAGGTGCTGATGCATCTCACCACCACTGACCCGGCAGAAGTGCAGGGCTGGTTACCGGGTGGGGAGCTTCACACGGACCTGATGGCGCTGCTGCACGTGTATCTTGGGGCACGACTCGATGTCCGCCTGCAGCTGTGCGTCGACCGAACGCTGCTGCCTGACGCGACCATGAGCAGTAAACCCAACGCCGGGGCGGTGCAGCTGGGCCGCACTGCCGTGATGCGACCGCTGAATGCGGCTAAGACCGCATCAACCCCCAAAACGATCACCATTAATCTGGGCCGCTATGAGCGGGTACAGGAAAATATTCACCGCAGGGAGACCGATGAAGATGGCGATTACCGCTGGTAAATTTCCTCTGATTGCGCTGGCCGCCGGTATCACACTGATGCTGGCTGGCTGTGGGCTGACTCAAAAAGTGACAGACGGCACCGTTGCCGTGACTAAATCGATTTTTTACAAACAGGTAAAAACCCTCCACCTTGATATCCGCGCCCGTGAGGCCGTCAACAGCAATGCTGGCGGTGTGGCACTGTCGACGGTGGTACGTATTTACCAGCTTAAAGACCGCAAAACCTTCGACAGCACGGACTATCCGTCACTGTTTAAGGCTGACAGTCAGGCCATTAAAGCAGACCTGGTAGCGGAGAAAGATATCCGCCTGCAGCCGGGCGGGGCGGTACCGGTTGATATGCCGATGGAGGAAAGTGCGCAGTACGTGGCGGTGGCCGGGATGTTTATGTCACCAGATCAGGAAAACAACACCTGGCGTGTCGTACTGAGCCGCGATGACCTTGATCCGGATAGGGCGCGCGTCATCGAAGCGGGCAATAACCGCCTGACCCTGAAGGCGCTGAAAAATGAGTGATTCATCTCGTCCTTCATTGTATGAAACACTTTATGGCAACTTCACCGGCGGCCTCGACCTGCATCAGGTGAGCGATCAGAATCAGGTCATTCTCTCGGTATTAGACAACATGCAGCGCGTTCTCAACTGTCGCGCCGGCACGCTGGCGCATCTGCCTGACTATGGGTTGCCCGATATGACGAAAATCCTGCAGGGGATGCCGGGAACGGCCCATGAGCTTATGGGCATATTGTCTGCCGTCCTGCTCAAATATGAGCCGCGCCTGAAAAAGATAGACGTTGTTCTGCTGGAGCAGAACGTACCCGGCGAGTTGCGCTATGCCATTGACGCCGAACTTAAAGGGATTGGTCTGGTGCGCTACGGCACTGAGTTTATGCCCGAAGGACGGGTTCTGTTGCGGCATCTCAGGCAACAGCAGTATCTCGACACAACAACCCGTATATAAGGTCTGATAACACCATGTCCGTAAAATCACAGTTCCTGAAGAAGCTTCAGGACAGACAACCCGTTCCGGCTTCTCCTGGCAGTAAGAGCCAGGCTGATATTGCAGAGTTTCGCCTGAGGGTGGAGCAACTTCAGACACAGATGGATGAGTGGCTGACAGATACCGGACTGAATGTAGAGCCACTGACGGTATCCGTTCTGGATCTTCTGGTTGAAGGCGGGGCTTTCGAGATCTCCGGTCTCGTTTTGCACTATGACAGCCGGGCGGTCAAATTTATGCCAATCTTTCTGTATGGACAGGGCGTCGCGGGTTGTGTCGAGGTAACTTTCTGCTCCGGAGACAAGGTGATTTCTCAAGGACGCCTGTTCATGCGGGTGGGGAGCGTAAATGGCTGGTTCTTTACTCCCCCTGACACCTCATCCCGATCAGGACAACTATTTGATGAAGCTATTTTTTACGGTCTGATTTTAGCGCTGCTGCCATAGCGATAACATTTATTCCTTTTATGAGTCATTGCATTTTTAATCGCCAAATAGCCTTACAGATCAACTGACGAAATTCACCACACCGATATGCAGGCCCTCCAGGATGACCACACATATAACGCTAAAAACCGGCGGTGACCCGCGCACGCTGCCAGATTACGCCGCCCTCCGCGATGAACTCAGCAAGCTGACGCATCCAGCTCGCCCGGATGTGAACTGGCAATATGTCGAAAGACTCTGTCTCTCTCTGTTTGAACAAAACGGTGTGGAGTTGCAGACTGCGGCCTGGTACACCCTTGCCCGGACTCACCTGTCTGGATTAGCTGGCCTGAACGAAGGGCTGGCGATACTGGAGGCCCTGATTAGCCACCAGTGGGACGTTTTCTGGCCGCAGACGCTACGCGCTCGTCTGGAAATTCTTACCGGCCTGAGCCAGCGCCTGCAACAGCGTATGCGTATGCTTCCACTCAACAGCAGCCATCTCAGTGAGCTTTACAGTGCTGAAGCGTTGCTTACCAGCCTCTGTGCGGTGCTCCAGCGCCTTGAGCTCAAACACCTTAGCCAGTTCGATACGTTACGAACGTTGATACGTTCAAGTGCTGAACGGATGGAAAGCAGTAATGACGCATCAGATTTGAATGCGATCATAATGCCCGGTCGCGAATTACCTCAGGAGAGGGCAGAACCGATTGACGAAGTGAAATGGATCTATGTTGTGCAGCCGGAAAATCAGACGAATGCCGAGGAACGTACGACAGCGCACGGGTCAGTCAGACTATGGAAACCCTTTGTCGCCGGGATGGGTTCTACGCTGGTGGTATGCATCGCCGTAGCGTGGGGAGGGGGCTTTCTCTCCAGGCCCGATCCCTTAACGACTCAGGCTTTTGCCTCGCTGGCGCCGTTACCTGAAGTGCTTACGCCTGTTCAGCAAGACGCGTTAATACAGCGAGGTGCTTTACCGGCCACGTTTGTCACAGACACACAGCAGCAGCTTGCCCGACTGGATAAACTGCCTCCTGACTGGAATATCTCCTACAGCCTTCAGCTGTTAGCACAACTCCAGACATTGCGGCCGGATGAGGCGAAACCGCTCACCATGCAGTGGCAGCAGAAATTTAACGCGGCTGCATTGCCTGTCGACGCAATGAATAGCTGGTATCAGGGAATGATGAAGCTTCAGCAATTGAGTAATCGCCTGAGTAGTCTGGATGAACAAAAAGGAAAATATATAACGGTGAGCGAGCTTAAATCCGTGGTTTTTTCAACTATGCAGACATTTAACCATGCGATACCGGCTGAAGAGCAACTTAGACGTTTGTCGCAGTATCCTGCAGGAGATGCGCTTCCTGAAGCTGAAAAGACCCAACTGGAACTGCATCTTAAACAACTGGCAGCGCGGTATGCTCTGATAAAACAGGGTTCTTCTGCTCAGTGAATGCTGGCGGCGGACAGGTGAATATGCTGGAAAAAGCGAGGAGGTTAAAGTGTCCCCTGCAGGAATCGAACCTGCAACTAGCCCTTAGGAGGGGCTCGTTATATCCATTTAACTAAGGGGACGAGGCGGCACGAGTATAGCGTTATTTACACTTTGCGTTAAGCACATCGCCGCCTGACTGCTCAAAGAGTCACCATTCAGGTCGATTTTTTTGTCGATTTATCATCATTTTCCCGTGCCTTAAGCTCCGCTTTGCGTTTGTTCGACATGTCGTTACGGATTTGGGCATGGCTTAAAAGCGCGAAGATAAACGTTCCGCCGCAGATATTTCCCGCCAGCGTCGGAAGGGCGAACGGCCAGAAAAAATCGCTCCAGTGAAGCGTACCGTTAAAGACCAGATAGAGGATTTCCACGGTGCCGACCACAATATGCGTGGTGTCTGCCAGCGCAATCAGCCAGGTCATGAGTATGATCACCACGATTTTAGCGCTCCCCGCTGAAGGAAACATCCAGACCATCGTGGCGATAATCCAGCCAGAGATGATGGCATTTGAGAACATCTCGACCGGGGTGTTTTTCATCACATCCATGCCAATTTTCACAAACGCATCCCGGGTGGGTTCATCAAAGATCGGCATATATTCAAACGCCCATGCCGCGATGCCCGTGCCGATAATATTACCCAGCAGGACTACGCTCCATAGACGCATCAATAAACCGAAATTGCCGAGGGTGGGGTTTTGCATCACCGGCAGAACGGCAGTCACCGTGTTTTCAGTAAACAGCTGCTGGCGGGCCATGATGACAATAATAAAGCCGAAGGTATAGCCGAGATTTTCCAGTAAAAATCCGCCGGGTACGCCTTCGAGTTGAACATGAAATATCCCTTTTGCGAGGAGTGACGCGCCCATTGAGAGCCCGGCAGCGATAGCTGACCAGAAGAGGGCCATCGCGTCGCGCTCCATCTCTTTTTCGCCATCCTGACGTATATGCTCGTGGATGGCCATCGCGCGGGAGGGGAGGCGATCTTCGTCAATTTCTATCTTCTCACCGCGCGCTTTCTCCTCGCTTTCAATTTCAAGATCCTCAGTGTTCTCGCCAATTTTTTCTTCATTCACGTCTTTCATATTTGCTCCCGGAGGTTGATCTTTCTGTTAAGCGTAGCGGCTTTTATCGGGATGCCTGTGGGGATGCTCTTAAATTGGCGGCAATGACAACAAAGGTGATACATCTCTTTCAAAGACATTATAAAATTGGCAGCGAAACGAATTCCAAAAGCCAGGCTATGCTGAGATCAGAGTCACGGTGATTACTGCCCGTAATTGTGCTCATAGACATCGGTAAACGTGCTGTTACAATCGCTTGCACGTTTACAGACGGAGCGTCAACGGCTCCGTTACGGATGGCAATCAACGATAGCCATACTGAACAGGGAGATATTTATGAAACTTCGGCTGTCGGCGCTTGCGCTTGGCGCGACGATGCTTGTGGGCTGCGCCAGCTCCGGTGAGCAAACGGGACGCTCCGATCCTCTCGAAGGATTTAACCGCTCAATGTATAGCTTCAACTACAACGTACTGGACCCGTATGTGGTTCGTCCGGTGGCAGTAGCATGGCGCGATTATGTTCCACAACCTGCGCGTAACGGGCTAAGTAACTTTACCAGCAACCTCGAAGAGCCTGCGGTAATGGTGAACTATTTCCTGCAGGGTGACCCGTATCAGGGGATGGTCCACTTTACCCGCTTCTTCCTGAACTCCATTCTGGGGATGGGGGGCTTTATTGATGTCGCAGGCATGGCGAACCCGAAACTGCAGCGTGAACAGCCGCACCGTTTTGGTAGTACGCTGGGACATTATGGTGTCGGCTACGGCCCTTACGTTCATCTGCCGTTCTATGGCAGCTTCACCGTGCGTGATGACGGCGGTGATATGGTCGATACGCTGTATCCAGTTCTGTCGTGGCTGACCTGGCCGCTGTCGGTGGGTAAATGGACGGTGGAAGGGATTGAAACTCGCGCGCAACTGCTCGACTCGGATGGTCTGCTGCGCCAGTCTTCTGACCCGTACATTATGGTACGTGAAGCGTACTTCCAGAATCATGACTTTATTGCCAACGGCGGTAAGCTGAAGCCAGAAGAGAATCCAAACGCGAAGGCGATCGAAAACGAACTAAAAGACATCGATTCGGAGTAAATAAAAAAGGTGAGCAATGCTCACCTTTTTTTGATTTCAGCGCGATTAGAACGCGTAGTTGAAGTTCGTACCGAACAGCCAGGCTTTACCTTCAGAGGTAAACTCGTAAGGGCCTTCCTGGAACGTCACTTTCTGACCGTGCATATAAGATACGCCCGCATCGATGGACGCATTCTCGTTGAACGCATACGTCGCGCCTGCGCTTAACCAGAAGCGGTCCTGATCCGGAATAGAAATGGAACGTTTATCTGCCGGAACCGGGCTGTCGTCAAATGCGATACCGGAGCGGAAAGTCCAGTTTTTATCGTAGTAGTAGGTGGTACCCAACGCAATACGATAGGCGTCGTGGAAGCTTTCGTCCTTATAGAACAGCGTTTGACCATTGGTTCCGGTTGCTTTCAGCTCCTGGAACTGGCTCCAGCTGGTATAGGCCAGGCTGTAGTGAATAGCCCATTGTGGTGCAACGCGGTTGTAACCGGAGACTTCCCACATTTCTGGCAAATGCAGCGACAGTGAGCCTGGTACGGTCTGGTTTGACGTTCCCCAAGGAATGGTGGTGCCAGCACCTGGAACCAGATTGTTCACAGGCGTCAGGATGCCGCTCTTGTAATCGCCGTCGAAGTCAATTTTGACTTCAGAACGATAGGTCAGGCCCCAACGGTTGTTTTTGTCCAACTCGTACAGGATGCCGGCGTTCCAGCCATAGCCCCATTCATCACCTTTAAGACTGGCAATTTTGTTGCTGTTTCTTGGCAGACTGGAGGTTTGTTCCCCGGCATAACGTTCGATTTTGGCATCGGCGTAGACGGCATCAAAGCCCAGACCAAAGCTCCAGCTGTCGTTCAGGCGATAAGCACCGCTCAGGTTCAGGTTCAGCGTAGTAAGGTCTGTTTTACCGCCGTATTCACCTGCCGGGTAGTTGTTATTGAACTCGGTAGCAAGGCCGTAGTTAGACGTTACGGATGCACCCCAGCCAAATTGTTCATTGATAGGCGCAACGAAGTGCAGGTTCGGGATCCATGCTGTTGGGGCAATATTGTCCGCTTTAAGGCTCGCACCCGTATAAGGCGACTTACCAGAAACGTTGACATCAGGATCGATATAAACCGCACCGGCAGAAAATGTCGGACGATCAAACATCATGATCAATGCAGGGTTACGACTCGCGTTACCTGCATCATCAGCAATAGCGCCTTCCCCGGAATATGCACGGCCAAGGCCAGAGGAAGAAAATTCGTTTAACTGAAAGCCCGCTGACCAGGCGGAAGTGGAGACGAGTGCCACTGCGACTGCCAGCGCAGTCTTGTTGAACAGGGTTTTCTGGCTCATGACCATAACCTCATTGAGTTATTTTTATTCAATAATTGTTACATACCGTAACAGGAGCGCGAAGTGTAGGGTCTGAGGTATGACAGACAAATCAGACCAGTGGCCAGAGTATAGGTCCGACCAGCCGGAATGTTGCAAGTTTGTTTATTAATATTTTCAAACATGTTTCGTGAAACGAGATCTGGTTGGCAAAATTGTGACCATCGCGACTCACCCAAAAGGGTGGTTTTTGTTTTAGATCATTTTTTAGTGTGATATTGGTCACTTATCCGATTTTGCGCCATTAACGGCTGGAGAGAGCCCGAGCCGGGGCGTAAAATAGCAGCATCGTGTTTATCTCGCGCGCTGCGCGAATACAGAGGAAATTGAGCTATGAGTAAATGCAGTGCTGATGAAACCCCGGTTTGCTGCTGTATGGATGTTGGGACCATCATGGACAACACCGATTGCACCGCGTCTTACAGCCGTGTGTTCACCAACCGCGCCGAAGCGGAAGAGACCTTGGCCGCGCTGAGCAAGCGTGCGCGTGATGTTGAATCCGATCCGTGTGAAATTAAGTCGACCTTTACCGAAGTGGAAGGCGGCGTGAAGCTGGACATCGACTTTGTTTTCGCCTGCGAAGCAGAAACGCTGATTTTCCAGTTAGGCCTGCGTTAATCCTTAATTGCCCGGCGGCGCTTCGCTTGCACGGGCCTACGATCGTGTAGGCCGGGTAAGGCAACGCCGCCACCCGGCAACAAACCGCACAAATGCCTCTGCCATGCAGGGGCATTTTCTTTTTCTTCTCTGTGCCTTAGCTCGCACTTTTTCGTTTCCCCGATTGGCTGAATGTAAAAAAATGGTTAAGACTATTATCAGGTCAGACCACTTTATGTTTGCGAAAAATTTTTTACAGGGGAGTGTTATGAGTCAGGCATTACCGCTTATTACCCGTCAGGGCGATCGCATTGCCATAGTCAGTGGATTGCGCACGCCATTTGCGCGTCAGGCAACGGCGTTCCATGGCATACCGGCCGTCGACCTGGGGAAAATGGTAGTGGGGGAGATGCTGGCTCGCAGCGAAATTCCGCCTGAGGTCATCGAACAGCTGGTATTCGGTCAGGTCGTGCAGATGCCTGAAGCGCCCAACATTGCGCGGGAAATCGTCCTCGGTACCGGGATGAACGTGCATACGGATGCCTACAGCGTCAGCCGCGCCTGTGCAACCAGCTTCCAGGCCGTGGCTAACGTCGCTGAAAGCCTGATGGCGGGCACGATC
Source organism: Enterobacter sp. MGH 24 (assembly GCF_000493015.1). Taxonomy (NCBI): domain Bacteria; kingdom Pseudomonadati; phylum Pseudomonadota; class Gammaproteobacteria; order Enterobacterales; family Enterobacteriaceae; genus Enterobacter; species Enterobacter sp. MGH 24. Next base: position 4,713,743 of record NZ_KI535657.1, on the reverse strand, counting down.
CGCGCCGGGATTGCGGGTGGGGCGGACTCCTCTTCGGTGCTGCCGATTGGGGTCAGTAAAAAGCTAGCGCGCATCCTGGTGGATGCCAATAAAGCCCGTACGACGGGTCAGAAACTCAAACTCTTCTCGCGTTTACGCCTGCGCGACCTTATGCCCGTACCACCTGCCGTCGCGGAATACTCCACCGGCCTGCGCATGGGCGATACCGCAGAACAGATGGCTAAAACGTACGGCATTACCCGTGAACAGCAGGATGCCCTGGCGCATCGTTCACATCAGCTTGCGGCAAAAGCCTGGTCTGAAGGCAAGCTGACCGACGAGGTCATGACCGCCTATATTCCTCCTTACCGTGAACCGCTCGCGGAAGATAACAATATTCGCGGCACCTCGACGCTTGCGGATTACGCAAAGCTGCGTCCGGCGTTTGACCGCAAACACGGCACGGTGACGGCGGCGAACAGTACGCCGCTCACGGATGGTGCCGCTGCCGTGATCCTGATGACAGAATCCCGCGCGAAGGAGCTGGGCATCACTCCCCTGGGCTATTTACGCAGCTATGCCTTCACCGCCATTGATGTCTGGCAGGACATGCTGTTAGGTCCGGCGTGGTCCACGCCGCTGGCGCTGGAGCGCGCGGGGCTAACGCTGGCTGATTTAACCCTGATTGATATGCACGAAGCGTTTGCTGCGCAAACTCTGGCAAACGTTCAGCTGCTGGCAAGCGAGCGTTTCGCGCGCGATGTACTGGGCCGCGCCCACGCCACAGGCGAAGTGGATCAGAGTAAATTCAACGTGCTGGGCGGCTCTATCGCCTATGGTCATCCGTTTGCCGCCACAGGGGCGAGGATGATCACACAAACGTTACATGAACTCCGTCGCCGTGGCGGCGGGTTTGGCCTTGTCACCGCCTGTGCGGCGGGCGGTCTTGGCGCAGCAATGGTTCTGGAGGCTGAATAATGGATATGCCATCTGCATTTAATCTGACGGTTCGCCTCGATAACGTGGCCGTTATCACTATTGATGTGCCTGATGAAAAGATGAATACCCTGAAGGCCGAATTTGGTGTTCAGGTGCGCGCGATGCTAAAGCAGATCCGCGACAACAAAGCCATTCGCGGCCTGGTGTTTATCTCTGCCAAGCCGGATAACTTTATCGCCGGGGCGGATATCAACATGATCGCCCGGGCGCAAAGCGCGCTCGAGGCCGAAGAGCTGGCGCGTCAGGGCCAGCAGGTGATGGCGGAGATCAACAGCCTGCCGATCCCGGTCATCGCCGCGATCCACGGCGCCTGTCTGGGCGGCGGGCTTGAGCTGGCTCTGGCGTGCCACAGCCGGATTTGTACTGACGATGCGAAAACCATCCTGGGTTTGCCGGAAGTGCAGCTGGGCCTGCTGCCTGGCTCCGGCGGAACGCAACGGCTGCCGCGCCTGGTGGGCGTCAGCACCGCGCTGGAGATGATCTTAACCGGTAAACAGCTGCGTGCCCGTCAGGCGCTGAAAGCCGGTCTGGTCGATGACGTCGTGCCGCAGTCCATTTTGCTGGAGGCCGCCGTTGCGCTTGCGCTGAAAGGGCGTCAGGCAAGACGTCCTCTGCCGGTACGTGAGCGCGTGCTGGCTGGCCCGCTGGGAAGAACGCTCCTGTTCAACATGGTGGGCAAAAAGACCGAACAAAAAACCAAAGGCAATTACCCGGCAGCAAAGCGGATCCTTGAAGTGATCGAAACCGGGCTGTCGCAGGGCAGCAGCAGCGGCTATGCCGCTGAAGCGAAAGCTTTTGGCGAACTGGCGATGACGCCACAGTCTCAGGCATTGCGCAGCATCTTCTTCGCCAGTACGGACGTGAAAAAAGATCCCGGTAGCGAGGCGCAGCCCGCTCCGCTGCGGGCCATTGGCGTGCTGGGTGGCGGGCTCATGGGCGGCGGAATCTCTTTTGTTACCGCCAGCAAAGGCAAATTGCCGGTACGAATCAAAGACATTACTCCTAAAGGGATCAACCACGCGCTGCAGTACAGCTGGCAGAACCTTGATCAAAAGGTCAAACGCCGCCATATCAAGGCAAGCGAGCGCGATAAAACCCTGGCGATGATCTCCGGCACGACGGATTACAGCGGTTTTGCGCACCGCGATCTGGTGATTGAAGCCGTGTTTGAGGATCTGGCGCTTAAGCAGCAGATGGTGGCAGACGTTGAGCAACATTGCGCCCCGCATACCATTTTTGCCTCCAATACGTCGTCATTACCGATTGGCGATATCGCGGCGAAAGCCGTGCGTCCGGAGCAGGTAATCGGACTGCACTTCTTTAGCCCGGTCGAAAAAATGCCGTTGGTGGAAGTGATTCCGCACGCGACCACCAGTCCGCAAACTATCGCCACGGTAGTCAAGCTTGCGAAGAAGCAGGGGAAAACGCCGATCGTGGTAGCAGATAAAGCCGGCTTCTACGTTAACCGCATTCTGGCTCCCTACATTAATGAAGCAATGCGGTTGCTGACGGAAGGCGAGAAAATCGAACACATCGACGAAGCGCTGGTAAAGTTTGGTTTCCCCGTTGGTCCAATCCAACTTTTGGATGAGGTGGGAATAGACACCGGCACTAAAATTATACCAGTGCTGGAAGCCGCCTATGGCGATCGTTTTAGCCCCCCTGCAAACATTGTTTCTGCAATTTTGAAGGACGATCGCAAAGGCAGAAAAAATGAACGCGGTTTCTATCTTTACGGCGCGAAAGGGCGTAAAAGCAAGAAACAGGTCGACCCTTCGGTTTATGGGCTTATTCCGACCACCGGACAGGGAAAACTGTCCGCCGTTCAGTGCGCTGAACGCTGCGTGATGATGATGCTCAATGAAGCGGCGCGCTGCTTTGGTGAACAGGTGATCAAGAGCGCACGCGATGGTGACATTGGCGCGGTTTTTGGCATTGGTTTCCCGCCGTTCCTGGGCGGGCCGTTCCGTTACATGGATACGCTCGGCGCGGGTGAAGTGGTTGCTATCCTGCAACGTCTGGCTTCGCAATATGGTCCACGGTTTACACCGTGTGACGAATTATTGCAGATGGCGGAACACGGCCAGACATTTTGGCCTGCAAGGGAAACTGTCCTCGTAAGCTGAGGTCGAAGAAGGGTAAATCCTGAAGTGAATGAACCTGTTCTGGCGATTTTGTAAACAGAGATTGACTATACTTACGCCATTGAGGTAAAAAACAGCGTTTCATTCACCGAATGGATCAGGCACAATGCCCGGCCATCGGGTTTTCTACCTCTCAGCATTTATCGCGGGTAGTTAACGCCGGTGATTCTGGTTAACAAAAGCGGTGCAATATGCAAGTTTTTATCATGCGTCACGGCGACGCGGCACTCGATGCCGCCAGTGACTCAGTACGACCTTTGACCGTCTGCGGCTGCGACGAATCTCGTCTGATGGCGACCTGGCTTAACGGTCAAAAAGTGGACATCGAACGCGTTCTGGTGAGTCCGTTCCTGCGTGCAGAACAGACGCTGGAGGTGGTAGGGGAGTGTATGAACCTGCCATCCAGCGTGGATGTTCTCCCTGAACTTACCCCCTGTGGCGATGTAGGCCTTGTCAGCGCTTATCTTCAGGCGCTGTGCAATGAAGGTGTCGCTTCCGCGCTGGTCATTTCCCACCTGCCACTGGTTGGCTATCTGGTATCTGAGCTGTGCCCTGGCGAGACCCCGCCGATGTTCACGACATCCGCGATTGCCAATGTTTCTCTCGACGAAACGGGCAAAGGTGTCTTCAACTGGCAAATGAGTCCGTGCAACCTGAAGATGGCAAAAGCGATCTGACGTGACGTGCGATATGGCGGGGTGCAATGTGCTTCCCGCCATTCTGTCAGGGCAACTCTGGCGGCTGCCACTCTTCCACTTCAATCAACACCAGCAATGCGGCATCTCCGCCGTACTCTTTGGGTGCCTGATGAAAAGCCATCACGTGTGGATGCTGAGCCAGCCACAGCGGCGTCTGTTGCTTGAGGATATGTTTACCGTGGCCATGCATCACGCAGGCGCAGAAAACATGTTCACGGCGACAGGCTGCGATCAATGCCCCCAGCTCCTGTTTCGCCTGCATCTGCGTTAAACCGTGCAGATCGAGAAACAGCTCCGGCGAATAATCTCCGCGACGTAATTTTTTCTGCTCAAAATGGCTGACGTCTTCGCGTACGTATTTTACAGCCCCCTGCGTATTGAGCAGCGGCTGAAATTCATCTGAAAAATAGTGGCTGTTATCCGCCTGCTCCTGCAGCAGGCGTTTGACCGGTACTTCGCTGATTTTTTTGCGCTGCGGGCGATGGACGATGGTATCCTGCGTGATTTTACGCGTCCCGGTCATTAGCTGTTGGAAGAGCGCCTGATCCTCCTCGCTGAGCGATGTTTTCTTTTTCATTCGTCATTCTCATCTCGTATTTCCGACAGTGTACCCGACTAAACGCATTTTTTAACCTCAAGCGCGACGCGTCATTGCTGATTTATCGCCGTCTTCATGGCAAACTAGCCGCCGAAAATTATGCGAGCATGCCCTGGAGGAAAGAGTGGATAAAATATTTGTCGATGAAGCAGTAAACGAGCTGCATACCATACAGGACATGTTGCGCTGGTCGGTTAGCCGCTTCAGCGCCGCCAATATCTGGTACGGTCACGGTACCGATAACCCGTGGGATGAAGCGGTGCAGCTGGTGCTGCCGTCCCTCTACCTGCCGCTGGATATCCCCGAAGACATGCGCACCGCGCGCCTGACCTCCAGCGAAAAACACCGTATTGTTGAGCGCGTGATCCGCCGCGTGAACGAGCGCATTCCGGTGGCCTACCTGACCAACAAAGCCTGGTTCTGCGGCCACGAGTTCTATGTCGATGAACGCGTGCTGGTGCCGCGCTCGCCGATTGGTGAGCTGATCAACAATCACTTTGAAGGCCTGATCGGCCATCAGCCGCAGCACATTCTGGATATGTGTACCGGCAGCGGCTGCATTGCCATTGCCTGCGCGTACGCCTTCCCGGAAGCGGAAGTGGACGCCGTCGATATCTCCACCGACGCGCTGGCCGTGACCGAGCACAACATTGAAGAGCACGGGCTGATCCATCACGTTACGCCAATTCGCTCCGATCTGTTCCGCGATCTGCCAACGCTGCAGTACGATCTGATCGTCACCAATCCGCCGTACGTCGATGCGGAAGACATGTCCGATCTGCCGAACGAATACCGTCACGAGCCGGAGCTGGGTCTGGCGTCAGGCTCTGACGGCCTGAAGCTGACCCGCCGCATTCTGGCCTGCGCGCCGGATTATCTGACCGACGATGGCGTTCTGATTTGTGAAGTGGGCAACAGCATGGTACATCTGATAGAGCAGTACCCGGATGTGCCGTTCACCTGGCTTGAGTTCGACAACGGCGGTGACGGCGTCTTTATGCTGACCAAAGCGCAGCTGCTCGACGCGCGCGAACACTTCAGCATCTATAAAGATTAATCCAGCGGGCTTCGGCCCGTTTCACAACGCTCAAACACAAACAACAACATCGGAGCCGTGATGGCAGGAAACAGTATTGGACAGTTATTCCGCGTGACCACCTTTGGCGAGTCGCACGGGCTGGCGCTGGGCTGTATCGTTGATGGCGTACCGCCAGGCATCGAACTGACCGAAGCCGATTTACAGCACGACCTCGATCGTCGTCGTCCGGGCACCTCTCGCTACACCACGCAGCGTCGCGAGCCGGACCAGGTCAAAATTCTCTCCGGCGTCTTTGAAGGCCGCACCACCGGGACCAGCATCGGTCTGCTGATTGAAAACACCGATCAGCGCTCCCAGGACTACGGCGCCATCAAAGACGTCTTCCGTCCAGGCCACGCAGACTACACCTACGAACAAAAGTACGGCTTCCGCGACTATCGCGGCGGCGGACGTTCTTCCGCGCGTGAAACCGCGATGCGCGTGGCTGCAGGGGCGATTGCGAAAAAATACCTGCAGCAGAAATTTGGCATCGTCATTCGCGGCTGTCTGACCCAGATGGGCGACATTCCGCTGGCGATCAAAGACTGGGATCAGGTTGAACAAAACCCGTTCTTCTGCGCCGATGCCGACAAGCTGGAGGCGCTGGATGAACTGATGCGCGGTCTGAAAAAAGAGGGCGACTCCATTGGCGCGAAAGTGACCGTGGTGGCCGACGGCGTCCCGCCAGGCTGGGGCGAGCCGGTATTTGACCGTCTCGACGCCGACATTGCCCACGCGCTGATGAGCATCAACGCGGTGAAGGGCGTAGAGATTGGCGACGGCTTTGACGTGGTTCAGCTTCGCGGCAGTCAGAACCGCGACGAAATCACGAAGGCGGGCTTCCAGAGCAACCATGCGGGCGGCATCCTGGGCGGGATCAGCAGCGGGCAGCAGATTGTTGCCAACATCGCGCTGAAGCCGACTTCCAGCATTACCGTGCCGGGCCACACGATTAACCGCTCTGGCGAAGAAGTTGAGATGATCACCAAAGGACGTCACGATCCGTGCGTGGGGATCCGCGCGGTGCCGATCGCAGAAGCGATGCTGGCGATCGTGCTGATGGATCACTTCCTGCGACAGCGCGCGCAGAATGCGGATGTGACGACCACCATTCCACGCTGGTAAACATGAAAAAAACCGCAATTGCTCTGCTGGCGCTGCTCGCCAGTGGAGCCAGTCTGGCTGCGACGCCATGGCAAAAAATCACCCACCCGGTGGCAGGGAGCGCGCAGTCCATTGGCGCCTTTTCCAACGGCTGTATCGTCGGTGCCCAGGAGCTGCCTCTTCAGTCTGATACCTATCAGGTGATGCGTACCGACCAGCGGCGTTATTTCGGCCACCCGGATCTGGTGCTGTTCATCCAGCGTCTGGGAAACCAGGTGCATAACCTGGGGCTGGGTACGATGCTGATTGGCGATATGGGGATGCCTGCCGGCGGTCGTTTTAACGGTGGACACGCCAGTCACCAGACCGGACTGGATGTTGATATCTTCCTGCAGCTGCCGAAAGCGCGCTGGACGTCTGCCCAGCTGCTGAAGCCGCAGGCGCTGGATTTGGTCGCAAGCGACGGCAAGCGCGTTGTGCCGTCCCTGTGGACGCGGGAGGTCTCCAGCATGATCAAGCTCGCGGCAGAAGATAACGACGTCACGCGGATTTTCGTCAACCCAGCCATCAAGCAGCAGCTCTGCCTGGATGCCGGAACCGATCGCGACTGGCTGCGCAAAGTACGCCCGTGGTTCCAGCATCGCGCGCACATGCACGTTCGTCTGCGCTGCCCGGCGAACAGCCTGGAATGTGAAGATCAGCCGCTACCACCGCCAGGCGATGGCTGCGGTGCGGAACTGCAAAGCTGGTTTGAACCGGCAAAACCTGGAACCTCTAAGCCTGAGAAGAAGACACCGCCTCCGTTGCCGCCTTCCTGCCAGGCGCTACTGGATGAGCATGTACTTTAATGGATAATTTCGTCGATCTGTTTATGGTGTCACCGCTGCTGCTGGCGGTGCTCTTTTTTGTTGCGATGCTCGCCGGGTTTATCGATGCGCTGGCGGGTGGGGGCGGTTTGCTGACGGTTCCGGCGCTGCTGGCGGCGGGCATGAGCCCGGCTCAGGCGCTGGCTACTAACAAGCTGCAGGCCTGCGGTGGGTCGCTCTCAGCGTCGCTCTATTTTATCCGTCGCAAGGTGGTGAGCCTGGCCGATCAGAAGCTCAATATCCTGATGACCTTTATCGGCTCGACGTCGGGCGCGCTGCTGGTTCAGCACGTGCAGTCCGATATTTTGCGCCAGATCCTGCCGATTCTGGTCATCTGCATCGGGCTTTACTTCCTGCTGATGCCAAAGCTCGGTGAAGAAGACCGCCAGCGTCGCCTGTACGGCCTGCCGTTTGCCCTGATTGCCGGGGGCAGCGTGGGTTTTTACGACGGTTTCTTCGGGCCGGGTGCCGGTTCATTTTATGCGCTGGCCTTCGTGACGCTGGCCGGGTTTAACCTCGCCAAATCCACCGCTCATGCCAAAGTGCTCAACGCGACCTCAAACGTCGGCGGCCTGCTGCTGTTTATCATCGGCGGTAAGGTCATCTGGGCAACCGGATTTGTGATGATGGCAGGACAGTTCCTGGGCGCGCGCGCGGGCTCGCGTCTGGTGTTAAGCAAAGGACAAAAACTTATTCGCCCGATGATCGTCATCGTCTCGGCCGTAATGAGCGCCAAACTTCTTTATGACAGCCATGGACAGGAGATCCTCACCTGGTTGGGGATGCACTAATGAACAGTACGCATAAATACGAACAGCTGATTGAGATTTTCGACAGCTGTTTTGCTGACGATTTTAATACCCGTCTGATTAAAGGCGACGACGAACCGATCTATCTTCCTGCTGATGCAGAGATTCCGTATAACCGCATCGTTTTTGCCCACGGCTTTTACGCCAGCGGCTTGCACGAGATTTCGCACTGGTGCATTGCGGGGAAAGCGCGGCGCGAGCAGGTGGACTTCGGCTACTGGTACTGCCCGGACGGACGTGACGCCGCCACGCAGGGACAGTTTGAAGATGTGGAAGTGAAGCCGCAGGCGCTGGAATGGCTATTCTGCGTCGCGGCGGGTTTCCCGTTCAACGTGAGCTGTGACAACCTCGAAGGCGACTTCGAGCCAGACCGTATCGTCTTCCAGCGCCGCGTGCATGCGCAGGTGATGGAATATCTTGAGAAAGGCATCCCGGCACGTCCAGCACGCCTGATTGAGGCCTTACAGAATTATTACCACACGCCGGTTATCACGGCGGAATGCTTCCCTTGGCCGGAAGATCTTTAACAGAGGAAAGAAGATGATCGCAGAATTTGAATCACGCATTCTGGCGTTAATTGATGACATGGTGGAACACGCCAGTGATGATGAGCTGTTCGCCAGCGGTTATCTGCGTGGTCACCTGACGCTCGCGGTAGCCGAGCTGGAAGCGGGTGACGATCACTCTGCCGACGCCGTTCACGCTGAAGTGACCCGCAGCCTGGAAAAAGCCATTCTGGCCGGGGAGCTCTCTCCGCGCGACCAGTCGCTGGTGCTGGGCATGTGGGACAATTTGTTCCAGCAGGCTCAACGCTAAGTCATCGTATTTCGCCCGGTGGCGCTGCGCTTACCGGGCCTACGAATATCCCCTCAGCCCTATTGGTGAGGGCACCCGCCCCCCTACTTAACCTTCTTCCCCTTCAGCAGTTTCCGTACCCACAAGCGATTCGGATTCAGTCCCGCAAGCGTAACCCTGTCCAACGGAATTGGCTCGTCGCTCATTTGTGCGGCTAACACTTCCGCCAGCAGCGGTGCGGAACACAGCCCGCGAGACCCTAATCCACCGAGCATATACAGCTCCGGATAAACCGGCGCGCTTACCGCGTTATCCCGGTTATCGGCAAGATCCTGATAGGCCTCAAGCGTTGCCTCATAGTCCGGCACATTGCCCGCCATCGGCAGATGATCGCGGGTGGCGCAGCGCACGCCGCAGCGCGCGTCTCCGGCGCTGGCGTCAACCTCTTGCGCCCACGCCGCATCCGGGAAACAGTCAATCAGGCGCTGGCGGTTCTGCGCCTGATCCGCGTCGCTGTAGCGCATATCCGTTTCGCCACGATGGTAGCTGGCTCCGATGCAGTGATGGCCGTTAGACGGATTTTGCGGCGTCAGATAGCCGTCATAGCACAGCACCTGACGCAGTTTGCCGAGCGCAGGTGTGGAAGGAATATGGCTTACCTGGCCGCCGACCGGATAAACCGGCAACGCTTCTGTCTGGATAAACTGGCTGATGTTATGCCCGTTTGCCAGCACAACGCTGGCATGGCTCGCCGCTTTGCCATCAGCAAAACGCAGATTCCAGCGCTCGCTTCGGCTCAGCGATTCAACGGTGTGAGCATAATGCGCCGTCAGCCCGCGCGACTGCGCCAGGGCAATGACCGCCGCGGTCAGCTCAGCCGGGCACAGCCAGCCGCCGAGAGGATACTGAATGCCGCCGCAGCCGGTGTCCACGCCAGCGGTGGCTGCCACCTCTTGCGCACTGACCGCGCGAGCAATCTCCTCCGGCAGACCCAGCGACAACATCTGCGTGATTTTTTGCTGGCTCTTTTCATCCCAGCCGAGCTGCGTCACGCCGCACCAGTCATGGTCGAACGCCAACGGCAGGGCGTCGTACAGGCGACGGGCGAAGGTAAACGCCGCCGGGAAAAACCGGAACAGGGCCGGGTCGTGCGCGCTTAAAAGCGGATAGAGCGCCCCCTGGCGGTTGCCGGACGCGCCGTTTGCTGGCGCGTCGTCAGCACAGTAGAGCGTAACCTGCCAGCCGCGGTGGAGAAGCGCGAGAGACAGCAGAGCGCTGGCGATCCCCCCGCCGACTATCGCCACCTCACGTGATGCGCTGGCACCGCGCGTAAACCAGGGTGCCTGAGCGGGAACGTCCAGCGTCTGCTCCATTCTGCCGACCAGCATGTCGCGCTTGCGGCCAAAGCCTTTGGTCTTCTGCATGGTAAAGCCCGCCTCCTGCAGCCCGCGGCGGACAAAGCCTGCCGAGGTGAAGGTGGCAAGCGTTGCGCCAGGACGCGCTAGCCGCGCCATCGCGCTAAACAGATGCTGGCTCCACATGTCCGGGTTTTTGGCGGGGGCAAAACCGTCCAGGAACCACGCGTCAACCGTCTGATTCATCGAATCATCGAGCGTATCGGTCAGGTCATTGATGTCGCCAAGCCATAAATCCAGCGTCACGCGTCCGCCTTCCAGAATCAGACGGTGGCAGCCGCCGACGTGAGGCGGCCACTGCGCCTGAAGCTGCTCCGCCAGGGTGGCAAGCTCTGGCCAGCGCTGATGAGCGAGCCGCAGATCGTGCGCGGTGAGCGGGAATTTTTCGAAACTGATGAAATGTAATCTTTGTAGCGTAGCCTCAGGGTGTGCAGCGTGAAACTGGTTAAACGCCTGCCAGAGGGTTAAAAAATTGAGCCCGGTGCCGAATCCACTTTCCGCGACCACAAACAGGCTCCGTGGATGCGCCGGGAAGCGGGTGCTGAGCTGGTTTCCGTCGAGGAAAACATAGCGAGTTTCTTCGAGTCCATTATCATTAGAAAAATAGACGTCATCAAAATCTCGGGAAACAGGTGTACCCTCAGCGTTGAATTCGAGGTTGGCGGGTTGTATAGCGTTTTGTTTCACGTAAGTTACTCGTCTGACAGGCAGTGGCACGATCTTAACGATGTGAGTCCATCGGTGCAAATTTCCGCAGAAAATGTCTGATCGGACTTGTTCGGCGTACAAGTGTACGCTATTGTGCGACTCGAAACTTACTATAGTGCGACTTACAGAGGTATTGAATGAAACGTGCAGTGATTACTGGCCTGGGCATTGTTTCCAGCATCGGTAATAACCAGCAGGAAGTCCTGGCATCTCTGCGTGAAGGACGCTCCGGGATCACTTTCTCTGAAGAGTTTAAAGATTCAGGTATGCGTAGCCACGTATGGGGTAACGTCAAACTGGACACCACCGGTTTGATTGACCGCAAAGTGGTTCGTTTCATGAACGATGCCTCTATTTATGCTTATCTCTCCATGCAGGAAGCGATCAAAGATTCCGGCCTGAGTGAAGAGGTTTATCAGAACAACCCGCGCGTGGGTCTGATCGCCGGTTCCGGCGGCTCATCAAAAGCGCAGGTATTCGGCGCTGACGCAATGCGTAGCCCGCGTGGTCTGAAAGCAGTAGGTCCGTACGTGGTGACTAAAGCCATGGGTTCTGCGGTTTCCGCGTGCCTGGCGACCCCATTCAAAATCCACGGTGTGAACTACTCCATCAGCTCCGCGTGTGCGACTTCCGCACACTGCATCGGTAATGCTGTTGAGCAGATCCAACTGGGTAAACAGGACATCGTATTTGCTGGCGGCGGCGAAGAGCTGGGCTGGGAAATGGCCTGTGAATTCGACGCGATGGGCGCACTGTCCACCAAGTACAATGAAACCCCGGATAAAGCATCCCGTACCTATGATGCGCACCGTGACGGTTTCGTTATCGCGGGCGGCGGCGGCATGGTTGTGGTTGAAGAGCTGGAACATGCCCTGGCACGTGGCGCACACATCTACGCTGAGATCGTGGGCTACGGCGCAACGTCTGACGGCGCCGACATGGTTGCGCCATCCGGCGAAGGCGCGGTGCGCTGCATGAAGATGGCGATGCACGGCGTTGACACCCCAATCGACTACCTGAACTCCCACGGTACCTCTACTCCGGTAGGCGACGTGAAAGAGCTGGGTGCGATCCGTGAAGTCTTCGGCGACAACAGCCCGGCGATCTCCGCGACCAAAGCCATGACCGGCCACTCGCTGGGTGCGGCTGGCGTGCAGGAAGCGATCTACTCTCTGCTGATGCTGGAAAACGGCTTTATCGCGCCAAGCATCAACATTGATGAGATGGACGAGCAGGCTGCTGGCCTGAACATCGTGACCAAACCAACGGAAGCGACGCTGACCACCGTCATGTCAAACAGCTTCGGCTTCGGTGGCACCAACGCCACGCTGGTCATGCGTAAGCTGAAAGCATAAGCGTTTGAATGTATAGTAGAAGGGAGCCTGATGGCTCCCTTTTTTTATGCCTGAATTCGGAGTTATGCATGATGGCCGCAACCTCAGAAAAAAACGCCACGTCCGGGAACACCTCGCTGTTCCGTATCGCGTTTGCGGTATTTCTGACCTATATGACCGTTGGCCTGCCGCTGCCGGTGATACCGCTGTTCGTTCATCAGGAGCTGGGCTATGGCAACACCATGGTTGGCATTGCCGTGGGCATTCAGTTTTTAGCCACGGTATTAACCCGCGGTTACGCCGGACGGCTGGCGGATCAGCACGGTGCAAAACGTTCGGCGTTACAGGGGATGTTTGCCTGTGGGCTGGCGGGCGGCGCATGGCTGCTGGCGGCTCTCCTGCCGGTAGACGCCGCGTATAAATTTACGCTGCTGGTGCTGGGCCGTTTAATCCTTGGATTTGGTGAAAGCCAGCTGCTGACCGGCACCCTGACCTGGGGAATGGGCCTGGTGGGCCCGGCACGTTCTGGCAAGGTGATGTCCTGGAACGGTATGGCCATCTATGGCGCGCTGGCCGCAGGCGCACCGCTTGGGCTGCTGATTAATAGCCAGTTTGGATTTGCGGCGCTGGCTGCCACTACCATGGTGCTGCCGCTGGTGGCATGGGCGTTCAACGGCTCGGTGCGTAAGGTGCCCGCGCACAAAGGCGAGCGTCCTTCCCTGTGGAGCGTGGTGGGGCAAATCTGGCAGCCGGGTCTCGGGCTGGCGCTGCAGGGTGTAGGCTTCGCGGTGATTGGTACCTTTGTCTCGCTCTATTTTATGAGCCGCGGCTGGGCGATGGCCGGTTTTACGCTTACCGCGTTTGGCGGCGCGTTTGTGCTGATGCGCGTCTTCTTCGGCTGGATGCCGGATCGCTTTGGCGGGGTGAAGGTGGCGGTGGCGTCGCTGGTGATTGAGGCCATCGGTCTGCTGCTGCTGTGGAATGCACCCGTGGCATCCGTTGCGCTGCTTGGCGCGGCGCTAACCGGCTGCGGCTGTTCACTGATCTTCCCGGCGCTGGGCGTTGAAGTGGTGAAGCGCGTGGCCCCGCAGGTGCGCGGGACGGCGCTAGGAGGCTACGCGGCGTTTCAGGATATCTCATACGGGGTCACCGGACCGCTGGCCGGAGTGTTAGCCACCTCGTTTGGTTATCCGTCCGTCTTCCTGGCCGGTGCGGTTTCTGCGGTGGTTGGGATCGTGGTGACGCTGGTGGCGTTTCGCAGGACTTGAGCCGTTGTTGCCGGGTGGCGGCTGTGCCTTACCCGGCCTACGGTTCGAGCCGTTGTAGGCCCGGTCAGCGTAGCGCCACCGGGCAAAACCTCAGGCAACCAGCCAGAAAACCGCCAGTGCAATCACTAGCGCAATAAACATTAACCCTGGACGCGCCGAGAGCGTTCTGAACGTCTCGACGACCGGCGCAAACAGCGGGCTGTAGATTGGCTGAATGTTTCTCACCTCCGGCACGCCGCCTTCGCGCTCGGCGCGACGAACAAAGATTTGATTGAGCAGATCCTGCACCTGCGCGGTGGTCAGGACCGTTTGCGGCGTGACCTGCCAGTTTTGCTGGGCGTAATCCCGAATTACGTCGAACTCGTGCGGCTCAAGCGGCTGTTTGAGTGCCGCCTGGACGGTATGCAGGGTAGGGGCATTCTGGGTGCTGAGCGTCTGGCGCGCCTGGAGCCAGGTCGCCAGATGCGTAAACTGTTTGGCCGGGATCAGCTCACCCGCCTTCACGCCGGACAGCTCCAGCATGGATTGCCAGATAAGCTTCGTCGGTTCGCCGGTGGCCGCAGCCAGTTTTGTCACCATCTGCTTGAGCGTGTTGTGCTCGGCAGGCAGCAGCGGACGCTCGGTCGCCGGGCGCACCTGAGGCTGCGGAATAGACAGCTCGTTGTTCTGCAGCAGCGTCAGCACGGTTTTCAGCTGGTCTGGCGTCAGCTGGCCCAGGGCGGTCTGGCCGTACTGCTGACGGATAAAATCACTCACCGCCTGGCGGTTATTTCCCTGGCCCAGCAGCTCGGTCAGCTGCGCGACAATCTGACGCGTGGTGTGGTTCTGCTGCGCGGTAGTAATACGCTGGTTCAGGTTTTGCTCGGCGGCAGGGAAATGGCGCGACTGCAGCGGTGCGTCGTTCCTCACGCCTAAATCATGCTTCACCCCGGCCCAGACTTCCGCGTTTTGCTGCGAAGTTAGCGCAATCAGGCGCGTGATCAGTCGCTCCAGCACGGTGCGCTGTTGCGTGGATAGCGGTTGTTCACCGGCAACGTTTGGCGTGACAGGGCCTTCACCCGGAGGGCGTGGCGGCGTACCTGAAATAGGCTGCATCGTCAAAAATCCTTAAAGTCAAAACTCAGCGTAAACCCGGCATACGTATATGCCTGGCGGCCAGATTATGGCACACTTGGCAGGTTTTCTTCCTCTCAAACAGGTACTCAGACGTGAAAATCCTCGTTGATGAAAATATGCCTTATGCCCGTGAGCTGTTTAGCCGCCTGGGTAATGTTAAGGCTGTCCCTGGTCGCCCGATCCCGGTCAACGAACTGGATGACGCAGACGCGCTGATGGTGCGCTCGGTGACCAAAGTAAATGAGGCGTTGCTCGCCGGTAAAGCGATTAAGTTTGTCGGAACCGCAACGGCAGGGACCGATCATGTGGATGATCAATGGCTGAAGCAGGCCGGAATCGGTTTTTCCGCCGCACCGGGCTGTAACGCTATTGCCGTCGTGGAATACGTTTTCTCCTCGCTGCTGATGCTGGCCGAGCGCGACGGTTTTGCGCTGAAGGACCGCACCGTGGGGATTGTCGGCGTGGGTAACGTCGGCGGGCGCCTGCAAAAGCGCCTTGAAGCCTTAGGGATCCGCACGTTGCTGTGCGATCCGCCGCGCAAAGACAACGGCGATGACGGCGATTTCCGCCCGCTGGACGAGCTGGTTGAACAGTGCGACGTGCTGACGTTCCACACGCCGCTGTTTAAAGAGGGGCCGTATAAGACGCTGCATCTTGCTGATGACGCGCTGATCCGTCGTCTGAAGCCTGGCACTATTCTGATAAATGCCTGCCGGGGCCCGGTCGTGGATAACGCCGCGCTGCTGGCGTGTCTGAATGAAGGACAAGACCTCAGCGTGGTGCTGGACGTCTGGGAGCCGGAGCCGGATCTCAACGTTGAGCTTCTCAATAAGGTCGACGTGGGCACCGCGCACATCGCCGGTTACACCCTCGAGGGGAAAGCGCGCGGCACGACGCAGGTCTTCGAGGCCTACAGCGCCTTTATTGGCCATCCGCAGCAGGTAGCGCTGGATACCTTACTTCCCGCGCCTGAATTTGGCCGCATTACCCTGCATGGCCCGCTCGATCAGGCAACGCTGAAAAGGCTGGTGCATTTGGTGTATGATGTGCGCCGCGATGATGCGCTGCTGCGTAAAGCGGCGGGGATCCCGGGTGAGTTTGATAAGCTGCGCAAGAACTACGTTGAGCGCCGCGAGTGGTCTTCCCTGTATGTGATGTGCGACGACGCTTCGGCGGCGATGCTGCTGCATAAACTTGGGTTTAACGCCGTTCATCACCCGGCGCATTAATGTCTTCTTAATGCTCCCTGTCGGATACTCCGACAGGGACGCTTTTTTATTTCTGGAGTAAACCACCATGTCTGAAGGCTGGAACATTGCCATTTTAGGTGCCACGGGTGCCGTGGGCGAAGCCCTGCTCGAAACCCTTGCTGAGCGTCAGTTCCCGGTGGGCGACATCTTTGCGCTGGCGCGTACCGACAGCGCAGGTGAGCATCTGCGTTTTAACAGTAAATCCGTTATGGTGCAGGACGCGGCCGCGTTCGACTGGACGCAGGCGCAGCTGGCATTTTTCGCCGCGGGCGCTGAAGCGACTGCTGCGTACGTTGAAGAGGCGACCAACGCAGGCTGCCTGGTGATCGACCTGAGCGGCCTGTTCTCAATGGAGCCGGACGTGCCGCTGGTGGTGCCGGACGTGAACCCCTTTGTGCTGGCTGACTACCGCAACCGTAACGTCATTGCGGTGCCGAACAGCCTGACCAGCCAGCTGCTGACCGCCCTGAAACCGCTGATCGACGACGGCGGCCTGTCGCGCATTACCGTCACCAGCCTGCTGTCCGCGTCCGCGAACGGCAAAAAGGCGGTTGACGCGCTGGCCGGGCAGAGCGCGAAGCTGCTGAACGGTATCCCGATTGATGAAGATGATTTCTTTGGCCGCCAGCTGGCGTTCAACATGCTGCCGCTGCTGCCGGACCGCGAGGGCTCCGTGCGCGAAGAGCGTCGTATCGTCGATGAAGTGCGCAAAATTCTGCAGGACGATGGCCTGATGATCTCCGCGAACGTCGTACAGTCTCCGGTCTTCTACGGCCACGCGCAGATGGTAGGTTTTGAAGCGCTGCGTCCGCTGGCGGCAGAAGAGGCGCGCGATGCGTTTGGCCGCGGTGAAGACATCGTGCTCTCTGAAGAGAGCGAGTTCCCGACCCAGGTGGGCGATGCCACCGGCAGCGCGCATCTTTCCGTTGGCTGCGTGCGCAACGATTACGGTATGCCGGAGCAGGTTCAGTTCTGGTCCGTTGCCGATAACGTTCGCTTCGGCGGCGCGCTGATGGCGGTCAAGATCGCTGAAAAACTGGTGCAGGAGTACCTGTACTGATGTCAGACGTGGAACAAAAGCCGGTCCATAGAATTGCCCTCGGAATTGAGTACGATGGCAGTAAATATTATGGCTGGCAGCGTCAGAACGAGGTGCGCAGCGTCCAGGAAAAGCTGGAAAAAGCGCTCTCTCAGGTGGCAAACGAGCCGATTAACGTCCTGTGCGCAGGACGTACGGACGCGGGTGTTCACGGTACGGGGCAGGTGGTTCACTTTGAAACCACCGCCGTGCGTAAGGATGCTGCCTGGACCCTGGGTGTAAATGCGAATTTGCCTGGTGACATTGCGGTGCGTTGGGTAAAAGCTGTGCCGGATGATTTTCACGCGCGCTTCAGCGCCACGGCGCGCCGCTACCGTTATGTCATCTACAATCAGCGCCTGCGTCCGGCGGTGTTGAGCCAGGGCGTCACGCATTTTTATGAACCGCTTGATGCTGAACGCATGCATCGCGCGGCGCAGTGTCTGATTGGTGAAAATGACTTTACGTCGTTTCGTGCGGTGCAGTGTCAGTCCCGCACGCCGTGGCGCAACGTCATGCACATAAACGTCAGCCGTTTTGGCGCGTATGTGGTGGTGGATATCAAAGCCAATGCCTTTGTACATCATATGGTTAGGAATATTGTGGGCAGCCTGATGGAAGTGGGTGCCGGACACCAGCCGGAGAGCTGGATTGCAGACCTGCTGGCAGCGAAGGACAGAACGCTTGCGGCAGCCACGGCGAAAGCGGAAGGATTGTATCTGGTCTCGGTTGACTATCCGGATCGGTTTGACCTGCCGAAACCGCCAATGGGTCCGCTATTTTTAGCGGACTAAACAAAGGTGCAATTAGGGTTTAGACAATATGGACGTAATTCGTTTTTTGATTGATTTCATCCTGCATATTGATGTTCACCTGGCGGAGCTGGTCGCGCAGTATGGCGTCTGGGTTTATGCCATTCTGTTTCTTATTCTGTTTTGTGAAACCGGGCTGGTCGTTACCCCATTCCTGCCAGGGGATTCACTGCTGTTCGTTGCCGGCGCGCTATCGGCGTTACCCACTAACGATCTGAACGTGCATCTTATGGTTGTGCTGATGGTGATTGCCGCCATTGTCGGGGATGCGGTCAACTATACGATTGGACGGGTGTTTGGTGAGCGGCTGTTCAGCAATCCGGATTCGAAAATTTTCCGTCGCAGCTATTTAGATAAAACCCATGCGTTTTATGAACGCCATGGCGGAAAAACCATTATCCTTGCGCGCTTTGTGCCTATTGTGCGCACATTTGCACCGTTTGTGGCGGGAATGGGGCATATGTCCTATCGTCATTTTGCGGCATACAACGTGATTGGCGCGCTGCTGTGGGTACTGCTGTTCACCTACGCAGGCTACCTGTTTGGCGATCTTCCGATCGTTCAGGAAAACCTTAAGTTACTGATTGTAGCGATTATTGTGCTTTCCGTACTGCCGGGCGTTATCGAAATCATTCGTCACAAACGTGCGGCGGCAAAACAAGCGAAGTAAATGCACGCTGGCGGTTCGACCACTTTTTTATCCAAAGTTTCGGGCTGTTATGTTTTAATGTGCAACATTCATGGTCTGTTGGAGGCAAAAATGGCATTATTCGCCTCTTATAGCAAAACTGGCATACGACCAGGTTCAGGCAGAAAGGTTATCAATGAGCTGGATTGAACGAATTAAAAGCAACATTACCCCAACGCGCAAAGCGAGCATTCCTGAAGGGGTATGGACGAAGTGTGATAGCTGCGGTCAGGTTCTGTATCGCGCAGAGCTGGAGCGCAACCTTGAGGTGTGTCCGAAATGTGACCACCATATGCGTATGTCGGCGCGCAACCGCCTGCATAGCCTGCTGGACGAAGGCTCTCTGGTAGAGCTGGGTAGCGAACTCGAGCCAAAAGACGTGCTGAAGTTCCGCGATTCCAAAAAATACAAAGATCGTCTGGCCTCTGCACAGAAAGAGACCGGCGAGAAAGACGCGCTGATCGTCATGAAAGGCACCCTGCATGAGATGCCGGTTGTTGCCGCTGCGTTTGAGTTCGCCTTTATGGGCGGCTCAATGGGCTCCGTGGTCGGTGCGCGCTTCGTGCGTGCCGTTGAGCAGGCGCTGGAAGACAACTGTCCGCTGATCTGCTTCTCTGCCTCCGGCGGTGCGCGTATGCAGGAAGCGCTGATGTCGCTGATGCAGATGGCGAAAACCTCTGCTGCGCTGGCGAAAATGCAGGAGCGCGGTCTTCCGTACATCTCCGTGCTGACCGACCCAACCATGGGCGGCGTCTCCGCGAGCTTCGCGATGCTGGGCGACCTGAACATCGCTGAGCCTAAAGCCCTGATCGGCTTTGCGGGTCCGCGCGTTATCGAGCAGACCGTTCGTGAAAAGCTGCCGCCGGGCTTCCAGCGCAGTGAGTTCCTCATTGAGAAAGGCGCTATCGATATGATCGTCCGCCGTCCGGAAATGCGCCTGAAGCTGGCGAGCATCCTGGCGAAGCTGATGAATCTGCCAGCGCCGAACCCGGATGAGCCGCGCGAAGGCGTGGTGGTACCGGATCAGGAACCCGAGGCCTGATAACTGAAAAGGGCAGGGCCGATTGGCGCTGCCCTTTTGCTTTCTAATCTGTTAATGACAACCGGGCATTATGGAAAATAAAAGCATTCCCCAAGCCACGTCGCCCCTGGCCGCGTGGCTTTCTTATCTGGAAAACCTGCACAGTAAAACCATCGATATGGGGCTTGAGCGCGTAAGCCAGGTCGCCGCGCGTCTTGATGTGCTCAAACCGGCACCTTTCGTGTTTACCGTCGCGGGCACTAACGGTAAAGGTACGACCTGCCGCACGCTGGAATCTGTCCTGATGGCCGCGGGTTACAAAGTTGGCGTGTACAGCTCTCCGCACCTGGTCCGCTACACCGAGCGCGTTCGCGTACAGAACAGCGAGCTGCCGGAATCGGCGCATACGGCGTCGTTCGCGGAAATTGAAGCCGCGCGCGGTGAGATCTCATTAACCTATTTTGAATACGGCACCCTGTCGGCGCTGTGGCTTTTCAAACAGGCGCAGCTGGATGTGGTGATCCTTGAGGTCGGCCTCGGCGGACGTCTTGATGCGACCAATATGGTGGATGCGGACGTGGCGGTGGTCACCAGCATCGCGCTGGACCATATCGACTGGCTGGGACCGGATCGTGAAAGCATTGGCCGCGAGAAGGCGGGTATTTTCCGGGCGAATAAACCCGCCGTGGTCGGCGAGCCGGACATGCCGCACACCATTGCTGACGTGGCAAACGAGAAGGGCGCGCGTCTGCTGCGCCGCGGCGTTGACTGGCAGTATGAGGTTCAGGATAACGGCTGGCGCTTCAGCGATGCGCAGGGCGTGCTGGACAACCTGCCGCTGCCGCAGGTGCCGCAGCCGAACGCGGCCACCGCGCTGGCGGCACTGCGCGCCAGCGGATTAGCGGTCAGCGAGCAGGCTATCCGCGACGGTATTCAGAGCGCAATTCTGCCCGGGCGTTTCCAGATTGTCAGCGAGTCACCGCGCCTGATTCTGGACGTGGCGCATAACCCGCATGCAGCGGCGTATCTCGCGGAACGTCTCAAATCGTTACCAAAAACCGGGCGCGTGCTGGCGGTTATCGGTATGCTTCATGATAAAGATATCGGCGGGACGCTGGCCTGCATGGAGAGTGCGGTCGATAGCTGGTATTGTGCTCCTCTGGAGGGGCCGCGCGGTGCGACGGCTGAGCAGCTGATGGAACATCTCGGCAAAGGCGCAATCTACAGTAGCGTGGCTCAGGCCTGGCATGCCGCGATGGCGGATGCTAAACCAGAAGATACCGTGCTGGTGTGTGGTTCATTCCACACGGTGGCACATGTCATGGAAGTGATGGACGCGGGGAGAACCGGTGGCGAGTAAGTTTCAGAACCGTTTAACAGGAACCATTGTGCTTGTCGCGCTCGGGGTGATTATTCTCCCGGGTCTGCTCGACGGGCAGAAAAAGCATTATCAGGATGAGTTTGCCGCTATTCCGCTGGTCCCTAAACCGGGTGACCGCGATGAGCCGGATATGCTGCCAGCGGCGACGCAGGCGCTGCCTGCTCAGCCGCCGGAAGGGGCGGCAGAAGAGGTGCGTGCAGGCGATGCCGCCGCACCGTCGCTCGACCCGTCTCGTCTGGCGGCAGCGAGCAGCAGCGATATCGATCCGGTGCCGATAGAGCAGCCTAAACCTGTTGAAAAACCGAAGCCGGTTGAGAAGCCGCAGCCGAAACCGCAGCGGGATAAAGCCGCAGAGCAGCTGGCTGCGGCGTCAGAAACCCCTCCGCCGGCAAAACAAGACGCGGCACCGACCGGAAAAGCTTACGTTGTGCAGCTCGGTGCACTGAAAAACGCCGATAAGGTCAACGAGGTCGTGAGCAAATTGCGCAGTGCGGGATATCGTGTTTACACTTCACCTTCCACGCCGGTGCAGGGTAAAATTACCCGTATCCTCGTGGGGCCAGAAGCGTCCAAAGACAAGCTTAAAGGTTCGCTCGGTGAGCTGAAGCAGATCTCCGGCCTGAGCGGTGTGGTGATGGGCTACAGCGCGAACTAAGTACGACCTGCTCCTTAAAGAGAGAGGCGATAAGCCACGGCGTTGAACATTTTTTCAGCGCCTTTTTTATTTACGCGCGGGAAGGAAATCCCTACGCAAACGTTTTCTTTTTCTGTTAGAATTCGCCCCGAACTGGATGACAGGGCGTTAAATCGTGGGACACATATGGTCTGGATTGATTACGCCATCATTGCGGTGATTGGTTTTTCCTGTCTGGTTAGCCTGATCCGTGGCTTTGTTCGTGAAGCGTTATCGCTGGTGACTTGGGGTTGTGCTTTCTTTGTCGCCAGTCATTACTACACTTACCTGTCTGTCTGGTTCACGGGCTTTGAAGATGAACTGGTCCGAAATGGAATCGCCATCGCGGTGCTGTTTATCGCGACGCTGATTGTCGGCGCTATCGTGAATTACGTGATAGGTCAGCTGGTCGAGAAAACCGGTCTGTCAGGAACGGACAGGGTGCTCGGGATCTGTTTCGGGGCATTACGAGGCGTGCTGATTGTGGCCGCGATCCTGTTCTTCCTGGATACCTTCACCGGGTTCTCCAAAAGCGAAGACTGGCAGAAATCGCAGCTCATTCCAGAGTTCAGCTTCATCATCAGATGGTTCTTTGACTATCTGCAAAGCTCGTCGAGTTTTTTGCCCAGGGCATAAACCCTGAGATGTGGCTTAACGAGGAAAAGACGAATGTGCGGTATTGTCGGTATCGCCGGTTTCATGCCGGTAAACCAGTCGATTTATGACGCGTTAACGGTGCTTCAGCACCGTGGGCAGGATGCTGCGGGTATCATCACCATTGATGCAAACAACTGCTTCCGTTTACGCAAGGCGAATGGCCTGGTAAACGATGTGTTTGAAGCCCGCCATATGCAGCGTCTGCAAGGTAATATGGGGATCGGTCACGTTCGTTATCCTACTGCTGGCAGTTCCAGCGCCTCTGAGGCACAGCCTTTCTACGTCAACTCACCGTATGGCATCACCCTTGCTCATAACGGCAACCTGACCAACGCGCATGAACTGCGTAAAAAGCTGTTCGAAGAGAAACGTCGCCACATTAACACCACCTCTGATTCTGAAATCCTGCTCAATGTGTTCGCCAGCGAGCTGGATAACTTCCGTCACTACCCGCTGGAAGCAGACAACATCTTTGCTGCCATTGCCGCGACAAACCGCCAGATCCGCGGCGCGTACGCCTGCGTAGCGATGATCATCGGTCACGGCATGGTGGCCTTCCGCGATCCAAACGGCATTCGTCCCCTGGTGCTCGGCAAACGCGACCTCGGTGATGGCCGTACCGAATATATGGTTGCCTCTGAAAGCGTGGCGCTGGATACCCTGGGCTTTGAGTTCCTGCGTGACGTTGCGCCGGGCGAAGCGGTCTATATTACCGAGAAGGGCCAGCTGTTTACCCGTCAGTGTGCCGATAACCCGGTCAGCAACCCGTGCCTGTTTGAATACGTTTACTTTGCCCGCCCGGATTCCTTCATCGACAAGATTTCCGTCTACAGCGCGCGCGTCAACATGGGCACCAAGCTTGGCGAGAAGATTGCCCGCGAGTGGGACGATCTCGATATCGACGTGGTTATTCCTATCCCGGAAACCTCCTGCGATATCGCGCTGGAGATCGCCCGCATTCTGGACAAGCCATACCGTCAGGGCTTCGTGAAGAACCGCTACGTTGGCCGCACCTTTATCATGCCGGGCCAGCATCTGCGCCGTAAGTCCGTGCGCCGCAAGCTGAACGCCAACCGCGCGGAATTCCGCGACAAGAACGTTCTGCTGGTGGATGACTCCATCGTTCGCGGCACCACCTCTGAGCAGATTATCGAGATGGCGCGCGAAGCGGGTGCGAAGAAAGTCTACCTGGCCTCTGCTGCGCCGGAGATTCGCTTCCCGAACGTGTACGGCATCGATATGCCAACCGCTAACGAGCTGATCGCTCACGGCCGTGAAGTGGATGAGATTCGCCAGATCATCGGTGCCGACGGCCTGATTTTCCAGGATCTGAACGATCTTATTGACGCGGTGCGTGCCGAGAACCCGGAAATTCAGCAGTTCGAATGCTCCGTGTTCAACGGTATTTACGTGACCAAAGACGTTGACCAGCAGTACCTCGACTATCTTGATTCGCTGCGCAACGACGATGCGAAAGCCGTCCAGCTGCAGAACGATCTCGAAAGCTTAGAGATGCACAACGAAGGTTGATGCTCCGGCAGGTGAGGGCCTATGCCCTCACTTGCAACTCCCCGTAAAATCCTGCACAGTCTGCCCTGAAATCAGTAAGGGCGAAAATCATGAAACGACTCATTGTTGGGCTCAGCGGTGCCAGCGGCGCGATTTACGGCGTACGTCTGTTACAGGTTCTGCGTAACGTGGCGGAGGTCGAAACTCATCTGGTGATGAGCCAGGCAGCGCGGCAGACCCTCTCACTGGAAACCGATCTTTCCCTGCGCGAAGTTCAGGCACTGGCGGACGTCGTTCACGATGCCCGTGATATCGCCGCCAGCATCTCCTCAGGCTCGTTTAAAACGGCCGGCATGGTTATCCTGCCCTGTTCAATTAAAACGCTCTCCGGCATTGTGAACAGCTATACCGACACTCTGGTGACGCGCGCGGCGGATGTGGTGCTGAAGGAGCGTCGTCCCCTTGTGCTTTGCGTGCGGGAAACGCCGCTGCACCTCGGCCACCTGCGCTTAATGACCCAGGCCGCCGAGCTTGGGGCCGTCATCATGCCGCCGGTTCCGGCGTTCTATCATCGCCCGCAGTCGCTGGACGATGTCATTAACCAGACCGTTAACCGCGTGCTGGATCAGTTTGACATCGATCTGCCGGAAGATCTCTTCATCCGCTGGCAAGGGGCCTGATACTGTGCACAAATGCTGTGCGTGAAAAGAGACGTTGCCCTGTTTCAGGGCAATTATGCAACGGCGATCATATCCTCGACATTTAATTCGTTTTTTCCCTTTTTCTCTCTCCGGTTCGTTCGGCAGACCTGCTATCTTTCACCATTAAGGCAATATCGCAACGTTTTATTAACACATTTAACGTCGAAGTTTTGACCAGACGGCAATGTGGCATAAGACCTGCAAGATGAAGCCTGCAACACAACACACAACACAATACATAATAAAATCACGGTACTTGAGGGTAAATGTATGAAGAAGACGGTTCTGGCTCTGTCTTTGCTCGTGGGGTTAAGTGCGGCAGCAGGTAGCTACGCAGCGCTTCCACAGACGGTTCGTATCGGTACAGACGCAACCTATGCGCCATTCTCTTCTAAGGATGCGAAAGGCGATTTCGTGGGGTTTGATATCGATTTGGGAAATGAAATGTGCAAACGCATTGCGGTGAAATGCACATGGGTGGGCAGCGACTTTGACGCGTTAATCCCGTCGCTGAAAGCCAAGAAAATCGACGCCATTATCTCTTCTCTCTCCATCACCGAAAAACGCCAGCAGGAGATCGCCTTCTCTGACAAGCTCTACGCCGCGGATTCTCGCCTGATTGCGCCGAAAGGCTCCCCGATTAAGCCCACCATCGACTCGCTGAAAGGCAAGCATGTTGGCGTGCTTCAGGGATCGACTCAGGAAGGTTATGCCAATGCGACCTGGCGTGAGAAGGGCGTAGACGTGGTGGCTTACCAGAACCAGGATCTGATTTACTCTGATCTGGCCGCAGGCCGTCTGGATGCCGCATTCCAGGATGAAGTCGCCGCGAGCGAAGGCTTCCTGAAACAGCCTGCGGGCAAAGACTATGCGTTTGCTGGCCCGTCGGTGAAAGACAAAAAATACTTTGGTGACGGCACCGGTATTGGCCTGCGCAAGGATGATACCGAGCTGAAAGCCGCTTTCGACAAAGCCTTTGCAGAGCTGCGTAAAGACGGTACTTACGACAAACTGGCGAAGAAATACTTCGACTTCAACGTATACGGTGAATAACACCCGGCGCTAACGCACCGCAAAGGTGCGTTACGGGAGCGGTTGACCCAATGCGGTGCGTTTTTTGCACCGTATTGGATCGCTTTGTGCATACTTACGCATTTATAATGCAAAAATTCCCGGCTGAAGGGCATTAGTCTTTGCCTGACAGAGGGAATTGATGGCACATTAGCACCACCCCGTCGTCGTAAAAATCCCGTATGAAGACAGTTTGTTGAGGACAAATATGAAAAAACTCGTGTTGTCACTATCTCTGGTGTTGGCATTTTCCAGCGCCACCGCGGCATTCGCAGCCATTCCGCAGAAAATTCGGATTGGTACCGATCCAACCTATGCGCCATTCGAATCGAAGAATTCAAAGGGTGAACTGGTCGGTTTTGACATCGATCTGGCCAATGAGCTGTGCAAACGCATCAAAGCACAGTGTACCTACGTTGAGAACCCGCTGGATGCGCTGATCCCGTCCCTGAAAGCGAAAAAAATCGACGTGATTATGTCCTCGCTCTCCATCACCGAAAAACGCCAGCAGGAGATTGCCTTCACCGACAAACTCTACGCGGCCGATTCTCGTCTGGTGGTGGCTAAAGCTTCTGACATTCAGCCCACGCTGGAGTCCCTGAAAGGCAAACGCGTCGGCGTGCTGCAGGGCACCACGCAGGAAACCTACGGCAACGAACACTGGGCGCCGAAGGGGATTGAAATCGTCTCCTATCAGGGCCAGGAAAATATCTACGCTGACCTGACGGCAGGCCGAATTGATGCGGCATTCCAGGATGAAGTCGCGGCAAGCGAAGGCTTCCTGAAAACGCCGGTGGGTAAAGATTACAAGTTTGGCGGCCCGTCCATTAAGGACGTGAAGCTGTTTGGTGTGGGCACCGGTATGGGCCTGCGCAAAGAAGACAACGAGCTGCGTGAGGCGCTGAACAAAGCGTTTGCTGAAATGCGCGCTGACGGCACCTACGACAAGCTGGCGAAAAAGTACTTTGATTTTAATGTTTACGGCGGCTAATCGCCCCGTCAAATAACGTGCGGCCCCTCCCGATGCGGGAGGGGAAAAGACACGGTTCCACCACTCACGATACGACAGGGCTCGCGGTATGCTGTACGGATTTTCTGGCGTTATTTTACAGGGCGCACTTGTCACCCTTGAGCTGGCTATCAGCTCCGTGGTGCTGGCGGTGCTGATAGGTCTGGCGGGCGCAGGGGCGAAGCTTTCGGCTAACAAACCGCTGGCGCTCATATTTGAAGGCTACACCACGCTTATTCGCGGCGTTCCCGATCTGGTGCTGATGCTGCTTATCTTTTACGGTCTGCAGATTGCGCTTAACAGCGTAACGGACGCGATGGGCATGGGACAAATTGATATCGACCCGATGGTGGCCGGTATTATTACCCTCGGTTTTATCTACGGTGCCTACTTCACCGAAACCTTCCGCGGTGCCTACATGGCCGTGCCGAAAGGCCACATTGAGGCGGCAACCGCATTTGGTTTTACTTCTTCACAAACGTTTCGTCGGATTATGTTCCCGGCCATGATGCGCTACGCGCTGCCGGGCATCGGCAACAACTGGCAGGTTATCCTCAAAGCGACAGCGCTGGTCTCGCTGCTCGGTCTGGAAGACGTCGTGAAAGCAACTCAGCTGGCGGGCAAGAGCACCTGGGAGCCGTTCTACTTTGCGGTAGTCTGTGGCGTGATTTATCTGGTCTTTACGACCGCCTCCAATGGTGTGCTGCTTCTGCTCGAGCGTCGCTACTCCGTGGGTGTGAAGAGGGCTGACCTGTGATTGAGATTATTCAGGAATACTGGAAATCGCTGCTGTGGACGGATGGCTACCGCTTTACCGGCGTGGCGATTACGCTCTGGCTGCTGATCTCCTCCGTGGTGATGGGCGGCATTCTGGCGGTGTTTCTTGCCATTGGCCGCGTGTCGAACAATAAATTTATCCAGTTCCCGATCTGGCTGTTTACCTACGTGTTTCGCGGTACGCCGCTGTACGTGCAGCTGCTGGTGTTCTACTCGGGGATGTATACGCTTGAGATCGTAAAAGGCACTGAGATGCTGAATGCGTTCTTCCGCAGCGGTCTGAACTGTACGGTGCTGGCGTTGACGCTCAACACCTGCGCCTACACCACCGAGATTTTCGCCGGGGCAATTCGCTCTGTCCCTTACGGTGAAATAGAAGCGGCGCGCGCGTACGGCTTTTCCTCGGTGAAACTTTACCGCTGCATTATTCTGCCGTCGGCGCTGCGTATCGCGTTACCGGCGTACAGTAACGAAGTGATTTTGATGCTGCACTCCACCGCGCTCGCCTTCACCGCGACGGTGCCGGATCTGCTCAAAATCGCGCGCGATATTAACTCCGCGACCTATCAGCCGTTTACCGCGTTTGGCATTGCGGCGGTGCTCTATTTAATTATCTCTTATGTTTTGATTAGCCTGTTCCGTAAGGCTGAAAAACGCTGGTTGCAGCATATAAAACCTTCTTCGACGCACTGAGAAAGATGATGGCTGAGAACAAATTAAACGTTATTGATTTGCACAAACGCTACGGCGAACATGAAGTGCTGAAAGGGGTGTCGCTGCAGGCGAATGCGGGCGACGTGATCAGTATCATCGGCTCATCCGGCTCGGGTAAAAGTACCTTCCTGCGCTGCATTAACTTCCTCGAAAAGCCGAGCGAAGGCTCGATTGTGGTGAGCGGGCAAAATATTAACCTGGTCCGTGACAAAGACGGCCAGCTGAAGGTCGCGGATAAACACCAGCTGCGCCTGCTGCGTACGCGCCTGACGATGGTGTTCCAGCACTTCAACCTCTGGAGCCACATGACGGTGCTGGAGAACGTGATGGAAGCGCCGATTCAGGTGCTGGGCCTGAGCAAGCAGGAAGCCCGCGAGCGCGCGGTGAAATACCTGGCGAAAGTGGGTATTGACGAGCGCCAGCAGATGAAATACCCGGTGCATCTCTCCGGCGGTCAGCAGCAGCGTGTCTCTATCGCCCGCGCGCTGGCGATGGAACCGGAGGTGCTGCTGTTCGACGAACCGACCTCCGCGCTGGACCCGGAACTCGTTGGCGAAGTGCTGCGCATCATGCAGAAGCTGGCCGAAGAGGGCAAAACGATGGTGGTGGTGACGCACGAGATGGGCTTCGCCCGTAACGTCTCGAACCACGTGATTTTCCTGCATCAGGGGAAAATTGAAGAGCAGGGGCACCCGGACGAGGTGCTGGCGAACCCGCAAAGCCCGCGTTTGCAGCAGTTCCTGAAAGGTTCCCTGAAGTAGATTTTGCCTTTCTCCCTCTCCCCGTGGGAGAGGGTTGGGGTGAGGGCATCAGACCGCAGTGCAGCCCAATCGCCCGGTGGCGCTTCGCTTACCGGGCCTACAAATTCCGTTGTCGGCCGGCATACTCCAGCCGATATACCCAGTCGTCATAGCGCACGCCGTCAATTTCATACGCCTTGTCCAGCACCTGCGTACGTACAAATCCCGCTTTTTCCAGCACCCGCACTGAACCGCCGTTATCCGCCAGCACATATGCGTTAATCGCTTTTACGCTGGTCTGGTTAAACGCATAGTCACATACCGCGCGCAGCGCCTCGCTGGCAATCCCTTTCCCCTGCGCGGCAGGCACAACCGTATAGCCGATATCGGCCTCTTCACGATTCTCAGGGCTGATTTGCAGGCCAATATCGCCCAGCGGCGTATCCTCCTCCAGAGAGCGGATCACGAAGACATGCTCCGACATCAGGCGAGCAGCAAACACGCGTCGGGTCTCTTTTTCCGGCGCGATGGCGGCCATGTAGCGCATGATACTGCGATCTTCTCGCAGCGAGCGGAAGAAGGCCCAGTCAGTGGGTTCGAAAGGAGTGAGGTGAAGCCGGGGTGTGGTGATTGTTGCCATTGTTACGCCATTTCTTCGGAACATGGCCTGTCACTGTAACATATTCACCGCACCACATCCCCCAGCGCTTCTTCTAATTCATACCAGCGGAACGCAAACCCGGCCGCTTCCAGCCGTTTTGGCAGCGCCCGCTGCCCGCCTAATACCAGCACGGACGCTTCACCCATCATCAGGCGAATGACCGTGGCAGGCACGCGCAATATCGCCGGGCGGTGCAGGGCATGCCCCAGCGCGTGGGCAAACTGTTCATTACGCACCGGATACGGCGCAACCATGTTAAACGGTCCGCGCAGATCGTTATCCAGCAGCCAGAGAATACCGTTGACCATATCGTCGATATGGATCCACGCCAGGTACTGACGACCATTGCCGATGGGGCCGCCGAGTCCGAGCCGGAAAGGGGGAAGCATCTTCGCCAGAATACCGCCTTTCGGCGCAAGCACGACGCCGGTCCGCAGCAGGCAGACGCGGGTACGATCGCTCTGCGCCGCACAGGCGATACGCTCCCACTGGGCGCAGAGCTTATGGGTAAACTCGTTATGGGGCGGCTCTTCCTCGGTCACCACCACCTCGCCGAGATCGCCGTAATAGCCCACCGCTGAACCCGAAATCAGCACCGAAGGCGGCGTGTGGCTATTGCGGATCAGCTCGACCAGCTTTTCGGTAATGTTCCACCGGCTGCTGCATAACAGCTGTTTTTGCTCTTCCGTCCAGCGCTTATCGGCGATGGGTTCACCCGCGAGGTTAATGACGGCGTCGAAGCCGTCCAGATTTTGCTGCTCGGCCAGATTTTTCCAGATATCGATGCCCGCCCCCAGCACCTGGCGCGCTTTCTCCGGGCTGCGCGTGACCACGGTAACGTCGTGATGCAAGGCCTGCAGACGCGCAATGAGGTGACGACCAATCAGGCCTGTACCGCCGGTCAGCAAAATCTTCATACAACCTCCAGGTTTACGCCTGGCGTCGCCAGCTTAACGTCATGGAGACGGAATCGGCGTAGCGCAGGGCGTGAAGTTTATCGATCTCAACTTCAGCATAAGTGACCCAGTGATGTTCGCGTGCGATATCGAGCACATCCTGAGTTAATTTTTCCAGCAGAGAGAAGCGGTTATTCTCCACGTACTGGATGATGTTTTTGGTGATTGTGCGGTAGTTCAGCGCGTCGTTGATGTCTTCGCTGGCCCGCGCTTTGTCTGCGGGATAATGAATAACCACATTAATGACAATATCCTGACGGTTGGCGATCTCTTCCTCTTTGATACCGATGAAGGTACGCAAGCGTAAATTTTTTATACGAATAACAGCATCTGGCTGTGACATTGCAGGTCTTCTCCGTGTCAGTATTTCCCGCTCATCATACATGAGAGGCTCGCGGGCACCCAGCCTCATAGACGGTTAAATCTGCTGGATTTTTTGCATCGCTCGCTCAGTAGCCGGACGGGTTCGGATGCGCTCAAACCAGTTGTTCACCGCCGGGTAAGAAGCCAGGTCAATTCGGTGTTTTTCATGCGTATTCACCCACGGCCAACAGGCGATATCGGCAATACTGTAATGATCGCCACCGAGCCACGGCGTTTTCTCCAGCCGACGGTTCAGAACGTCATACAGCCGTTGAGTCTCAACCTGATAGCGTTCTATCGCATAAGGGATGGGCTGCGGGGCGTAAGCGGTAAAGTGATGATTTTGACCCAGCATGGGTCCCAGCCCGCTTGCCTGCCAGAAGAGCCATTGCAGGGTATGGTGACGCTCGCGCAGTTCGCCGCTCAGCAGCATGCCGGTTTTCTCCGCCAGGTAGAGCAAAATTTCACCGGATTCAAACAGGCTCAGCGGTCTGCCCCCGTCCGCAGGCCGGTTATCAATAATGGCCGGGATTTTATTATTTGGCGAGATAGCCAGAAAGAGAGGGCTGAACTGTTCGCCTTTGCTGATATCCACGCGAATGATCCTGTAATCCAGCTCGGCTTCTTCAAGAAAGAGGGTGATCTTATGGCCGTTTGGGGTAGGGGCATAATAAAGGTCGATCATTCTCAACTCCTGTCCATGCGAAGAGGGGTGCCATGACAAATGAGTATAGGTGGTTGTTGTAAATCGTGAGTTTTCATCAAGTGACAGCGAGGCAAAGAGATTATATGTTGAGTAAAAACCGATCAGCCTATGAGGATGTTATGAACCAGCCCGTCATCACGTTGTGGTCCGATGCCAATTTCTTTTCTCCCTATGTTATGAGCGTTTACGTTGCGCTGGCCGAAAAGGGGCTTACTTTTACGCTGAAGACCGTCGATCTCGACGGCGGTGAACATCTCAAACCGCAGTGGCAGGGCTACGACCTGACCCGACGCGTGCCGGTGCTGGAGATCGACGGTTTTGCCCTGAGCGAATCGTCGGCGATCGATGAATATCTGGAAGATCGGTTTGCGCCGCCGGAGTGGGAGCGCATCTATCCTCACGATCTGCAAAAACGCGCGCGGGCGCGGCAGATCCAGGCGTGGCTGCGAAGCGATCTGGTGCCGATTCGCGTGGAACGCTCAACGGACGTCGTGTTCGCCGGGGTGAAAAAGCCAGCGCTCAGCGCTGAAGGCCGTGAAAGCGCGCAAAAACTGATTGAAACCGCCACCTCGCTCCTCTCACACGGCAATCCGAACCTGTTCGGCGAGTGGTGCATTGCCGACGCCGATCTGGCGTTGATGCTTAACCGCCTGATCCTCAACGGCGATGAGGTGCCGCAGCTGCTGGTGGATTATGCCGCGTTTCAGTGGCAGCGCGCCTCCGTGCAGCGCTATGTGGCACTCTCGGCTAAGCGCGCGGGCTGATAAGCCCTGACGCTTCAGGTATGATGGGGGCAGTCTGTTTTCCCGAGGAGTGGCTGATGAAACTGATGTTTGCGTCGGATATCCATGGATCGCTGCCCGCTACCGAGCGTGTCCTCTCCCTGTTTGCACAAAGCGGCGCGCAGTGGCTGATTATTCTGGGGGACGTGCTCAATCACGGCCCGCGCAACGCGCTGCCGGAGGGCTACGCCCCGGCGCAGGTCGCGGAAATGCTTAACCCGTTTGCCTCGCGCATTATCGCCGTTCGCGGCAACTGCGACAGCGAAGTGGACCAGATGCTGCTGCATTTTCCCCTTACCGCGCCATGGCAGCAGGTGCTGCTGGAACAAAGCCGCCTGTTCCTGACCCATGGGCATCTTTTTAGCCCGGATAATCTCCCGGCGCTCGAGGCTGGCGATGTCCTGGTTTACGGTCATACTCATATTCCGGTTGCTGAAAAACGCGGTGAGATTTATCACTTCAATCCGGGTTCGGTCAGCATACCGAAAGGCGGTTATCCTGCGAGCTACGGCATGCTGGATGGAAATACCCTGAGCGTTATCGCACTTAATGATCAGCAAGTTATTGCGCAGATAGCGATTAATCCGTAAGTTACACCTCAACTGCAAACGCGCCGAAAGAGCGCTTAGAAGAGAAGGTTTCCCGATGGTGGAGCAGAGTCATTTGGCAAGTACAGAGTGGGTTGACATTGTCAGCGAAGAGAATGAAGTGATCGCGCAGGCCAGCCGCGAACAAATGCGTGCGGAGCGTCTGCGTCACCGCGCAACGTACATCGTTGTGCATGACGGGATGGGCAAAATTCTGGTTCAGCGCCGTACGGACACCAAAGATTTTCTCCCGGGTATGCTGGATGCCACCGCAGGTGGGGTTGTCCAGGCAGATGAAGTGCTGCTGGATTCCGCGCGTCGTGAAGCGGAAGAAGAGTTAGGTATTGCCGGTGTGCCGTTTGCCGAGCACGGTCAGTTCTATTTCGAAGACGAAAACTGCCGCGTCTGGGGCGGGCTGTTTAGCTGCGTTTCTCACGGCCCGTTTGCCCTGCAGGAAGAAGAGGTGAGTGAAGTCAGTTGGATGACGCCGGAAGAGATCACCGCGCGCTGCGACGAGTTTACGCCGGATTCATTAAAAGCGCTGGCGCTGTGGATGACCCGCAACGCCAAAAACGAATCGACCAAATCAGAGAAAGAGGAAGAGGCTGAGTAAGATTCAGCAACTCTCTCTCAGACACAGACTGGACGCGATGGGCTTTTGATCGCGCCAGTCACCGTCATTCAGACGCTCCAGCAGCGCTTTCCCGGCTTCAATTCCAATCTTACGATGCGGCACTGCCATCGTCGTCAGCGGCGGCTGACAGACGCGGCTCACGTCGCTATCGCCAAAGCCTACTACCGCCAGATCGTCCGGCACCTTGATTCGCCTGCGCTGGCACTCGTACAGCGCGCCGCAGGCCAGCTCGTCAGAGACGCATACCAGCGCATCCAGCTCCGGCCATGCCAGCAGGAATTCTGGCAGCTGTGCCGCGCCGGTTGAGAAGCTCGGCGACATCGCCGCGTTAATGACCCGGTTTGGCGACATATGGTGGCGAAGCATGGCCTTGTACCAGCCCTGCAGATGCTGCTGGAAAATCCACTGCTCCTGGTTGGCGCACAGCAGGCCAATATTTTGGTAGCCACGCTTAATCACCATTTCCGTGAGTTCATACATGGCCGCCACGTTATCAATCCCGATATTCATATCAATTGGGTCAGCGCGCATGGCACCCATCTCCATCACCGGAATAGAGGCATTTTTCAGCCAGTGGCGAACGGTGTCGGTATGTTCAACGCTGAGCAGGATAGCGGCGGCAATATTCGACGCCAGCAGCGTCTCAAGCAATTTCTCCTCCTGCTCAAGACGATGCTGGGATTCCGCCAGCATGATCTGATACCCGGCAGGCTGTAGCACCTGCTGCAGCCCGGCGAACATCTCCGAGCAGCCGGCTTCGGAGAGATTAGGCACCACCATGGCTATCGTCCATGACGACGCCGAGGCCAGCGCGCTGGCAGCAAGATTAGGCATATAGCCCAACTCCTGCACGGCAGCTTCAATTTTTTCTCGTAGTTTATCGGAAACCTGTTCGGGCGTGCGGAGTGCACGGGACACGGTCATCGTGCCCACACCGGCAAGCTGTGCGACATCGGCGAGTGTCACTTTACCAGTACTGCGCCGTTTTCGGGTTAGAGACATACACCTTCCTGCTGACCAGACGCGTTCTTCATTTCCTTCGCTTCACGTGACAGGCAGTATACGCCTTAAATCCCTTTTTTTGCTGTGATTTAGCACCGTGATTGCAATTTGATAGCGCTATCACATTTCTGCATGTTAACGGTTGGTAGCGCTATCTTTGTGATCGCGATCGCAGTCATTCAGCGATGTGTTGAATAAAGTTTGCTCATCTTTAGCGTGTAGCGGGAGTGAAAAGTGCTCAAAAAATGGATATATGATACAACCATCACGCTGCAGGATAGCGTGGAAAACTGGCCGCAGGCGCTGGAGCTGTGCGCGAAGCCGCTGCTGGATTTGCAGGTGATTGAACCTGAATACGTCACGGCCATCATCCAGCAGCACCACACGTTAGGACCCTATTATGTGCTGGCACCAGGGCTGGCGATGCCGCATGCGCGGCCGGAGGAAGGCGCCAAAGGACTGGGGTTGTCTTTATTAAAACTAAAACAGGGCGTCTCGTTTGGTGCCGGTGAGTTTGACCCTGTCGATGTCATTATTATGCTCGCGGCACCCGACAAAAATAGCCATATTGAGATGATCTCATCGCTGGCTGAATTATTTTCCAGCGATGCAGATATGGCTGAACTGCATCAGGCGAATACCCTGGAGGAAATTAAAACGATTATTGACCGCTTCTGATTTAATTCTTTAATCCGATTATTCACAACATTACGCGCCAGCGTGATGGGGCGTGCTCTACTCAAAATAAGGGGACAACAATGAAAATCATGGCTATTTGCGGCTCCGGCCTGGGCAGTAGTTTTATGGTCGAAATGAATATTAAAAAGGTGCTTAAAAAACTGGAGATTGAGGCTGAGGTTGAACATTCCGATCTCTCTTCGGCCACGCCGGGCGCAGCCGATCTTTTCGTGATGGCAAAGGACATTGCGGCCAGCGCCAGCGTGCCGGAAAGCCAGCTGGTGGTGATTAACAACATCATCGACATCAACGAACTTGAAGCGCAGCTGCGCGCCTGGTTCGACAGACAATAACCCTGATAAGGCGAGGTGGATATGTTTATCCTTGAAACGCTGAATTTCGTTGTTGATATTTTAAAAGTCCCTTCGGTGCTGGTCGGTTTAATTGCGCTAATTGGTCTGGTTGCGCAGAAAAAAGCGTTTTCGGACGTGGTGAAAGGGACGATTAAAACCATTCTCGGCTTTATTGTACTGGGCGGTGGCGCCACGGTGCTGGTGGGGTCATTAAATCCTTTGGGCGGTATGTTTGAGCACGCCTTTACGATCCAGGGCATTATTCCAAACAATGAAGCGATTGTGTCAATTGCGCTGGAAAAATACGGCGCAGCGACCGCGCTGATTATGGCCTTCGGCATGGTAGCGAATATTATCGTCGCGCGCTTTACTCGCCTGAAGTACATCTTCCTGACCGGACACCACACGTTTTATATGGCGTGCATGATTGGCGTGATCCTGACGGTGGCGGGCTTCGAGGGCGTGGGGCTGGTCTTTACCGGCTCGCTGATCCTCGGCCTGATCATGGCCTTCTTCCCGGCGATTGCCCAGCGCTACATGAAGCGCATTACCGGCAACGATGAAATTGCCTTCGGACACTTCGGCACGCTGGGCTACGTGCTGTCCGGCTGGATTGGCAGCAAGGTCGGCAAAGGCTCCCGCTCAACCGAAGAGATGAACCTGCCGAAGAACCTCAGCTTCCTGCGCGACAGTTCGATCTCCATCTCCCTGACCATGATGATTATCTACCTCATCCTGGCGGTGAGCGCCGGGCGCGAGTACGTGGAGGCCACCTTCAGCGGCGGCCAGAACTACCTGGTCTACGCCATCATCATGGCGATCACCTTTGCGGCGGGCGTGTTCATCATCCTGCAGGGCGTGCGCCTGATTCTGGCGGAGATCGTTCCGGCCTTTACCGGCTTCTCGGAAAAGCTGGTCCCTAACGCGCGTCCTGCGCTGGACTGCCCGGTGGTGTATCCGTATGCGCCAAACGCGGTGCTGATTGGCTTCCTGTTCAGCTTCCTCGGCGGGATTGTGGGGTTGTTCATCTGCGGTCAGTTTAGCTGGGTGCTGATCCTCCCGGGCGTGGTGCCGCACTTCTTCACCGGCGCCACGGCGGGCGTGTTTGGTAACGCCACCGGCGGACGTCGCGGGGCAATGATTGGCGCCTTTGCTAACGGCCTGCTGATCACCTTCCTGCCGGTTCTGCTGCTGCCGGTGCTGGGCGCCATTGGCTTTGCCAACACCACCTTCTCGGACGCCGACTTCGGCGCGGTCGGGATTGTCCTCGGCAACCTGGCGCGCTTCCTGTCGCCGCTTGCCATCACCGGGCTGGTTGTGGCGTTGTTCGCGCTGCTGGTGGCGTACAACGTCTTCGCGAAAAACAAACCTGCCGGCGGTAACGCGCAGGAAAACACCGGAGCTAAATCATGAATGAGAAAGAGATAACCGAACTCGCGCGTCAGATCCGTCTTGAGACGCTAAAATCCCTGACGCAGCTGGGCTTTGGGCACTACGGCGGCAGTATGTCGGTGGTCGAAACCCTGGCCGTGCTGTACGGCGCGGTGATGAAAATCGACCCGGCGGATCCGGACTGGCCGGAGCGAGACTATTTTGTCCTGTCGAAAGGTCATGCGGGCCCGGCGCTCTACAGCACGCTGGCAATCAAAGGCTACTTCCCGGTGGAAGAGCTGAGCACCCTGAACCAGAACGGCACGCGCCTGCCAAGCCACCCGGACCGTCTGAAAACGCGCGGCGTGGACGCCACCACCGGTTCGCTGGGGCAGGGGATGTCCATTGCTGGCGGTATGGCGCTCTCGCACAGGCTGGCGGGGCGACCGAATCGGGTTTTCTGCATCGTCGGTGACGGCGAGCTGAACGAGGGGCAGTGCTGGGAGGCGTTTCAGTTTATCGCCCACCATCGCCTGAACAACCTGACGGTATTCGTGGACTGGAACAAACTGCAGCTCGACGGCGAGCTGGACGAGATCATCAGCGCGTTCGATCTGGAGGGGAAATTCCGCGCCTTTGGCTTTGACGTGGCGACGGTGAAGGGCGACGACATTCCGGGTCTGCTGGCGGTAACGTCGCGGGTCCCCGAGGCCGAAGCGCGTCCGTTAGTCGTCATCCTCGACAGCATCAAAGGGCAGGGGGTGCCGTACCTGGAGCAGCTCAGCAATTCGCACCACCTGCGGTTGACCGCGGAGAGCAAAGCGGCCCTCAACGAGACGA
This sequence comes from Enterobacter sp. MGH 24, assembly GCF_000493015.1. Lineage (NCBI taxonomy): Bacteria > Pseudomonadati > Pseudomonadota > Gammaproteobacteria > Enterobacterales > Enterobacteriaceae > Enterobacter > Enterobacter sp. MGH 24. Next base: position 4,675,818 of record NZ_KI535657.1, on the reverse strand, counting down.
TTCGCCAACTGGAGGCTTCACATGATTAAGGTTGCACCGGCAGGAGAGAAAGACGCCGTTGAGATGCGTAAGGTCTACGCGGGCTTCGTGGCAAAGCAGATTGAGTCTGGCAGTGAGATTATCGCTCTGGAAGCCGACCTGATGAGCTCGATGGCGATGGACGGCGTGGCGCGCGATTATCCGCAGCACGTGATTAACTGCGGCATTATGGAGGCGAACGTTATAGGGACGGCGGCGGGGCTGTCGCTCACAGGGCGCAAGCCGTTCGTGCACACTTTTACCGCGTTTGCCAGCCGTCGCTGCTTCGACCAGCTGTTTATGTCCCTGGACTATCAGCGCAACAACGTGAAGGTGATTGCCTCGGATGCGGGCGTGACGGCCTGCCACAACGGCGGCACGCACATGTCGTTTGAGGATATGGGCATCGTACGCGGTCTGGCGCACTCGGTGGTGCTGGAGGTGACCGACGCGGTGATGTTCGAGGACGTGCTGCGCCAGCTTATCGACCTCGAAGGCTTCTACTGGGTGCGGACCATTCGTAAGCAGGCGCCGAGCGTGTATGCCCCGGGCTCAACCTTTACCATTGGCAAAGGCAACGTGCTGCGCGAGGGGACCGATATTACCCTGATTGCCAACGGCATCATGGTGGCGGAAGCGCTGGAAGCGGCGCGCCAGCTGGAGCAGGAAGGGGTAAGCGCGGCGGTCATCGACATGTTTACCCTGAAGCCCATCGACCGGATGCTGGTGAAAAACTACGCCGAGAAAACCGGACTGATTGTGACCTGTGAAAACCACAGCATTCACAACGGGCTGGGGTCGGCGGTGGCGGAAGTGCTGGTGGAAACCTGCCCGGTACCTATGCGGCGGGTGGGCGTCAAGGAGCGTTACGGTCAGGTGGGGACGCAGGATTTCCTGCAGAAGGAGTATGGCCTGACTGCGCATGACATTGTGTCGGCGGCGAGAGAGCTGCTGTAATAAAAAAGGCGACCCTTTGTGGTCGCCTTTTTGTTGCCCGGTGGCGCTCACGCTTACCGGGCCTACGGTCCTGTAGGCCGGATAATCGAAGCGCCATCCGGCAAGACCTTACAATTACTGCTGCTGCGAAGACTGGATTGCCGTCAGCGCGATAGTGTAGACGATATCGTCAACCAGTGCGCCACGGGACAGGTCGTTCACAGGTTTGCGCATACCCTGCAGCATTGGCCCGATGGAGATCAGGTCTGCAGAACGCTGTACCGCTTTGTAGGTGGTGTTACCGGTGTTCAGATCCGGGAAGATGAACACGGTAGCGCGACCCGCAACCGGAGAGTTCGGCGCTTTGGATTTCGCAACGTCGGCCATAACGGCAGCGTCGTACTGCAGCGGGCCGTCGATCATCAGGTCAGGACGTTTTTCCTGCGCCAGACGGGTCGCTTCACGCACTTTCTCTACGTCGCTACCTGCACCAGAGGTACCGGTGGAGTAGGAGAGCATCGCTACGCGAGGTTCGATACCGAAGGCAATCGCAGAGTCCGCGGACTGGATAGCGATTTCGGCCAGCTGTTCTGCGGTTGGATCCGGGTTGATCGCGCAGTCGCCGTAAACGTAAACCTGTTCAGGCAGCAGCATGAAGAACACGGAGGAAACCAGAGAGCTGCCCGGTGCGGTTTTGATCAGCTGCAGCGGTGGACGGATGGTGTTCGCCGTGGTGTGAACCGCACCGGAAACCAGACCGTCAACTTCGTCCTGCTCCAGCATCAGCGTGCCCAGCACCACGTTGTCTTCCAGCTGTTCGCGCGCAACGGCTTCGGTCATGCCCTTGCTCTTACGCAGCTCAACCAGACGGGCAACGTAGCTTTCGCGAACCACTTCCGGGTCAACGATTTCGATGCCAGCGCCCAGCTCAACGCCCTGAGACGCCGCAACGCGGTTGATCTCATCCGGGTTACCCAGCAGCACGCAGGTCGCGATGCCGCGCTCTGCACAGATAGCAGCCGCTTTAACGGTACGTGGTTCATCGCCTTCTGGCAGAACAACGCGTTTGCCTGCTTTACGCGCCAGCTCGGTCAGCTGGTAACGGAATGCAGGAGGTGACAGACGACGGCTGCGCTCGGAGGTCGCGGTCAGGGATTCGATCCAGTCTGCGTTGATGTAGCCCGCAACGTATTCCTGAACTTTCTCGATACGCTCGTGGTCATCAACCGGTACTTCAAGGTTGAAGCTCTGCAGGCTCAGGGAGGTCTGCCAGGTGTTGGTGTTCACCATGAAGACCGGCAGGCCGGTGGCGAACGCGCGTTCGCACAGCTTGCTGACGCGTGGGTCCATCTCGTAGGCACCGGTCAGCAGGATCGCACCGATTTCAACACCGTTCATCGCGGCCAGGCAGGCTGCAACCAGAACGTCAGGACGGTCTGCGGAGGTCACCAGCAGAGAACCTGCGCGGAAGTGTTCCAGCATGTGCGGAATGCTACGCGCACAGAAGGTCACAGACTTCACGCGGCGGGTGTTGATGTCGCCTTCGTTAACGATGGTGGCGTTCAGGTGACGCGCCATGTCGATTGCACGGGTGGCGATCAGATCGAAGCTCCATGGCACCGCGCCCAGAACTGGCAGCGGGCTGGATTCCTGCAGCTTAGCCGGGTCAACTTTGACAACTTTCGCTTTAGAAGAGTCGTCGAAGATCTCGGACAGGTCAGGGCGAGTGCGGCCCTGTTCATCCACCGGTGCGTTCAGTTTGTTCACGATCACGCCGGTGATGTTGGTGTTTTTGGCACCGCCGAAGCTGCTGCGCGTCAGTTCGATACGCTCGTTCAGCTGCTCCGGGGTGTCGGTGCCCTGAGACATCACGAAAACGATCTCTGCGTTCAGGGTTTTCGCGATTTCAAAGTTCAGAGACTGGGCAAACTGGTGTTTGCGCGTCGGGACCAGGCCTTCAACCAGCACCACTTCCGCGTCCTGCGCGTTAGCATGGTAGTTGGCGATGATCTCTTCCATCAGCACGTCTTTCTGGTTGCTGGACAGCAGAGATTCAACGTGGCTCATCTTCAGCGGTTCAGCCGCTGGCAGATTGGAGTTCTTACGAACAATGGAGGTGGTCTGGTCTGGCGCATCACCACCGGCACGTGGCTGGGAGATAGGCTTAAAGACGCTCAGACGAACGCCTTTGCGTTCCATAGCACGGATAACGCCAAGGCTGACGCTGGTCAGGCCGACGCTGGTTCCGGTAGGGATCAGCATGATAGTACGGGACACGGTTTATCCTCTTTCGTTACCGCCGCGATTGGGCGGGTTACAAAACAGCACCGCCAGCATTGCTGGCGGTGTGGAATCAGGCAGTCAGGCGGTGCGCGTCTTGCGCAATCACCAGTTCTTCGTTAGTTGGGATAACGAGAGCAGGGCGGGTTCCTTCTTTGTTGATGAAGCCAGACTTGCCGAAGCGGGCAGCCAGGTTACGCTCGTGATCAACGTCGAAGCCCAGAACGCCCAGTTTGCCCAGGGACAGTTCACGAACCATTGCCGCGTTCTCACCGATACCACCGGTGAAGATAACCGCGTCCAGACGGCCTTCCATCAGCGCAGTGTAAGAGCCGATGTACTTCGCCAGACGGTGGCAGTAAACGTCCATTGCACGTTTAGCGTCTTCTTTCTCTGCGTAGTTGTCTTCAACGTAACGGCAGTCGCTGGTGACCTCGGTCAGACCCAGCAGGCCAGACTCTTTGGTCAGCATTTTGTTGATGTCGTCAACGCTCATGCCCAGGGTGTCGTGCAGGTGGAAGATGATCGCCGGGTCGATGTCACCGGAACGGGTACCCATCACCAGACCTTCCAGCGGGGTCAGACCCATGGAGGTATCAACACATTTACCGTTGCGGATAGCAGAAACAGAACCACCGTTGCCCAGGTGGCAGGTGATGATGTTCAGTTCTTCAACCGGCTTGTTCAGAACTTTTGCGGCTTCCTGAGTCACATAGAAGTGGCTGGTGCCGTGCGCGCCGTAACGACGTACGCCGTGTTCTTTGTACAGGCTGTATGGCAGGGCATAGAGGTAAGACTCTTCCGGCATGGTCTGATGGAACGCGGTGTCGAATACGGCCACGTTTTTGTCTTTCAGATTCGGGAAGGATTTCAGCGCTTCAGCGATACCGATCAGGTGAGCCGGGTTGTGCAGCGGTGCGAAGGACGCAGAGTCCTTGATGCCCTGGATCACAGATTCGTCGATCACGACGGAGCTGGTGTATTTTTCGCCGCCGTGGACGATACGGTGACCAATCGCAGTCAGCTGAGCAGACAGTTCTGGTTTTTGTGCCAGAATAGTGTTAACGATAAAGTTCAGCGCTTCACTGTGAGCGGCGCCTGCACCTAAAGCCGCTTCTTGTTTGCTGCCGTCCATCTTCCACTTGATACGTGCTTCAGGCAGATGGAAACATTCGGCCAAACCAGAGAGGTATTCGTCACCGTTGAGCGCATCGATGATGGCGAATTTCAGTGAGGAGCTACCGCAGTTCAGAACCAGTACTAACTTACTCGACATGGAAGTACCTATTATTGATACGTGGCTAAAAAAACGTCAGTGAGTCTAACAGCGTAACGCATGACGACTCAGACATTTATGATTAACATCATGCCAAACGAACATTGTGGCATGATGAAAGAAATAACTATGATTTTATGCCATTTTGCACAATTTTCAGCCAATGGCATAATATGCAATAATTTGACGAGTTAATGATTCTCGTCTATGGCCCTATCAGGCTGGCACAGGATACCCGATACGGGGTAGAGATGACAAAATATTTTGAACGTTGTCATAGCTTGTTGTGGTTTTGCACGAAAATTTTAATTTTTATATGTGAAGTTGAGGTACAGCCATGTCGACACCAGAGAACCCGTCCGTAAATTTCTTTAGTCTGTTTCGTCGGGGACAGCATTATGCAAAGACGTGGCCAATGGAAAAGCGCCTTGCGCCGATGTTCATTGAGAATCGCACCATCCGCGCCACGCGCTATGCGATTCGCTTTATGCCGCCTGTCGCTGTCTTTACGCTGTGCTGGCAGATTGCGTTAGGCGGGCAGCTTGGTCCTGCCGTCGCGACGGCGCTCTTCGCGTTAAGCCTGCCCATGCAGGGCCTGTGGTGGTTAGGTAAACGGTCCATTACCCCGCTTCCCCCTTCTATTTTACACTGGTTTTATGAAGTGCGCGGAAAACTGGAGGAGGCCGGGCAGGCGCTCGCCCCGGTTGAAGGCAAGCCGGATTACCAGGCGCTGGCGGACACCTTAAAGCGCGCTTTTAAGCAACTGGATAAAACATTCCTCGATGACTTGTGATTGATCATCGAAACGACGACGAAAAGAAGGCACAGTAACAATCAGTTACCGTGTCTTTTTTTTAAAGTGCAATGCGCTACAGGAGTCGAAAGATGGAAATGACCCATGCTCAACGTCTGATTTTGTCTAACCAGTACAAGATGATGACTATGCTTGATCCCGATAACGCTGCGCGCTACAGCCGCCTGCAAACCATCGTAGAACGCGGTTTTGGTTTGCAAATGCGCGAACTGGACCGCGAGTTTGGCGAGCTGAAAGAAGAAACCTGTCGCATCGTGATCGACATTATGGAGATGTATCACGCCCTGCACGTGTCCTGGACGAATCTCAAAGATCAGCAGTCCATTGACGAGCGCCGCGTGACCTTCTTAGGCTTTGATGCCGCAACGGAAGCGCGTTATCTGAGCTATGTTCGCTTTATGGTGAATACAGAAGGGCGTTATACCCACTTTGACGCGGGCACCCACGGCTTCAACGCGCAGACCCCAATGTGGGATAAATATCAGCGTATGCTGAGCGCGTGGCACGCCTGTCCGCGCCAGTACCATTTAAGCAGCAACGAAATTCAACAAATCATTAATGCCTGACGGAGGTGCGTGTGCAGTGTAGAGGTTTTCTGTTTGATCTGGACGGTACGCTGGTGGATTCGCTGCCGGTTGTGGAGCGTTCATGGTGCCATTGGGCTGACCGACATGGCATCGACCATCAGGACGTGCTGAATTTTATCCATGGCAAACAGGCCATCACCTCGCTACGGCACTTCCTGGCCGGACGCTCTGAGGACGACATTCAGGCGGAGTTCAAATACCTGGAACACATTGAAGCCACGGATACGGACGGCATCACCGCCTTACCGGGCGCGCGCGAGCTGCTTGAGCATCTGAACGAAGCGCAGATCCCGTGGGCTATCGTCACCTCAGGCTCCATTCCCGTCGCCCACGCCCGTCATAAGGCGGCAGGTTTACCGAAGCCGGAAGTGTTTATCACGGCGGAGCGCGTTAAGCGCGGTAAACCGGAGCCCGATGCGTTTTTACTGGGCGCTGAACTGCTGGGCCTCGCCCCCGCAGAGTGTGTGGTAGTAGAAGATGCGGCCGCTGGCGTATTGGCCGGGCTAAACGCCGGAAGCCACGTTATCGCGGTGAATGTTCCGGCGGGATCCCCCCGCCTGGAGGAGGCAGACCTTGTGCTGGATTCACTGACGGCGCTGGCGGTTTCGAAAGCCTCTGACGGGGTTGTAACCGTCTCGCTAAAAATGTAATCACATGATATAGCCCCACATTGCTGGGGCTTTTTTATGGCACAATTTCTCCTCTCCCACTGACAAGGACATGTTGTGAACGGTGAACTGATTTGGGTCCTGAGCCTGCTTTTAATCGCCATCCTTCTTTTTGCAACGGGCAAGGTGCGCATGGACGCCGTCGCCTTGTTTGTCATCGTCGCGTTTGTGCTGAGCGGTACGCTCACGCTGCCGGAAGCCTTCTCCGGGTTTAGCGATCCTAACGTTATCCTGATTGCCGCTCTGTTTATTATCGGTGATGGGCTGGTGCGTACCGGCGTGGCAACCATCATGGGGTCGTGGCTGGTCAAGGTGGCCGGTAGCAGCGAAACCAAAATGCTGATCTACCTGATGGTGACCGTCGCCGGGCTGGGGGCGTTTATGAGCTCAACGGGCGTGGTCGCCATCTTTATCCCGGTGGTGCTGAGCGTCTCCATGCGGATGCAGATCTCACCGTCGCGCCTGATGATGCCCCTGAGTTTTGCCGGTTTGATCAGCGGCATGATGACGCTGGTGGCCACGCCGCCGAACCTGGTCGTCAACAGCGAGCTTATCCGGGAAGGATTCCAGGGCTTCAGTTTTTTCAGCGTCACCCCGCTTGGGCTGGTCATTCTGGTTATGGGCGTGGTCTACATGCTGCTGACCCGGTTTGCCCTGAAAGGTGAAAAACAGGACAAAAATAAAGAAGGGTGGAAGCGACGCACCTTCCGCGATCTGATTAAAGAGTACCGCCTCACCGGGCGCGCGCGCCGCCTGGCTATTCGCCCCGGATCGCCGATGGTGGGACAGCGCCTTGACGACCTGAAGCTACGTGAGCGCTATGGCGCGAACGTGATCGGCGTAGAGCGCTGGCGTCGTTTTCGCCGGGTGATCGTCAACGTCAACGGAGTGTCGGAATTCCGCGCGCGGGACGTCCTGCTGATTGATATGTCCACCGCGGACGTGGATCTGCGCGAGTTTTGCAGCGAACAGCTGCTGGAACCGATGGTGCTGCGCGGGGAGTACTTCTCCGATCAGGCGCTGGATGTTGGCATGGCCGAAGTATCGCTGATCCCGGAATCGGAACTGTTGGGTAAAACCGTGCGGGAAATGGGGTTCCGAACCCGCTATGGCCTGAATGTCGTGGGGCTGAAGCGCGATGGCGTGGCGATGGAAGGGGCGGTGGTGGATGAGCCGATCCTGCTGGGCGATATCTTCCTGGTTGTCGGTAACTGGAAGCTGATTAGCCAGCTCGGGCAAAAAGGGCGCGATTTTGTGGTGCTCAACATGCCTGTCGAGGAGAGCGACGCCTCCCCGGCGCACAGCCAGGCGCCCCACGCGATTTTTTGTCTGGTGCTGATGGTGGCGCTGATGCTGACCGACGAGATCCCCAATCCGGTCGCGGCCATTATCGCCTGCCTGTTGATGGGCAAATTCCGCTGCATTGACGCCGAAAGCGCGTATAAAGCCATTCACTGGCCGAGCATTATTCTCATCGTCGGGATGATGCCCTTCGCCCTGGCGCTGCAAAAAACCGGCGGGGTGGATTTGATCGTTAAAGGCTTAATGGACGTTGGCGGTGGGTATGGGCCGTACATGATGCTGGTCTGTCTGTTTATCATGTGCGCCACCATCGGTCTGTTTATCTCCAATACCGCAACGGCGGTACTGATGGCCCCGATTGCGCTGGCGATGGCCAAATCCATGGGCGTGTCGCCGTATCCCTTTGCGATGATGGTCGCAATGGCAGCCTCCGCGGCATTTATGACGCCCGTTTCTTCACCGGTGAATACGCTGGTACTGGGGCCCGGGAATTACAGGTTCAGTGATTTCGTGAAGCTGGGCGTGCCGTTCACCGTGCTGGTGATGCTGGTATGCGTGGTGTTGATACCGGTCCTGTTCCCGTTTTAGCGTGAGCGCAGAAATGTAGGCCGGGTAAGGCGAAGCCGTCACCCGGCGAAAAAATCACAACGGAGAATCCTGGCTAATCTCATCCAGCGATAAATGGAAGCTCGGTACAAACACCTGCATAAAGTAGTCCATCTCTTCGCTGCGGCGGGATTCCAGCGTTTTTTCCAGACGCGTTTTTGCCAGTAGAAATTCGTTATTTCCCGCAGACAGCTCTTCCAGGCACTTCAGGTAGGCGCAGAGCGCGTCGGCCTGTTTGACCAGCGATTTTTCATCTTCCGTATACTGATGCTCATCAATGAGCGGCTCAAAGATGTCGCGCAGCTCGTCCGGCACCATGTCAATCAGCTTCTGCTGGGCAATCTTCTCGATGGCCTTATATTCCTGCGCAATCTGCGAGTTAAAATATTTCACCGGCGTAGGCAGGTCGCCGGTCAGCACTTCTGACGCATCGTGGTACATCGCCAGCAGGGCGATGCGCTCTGGATTGACCTGACCGTTGAATTTGCGGTTTTTAATGGCGGCCAGCGCGTGAGCGACCATCGCAACCTGCAGACTGTGCTCTGACACATTTTCCGTGCGGACATTGCGCATCAGCGGCCAGCGGTTGATGAGTTTCAGGCGGGAGAGGTGGGCAAAGAAATGACTCTGGCTCATAGGTTACCTTTTGTCTTCACTGCGACAGGCGTTCATTGTGCGGGGAGGGGAGGGAAGATGCAAATTTGAAGGTGTTGTAGGCCGGGTAAGCGCAGCGCCACCCGGCAGAAAGCCAGCGTTACTGATGATAACCGGACAGGAAGCGCCCGAAGCGGCTGATGGCCATTTCGAGATCGTCTTCGCGCGGCAGCGTCACGATACGCACGTGATCCGGCCACGGCCAGTTAAACGCCGTACCCTGAACCAGCAGCACTTTTTCCTGCAGCAGGAAATCGAGCACCATTTTCTGGTCGTCGTGAATATTGAAGCGCTTCGCGTCAATTTTCGGGAACATATAGAGCGCGCCGTTCGGCTTCACGCAGGAGACGCCCGGAATATCGTTGATCAGCTCCCACGCGCGGTTGCGCTGTTCGTACAGGCGACCACCGGGAACGATGAACTCGCTAATGCTCTGATAGCCGCCGAGCGCCGTCTGGATCGCGTGCTGTGCCGGAACGTTGGCACATAAACGCATGGAGGCCAGCATTTCCAGCCCTTCAATATAGCCTTTGGCATGCTTTTTCGGACCGTTCAGTACCATCCAGCCCTGACGGAAACCGGCCACGCGGTAGGTTTTAGACAGGCCGTTAAAGGTGACGGTCAGCAGGTCCGGGGCCAGCGCGGCGATTGAATGGTGCTGTGCCGCGTCGTACAGGATCTTGTCGTAAATTTCGTCGGCAAAGATGATTAGGTTGTGCTGGCGGGCGAGCTCGACGATCTCCATCAGCAGCTCTTTTGAGTACACTGCGCCCGTCGGGTTGTTCGGGTTAATGATCACGATCCCGCGCGTGCGGGGCGTAATTTTCGCGCGAATATCATCGAGGTCCGGGAACCAGTCGGAGGACTCGTCGCACAGATAGTGCACGGCCTTGCCGCTGGACAGTGATACGGCAGCCGTCCACAGCGGATAATCCGGCGCGGGTACCAGCATTTCGTCCCCGCTGTTCAGCAGCGCCTGCATCGCCTGCACGATCAGTTCAGAGACGCCGTTGCCGATATAAATGTCTTCAACGGTAACATCACGCATACCGCGTGCCTGGTAGTGCTGCATGATGGCTTTACGTGCAGAGTAAAGTCCTTTTGAATCGCAATAGCCTTGTGCAGTAGGAAGGTTGCGGATCACATCAACCAGAATTTCATCCGGCGCTTCAAAACCAAATGGCGCAGGGTTACCAATGTTGAGTTTCAGAACCTTGTTGCCTTCTTCTTCAAGGCGTTTTGCCTCTTTCAGAACCGGGCCGCGGATGTCATAACAGACGTTATCTAGCTTGCTGGATTTTTCGATAGGGGACATGAACCTTTAACCTTTTCGCTATTATTGCCACTCCCTGCCGTGGAAGTCAGCACGGAATAATGTACTCCCCCCTCGCTTCGTTTTGAAGGGTGTGCAGTAGAAGATTTTGTATCGGTGGCAAAATTTTGATAAATCTTTTTTGCTGCGTGTGCGCTTTTATGCTGGCGTAAAGTTGTGCGCACAGTGCTATGTTAGGTTAAATGTGCTATTCATTTGTCAGAATTGTGTATATTGTGCTGGTAAAAATAAGTGGCGAGCAGGACAAAGGTGGCAATCACCCTGAGTGACATTTCGTTAAACCTGAATGCTTGATACATGTTCCTGTAATAGCATGCTGTGGCTAAAAGTTACTCATGTGAAATTAATGTTAAGTGCCATTAATGAATGGTCTTAATCTAAATTAAAATTTATTTATTATTAACCTAAAAAATGCAACTTTAGTTAATTCTAATAAAATTAGTTTAGAAGCTTAACATTCTTCTTTAATCCTCAATATTGCAATAAGACTTATAAATAAAGTGGATTTGGGTTAAGATGTCTTTCAGGAAAGCAGAGGTCAGATACCAGCTTTTTGTATATCTGACACTGGTTTTCCGAATTAATTGATTGTTATTGTTGGAGTTATCTCTGGCTGGAATGTGTCGAACATCTCCTGCTACGTTGACAGCGCTGCGATAAAGATGGCAGAAAAGGTGTTACACCTTTAATGTAATTTACATAAACCTGCGAACATCTAAATATCCTGAACGTTTAAGAGAATAAAAATAACGTCATGAAACGTGCTTTCTGACTGTTGATATAAAGCAGCACAATAACTATCTGTCAGGCAGTCTGCCGGGCCGGGATGCGAGGGAAAATCTTCAGAGGGAATTGCTTAACTGTACACACACAGCTTCAACCCGGGCAGCTCCGCACGAGCAACCTGAAAGTGAATTGATATGATAAATGCAAATCGTCCGATAATGAATCTCGACCTCGATCTGCTGAGAACGTTTGTTGCGGTCGCCGATCTCAACACTTTTGCAGCAGCTGCTGCCGCCGTTTGCCGAACTCAGTCTGCCGTCAGCCAGCAAATGCAGCGGCTGGAGCAACTGGTTGGTAAAGAGCTTTTTGCGCGTCATGGGCGTAATAAGCTCTTAACGGAACACGGTATTCAGCTTCTGGGTTATGCCAGGAAAATTCTTCGCTTTAATGATGAAGCATGTATGTCATTAATGTTTAGCAACCTTCAAGGGGTGCTAACGTTAGGCGCATCTGATGAGTCAGCGGATACTATATTGCCGTTTCTTCTCAATCGAATTAGTTCGGTTTATCCGAAGCTTGCGCTGGACGTTAGCGTAAAGCGTAATGCCTTTATGGTTGAGATGTTAAATGAGAATAAAGTCGACCTGGTGGTGACGACGCATCGTCCCGGGCAGTTTGATTGCCTGACGCTGCGTACATCCCCTACGCACTGGTATTGCGCAGCCGAATACGTGCTGCAAAAAGGTGAGCCGGTTCCACTGGTCTTACTGGATGACCCGAGCCCGTTCCGCGATATGGTGCTGACGGCGCTGAATGAGGCCAACATTCCGTGGCGTCTGGCGTATGTGGCTTCCACGCTGCCAGCGGTCCGTGCCGCCGTGAAGGCCGGTCTGGGTGTAACGGCCCGTCCGGTAGAGATGATGAGCCCCGATCTGCGCGTTCTGGGTAAATCCGATGGTCTTCCTGCGCTGCCGGATACGGAGTATCTGCTCTGCCACAATTCGTCCAGTCATAACGAGTTGGCCAAAGTGGTGTTCGAGGCGATGGAAAACTACCATAACCCGTGGCAGTTCGAGCGCGTTACCTCCGAAGGGGGGGACGACTCCCTGATCGTTGAAGGGGACTTTGAGTGATCGATAGCTCAAAATTCTGGTAACAAAATGTAAGTGTAAAAAAAAGCCACTCATGTGATTTTGACATGCAGTGGCTTTTTTTTAGCAAAAATACCCGCTTATGGCGCATGGATTTTCAGGATATTCTCTATTTATCAATAAGCTAAATGCTTTTGCTTAAAACTTGTCCGTTTTCCGTTCTAACTTCATCCACATCCCTCTCATGTTAAAAAAACAGGAAATATGTTGCCGTTTTCCAGGTTGAATTAACAAAAGCGTGTCTCAGATCAAGAAAATACTCCTATTTGGGGGGAGGAATCGTTGGCAAATCCTGTCAAAATAGGAGGGTTATTTTTTTTACTTCCGAAACGGACACGATTCAACAACATACATTTGACGGAAAGTCATGCACCCACCAGGGTTAAAGGGCACCAAATGTTAATGAGAATCGCTCGATGTAATTTAATGTGAAGAAACCTTTGTTAAAGTTGACAATAGGTTATAGAAAGGAGTAAAAAACCCCATCATTTTGCTGTCTACGTCTCATTTCTGACAGTTAGTGTAAGGTTATTTGTTCCTCCCCATGAATCGATGTGATGCCCATCTGCCAGCAAGAGCAGTGTCGTTGGTATCACTTTTGATGAGTAAGCAATGAGTATGTCAACATCCACAGAAGTCATCGCTCATCACTGGGCATTCGCAATCTTTCTTATTGTAGCCATTGGCCTGTGCTGCCTGATGTTAGTCGGCGGCTGGTTCCTGGGCGGTCGCGCCCGCGCAAGGCACAAAAACACACCTTTCGAATCAGGTATTGATTCAGTAGGTACCGCTCGCTTACGCCTGTCTGCCAAGTTCTACCTGGTAGCCATGTTCTTCGTCATCTTCGACGTGGAAGCGCTTTACCTCTTCGCGTGGTCTACCTCCATTCGCGAAAGTGGTTGGGTGGGCTTTGTCGAGGCCGCAATTTTCATTTTAGTGCTACTGGCCGGTCTGGTTTATCTGGTGCGTATCGGCGCGCTGGACTGGACACCTGTGCGTTCACGCCGTGAACACATCAACCCGGAAAACAGTATCTCTAATCGTCAGCAGTAACAGCGAGGCAATAAGATGGATTATACGCTCACCCGCATAGATCCTAACGGTGAGAATGACCGTTACCCCCTGCAAAAACAGGAGATCGTAACCGACCCCCTGGAGCAAGAAGTCAATAAAAGCGTGTACATGGGCAAACTCGAACATGCCATGCACGATATGGTCAACTGGGGTCGTAAGAACTCCATCTGGCCATACAACTTTGGCCTTTCTTGCTGCTACGTTGAAATGGTGACGTCATTCACTGCGGTGCATGACGTTGCGCGTTTTGGGGCAGAGGTACTGCGTGCTTCCCCACGTCAGGCTGACCTGATGGTGGTAGCCGGTACGTGCTTTACTAAGATGGCACCTGTAATTCAGCGTCTTTATGACCAGATGCTGGAGCCTAAATGGGTTATTTCCATGGGCGCATGTGCAAACTCTGGCGGTATGTACGACATTTATTCCGTCGTGCAGGGCGTAGATAAGTTTATTCCAGTGGATGTGTACATCCCGGGTTGTCCGCCACGTCCGGAAGCTTACATGCAGGCGCTGATGCTGCTGCAGGAGTCTATCGGTAAAGAGCGTCGCCCACTGTCGTGGGTTGTTGGCGATCAGGGTGTGTATCGCGCGAACATGCAATCTGAGCGCGAGCGTAAACGTGGTGAACGTATTGCCGTCACCAATCTGCGTACGCCTGACGAAATTTAATTTGCGCCTGTAGGCCTGGAGAACACCTTCGCATATCACTACTCAAATAGCGCGAAGCCAGGCTCAACAGTCACCACGGACCATTTGCAATGGTGAACAATATGACCGACTTAACCGCGCAAGAAGCCGCCTGGCAGACAAGGGATCATCTGGATGACCCCGTCATTGGCGAACTGCGCAACCGTTTTGGGCCGGATGCCTTTACTGTTCAGGCTACCCGCACCGGGGTACCCGTTGTTTGGGTGAAGCGTGAGCAATTGCTGGAAGTTGTCGATTTCCTCAAGAAATTGCCAAAACCGTACGTCATGCTGTTTGACTTACACGGCATGGATGAACGTCTGCGTACCCACCGCCAGGGCCTCCCTGCTGCGGATTTTTCCGTTTTCTACCACCTGATCTCAATAGACCGTAATACGGATATCATGCTCAAGGTGGCATTGTCTGAAAACGACATGCATCTGCCGACGATCACCAAACTTTTCCCGAACGCCAACTGGTACGAGCGTGAAACCTGGGAAATGTTCGGCATGACCTTTGACGGCCACCCGCACCTGACGCGCATCATGATGCCGCAGACCTGGACAGGCCACCCGTTGCGTAAAGACTACCCGGCACGTGCCACCGAATTCGATCCGTTTGAGCTGACCAAAGCCAAGCAGGATCTGGAGATGGAAGCGCTGACCTTCAAACCGGAAGACTGGGGCATGAAGCGCGGTACCGACAACGAGGACTTCATGTTCCTCAACCTCGGTCCGAACCACCCGTCTGCGCACGGTGCATTCCGTATTATTCTTCAGCTTGATGGCGAAGAGATTGTCGACTGCGTACCGGACATCGGCTACCACCACCGTGGTGCTGAGAAGATGGGCGAGCGTCAGTCCTGGCACAGCTACATTCCGTATACCGACCGTATCGAGTACCTCGGCGGCTGCGTCAACGAAATGCCATACGTGCTGGCCGTTGAGAAACTGGCGGGTATCGTTACGCCGGATCGCGTTAACGTGATTCGCGTCATGCTGTCAGAGCTGTTCCGTATTAACAGCCACCTCCTGTACATCTCCACGTTCATTCAGGACGTCGGCGCGATGACCCCGGTCTTCTTCGCCTTTACCGACCGTCAGAAAATCTACGATCTGGTCGAAGCGATTACCGGCTTCCGTATGCACCCGGCCTGGTTCCGTATCGGCGGCGTGGCACACGATCTGCCGCGCGGCTGGGACCGTCTGCTGCGTGAATTCCTCGACTGGATGCCAAAACGTCTGGCGTCCTACGAGAAAGCCGCGCTACGTAACACCATCCTGAAAGGCCGTTCCCAGGGCGTTGCTGCCTACGGCGCGAAAGAAGCGCTGGAATGGGGTACGACAGGTGCAGGTCTGCGTGCGACCGGTATTGATTTCGACGTGCGTAAAGCCCGTCCTTACTCTGGCTACGAGAACTTCGACTTTGAAGTCCCGGTGGGCGGCGGTGTTTCCGACTGCTACACCCGCGTGATGCTGAAAGTAGAAGAGCTGCGCCAGAGTCTGCGCATCCTTGAGCAGTGCCTCAACAACATGCCGGAAGGCCCGTTCAAGGCGGATCATCCGCTGACGACGCCGCCGCCGAAAGAGCGCACGCTGCAGCATATCGAAACCCTGATCACCCACTTCCTGCAGGTTTCCTGGGGTCCGGTCATGCCGGCGCAAGAATCCTTCCAGATGATTGAAGCGACCAAGGGTATTAACAGTTACTACCTGACCAGTGACGGCAGCACCATGAGCTACCGTACCCGCGTGCGTACCCCGAGCTTTGCGCACCTGCAGCAGATCCCGTCCGCCATCCGCGGCAGTCTGGTCTCCGACCTGATTGTGTATCTGGGTAGTATCGATTTTGTTATGTCAGATGTGGACCGCTAATTATGCACGAGAATCAACAACCACAAACCGAGGCTTTTGAGCTGAGTGAAGCAGAACGTGCTGCCATTGAGCACGAGATGCACCACTACGAAGACCCGCGTGCGGCGTCCATTGAAGCGCTGAAAATCGTACAGAAACAGCGTGGTTGGGTGCCGGATGGGGCGATCTACGAGATCGCAAAAGTGCTGGGTATTCCGGCAAGTGACGTAGAAGGCGTAGCTACGTTCTACAGCCAGATCTTCCGTCAGCCGGTTGGCCGCCATGTGATCCGCTACTGTGACAGCGTTGTCTGCCACATCACCGGTTATCAGGGTATTCAGGCTGCGATTGAGAAGAAGCTCAATATCAAGCCGGGCCAGACCACGTTCGATGGACGCTTTACTCTGCTGCCAACCTGCTGCCTGGGTAACTGCGACAAGGGGCCGACCATGATGATTGATGAGGACACTCACAGCCATCTGACGCCGGAAGCGATTCCTGACCTGCTGGAGCAGTACAAATGAAAACTGTAATTCGTACTGCTGAGACGCATCCGCTGACCTGGCGTCTGCGCGATGACAAACAGCCGGTATGGCTCGACGAATACCAGAGCAAAAACGGCTATGCCGGTGCGCGTAAAGCCCTTGGCGGCATGGCGCCGGATGACATCGTTAATGCGGTGAAAGACTCCGGCCTGAAAGGGCGCGGCGGCGCAGGTTTCTCCACCGGTTTGAAGTGGAGCCTGATGCCGAAAGACGAATCCATGAACATCCGTTACCTGCTGTGTAACGCCGATGAAATGGAGCCGGGCACCTATAAAGACCGCCTGCTGATGGAGCAGCTGCCGCACCTGCTGGTGGAAGGCATGCTGATCTCCGCGTTTGCACTGAAAGCGTACCGTGGCTACATCTTCCTGCGCGGTGAGTACATCGAAGCGGCGGAAAACCTGCGTCGCGCGATTGCGGAAGCGACCGAAGCGGGACTGCTGGGCAAAAACATCCTGGGCACCGGGTTTGACTTCGAGCTGTTCGTGCACACCGGTGCAGGGCGTTATATCTGCGGTGAAGAAACCGCGCTGATTAACTCCCTGGAAGGCCGCCGCGCGAACCCGCGTTCCAAGCCACCGTTCCCGGCAAGCTCCGGCGTATGGGGTAAACCGACCTGCGTAAACAACGTCGAAACCCTGTGTAACGTTCCTGCGATTCTCGCCAACGGCGTGGAATGGTATCAGGGCATCTCTTCAAGCAAAGATGCCGGAACCAAGCTGATGGGCTTCTCCGGTCGCGTTAAAAATCCTGGCGTCTGGGAACTGCCGTTCGGTACCACCGCGCGCGAAATTCTTGAAGACTACGCCGGCGGCATGCGCGATGGTCTGAAATTTAAAGCCTGGCAGCCGGGTGGGGCAGGGACTGACTTCCTGACCGAAGCCCACCTTGACCTGCCAATGGAATTCGAAAGCATTGGTAAAGCAGGCAGTCGTCTGGGTACGGCGCTGGCGATGGCCGTCGACCACGAGATCGGCATGGTCTCGCTGGTGCGTAACCTGGAAGAGTTCTTCGCCCGCGAGTCCTGCGGCTGGTGTACACCGTGCCGTGATGGTCTGCCGTGGAGCGTGAAGATCCTGCGTGCAATCGAACGTGGCGAAGGCCAGCCTGGGGATATCGAGACGCTTGAGCAACTGTGTCGATTCTTAGGCCCGGGTAAAACCTTCTGCGCCCACGCACCGGGTGCCGTCGAACCTCTGCAGAGCGCGATCAAATATTTCCGCGACGAGTTCGAAGCAGGCATCAAGCAGCCGTTCAGCAATACCCATGCGATTAATGGGATTCAGCCGAACCTGCTTAAAGCGCGCTGGTAACGACAAGAATTTTGATTAACGCTCGGTTTCGACCGAGCCAACTGGAAGCATGCTAATGGCTACGATTCATGTAGACGGCAAAGAATACGAAGTCAACGGGGCGGACAACCTGCTGGAAGCTTGTCTGTCTCTTGGCCTCGATATTCCGTACTTTTGCTGGCATCCGGCGCTGGGCAGCGTCGGTGCTTGCCGCCAGTGTGCGGTGAAGCAATATCAAAACGCGGAAGACACGCGTGGTCGCCTGGTGATGTCCTGTATGACGCCAGCCACCGAAGGCACCTTTATTTCGATTGATGACGAAGAAGCGAAACAGTTCCGCGAAAGCGTTGTGGAATGGTTGATGACCAACCACCCGCACGACTGTCCGGTCTGTGAAGAGGGCGGTAACTGCCACCTTCAGGATATGACCGTGATGACCGGCCACAGCTTCCGTCGCTATCGCTTTACCAAGCGTACCCACCGCAACCAGGACCTGGGGCCGTTCATCTCTCACGAAATGAACCGCTGCATCGCCTGCTACCGCTGCGTGCGTTACTACAAAGACTACGCGGACGGTCAGGATCTGGGCGTATACGGCGCGCACGATAACGTCTATTTCGGTCGCCCGGAAGACGGCGTGCTGGAAAGCGAATTCTCCGGTAACCTGGTAGAAATCTGCCCGACCGGCGTATTCACCGATAAAACCCACTCCGAGCGTTACAACCGTAAATGGGACATGCAGTTTGCGCCAAGCATCTGCCAGCAATGTTCCCTCGGCTGTAACACCAGCCCGGGTGAGCGTTACGGCGAACTGCGTCGTATCGAAAACCGTTACAACGGCACCGTTAACCACTACTTCCTGTGCGACCGCGGTCGTTTCGGCTATGGCTATGTGAACCTGAAAGACCGTCCGCGTCAGCCGGTTCAGCGCCGTGGCGATGACTTCATTACCCTGAACGCTGAACAGGCGATGCAGGGCGCGGCCGATATTCTGCGCCAGTCGAAGAAAGTGATCGGTATCGGCTCCCCGCGCGCCAGCATCGAAAGCAACTTCGCGCTGCGCGAGCTGGTTGGCGCGGAAAACTTCTATACCGGTATCGCCCAGGGCGAGCAGGAACGTCTGCAACTGGTACTGAAAGTGCTGCGTGAAGGCGGTATTCATACCCCTGCGCTGCGCGAAATTGAATCCTATGATGCGGTTCTGGTGCTGGGTGAAGACCTGACGCAGACCGGCGCACGCGCGGCTCTGGCGGTTCGTCAGGCGGTGAAGGGTAAAGCGCGTGAAATGGCAGCCGCGCAGAAAGTGGCCGACTGGCAGATTGCGGCGATCCTGAACATCGGGCAGCGCGCGAAGCATCCACTGTTTGTGACCAACGTCGACAACACCCGTCTGGACGATATCGCGGCGTGGACCTACTGCGCACCGGTTGAAGATCAGGCGCGTCTTGGCTTTGCGATTGCCCACGCGCTGGACAGCAACTCTCCGGCGGTAGAACTGGATCGCGACCTGCAGAACAAGGTTGACGTGATTGTTCAGGCCCTGGCGGGTGCGAAGAAACCGCTGATTATTTCGGGCACTAACGCCGGCAGCGCCGAGATCATTCAGGCGGCAGCCAACGTTGCCAAAGCCCTGAAGGGCCGCGGTGCGGACGTCGGCGTGACCATGATTGCCCGTGCGGTGAACAGCATTGGTCTGGGCATGATCGGCGGCGGCTCGCTGGAAGAAGCGTTAAGCGAACTGGAATCCGGTGCCGCTGACGCCGTTGTGGTGCTGGAAAACGACCTGCACCGCCACGCCTCTGCCGCTCGCGTTGACGCCGCGCTCTCCAAAGCGCCGCTGGTGATGGTCATTGACCATCAGCGCACCGCGATCATGGACAAAGCGCACCTGGTGCTCTCTGCGGCAAGCTTCGCAGAAAGCGACGGTACCGTTATCAACAACGAAGGCCGCGCGCAGCGTTTCTTCCAGGTTTACGACCCGGCGTACTACGACAGCAACACCGTGATGCTGGAAAGCTGGCGCTGGCTGCACTCCCTGCACAGCACCGTGCAGAGCCGTGAAGTGGACTGGA
Source organism: Enterobacter sp. MGH 24 (assembly GCF_000493015.1). Classification (NCBI taxonomy): domain Bacteria; kingdom Pseudomonadati; phylum Pseudomonadota; class Gammaproteobacteria; order Enterobacterales; family Enterobacteriaceae; genus Enterobacter; species Enterobacter sp. MGH 24. The sequence goes on along the minus strand of NZ_KI535657.1, from coordinate 4,655,944 downwards.
CGCAGCTCGACCACGTTATCGACGCGGTAGTCGAAAAACTGCCTCAGCTGGCAGGCATTAAAGATGCCGCGCCTGAAGCAAGCTTCCGCATCCGCGGCCAGAAACTGGCGCGTGAACCGCACCGCTACAGCGGCCGTACCGCGATGCGCGCCAACATCAGCGTGCACGAACCGCGCCAGCCGCAGGATAAAGACACCATGTTCGCCTTCTCCATGGAAGGGAACAACCAGCCGTCTGCGCCGCGTTCGCAAATCCCATTCGCATGGGCGCCGGGCTGGAACTCCCCACAGGCATGGAACAAGTTCCAGGCTGAAGTGGGCGGCTCCCTGCGCCACGGCGATCCGGGCGTACGTCTGATTGAAGCCTCCGAAACCGGTCTGGACTTCTTTACCACCGTACCGGCGAGCTTCCAGGCGCAGGACGGCAACTGGCGTATCGCGCCGTACTACCATCTGTTCGGTAGCGACGAGCTGTCTCAGCGTTCTCCGGTCTTCCAGACCCGTATGCCGCAGCCGTACATCAAGCTCAACCCGGCGGATGCCGCGAAGCTTGGCGTTAACGCTGGCGCAAACATTGCCTTTAGCTATGACGGCCAGACAATCAGCCTGCCGCTGATTATCTCCGAAGGTCTGACAGCAGGGCAGGTGGGTCTGCCGATGGGTATGCCTGGCATCGCGCCGGTACTGGCGGGTGCGCGTCTTGATAATCTGCAGGAGGCAAAAGCATGAGTTGGTTAACGCCGGATCTTATCGACATCCTGCTGAGCATTCTGAAAGCGATTGTTATCCTGCTGGTGGTGGTCACCTGCGGCGCGTTCATGAGCTTTGGTGAACGTCGTCTGCTCGGTCTGTTCCAGAACCGTTACGGACCGAACCGCGTGGGCTGGGGTGGTTCACTCCAGCTGGTCGCGGACATGATCAAGATGTTCTTTAAAGAGGACTGGATCCCGCGCTTCTCGGACCGCGTGATCTTTACTCTGGCACCGATGATCGCCTTCACCTCGCTGCTGCTGGCGTTTGCTATCGTTCCGGTCAGCCCGACCTGGGTGGTCGCTGACCTGAACATCGGCATTCTGTTCTTCCTGATGATGGCAGGCCTCGCGGTTTACGCGGTGCTGTTCGCAGGCTGGTCCAGCAACAACAAATACTCGCTGCTGGGTGCGATGCGTGCTTCCGCGCAGACCCTGAGCTACGAAGTGTTCCTGGGTCTCTCCCTGATGGGCGTGGTGGCGCAGGCCGGTTCATTCAACATGACCGACATCGTCAATAACCAGGCCGACATCTGGAACGTTATCCCGCAGTTCTTTGGGTTTATTACCTTTGCTATCGCGGGCGTGGCGGTGTGTCACCGTCACCCGTTTGACCAGCCAGAAGCCGAACAGGAACTGGCCGACGGTTACCACATCGAATATTCCGGTATGAAATTCGGTCTGTTCTTCGTGGGCGAGTACATCGGTATCGTCACCATTTCCGCGTTGATGGTAACGCTGTTCTTCGGTGGCTGGCATGGCCCGTTCTTACCGCCGTTCATCTGGTTCGCGCTGAAAACCGCGTTCTTCATGATGATGTTCATTTTGATTCGCGCAGCGTTACCGCGTCCGCGTTATGACCAGGTAATGTCCTTCGGCTGGAAAGTGTGCCTGCCGCTGACGCTCGTCAACTTGTTGGTAACGGCCGCTGTCATTCTCTGGCAGCAGCCATAAGGGGCTATAGACCATGACCTTAAAAGAATTACTGGTAGGCTTCGGTACCCAGGTACGCAGTATCTGGATGATCGGCCTGCACGCGTTTGCCAAACGCGAAACCCGGATGTACCCGGAAGAGCCGGTATATCTGCCGCCGCGCTACCGTGGCCGTATCGTGCTGACGCGCGATCCGGACGGTTCCGAGCGCTGCGTTGCCTGTAACCTGTGTGCGGTAGCGTGTCCGGTAGGCTGTATCTCTCTGCAGAAAGCAGAGACGGTAGACGGCCGCTGGTACCCTGAGTTCTTCCGCATCAACTTCTCACGCTGCATTTTCTGCGGTCTGTGTGAAGAAGCGTGCCCGACCACGGCGATTCAGCTGACTCCAGACTTCGAGCTGGGTGAGTACAAGCGTCAGGATCTGGTGTACGAGAAAGAGGATCTGCTGATTTCCGGTCCGGGCAAATACCCGGAATATAACTTCTACCGGATGGCGGGTATGGCAATCGACGGCAAAGATAAGGGCGAAGCAGAGAACGAAGCTAAGCCTATCGACGTCAAGAGCCTGTTACCGTAAGGAGAGGGCAATGGAATTCGCTTTTTATATCTGTGGCCTTATCGCCATCCTGGCTACGCTGCGAGTGATCACGCACACCAATCCGGTGCATGCGCTGCTGTACTTAATCATCTCGCTGCTGGCCATTTCCGGGGTGTTCTTCGCACTGGGCGCGCACTTCGCCGGTGCGCTGGAAATCATCGTCTACGCCGGGGCCATTATGGTGCTGTTCGTGTTTGTGGTGATGATGCTGAACCTGGGCGGCTCTGAAATTGAGCAGGAACGTCAGTGGTTAAAACCGCAGGTGTGGATTGGTCCGGCAATTTTGTCGGCCATCATGCTGGTGGTGATCGTTTACGCCATTCTGGGCGTCAACGATCAGGGCATCGACGGGACGCCAATTGGCGCGAAAGAGGTCGGTATTACGCTCTTTGGCCCATACGTTCTGGCGGTTGAACTGGCCTCAATGCTGCTGCTGGCAGGTCTGGTGGTTGCTTTCCACGTTGGCCGCGAAGAGCGTGCTGGCGAGGTGCTGAGCAACCGCACTGACGACCGCGCGAAAAGAAAAATGGAGGAGCGCGCATGATCCCCTTAACACATGGACTGATCCTCGCTGCGATTTTATTCGTCCTGGGTTTGACCGGTCTGGTTATCCGCCGCAATCTGCTGTTTATGCTGATCGGTCTGGAAATCATGATTAACGCCTCCGCGCTGGCCTTCGTGGTCGCCGGAAGCTACTGGGGCCAGACCGATGGTCAGGTGATGTACATTCTCGCCATCAGCCTCGCGGCTGCCGAAGCGAGTATTGGCCTGGCGCTGTTGCTGCAGCTCCATCGTCGCCGCCAGAACCTGAACATCGATTCAGTAAGTGAGTTGCGTGGATGAACATGCTTGCCTTAACCATTATTTTTCCGCTGATTGGCTTCGTGCTGCTGGCGTTTTCTCGCGGCCGCTGGTCTGAGAATCTGTCTGCAACCGTGGGCATTGGCTCTATCGGCCTGGCTGCGCTGGTGACGGCGTATGCGGGTATCGACTTCTTTAACAACGGACGTCAGCCATTCAGCGTGCCGCTGTGGACCTGGATGTCGGTCGGTGATTTCAACATCGGCTTCAACCTGGTGCTGGACGGCCTCTCGCTGACCATGCTCTCCGTGGTCACCGGCGTTGGCTTCCTGATCCACATGTTCGCTTCCTGGTACATGCGCGGTGAAGAGGGTTACTCCCGCTTCTTTGCCTACACCAACCTGTTTATCGCCAGCATGGTTGTTCTGGTGCTGGCCGATAACCTGCTGCTGATGTATCTGGGCTGGGAAGGCGTGGGTCTGTGTTCTTACCTGCTGATCGGTTTCTACTACACCGATCCGAAGAATGGCGCAGCGGCCATGAAAGCGTTCGTCGTGACCCGCGTGGGTGACGTTTTCCTCGCTTTCGCGCTGTTCATTCTCTACAACGAACTGGGCACGCTGAACTTCCGCGAAATGGTGGAACTGGCGCCTGCGCACTTCGCCGCAGGCAACAACATGCTGTGGTGGGCAACGCTGATGCTGCTGGGTGGTGCCGTGGGTAAATCCGCGCAGCTGCCGTTGCAGACATGGCTGGCCGACGCGATGGCGGGTCCTACACCTGTCTCCGCGTTGATCCACGCCGCGACCATGGTCACCGCCGGTGTCTACCTGATTGCGCGTACCCATGGCCTGTTCCTGATGACCCCGGAAATTCTGCATCTGGTGGGTATCGTCGGTGCGGTCACGCTGGTGCTGGCAGGCTTTGCCGCGCTGGTGCAGACCGACATCAAACGCGTTCTCGCGTATTCCACCATGAGCCAGATTGGTTACATGTTCCTGGCGCTGGGCGTTCAGGCGTGGGACGCAGCCATTTTCCACCTGATGACGCACGCGTTCTTTAAAGCGCTGCTGTTCCTCTCATCCGGTTCTGTGATTCTGGCCTGCCATCACGAGCAGAACATCTTCAAGATGGGCGGACTGCGTAAGTCCATCCCGCTGGTTTATGTCTGCTTCCTGGTAGGCGGCGCGGCGCTGGCGGCACTGCCGCTGATCACCGCGGGCTTCTTCAGTAAGGACGAAATCCTTGCGGGCGCCATGGCGAATGGTCATATCAATCTGATGGTTGCGGGTCTGGTCGGTGCGTTCATGACCTCCCTGTATACCTTCCGTATGATTTTCATCGTATTCCACGGTAAAGAACAAATTCACGCTCACGCAGGGAAGGGGATCACCCACCACCTGCCGCTGATTGTGCTGCTGGTACTGTCCACCTTCGTCGGCGCGATGATTGTGCCGCCGCTGCAGGGCGTACTGCCAGACACCACCGAGCTTGAGCACGGTCGCGTACTAACGCTTGAAATCACCTCCGGTGTGGTCGCTATCGCGGGCATCCTGATTGCAGCATGGCTGTGGCTGGGCAAACGTACGCTGGTGACTGCCGTTGCCAACAGCGCGCCGGGCCGTCTGCTGGGCACATGGTGGTACAACGCATGGGGCTTCGACTGGCTGTACGACATGATCTTCGTTAAGCCGTTCCTGGGCATTGCGTGGCTGCTGAAACGCGATCCACTGAACAGCCTGATGAATATCCCGGCGATCCTCTCCCGCTTTGCAGGTAAAGGCCTGCTGTACAGCGAGAACGGTTATCTGCGCTGGTATGTGGCGTCCATGAGCATCGGTGCGGTTGTCGTGCTGGCGCTGCTGATGGTGTTGCGTTGATCGTTAAGTGAATTTTATTCGAATTCGTTGAAAATCAGGCCCCTGCTGGGGGCCTTAAAAAGGAATGTAAATCGCCATGTTACTACCCTGGCTAATATTAATTCCCTTCATCGGCGGCTTCCTGTGCTGGCAGACTGAACGCTTTGGCGTGAAGATGCCGCGCTGGATCGCGCTGATCACCATGGGATTGACGCTCGCGCTTGGCCTGCAACTGTGGTTGCAGGGCGGTTATTCACTGACCCAGTCTGCGGGCATTCCGCAGTGGCAGTCTGAGTTCATCCTGCCGTGGATCCCGCGTTTCGGGATTACGATCCACCTGGCGATTGACGGTCTGTCGCTGCTGATGGTGGTGCTGACCGGTCTGCTCGGCGTTCTGGCGGTACTCTGCTCCTGGCGTGAAATCGAAAAATACCAGGGCTTCTTCCACCTGAACCTGATGTGGATCCTGGGCGGTGTGATCGGCGTGTTCCTTGCCATCGACATGTTCCTGTTCTTCTTCTTCTGGGAGATGATGCTGGTGCCGATGTACTTCCTGATCGCGCTGTGGGGCCACAAGGCGTCCGACGGTAAAACGCGTATCACGGCGGCAACCAAGTTCTTCATCTATACCCAGGCGAGTGGTCTGGTGATGCTGATTGCTATTCTGGCGCTGGTGTTTGTTCACCACAACGCGACCGGCACCTGGACCTTCAACTACGAAGAGCTGCTGAAGACCCCGATGTCCCACGGCGTTGAATACCTGCTGATGCTGGGCTTCTTCATCGCGTTCGCGGTGAAAATGCCGGTGGTTCCTTTGCACGGCTGGCTTCCAGACGCGCACTCTCAGGCACCAACGGCGGGTTCCGTTGACCTGGCGGGCATTTTGCTGAAAACGGCGGCCTACGGTCTGCTGCGTTTCGCTCTGCCGCTGTTCCCGAATGCCTCCGCAGAGTTCGCACCGATTGCCATGTGGCTGGGTGTGATCGGTATCTTCTACGGTGCCTGGATGGCCTTCACGCAGTACGACATCAAGCGTCTGATTGCCTACACCTCCGTTTCCCACATGGGCTTCGTGCTGATTGCTATCTACACCGGCAGCCAGCTGGCGTACCAGGGCGCGGTGATCCAGATGATTGCGCACGGTCTGTCCGCAGCCGGCCTCTTCATCCTGTGCGGCCAGCTGTACGAACGTCTGCATACCCGCGACATGCGTATGATGGGCGGTCTGTGGAGCAAAATTAAGTGGCTGCCAGCGCTCTCCATGTTCTTCGCAGTTGCTACCCTGGGGATGCCGGGTACCGGTAACTTCGTCGGCGAATTTATGATTCTGTTCGGCAGCTTCAAAGTGGTGCCGGTGATTACCGTGATCTCCACCTTTGGTCTGGTGTTCGCTTCCGTCTACTCGCTGGCGATGCTGCACCGCGCTTACTTCGGTAAAGCGAAGAGCGAAATTGCTGCACAAGAACTGCCGGGGATGTCGCTGCGCGAGCTGTTCATCATCCTGCTGCTGGTCGTACTGCTGGTGCTGCTGGGCTTCTTCCCGCAGCCGATTCTGGATACCTCGCATAGCGCGATGGGTAACATCCAGCAGTGGTTTGTTAATTCTGCTTCTACTACAAGGCCGTAATTCGCCATGACAATAACTCCACAACAACTGATCGCGCTGCTACCGCTGCTGATCGTCGGATTGACGGTGGTGGTTGTGATGCTCTCCATTGCGTGGCGACGCAATCACTTCCTGAATGCCACGCTGTCGGTCATCGGCCTGAACGCCGCGTTAGTTTCTCTCTGGTTTGTTGGCCAGGGTGGGGCGATGGACGTCACCCCGCTGATGCGCGTTGACGGTTACGCCATGCTGTATACCGGTCTGGTGCTGCTGGCGAGCCTGGCAACCTGTACCTTTGCGTATCCGTGGCTCGAAGGCTACAACGACAATAAAGAAGAGTTTTACCTGCTGGTTCTGATTGCCGCGCTGGGCGGCATTCTGCTGGCGAATGCGAACCACCTGGCCGCGCTGTTCCTCGGCATTGAGCTGATCTCTCTGCCGCTGTTCGGCCTGATTGGTTACGCCTTCCGTCAGAAGCGCTCCCTGGAAGCAAGCATCAAGTACACCATTCTGTCTGCTGCTGCGTCCTCGTTCCTGCTGTTTGGTATTGCGCTGCTGTACGCACAGTCCGGTAATCTCTCCTTCATGGCGCTCGGCAAGAGCCTCGGCGACGGCATGCTGCATGAGCCGCTGCTGCTGGCGGGTCTGGGCATGATGATTGTTGGCCTCGGCTTCAAACTCTCTCTGGTGCCGTTCCACCTGTGGACGCCAGACGTATACCAGGGCGCTCCGGCTCCTGTGTCGACCTTCCTGGCGACGGCGAGCAAAATCGCTATCTTCGGTGTGGTTATGCGTCTGTTCCTGTACGCGCCGGTGGGTGACAGCGAAGCGGTTCGCGTGGTGCTGGGCATTATCGCGTTCGTCTCCATCATCTTCGGTAACCTGATGGCGCTGAGCCAGACCAACATCAAGCGCCTGCTGGGCTACTCATCTATCTCTCATCTGGGCTACCTGATGGTGGCGCTGATTGCGCTGCAGAGCGGCGAGATGTCGATGGAAGCCGTGGGCGTGTATCTGGCAGGTTACCTGTTCAGCAGCCTCGGCGCCTTCGGCGTGGTGAGCCTGATGTCCAGCCCGTACCGTGGCCCGGATGCCGATTCACTGTTCTCCTACCGTGGTCTGTTCTGGCACCGTCCGATCCTGTCCGCGGTAATGACCGTGATGATGCTCTCTCTGGCAGGTATCCCGATGACGCTTGGCTTTATCGGTAAGTTCTACGTGCTGGCCGTCGGTGTGCAGGCGCACCTGTGGTGGCTGACTGCGGGCGTGGTTATCGGCTCCGCGATTGGTCTCTACTACTACCTGCGTGTGGCAGTGAGCCTGTACCTGAGCGCACCTCAGCAGCTCAACCGCGATGCGCCATCCAACTGGCAGTACAGCGCCGGGGGTATCGTAGTGCTTATCTCCGCGCTGCTGGTGCTGATCTTCGGTATCTATCCGCAGCCGCTGATTGATATCGTGCAGCGAGCAATGCCACTGATGTAAAAACAAAAAACCCGCCTCGGCGGGTTTTTTTATGGTTTGCCCATTGGCGCTACGCCTGCAGGGCCTACGGGTTTTGTAGGTCGGGTAAGCGTAGCGCCACCCGACTAAGCCAGTTGCTTCCTGCTAATCAACGGCCCGTCAATCTTCTTCAGCGAGCGGTCCAGCACTTCCTCAATCACCGACGACAGCTCGTTCAGCTCAAACTTCGCCACATACCCATCCGCCTTCACCTTGCGAATATGGTCTTCGTTGGCGTTGCCGGAAAGGGAAGAGTGGATCACCACCGGAATGTCCTTCAATACCGGGTCGGTTTTGATTTTACGCGTCAGTGTAAAACCGTCCATCTCCGGCATTTCGAGGTCGGTCAGCACCAGAGCGATCTTATCGGTGATGGGAACGCCTTCAGCCTGTGCCTGCGCCGCCAGCACGCCAATTTTCTCCCACGCCTCTTTGCCGGTGATATGCAGCTGCGCCGGGATCTCCATCGCCTGCAGACCTTTCTCCAGCATCGAGCGCGCCACTTTGGAGTCTTCCGCGACGATGGCGACGGCGCCCGGTTTGATATGGAATTTGGTGGTCTTCAGGTTCGTGGCGTGCAGATCGTGATTGGCCGGGGTGATGTCATACAGGATCTGCTCAACGTCCAGCACCATCGCCAGATCGTTGGTATCGGTCTTCTCGTCAAGACACGCGATGCTGGTGATGTAGCGACCGCTAACAGCGGTTTCCGCCGCGTGCACCTGCTTCCAGTCCAGACGCATGATGTTCTCAACCGATTCCACGGCAAATGCCTGCACGCTGCGCGCATACTCGGTGATCAGCAGGATGTTCAGCCCGGTGGTGGGCTTACAGCCCGCCACGGCGGCCAGGTCAATCACCGGGATCACCTGATCGCGAATATTCACCATCCCCATCAGCGGTGACTTCATCCCGGCGGGTTTCGTGAATTCCGGCATTGGCACAATTTCACGCAGCTTAAAGACGTTAATGCCAAACAGCTCGGATTTATTTTCGTTCAGAGAGGTGCCAAGACGGAACAGCAACAGTTCAAAACGGTTCGACAGGGTCAGATTCGCCCTGTCATCAATATCTTTCTGGAAATTATCCATTCTACCCTCGAGAGAAATGCTGACCTTTTAATCGTTATCGGCATCCTGAGGGAAAAATGAAGGACTAAACGCTGACCTGAGCGAAATCTTCGGCCAGCTCACATTCCGGGAACAGCGTGCGGCACTCCGCCAGCAGGCTTGCGCATCCCCGCGCGTCGTAGCGCGAGCTGACGTGGGTGACGATCAGTCTCCCGACGCCCGCATCACGGGCAAGCTGCGCCGCCTGACGCGTGGAGCTATGGCCCCGGCTGTTGGCTTTCTCTTCCATCGCCGTTTCTAGCGTGGCTTCATGCACCATCACGTCCACGCCCTGGGCCAGCGTGAGCGCCGCGGGGCACGGAGCCGTATCGCCAAAAATCGCCAGTTTTTTGCCCGGCTGCGGTGCGGCGAGATAATCCTGGCCGTTAATAACGCGCCCGTCCTCCAGCGTCACGCTCTCTCCGTGCTTCAGACGCTGAAACAGCGGCCCAGGTTTTACGCCGTCGGCCATCAGCGCGGCGGCATCCAGCGCGCCGGGTTTATCATGCGCCTCAATGCGATAGCCGTAGCACTCCACAGGATGATTGAGCGGGGAGGCGGTGACGATATAATCCCCGTCATCGAATACCAGGCCTTCGGTAATCTCAACGACCTCTAGCGGATAATCGGTCCACGACCCGCTCAGGCGCAGCGTAGCTTCAACAAATTCACGAATACCCGCAGGCCCGTAAATCGTTAGCGGGTTGGCGTTACCGGCCATCGAGCGGCTGCACAGCAGGCCGGGAAGGCCAAACAGATGGTCGCCATGCAGATGGGTGATAAAAATTTTATCCAGCTTGCCGGGGTGATAAGCGGTGTGTAACAGCTGATGCTGCGTCCCTTCACCACAGTCAAACAGCCACAGCCCGCCGCGGGTGGGGTGCTTAAGATCCAGCAGTATCGCCGTCACGTTCCGTGAGCGGGTTGGCACGCCAGCGGACGTACCCAGAAAAATCAGTTCCATAACGCAATCAGCCCTTTGCCGAACGGGGAGGGGTTTAGTATAACGTGATGAACCCCAGGAAGGAGACTGACATGATCCAGTGGCAAGATTTACATCATAGTGACCTCACCGTTCATTCGCTCTACGCGCTGCTAAAACTGCGCTGCGAAGTGTTTGTTGTGGAACAGACCTGCCCGTATCAGGACATCGACGGCGATGACCTTGTCGGCGAGAACCGCCATATTCTCGGCTGGCGGGATAACGAGCTGGTGGCGTATGCGAGGATTCTGAAAAGCGAGGACGATTTTGAGCCTGTCGTCATTGGCCGCGTCATCATCAGCGGCAAGGCGCGCGGTGAAAAGCTGGGCTATCAGCTGATGGAAAAAACGCTGGAGGCGTGCCGGAAACAGTGGCCGGACAAGGCGTTATACCTGGGCGCGCAGGCGCACCTGCAGTCGTTCTATGCCCACTTTGGCTTCACGCCGGTAACGGAAGTGTATGACGAAGATGGCATTCCCCACATCGGCATGGCGCGGGAAACGAAACAGGCGTAATGGCATCTCGTTGGCTATAGTTAGCGGACTGGTGTACTAACATGGAGAAAAATATGTCATTTCAATCCTGGGATACCCGTATCGACGACGACCTGGCCTTACTGAGCGAAACGCTGGAAGAGGTGTTACGTTCCTCGGGCGACCCTGCCGATCAGAAATATATTGAGCTAAAAGCCCGTGCCGAGCAGGCGCTGCATGAAGTGAAAAACCGCGTCAGCCATGCGTCAGATACTTACTACTACCGTGCCAAAAAAGCGGTGTATCGTGCCGATGATTACGTGCATGAAAAACCGTGGCAGGGCATTGGCGTGGGTGCTGCCGTAGGTCTGGTGCTGGGGCTGCTGTTAGCCCGTCGTTAAGCCGCTTAACCACTCCCTATACGTGGGTACTGCTATTTATGGCCAGTACCCCGTATAATATGACGTTTTAACAGGGAGAGGTTCGCGTGAATTCGATTTTCCTCGCGCTGGAGCAACTGCGTACCCAGCTTTCGCAAGCGTTACCCGCCACACCCGGCATACGTCATTTCGACGTCTCTTTCCCGTTAAACGACGCCTTCGATCCCCTCGCCTGGCTGGGCGAGCAGCAGTGTTATCCGCAGTTTTACTGGCAGCAGCGTAACGGCGATGAAGAGCTGGCCGCGCTGGGGGCGGTCACCCAATTTTCCTCTCTGGCGTTAGCCACGCAGTTTTTGCGCGAGCAAAACGCAGCAGGTGATACCCGTATCTGCGGCCTGAACGCCTTTAATCCCGAACAGGGCAGCCTCTTTTTACCGAGACTGCTCTGGCGACGCACCGCCGGCAACGCCACGCTGCGCCTGCAGCTGTGGAGCGACCGCTCGCTTGTGGAGGATGCCCGCGTCGCGCTGGATTTTTTACAGCAGCTCCGTCCTGCGAGGTCTATCCGGCCGCTGTCCGTTCATGTTGAGCACGAAACCCATCAGCCGCAGCAGGCCGAGTGGCTGAAGCTTATCCGCACGGCGACAGAGACCATCGCGCGCGGTGATTTTGAAAAAGTGGTTCTCGCCCGGGCAACCGATCTGCAGTTCACGCAGCGCGTTAACCCCGTCGCGCTGATGGCAGCCAGCCGCGCCCTCAATTTACATTGCTACCATTTCTGCATGGTATTCGACGCCAGCAATGCGTTTCTTGGCTCTACGCCCGAGCGTCTCTGGCGGCGGCGCGGCAAGCTGCTGCGCACGGAAGCGCTGGCGGGCACCGTCGCCAGCCATACCGACGATCGTCAGGCGCAGCGTCTCGGCGAGTGGCTGCTGAACGATGATAAAAACCAGCGCGAAAATATGCTGGTCGTGGAAGATATCTGCCAGCGTCTTCAGCATCATACGCAGACGCTTGAGGTACTGCCCGCCCAGGTGGTGCGCCTGCGTAAAGTGCAGCATTTGCGCCGCTGTATCTGGACCGAGCTCAAACAGGCCGATGATGAGCAGTGTCTGCTTATGCTGCAGCCAACCGCGGCCGTTGCCGGATTACCCCGACAGCCAGCCCGCGAGTTTATTCAGAAGGTTGAGCCCTTTAACCGCGAGTGGTACGCCGGTTCGGCCGGGTATTTATCCCCCGAACAGAGTGAGTTCTGCGTGGCGTTGCGCTCCGCGCGCGTTCTGGAGGACTCTCTGCGGCTCTACGCCGGCGCCGGTATTGTCAGCGGATCTGACCCGGAGCAGGAGTGGCAGGAGATCGAAAACAAAGCTGCTGGATTGCGCTCTCTGCTCCTAAGGAATTAATACTGAATCGCGCAATCCCGATTCATATCAAAATTCCAATTTTTTCTATTATTTATACTGTGTCGCATTCTTGATACCGGACAATCTCATGTCAGTAAGTTCTTTTAACCGACGCTGGGCGGCGGTGATCCTTGAAGCCCTGACGCGCCATGGCGTCAGGCACGTGTGTATTGCACCGGGTTCTCGCTCAACGCCGCTGACGCTGGCGGCCGCTGAAAACCGGGCGTTGATTCACCACACCCACTTTGATGAACGCGGTCTTGGCCATCTTGCGCTCGGGCTGGCGAAAGTCAGCAAAGAACCTGTGGCGGTGATCGTCACCTCCGGTACCGCCGTGGCGAACCTCTTTCCGGCCCTGATTGAAGCCGGGTTAACCGGTGAAAAACTGATCTTACTGACGGCCGATCGTCCCCCTGAGCTTATCGACTGCGGTGCTAATCAGGCCATTCGCCAGCCGGGGCTCTTTGCTTCTCATCCTTCGCAGACGATTTCGTTACCGCGTCCCACCCAGGATATTCCGGCAAGCTGGCTTGTCTCCACCGTCGATCATGCCATGGAGACGTTGCGCGCCGGGGCGTTGCATATCAACTGCCCGTTTGCCGAGCCGCTCTACGGTGAGCTGGACGACACGGGCCTTGACTGGCAGCAGTCCCTTGGCGACTGGTGGGAGAGTGAAAAACCGTGGCTGCGCGAGCAGACGCATCTTGAGAGCGCGAAGCAGCGCGACTGGTTCTTCTGGCGGCAGAAGCGCGGCGTGGTGATCGCCGGGCGCATGAGCGCTGCCGAAGGCAAGCTGGTTGCCGAATGGGCGCAAACCCTCGGCTGGCCGCTGATAGGCGACGTGCTTTCCCAGACCGGTCAGCCGCTGCCGTGCGCCGACCTCTGGCTGGGTAATGCCAAAGCGGTCACCGAACTGGCGCAGGCGCAGATTGTGGTCCAGCTTGGCTCGAGTTTGACCGGCAAACGCTTACTGCAGTGGCAGGCTACCTGCGAGCCGGAAGAGTACTGGCTGGTGGATTCGCTGGAAGGACGGCTTGACCCGGCTCACCACCGCGGGCGTCGTCTGGTCAGCAGCATCGACGCCTGGCTGACGCTGCATCCGGTTGAAAAACGCAAGCCCTGGGCGGTGGCCATCCCGGACCTTTCGCGCCGGGCGTGGGAGCTGACCAAAGCGCACTGTGAAGCGTTTAGCGAGGCCGGGCTGGCGCACCGTATTCGCCAGTGCCTGCCTGAGCAGGGGCAGCTATTTGTCGGCAACAGCCTGGTCGTGCGGCTGATTGACGCCTTTTCGAAGCTTCCTGCGGGCTACCCGGTGTACAGCAACCGCGGTGCCAGCGGCATTGACGGGCTGATCTCCACGGCGGCGGGCGTGCAGCGCGCCAGCGCGAAATCGACGCTGGCCATCGTGGGGGATCTCTCCGCGCTCTACGATCTCAACGCGCTGGCGCTGCTGCGTCAGGCGTCAGCCCCGTTCGTGCTGATTGTGGTCAACAACAACGGCGGGCAGATTTTCTCCCTGCTGCCCACGCCGCAGAGCGAGCGCGAGCGCTTCTATCTGATGCCGCAGAACGTGCAGTTTGAACATGCCGCGGCGATGTTTAGCCTGAAATACCATCGCCCGGAAAGCTGGGAACAGCTGGATGCGGCGTTAAGCAGCGCCTGGAAGCAGCCGGGTGCGACGCTGATTGAGCTGGTGGTGAACGATGCTGACGGTGCGCAGGCCCTGCAAAGCCTGCTGGCGCAGGTGAGCCAGCTGTGATCCTCTCTGGCGTGCAGAGAGCCGGAAAACCAGGCTATCCCTGGCTGGTCTTTTTGCACGGCTTTTCCGGGGACTGCCGCGAGTGGCAGAGGGTCGGTGAAGGGCTCAGCGATTACCCCCGGCTGTATCTGGATCTGCCGGGTCACGGTGGATCCCGGGATCTGGGCGTGGCGGGGTTTGAGGAGATGAGCACGCTGCTCACCCGAACCTTGCTTAGTTACAACATACTGAAATTCTGGCTCATCGGGTACTCCCTCGGCGGCCGCATTGCAATGTTCCACGCCTGCCAGCAGCCAACGGGGCTGCTGGGCGTGATCGTGGAGGGCGGGCATCCGGGCCTGCAGGATGCCGAGGCGCGACATGCGCGGCGGGCATCTGACCATCGCTGGGCAACGCGTTTTCGCACTGAACCGCTGGAGAAGGTGTTCGCTGACTGGTACCAACAGCCCGTGTTCACCTCTCTCACTGACGCCCAGCGCGACGCGCTGATTACCCTTCGCAGCCAGAACAGCGGCGCGACGCTGGCGACGATGCTTGAGGCGACCTCGCTGGCCGAGCAGCCCGATTTGCGCGCCGCGCTGAGCGCACGCGATTTCTCTTTTGATTATCTCTATGGCGAACGTGATGAGAAGTTCGCGGCCCTGGCCGCGGAAGTGAACGCCGTTCGCCATGCCATTCCCAATGCCGGACACAACGCCCACCGGGAAAATCCCGATGCGGTTATCGCGAGTCTGGCTCAGATACTGCGTTATCGAATAAAGGACACTCTATGATCTATCCTGATGAAAACATGCTTTACGCCCCGGTTGAATGGCAGGACTGCTCCGAAGGCTACACCGACATTCGTTACCACAAATCCACCGACGGCATTGCCAAAATCACCATCAACCGCCCGCAGGTGCGTAACGCCTTCCGCCCGCTGACCGTGAAAGAGATGATTCAGGCCCTGGCGGATGCGCGCTACGACGACAACATCGGCGTGATTGTCCTGACCGGCGAAGGCGATAAAGCGTTCTGCTCCGGTGGCGATCAGAAAGTGCGCGGCGACTACGGCGGATACCAGGACGATGCGGGTACCCACCACCTGAACGTCCTCGATTTCCAGCGTCAGATCCGCACCTGTCCAAAACCGGTGGTGGCGATGGTGGCAGGCTACTCCATCGGCGGCGGTCACGTGCTGCACATGATGTGTGACCTGACCATTGCGGCAGAGAATGCCGTCTTCGGCCAGACCGGCCCGAAAGTCGGCTCCTTCGACGGCGGCTGGGGTGCCTCCTACATGGCGCGCATCGTCGGGCAGAAAAAAGCCCGCGAAATCTGGTTCCTGTGCCGTCAGTACAACGCTCAGGAAGCGCTGGATATGGGCCTGGTGAATACCGTGGTACCGATTGCCGATCTCGAAAAAGAGACCGTGCGCTGGTGCCGTGAAATGCTGCAAAACAGCCCGATGGCGCTGCGCTGCCTGAAGGCCGCTCTCAACGCCGACTGTGACGGCCAGGCGGGTCTGCAGGAGCTGGCGGGCAACGCCACCATGCTGTTCTACATGACCGAAGAGGGTCAGGAAGGGCGCAACGCGTTTAACGAAAAACGCCAGCCGGACTTCAGCAAATACAAACGGAACCCGTAATGCGTCGCGCGCAGGTTTACCGCTGGCAGATACCGATGGACGCGGGCGTGGTGCTGCGTGAACGGCGGTTAAAAACCCGTGACGGCTTCTTGGTGCATCTGCAACAGGACGAGCGGGAAGGCTGGGGCGAGATTTCGCCTCTGCCGGGCTTTAGCCTGGAGTCGCTGGAGGACGCGCAGTCAGCATTGCTGGCATGGGCGGACGCGTGGCGCGAGGGCGCGGATCCGGCGTTGCCGGACGTGCCTTCCGCGGCTTTTGGAATCAGCTGCGCGCTGGCGGAGCTGGACGGCAGCCTGCCTGAAGAGGCTAACTACCGCGCGGCACCGCTCTGTACGGGCGATCCCGACGAGCTGTTCGCGCTGCTCTCCGCCATGCCGGGCGAGAAGGTGGCGAAAATTAAAGTCGGTCTCTACGAAGCGGTGCGCGACGGCATGGTCGCCAACCTGCTGCTGGAGGCGATCCCCGACCTTCATCTGCGTCTTGACGCTAACCGCGCCTGGACGCCGCTCAAGGCGCAGCAGTTTGCAAAGTACGTCAACCCGGCGTACCGCAGCCGCATTGCCTTCCTCGAAGAGCCGTGCAAAACCCGCGACGATTCGCGCGCGTTTGCCCGCGAAACGGGGATAGCCATCGCCTGGGATGAAAGCCTGCGCGAGGACGATTTTGAATTTGTCGCCGAGCCCGGCGTCAGCGCGGTAGTGATTAAACCGACGCTGACCGGCAGCCTGGCAAAGGTGCGCGAGCAGGTCGCGGCAGCGCACGCGCTTGGACTTACGGCGGTCATCAGCTCGTCGATCGAGTCCAGCCTTGGGCTGACCCAGCTGGCGCGCATTGCCGCGTGGCTAACGCCGGACACGATCCCCGGCCTCGACACGCTGAACCTGATGCAGGCTCAGCTTATCCGCACGTGGCCTGACAGCGCGCTGCCGTGCCTCGACGTTGCGGCGCTGGAGCCGCTGCGATGAGTTTTACCGACTGGCCGTGGCGGCACTGGCGCGCGCAGTTTGCTGATAAACCGGCCCTCAGGCTGAACGATGAGGTGCTGAGCTGGCAACTGTTGTGCACACGCGTCGACCGCCTTGCGGCAGAGTTTCACCTCCAGGGCGTGGAGGAGGGCAACGGCGTGCTGCTGCTGGCCCATAATCACCCGCAAACCCTGCTGGCGTGGCTGGCGCTGCTCCAGTGCGGGGCGCGCATTCTTCCCGTTAATCCGCAGCTGCCGCGCCCGCTGCTGGACGTGTTGCTCCCGCAGATGACGCTGCGCTTTGCGCTGGCGCTGGACGGCAGCTACGACGGTCTTCCTGCCCTGAGCATGCGCGAGCGCGCGGGTGAATATCGCGTTGCGTGGCAGCCTGCGCGGCTGGCGTCCATGACGTTGACCTCCGGCTCCACCGGGCTGCCGAAAGCGGCGGTGCATACCTGCGCCGCCCATCTCGCCAGCGCGAGCGGCGTTTTGTCGCTGATGCCCTACGGTGAAGACGACGACTGGCTGCTTTCGCTGCCGCTGTTTCACGTTTCCGGGCAGGGGATTTTATGGCGCTGGCTGCAGGCCGGCGCGCGGTTAACCGTGCGCGAGAAACAGCCGCTGGCGCAGGCGTTGCGCGGCTGTACGCACGCCTCGCTGGTGCCGACCCAGCTCTGGCGCCTGCTTAATGCCCCCCAGCCTGTCGCACTGAAAGCGGTGCTGCTGGGCGGGGCCGCCATCCCTGTTGAATTGACGCAGCAGGCGCGAGAGCAGGAGATTCACACCTTCTGCGGCTACGGCCTGACCGAGTTTGCCTCTACCGTCTGCGCGAAAGCGGCGGACGGCGAGCCGGACGTAGGCTATGCGCTGCCGGGCAGAGAGGTGCAGGTGGTTAACGGTGAGGTCTGGATCCGGGCAGAGAGTATGGCCTCAGGCTACTGGCGGGGCGGCGAACTGATTCCGCTGACCAACGCGCAGGGATGGTTTGCCACCCGCGATCGCGGTGAATGGCATGACGGCCGCCTGACGATCCTGGGCCGCATGGACAACCTCTTTTTTAGCGGCGGAGAAGGGATCCAGCCGGAAAGCCTTGAGCGGGTTATCGCCCGCCATCCGCAGATTAACCAGGTGTTTATCGTTCCGCTGGACGACGCCGAGTTTGGGCAACGTCCGGTGGCGGTGGTGGAGTGCGAGCCGGGAACAGATATCACCTGTTTGCCTGACTGGGTCAGGGATAAGGTGGCGCGTTTTGAGCAACCCGTCCGCTGGCTGCTGTTGCCGACCGAACTCAAAAATGGCGGCATCAAAGTCTCACGCCGCGCGCTGCAGCAGTGGGTAAACGCATCGCTGAAGGGATAATAGCCGTTTCAATTAGTTACAATCTACCGTTCTGCCGCACGCAGAGTGCTTGATCCCCGGGAGACTCCGGTTAAAATCTCGCGGTTTTGGGACTTCTTTATAATAATTGTGCGGGATCACGACAATGAAAAAAGTGGCATTACTGGGCTTCGGCCTGATGGTTGTATCTGCGGCGGCTAACGCCATCAGCATTAACGGCTCGGCGGGTCAGGATTATACCCACCTGGGCTTTGGCATGGGTACCGAGACTTCCGGTCTGGCGATGACCGGCGGCTGGACGCATAACGATGACGACGGCGACGCGGCCAGCCTCGGCCTGGGTCTCAACATTCCTCTTGGCCCGTTCCTGGCCACCGTCGGCGGTAAAGGTATCTATACCAACCCAAATGACGGTGACAAAGGGTACGCGGCGGCAGTGGGCGGCGGTCTGCAGTGGAAAATTGGCGACAGCTTCGGCCTGTTTGGTGAGTACTACTATTCGCCGGACTCCCTCTCCAGCGGCATCGAAAGCTATGAAGAGGCCAACGCCGGCGCGCGCTGGACCATCATGCGTCCAATTACCATCGAAGCGGGCTATCGCTATCTGAACCTGGCCGGTAAAGACGGCAACCGCGACAACGCGCTGGCCGACGGCCCGTACGTGGGCGTCAGCGCAGGCTTCTAATCCACTCCGGCGCGGCATCCTGCCGCGCCAGTTTCTCTCTTCTCCACCCCGCGTTTGCGCTATAGTGTTTTGACCAAATAAGCGGGAGAACATAATGATTAACGTGGAGATGTTATCCACCGGCGACGAAGTGCTGCATGGACAAATTATTGATACCAATGCTGCCTGGCTTGCCGATCTTTTCTTTGAGCAAGGATTACCGTTAACGCGCCGCAATACCGTGGGCGACAATCTTGAGTCGCTGGTCGCTATTCTGCGCGAGCGCAGCGAACACTGCGACGTGCTGATTGTGAACGGTGGGCTCGGCCCTACCAGCGACGATCTCAGCGCGCTGGCTGCCGCGACCGCTAAAGGCGAAGGGCTGGTGCTGCACGAGGCGTGGCTTTCGCAGATGGAGCGCTTTTTCTCCGAACGTGGCCGCGTCATGGCCCCCAGCAACCGCAAACAGGCTGAAATTCCCGCCAGCGCCGAGCTGGTCGATAACCCGGTGGGTACCGCGTGTGGGTTTGCCATGCAGCTGAACCGCTGCCTGATGTTCTTTACGCCGGGCGTGCCCTCAGAATTTAAAGTGATGGTCGAGCAGCAGATCCTGCCGCGCCTTCGCGATCGTTTTACCCTGCCTGAACCGCCGCTGTGCCTGCGTCTGACCACTTTTGGCCGCTCTGAAAGCGATCTGGCCCAGAGCCTTGACCCTCTCCCGCTGCCGCCGGGCGTCTCCATGGGCTACCGCTCCTCCATGCCGATCATTGAGCTTAAGCTGACAGGCCCGGCCGAGCAGAAAGAGGCGATGCTGGCTCTGTGGCCCGAGGTGCAGCGCGTGGCGGGCGAAAGCCTGATCTTTGAAGGAACGGAAGGGCTACCGGCGCAGATTGCGACGCATCTGCAGTCGCGTCAGCTGAGCGTGACCTTAAGCGAGCAGTTCACCGGTGGCCTGCTGGCGCTGCAGCTGTCGCGCGTCAATGCGCCGCTGCTGGCCAGCGAAGTGGTGCCGTTCCAGCAGGAGACCCTGGCGCAAACCGCCCGCTGGGCTTCCGAGAGAAGGGTGAAGCATTTTGCCGGTCTGGCGCTGTTTATCGGCGGGCTGGACGAGGAATACCTTAACTTCGCGCTGGCGACGCCGGAAGGCACCTGGGCCCTGCGGGTAAAAATGAGCATCACCCGCCACAGCCTGGCGGTGCGTCAGGAGGTTTGCGCCATGATGGCGTTGAACATGCTGCGCCGCTGGCTGAATGGCAAAGAGGTGGCCAGCGAGCACGGCTGGATCCATGTGGTCGAGTCGCTGTTCATCGAGTAAAACCTGTGCCGGGGCCTTTCGCCCCGGCCATGTTCAGCCCAGCGCCTTCGCCAGTAAGGTGATTGGATGCTCGCAGCGCTTGCTGGTGGACATCTCAATTTGCCATTTGCAGGTTTCGCAGTCCGTTACCACGATATCCGCGCCGCTCTCTTCAATCTGGCGGAACAGCGGGGCGCCAATCGCCTGTGACGTTTCGTAGTTTTCACGCTTAAAGCCGTAGGTTCCCGCAATCCCGCAGCAGCGCGAATCCAGCACCGTCAGCTCCAGGCCTGGAATAAGCCGCAGCAGCTCAAGCGTATAGAGCGACCAGCCCATTTTCTCCATGTGACACGGCGTGTGATAGACCACCTTCAGCGGTAATGTCCCCAGCGGCAGCGTCTGCCCGCTATCCAGCTTGCGCCACAGGAAGCGTGTCGCCAGCTCGATGTGCTCGCGCAGGCCGGTATTATCCACGTCCAGCAGATGCGGGTACTCGTCGCGCAGGGTGAAGGTACAGGTGGACGAGGTCGCCAGCACCGGAATCCCTTTATCGACAATCGCTTCGCGCAGGGAGGTGACATTGCTTTGAGCCTGCCTGCGCGCTTTATCGGTAAACCCGTTGGCAATCAGCGGTACGCCGCAGCACTTCTCTTTGTTCAGTAGCTGAACGCCCGTTCCCATGGCGTTCAGCACCTTCAGCAGATCTTTACCCAGCTGCGTGTGGTTGTAGTTCACATAGCAGCCGTGGAAAAAGGCTACCTGGTCGGCATACTGCGCCTGTTGTGCCGCGACGGATTTGTACCAGCGGCGGAAGGTGCCGTGAGAATATTTCGGCAGGCTGCGCTGATGATCTATCTTCAGCGTGGCATCCAGCAGCTGGCGCACCGGTTTGAGCGAGGTCGCGGCATTCACCAGCGGGGCAAAGGGCGTCGAGACGCTGCCCATCAGATCGGTATGGCTCAGGATCGCGTCCCGCAGCGTCGGCTTTTGCGTGCTGTAGCGCGCCCGGGCGCGCTGGATGATATCGCCGATTTTAACATCCGACGGGCAGGCGACTTCGCAGCGTTTGCAGTTAATGCAGTATTTCAGCGCCTCGTCGTACAGCTTGCCGTCCTTCAGACGCAGACGCTCGCCGTCCGGTCCGGCCTGCTTTGGCCCGGGATAGCGTGGGTTCACGCCGCTGACCGGGCAGACGGTGGTACACACCGTGCATTTAATGCAGCTTTCAAAACGGGTGTCGTTCATTGTTCAGCCTCCGTGCGCTGGCTAATCTGCTCTGCCACATACAGCGCCGTGACGGCGCAGACCCCGCCACCGCATCCCTGGGCAATAGGATCGTACCCGCCCAGCAGCGAGCCGATGGCAAAGAGATTTCTGACAGGTTTACCGGAAAGTTGCGGATGCAGCTGGCTATCGACAATCACGCCGAACTGCTGCCAGGGCTGCGGCGAGAAGAAATCACTCTGATACCAGTCCGCGCGGGAGGCTCGCTGGCGAACATCCAGCCCCATAATGGCTTCCCGGATGCCCTCCCGGCTGCTCAGCAGCCCGTTGCTGAAGAAGCTGCCGCTTGCCAGCACCGTATAGCGGGCACGAAGCGGAATATCGTCGTGGTTGCGCGTCCAGATTTCGCTCACCGCGCCGTCGGTCAGGGTGATTTTTTTCACCTCATCACCCGCCATCCACACGCCGCCCTGCGCGACAAACTGGCGCTGGAGCTGGGTATGCAGGCGAATGCCGGGTACGGAAGGGGGCAGCGTGGGCAGCAGGCCGAGCGAGCAGGGCAGCTGATCCGAGAGCCAGCGCCAGAGCCGGTTGTCGCGTAAACCAAAGCAGGCGGGCATCAGCAGGGCGTCGCAGCCGTCGCTGAGCGGCCTCAGCGCGTCATACAGCAGCGGCCATTTGTCCTCGTTATCCAGAAAACGGGCGATATTCACCGCGCGAAACTCGCTCGGGTTGTCGCGCAGGACATCCAGTTCAGGTAGCTCTATCTCTGCCGTTTCGGCATTGACGCCCTGGCGACAGAGTGACGCCGCCGCGAGATGAGGCTGAAAATCCAGAAAGCCGCTAATGCCCACGACCCGCACGCGTGCGGCATTGAAGGGCGCTACGGGCACTTCTTCCGGGCTGAGCCAGGCAGAGCGCAGGGTACCGAGCGGCGTGACGCGCTGGTGATTGAGCCGGGCGCTTCCCTTAAGACGTGCGCCGCAGTCCGCCAGCAGCGCTTCGGTTTCCAGCGCAAAGCGGTCAATGTGCTGCGCGCCAATCAGGTGATACGGGTGCTCCGGCGGCAGCGTATCGCGGCACGCTTCGTCCACCAGATCCAGCGAGCCCGACGAGAAGTGCAGGGCGCTCTGGCCCCGTGTGATAATGGCGCAGCGCAGCCCCTGCTTCGTGAGCTTGATGCCGCAAAGCAGGCCTGCCAGCCCGCCGCCGACGATGACGGTATCAAATTTCATCGCGTTGCTCCTTCTCAAGACCGCAAAGCCCCTGGTAGACCCAGCGGGTAAATTCGCTTTCGCGCAGGGCATCGCCCCAGGCGACAGGCTGAATGCCTTTCCAGCGCTCGTTTAAAAACGCGCTGAGCTGATCGAGCGACTGGGTGGCGGTGGTGGTGTGAAAACGCTGCAGCAGTCCGGCGGCACGACAGGCGCACAGCTCGCCCTGACAGGTCCCCATTCCGACGCGGGTACGGCGGCGAAGATCGAGCAGGCTTGTGACCGTCAGGCTCTCCACCGCGTACTGCACCTCACCGGCGGTGACGGCTTCGCACTCGCATACCAGGCTGCGGCTCAATCTTCCTTCACCGAGCCACTGCGGCGTTCTGTCGCCGTGGCGGTAAATAGCGGACCCGCGCAGCGGCGCGGGCAGGGAGATAATTTTTTGCAGCGTTTTTTCGGTGGACTGACGCGAGCCGGGCAGGGCTTGCTCTGCCGTCACGCACCGTTCGGTATTGCCCAGCTTGCGGCAGACGGCATCGGTCGCCCACTCGGCCATCAGGCGGTAGGTCATCAGCTTGCCGCCGGTGATGGTGATAAACCCGTCCATGCCGTCGCGCGCGGCGTGATCGAGCAGCACGATGCCCCGGCTGACGTTACGCCCGCTCGGGTCGTTGTCGCTGGCGACCAGCGGACGCACGCCCGCGTAGGCGCGCAGAATACGCGTCTGGGCCATCACCGGGGCCAGTTTTTCCCCTTCGCGCAGCAGGATGTCCACCTCTTCGGCGGTTACGCGGTTGTAGTCAATCTCGCTGTAGTCGACGTGGGTTGAGGTGGTACCGATTAACGAAATGGTGTCGCCCGGGACGAGGATATCGGCATCAGACGGTTTGCGGCAGCGGTTGATCACGTGGTTATTGATGCGGTGGTCGAGGATCAGCAGCGAGCCTTTTGCCGGGAACATGCGCACCGACAGGTCCGCGTATTCCGCGATGCGCTGCCCCCAGATCCCCGCCGCGTTGACCACCACGGCGGCATACAGCTCGCTGTGTTCGTTATGTCGTGTATCAAGGATTCGCACGCCGCATATGCGATGACCTTCGCGGATAAGCCCGGTCACTTCGTGCCCGGTCAGGATGTGCGCGCCATGTTCGCGGGCGTCCAGCATATTGGCGGCGGTCAGGCGGAAGGGATCAACGGTGCCGTCAGGCACCTTCACCGCGCCGATCAGCGCCGGGTTGACCGACGGTTCCAGCCGCCGCGCCAGCGCCGGGTCCATGGCCTCAGCCTGAATGCCCGCTGTATTGCAGGCGGTAATAAAGGTCTCCTGAAAGGCGAGGTCATCTTCGGGAAGGGTAATAAAGAGGCCGTCGGTCGGCTCAATGCAGTGGCGGGCGATACGCTTGAGGATCTGGTTTTCAGCAATACATTCGCGCGCGGATTCACCGTCGGTAACCGCATACCGCGCGCCGCTGTGCAGCAGGCCATGGTTACGCCCGGTTGCGCCCGTGGCGATATCGTGACGCTCCAGCAGCGTGACGCTTAAGCCGCGAAGGGCGCAATCGCGTGCGATCCCGGCGCCGGTTGCGCCACCGCCAATGATTATCACATCGCTGTAGCGAGGATCGTGAATGGTCATTGTTTACCCTCTATGTTCGTTTTTTTATCATTTAGCCATATCAATCGTGTGGTTTGTTTGATTTCGAACATAAACGCGCGAAATTCGAAAGTGAAACGTGATTTCATGCGCTTTTTTGCGCATTCTGTCATATTTCTGTAACAATCTGTGCGTTGATTCACAGTAACAATCACCGTGATTTCTTAACATCCCCGCCTCTGGAATTCAGGTGCGAGCCACCTGCTCATTCAATTCAAGGCCACGGAGGCTGTTATGCTCAGTATCTTCAAACCTGCGCCGCATCGGGCGCGTCTGCCAGAGGCAGAAATTGATCCGCTATACCGCCGTCTGCGCTGGCAAATCTTCCTGGGGATCTTCTTCGGGTACGCGGCGTACTACCTTGTACGTAAAAACTTCGCGCTCGCCATGCCGTATCTGGTGGAGCAGGGCTTCTCCCGCGGCGATCTGGGGTTCGCGCTGTCGGGGATCTCAATCGCCTACGGTTTTTCCAAATTCATTATGGGTTCGGTGTCGGATCGCTCGAATCCGCGCGTGTTTCTGCCCGCCGGTCTGATTCTGGCCGCGGCGGTGATGCTGTTCATGGGCTTTGTGCCGTGGGCGACGTCCAGTATTGCGATTATGTTCGTGCTGCTGTTCCTCTGCGGCTGGTTCCAGGGGATGGGGTGGCCGCCTTGTGGGCGCACCATGGTGCACTGGTGGTCGCAGAAGGAACGCGGCGGCATCGTGTCGGTGTGGAACTGTGCGCATAACGTGGGTGGCGGTATTCCGCCGCTGCTGTTCCTGCTGGGGATGGCCTGGTTCAACGACTGGCACGCTGCGCTCTATATGCCTGCCTTTGGCGCCATCGTCGTGGCGATTTTCGCTTTTGCGCTGATGCGTGACACGCCTCAGTCCTGCGGCCTGCCGCCGATTGAAGAGTACAAAAACGACTATCCGGACGATTACAGCAAGGAGCACGAAGAAGAGCTGACCGCAAAACAGATCTTCATGAAGTACGTCCTGCCGAACAAGCTGCTGTGGTACATCGCGGTGGCGAACGTGTTCGTTTACCTGCTGCGCTACGGCATCCTCGACTGGTCCCCGACCTACCTGAAAGAGGTGAAGCACTTCGCGCTGGATAAATCCTCGTGGGCCTATTTCCTGTATGAATATGCCGGGATCCCGGGCACGCTGCTTTGCGGCTGGATGTCGGACAAGGTGTTTAAAGGCAACCGCGGCGCGACGGGCGTGTTCTTTATGACCCTGGTCACCATCGCGACCGTCGTTTACTGGCTCAACCCGCCGGGCAACCCGTCAGTAGATATGGCCTGCATGATCGTCATCGGCTTCCTGATTTATGGTCCGGTAATGCTGATCGGTCTGCACGCGCTGGAGCTGGCACCGAAAAAAGCGGCAGGCACGGCGGCAGGCTTTACCGGTCTGTTCGGCTATCTGGGCGGTTCGGTCGCGGCAAGCGCCATCGTGGGCTACACCGTTGACTTCTTCGGCTGGGACGGCGGCTTTATGGTGATGATCGGCGGTAGCGTGCTGGCGGTACTGCTGCTGATTGTTGTGATGATCGGTGAGAAACGTCACCACGCGGAAGTGCAGGCGCGTCGTCAATAAGGAGCAATGCCATGAAATTATCTTACGTAACAGCCGGCCTGCTGCTGGCGGGCCTGATGACAGGCTCGGCGCTGGCGGCAGATAAAATCGTTATCGCCCACCGCGGCGCCAGCGGCTATCTGCCGGAGCATACCCTGCCGGCGAAAGCGATGGCCTATGCCCAGGGCGCGGATTATCTGGAGCAGGATCTGGTGATGACGAAGGACGACCAGCTGGTTGTCCTGCATGACCACTATCTGGACCGCGTGACGGACGTGGCGGAGCGTTTCCCGGACCGCGCCCGTAAGGATGGCCGCTACTACGCCATCGACTTCACGCTGGCGGAGATTCGCTCCCTGAAGTTTACCGAAGGCTTCGAGATTGAAAAAGGCAAGAAGGTGCAGGTCTATCCGGGCCGTTTCCCGATGGGCAAATCTGACTTCCGCATTCATACCTTCCAGGAAGAGATTGAATTTGTTCAGGGCCTGAACCACTCCACCGGTAAAAACATCGGTATCTACCCGGAGATCAAAGCGCCGTGGTTCCACCATCAGGAAGGGAAAGACATTGCCGCGAAGACGCTGGAGGTGCTGAAGCAGTACGGCTACACCAGCAAGAAGGACAAAGTCTACCTGCAGTGTTTTGACGCCGCCGAGCTGAAGCGTATCAAAACCGAGCTGGAACCGAAGATGGGGATGGATCTCAATCTGGTACAGCTGATTGCCTATACCGACTGGAATGAAACCCAGGAGAAGCAGCCGGACGGGAAGTGGGTTAACTATAACTACGACTGGATGTTTAAGCCGGGTGCGATGAAGCAGATTGCGCAGTACGCCGACGGCATCGGGCCGGATTACCACATGCTGGTGGCGGAAGGCTCAGCGCCGGGCCACGTGAAGCTGACGGCGATGGTAAAAGAGGCGCATGCCAGCAAGATGCAGGTCCATCCGTATACCGTGCGTGCAGACCAGCTGCCGCCGTATGCCACGGACGTGAATCAGCTTTATGAGGTGTTGTATAACCAGGCGGGCGTGGACGGACTGTTTACGGATTTCCCGGATAAAGCGGTGAGCTTTTTGAGGGATTAACGCTGAAATTGCCGGGTGGCGGCTGCGCCTTACCCGGCCTACGAACTGCGGTTTTGTAGGTCGGGTAAGCGAAGCGCCACCCGACGCAATCACATCTCGATCTCAATATCGCCTTTCGCCCGGCAGCAGCAGGGCAAAATTTCCCCTTCGTTGATAAAGGCCAGCGGTTCGGTCAGCCAGTCCACCTGGCCGGCGACCAGGCGGCAGCGGCACGAGCCGCAGTAGCCGGAACGACACTGGTACTCTACTTCTACCTGATGTGCCTCAAGCGCCACCAGCAGAGAAGGGTGCTCCTCCCGACACAGTACCTCAGTGCCGGAAAGACTTAACGTGACGCGTGACATCAGAGCTGGAAGTCGCTCAGGTCGTCAGTGTTGACTTCAGAATCAATCTGACCGACCAGATAAGAACTCACTTCCACTTCCTGCGGCGCCACCTGCACGTTATCGGACACCAGCCAGGTGTTGATCCACGGGATTGGGTTAGAGCGCGTCTGGAACGGCAGGTCGAGACCGACGGCCTGCATGCGGATGTTGGTGATGTACTCAACGTACTGGCACAGAATGTCTTTGTTCAGGCCAATCATGGAGCCGTCGCGGAACAGATAGTCTGCCCACTCTTTCTCCTGCTGGGCCGCCAGCACGAACAGGTCGTAGCACTCCTGCTTGCACTCTTCGGCGATTTCCGCCATCTCCGGATCGTCCGTACCGCTGCGCAGCAGGTTCAGCATGTGCTGGGTACCGGTCAGGTGCAGGGCTTCATCGCGGGCGATCAGACGGATGATTTTGGCGTTGCCTTCCATCAGCTTGCGCTCGGCAAAGGCGAAGGAGCAGGCGAAGCTCACGTAGAAGCGAATCGCTTCCAGCGCGTTGACGCTCATCAGGCACAGGTACAGCTGTTTTTTCAGCGCGCGCAGGTTCACGGTAACGGTTTTACCGTTCACGTTGTGGGTGCCTTCGCCCAGCAGATGCCAGTAGCTGGTCATCTCGATCAGCTCGTCGTAGTAGTGGGCAATGCCTTCCGCGCGCTTCTGGATCTGCTCGTTGGTGACGATATCGTCAAACACCACCGCCGGATCGTTCACGATGTTGCGGATGATGTGGGTATAAGAGCGGGAGTGGATCGTTTCGGAGAACGCCCAGGTTTCCACCCAGGTTTCCAGCTCAGGAATGGAGATCAGCGGCAGCAGCGCCACGTTCGGACTACGGCCCTGAATGGAGTCCAGTAGCGTCTGGTACTTCAGGTTGCTGATGAAGATATGCTTTTCGTGATCCGGCAGCGACTGGTAATCAATACGGTCGCGGGAGACGTCCACTTCTTCCGGGCGCCAGAAGAAAGAGAGTTGCTTTTCAATCAGCTTTTCGAAGATGTCATATTTTTGCTGATCGTAGCGTGCCACGTTGACCGGCTGGCCGAAGAACATCGGCTCTTTGAGCTGGTCGTTTTTCGTCTGTGAAAAGGTGGTATAAGCCATGAGTGTGTCCTGTGAGAGATTTTGTCAGTCGGGCAAACAAAATCGTAGGCCGGGTAAGCGTAGCGCCACCCGGCATTTACATTAGATCTTACATGCGCCGCTTTCGCAGCCATCGTCCTGAATTGACGGCACCATGTCGTCCTGCGCGTCTTCCGCACCGTCACGGGTGTTGTGATAGTACAGCGTTTTCACGCCAAATTTATAGGCGGTCAGCAGGTCTTTCAACAGCTGCTGCATTGGTACCTTGCCGGACGGGAAGCGCGTCGGGTCATAGTTGGTGTTGGCAGAGATCGACTGGTCGATAAACTTCTGCATGATACCCACCAGCTGCAGGTAGCCGTCGTTGTTTGGCATTTCCCACAGCAGTTCGTAGTTGTTACCCAGCGTTTCGTAATCCGGCACCACCTGACGCAGCACGCCGTCTTTCGACGCTTTGATGCTGACGTGGCCGCGCGGCGGTTCAATACCGTTGGTGGCGTTAGAGATCTGCGACGAGGTCTCGGACGGCATCAGGGCAGAGAGCGTGGAGTTACGCAGGCCGTGGGTCTTGATGGACTCGCGCAGGCCTTCCCAGTCGAGATGCAGCGGCTCGCTGACAATCGCATCCAGGTCTTTCTTGTAGGTGTCGATTGGCAGAATGCCTTTCGCGTAGGTGGTTTCGTTGAACCACGGGCACGCGCCTTGCTCTTTCGCCAGCTCGTTGGACGCTTTCATCAGGTAGTACTGAATCGCTTCGAACGTCTGGTGCGTCAGGTTGTTGGCGCTGCCGTCGGAGTAGCGCTTGCCGTTTTTCGCCAGCCAGTAGGCGAAGTTGATCACGCCGATACCCAGGGTGCGACGGCCCATTGCACCGCGTTTAGCGGCCGGGATTGGGTAATCCTGGTAGTCCAGCAGGGCGTCAAGCGCGCGAACCGCCAGCACGGCCAGCTCCTCCAGCTCGTCCAGGCTCTTAATCGCACCCAGGTTGAACGCGGACAGCGTACACAGCGCGATTTCGCCGTTTTCGTCGTTCACGTCTTCCAGCGGTTTGGTCGGCAGGGCGATCTCAAGGCACAGGTTGGACTGGCGCACTGGCGCAACCACCGGGTCAAACGGGCTGTGGGTGTTGCAGTGGTCCACGTTCTGGATGTAGATACGGCCGGTAGAGGCACGTTCCTGCATCATCAGGGAGAACAGGTCTACCGCCTTCACGCGCTGCTTACGAATGCTGTCGTCTTTTTCGTATTTGGTGTACAGACGCTCGAACTCGTCCTGATCGGCGAAGAACGCGTCATACAGGCCCGGAACGTCGGACGGGCTGAACAGGGTGATGTCCTCACCTTTCAGCAGACGGGTGTACATCAGCTTGTTGATCTGCACGCCGTAGTCCATGTGACGCACGCGGTTGCCTTCCACGCCGCGGTTGTTCTTCAGAACCAGCAGGCTTTCCACTTCCAGGTGCCACATCGGGTAGAACAGGGTCGCTGCACCGCCGCGCACGCCGCCCTGAGAGCAGGATTTTACTGCCGTCTGGAAGTGCTTGTAGAACGGAATACAGCCGGTGTGGAACGCTTCACCGCCGCGAATCGGGCTGCCCAGCGCACGGATGCGACCGGCGTTGATGCCGATACCTGCACGCTGGGAAACGTATTTCACGATGGCACTGGAGGTGGCGTTGATGGAATCCAGGCTGTCACCACACTCGATCAGTACGCAGGAGCTGAACTGACGGGTAGGGGTGCGCACGCCAGACATGATTGGCGTCGGCAGCGAAATCTTGAACGTGGAAACCGCATCGTAGAAACGCTTCACGTATTCCAGACGGGTGTCACGCGGGTAGTTAGAGAACAGGCAGGCGGCCACCAGAATATAGAGGAACTGGGCGCTTTCGTAGATCTCACCGGTTACGCGGTTCTGAACCAGGTATTTGCCTTCGAGCTGCTTCACCGCCGCGTAGGAGAAGTTCATGTCGCGCCAGTGATCGATAAACCCGTTCATCTGCTCGAACTCTTCTTCCGTATAGTCTTCCAGCAGATGCGTGTCGTATTTGCCCAGCTCAACCATTTTCACCACGTGATCGTACAGCTTCGGCGGCTCAAACTGGCCGTAGGCTTTTTTACGCAGGTGGAAAATCGCCAGACGTGCAGCGAGGTACTGATAATCCGGTGCTTCGCGGGAGATGAGGTCAGCCGCCGCTTTAATGATCGTTTCGTGGATATCAGACGTTTTGATGCCGTCGTAGAACTGAATGTGGGAACGCAGTTCAACCTGGGAGATAGATACGTTGTTCAGTCCTTCTGCTGCCCAGTCGAGAACTCGATGGATTTTGTCCAGATTGATACGCTCGGTAGTACCGTCGCGCTTTGTCACCAGCAGACTCTGATTCATGTGGGGTTTACCTGTCCGTGAAATAAAAAAATATCCCCCGCTTATCCACAGATCCGTCTTGTGACTAACTCTGTGGATAAATACTACATATAGGGGGTTTGCGATAAGAAAAACGCTATATGGTGAGTATTCTAGTATCGAATCTTTTCAGCACAAGGGTTGATTTTGACGTTAAATTGAGGTTGTGAAAGGGTAAAAAAGGCTAAGTCCTCGTACCGTAAGGCCTGGAAGACATGTCAATAATTAAGAAAAAAAATTCAAAATTTGATCGAGTGCTGATTTCTTCAACGAGAGGTCAGAATTGCGCAACATGATGTCGCGCAATCTTTATAAGAATAACGAATGACGTTAGTCGTTTTTGGCGGTGGTGTGCAACATATAGTTAACATCAACGCCCGGTGCGAGCTTGAATTTATCGGTCAGCGGATTGTAGTGCAGGCCGGTGATGTGCTGCTCTTTGAGCCACGTCTGATCAACCCAGCTTAACAACTCGGCTGGCTTGATGAATTTCTTCACGTCGTGCGTCCCTTTCGGCACCATGCGCAGCACATATTCTGCGCCGACCACGGCCATCAGCCAGGCTTTACCGTTGCGGTTGATGGTTGAGAAGAAGACCTGGCCGCCCGGCTTCACCAGTTTTGCACAGGCGTGCACCACCGACTGCGGATCGGGAACGTGCTCCAGCATCTCCATGCAGGTCACCACATCGTACTGGTGGGCGTGTTTCGCCGCGTGCTCTTCCACGGTTTCCTGCACGTATTCCACCTGTATACCGGACTCCAGAGCGTGAAGGCGGGCCACCTGCAGCGGTTCAAAGCCCATATCCAGGCCGGTGACGGTGGCCCCTTCGCGCGCCATGCTCTCCGCAAGGATGCCGCCGCCGCAGCCGACGTCGAGCACTTTCTTACCGAACAGACCGCCGGAACGCTCCGCGATATAGCCCAGACGCAGCGGGTTAATGCGATGCAGCGGTTTGAACTCACCTTCGAGATCCCACCAGCGGGACGCCACCGCTTCAAATTTGGCAATCTCTTCGTGGTCAACGTTGTGAGCCACCGGGGATTTTTCGGCATTCATGGGCGCTTTTACTCCTTATTTAGCAAGACAAAGGAGTATATCAGGCAATCCCCGTGAATAAAGCGTATAGGTTTACCTCAATCACCTCGGCTGTGTTATAATTTGCGACCTTTGAATCCGGGATACAGTAGAGGGATAGCGGTTAGATGAGCGACCTTGCGAGAGAAATTACACCGGTTAACATCGAGGAAGAGCTGAAGAGCTCCTATCTGGACTATGCGATGTCGGTCATTGTTGGCCGTGCGCTGCCGGATGTCCGCGATGGCCTGAAGCCGGTACACCGTCGCGTACTATACGCCATGAACGTATTGGGCAATGACTGGAATAAAGCCTATAAAAAATCTGCCCGCGTCGTCGGTGACGTTATCGGTAAATATCACCCGCATGGTGATACCGCCGTTTATGACACCATCGTTCGTATGGCGCAGCCATTCTCCTTGCGTTACATGCTGGTAGATGGTCAGGGTAACTTTGGCTCAGTCGACGGCGACTCCGCTGCGGCGATGCGTTATACGGAAATCCGTATGTCGAAAATCGCTCATGAGCTGATGGCCGACCTGGAAAAAGAGACCGTTGATTTCGTCGATAACTACGACGGCACCGAGCGCATCCCAGATGTGATGCCAACCAAGATCCCGAACCTGCTGGTTAACGGTTCGTCCGGTATCGCGGTCGGTATGGCAACCAACATTCCGCCGCACAACATTACCGAAGTGATCAACGGCTGCCTGGCCTATATCGACGATGAAGACATCAGCATTGAAGGGCTGATGGAACACATCCCGGGCCCGGACTTCCCGACGGCGGCGATCATCAACGGTCGTCGCGGTATTGAAGAAGCGTACCGCACCGGACGCGGCAAGATTTACATCCGTGCCCGCGCCGAAGTGGAAGCGGACGCTAAGACCGGCCGTGAGACCATCATTGTTCACGAGATCCCGTATCAGGTGAACAAAGCGCGTCTGATTGAAAAAATCGCCGAGCTGGTAAAAGAAAAACGCGTTGAAGGCATCAGCGCGCTGCGTGACGAGTCTGACAAAGACGGTATGCGCATCGTGATTGAGATTAAACGCGACGCGGTGGGCGAGGTTGTGCTGAACAACCTGTATTCCCAGACTCAGCTTCAGGTCTCCTTCGGCATCAACATGGTTGCGCTGCACCATGGTCAGCCGAAGATCATGAACCTGAAAGAGATCCTGAGCGCGTTCGTGCGTCACCGCCGTGAAGTGGTGACCCGCCGTACTATCTTCGAACTGCGCAAAGCGCGTGACCGTGCCCATATCCTTGAAGCGCTGGCCGTTGCACTGGCCAACATCGACCCTATTATTGAGCTGATTCGCCGTGCGCCGACCCCGGCAGAAGCGAAAGCAGCCCTGATTGCGCGTCCATGGGAGCTGGGTAACGTGGCCGCCATGCTTGAACGTGCGGGCGATGACGCTGCGCGTCCTGAGTGGCTGGAGCCTGAATTCGGCGTGCGTGACGGTCAGTACTACCTGACTGAACAGCAGGCGCAGGCGATTCTGGATCTGCGTCTGCAGAAACTGACCGGCCTTGAGCACGAAAAACTGCTCGACGAATATAAAGAGCTGCTGGAACAGATTGCCGAGCTGCTGCATATCCTGGGTAGCGCAGATCGCCTGATGGAAGTGATCCGTGAAGAGCTGGAACTGGTCCGCGATCAGTTCGGCGATGCACGCCGCACCGAAATCACCGCGAACAGCTCTGATATCAACATTGAAGACCTGATCAACCGCGAAGACGTGGTGGTAACCCTGTCTCACCAGGGCTATGTGAAGTATCAGCCGCTGACCGACTACGAAGCACAGCGTCGTGGCGGTAAAGGTAAATCTGCGGCACGTATTAAAGAAGAAGACTTTATTGACCGCCTGCTGGTGGCCAACACCCATGACACGATCCTCTGCTTCTCAAGCCGCGGTCGTCTGTACTGGATGAAAGTCTATCAGCTGCCGGAAGCAAGCCGCGGTGCACGTGGTCGCCCAATCGTTAACCTGCTGCCGCTGGAAGCGAACGAACGTATCACCGCCATCCTGCCGGTACGCGAGTACGAAGAGGGCGTGAACGTCTTTATGGCGACCGCCAGCGGTACCGTGAAGAAAACCGCCCTGACCGAGTTCAGCCGCCCACGTTCCGCCGGGATCATTGCGGTGAATCTGAACGAAGGCGACGAGCTGATCGGCGTGGATCTGACCTCCGGTTCCGATGAAGTGATGCTGTTCTCTGCGGCCGGTAAAGTGGTGCGCTTTAAAGAGAACGCCGTCCGTGCAATGGGTCGTACCGCTACGGGCGTTCGTGGTATCAAACTGGCGGGCGAAGACAGCGTCGTTTCCCTGATCGTTCCGCGCGGCGAAGGTGCAATCCTGACCGTGACGCAGAATGGCTACGGTAAACGTACGGCAGAAAGCGAATACCCGACCAAGTCTCGCGGCACGCAGGGCGTTATCTCTATCAAAGTGACCGAGCGCAACGGTTCCGTTGTGGGCGCGGTGCAGGTAGATGATGCCGACCAGATCATGATGATCACCGATGCCGGTACGCTGGTGCGTACCCGCGTGTCTGAGATCAGCGTGGTGGGGCGTAACACCCAGGGCGTGATCCTCATCCGTACAGCGGAAGATGAAAACGTGGTGGGTCTGCAGCGCGTTGCTGAGCCGGTGGATGACGAAGAGCTCGATTCCATCGACGGTAGCGTTGCGGAAGGCGATGATGATATCGCGCCGGAAGCCGACACTGACGATGACGCAGCGGATGATGCTGACGAGTAATCACTCCTGAAGCAAAAAGGGCCGGATTCCGGCCCTTTTCTTTTGCAGAAGCAGATAAGTCAACGTTGCGACCCGGCGCGTTTACCGCTACCTTAACCACATTCTTTTGACCCCGACGGCGGAGCCTCGCCCCTTTGAAATACCTCGTCTCCTTTCGTACTACGCTGAAAGTCTCTCGCTATCTGTTTCGGGCGCTGGCGCTCTTGCTCTGGCTGCTGGTGGCCTTGTTCTCGGTGTTTTACATCGTTAACGCGCTGCACCAGAAAGAAGCGGAGATCCGCCAGGAGTTTAACTTAAGCTCCGACCAGGCCCAGCGCTACATTCAGCGAACGTCTGACGTGATGAAGGAGTTGAAGTATATTGCCGAAAATCGTCTGACGGCGGAAAACGGCATCCTTGCGCTTCGGGGTCGTAATGACAAAACCGAAGTCCCGGACTTCCAGCCGCTGTTCCCGGACTCCGATTGCTCCACCATGAGCAATACCTGGCGCGGGTCGCTGGAGTCCCTTGCCTGGTTTATGCGCTACTGGCGCGACAATTTCTCCGCCGCCTACGACCTGAATCGCGTATTCCTGATTGGCAGTGAAAATCTCTGCATGGCTGACTTTGGCCTGCGTGATGTGCCCGTTGAGCGTGACGATGCTCTGAAAAGCCTGCATGAGCGTATTGTGAAATATCGCAATGCGCCGCAGGACGAGCGCGGGAATAACATCTTCTGGGTTAGCCAGGGCCCGCGCCCGGGCGTGGGCTATTTCTACGCTCTGACGCCGGTGTATCTCGGCAATCGCCTGCAGGCGCTGCTGGGAATTGAGCAGACCATCCGCATGGAAAACTTCTTCACCCCAGGCAGCCTGCCCATGGGGGTGACCATTCTGGATGAAAACGGCCATCAGCTGATCTCACTCGCCGGGCCGGATAACCGGTTAAACGTTGAACCGCACTGGATGCAGGAGCGGTCATGGTTTGGCTACACCTCAGGCTTCCGCGAGCTGGTGCTGAAAAAAAGCCTGCCGCCATCCTCGCTGAGCATTGTCTACTCGGTGCCGGTGGATATGGTGCTTGAGCGGATACGCATTCTCATCATGAATGCGATTCTGCTGAACCTGATCGCGGGTGGCGCGCTGTTTACGCTGGCGCGCATGTATGAGCGGAAAATATTTATTCCCGCCGAAAGCGACGCCCAGCGGCTCGAGGAACACGAGCAGTTTAACCGCAAGATTGTCGCCTCAGCACCGGTGGGGATCTGTATTCTGCGCACCCAGGACGGGACCAATATCCTGAGTAACGAACTGGCGCATAACTACCTGAACATGCTGACGCATGAAGACCGGCAGAGGCTGACGCAGATTATCTGCGGTCAGCAGGTTAACTTTGTCGACGTGCTCACCAGCACGCACACCAACCTGCAGATCAGCTTTGTCCATTCCCGCTATCGCAATGAAAACGTGGCGATTTGCGTGCTGGTGGATGTTTCCGCGCGCGTGAAGATGGAAGAGTCGCTACAGGAGATGGCGCAGGCCGCGGAGCAGGCCAGCCAGTCGAAATCCATGTTCCTTGCCACCGTTAGCCACGAGCTGCGAACCCCGCTGTACGGGATCATCGGTAACCTCGACCTGCTGCAGACCAAAGAGCTGCCGAAAGGGGTCGACAGGCTGGTGACGGCGATGAACAACTCCTCCAGCCTGCTGCTGAAAATTATCAGCGATATTCTCGACTTCTCGAAAATTGAGTCTGAGCAGCTGAAAATCGAGCCGCGGGAGTTCTCGCCGCGCGAGGTCATGAACCATATCAGCGCCAACTATC
Source organism: Enterobacter sp. MGH 24 (assembly GCF_000493015.1). NCBI lineage: Bacteria > Pseudomonadati > Pseudomonadota > Gammaproteobacteria > Enterobacterales > Enterobacteriaceae > Enterobacter > Enterobacter sp. MGH 24. Next base: position 4,619,650 of record NZ_KI535657.1, on the reverse strand, counting down.
TGCCGCTGGTGGTGCGTAAACAGCTGGGGCTCTACTGCTTTATCGAACCGGACGTGCCGCTGACGCTGCACGGCGATCCGATGCGCCTGCAGCAGGTCATCTCTAACCTGCTCAGCAACGCCATTAAATTCACGGATGTTGGCTGTATCGTGTTGCACGTCTGCCGGGCGGGGGATTACCTGAGCATTCGCGTGCGCGACACGGGCGTCGGCATCCCGGCGAAGGAAGTGGTTCGCCTGTTCGACCCATTCTTCCAGGTCGGGACCGGCGTGCAGCGTAACTTCCAGGGGACCGGACTGGGGCTGGCGATTTGTGAGAAGCTCGTCAGCATGATGGACGGTGATATCTCCGTGGATACCGAGCCCGGCATGGGCAGCCAGTTCACCATCCGCATTCCGCTCTATTCGGCGCAGTATCCGGCAAAAGCGACGGTGGACGGGCTGAGCGACAAGCGCTGCTGGCTGGCGGTGCATAACGCCTCGCTGAATGACTACCTGACGGCGATGCTTGCCCACAGCGGCGTGAGAGTGTGTCGCTATGAAGGTCAAACGCCGGATGTTGACGATGTGCTGATCGCCGACGAGATGCCGGAACAGCCGTGGCAGGGGAGAGGGGCGGTGCTCTTCTGTCGTCGCCACATTGGCATTCCTGTCGAGCGTGCGCCTGGGGAATGGGTACACAGTGTCGCAACGCCGCACGAGCTGTTGAGCCTGCTGGCGCGCATCTACAAAGTGGAGCTCGAAGAGAACGACGGTGCAGGCGCGTTGCCGTCACCGGACTCTCTGGCGTCGGTGAATGACGATATGATGATTCTGGTGGTGGATGACCATCCGATTAACCGCCGCCTGCTGGCTGACCAGCTTGGATCGCTGGGCTACCAGTGCAAAACGGCCAATGATGGCGTGGATGCGCTGAATGTGCTGAGTAAAAATCATATTGATATCGTGCTTAGCGACGTCAACATGCCAAACATGGATGGCTACCGTCTGACGCAGCGCATCCGACAGCTGGGCCTGACGCTGCCGGTGGTGGGCGTAACGGCGAACGCGCTGGCGGAAGAGAAACAGCGCTGTCTGGAGTCAGGCATGGACAGCTGTCTGTCGAAGCCGGTGACGCTGGACGTGCTGAAGCAGACGTTGTCGATTTACGCGGATCGCGTGAGAAAAACCAGAATATAAAAAAGGCCCGTAAGGGCCTTTTTATTTGCCCGGCGGCGCTGCGCTTGCGCGGGCCTACGGCTTCTGTAGGCCGGGTAAGCGCGAGCGCCACCCGGCATTTACAGTGGGGATCAATCCTTGTCCGTTGCGCTCAGCGTAACGGAGGAGAGATAGTTCAGCAGAGCAATATCGTTGTCCACGCCCAGCTTCATCATCGCTGATTTCTTCTGGCTGCTGATGGTTTTAATACTGCGGTTCAGCTTCTTGGCAATCTCGGTCACCAGGAAACCTTCTGCGAACAGGCGCAGAACTTCACTCTCTTTCGGGGACAGACGTTTGTCACCGTAGCCACCCGCGCTGATTTTTTCCAACAGACGAGAGACGCTCTCAGGCGTGAACTTCTTGCCTTTCTGCAGCGCAGCGAGCGCTTTTGGCAGATCGGTTGGTGCGCCCTGTTTCAGCACAATCCCTTCGATGTCCAGATCCAGCACCGCGCTCAGGATCGCCGGATTGTTGTTCATGGTCAGAACAATGATCGAGATGTCCGGGAAGTGACGTTTAATATATTTGATGAGCGTGATCCCGTCACCGTACTTGTCCCCAGGCATGGAGAGATCGGTAATGAGCACGTGTGCATCAAGCTTTGGGAGGTTATTGATCAGTGCTGTAGAGTCTTCAAATTCACCGACTACATTCACCCACTCGATCTGTTCAAGTGATTTGCGAATACCGAACAGTACAATCGGATGGTCATCGGCAATAATTACGTTCATATTGTTCATGTATAAGGCTACCTTGCTACAGCAAGCTTTTGACGTAGGCGTCAATGTCGCTGATGTATTTTTCAATGCCAGAGGCATCTTTCTCACGAATTAGATGTTCCAGCGTTTCACATAACTGCTTGCCGGGAACCAGATTAAGCATGGCAAACACCCCTTTAAGCCGGTGTGCTGTCTGTGCCAGCGCTGCGAAATCATTCGCAGCGGACTCAGTATACAACCGCTTAACATCATCTGGTACTGTATCAACAAAGAGTGAATAGTATCCGCTGGCGTGAAGTTCGGCATTTTCATTGCCGCCTAACGGTGATTCCGCTATCTCTTCCTGCGCCAGCTGCTCTTCTATTAGTTGTAGTACAGCTTCCTGCATCGCATTGCTTATATTAAAGTTGACGCGCAGCTGGCCAGGGCCGATTTTCCGCACGCCTGACTCATCATCGCTTAAAAGCAAGCCGGAGGCAGTAAGATTAGACGGATTATCAGTTAAAAACAGATCAAATTCTTGACTTGCAAGTCTTTCATCCGGCGTGATGCAGGCCGCACCCCAGTTTTCTAACTGACGAACGACAATATTGCGGATCTCATTCGAGGTCACATCGACCATCACCACAACATCATCCAGCAGACGTTCTTCATCTTCTTCCTGCGGATTGGCCGCCATTTTCACGTGCAGAGAATAGCGGGTGCCGAGGGATTCACGGGCTTTGATATTCAGATGACCGCCGAGCTTACGCGCCAGCTGATCGCATAGCCAGAAGGTCAGGGCATTGGCCTTGCCGTAGCGATCGCTTTGCGTGTCATTCAGGAACGGGAAGTGAAGATTATCAATTTCACTCGTTGTGACGCCTTCCCCGGTGTCCAGGATGCGGAACGCCAGACGGTCTTCTGCCGACTCCTCCGTGCTGACTTCAAGGGTGATCTTGCCGATCTGTGTCGTGGTCACGGCGTACTGAATAATCATCAGCAGAATACGGCGCAGCGCTTCGCGATCGCCGTGGCGTTTGTCATTCGCTGGGAGATTGTTATTGATCAGCAGCTGCAGCCCTTTGCGCTTAATGACGGGCAGCACTTCCGGGACCACTTCATCGATTAAATCCTGAATGGAGAAGAGGGTTGGCGTTCCCTTCCAGAAATCATTCTCCAGCATGTTCGCCAGCTGGATTTCATCAACCATTCTGACCAGCGAATCGGCCTGGCAGGCAAGCTGGTGGCTTTCAGCGGTGTTTAACGCTGCCGCCTGGGTCGCCAGCGTTTTTAACGGCTGCTTAAAGGCATCGCCAATGTTTTGCATGAATGCGGCACGCCCCTGCTGGTTTTTCTCATACAGTCTTTGTGCCTGCTTGAGCTTTTTATTAACCAGCACTTCGCGATCCTGGTCGCGAATAATGAAGATTTGCGTGCGGGGAGCCACCTGGCTGCGGAACTGACGGATCTCGTAAAGTTCATTGTTGATGGTGGCCTGAATCACCCCCTGGTGTTGATCCGCCATGGTGGTGATGTTCTGCAGGTTAAGATGCGGCAGCAGATGGTCGGCAATTTTGTTGCTCATCACCGTACGATTCGCCTCCTGGTCGTGAACTAAGACCCCAAGCGGCAGCACGGAAACAATTTCTTCATTCAGTGCACGCAATACGCGCAGCTCATTGCTGGTGCCGGCCGGAACCGCAGAGGCGTCGCTCTGACGCCCCGTCTGGAAACGGAAGGTGCTGTAGCCAAACAGGGCCAGGGCCAGCAGGCCGATATTCAGCAGCAGAGGCAGCAGGATATTTTGCAGGGTGTCGAGCAGCAGCGTGCCAAACGGCACCTGCCACACCAGGCGCATACCGGTCGAGTTCAGCGATGAGGCAATTTCGATTTTCGAGCCGTTAAAGGAGATCGATACGCTCTCTGCGGCCTCTTTGTCTGACGCCGCACGCATGTTCTGGGTGCTGGTGTCTGGCTCCATGCGGAAGCTGTCGAGCGGCATGTCCGGCGGGATTAAATCATTAATCGGTAAATCGAAGGCCACCACCGTCGCCAGATGTCCTGGCTGGTTGAACGTAGTGCGCAGGGTAAAATAATGACCGTTTTGCCAGGCCAGACGACGCAGGGAAGAGAAGCTCTCACGTTCATCAAGGGCATTTGCCTGCTGCAACATCTCTGCCCGGCGGGAATCGACGATGCTGCCCACGGTTGTCTCTTTAAACCCGGAAGAGAGATCTTTTAACGGCAGCGTTGAGATCAGGATCATGCTGTTGTCCTGACCGTTCAGATAGTACATCGACCACGGTACCGTTTCAGCGCCCCAGAGGGTATCCAGGTAGGTCGAAATACGCTGCGTCATCTCAAGCGTGGCGCTGTCGTGCGAGCCAAAGATGAGGGCCTCGGTCTTACGCTGCGGTTTTTCGAGATAATAAACATCCTGCTTAAGCCGCGTCTCCTGAAGTCCATCTCCGGACGAGGAGGTCGGGGCTGCCGCGATATTGTCGTAAATTTGCCAGGTGGCGTAGCGCCAGGTATCTATGCGCTTGTGAACGGCATGGGTGATATCAACGACCTGATAGCTCTTATCCTTCAGCCAGGCGTTAACCGCGCTTTGTACCATTACCCCCATGGTGACTAACAGCACAACGATCAAAAGAAGAAAGAAACGGGTGATGCTCCCGGGAAGGAGGGAAAATTTGCTCGGGGCGGTAGTTTCAGTCTGACTCATTGATATCTTTAACCCGTTATGGTCGTGCTCTGTGGCGATAGGGCAGTATAAAGGGTAATAACTGAATTTCCAGCGCCACCGTCCGGGAAGAGGCGACTTTTTCACTGGACAATATCGACGGTGAGGCGTGCAGTAAACATGTACAAACTCGCCATAGGCGTACAAATAACAGACACACGTAGCCAGAAAATAGCACGAATTAACAAGAAATTAAGTTTGGCCTCAATTTTCTTCCCTCGCAGGTTACCCGACGAGAATTTAGTTAATAGTCGTTACAATTACGGTGCGGTAGCACAAAAAAAGAGAAGTTACGTAAAGAAAGGTAAAAAAAAACCGAATGCGATGCATCCGGTTCAATTAGGGATAAACAGACATTCAAAACTGAATGACGGTAATAAATAAAGTTAATGATGATAGCGAGAGTTATTTTAGAGATTAGGTTCGATCTTGTTTTGTCATTCAGTGCTGTAACGTAATTTATTGTAACTATTTGATTTTAATGTGGTGATTTTTTGGTTTGATTATAAGTGCTAATTTTCTAAGCTATTTGTGCTTTGTAAAAGTTCCTTGATATTTACATTTTGAAACATGTTGGTAGATAAATGAAACATCTTCAAAGTTTTCGTATCATATTCGCATTGGATTATTCTGTAATTTTGCGGAGAATGAAATTGCCGACTGGTTAATGAGGGTTAACCAGTAAGCAGTGGCAATTATAAGGCATATAACAGAGGGTTAATAAAATGAAAGTTAAAGTACTGTCCCTCCTGGTACCAGCACTCCTGGTGGCAGGCGCAGCAAATGCGGCCGAAATTTATAACAAAGATGGCAACAAATTAGATCTGTACGGCAAAGTTGATGGTCTGCACTATTTCTCTGACGACAAGAGTGCCGACGGCGACCAGACCTACATGCGTCTCGGCTTCAAAGGCGAAACGCAGGTTAACGATCAGCTGACCGGTTACGGCCAGTGGGAATACCAGATCCAGGGCAACACCTCCGAAAGCGACAACCAGGCCTGGACGCGTGTGGCGTTCGCGGGTCTGAAATTCGCTGACGCGGGTTCTTTCGATTACGGTCGTAACTACGGTGTGATTTACGATGTAACCTCCTGGACCGACGTTCTGCCAGAATTTGGTGGAGATACCTACGGCGCTGACAACTTCCTGCAGTCCCGTGCTAACGGCGTGGCGACCTACCGTAACCAGGACTTCTTTGGTCTGGTGGATGGCCTGAACTTTGCCCTGCAGTATCAGGGTAAAAACGGCAGCGTAAGCGGTGAAAACGACACCGGTCGTAGCACCCTGAAACAGAACGGCGACGGCTACGGTGCGTCCCTGACCTATAACCTGGGTGAAGGCTTCAGCATCGGTGGCGCAATGTCTTCTTCTAAGCGCACTGCTGACCAGAACAACACGGCTAACTCGGCGCTGAAAGGCGAAGGCGACCACGCTGAAGTGTATACCGGTGGCCTGAAATATGACGCCAACAACATCTACCTGGCGGCGCAATACTCCCAGACCTACAACGCAACCCGTTTCGGCAATTCTCAGAGCAGCAGCCAGATTTACGGCTTCGCTAACAAAGCGCAGAACTTCGAAGTGGTTGCTCAGTACCAGTTCGACTTCGGCCTGCGTCCATCCGTGGCTTACCTGCAGTCTAAAGGGAAAGACATCGAAGGTTACGGCGATCAGGATCTGCTGAAATATGTTGATGTGGGTGCGACTTACTACTTCAACAAAAACATGTCCACCTACGTGGATTACAAAATCAACCTGGTTGATGAAAATGAATTCACCCGTCAGGCGGGTATCGGTACTGACGATATCGTCGCGCTGGGCCTGGTTTACCAGTTCTAATCGCTTCATCGTGTGACGTAAGGGGCCTGATGGCCCCTTTTTTGCGCCTCGCAGATTCTCACAACTCACCCGTTTTGGTGTACTCTTGCCGCCCTGGCATGAGGATAATGATGAATGGACATGACTTTTTTACGCGCCAGCTTTCTGGCTATGCTTTTTTTCCTGACCGCATGTAACGATCCCACACCTGTGGCGAAAACCGACGCACCCGCCGCGACGGTGCTCGAAGGCAAAACGATGGGGACCTTCTGGCGCGTCAGCGTGATGGACCTCGATAAAACACGCACAGACGAACTTCGCGGCAAAATTCAGTCACAGCTGGATGCCGACGATCAGCTGCTGTCGACCTATAAGAACGACTCGGCGCTGATGCGCTTTAATCTTTCCACCAGTACCTCCCTGTGGCCGGTGAGCGAAGCGATGGCTGATATTGTCACCGAGTCAATGCGCGTGGGATATAAAACCAACGGCGCAATGGACGTGACCGTCGGACCGCTGGTGAACCTGTGGGGATTTGGCCCGAATAAACAGCCGGATACCACACCCGATCAGGCGGCTATTGATGATGCCCGCGCCAGGACAGGGTTAAAGCATCTGACGGTGATCAACCAGTACGGCCAGCAGTATCTGCAAAAAGACATCCCCGATCTGTTTGTCGATCTGTCAACGGTAGGCGAAGGTTACGCTGCGGATCACCTTGCGGCGCTGATGACGCAGGAAGGGATATCGCGCTACCTGGTTTCCGTGGGCGGCGCGTTAGTCAGCCGGGGCATGAATGCCAGCGGTAAACCGTGGCGTGTAGCGATTCAAAAGCCGACCGATCGGCAAAATGCCGTGCAGGCCATCGTGGATATTAACGGGCACGGCATCAGCACATCCGGCAGCTACCGTAACTATTATGAACTCGACGGGAAACGCGTTTCGCATGTTATTGACCCTCAGACCGGACGCCCCATCACGCATAACCTGGTCTCGGTGACGGTCATTGCCCCTACCGCGCTGGAAGCCGATGCCTGGGATACCGGATTAATGGTGCTCGGCCCGGAAAAAGCCAAAGAGGTGGTTCGTCAGGAAGGGCTGGCGGTGTATATGATCACCAAAGAGGGCGACGGGTTTAAAACCTGGAGCTCGCCGCAGTTCAACAGCTTCCTGGTAAGCGACAAAAATTAAAAAGCAAGGTTGCGGGTTTTTTATCACTGGCGCTCAGGCACGCTCTATGTATGCTTACATGAGGAGCCGATAATGAGAAACTCGACCTTTATTACCGATGAGGATCGCTGGCAGGCCGTGCTGGCCCGCGATCCGCTCGCTGACGAACAGTTTGTCTTCGCCGTGCAGACCACGGGTATTTTCTGCCGCCCGTCATGCCGCGCCCGCCACGCGCTGCGTAAAAATGTCCGCTTTTATCCCGATGCCCACCATGCCGTTCAGGCAGGGTTTCGCCCGTGCAAGCGCTGCATGCCGGACAAACGCGATCCGCAGGCGCAGAAGCTGGCGAAAGTGGAGCACGCCTGCCGTCTTCTGGAGCAGGAACCCACGCTAACCCTGGAGGGGCTGGCGCAGCAGGTCGCCATGAGTCCTTTCCATTTCCACCGTCTGTTTAAGGCCGTGACCGGCATGACGCCAAAAGCCTGGCAGCAGGCGGCGCGAGGCCAGCGCCTGCGTACCGCGCTTGCACAGGGAGACAAAATTACCGATGCCGTGCTGGCGGCGGGGTTTCCCGACAGCAGCAGCTATTACCGTAAAGCCAACGATGCGCTGGGCATGACGGCGAAGCAGTACCGCAAGGGGGATGCGGCAGTGCGTTATGCCATCAGCGACTGTTCGTTAGGACGCTGTCTGGTTGCAGAAAGCGAGCGGGGGATCTGCGCGATCCTGCTGGGTGACAACGATGCAGAATTAGCCGAAGCGCTTGCCGCGCAATTTCCAAAAGCAGCGCATGCGCCTCTGGAAGAGGCGTTCGCGCGGCGGATCCATCAGGTGATTGCCAGTATTGATAACCGCGACGTACCGCTTGCGCTGCCGCTGGATATTCGCGGAACCGCGTTCCAGCAGCGCGTCTGGCAGGCCCTTCGCAACATTCCCTGCGGTGAAACGGCAAGTTACCGGCAGGTGGCGGAGGCGATTGGCCAGCCCAATGCGGTACGCGCCATTGCCGGGGCCTGTGCGGCAAACACGCTGGCGATTGTGATCCCCTGCCATCGCGTGGTTCGTCATGACGGCGCGCTGTCGGGTTACCGATGGGGGACGGCGCGAAAAGCGCTATTACTGAAACGTGAGGCGAAACGCCAGGAGGGATAATGCTCGATCTTTTTGCGGATGCTGAACCCTGGCAGGAGCCGCTTGCGCCGGGAGCGGTGATCCTGCGCCGCTTTGCACTCTCCCGTGCCGCGGTGCTGCTTGCCGGTATCGACGAGGTGACGGCTGTTTCGCCGTTTCGCCATATGGTGACGCCGGGCGGTTACACCATGTCGGTAGCCATGGCCAACTGCGGCGAACTGGGCTGGGCGACGAACGAGCGGGGCTATCTGTATGCTCCGAACGATCCCGCTACCGGCCAGCCGTGGCCCCCGATGCCTGCCGTTTTTCAGGCGCTCTGCCACGAGGCCGCCGTGGCAGCGCAGTATCCTGACTTTCGGCCGGATGCCTGCCTGATTAACCGCTATGCCGTTGGCGCGAAGCTCTCGTTGCATCAGGACAAGGATGAACCCGATCTGCGCGCGCCTATCGTCTCGGTATCGTTAGGTCTGCCCGCCGTCTTCCAGTTTGGCGGATTGCGCCGCAGCGATCCGCTCAAACGCATTATGCTGGAGCATGGCGACGTGGTGGTGTGGGGGAGGGAATCGCGGCTGTTTTATCACGGTATTCAGCCGCTGAAGCCCGGAGTTCACCCGCTCACGGGTGAGTACCGTTATAACTTGACCTTCCGTCAGGCGGGGTACAGTAAACTAAAATAAGAATTATTCTTGATGTCCGCGCAGGGCAGTTTACACTGCTGGCTGATTTTTATTGTCCGGATTGCCTGCATGCAACTACTTCTCCTTGTCTGGCGTCAGTATCGCTGGCCCTTCATCGCCGTAATGGCGTTAAGCCTTGCCAGTGCCGCCCTGGGTATTGGCCTGATCGCGTTTATTAACGTGCGGCTGATTGAAATGGTCGACACCTCGCTCTCCGTATTGCCGGAGTTTCTCGGCCTGCTGCTCCTGTTGATGGCGGTTACGCTCGGTTCGCAGCTTGCGCTGACCGCGCTCGGGCACCATTTCGTTTTCCGTTTGCGCAGCGAGTTTATCAAGCGGATCCTGGACACCCAGATAGAGCGCGTTGAGCAGCTCGGCAGCGCTTCCCTGCTGGCGGGGCTGACCAGCGACGTGCGCGCCATTACCATCGCGTTCGTTCGTCTGCCGGAGCTGGTGCAGGGGATCATTCTGACCTTTGGCTCGGCCGCTTATCTCGCCTGGCTTTCGACCAAAATGCTGGCGGTGACTGCGCTATGGATTGCCATTACCATCTGGGGCGGCTTTATGCTGGTGTCCCGCGTCTACAAACACATGGCGGTGCTGCGCGAAACCGAAGATAAGCTCTATAACGATTACCAGACGGTGCTGGAAGGACGCAAAGAGCTGACCCTGAACCGCGAACGCGCCGAGCATATCTTTAATCATCTCTATATCCCGGACGCGCGGGAATACCGGCACCATATTATTCGCGCTGATACCTTCCACCTGAGCGCGGTGAACTGGTCAAACATTATGATGCTGGGCGCTATTGGGCTGGTATTCTGGATGGCGAACAGCCTGGGCTGGGCGGACACCAACGTGGCGGCAACCTACTCGCTGACGCTGCTGTTTTTGCGCACGCCGCTGCTCTCGGCGGTCGGCGCGTTGCCCACCTTGCTGAGTGCGCAGGTGGCATTTAATAAGCTCAAAAAATTCGATCTCGCGCCGTTTAAAGCCGAATTTCCGCGCCCGAACGCCTTCCCGAACTGGCAGACGCTGGAGCTGCGTAACGTCACGTTCCGCTATCAGGACAGCGCCTTCTCCGTGGGGCCGGTCAACCTGACGATCCACCGCGGTGAGCTGCTGTTCCTCATCGGCGGCAACGGCAGCGGTAAATCTACGCTGGCGATGTTGCTGACCGGACTTTATCAGCCGCAGTCAGGCGAGATTTTGCTGGACGGCACGGCGCTGAGCGCGGAGAAGCCCGAGGATTACCGCAAGCTTTTCTCGGCGGTGTTCACCGATGTCTGGCTGTTCGATCGGCTGCTGGGGCCGGATGGGCAACAGGCTAATCCTGCGCTGGTGGAAAAATGGCTGGTGCAGCTGCAGATGTCGCACAAGCTGGAGCTTCAGGACGGAAAAATCCTGAACCTCAAGCTGTCTAAGGGGCAGAAGAAGCGCGTGGCGCTGCTGCTGGCGCTGGCGGAAGAGCGTGACATTATTCTGCTGGATGAGTGGGCGGCAGATCAGGACCCGCACTTCCGCCGCGAGTTTTATCAGGTGCTGCTGCCGCTGATGCAGGAGATGGGCAAAACCATTTTCGCCATCAGCCACGACGATCACTACTTTATTCATGCTGACCGCCTGCTGGAGATGCGCGACGGCAAGCTGAGCGAGCTGACCGGTGAAGAGCGTGATGCTGCATCGCGTGACGCGGTGGCGCGCACGGCCTGATGCCCAATGTGCCGGGTGGCGGCTTCGCCTTACCCGGCCTACGATTTTGTAGGCCCGTGCAAGCGTAGCGCCGCCGGGCACAATGATTTGCACGATATGCCGCTTTTTTCTCCATCCCGTCCCGTTGTTTATTCTTATTTACATATCCCCGCGCTATGCTTAACCCCAACTCATTTAATGGATTTATGATTGATGTCGGTATTAAAGAAAAACAGCGCCAGACAGCGCGATCAGGAGCGTGCGCGACTCATCTGGCTTCTCACGACCGATAAAGCGGTCACTTCTACGCTATTAGGCAAACTCACCCTGGCTGAGCAATATGATGTCGGCACTCTGGCCGACGATATTGCTGAGGTAGGTGCGCTGGTTGCTCATCTACCCCCGCCGGATCTGGCGGATACCCTTGAAGCGCTCCCCTCGGAAGAGCGTCACGCCCTGTGGCGTCTGGTGCAGGATCACGAGCGCGGACAGGTGCTGCTTGAGGCCTCTGAAAACGTCTGGGACGATCTGATCGACGAGATGAGCGACCGGGACATTCTCGATGCTCTGCAAACCCTGGATATCGACGAGCAGATTTACCTCGTTCAGCACCTGCCGCGAAACCTGACCGGTCGCCTGCTGGCTTCGCTGCCTGCCGATGAACGCGCGCGCGTGCGTCAGGTGATGCACTACGAGAAAAACAGCGTCGGCGCGATCATGGAGTTCGGCGTTATCACGGTGCGCCCGGACGTGACGCTCGGCACCGTGCAGCGCTACCTGCGTCGCCTGGGCAAAATGCCGGACAACACCGATAAACTGTTTGTTACCTCCCGGGATAAAACCCTGCTTGGCGAGCTTGAGCTGAAAACCATCCTGCTCAACAGCACCCAGCGGAAGGTGAGCGAGGTGATGGAAAACGAGCCGATGGTTTTCTCCCCGGAAGACGATGCGGAGAAAGCGGCGCGTACCTTCGAGCGTGACGACCTCGTCAGTGCCGCCGTCGTGGATTCCGTCGGCAAGCTGATGGGGCGTCTGACCATCGATGAGATCGTTGATGTGGTCTACGAAGAAACCGATAACGACCTGCGTGCGCTCGGGGGGATTAGCGCCGAAGATGACGTCCATGCCTCCGTCGGCAAGGCGGTGAAAACCCGCTGGGCGTGGCTGGCCATTAACCTCTGTACCGCGTTTATCGCCTCCCGGGTGATTGACGGGTTTGAGCACACCATTTCACAGCTGGTGGCGCTCGCCTCGCTGATGCCGATCGTCGCAGGGATTGGTGGTAACACCGGAAACCAGACGATAACCATGATCGTTCGTGCCCTGGCGCTGGAAAATATTCAGCCGGGTAACTTTTCGTGGCTCATTTTTAGAGAGATGGGCGTCGCGCTCATTAACGGCCTGGTGTGGGGCGGGATTATGGGCGGCATCACCTGGTGGCTGTACGACGATATGGCGCTGGGCGGCGTGATGATGCTGGCGATGGTGCTGAACCTGCTGGTGGCGTCGCTAATGGGCGTGATTATCCCGCTGACGATGACCAAACTGGGGCGCGACCCCGCGGTGGGGTCGAGCGTGATGATTACCGCCATCACCGATACCGGCGGTTTCTTTATTTTTCTTGGGCTGGCGACGATTTTTCTGCTTTAAGCCGACGCTTAATGCGGGCGGGGAGGAGTGCCATAACGATAATCCCGCCCAGCACGCCGATCGCCAGATTGCCGGTTGATACCGTGGCGGCAACGGTGACCAGCATGACGACCGTTTCCGCTATCGGGGCATTTTTTACCGTTGCAGGCTGAAGGCTGTGCCAGCTAAAGGTTTTAACGGCGACAATCGCCATAATACCCGCCAGTACCGCCATTGGGATTTTGGCCATCACGTCGCTGAGCGCCGTCACCAGGATCAGCAGCACAATGCCCGCCGCAAGGGTTGAAATGCGGCTTCGACCTTTCCCCATCTCCACGTTGACGATGGTTTGTCCGATCATTGCGCAGCCCGCAATGCCGCCATAAAAACCGGACAGAATATTACCCACGCCCAGGCCGATGCTCTCACGGCGCTTGCTCGAGGGCGTTGCGGTCAGCTCATCCACCAGCTTTGCCGTCAGCAGGGATTCCAGCAGGCCGACAAACGCGATGCTCAACGCGCACGGCCAGATAATGCTCAGCGTCTGCAAGTTAAGCGGCACCAGCAGCTCGGTAAGCCCCGGCAAACCGCCGCTCATGGAACCTTCATCGCCGACCGTCGGCAGGATCTGACCGGTGGTTACGGTGAAAAGGGTTAGCAGCACAATCGCAATCAGCGGGGAAGGGATGCTTTTGACATAGCGCGGCACCCACAGCACGATCAGCAGCGTCAGCAAGAACAGGCCCACAATCAGGGGGCTTCGGCTCCAGAAATGCGGCACCTGAGCGAAGAAGATCAAAATGCCCAGGGCGTTAACAAACCCGGTCATGACCGACTGGGGAATAAAGCGCATCAGCCTTGCCATGCCCAGCACGCCAAACAGAATCTGAATCACGCCTGCCATCAGCACGGCGGGAAGAATGTACTGTACGCCGTGCTGATGCACCATCGGGCCAATGACCAGCGCCACGGAACCGGCCGCTGCCGTGACCATCGCCGGGCGGCCACCGAGTACAGAAAGTGCAAGACACAGCACCACGGAGGCGATCAGGCTGACCTTCGGGTCAACGCCCGCCACCACCGAAAACGAGATGACTTCGGGGATTAGCGCCAGGGCGGTGATCGCCCCTGCCAGCGTTTCACGCGTCAGCAGCTTAGGGGAACGCAGCACGTTGGCTACGCGGTCTTCGGGGGATACAGCAGAATGGGGTAAGGACATAACGGTTCGCTGGTTAGGGCAGGCTTCCGTGCGCGCGATCACAAAACGCAACATACTAGCCAGTAAAACCGCGCTTTACCAGAGGCATCGATAATTCCTCACAAACAATCCATCATTAAATTTCACAATTACAATAATTTCGTAACCTTTAAACAATATTTAAAAGTTGTTACCGTGCCCCCGCAGCTTTTTTCACCTGCAATTTCCACGCATCAAGCACTTTTACACTAAGGCATAAATTATGAAAAAAATGACTGCCATGCTCTTTTCTCTGGCCGTGGGGCTTAACACCGTCTCCATGGCGGCGAAAGCTGACACACCAAAAGAGCAGGAAACGGACGTCCTTTTAATTGGTGGCGGTATCATGAGCGCCACGCTGGGAACCTATCTGCAAGAACTGCAGCCGGACTGGTCTATGACCATGGTCGAGCGCCTCGATGGCGTGGCGCAGGAGAGTTCTAACGGCTGGAATAACGCCGGCACTGGCCATTCGGCACTCATGGAACTGAACTATACGCCGCAGAAAAAGGACGGTTCCATTAGTATCGAGAAGGCGGTAGAGATCAACGAAGCATTCCAGGTTTCTCGCCAGTTCTGGTCTCATCAGGTCAACAGCGGCGTGCTGCACGACCCGCACTCCTTCATCAACACCGTGCCGCACATGAGCTTTGTGTGGGGCGAGCAGAACGTCAACTTCCTGCGCGCGCGCTACGCCGCTCTGCAGCAGAGCACGCTGTTCCGCGGGATGAAATACTCTGAAGACCACGCGCAGATTAAAGAGTGGGCTCCGCTGGTCATGGAAGGTCGTGACCCGAACCAGAAAGTGGCGGCGACCCGTACCGAAATTGGTACCGACGTTAACTACGGTGAAATCACCCGTCAGCTGGTGACGTCTCTGAAGAAAAAAGAGAACTTCAACCTGCAGCTCAGCACCGAAGTGCGCGGTTTCAAGCGCAACGCGGATAACAGCTGGAGCGTGACCGTTGCCGATCCGAAAAACAACGAAGCCGAGCACGTCATCAAGGCGAAGTTTGTCTTTATCGGTGCGGGCGGCGCGGCGCTGAAGCTGCTGCAGGAGTCCGGTATTCCGGAAGCGGACGACTACGCGGGCTTCCCGGTCGGCGGCCAGTTCCTGGTGTCAGAAAACCCGGAAGTGGTGAACCGTCATCTGGCAAAAGTGTACGGCCAGGCTTCTGTTGGCGCACCGCCGATGTCTGTTCCGCACATCGACACCCGTATGCTTGACGGTAAGCGCGTGGTGCTGTTTGGGCCGTTCGCGACCTTCTCCACCAAGTTCCTGAAAAATGGCTCCCTGTGGGATCTGCTCAGCGCAACCACCACCTCTAACGTGAAGCCAATGATGGACGTGGGGCTGGATAACTTCGATCTGGTGAAATACCTGATTAGCCAGGTGATGCTCTCTGACGACGACCGCTTCGAGGCGCTGAAAGAGTACTATCCGCAGGCGAAGAAAGAAGACTGGCGTCTGTGGCAGGCGGGTCAGCGCGTACAGATCATCAAGCGCGATCCGAAAGAGGGTGGCGTGCTGCGTCTGGGTACCGAAGTGGTAAGCGATAAGGATGGCACTATCGCCGCGCTGCTGGGTGCGTCACCGGGCGCGTCTACCGCTGCGCCAATCATGCTGCACCTGATGGAAAAAGTGTTTAAAGATAAAGTCGCCAGCCCGGAATGGCAGGCGAAGCTGAAAACCATTATTCCATCCTACGGCACCAAGCTGAACGGCAACGTGAGCGCGACGGAGCAGGAGCTGGAATACACCAGCCGCGTACTGCAGCTGCAATACATCAAACCGCAGGCTGCGGATGCTGCGCCAAAAGCGGAGCTGAAGCCTCAGCCGGAAAACAAACCGGTTGCGGATATCGCGCTGTAAGGTAAAAGCAAAACGGTAACATCCGTTACCGTTTTTAGTGTTTTCTCCCTCTCCCGGTGGGAGAGGGGTGGGGTGAGGGCACCAGAGAGCACCCTTCCCGGGTCGGGTAAGGCGAAGCCGTCACCCGACTTATTTTTAACGTACTACCGCTTGTCCGACAGTCTCATCTGCCTTCCACACGCGATACTTCACTTCCACGTTTTCAGGCGTATAGACCACGATCGGCAGCTTGCTGTTGTAGCGCAGCAGACTGTTGTCGCCCAAATATGCCGTCACAAATTTCTTCTCTTTCTTGCCATCCGGGCACGCCATCATGGTGGAAACCGGTGACGTCACTTTGTCGAAGACATAGTAGTCGTAACCCCAGCCTTCCAGGGTTTTGCTTTCCAGCTGACCGCCCAGGCGATGCTGATTGCAATCTACTTCCAGCGTCTTGCCAATCAACAGTTCCACTTTGAAGTTCGCTTCATCCTGCTGTGCCGGCAGCTGGATCACCTGACGCTTCATCCCTTTGTCCGCTTTTGGATACGGAGCGACTTTTTCCAGCGGCTGCTCTTTTGGGGTTTCGCTGGCGAAAGCACTGCTGCTGACGCACGCGGCGGCGATGAGGGCGATAGCAAATTTAGGTGCGTTTTTCATTGGCATTCCTTTATGTCAAAACGATCCTGCGCAGGTTAACATAACAACTATGAATGATTGGTGTTATTTACTTACATTTTCACTATGAATAGCGTTATGCGCTTTTAAATATCCTGTTTAGTGGTTGTTTATGCTGGTGTGGAGTCGGGTGCCAGTTCGTGTTATTTTAGACCATATATATTGTTATTCATCTGTAAAAGGGAAGAGAGATGGTTCGTGCAAAACTGAAAACACCTGAAGGCCGCAAATTCCTCCTGGCGCTGCTGGTCGTGTTTATGATTGCTGCCGCATGCGTGGGGCGAGCAACCATTGTTGGCGTTATCGAACAGTACAATATTCCCCTCTCTGCCTGGACTACCAGCATGTATGTCCTGCAGTCGGCGATGATCTTCGTCTACAGCCTGGTGTTTACCGTTCTGCTGGCTATCCCGCTGGGCATTTTCTTCCTGGGTGGACGTGAGAAGCACTAAGCGTTTACCTGCTATAAGAAGCCAGCCTGCGGGCTGGCTTTTTTTATGTCTGATGTTTTTTTCCAGGATATTCTGTTTCGAACGAGGTTGTTCGACATAAAGCAGGAGATGCGCAATGTTATCCCGGTTTACAACGCTCAGCCGGATCCCGAAAGGCGTCTGGGTGGTGGGCGGCGTCAGTATGTTAATGGACATCTCCTCGGAGATTATTCACAGCCTGCTGCCGTTGTTTATGGTCACGACGCTGGGTGCCAGCGTGATCTTCATTGGTTTGATTGAAGGTCTGGCTGAAGCCACTGCACTGTTTATCAAAGTGTTTTCCGGCGCCATCAGTGATTATCTGGGCAAACGTAAAGGACTCGCGGTTCTGGGCTACGGTCTTGGCGCGTTGAGTAAGCCGCTGTTCGCTATCGCCTCTTCGTCGGGCATGATTCTGGGGGCACGCTTAATCGACCGGGTAGGGAAGGGGATCCGGGGTGCGCCGCGCGATGCGTTGGTCGCTGACGTTACGCCGCCCGAACTCCGCGGCGCGGCCTTTGGTTTACGTCAGTCGATGGACACCATTGGCGCCTTTCTCGGGCCGCTGCTGGCCGTTGGCTTAATGCTGCTGTGGAATGATGATTTTCGTACCATTTTCTGGATTGCGGTGATCCCCGGCGTACTCGCCGTTGCCTTGCTTTTCTTCGGCCTGCATGAGCCCAAAACCCCTGTCGAACATAAACGAACGAATCCCATCAAAAAAGAGAATCTCAGGCGCCTCGGGAAAGGCTGCTGGTGGGTCATTGGCCTCGGGGCCATCTTCACGCTCGCACGTTTCAGTGAAGCATTTCTTGTGCTTCGCGCTCAGCAGTCGGGTGTGCCTCTGGCGCTGATCCCGCTGGTGATGGTTGCCATGAATCTGCTCTATTTCCTCTCTGCCTATCCGTTTGGCAAGTTATCCGACGTGATGAGCCACACCCGATTATTGCAGTGGGGGCTGGTGGTGCTGATTGGCGCGGACATTGTGCTGGCGCTGAGCACCCACTGGGCCGGCATTATTTTAGGCGTTGCGCTTTGGGGGATACATATGGGCATGACCCAGGGGCTGCTGGCGGCGATGATTGCGAAAACCGCGCCTGCGGATCTGCGCGGAACAGCCTTCGGTATTTTTAGTCTGGTCAGCGGCGTGGGGCTATTAGTCGCGAGCCTGGGGGCAGGGGCAATCTGGGATACGTTTGGGGCGGAATATACGTTTTATGCCGGGGCGGTGATTTGTCTGGCGACGTTGGTTTATCTGCGAAAAACACCCGGCGAAATGGAATAAAAAAACCAGCCGTAAGAGGCTGGTTTTGATAATAATTTTGGTCGGCACGAGAGGATTTGAACCTCCGACCCCCGACACCCCATGACGGTGCGCTACCAGGCTGCGCTACGTGCCGACGCATAAAAAGAATACTACTCGATTCCGTTTTGAATGCAAGGGAATCTGTCGCTAACTGGTTTATTATTAATCAGTTAGCGATAAACCGCTTCTCATCCGTCAGGACCTGCAGCAGCAGGCTCAGCTGCGGCTTCTGGTCTTTCAACCGTTCACCCTGCAGATTATACGTCTGATAATTCCCGTTGCTGTTCAGCACCAGCGTCAGCTTCGGCGTGGTCACTACCAGCGTATTATTTCCCGCCGCCGTAACCCAGTTGTGACGACGCGCGGCGCTGAAGAGATCCTGCCCCTGCGAATACTCGTTTGCTGGCGTGCTGACGTGCAGCAGGCGTTGCATCAGGGTGGTCATCACATCTTTATGCTCGGTGAGCATATTGATGCGCTGCGCCGGCGTGCCTGGCCAGTGGATCACCAGCGGAACCTGCAGATTCGGGCGAGACCAGCTCATACTCTTTGTCTCGTTACCTAACGGCACGCCATGACCCGCGGTCACGATCACCACGGTGTTGTCCAGCTTGCCTGACTCACGTAACGCGTCAAGGACGCGGCCAATCTGCGCATCAACATCGCCAGCCGCACGGCCGTAGCGGCGCGCAAAGTCATTCTTATTGCTGTTAGCAAGCGTTGTGCCGTTAAACGCAACCCATGAGAACCAACGGTTATCTTCCTGGGCGTAGCGCTGCAGCCAGTTTATCCATTGGCTGGCGGTCTGCGCATCGGACTGACTTTGAGCCGTCGGCAGTGAGAAATCGGACAGCAGCGCCTGACGGTATAGCGGGCTGTTAAAGCCATCGGATGAGAACAACCCTAACTGATAGCCTTGCTGATTCAGCCCGGTGATCAGCGCCGCAGGTGTGCGGGTAGACAGTACGCCGTCCATGTAGCCGGCTGAAATACCATAGAAGAGGCCAAAGATACCCGCATCGGTTGAATTACCGGAGCTCATATGCTGAGTAAACGAGACGTTTTTACTGGCGAAATCGGCCAGGACAGGCATCTGCTTCTCGTAACGGGAATAGTTCAGGCCATCGACGGTAATCAGCAGGACGTTTTGCCCGCGCCCCATATCGCGGTAGGTCAGGTCGCTCAGCGGATACTGAACGCTGACGGCTTCCGGGTTACCCTGTTCGACCAGACGGCGCTGGTACTCCTGCGCATCAAGCAGGCCGTGTTTCTCGAGGAAGCGACGGGCCGTCATCGGGTATGAGAGCGGCAGGTTAGCGCGCTGCATGGTAATAGGGCGATAGAAGTTCGCATCCGCCCAGATATACATGATGTGCGAACTGATAAAGGAGACGAAGAAGAGCGCGGCGACGGGCTTCGCGTAATGGCGTCGCCGGGTCAGACTGCGAAGTTTTTGCCAGCTCCAGGTGGCGAACAGCATCTCAATCAACAGGATCACCGGGACGCTGATAAACATCAGCTGCCAGTCACGGGCCGTTTCGTTCTGGTCGGGGTTAATCACCAGTTCCCAGACGATGGGATTGAGGTGCAGGTGGAATCGGGTGAACACTTCACTGTCGATAAGCAGCAGCGTCATCCCCACCGTTGCAAGGATGGCAGACAAAAATCGCATCAGACGCTGCGACATGACGATAAACGTCAAGGGGAACAGGATCAGCAGATAGGTGGCGAAAACCAAAAAGCTAAAGTGACCGACAACGCTTATCCAGGAGTAGATACGCCCGGTGAGCGTTGTTGGCCAGTCTGCGACAAACAGATAACGACAGCCAATGACCGTCGCCAACAGAATGTTGAACAGGGCAAACCAGTGCCCCCAGCTGACCATCTGGGAGACTTTTTCACGGTAGCGCTGACGATTCGTCACCATAAACTGTTGTTCGTATCCCTTAATGGGCCGGGTCGTTGCTGACGGACGACTGTAAAGCCTGGGCGAAGGATTTTGCGATCGCCTGACGCTGAGCCGGAGCAACGCTGGTGTTAATCAGGTTGGTGACCATATTTCCCAAAACCATCAGGGAGAGATCGGTCGGCGTTTTATGTTTTTCCAGTACGTTGACCAGCTCACTGAGCAGTTGTTCAACGTGTTCATCACTGTAGCGGGAATGTTGTGGCATAAATCAAAATCAGTTTGTTGATGAAAGGGCAACATATTACCGTAGCAACAGCTTTTTTTCCCCTTTTTTATCTGTTGTTGCACACATGTCCTGGTGGTGGTTGAATACCGCCCGGTCTAAAAGGAGAGTTTATCATGAGTCTGGAAATCAACCAGATTGCCTTGCACCAGCTTATCAAGCGTGATGAGCAAACCCTTGAAGTGGTGCTGCGCGATTCGTTACTGGAACCCACGGCGACCGTGGTGGAGATGATGGCAGAGCTGCATCGCGTCTACAGCGCCAAAAATAAAGCCTATGGGCTGTTCAGCGAAGAGAGTGAACTGGCTGATAGCCTGCGCCTGCAGCGCCAGGGTGAAGAGGATTTTCTGGCGTTTAGCCGCGCCGCTACCGGGCGTCTGCGCGACGAGCTGGCGAAATACCCGTTCGCCGACGGCGGGATCGTGCTGTTCTGCCACTACCGCTATCTGGCGGTAGAGTATCTGCTGGTTACCGTGCTGAATAACTTAAGCAGCATGCGCGTGAACGAGCAGCTGGACATCAGCTCGACGCACTATCTGGATATCAACCATGCGGATATCGTGGCGCGTATTGATTTGACCGAATGGGAAACCAACCCGGAGTCGACCCGCTACCTGACATTCCTGAAGGGGCGTGTGGGCCGCAAAGTGGCGGATTTCTTTATGGATTTCCTCGGTGCCAGCGAAGGTCTCAACGCCAAAGCGCAGAACAAAGGGCTGCTTCAGGCGGTTGACGACTTCACGGCAGAAGCGCAGCTCGATAAATCTGAGCGCCAGACCGTGCGTCAGCAGGTTTACAGCTACTGCAACGAACAGCTGCAGGCAGGGGAGGAGATCGAGCTGGAGTCCCTGTCAAAAGAGCTGGCGGGCGTCAGCGAAGTCAGCTTCCAGGAATTCACCGCGGAGAAAGGCTATGAGCTTGAAGAGAGCTTCCCGGCGGATCGCAGTACGCTGCGTCAGTTAACCAAGTTTGCCGGCAGCGGCGGCGGGTTAACCATCAACTTTGACGCGATGCTGCTGGGTGAACGCATCTTCTGGGATCCGGCCACCGATACGCTGACCATTAAAGGCACGCCGCCGAACCTGCGCGATCAGCTTCAGCGCCGCACCTCGGGCGGGAAGTAACAGCCATAAAAAAACCCCGCAGATGCGGGGTTTTTTTTCGACGTGTTTGCGATTACGCGCGAACGAAGTCGATGTGAGACAGTTTTGGCTTGAACGGGTGACGCTGAACAGCCTGAACTTTCACTTTTTCTTCTTTACCGCCAACAACGATGGTCAGAACTTCGCTGTAGAATTCAGCTTTGGTCTGCAGGTTCCACACTTTGTCGTGATCCAGTTCGATTGCAACTGGAGCAGCTTCGCCACCGTAAACGATAGCCGGGAACTTGTTAGCGTTACGCAGGCGGCGGCTCGCACCCTTACCCTGCACGTTACGTACTTCTGCTTCGATAGTGAACATTGATTTCTCTCTGTATTTAAAACCCTACTACAGGCGACCCAGCAGCAGGTGAGTGTTCTGCCTCACGGATGTGAAGCGGGCGGCATTTTATACTCAAATGCCCCTCACATCAATGAAAAGTCCCGCTAACCGCGCAATTCGTTGGCGCGACGGAAGCGACCTTCGTAGTCGAAGACTTTCTCACGCACCTGCCAGAACTGGCCTTTCTTACGAGCGACGACAAAATCCGGATGGCGCAATAACACCTGCTGGCGCACGATATCGGCCACGGTGATCCAGCGCAGGGGGACGCCCGGCGTTCGGGTATGCGGGCGGATAAACAGCTGTTCGAAGGCCATTCGCTGAGCGGGCGTCTGGACCCGGAAGCGCTCGCTGACGTCCGCCCCGTCTTCATCGTAATAGGTGATTTTCAACCACTCACCTTTTTCATCGGCGCCGGGCTGCAACGCCATGCCGGAACAGCGCAGCACCAGCGCATCTTTTAGCTTTAGCGCCGCTTTCAGCATGTCGTCCGGGTCAACCAGCACCGTGTCGCACTCCCGGCAGCGGCGCGCGGCAATGTCGTTTTCGGCGTTGCACTGCGGGCAGTTTTTGAAGCGGAAGCGGAAATCACACTGTTCGCGATGGCCTTCATCGTCTTCAAACCAGCCCTGACAGCGGCGGCCAAAATGTTCGATCAGCGTGCCGTCGGCGGTGGTTTTCCCCCAGAAGGTGTTGGCAAACCCGCAGGCAGGGCAAAAGACCTGTACGGGCACGTTGTCGCTTTTCCCTTTTGGCGCGCCGACTTCAGGCGTATAGAGATCGTGCGGGTTGCCCGCATAATCCAGAATCAGGCAGTCGGTTTTCCCCGGCGCCAGACGCAGGCCGCGGCCAACAATTTGCTGATACAGACTGACCGATTCGGTCGGGCGCAAAATGGCGATCAGGTCGACGTGCGGGGCGTCAAAGCCGGTGGTCAAAACCGACACGTTAACCAGATAGCGGAACCGCTGGGCCTTAAACGCATCAATCAGGCTGTCGCGCTCCGGGCCGGGCGTCTCGCCGGTGATTAACGCCGCGTCGCCGGGGGGCAGTAGCCCTGTGATTTCGCGCGCGTGCTCAACGGTGGCGGCAAAGATCATCACCCCTTTGCGCGTCGCGGCGAACTCCTCTATCTGGCTGATGATATGCGGCGTAATACGCTTCTGCTTTTTCAGCTCCTGGTTGAGATCCGCTTCGCTGAATAAGCCGTTGCTCTGCGCCTGCAAACGGCTGAAATCGTA
Source organism: Enterobacter sp. MGH 24 (assembly GCF_000493015.1). NCBI lineage: Bacteria > Pseudomonadati > Pseudomonadota > Gammaproteobacteria > Enterobacterales > Enterobacteriaceae > Enterobacter > Enterobacter sp. MGH 24. The sequence continues at coordinate 4,596,427 of NZ_KI535657.1, read as the reverse complement.
CTGCACCACCGGCATATCCAGCCGTTCAGGTGGCGTCAGGTAGCCATGTTTAATCATGTAGCGCAGCGGAAGTTCGTAAATGCAGTCGCTAAACAGGGCCTTGTCATCGCCGCGCACCATGCCGTGATAATGGTAGCGATAGATCCAGCCTTTCCCCAGACGAAACGGGGTCGCCGTCAGGCCCAGCAGGCGCAGATGAGGATTCACCGCTTTCAGGTGAGCCAGAATTTGCTGATACTGGCTGTCGTCGTCATCGCTGATGCGGTGACATTCGTCGACAATCAGCAGCGAAAATTCGCTGCGAAACAGATCCAAATTGCGCGCCACCGACTGCACGCTGCCAAAGACCACTTTGCCGTGGCTCTCCTTGCGCTTTAGCCCGGCGGCGAAAATATCGGCTTCCAGCCCGAGCGCACAATACTTGGCATGGTTTTGCGCAACGAGCTCTTTGACGTGCGCCAGCACCAGCACGCGACCGCGGGCCAGACGCGCCAGTTCGGCAATGACCAGGCTTTTGCCTGCGCCGGTCGGGAGCACAATCGCCGCCGGCTCGCGGTGTTTACGGAACCAGGCGAGGGTGGCGTCAACGGCTTCCTGCTGATAGGGACGAAGTGTAAAAGTCATGGGGTCTCGGTTTCGTTATTCCGCACATAGTATGCCACGAAACTTTTTCCCTTGAGTGGCGCAACCAGACCATTATACTGAACCGTTCCAGACTGCTTCTTTTTTCGGACCCGTAGTCCGACTTCCAGCACCATTAAGGCTAAAAAGATTTCATGCGACTTGATAAGTTTATCGCTCAGCAACTCGGCGTAAGCCGCGCTATTGCCGGGCGCGAAATTCGCGCCAGCCGCGTTACCGTGGATGGCGACATTGTGAGAGACAGCGCGTTCAAACTGCAACCTGACCATCAGGTGGAGTATGACGGCAATCCGCTGACCCAGCAGCACGGTCCGCGCTACTTCATGCTCAATAAGCCGGAAGGCTACGTCTGCTCAACGGACGATCCGGATCACCCGACGGTGCTCTATTTCCTCGACGAACCGGTGGCGCACAAGCTGCACGCCGCAGGCCGCCTCGACATCGACACCACGGGTCTGGTGCTGATGACCGACGACGGACAGTGGTCGCATCGCATTACTTCCCCGCGTCACCACTGCGAGAAAACTTATCTGGTCACGCTGGAGTCGCCGGTGTCGGATGACACGGCAGAGCAATTCACGAAAGGCGTTCAGCTGCATAATGAAAAAGATCTGACTAAACCTGCCGTGCTTGAGGCGATCACGCCGACTGAAGTCCGTCTGACCATCAGCGAAGGGCGCTACCATCAGGTGAAACGTATGTTTGCCGCGGTGGGGAACCGCGTTGTTGGCCTGCATCGTGAGCGGATTGGTGCGATTGAACTCGATCCCGACCTGGCGCCAGGCGAATATCGCCCGTTAACGGAAGAAGAGATCGCCAGCGTCGGTCTGCCTTCGCACTAATTTCAGGAGAGCTCTGTGACCACCAGGCCACACTCGTCGTTCAAAATCGTCTTCATTCTTGGCCTGCTGGCCATGCTGATGCCGCTGTCTATTGATATGTACCTGCCTGCGCTGCCGGTGATTTCTGCACAGTTTGGCGTCCCGGCGGGCAGCGCGCAGATGACGCTCAGCACCTATATTCTCGGCTTTGCTCTCGGCCAGCTGTTTTATGGCCCGATGGCGGACAGCCTGGGGCGCAAGCCTGTCATTCTGGGCGGGACGCTGGTCTTTGCAGCCGCAGCGGTGGCCTGTGCGCTGGCGCAGACCATCGATCATCTGATTATCATGCGCTTCTTGCACGGCCTGGCGGCGGCAGCGGCAAGCGTGGTGATTAACGCCCTGATGCGCGATATCTACCCGAAGGAAGAGTTCTCCCGCATGATGTCGTTTGTCATGCTGGTGACGACGATTGCGCCGCTGGTGGCTCCCATGGCCGGTGGTGCGGTGCTGGTGTGGTTTAGCTGGCACGCGATTTTCTGGATCCTGGCGCTGGCCGCGCTGCTGGCCTCCGCGATGATTTTCTTCTTTATTGATGAAACGCTCCCCGTCGAGCGCCGTCAGAAATTCCACATCCGAACCACAATAGGCAACTTTGCCTCGCTGTTTCGCCACAAGCGCGTGCTCAGCTATATGCTGGCAAGCGGGTTCAGCTTCGCCGGGATGTTCTCCTTCCTGAGCGCCGGGCCGTTTGTCTACATCGAACTGAACCACGTTTCGCCGCAGCACTTCGGCTATTACTTTGCGCTTAACATCGTCTTCCTCTTCATCATGACCATCATCAACAGCCGATTTGTCCGGCGGGTGGGGGCGCTGAACATGTTCCGCGCCGGGCTGTGGATCCAGTTTGTGATGGCTATCTGGCTGGTGGTGAGCGCGTTTCTGGGCGTGGGCTTCTGGGCGCTGGTGGTCGGCGTGGCGGCCTTTGTCGGCTGCGTGTCGATGGTGTCATCTAATGCGATGGCGGTGATCCTGGACGAGTTTCCGCATATGGCGGGCACCGCCTCTTCCCTGGCGGGGACGTTCCGCTTTGGCATCGGCGCTATCGTTGGCGCGTTGCTTTCGATGGCCACTTTTACGACGGCATGGCCCATGCTGTGGGCGATGGCTTTTTGCGCAACCAGCTCGATACTCTTCTATCTTTACGCCAGTCGACCGCGAAAAGCGGCCCCCTAAAACACAGAGAAGGCCCGCCGGGGCCTTTTTTGTTGATGCATATCAACCAAACCCCCGTTCGTTTATTCTGTGTTTGTTTATTTTATGTAAAATCTATTTGTGTAAAAAGTCACATCATTGTATTCAAAAAGGTTGAGTTAGATCGCAGAAACGGGTACATATAGCGCCGACGCGAGCCTGGAAACGGATAAAAAAGCGCTGAATAGTGCAGGCTGGCGATGATGTGTTACTATAAATGTAAATAAATTGTGAAGTAAATTTTGCTTCCGGGGAACGAACGTGAATACATTACAACTCTCCATTGTCCATCGCTTGCCCCAGAGCTATCGCTGGTCGGCGGGTTTTGCAGGTTCGAAAGTTGAACCGATTCCGCAAAGCGTCGCGGAGTGCGAAAACTGCCTGGTAGCACTCAAGCTGTTGAGCCCGAGCGATGAAAATGCATGGCGGGTGATGGAACGTCTCAGCCAGGCCCTGACGGATATCGAAGTGGACAGCTCCGTGCTGGAGTGCGAAGGTGAGCCGTGCCTGTTTGTGAAAAGCCAGGACGAGTTTGCCGCCACCTGCCGTCTGAAAAATTTTGGCGTTGCCATCGCTGAGCCTTTCTCCGGGCAGTATCCGTTCTGACCGCTAGTCTGCCGACAACAGCTGGCGCGTGTAGCGCTGCGTTGGCGCGCTAAATACGCGCTGGCACTCACCCTGCTCGACCACTTCTCCCTGTCGCAACACAATCACCTGATGGCATAGCGCCCGCACCACCTGTAGATCGTGGCTGATAAAGATATAGGCCAGCCGGTGCTTTTCCTGAAGCCCTTTCAGCAGGGCCAGGATCTGCGCCTGAACGGTTCTGTCCAGCGATGACGTCGGTTCATCCAGAATAATCAGCTCCGGTTTCAGGATCAGCGCGCGGGCTATGGCGATACGCTGGCGCTGTCCGCCGGAGAATTCAGCCGGATAGCGGTGGCGGGTCTCGGCGTCTAAGCCCACTTCGGCCATCACCCGCATAACTTCCTGCTCTCGCTGCTGAGCGCTCAGGCCGGGCTGATGCACGCGTAGACCCTCTTCGATAATCTGTAACACGCTGAGCCGTGGGTTAAGCGAAGAGTTAGGATCCTGAAACACTACCTGCATGCGGGGCCGCACGGGCAGCATCTGACGGCGGTTCCAGCGGTGCAGCGGCATATCGTCGAAGAGGATCTCGCCCTCAGAGGCAATTAAGCGCAGCAGCGCCAGACCGGTGGTGCTTTTGCCCGAGCCGGATTCGCCCACCAGCCCCAGGGATTCTCCCGGGCGCAGCGAGAAGCGGATGTTCTTTAGCACCGGGTTCCGATCGACAATGCGCCGCAGAATACCTTTGCGGATCGGGAACGAAACGGACAGATCCTCAACGCGCAGCAGCGGTGTGCTGTCAGCCGGGAGAGGAACCGGGTCGCCGGAGGGTTCGCTGTCAAGCAGGCGCTGCGTATAGGGGTGCTGCGGCGCGCTCAGCAGCGTGGACGCGGTATTCTGTTCAACGCAACGTCCGTTTTGCATCACCGCGACGCTGTCGGCCAGCTTTTTCACAATGCTCAGGTTATGCGTGATAAACAGCAGGCTCATGTTCAGCTCGTCACGCAGTTCCCGCAGCAGCGTCAATATTTGCGCCTGTACCGTCACGTCGAGCGCCGTTGTGGGCTCGTCGGCAATCAACAGCTCGGGGCGCGTGAGCAGGGCCATAGCAATCATCACGCGCTGGCGTTCGCCGCCGGAGAGCTGGTGCGGAAAATCATTCAGCCGTTTGGCCGCGTTGCGTATGCCTGTTCGTTCCAGACAGTCCAGAATTTCTCCCCGCGCGGCCTCTTTGCGCATCCCCCGGTGCAGGGAGAGCACTTCATAGAGCTGTTTCTCCAGGCTGTGCAGCGGATTGAGGGAAACCATCGGCTCCTGGAAGATCATCGCGATTTTGTTGCCGCGAATGCCGCGTAGGGTGTGTTCGTCTGCATGCAGCAGCGAACGGCCGTGAAACAGAATATCCCCTTGCGGGTAGCTCACCGGCGGAGAAGGCAGCAGCCGCAGGATGGAGAGTGCCGAAACGCTCTTGCCTGAACCCGACTCGCCCACCAGAGCCAGCGTTTCACCGGGCTGGATCTGCAGCGACAGGCCGCTGACCACGGTACGCGTCTCGCCCTGCTTTGAGAAAGCAATCGACAGGTTATCAATACTGAGAAGGGGATGGGTCATTTTATACCGCCTTGTTCGGATCAAAGGCATCGCGCACGGCTTCGCCAATAAAAATCAGCAGCGAAAGCAGCACGGCCACGGAAAGAAAGGCGGCGATGCCTAACCACGGCGCCTGCAGGTTGTTCTTACCCTGCAGCAGCAGTTCGCCGAGCGACGGGGAACCCAGCGGTAGCCCGAAACCCAGAAAATCCAGTGAGGTGAGGGTGGTGATGGAGCTGCACAGAATAAACGGCAGGAAGGTGAGCGTTGCTACCACCGCGTTGGGCAGCATGTGGCGGAAGATGATCCCGCGGTCGCTCACGCCAAGCGCCTGCGCGGCGCGGATGTAGTCGAAATTGCGGGTGCGCAGGAACTCCGCCCGCACCACGCCCACCAGCGCCATCCAGCCGAACAGGACGGTAATGCCTAACAGCCACCAGAAGCCAGGCTGCACCACGCTGGAAAGCAGGATGATCAGAAACAGCGTTGGCATGCCTGACCAGACTTCAATAACCCGCTGGCCCCACAGGTCAATTTTCCCGCCGTAGTAGCCCTGAAAGGCACCCGCCACGACGCCCATCACGCTTGAGAAGATCGTCAGCATCAGCCCAAAGAGAAGAGAAATACGCGTGCCATACAGGATGCGCGCCAGCACGTCGCCGCCGTTCGCATCGGTTCCCAGCCAGTTTTGCGCGGAGGGCGGGGAAGGGAAGGGGGTCGTGGTGGAGAAGTTAATGCTGTTGGCACCAAAGCGCACCGGTGCCCAGAGCGCCCAGCCGTGCTGCTCAATCTGCTGGCGAAGCCACGGGTCCTGGTACTCCGCCGGTGTCGCAAACGGGCCGCCAAAGTCGCTTTCGCTGTAGTTGGCGATAACCGGCACGTACCAGCGGTCGTTAAAATGCACCAGCAACGGTTTGTCGTTGGCGATCAGCTCCGAGCACATGCTTAAGGCAAACAGCACGGCAAAAATCCACAGCGACCAGTAGCCGCGGCGGTTGTGGCGGAAACGGGCCCAGCGGGCCTGGTTGACGGGGCTTAAACGCGGCATCAGCGGCCCTCAAAATCAATTCGGGGATCGACCAGCGTATAGCTGATATCACTGATGATATTCAGCAGCAGGCCAATCAGGGTGAAAATATAGAGTGTGCCAAACATCACCGGATAATCGCGCGACACGGTGGCCTCATAGCCCAGCAGCCCCAGGCCGTTGAGCGAGAACATCACCTCTATCAGCAGCGAGCCGGTAAAAAACATGCCGATGAACGTGGCCGGAAACCCCGCGATCACCAGCAGCATGGCGTTGCGGAACACGTGTTTCCACATGATCTGCTTCTCGCTCACGCCCTTGGCGCGGGCAGTAACGACGTACTGCTTACGAATTTCATCGAGAAAGGCGTTCTTGGTCAACATGGTCAAGGCCGCAAACCCGCCAATGACCGTGGCCAGCACCGGCAGCGTGATATGCCAGAGATAGTCAGTGATTTTCTGATACCACGGCAGGGAACTGAAATCGGCGGAGACCAGCCCCCGCAGCGGGAAGAGGTCGAAATAACTCCCCCCGGCAAAAAAGACAATCAGCAGGACGGCAAACAGAAACGCCGGGATGGCGTAGCCGATGATGATGAACGTGCTGCTCCAGATATCGAAGCGGCTGCCGCTATACACCGCTTTGCGGATCCCGAGCGGTATCGAGACCAGATAGATAATCAGCGTTCCCCAAAGCCCCAGCGTTATTGAAACCGGCAGGCTTTGCTTGATCAACGTTAACACTGAGGCACTGCGAAACAGGCTGTCGCCAAAATCAAAGCGGATGTAATCCCAGAGCATCTTGAAATAGCGCTCGTGAATCGGTTTGTCAAAGCCGTAGCGGTGGGTGATCTCGGCGATCACTTCCGGATCCAGCCCGCGTCCGCCGCGATAATGGCTTTCACTGATATTCCCTACACCGGTTCGCGCATGGCTCGCGCCCATCCCTTCACCGCCGCCGCCGGGCATGCCGCCGCTGTTGCCAAATTCGATGGCGGCAATCGCCTGATCGACCGGGCCGCCGGGGGCGATTTGCACGATAAAAAAGTTAATCGTGATGATGGCCCACAGGGTGGGGATGACCAGCAGGAGACGACGGATAAGATAGGCACCCATGATGATTCCTTATCGCCGCTCAGCGGGAAGTCTGGCGGCTTTGTTAACGTCATACCACCAGGTATCAAAGCCCAGGGAATAGACAGGGCGCACGGCAGGCACGGAGAACTTGTCCCAGCGCGCAAGGCGATCTTCGCCCATATACCACATCGGCAGCATGTAATAGTTCCAGGTTAATACCCTGTCGAGGGCGCGCCCGAGCGGCAGGAGCTTTTCTTTGTTCCCCTGCGCCGCCACTATTTTCGCAATCAGCGCGTCAATCGCCGGGCTTTTTACCCCTGGCGCATTGTATGAGGAGTCGATGTAGCTGGAGGCCCAGGAAATTTGCAGGTCCGAGCTGGGCCACGGCTGGGCGGGCCACAGGCGCTGCATCATGTCGTAATCACGGCTGCGCATGCGGCTGGTGATCTGCGCGTTATCGACCTGGCGAATATTCATGGTCACGCCCAGCCGCTCAAGGTTGTGCTTAAACGGCAGTACCCACTGATCGTTACCCCCGGACGAGAGCAGCAGCTCAAAGCTGAGAGGCTTACCCGTTTTGGCATCCACACGCTTTTGATTTTTCAGGTGCCAGCCCGCGTCATCCAGCAGTTTGCTGGCTTTGAGCAGATTGTCGCGGTTGTAACCGTCACCGTTCGACGCGGGCGGCTGAAACACGGTGGTGAACACCTGCGGCGGAACCTCCGCTTTCAACGGCGCCAGCAGGACCAGCTCATCGGCTTTCGGATAATCACGTGCGGCGTACTCGGTATTTTGAAAATAGCTGTTGGCGCGGCTGTAAGCCCCGTAAAACAGCGCTTTGTTCATCCATTCAAAATCAAAGGCCAGAGATATCGCTTCCCGCACCCGACGGTCATTAAATACCGGACGCTGAATATTAAACGCCAGCCAGCGGGTGTCCTGGGCAGACTCATTTTTGTGCTCGTCTTTGACGATATAGCCTTTTGCGAAATTTTTGCCGATATAGCGGGTCGCCCAGTTTTTGGCGCTGCTCTCTACGCGTAAATCGAAGGCGCCGGCTTTGAACGCTTCAAACGCCACGTTATCGTCGAGGTAGTAATCATAGCGAAGGGTGTCGAAATTCCAGCGCCCGCGGTTTACCGGCAGGTTGGCCGCCCAGTAGTCCTTAACGCGAGAGTAAACGACATATTGCCCCATACGCCAGTCGGTGATGCGGTACGGGCCGCCTGCCAGCGGCGGCGTGGAAAGCGGGTCGCTTAGCTTATGATTCTTCCAGAACGATTCAGGCATCACCGGCAGCGAGAACAGGCTAAGCATGTTCTCCTTGTTCGGTTCGCTCAGCTCGATGCGCACGGTGAGCGGTGCGATGGCTCTGACGGATGCGCCTTTATACACGATGCGGAACTGGGGGACGCCTTCGGTCATGAATTTATGGAAGGTGAAGGCGACGTCGCTGGCCTTCACCGGCGTACCGTCATGAAAACGCGCCCGCGGGTTCAGCGAGATTTCTGCCCAGGCGAAGTTATCGGCGTAACGGACGTTCTCGGCAATCAGCGGATAGTAGCTGCCGGGCTCGTCATCAGACGTGACGAAGAGCGTATCGTAAAGCGATTCCGTTCGCGCGGCCGCCACGCCGCGCAGGGCGAAGCGGTTGAAGTTGTCGAAGGTCCCCGTGGCGGAAAGCGTGACCTTTCCGCCCTTCGGCGCGGCAGGGTTAACGTAATCGAAGTGCGTAAAATTGACCGCGTATTTCGGCTCGCCAATCACCGCGAAGGCGATATTTTCTTTGATGGCCTGCGCCTGGCTGGACAGGCTCGTTAATGCCAACATCAGCAACATGAAGCGCATAAGCATCTCGCGCGGCTCCCTTTTTTACAGACCGGCTTGGTTAAGCTGAATAATAAGTGACGCCACGGGCAATGTGAAATTATTCACCGTCGGGTGAAACGTCAGGACGCCATTTGCGGAACTGTTCCAGCGGCATCGGGCGGCTAATCCAGTATCCCTGCAGGTAGTTAACGCCGTGTTCGCGTAGCCAGGCGGCCTGTTCCGGCGTTTCGACCCCTTCGGCGACGGTCAGCATACTCAGCCGTCTTGCCAGCGTCAGGACGGCATCCAGCACCGGTGACGTCACGGTCTCAGTACCTATTGCATTAACAAAACCGCGGTCGATTTTGAGGTAGTCCATGGTGAAATGCTCAAGATAAATCAGCGCGCTGTGGCCGGTGCCAAAATCATCAATGGCGATTTCAAACCCTTCGTTATGCAGCCATTCGAAAAGGCTGTTGGCTTCCCGATGATTCAGCATGTCGCGCTCGGTAATTTCCAGTACGATCTGGAAGTAATCCGGCGGCAGTAACGCTTTAAAGGTGCGCATATCGTCCTTGAAGCTTTCCGCATGCAGATGCCCCGGCGCAATGTTAATGCCCACCTTTGCTCCCGGGGGTAACAGGGTTTGTAACACGGGGGCATCGTGAATAATAAGGTCAAAGAGATGCAGCGTTAGCGGAACAATCAGCTTCTGCGCTTCGGCAAAGTTGATAAACGCGTCCGGCGGAATTTCTCCCATAGTCGGATGCTTCCAGCGCATCAGCACTTCAAGCCCGGTCATCCTGAGCGATTTGGAATCAACGACAGGCTGATAAACCACGTAAAACTGGCCACGCTTAATGGCGCTTAAAATCTCTTTACCTGGATTGAGCCGAATGCTGAGAATGTAGTAATTGAGCGATCCGGCACAAATGCCGCATACCAGCCCGAAGAACAGAGCGTAGAGAATTTCATCGCTGGTCCATGCGTCTGCATACAGGTTGATGGTCAGGGGAATGTTTTTCAGCGTCGCGGTACGGACCGGGATTTCCTCCAGGTCATGCGCGTTGACCAACGCGCTGGACCGCGTTGACAGCGCGTGATCGCCAATGATGATGGCTATCCCCGTGAATTCGTCCTGGCGCGCGGTGTAGAGCAGGTAAGGCGTCAGATTGAGATTCACCGAGGTGAACACGCCGCCGTCCTTCACGAGCGGGTTACGGTACCAGATGGCGATGGCTGGCTTATTAGGCAACATCGGGGTGCCTGGAAGCAATGCCATATCAATCTGCTTATCGATGTGCAGCTCGGGTATCAGCTCCTCCATCGGAAAATTCATCGGGCCTGTGGCGGAAGAACAGAACGCCATTTTGTCTCTGACCAGCAGGAATGCGCGAACGTTAATGCTAAAGGCCGCTCGTGAGGTGAGTTCCTGATTAACGTCGTGACAGCTTTTTAACGTGAGCGGCTGGAGGGTATCGACTGCGTTTTTTAACTCATCGAAATAGCTCTCCATATAGAGGCTTACGTCGCGGATCAGGGTGTCGAATTTGACTTCCCGCTTGTGGTAGCTCCAGAAAAATTGCAACGAACCCAGGAGCAGGGCGGCGATCAGGCCTGTGATAATGCTGAGGATTAATATCTTGCGATTGCTGGAGAAGTAGCGGGTAAACATAGACGTCGTGATTCCTGAAATGCCGCTGGATGTATTCAGTGTAACGGGCAAAAAAAAACACTGCCGAAGCAGTGCTTTTTTTTATCATATCGTCAGCCAAGGGATAACCAACGATACAATTGTCATATTAACTGCGGGTCAGTACGCGGCGTGCTTCGTTGTAGCGCTTCTTCCAGTACGGTTCATTCATGCTGGAAATGGTCACACCGCTGCTGGTGGAGGCATGTACAAACTGGTCATTACCAATGTAGATGCCAACATGTCGACCTGTAGAACCGGCACGGAACAGGACTAAATCACCGGTGCGCAGTTTGGTACGTGAAATCGACTTGCCCATCTCCTGCTGTTCATAGGTTGAACGCGGAAGATCTAACCCAAATTGCTCACGGAACGTACGCTGTACAAAACCGGAACAATCAATACCTGTTTTTGTGCTGCCGCCAAGACGATAGCGCACGCCTTTCCAGCTAGCATACTGGTCCATAATGCGGGACTTCACGTCCAGATTACGTACCATATTTTCAAATTCATCCTGAGAGGCTTGCAGTGACGAGGAATCTTCCATTCCCACAACACGCGTCTCAGGATGCATATTCTTTGCGGTGTTCGATGAACTACATGCAGACAACAGCACCGCGACTGCTATCGCCGGGATCCCCCGTAAGATATATCTCAGAAACGGTTGAGATTTGACCATGTTGTTTATTATCCCTTGAAGTCCTTAACGACAAATATCGTTATAAAAATGCCAAACGTGACGAGACTAATTATCTGTTCACATTGAGACAATTCTTTCTGGTCACATTTGTGGCACAGCGCACAAAATTATTCACCAAGGAAATAATTATCTCTATGGGGCAAAACGAGTTCGAGATTAACCGATTGCCAGGGGTATTGCGAGTAAAAAAAGCCTTTTTTTTATAAGAAAATGTGATACAGAAAGTAAAAACATAGAATTGCTTAAAATAGCGGCGGATCCGCAGCGCCAGTCTGCAATTGCTTCATTTTTATCATGAATATGATGACGAGAATATGACAGAGGGGAAAGATCGCGGCGAGAACGCTATCAGGGATCATGTCGATCCCTGATAGCTCACGTTAATTTAGGTTAGTTATTTGTTTAATTGTTGTTGCGTTTTACCGGGAAGGTAGCGATCGAACAGCGCTATTATCCTGTCGCTCAGCGGGGTCATCAAACACCACGGCAGCGCAATCAGCGCCACGGAGAGCGAACCGACGGCAATATCGGTGAACCAGTGAGCGCCAATCATTACGCGCGGGAAGGCAAAAACCACAAAAATAATCAGGGCTATGGCAAAGGCTTTTCTGCCGAAATAGCGAAGCATAATTGCGGAAAAAATAAGCAGCATCATGCCGTGATCGCCGGGGAAACTGTCCTTCGACGCATCTTTTGTTGGAATATGCAGCAGTTCGCTGACGCGATTAATATCGGTGAAGAATAGCGTTGGGCTTGAACGCTTAACCGGAATAATCGCGGTTGCCAGCTGGTTAATGACGACGGCAAACAGCAGCATCACCAGACCGATAATGAGAATACGCCGACGCCCGGCTTTATCCTCTTTCAGCCAGAAAGAGAGCATCAGGCAGCCCATGGCCAGCAGCGAGAAGCCGTCGAAGGCGCGGTTGTTGGTAATTGCCACCAGCCACAGGAACGCGTTGCTCTTCACCAGCTCCTGGTTGAAGAAGTGAAAAATGGCAGAATCCAGCGGGAACCAGAAACCATGATCCGCCGGGATATACCAGGAGAAGAAAAGCGCCAGACCGGCGACATTGAGCAGTAATATCAGGGGAAATCGAGTTGTCATAACGTTCTGCATAGAGTGAAAACTGGGGCAACGTTAGCCGCCCGAACTTAAACGAATCCTCAACAGGCTGGACTGGAGGGCATTCCAGTCAGCGTTAACCGCACTAATTAACTCTATTCGGCTGTCAGGCGGCGCCACATTTTGCGTTTCAATAAAGAAATCGTCACCCTGACGATTGATCCGCACCAGCCCGTCCGGGGTGCGCATGATCCCTTTCACGCGATCGACGGGAGCGAGTCGGGCCCACTCCAGGATCCCGATGGTGTCGAAAACGGTATCAGCATCAAAAATCCATCCGCAGGCCTGATATCCCTGACCGCTGTTCAGGTTACGACGCCAGCGCTGGTGTTCTGGCAGGCTCAGGGCAGCCAGGCCCTGCTTAACCGGATGACTGTGCGCATGATCCGCGCTGACAGGCAGCTCGGCGAGGTTCAGACGAGGGAGGTCAAGCAGGGCGCTATCAATATTCCCCTGGGTGGTCTCCACTCGCGTGCGATTGCCGCCGAAATGCTGCCACCACGCGTCCAGCGCGGCCTGGCTTTCAGCCGTGGCGCGATCGGCTTTATTCGCGACAATAACGTCAGCCGAGGCGAGCTGATCGCGGAAGTTTTCGTTGGCCACGGCCTTGTCATCCAGAAGCTGACGCGGATCGAGCAGGCACAGGGTAGCGCGCAGATCGATCCACGGCTCGTAAACCGGGGCGGTCAGTAAATCGAGGATCTGCTTCGGGTGACCCAGCCCGGTGGGTTCAATCAGCAGGCGGTCCGGTTTGCCCTGACGCAGCAGGGTATTGAGCCCGACCTGCATCGGCAGGCCATTGACGCAGCACATGCATCCGCCGGGGATCTCTTTAATCATCGCGCCGCTGGATGACAGCAACGCGCCGTCAATGCCCACCTCGCCAAATTCATTGACCAGCACGGCCCATTTCTCGGCCGGATCTTTATTTGCCAGCAGGTGGAGAATTGAGGTGGTTTTACCGCTGCCGAGAAAACCGGTGATGAGGTTGGTTTTGGTCACGTGCGCTCCAGATGAGAAGGGTGAGGCTATAACACTGTTCTCTCTATCCTGGCGAAAAACGTGCCCTGTGAGAAGGGGAAGGGCGAACGGAGGCCGCATCCGTTCGCGTTAAGCGCAATAATCGTTAAATATTTAACGTTTCGATAACAGCCTGACGTGCGCCGTGGCGGGTAATGCGCTGGTATGCCTGATTGACTGCCTCCACAAACACGCTGTTTTGCGCGAGATCGTGACCAAAGACCTCGCTCAGCCCCAGCAGGGCGTTAACGCGCTCGGCGTCGCTGCTGGCATTGACAATCGTGCTAATTTTATCGCTGAGGGGATCGCGGACATCAATCGCGTTGCCATGGTCGTCGGTACCGCTAACGTAGCGGATCCAGCCGGCCACGCCCAGGGCCAGCAGCGACCACGGTGTTTTTCGCTCAAGATGAACGCGGATCCCGTCCAGCATTCTTTGCGGAAGCTTCTGGCTACCGTCCATCGCGATTTGCCAGGTCCGATGCTGGAGTGCCGGGTTGGCAAAGCGCTCCAGCAGGCTATCGGCGTAGGCGGTGAGGTCGACATCCTTAATGCGTAATGTGGGCGCCTGCTCGTCCAGCATGAGCCGACGGGCGGCTTCGCGGAACGCAGCGTCCTCCATGCATTCATTAATATGGGCGTAGCCCGCGAGGTACCCCAGATATGCCAGGAAAGAGTGGCTACCGTTGAGCATGCGCAATTTCATCTGCTCCCACGGCAGAACGTCCTGCACCATCTGAACGCCCGCGACTTCCCACTCCGGACGACCGGCGACAAAATTATCTTCCACCACCCACTGAATAAACGGTTCACAGCTGATGGCGCACGGATCTTCAACGCCGAGCGCGTCGGTGATTTCCGCCAGCGAGGCTTCCGTCGCAGCGGGAACAATTCTGTCGACCATCGTCCCCGGGAAGCTCACGTGACTATCAATCCATTCAGACAGCGCCACTGAACGCTTTTGCGCCATGCCCAGCACCGCGTTTTTCACCACGTGCCCGTTATCAGGGATATTGTCGCAGGAAAGCACGGTAAAGGCTGGCAAGCCGCGCTCGCGGCGGCGGTGGAGCGCTTCGACCAGGATCCCGGGGGCAGAATGCGGCGCTGAGGGGTTCTCAAGGTCATGGATTATTCGGGCGTTGTGCAGATCGAGTTTCCCGGTCGCGGGATCGATGCAGTAGCCTTTCTCCGTGATGGTGAGTGACACAATAGCGACCTGAGGCTCGCAAAATTTCTCGATAATGGCGGGCAGAGAGTCCAGCTTTGCGTTCAGGCATTCGTGGACGGCACCGACGATAATCGCCTCATTGCCTTCTGCACCTTTCTCCAGCACGGTGAAGAGGTGATCCTGCGCGCGCAACTGGCCCATCAGCACGTCGCCGCTGAAAAGGCTAATCTCACAAATCCCCCAGTCGCCGCCTTTTTCATTCAGCACCCGATTTGTTAACAATGCCTGGTGCGCGCGGTGAAAGGCACCAAACCCAAAATGGACGATGCGGGAGCGTAATTGCGCGCGATCGTAGCGAGGTTGCTGAACGTGGGCAGGAAGGGCGGTGGAGGCAATTGTCTTCATGAGATACACACCTGATTAACCATTAATTAACAATGCCAGTGTAAAGTTATATGACAGCAAATAAAATTGGTGAGCCGTAAATATCCCCATTCTGTGAGTTTGATCAATCAATGTGTGGCGGTATGTTGACCCTTAGCGGCAAACATGTATGGTAGTCGTCATTGCAGTAACGCATATTGGTATAACAACTTAAGAGGGTGAGGCAATGGAACAAACCTGGCGTTGGTACGGGCCGAACGATCCGGTTTCTCTTGATGATGTGCGTCAGGCTGGCGCTACGGGTGTCGTCACGGCGCTGCATCATATTCCTAACGGTCAGGTTTGGCCGGTTGAAGAAATTCAACAGCGTCAGGCGCTGCTGGCGGAGAAGGGGTTAACCTGGTCTGTAGTGGAAAGCATCCCGGTTCACGAAGATATCAAAACCCATTCAGGGGAATACCAGACCTGGATTGCTAACTATCAGCAGAGCATTCGCAACCTGGCGGCCTGCGGCATTGATACGGTCTGCTATAACTTCATGCCCATCCTCGACTGGACGCGTACCGACCTTGAATACCAGATGCCGGACGGCTCGAAAGCGCTGCGTTTCGATCAGATCGCCTTTGCGGCATTCGAACTGCACATTCTGAAACGCCCTGGCGCCGAAGCGGATTACACCGCGGAAGAGCAGCAGCAGGCGCGTGAGTGGTTTAACGCCGCCAGCGAGGCAGACATCGAAAAGCTGACCCGGAATATTATCGCGGGCCTGCCGGGGGCTGAAGAGGGGTATACCCTGGATCAGTTCCGCGCGCGTCTGGCGGAATACGGCGATATTGATAAGCACCAGCTGCGTGAAAACATGGCGTATTTCCTGCGCGCTATCGTGCCGGTTGCTGAAGAGGTAGGGGTACGCCTCGCCGTGCACCCGGACGATCCTCCGCGTCCTATCCTCGGCCTGCCGCGTATCGTTTCCACCCTTGAAGATATGCAGTGGCTGAAAGAGACGGTAAACAGCATCTATAACGGCTTTACCATGTGTACCGGCTCCTACGGCGTGCGTGCGGACAACGACCTGGTGCGGATGATTGAAACCTTCGGCGATCGTATCCACTTCACGCATCTGCGGGCGACCTGCCGCGAAGAGAATCCAAAAACCTTCCACGAGGCGGCGCACCTGGGCGGCGATGTGAATATGGTGGCGGTGGTAGACGCTATCCTCGCGGAAGAGGCGCGCCGCAAGCAGGCGGGCGATGTGCGTCCTATTCCGTTCCGTCCGGATCACGGCCACCAGATGCTGGACGATCTGCGTAAGAAAACCAACCCGGGCTATTCGGCGATTGGCCGTCTTAAGGGGATGGCGGAAGTGCGCGGCGTTGAGCTGGCGCTGAAGATGACGAAGTATCCGGAGCTTCTGTAAGCTCTGTTGCCCGGTGGCGCTACGCTTACCGGGCCTACAAAAAAACCGGCCTGAGAGCCGGTTTTTGTGTTTTTGTAGGTCGGGTAAGGCGAAGCCGCCACCCGACAAATGCCGCAATCAGTCAGCGCGACCCATATAGCGTTTTTCTTCGATATGGATGCGGATTTTCTCGCCAGCGGAGAGATATTCCGGTACCTGCACAACCAGACCGGTTGTCAGGGTAGCCGGTTTGTTGCGGGCACTCGCTGATGCGCCTTTGATGCCAGGTGCGGTTTCAACGATTTCCAGATCGACGGTCTGAGGCAGCTCCAGGGCCAGCAGCACGCCGTCCCAGGTCAGGACCTGCATGTCAGGCATACCGCCTTCAGGGATGAACAGCAGCTCTTCTTCGATCTGATCTTTGGTGAAGATGTACGGGGTGTAATCTTCTTTATCCATGAACACGTATTCGTTGCCGTCGATGTAGGAGAAATCGACATAGCGGCGGGTCAGGGTCACGGTATCGACGATATCGTCACCTTTAAAGCGCTCTTCCACTTTCAGGCCGGTACGCACATCGGCGAAACGCATTTTGTACAGCGTTGCTGCACCACGGGCGCTCGGAGCCTGAATGTCGATATCTTTCACAATCAGCAGTTTGCCGTTGTAATTCAGCACCATACCTTTCTTAATTTCGTTCGCTCTTGGCATTGCAGTAATCCTGTTTACGGGAGGTAAAAAATATCGCGCCAAATTACTCGCGCGCGGCCTTTCAGGCAAGAGGAATTCGCGGCTTTTGCTATCAATACGCAAAAGGTGTTACTGTGCGCGCGATGCCCGACTGCGCGGGCGTCCGTCAGCGAAAGAGAGCATTTATGGATTGCCGTCCAGACTGTGGCGCGTGCTGTACTGCACCGTCCATTTCAAGTCCCATTCCAGGAATGCCCGAGGGCAAGCCTGCCAATACCCGCTGCGTTCAGCTCTCGGAAACGAATCTGTGCATGATCTTTGGCTCGCCGTTGCGCCCGAAGGTCTGCTCCGGGCTTCAGCCCACTGCCGAAATGTGCGGCAGCACGCGAGGGCAGGCGATGACGTACCTTCTTGAACTGGAAGCGCTCACCGCGCCCTAAACGTCTTTAATCCGCGTCAGACAGCCAATCGTCAGCGTACACATCACCAGCGCAATCCAGAACACCGTGTGATAGTTCCAGATTTCAGCCACGACGCCAGCCATTGAGCCGGCGATAATCCAGCCCACGCGGGTGGTATTAGTATAAAGGGTGGTGGCAGAGCCTGCCTGGCCCGGCATCAGATCCTGGAAATAGAGCATGCCTATCCCGGCGAGAATGCCAATATAGATGGCGTTCAGCAGCTGTAAAGCCAGCAACAGCCCCGGCGTATGTACCGTCAGCATACCGATATAGAACAACAGACCGGCGACGGCGGCGATGCGCATTAAAAAACGCTTTCCGAAGCGCTTTGCGTAATAGCCCGCAATGAGCATCGTCGGGATCTCAAGCCCGGCCGCGGTGCCCATCATGATGCCCGCCAGCTTCTCCGACAGGTGCAGTTCATCAATAATAAACAGCGGCATATTGATGATATACAGGCTGTTGGTCCCCCACATCAGCGTACAGATAACAAACAGGAGCAGGGCATCGCGGCGGTTGCGGCGCGGCGCTTCCAGCACGCCCGTTGCTACTTTGGGCTCCTTGCGCATGGACGGCAGGAAGAACCACACCAGCGCGCCGCACACCACAAACGCGACGGCCGCACTCAGGTACATCACCGTAAAGCCAAAACCCATCGCCAGCGCGTAGGCCAGCGGCGGGCCAATCACCCACGCCAGCGACACCTGAGCGCGCAGGAAAGAGCTGAACATCACCGCTTCACGCCCGGTATGGTCGGCGTGTTCGCGGGCAAGGGCGAACAGCTGAGGGTTCGCCGTTGAGCCAAAGCTGCTCAGGAATACCCCGACGAAGAGCAGAATGAAATAGTTGCGGTTCCAGGCAAACAGAACGCAGGCCATGACTCCCAGCAGACAGCAGAAAACGATCAGGCTTTTACGATCGCCTTTTCTGTCGGATCGTCCTGCCAGAAACTGGCTGACCAGGATGCCAATGATGGCGCTACCGGTAAAAAAGAAGCCCACCATCGCCGGACGGACGTGAACCTCATTTGTCAGGAATAAGCTCAATGTCGGCGTCTGTAACGCACCGGCAATACCCGTGAAGAAGGCAACCACCAGGAATGCCGCGGAGGTTAAATCAAAGGGCTTCGGCGAGACGGCCGCAGGAGAGTTATGCATGTTTTATAATTAGCGAGTAGCAGAGAGGGGCGGAGTTTACGCCGTCAGCTAAAAAATAAACAGTGGGTGCGGTCAATGATGCCACGAAAAATCAAAATGGCATTTCAACTTACCTCTCATCCGGCTGACCTTAGCTGAAACTGTCTTGCTGAACTTCAGCAAAATTCAGCTGAACGAAGAAGAAATGTGCTGTATCTCTAAATTCTGAGATCGGAAATACGAGTTTACTTGCAAGACATTGCAGAAAGCGCAAGACTTTTTGAAACGTTTCAGCGCTATCTTGTTTTAACAAACGGAGCAGGCTAGCGCATTTTTTCTCATTAAAGCTGAAACGATTCAAGTTCAGCAGGAGTGGAGAACCATGTTCCAGTTATCTGTTCAGGATATCCACCCGGGCGCTCAGGCCGGGGATAAAGAAGAGGCTATTCGCCAGGTTGCCGCTGCGCTTGTGCAGGCAGGTAACGTCGCGGACGGCTATGTCAACGGCATGCTGGCCCGCGAGCAGCAGACCTCAACCTTCCTCGGCAATGGCATTGCCATTCCGCACGGCACAACCGACACCCGCGATCAGGTGTTGAAAACCGGCGTTCAGGTTTATCAGTTCCCGCAGGGTGTGCTCTGGGGCGACGGTCAGGTGGCCTACGTGGCTATCGGCATCGCGGCCAGCAGCGACGAACACTTAGGCCTGTTGCGTCAGCTGACGCATGTCCTGAGCGATGACGATGTGGCTGAACAGCTGAAGTCCGCAACCACAGCTGAAGAGCTGCGCGCCTTGCTGATGGGCGAAAAACAGAGCGAAGCGCTGAAGCTGGATAATGAAACGCTGACGCTGGATGTGGCTGCTTCCGATCTGGTGACGCTGCAGGCGCTTAACGCGGGCCGTCTGAAAGAAGCCGGCGCGGCGGACGCCACGTTTGTGACGCGCGTCATTAACGATAAACCGTTGAATCTGGGTCAGGGTATCTGGCTAAACGACAGCGCTGAAGGCAACCTGCGCAGCGCTATCGCCGTGAGCCGCGCGGCCAACGCGTTTGACGTGGAAGGCGAGCGCGCGGCCATGCTGGTGACCGTGGCGATGAACGACGATCAGCCGGTTTCCGTGCTGAAGCGTCTGGGCGATCTGCTGCTGAACAACAAAGCTGAAAAACTGCTGAACGCTGATGCCTCCACCGTGCTGGCACTGCTGACCAGTGATGATGCGCCGACTGAAGACGTGCAGACCGCTGAGTTCGTGGTACGCAACGAGCACGGCCTGCATGCCCGTCCGGGCACCATGCTGGTGAATACCATTAAACAATTCGAGAGTGAGATCACCGTGGCGAATCTTGATGGCACGGGCAAACCGGCCAATGGCCGTAGTCTGATGAAAGTTGTCGCGCTGGGCGTGAAGAAAGGACATCGTCTGCGTTTCACCGCGCAGGGTGCCGATGCTGAACAGGCGCTGAAAGCGATTGGCGATGCCATCGCGGCGGGTCTGGGGGAGGGCGCATAATGAGCAGACGTGTTGCGACTATTACGCTGAACCCGGCTTATGACCTGGTAGGATTTTGCCCGGAAATTGAGCGCGGCGAAGTCAACCTCGTGCGTACCACTGGCCTGCATGCTGCGGGTAAAGGGATTAACGTCGCGAAAGTGCTCAAGGATCTCGGTATCGATGTCACCGTGGGCGGATTCCTCGGTAAAGATAACCAGGATGGTTTCCAGCAGCTGTTCAGCGAGCTGGGCATTGCCAACCGTTTTCAGGTTGTTCAGGGCCGTACCCGCATCAACGTTAAGCTGACGGAGAAAGACGGTGAAGTGACCGATCTGAACTTCTCTGGCTTCGAGGTGACGCCGTCAGACTGGGAGCGTTTTGTGAACGACTCGCTGACCTGGCTCGGTCAGTTTGACATGGTCTGCGTCAGCGGCAGCCTGCCGTCCGGCGTGAGCCCGGAAGCCTTTACCGACTGGATGACGCGCCTGCGCAGCCAGTGCCCGTGCATCATTTTTGACAGCAGCCGCGACGCGCTGGTTGCCGGTCTGAAAGCCTCGCCGTGGCTGGTGAAGCCGAATCGCCGCGAGCTGGAGATCTGGGCGGGCCGTAAGCTGCCAGAATTAAAAGATGTGATTGACGCTGCCCATGCGCTGCGCGAGCAGGGTATCGCTCACGTGGTGATTTCTCTTGGTGCAGAAGGCGCGCTGTGGGTTAACGCGTCTGGCGAATGGATCGCCAAACCGCCGTCAATGGAAGTTGTCAGCACCGTTGGCGCAGGGGATTCCATGGTTGGCGGCCTGATTTATGGTCTGCTGATGCGTGAATCCAGTGAACATACTTTACGTCTTGCCACCGCCGTTGCTGCCCTGGCCGTAAGCCAGAGCAATGTCGGTATTACCGATCGTACCCAGTTAGCCGCGATGATGGCGCGCGTTGACTTAAAACCTTTTAACTAACAGCAGGAGAGGAATAATGAAAACGCTGCTGATCATTGACTCCGGTCTCGGACAGGCCCGCGCCTATATGGCGAAGACCTTGCTGGGCGCGGCGGCACAAAAAGCACATCTGGACATTATCGATAATCCAGGCGATGCAGAACTGGCCATTGTACTGGGCGACAAAATCCCGGCTGACAGTGCGCTGAACGGCAAAAAAGTGTGGCTGGGCGATATTAATCGCGCGGTGGCACACCCGGAACTGTTCCTGAGCGAAGCGAAAGGCCACGCGTCTGTCTACAGCGCGCCTGTCGCGACGGCACAGGCTGCGGCTGCGGGTCCGAAACGCGTTGTCGCGGTGACGGCCTGCCCGACGGGCGTGGCTCACACCTTTATGGCGGCTGAAGCCATTGAAACCGAAGCGAAAAAACGCGGCTGGTGGGTGAAAGTTGAAACGCGCGGCTCCGTTGGCGCGGGCAATGCGATTACCCCTGAAGAAGTGGCGGAAGCCGATCTGGTGATCGTGGCGGCGGATATCGAAGTGGATCTGGCGAAATTTGCCGGTAAGCCAATGTACCGCACCTCTACCGGCCTGGCGCTGAAAAAGACCGCGCAGGAGTTTGATAAAGCGCTGGTAGAAGCGAAGCCGTATCAGGCAACCGGCGCGCGTCAAACCCCGACGGAAGGTAAGAAAGAGTCTGCAGGCGCATATCGCCATCTGTTGACCGGCGTGTCTTACATGCTGCCGATGGTGGTTGCGGGCGGTCTGTGTATTGCCCTCTCGTTCGCATTTGGTATTACCGCGTTTAAAGAGCAAGGCACGCTGGCCGCTGCGTTAATGCAGATTGGCGGCGGTTCCGCGTTCGCACTGATGGTCCCCGTTCTGGCCGGCTTTATTGCCTTCTCCATCGCTGACCGTCCTGGCCTGACGCCGGGTCTTATCGGCGGTATGCTGGCCGTGAGCACCGGTTCCGGCTTTATCGGCGGTATTATCGCGGGCTTCCTGGCCGGTTACGTCGCGAAGCTCATCAGCTCGAAGCTCAAGCTGCCGCAGAGTATGGAAGCGCTGAAACCGATTCTGATCATCCCGCTGATTTCCAGCCTGGTGGTCGGTCTGGCGATGATTTACCTGATTGGTAAACCGGTTGCGGGCATCCTGGCGGGTCTGACCCACTGGCTGCAAACCATGGGTACCGCGAACGCGGTTCTGCTGGGTGCAATCCTCGGTGGCATGATGTGTACCGACATGGGTGGTCCGGTGAACAAAGCGGCGTACGCCTTTGGCGTTGGCCTGCTGAGTACCCAGACCTACGCGCCAATGGCAGCCATCATGGCGGCAGGCATGGTGCCACCGCTGGCGCTCGGTCTGGCAACGATTATTGCCCGTCGTAAGTTCGATAAAGCACAGCAGGAAGGTGGCAAAGCGGCGCTGGTTCTGGGCCTCTGCTTCATTACCGAAGGGGCGATTCCGTTCGCAGCGCGTGACCCAATGCGCGTTCTGCCATGCTGTATCGTCGGTGGCGCGGTAACGGGTGCAATCTCTATGGCGATTGGCGCGAAGCTGATGGCACCACACGGCGGTCTGTTTGTCCTGCTGATCCCAGGCGCAATCACTCCGGTCCTGGGCTATCTGCTGGCAATTGTTGCCGGTACGCTGGTGGCGGGTCTCTCTTACGCAGTGCTGAAACGTCCGGAAGCGGAAGTTGTGGCGAAAGTGGCGTAAGCGATAAACAACAAAAAAGCCGGGTTGCGTTACGCTCCCGGCTTTTTTTATGCCGCCTGTTCAGCGGTTTGCTGTGCCTTCAGCCAGGCAATCTCTTCTGCCCAGATGTCCGGGTTAATGGTTTCCAGCACCATCGGAATACCGTCGAAGCGGGCGTCCTGCATAATAAAGCGGAACGCATCGTGGCCAATGTTGCCTTCACCCAGGCTGTGGTGGCGGTCAACGCGGCTGCCGAACGCACTTTTCGCATCGTTCAGGTGCATGCCTCGCAGGTACTTAAAGCCCACGATGCGCTCGAACTCATCAAACGTGTTTTTCGTTGCCTCGGTTGTGCGCAGGTCGTAACCGGCGGCAAACGCGTGGCAGGTATCAATGCATACGCCCACGCGGGATTTATCTTCCACGCCGTCGATAATCGCCGCAAGATGTTCGAACCTAAAGCCGAGGTTGCTGCCCTGACCAGCGGTATTCTCAATCACCGCGGTGACGCCTTGGGTCTTGTCCAGCGTGATGTTGATGGATTCGGCAATGCGCGCCAGGCAGGCATCTTCATCGATTTGCATCAGATGGCTACCCGGATGGAAATTCAGCAGCGTCAGCCCCAGCTGTTCGCAGCGCTGTACTTCATCCAGAAACGCCTCGCGGGACTTATCCAGTGCTTCCTGGACCGGGTGCCCGAGGTTGATCAGGTAGCTGTCGTGGGGAAGGATTTGGCCGGGCCCGTAGTGGTATTTCTCACAGGCGGCTTTGAAATCATCAATCACCTCAGCGGTGAGCGGTGCGGCGCGCCACTGGCGCTGATTTTTGGTGAACAGGGCGAAAGCGGTTGCCTCGATTTCGGCGGCGCGAATGGCGGCATTCGCAAGGCCACCTGCAGCACTGACGTGCGCTCCAACGTATTTCATAAAAAACTCCTGCTAACCCGAAACGCTTATGATAGCGGGTTAACAGGAGAAGGACGAGATGGTTTATGCCATCAGGCTGTGCACCGCGAGGTTAATGGCACCGCCGCCGACAATCAGCCAGATGAAGAGCACCAGCGCCATCAGCAGCGGTTTGGCACCGGCTTTTTTCAGCGCGCTGACGTGTGTGGTCACCCCCAGCGCCGCCATGGCCATCGCCAGCAGCACGGTATCCAGCGTCACCAGCATATCGACAACGGCTTTCGGCAGCAGGTGGAAGGAGTTGAAAATCGCCACCACGATAAACAGGATCGCAAACCACGGAATGGTGATTTTGCTTTTCTCGCCGCCGCCTGCCGGTGCCAGCTGCTTAACCCGCGCCGCGAGGAAAATCAGGAACGGTGCCAGCATCATCACGCGCAGCATTTTGGCAATCACCGCCGCGTTTTCAGCTTCCGGGTTAATGGCATGTCCTGCCGCCACCACCTGAGCCACTTCGTGCATGGTCGAACCGATGTAGATGCCGTAGGTTTCCGGGCTAAACCAGTGCGCCACCAGCGGATACATTGCCGGATAGAGGAAGATCGCCAGCGTACCGAAGATCACCACCGTCGCCACCGCCACGGTCACCTTGCTGGCTTCGGCTTTAACGACGGGCTCTGTTGCCAGCACCGCCGCGGCCCCACAGATACTGCTCCCGGCACCGATCAGCCAGCTGGTTTGCTTATCCAGGCCAAAGATTTTCTGGCCGATAAAGCAGGCCAGCAAAAAGGTACTGGTCAGGGTCAGGACGTCGATGGCGATTCCGCTCACGCCCACGTCCGCAATCTGCGAAAAGGTGAGACGGAAGCCGTAAAGGATGATCCCGAGACGCAGCAGGTGCTGTTTGGCAAAGATCACGCCGCCGTCGCAGGATTTCCAGATATGTGGGTAAACGGTGTTTCCCACGACCATGCCCAGCAAAATGGCCAGCGTCAACGCGCTAAAACCTGCGCCTGCGATAGCCGGGATGCTGCCGCCCCATAATGCTACGGCGGTCACTGCTGCGCTTAGCGCGAGGCCCGGCACGAAGTGCCACACTGTACGATGATGTTGTAAGGTGATTTCTGACATAACCTTCTCCTTTGTCTGGCTAAAGGTTACGGCGCTCTGGCTTAAAAATAAAATTGATTATATACTTATAATCAATCTATATAAGTGGTAAGCAACCATGCACATTACATTGCGTCAGCTGGAAGTGTTTGCCGAGGTGCTGAAAAGCGGTTCGACGACCCAGGCGTCACAAATGCTGGCGCTCTCGCAGTCAGCGGTCAGCGCGGCGTTGACCGATCTTGAAGGACAGCTGGGCGTTCAGCTTTTCGACAGGGTAGGGAAGCGTCTGGTGGTCAACGAGCACGGTCGTCTTCTTTATCCACGCGCGCTGGCGCTGCTGGAGCAGGCTATCGAAATCGAACAGCTGTTCCGCGAGGACAACGGCGCGATCCGCGTCTACGCCAGCAGCACCATTGGGAATTACATCCTGCCGGAAGTGATTGCCCGCTACCGCCGGGATTTCCCGACCCTGCCGCTGGAGATGAGCGTGGGCAATAGCCAGGACGTGATCAACGCGGTGATCGATTTCCGCGTGGATATCGGCCTCATCGAAGGGCCCTGCCATAACGTCGATATCATTGCCGAGCCCTGGCTGGAAGATGAGCTGGTGGTGTTTGCGTCCCCGGCCTCGTCGTTATTGCAGGGCGAGGTGACGCTGGAGCGCCTGGCGCAGGCGCAGTGGATCCTGCGCGAGCAGGGATCCGGCACGCGTGAAATTGTCGATTATCTGCTGCTTTCCCATCTGCCGCATTTCCAGTTAGGGATGGAGCTGGGGAACTCCGAGGCTATCAAGCACGCGGTGCGTCACGGTCTGGGGATCAGCTGTCTTTCCCGGCGCGTCATTGCCGAACAGCTTGAAACGGGGTCGCTGGTTGAAATCCCGGTTCCATTGCCGAAGCTGGTGCGCACGTTATGGTGCATTCATCACCGCCAGAAACACCTTTCCAGCTCGCTGCAGCGTTTTCTGCGCTACTGCGCCATTTAACGTTCCCCGGTGGCGCTTCGCTTACCGGGGCTACGCGCGCCCGTCACCCCACATTTTTATGCTTTACTTATAATCCTGGCCGAGTCATGAAGCTCTCTTATAACTGAGTATTTCTGCCGGAAGGAACGCGGATCGTCTGCTACAATCGCGCCTCATTTATTAAATGGACAGCATTTTCATATGGTTTCAGAAATTAAAACCACAGAAGCGCCCACGCTACGTCGTGAACTCAAGGCGCGTCACCTGACGATGATCGCTATTGGCGGCTCAATCGGTACAGGTCTTTTCGTTGCCTCTGGCGCAACGATTTCGGCAGCCGGCCCGGGTGGGGCATTATTCTCTTATATCCTGATTGGCCTGATGGTGTACTTCCTGATGACCAGTCTCGGCGAACTGGCCGCGTACATGCCGGTATCCGGTTCGTTCTCGACCTATGGTCAAAAATACGTTGAAGAAGGCTTCGGCTTCGCGCTGGGCTGGAACTACTGGTACAACTGGGCGGTTACTATCGCTGTTGACCTTGTTGCCGCACAGCTGGTGATGAACTGGTGGTTCCCGGATACGCCGGGCTGGATCTGGAGCGCCCTGTTCCTCGCCGTCATCTTCTTGCTGAACTACATCTCCGTGCGCGGTTTCGGCGAAGCGGAATACTGGTTCTCTTTGATCAAAGTGGCAACCGTCATCATCTTTATCGTCGTCGGTGTGGCGATGATCGTTGGTATTTTCAAAGGCGCAGAACCTGCAGGCTGGAGTAACTGGGCGATAGGCGATGCGCCGTTTGCCGGTGGACTGTCGGCGATGATTGGCGTGGCGATGATTGTCGGCTTCTCCTTCCAGGGGACCGAGCTGATTGGTATCGCCGCCGGTGAGTCAGAGAACCCGGAGAAAAATATTCCGCGTGCGGTCCGTCAGGTATTCTGGCGTATCCTGCTGTTCTATGTGTTCGCGATCCTGATTATCAGCCTGATCATCCCGTACACCGATCCAAGCCTGCTGCGTAATGACGTCAAAGACATTAGCGTCAGCCCGTTCACGCTGGTCTTCCAGCACGCCGGCCTGCTTTCTGCTGCGGCAGTGATGAACGCCGTTATCCTGACCGCCGTGCTTTCTGCCGGTAACTCCGGGATGTACGCGTCCACCCGCATGCTCTACACGCTGGCATGCGACGGTAAAGCCCCGCGTATTTTCGCGAAACTGTCCCGCGGCGGCGTCCCGCGTAACGCGCTGTACGCGACAACGGTAATCGCCGGTCTGTGCTTCCTGACCTCCATGTTTGGTAACCAGACGGTGTACCTGTGGCTGCTTAATACCTCAGGGATGACGGGCTTTATTGCCTGGCTGGGGATTGCCATTAGCCACTACCGTTTCCGCCGCGGCTTCGTCAAGCAGGGTCACGATATTAACTCGCTGCCGTATCGCTCCGGCTTCTTCCCGCTGGGCCCCATTTTCGCCTTCATTCTGTGCCTGATCATTACGCTTGGACAGAACTATGAAGCGTTCCTGGCGGACACCATTGACTGGGGCGCCGTCACGGCGACCTACATTGGTATTCCGCTGTTCCTCGTTATCTGGTTTGGCTACAAGCTGACGAAAGGAACAAAATTCGTTCGCTACAGTGAAATGGAATTCCCGGAACGATTTAAACAATAACCGCACTTCCTCTCTTTTAACCCGCTCATTCGAGCGGGTTTTTTTATGCCCGCATCCTGAAACAAAGATATATTTCTTAACAATTTAATTGATAATAATTATCGTTTGCTTTATCGTTATCAAAAATAAGCGTGTCACTGACCCACCGCAGATGTGGGCGGTAAGGAAGACGCTGTGAGCAATGATGATTTGATTTAGTTGTATTTACCTCATGGAGATATGGAATGTTTAGGTTGAATCCCTTCGTCAGGGGAGGACTTTGTGCGTCCGCAATGTCCCTGGCCCTGCCTGTTATCGCAGCGGAATCCGGCGACACGATGGTTGTAACGGCCTCCGCGACCGAGCAAAACCTGAAAGACGCACCCGCAAGCATCAGCGTGATTACCCAGGAAGATTTGCAGCGCAAGCCCGTTCAGAATCTGAAAGATGTGTTACGGGATGTGCCGGGCGTTCAGCTCACAAGCGAAGGGGACAACCGTAAAGGGGTAAGTATTCGTGGACTGGACAGCAGCTATACGCTGATCCTGATCGACGGCAAGCGCGTCAACTCGCGTAACGCGGTGTTCCGGCATAATGATTTCGACCTCAACTGGGTGCCGGTTGACGCCATCGAACGCATCGAAGTGGTGCGCGGACCGATGTCTTCTCTGTACGGTTCCGATGCGCTGGGCGGCGTGGTGAACATTATCACCAAAAAAATCGGCCAGAAATGGACGGGTACCCTGAGCGCCGATTCCACAATTCAGGAACACCGCGACCGTGGAGACACCTACAACGGCCAGTTCTATACCAGCGGCCCGCTGGTGGACGGCCTGCTTGGGCTGAAGGCCTACGGTAGCCTCGCGAAGCGTGAGAAAGACGGTCAGCAGAAGTCCTCCACCACGGCGAGCGGTGAAACGCCGCGCATTGAGGGCTTCACCAGCCGCGATGCGAATGTGGAGTTCGCCTGGACACCGTCTGAAAACCACGACTTCACGGCGGGCTACGGCTTCGACCGTCAGGATCGCGACTCGGATTCCCTCGACAAAAACCGCCTTGAGCGTCAGAACTACTCTCTCAGCCACAACGGTCGTTGGGGCGTCGGCAACAGCGAGCTGAAGGTTTACGGTGAAAAGGTGGATAACAAAAACCCGGGCAACAGCAATCCGATCACCTCCGAGAGCAACGCTGTGGACGGAAAATATGTGCTGCCGCTGGGCGAAATCAACCAGCTGCTGACCTTCGGCGGCGAATGGCGTCACGATAAGCTGAAAGATCCGGTCAACCTGACGGGCGGTTCCAGCAGCAGTACGTCGACAAGCCAGTATGCCCTGTTCCTTGAGGACGAGTGGCGTATCTTTGAACCTCTGGCGCTGACCACCGGCATCCGTATGGACGACCATGATACCTACGGTGACCACTGGAGTCCGCGAGCCTATCTGGTCTACAACGCGACCGATACCGTAACAGTGAAAGGGGGCTGGGCTACCGCGTTTAAAGCGCCGTCGCTGCTGCAGCTGAGCCCGGACTGGGTCACCGGCTCGTGCCGCGGTGCCTGTGAGATTGTCGGTAACCCGGACCTGAAGCCGGAAACCAGCGAGAGCTTCGAATTCGGTCTCTACTACAGTGGGGAAGAGGGCTGGTTAGAGGGCGTGCAGGCCAGCGTCACCACCTTCCAGAATAATGTGGATGACCGCATCAGCATCAGCCGTACGGCCAATGTAAACCAGGCGCAGGGCTACCCTAACTATGTCGGGCTGAATGCCGACGGCGAGCCGATTTTCCGCTACTACAACGTTAACAAGGCGCGCATCCGCGGGGTGGAGACCGAGCTGAAATTCCCGCTGGCGGACGACTGGAAAGTGACGCTGAACTACACCTACAACGACGGTCGTGATATCAGCAACGGCGGCAACAAGCCGCTGTCCGATCTGCCGTTCCACACCGCCAACGGTACCGTTGACTGGAAGGCGACGCAGGACTGGTCGTTCTACGTTCAGGGCAACTACACCGGTGAGAAACGCGCGCTGACCAGCAGTGCAGCAACGCCGGGTGGCTATGTCATCTGGAATACCGGCGCCGCGTGGCAGGTAACGAAAGCCATGAAGCTGCGCGCGGGCGTGCAGAACCTGCTGGATAAAGATCTGAGCCGTGACGATTACAGCTATACCGAAGATGGCCGTCGCTACTTTGTCGGCGTGGATTATAAGTTCTGATGTAACCTTTATGCCCGGTGGCGCTTCGCTTACCGGGCCTACAAAATCCACGAACGTAGGCCGGGTAAGGCGAAGCCGCCACCCGGCAATCATCCGCACTTACGCGAACAAATGCTCCGCATGGAAGCGGAGATGATCCTCAATAAAGGACGCGATGAAGTAATAGCTGTGATCATACCCCGGCTGAATGCGCAGCGTCAGCGGCCAGTCCTTCTGGCGTGCCGCTTCTGCCAGCACCGCAGGCTGTAGCTGTCCGGCGAGGAACTGGTCCGCATCGCCCTGATCGATAAGCATCGGGATCGCATTTGCCGAGCTGCTGGCCAGCATCAGCGCACAGCTGTCCCATTCCTGCCAATTCGCTTCATCTTCACCCAGATAGTTCGTGAAGGCTTTCTGCCCCCACGGCACCTGTGTTGGGTTCACAATTGGCGCAAATGCCGACACGCTAACGTATTTTCCCGGATTTTTTAGCGCCATAATTAACGCCCCGTGTCCACCCATGGAGTGTCCGCTGATGGCGCAGCGGTCGCTTACCGCAAACCCGGACTGAACCAGCGCGGGCAGCTCGTCGCGAAGGTAATCATACATGCGGTAGTGGCTCGCCCAGGGCTGCTCGGTTGCGTTCAGATAAAATCCGGCACCTTTGCCCAGGTCATATCCTGCATCGTCGGCCACATCATCGCCACGCGGGCTGGTGTCAGGCATCACCAGCGCAATACCCAGCTCGGCGGCAAGTCTCTGCGCGCCCGCTTTGGTGGTGAAGTTTTCGTCGTTGCAGGTCAGGCCTGACAGCCAGAACAGAACCGGCGGATTTTCCGTCGGCGGCAGGAAAATGCTGAACGTCATCGCACAGTTCAGAACGGTGGAGTCATGCCGCCAGCGCTGCTGTCGACCTTCAAAACAACGGTGCTCTTCGAGCAGTTCCATGCAGGGCTCCTTAATGAGAATGCGTATTCATAAAAACCATAATACAGCCTTTTCATTGACCTGTGAGCAACTTTCACTTTCGCCGGACGGCGAGATGCTGCATCATAAATTTACTTTTCTTTAACAATTGGAGCCATCATGGCGCTGCGTATTGCGCTCAGTGGGTTTGTCGTTCTGGTGGTGGCGATGGGGATAGGGCGCTTCGCCTTTACGCCTCAGGTGCCGCTCATGATTGCTGCCGGACAGCTTACGCTGACCAGCGCGGGTCTGGTGGCGGCGATGAATTATCTGGGCTATCTGGTGGGGGCATGGGATGCCATGCGCGCGCACCGCTTTGTGGAAACGCGCCTCTGGCTTGGCATCACCGGTGCGGTTGCGCTGACGCTGCTCTCCGCGGCGGCGGATAACGCCGTCGTGCACGGCCTGCTGCGCTTCGTGATTGGCTGCATGAGCGGCTGGTCGATGGTGCTCATTGCCGCCTGGACCAACGAAAGGCTGGGGCAGTTGGGTAAACCGGGCCTGAGCGCTGCGGTGTTTGCCGGACCGGGGGCGGGCATTGCCCTGAGCGGGCTGCTCGCCGTCTATATCCAGGCAAAATCCCTTTCGGCCGGGGCGGCATGGCAAATCTACGGCGTGCTGGCGCTGGTGCTGATTGCGCTGGTGGCACGCTACCTCCCGCGATCCGGGCAGCTCCATCGCCCCGGCAGCGCCCCGGAGCCGCTGGTGCTGACGGCGGATTTAAAGCGCCTGGTCTGGAGCTACAGCCTGGCCGGGTTTGGCTATATCCTGCCGGCGACATTCCTGTCGCAAATGGCGGCGGTGCGTTTTCCCGGCAGCCTGTTTGCGCAGTTTGTCTGGCCGATTTTTGGCATCGCCGCCGTGGTGGGCATTGCGCTCAGTATTCTTTTACGCCACACCTCAACGGCTAACCGCAGGCTGGCTATCGTGCTGTGGTTACAGGGGGCTGGCGTGCTGGCGGCCTGGCTGCTGCCGGGGATTGGCGGTTTGCTGACGGGCGGGCTGCTGGTGGGAGGCGGCTTTTTGTGTGCCGTGCAGCTTTCTCTTTTATACGGTCGCGAGCTGGCGCCAAACCACACGCGCTATATGGCCGGCCTGCTCACCACCGGGTATGCAATTGGTCAGTTGATTGGCCCGATGACCTCGGCGTTATCAACCTGGCTTACCCACCGGCTGGAGCCCGCGTTGGGGCTGGCGGGCATTGCGCTGTTTGTCGGGGGAGCTCTGGTCTGGAATCGCCACGCTGAAAGGCAACAGCAATTGCAATAATTATCGCCGTGAATACTGGATTATGTGCGCGGCCTCACGCACAATGAGCGCATACTTTTGCCACAACGAGGGCAAAAGACGCCACACCTGCAGGAGAACAAAATGTCATCACTCAGTAAAGAAGCTGCCCTGGTCCACGAAGCCCTGGTTGCGCGCGGTCTTGAAACGCCACTGCGTCCGCCCGTACAGGATTTGGACAATGAAACCCGCAAGCGTCTGATTGCCGGTCATATGACCGATATCATGGAGCTGCTGAATCTCGATCTGAGTGACGACAGTCTGATGGAGACGCCGCACCGTATCGCGAAAATGTACGTCGACGAAATTTTCTCCGGGCTGGATTACGCCAACTTCCCGAAAATCACCGTCATTGAAAACAAGATGAAAGTGGATGAGATGGTGACGGTACGCGATATCACGCTGACCAGCACCTGCGAACACCATTTTGTGACCATCGACGGTAAAGCGACCGTGGCGTATATCCCAAAAGACACGGTGATTGGCCTGTCGAAGATCAACCGCATCGTGCAGTTCTTTGCCCAGCGTCCGCAGGTTCAGGAGCGTCTGACGCAGCAGATCCTGACCGCGCTGCAAACGCTGCTGGGCACCAATAACGTGGCCGTCTCTATCGACGCGGTTCACTACTGCGTGAAGGCGCGCGGCGTGCGTGATGCAACCAGTGCGACCACAACAACCTCGCTGGGCGGCCTGTTTAAATCGAGCCAGAATACCCGCCAGGAGTTCCTGCGCGCGGTACGTCACCACAACTAAGTCTTACAGGGCAGGAACCATGGAGCGAAACGTCACGCTCGATTTTGTTCGCGGCGTCGCCATTCTCGGTATCCTGCTGCTCAATATCAGCGCCTTCGGCTTGCCGAAGGCGGCTTATCTCAATCCTGCCTGGTATGGCGACATCACGCGCAGTGATGCCTGGACCTGGGCTGTCCTCGACCTCTTCGCGCAGGTTAAATTCCTCACGCTGTTTGCCCTGCTGTTTGGCGCTGGTCTGCAACTGCTCCTCAAACGCGGTACGCGCTGGATCCAGTCGCGCCTGACGCTGCTGGTGCTTCTCGGCTTTATCCACGGCCTGTTCTTCTGGGACGGCGATATTCTTCTCGCGTATGGGTTAGTCGGGCTCATCTGCTGGCGTCTGATTCGCGATGCGCACAGCGTAAAAAGCCTGTTTAACACCGGCGTGATGCTCTATGTCATGGGGCTTGGGGTACTGCTGCTGCTGGGGACGATCTCCGGCGAGGCGACAAACCGTGCCTGGATCCCGGATGCTGCTAACCTGCAGTACGAACAGTACTGGAAGCTGAAGGGCGGCACGGAAGCGATAAGCAACCGCGCGGATATGCTGGGGGATAACCTCCTTGCGCTGGGGGCGCAATACGGCTGGCAGCTGGCGGGCATGATGCTGATGGGCGCGTCACTGATGCGCACCGGCTGGCTGAAAGGGGAGTTCAGCCTGCGTCACTATCGGCGAACGGGCATCGGGCTGGTGCTGCTCGGCGTGCTGATTAACCTCCCGGCGGTCATTGCACAATGGCACATCCACTGGGATTACCGCTGGTGCGCGTTCCTGCTTCAGGTGCCGCGCGAACTGAGCGCGCCGTTCCAGACCATCGGCTATGCGGCGCTGATCTATGGCTTCTGGCCAACGCTTTCCCGCCTGTGGATCGTCAGCGCTATCGCCTGCGTGGGCCGCATGGCGTTGAGCAATTACCTTCTGCAAACGCTGATCTGCACCACGCTTTTCTATCGCTTTGGCCTGTTTATGAAATTCGACCGCCTCACGCTGCTGGCGTTTGTTATCCCGGTCTGGGTAGTAAACCTGGCATTTTCTGTTCTCTGGCTACGCTATTTCCGCCAGGGACCGCTGGAGTGGGTGTGGCGTCAGTTAACCGCACATGCTTCAGGGATATCATTGAAAAATACATCCAGATAACGATCTGGATCACAATCATTAACAAAACGGATGTAAGCGTTTTCATGAGTGTGAGCTTCTTCACGTAGTCCCCTTCCTCTCGCTGCCAAAATAGCCACCTTGCTAAACACAGGGGGTGTCTGTGAGTTGCTGCAATCCTTTGAAGGATGGTGAATATGATCACCATTCGTGACGTCGCCCGTCAGGCGGGCGTTTCTGTGGCTACCGTCTCACGCGTGCTGAATAACAGCGCGCTGGTCAGCCCTGAAACCCGTGAAACCGTAATGAAAGCCGTGACCCAGCTCGGGTACCGGCCAAATGCCAATGCCCAGGCGCTTGCGACGCAGGTCAGCGACACCATCGGCGTGGTGGTGATGGATGTATCGGATGCCTTTTTCGGCGCGCTGGTCAAAGCGGTCGACGTGGTCGCCCAGCAGCATCAGAAATATGTCCTGATCGGCAACAGCTATCATGAGTCGGAAAAAGAGCGCCATGCCATCGAAGTGCTGATCCGCCAGCGTTGTAACGCCTTGATTGTCCACTCAAAAGCTTTGAGTGATGAAGAGCTAACCGGTTTTATGGATCAGATCCCGGGCATGGTGCTGATCAACCGCATCGTTCCCGGCTATGCCCATCGCTGCGTCGGGCTGGATAACGTCAGCGGTGCCATGATGGCCACGAAGATGCTCATCAACAACGGGCATCAGCGGATCGGCTATCTGGCCTCCAGCCATCATATTGAAGATGACGACATGCGGCGCGAGGGGTGGCAAAACGCCCTGAAAGAGCACGGCATTACGCCGTCAGAAAGCTGGACTGGCACCGGTACGCCGGACATGCAGGGCGGCGAGGCGGCAATGGTCGAGCTGCTGGGCCGCAACCTGCAGCTTTCTGCGGTGTTTGCCTATAACGACAGCATGGCGGCAGGGGCCCTGACGGCGCTGAAAGATAATGGCATTGCGGTGCCACAGCATTTATCACTCATTGGCTTTGATGATATTCCGATTGCCCGTTACACCGACCCGCAGCTGACAACGGTGCGCTACCCCATTGCCTCTATGGCGAAACTGGCGACTGAGCTGGCGTTACAGGGGGCGGCAGGGCTGCTGGATCCGGGCGCAACGCACTGTTTCATGCCGACTTTAGTGCGCCGGCACTCCGTCGCGGCCAGGCAAATTGTGGTTCCGATCACTAACTGATTACATCAGGTGATGTAACCGTTTTCAATCTGTGAGTAAATTCACAGTATCTTAACAAGGCGCTGACTATGATGTCAGCGTTTTAGGAGCTGAAACGCTATGTAACGGTGATTATTCACTTTCACTATAGCCAATGTGCCGCAAACAACGAATAAAACGCATTTCTGGAGCGTTACCGAACACGGAAGATAGAAATTTTATAAGTGAACTTCGGCTGTCAGTAACGTTTTATTAACACCTGCCCGCCGATCGTTATTCACAAGAACTACCCTGCATAAAAAAAACCGGAGATACCATGAATAAGAAGGTGTTGACCCTGTCTGCTGTAATGGCAAGCATGCTTTTTGGTGCAGCAGCGCACGCTGCGGATACCCGTATTGGTGTGACCATCTATAAATACGACGACAACTTCATGTCTGTTGTGCGTAAAGCAATTGAGAAAGATGCGAAAGCAGCGCCAGACGTTCAGCTGCTGATGAACGACTCCCAGAACGACCAGTCCAAACAGAACGACCAGATCGACGTTCTGCTGGCGAAAGGCGTGAAAGCCCTGGCCATCAACCTGGTTGACCCGGCTGCTGCAGGCACGGTTATTGAAAAAGCGCGCGGCCAGAACGTGCCAATCGTCTTCTTCAACAAAGAACCTTCCCGTAAGGCGCTGGATAGCTACGACAAAGCGTATTACGTCGGTACCGACTCCAAAGAGTCCGGTATTATTCAGGGCGATCTGATCGCCAAACACTGGGCGGCGAACCCGAGCTGGGACCTGAACAAAGACGGTCAGATTCAGTTCGTACTGCTGAAAGGCGAACCCGGCCACCCGGATGCTGAAGCCCGTACCACTTACGTTATCAAAGAGCTGAACGACAAGGGTCTGAAAACCCAGCAGCTGGCGTTAGATACCGCGATGTGGGATACCGCTCAGGCGAAAGATAAGATGGACGCGTGGCTGTCCGGCCCTAACGCGAACAAAATCGAAGTGGTTATCGCCAACAACGATGCGATGGCAATGGGTGCGGTAGAAGCGCTGAAAGCGCACAACAAATCCTCCATTCCTGTGTTCGGTGTAGATGCGTTGCCAGAAGCGCTGGCGCTGGTTAAATCTGGTGCGATGGCCGGTACCGTTCTGAACGATGCCAACAACCAGGCGAAAGCGACCTTCGATCTGGCGAAAAACCTGGCCGACGGTAAAGGTGCGGCAGATGGCACCAGCTGGAAAATTGAAAACAAAATCGTTCGCGTACCTTACGTGGGCGTAGACCAGTCCAACCTGGCTGAGTTTATCGGTAAATAAGTTAGCGGTACTGTCTCCACTGGGCGCAATTCGTTGCGCCCTTTTATAACGCGATATGCGAGGCCAACAAGGTATAATTATGGTCAGCACAACTACTCAGTCATCCGGTGAATACCTGTTGGAAATGAGCGGTATCAACAAGTCATTTCCCGGCGTTAAGGCACTCGATAATGTTAATTTAAAAGTTCGTCCTCACTCTATTCACGCCTTAATGGGTGAAAACGGTGCGGGTAAATCAACATTATTAAAATGTCTTTTTGGGATCTATCAAAAAGATTCTGGCAGCATTCTTTTTCAGGGGAAAGAGATCGATTTCCATTCAGCGAAAGAAGCACTGGAAAACGGTATCTCGATGGTTCACCAGGAATTAAACCTGGTGCTGCAGCGTTCAGTTATGGATAACATGTGGTTAGGGCGTTATCCAACCAAAGGTGTCTTTGTCGATCAGGACAAAATGTATCGCGACACCAAAGCGATTTTCGACGAGCTGGATATTGATATCGATCCGCGCGCCCGCGTGGGAACATTATCCGTCTCCCAGATGCAGATGATCGAAATCGCCAAAGCGTTCTCCTATGATGCGAAAATCGTCATCATGGACGAACCAACATCATCATTAACGGAAAAAGAGGTTAATCACCTTTTTACCATTATTCGTAAGCTAAAAGATCGCGGCTGCGGCATTGTGTATATCTCCCACAAAATGGAAGAGATCTTCCAGCTGTGCGATGAGATCACCATCCTGCGCGACGGTCAGTGGATTGCCACGCAGCCGCTGGAAGGGCTGGACATGGACAAGATCATCGCCATGATGGTTGGCCGTTCTCTAAACCAGCGCTTCCCGGACAAAGAAAACAAGCCGGGCGAAGTGATCCTGGAAGTGCGCAATCTGACCTCGTTACGTCAGCCGTCCATCCGCGACGTCTCCTTCGACCTGCACAAAGGTGAAATCCTCGGGATTGCCGGTCTGGTTGGCGCAAAACGTACCGATATCGTGGAAACCCTGTTCGGTATCCGTGAGAAAGCCGAAGGCACGATTACGCTGCACGGTAAGAAAATCAACAACCACAACGCCAACGAAGCCATTAATAATGGTTTTGCGCTGGTGACGGAAGAGCGTCGTTCGACCGGTATTTATGCCTATCTGGATATTAACTTTAACTCGTTAATTTCTAACATTCGCAATTATAAAAACAAAGTCGGACTGCTGGATAACTCCCGCATGAAAAGCGATACCCAATGGGTCATTGATTCCATGCGCGTGAAAACGCCAGGCCACCGCACCCAAATTGGTTCGCTGTCAGGCGGTAACCAGCAGAAAGTCATTATCGGCCGTTGGTTATTAACCCAGCCAGAAATTCTGATGCTGGATGAACCGACCCGCGGTATTGACGTCGGCGCGAAGTTTGAAATTTATCAGCTGATTGCCGAGCTGGCGAAAAAGAATAAAGGGATCATTATTATTTCTTCCGAAATGCCGGAATTGTTAGGGATCACAGATCGTATTCTGGTTATGAGCAATGGTCTCGTTGCCGGTATTGTTGACACCAAAACGACAACGCAAAACGAAATTTTGCGTCTTGCGTCTTTGCACCTTTAAGATCAGGGGCTCCTCATGAGTGCGTTAAATAAAAAAAGTTTTCTCACTTACCTGAAAGAAGGCGGTATTTACGTTGTTCTTTTAGTACTGCTGGCTATCATCATTTTCCAGGACCCTACGTTCTTAAGCCTGCTGAACCTGAGTAACATTCTGACCCAATCCTCCGTGCGTATTATCATTGCGCTGGGCGTGGCGGGCCTGATCGTGACCCAGGGGACGGATCTTTCTGCCGGTCGTCAGGTGGGTCTGGCGGCGGTTATCGCGGCAACTCTGCTGCAGTCGATGGAAAACGCCAACAAGGTCTTCCCGGAAATGGCCACCATGCCAATTTTCGTGGTGATCCTGATTGTCTGCGCCATCGGGGCGGTGATTGGCCTGATCAACGGTATTATCATCGCTTACCTGAACGTGACGCCATTTATCACCACCCTGGGTACGATGATCATCGTTTACGGTATCAACTCCCTGTATTACGACTTCGTGGGTGCGTCGCCGATTTCGGGCTTTGACAGCGGCTTCTCGACCTTCACGCAAGGGTTTATCGCGCTGGGCAGCTTCCGCCTGTCGTACATCACCTTCTATGCGCTAATTGCGGTGGCTTTCGTCTGGATCCTGTGGAACAAAACGCGCTTCGGTAAAAACATCTTTGCCATCGGCGGTAACCCGGAAGCGGCAAAAGTGTCCGGGGTAAACGTTGCTCTGAACCTGCTAATGATTTACGCGCTGTCCGGTGTGTTCTATGCCTTCGGCGGGATGCTGGAAGCTGGCCGTATCGGCTCTGCAACCAACAACCTTGGCTTCATGTACGAGCTGGATGCGATTGCTGCCTGCGTGGTGGGCGGTGTCTCCTTCAGCGGCGGCGTGGGTACGGTACTGGGCGTGGTGACCGGTGTGATTATCTTCACCGTGATCAACTACGGGCTGACCTATATCGGCGTGAATCCGTACTGGCAGTACATCATCAAGGGCGCGATCATTATCTTCGCGGTCGCGCTGGATTCACTGAAGTACGCGCGTAAGAAATAATCGTCTCTCGCTATACCCGGCCCGCTCACCGAGCGGGCTTTTTTATGCCCTATGCCAGCTGTGACTCCTCCCGGGTCACAATGCGTTCAAACCAGTCGAGTTCAGAGAGCTTGCAGGCGACCCACTGTGCGGAAAAAGCGTCGCCCAGGCTGTCGGTGAGGTACTGACAGCGGGCAAAGGTCTCAATCGCCTCCTGCTGAAACAGCGGAAGTTCGGGCCGATCGTGCTGCGGTTCGGGCAAATCCTCCTCGTCGATGTTTTCCAGCCCGTACAGCATGCCGGTGAGGATAGCGGCTGCCACCAGATACGGATTGGCATCAGCCCCGGCCAGCCGGTACTCGATACGACGGTTGTTGTCATCCGAACAGGGGATACGCAGGGCAGCGGAGCGGGTGTTATAGCCCCAGGAGTTAAATACGGGTTCCGTCAGGTTTTTACGCAGGCGACGAAACGCGTTGACGCCCGGCGCAAGAATGGCGACAGAGGCGGGCATCAGCGCCAGCTGGCCCGCAATGCACAAACGCATCATGCTGTTAAGCGCGTTCACCGGGGAAGCAAAGACATTTTCGCCGTGACGATTGTTCAGGCTGAAATGAAAGTGCAAGCCGCTGCCGGACAGCTGGCTGAAAGGTTTAGCCATAAAGTTGGCCTGCAGGCCGTGCTTTTCGGCAACGTATCGGGTCAGGCGACGCAGCGCCAGCACGTTATCGCAGACCTCAACGACGCGATGGCTATGCTTCAGATTTAATTCGTACTGGCCGGACTCGGCTTCCGCCACGATCCCGGACAGCGGGATGCGCTGAAGGTGCGCCAGCTGTTCCAGCTCGTCAAACAGCGCCGCATGCGCCGACGAGGTATCCATATGAAAACAGCCCTGATTTTGCGGATCCCGATCGTCATGCCCCGTCAGATAGAACTCGATTTCCGGGGCAATCACCGGGAAGAGCCCGTGCTGGTGGAAGCGGGCCAGCACGTTCTGCAGTATCACGCGCGGCTCAAGCGGGCAGGGGTTACCGTCGCTGTCTTTCATCGTCAGCAGGATCTGCGCGTTGTGCTGCGGATCCTGCGGACAGGGGCGCAGGGAGCCGGCGACCGGAACGCAGATTCGGTCCGGCTCATCATGAAGCGGGGCGGCAATTTTTCCTTTCTGATCCATCAGGTAGACCGAAAGGGGAAAATAACAGCCTTTTTCCAGGGTCAGCATGCTCTCCACCGACAGGCGCTTGCCGCGCATCGTGCCGTTGATATCGTTCAGGTAAACGTCGACATGTTTCGTCTGCGGGTAACGTTCCAGATAATCTGCTACTTCTACTGAAATGTTGTGCTGCAGGGCGTCAATTTTTTCATCAAGCCAGAGACCGGAATTGAGTGCGCCAGGAAGCGATAAACCGGGAAAGTTAAAATACGGACGGAGACTTTTGAGGAAAAACGCATTCATTATTGAGTTCATAGTCATTCTTCAATGAAGCCGTAGCGGCAGTGAACTCAGCTTAAAAGAGCCGACGTAAAGGGGGGATAAAAAGCGTCAGGCCCGGCGTAAAGAAAGTATAAAGGCGGTGCTGTTATTTCTCTTTTTTCTGCAAATCAAGCAGCTGTTCGGGCGTGACGGCCGGGTAACCCTGCGCATCTTCCGGTACTTCGTGCATCGCCGGAATGGGTACCAGCGGGCCTAAAAAGCGCGGTTCGCGTTTGAAAATATACAGGTCTGCCAGCGCGCCAAAACGCGCACCAAACTCGCGGACGCGCACGCTCAGCATATCTTTTGGCGACGGCACCGCGTAACACTGCGCCTGAATGCCCATATGCAGCGCGATAAACAGCGCGCGCTCGCAGTGGAAGCGCTGGGTGATGATGATGAAGTCGTTGGTGTCGAAAACTTTGCGCGTGCGCACGATGGAGTCCAGGGTGCGGAACCCGGCGTAGTCGAGCACGATATCGGCAGGATCCACGCCCGCTGCAATCAGGTCCTTCCGCATCGTCACCGGTTCATTGTAGCTTTGCAGGGCGTTATCCCCGCTCAGCAGCAGGTAGTTCACCTTGCCGCTGTTGTAGGCGTTAAGCGCGCCCTGAATGCGGTAACGGTAATACTGGTTAATGACGCCGGTGCGGTAATACTTGGCGGTGCCGAGCACCACGCCAACCTGACGATAGGGCAGGTCCTGCAGGTCATCAAAGATGTAGGGGGCGGTTTTCCAGCTCATCCAGCGGTCGAGACCCAGCACGATCAACAGCAGTATGCCGACCAGGACAGACAGGCTGTAAAAAACGCGCTTTAACATGGAGATGGCTCGTTCGTGGATGAAATTTAACTCAGGCTACTTTACCCGCCTGGTTAGCGCAAGAAACGGTGAATCAACTGAGGGGTTTTTCAGCAAACTGGCGGGCACTTCTGCCCGCCGAAAGGATTACGCAAGCAGTACGCGGTCAATTGTCGTACAGCCTAACGCTTTGAGCGTTGCGGCGGTGGCATCCCACTGAATCAGTGGCGCATCAGCAATCTCAGCCAGAACGGCGCGCTGAATGTCCGGATAGTCATAGCCGTTCAGGCTCAGCAGGTTGAGTGCACCCTGCAGCGGTGGCAGCGTTGGGTTAAACGCGGCGTTTTCCGCATAGCTCCCGCTAAAGATTTGGCCATCACGGCACTGCAGCGCCACGCCGCTCGGGGACTTGCTGTAAGGCGTGTGGCTCTTGTTCGCTGCGCGAATGGCTGCCTGGTTCAGGTCATCGCCGGACAGGGCGTAACCGTGGTCCTGATCGTCCATCAGCAGCGTTTTGATCTCCAGATCTTTCGGGCCAAACGCGTCAGGCAGATAATCCGCCAGCGTGTGCGGCGCCCGACCCGGCAGGTTGATGCGCAGCTGCAGCCCGCTGTTCAGCTCGTTCATAAACTGACGGCAGTGGCCGCAGGGGGTGTAGTTAACGGTAATGGCGCTCAGGGCTTTTTCACCGCGCAGCCAGGCGTGGCTGATGGCGCTCTGCTCGGCGTGAACGGTTTGCTGCATGGTCGCGCCCAGGAACTCCATGTTGCCACCGAAGTACCAGGTGCCGCTGACGCCGCGCGCAATCGCCCCGACGTTAAAGTGGGAGAG
Organism: Enterobacter sp. MGH 24; assembly: GCF_000493015.1. Lineage (NCBI taxonomy): Bacteria > Pseudomonadati > Pseudomonadota > Gammaproteobacteria > Enterobacterales > Enterobacteriaceae > Enterobacter > Enterobacter sp. MGH 24. The sequence goes on along the minus strand of NZ_KI535657.1, from coordinate 4,554,523 downwards.
ATCGGCCCGCGCGCAGGCGGCGGCCAGCGGGAGCAGTGCGAAAGCCAGCGCGTCTTCGTCCAGTCCCGTTGCCTGTTTCAGCATCGTGACCTGCTCCGCGGTCAGCAGGGCGGGGAAGTGTGCATCTGCCAGAACGGGAGCCAGGGCTGACTGCAAATTCTCTGCAAGCTGGGCGAAAGCAGCTTGAAAACGTGGGTGCATGGCGTTTGCCTCATAAAGGTTAATGGATCGGTAGTTTACGGAGCCGTCAGGGCTTTATATGTGATCCACTTCTCATTATGTATGCAACTTATGAAATCAAAATGAAATTTGCGCGACGCATCGCAAATTTTAGCCCATCACCGCCAGAATCAGCGGGAAAATGAACGGGGCCAGCAGGGAGGTGATAATCCCGCAGATCACCAGCGCCAGCGAGCTAAACGCCCCTTCCTGATAGTCCAGCTCCGCACAGCGGGCTGTGCCCAGGGCGTGGGAGGCGGTCCCCATCGAAAGTCCCCGTGCCGCTTTAGTGTGAATACGCATCCCGTTCAGCAGGGTGTGACCAAACACCGCGCCGAGAATACCGACGAAAATAACGCACATCGCGCTGATGGCCGGAATACCGCCGAGGCTGCCGCCGACCGCCATCGCGATAGGCGTAGTCACCGATTTCGGCAGGATAGAGGCGGCAATCTGCGGGGAGGCCCCCATCAACAGCGCTACCGACGTCCCAGTGAGCATCGCCACCAGGCTGCCCACAAAACAGATGGTAATGATGGATTTCCAGCGGGCGCGGATCTGGTGCAGCTGCTCATATAAAGGAAAGGCGAGCGCCACAACGGCAGGCTGCAGCAGGTCGTTTAAGATTTTGCTGCCGGCAAAGTAACGTTCGTAAGGAATGCCGGTGAGCAGCAGGAACGGAATAATCACCACCATCGCCACCAGCAGGGGGTTCAGCAATGGCATTTTGAAACGCGCGGCAAGCTTACGTGCGGCGAAAAACACTGCCAGAGTGAGCGGCAGGGACCACCAGATATTGGCCATCATTTTTTTGTTTTCTCCCCAATCACGTTACGTTCGCCATGCACCAGATGCGAACTCCAGCTCACGACCAGGAAAACCACCAGCGTACTGACGGCGCAGGAGACCACAATCGGGCCGAACTGGGCCTTGAGCAAATCAAAATACTGCATCACCCCGACGCCGATAGGCACGAAAAGCAGCGCCATATAGCGAATGAGGACGAAGCAGCCGGGGTTGACCCATTTTGCGGGCAGGATTTGCAGCGCCAGCAAAACAAAGAGGATCAGCATACCGATAATGCTGCCGGGAATGGTGATAGGCAGCAGCGACGCGACGAAAATCCCGGCATACAGACAGGCGTAAATCAGAACGAATGCGCGCAGATATTGCCAGATAATGTTCAATGATTTGCTCATGGTGATAGTCCTTGCTGAAACGCATTCATCATACAATTAAACCTAAAAATGTGCCACGGATCACATCATGAAATTTGAGCATACCAGACATTCCAGAATGGAACGTCCGGTATCACCTTACAGGGGCAGGCTACAGTTTAGAGGAAAGGGCGTGCGGTGGCGAAGTGACGCGCCAGAGAATGCATCAGCGCGAGGCGGTCAGTTTATCGAGAAAAGAAAACAGCACCTGATTCATTTCGCGATAATCATGCGAGCGAAGTTTTTCCGCCGTTTCGACAAAACGAAATTCAGCCGCGCGGCGGAGATCGTTCTGCGAATGTTCAATCAGCAGCTCAACGACCTCCGGCGTCAGCTCCATATGGCACTGAAAACCGTAAACCCGTTCGCCATATTGCACGATCTGACGGGGACAGCCCTCGCTGTAAGCGAGCACCTTAGCCTGCGGCGTTAACCCTGGCATGTCGTTATGCCAGTGACCGACGCTCAGCTCGTGGCCAAAATCCTTAAACAGCGGGTTGGCCTTGCCTGCCTCAGTGAGCCTGACGGGAAATTTGCCGATCTCTTTTTCCGGGCTGTGGCAAAACGCTGCGCCCAGCGCTTCGCCGATAAGCTGTGAGCCCAGACAAACTCCTATCACCGTTTTACCTGCCTCTATCGCGCGGCTGATGAGTGCCTTTTCCGCCTGCACATCAAACCAGGGGCATTCCTCAAGCGTGGTGGCGGGTGACTGCGGGCCTCCCATGATGATAAGCACGTCCGTGCTCTCCAGGTCTTCGGGTAACGGATCGCCCTGATAAACTCTGGAGTAGCTCAGGCTACAGCCGCGGTTTTTCCCCCAGATTTCATAGGCACCTGGCGCTTCGAAATGTTCATGCAGGATAAAATGAATGTGCATTGCGTCTCTCTCTGGTTACGTGTACAAGCAGCATCATAAGAGGAAGGGAGGAATGTGAAATGCCAACCGTTATCGATAAAACGCCAATTCACGACGATGCCATTGGATGGTCCAGAGGGGCAATTCGCTATACGCGCGGCGAAGTGGATCCGCCTCACCGGCATTCACAGGGGCAACTTTTGTTTGCCATCAAAGGGGTGATGCTGGTCGAAACCGGCACCAAACGCTGGGTCATCCCGCCGCAGCGCGCGCTGTGGATCCCGCCTTTTCAGGAACACACCTACAGCGTGTTATCCGCAACGGAGCTCCGTGCGGTCTGGTTTAGCCCGGCGCTGATATCGCAATGTGAGCCTTTTAAACGGAAAGAAGAGGTTCACGTGATTATGGCGACAGCGTTGTTCAAAGAGCTGATTGCCGGGCTGTTCAGTGAGCAATATCGGCCAGCCAGTCAGCGCAGCATGGCCGTTTTGCTGCTCGACATCCTCAGCGAGGCGCAGCAGATTTCGGCCGAATTACCGATGCCCGTGGATGAGCGGTTACATCGCGTTGCCTGTGACATCATTGCCAGCAATCTCTGGGATGTTTCTATGGACAGGCTGGCGGAACAGGCCGCGATGTCTGAACGCACATTCTCACGCGCCTTTATTAAAGATACCGGCTTTAGCTTCCGGGCCTGGCGACAGCGAGCAAGGATTTGTGCCTCTCTGGACCTGCTCGCCAACGGATACCCAGTTAAACAGGTGGCCTGGATGCTGGGGTTTTCCGGGCAGGCGGCATTTGCGGCGGCGTTTCGCGCCATTGTCGGGGCAACGCCAGCTGACTTTTCCCTGAACAGAAGCGCTTCCCAGCGATATAGAGAGCGGCTACTATAGCGCGTCTTTTTTCACAGGTACTGCTATGCGTGTTTTACTGGCCCCAATGGAAGGCGTGCTCGACTCCCTCGTGCGCGAGCTTCTGACCGAGGTGAACGATTACGATCTCTGCGTGACGGAGTTTCTGCGCGTGGTCGATATGTTGTTGCCGGTAAAATCCTTCTTCCGCCTGTGCCCCGAGCTGCACAACCAGAGCCGGACCTCTTCCGGCACGCTGGTGCGTATTCAACTGCTCGGGCAGTACCCCGAATGGCTGGCGGAAAACGCCGCCCGCGCGGTTGAGCTGGGCTCTTACGGGGTGGATCTCAACTGCGGCTGTCCGTCGAAGCTGGTGAACGGCAGCGGCGGCGGGGCGACGTTGCTGAAAGATCCTGAGCTGATCTACCGCGGCGCGAAAGCCATGCGTGAGGCCGTGCCTTCGCATTTGCCGGTGACGGTGAAGGTGCGCCTGGGATGGGACAGCGACGCGCGGCAGTTTGAAATCGCCGATGCGGTGCAGCAGGCCGGGGCCACCGAGCTGGTGGTGCATGGCCGTACCAAAGAGGACGGCTACAAAGCCGAGCGCATTAACTGGCAGGCGATCGGTGAGATCCGCAAACGCCTCACCATTCCGGTGATCGCCAACGGCGAAATCTGGGACTACGAGAGCGCGCAGGCCTGTCTGCAGGCCACCGGCTGCGATGCGGTAATGATCGGCCGCGGCGCGCTGAATGTCCCTAACCTCAGCCGGGTGGTGAAATATAACGAGCCGCGTATGCCCTGGGCAGACGTCGTCACGCTGCTGCAAAAATACAGCCGTCTGGAAAAGCAGGGCGACACCGGTTTGTATCACGTCGCGCGAATTAAACAGTGGCTGAGTTATTTACGTAAAGAGTACGATGAAGCGCTGGGATTATTTCAGGAAATTCGTACTTTGCAAACGTCGTCTGATATTGCCCGGGTGATTCAGTCAAAATAATAAGCGTTAAATTGCTCACAATTTTTTAAACCAGAAAACAGTTCTGGTTTTCAACGTGGCGCGACGGTGTTAAGGTGCCACTGTTTTCAACGCAGGATTGTTACTGGTTAACAGGCAAAACCTAAGCGTTCCACAGCATTTTCGCTGTGGAGCGCTTAGGTTTTTTTTTGCCTGTCGTTTACGCAGGAGAGACATTTGGCTTAGCGCTTTTTACTGATTTTAAAAAAATGAAATATCGACAGGAAATAGAAAAATTTCCTGCGAACAGTTACGCACTAATACTCAGCTACAGGTTGCTATTATGACAAATAAAAATAATCTCTATGCCCTCGCTTTATTGATGATATCGCCTTTAACAATGGCGCAGGAGTGGAAAGGAACGGTATTAGGGTTTGAAGCCCCGCCGGAGCCTGTTCTGGGCGAAATGCTCGGCATACGTAAAATCCTTAACGATAACGGTTTTACCTATAACCTCGGATACCTGAATGAAATCGGCTGGAACGGCGGTGGCGGATATAACCACGACTCCCACGTGGCCTATATTGACCAGTTCGCGCTGACCTTCAACCAGGATCTGGAGCGCTGGACCGGCATCCCGGATGCACGTATCGAGGGGAACATCGTCAACCGCAACCACAATGACGACCTCACCACCAAACGCGTGCAGGATCCGCGCGTCAACTTTAACGACCTGACCCAGGAGAGCTGGGGCGGACAGTCGATTACCCGTCTGGGCTGGCTGACCTTTGCCCGCAGCTTTGATGACCGGCGTCTGACCTGGCGCATCGGGATGATGAACAAGGTGCAAACCTTCGACCAGATCATCCCGTGCGACTTTCAGCTGCTCTCCCAGTGCGGCGGGAAATCGGCCAACTCGCTGACCTGGAACAACTGGAACGTTCACACCTGGGGCACCACGCTGGAGTATAAGCTCACGCCAGCCGTCACCTTAAAAGGCGGCGTGATGGAGCAAAACCCGGACGCCTCCAGCCGCAGCCACGCATGGAGCTGGTCGACGAAGGGCAGCAAAGGGGTCTTGCTCCCGGTTGAAATCGAAGCGCGTCCGCTGATTAACGGCCTGCCGGGCGCGTATAACCTCGGCGTGGTGTTTACCAACGCGCCGCAAACCGATCTCTATCGCGGCAAATCCGGCGGGGCGGGGGCGACGGACCCGGACGGATTCGATACGCACAGCCGGACCTGGTTTATGTACGCCGGGCTGAACCAGCAGATCACGCAGCACCAGGACGATCCGAATCGCGGGTTGAGCACCTCGTTCAGCATGAGCCTTGCGGATCAAAGCACTAACTACATGCACCAGGTTTACGCCGCCTCGCTGCGCTACCGCGGGCTGTTTGACGCCCGGCCGGAAGACTGGATTGGCTTCGGGCTAACCTGGATTGATATGAGCAGCCAGTACGCGCGCAACCAGCGCTATATGAACAGCCTGAGCGGCGTGTCGGACTATAACGATCCGGCGTATCACCCGGTGCCGGGCCACTCCCTGAACGGTGAGTTTTACTATCGCTTCCGTCCGGTATCGTGGCTGGAGCTGCAGCCGGGCATTCAGTACTGGCACCATCCGGGCGGTGTATCCCGGACGCAGGATGCCTGGGTAACGGAGCTGAAAACCGTTGTGACGTTCTAGCAATGTCGATCCGCATCACGTTTCTGATGCGTGACGTATTGAGGCTACGAATGAAACTGATAGAGTGCCAGAACTGGATTGTTACTGCTTCGGCAGGCAAAACCTGATTTTCTGGCATCTGCCGGAGGTCAGGTTTTTTTGTTTCTGGGGTTCAGATGAAAATCGCCAAGATACTCAATAATAACGTGGTGGTTGTTCAGGATGAGCGCGGGCGCGAACAGGTGGTGATGGGCCGTGGGCTGGCCTTTCAGAAGCGCGTCGGTGAAGCGCTGGATACCGCGTTGGTTGAAAAGGTGTTTGCGTTACAAAGCGATGAGCTGGTGCGTCGACTTGGCGAGCTGCTGAGTCAAATTCCGCTGGAGGTGATGACCACCTGCGACCGCATCATCGGGCTGGCTGCGCAGCGGCTCGGAAAATTGCAGGAGAGTTTGTATATCACCCTAACCGATCACTGCTACTTTGCGATTGAGCGGCAGAAGAAAGGGCTGGCCATCAAAAACGTGCTGCTGTGGGATATTAAACGGCTGTATCCGAAGGAGTTCGAATTAGGGCAGGAAGCGCGGGCGATTATCGCCAGACGCCTGAACGTCGAACTGGAGGAGGATGAGGCCGGGTTTATCGCGCTGCATCTGGTCACCGCGCAGCTGAACAGCGAAATGCCGGAAGTGATGCACGTGACGCGGGTGATGCAGGAGATCCTGCAGCTGGTGAAGTATCAGCTGCAGCTTGAGTACGATGAAGAGTCGCTCAGCTACCAGCGTTTCGTGACGCATCTGAAGTTTTTTGCCCAGCGGATGCTGACCCGCACCGTGGTGGAAGATGACGACGTCTCGCTGCATACGGCGGTAAAAGACAACTACGCGAAGGCGTGGAAATGCGCTGAGAAAATCGCCCAGCACCTGAACAAAAGCTATCAGCGTGAGCTGACAACCGAAGAAATTATGTTCCTCGCCATTCATATCGAGCGGGTGAGAAAAGAGGGGCGTTAAGCCTCAAACAGGATTGTTACTGCACTGCGCAGGCAAAACCTGAGCGCGGCCTTCGTCAGAAGGCCGTTCTCGGGTTTTTTTATTTTTTGTACTCAGTCAACAGGTGCCTGCGGGCATCGGATGTAAGGAAATCGAGATGGAATACCAGGCTTTAGCGAAGGATATTCTCGGCCACGTTGGCGGAAAAGAGAACATCGTCAGCCTCGTGCACTGCGCGACCCGGCTTCGCTTCAAACTGAAAGAGAACCAGAAAGCGGATGCCGAAGGGCTGAAGAAAAACCCGGGCGTCATTATGGTGGTCGAAAGCGGCGGCCAGTTTCAGGTAGTGATTGGCAACCACGTCCACGACGTCTGGCAGGCGGTGCGCAATGAGGCAGGCCTTACCGATGACGCGCCCGTCGCGGAAGCGAAGGGCGAAAAGGGCAATCTGCTGGGCCGCCTGATTGACATCGTCTCCGGGATTTTCACTCCGTTTATCGGCATTCTGGCCGCGTCCGGTATTCTGAAAGGGCTGCTGGCGCTGGCCGTGGTCTGCGGCTGGCTCACCACCGAAAGCGGCACCTATAAAATCTGGTTCGCGGCAAGCGACGCGCTGTTCTTCTTCTTCCCGCTGGTGCTGGGCTATACCGCAGGTAAGAAATTCGGCGGTAACCCGTTTATTACTATGGTGATCGGCGGGGCGCTCACCCATCCGATGATGATTGCGGCGTTTAACGCCAGCCAGCAGCCGGGGGCGGTTTCGGAAGCCTTTTTAGGCATCCCCGTTACGTGGTTCAACTACAGCTCGTCGGTGATCCCAATTATTCTCGCCGCGTGGGTCAGCTGCTGGCTGGAAAAACAGAGCACCAGGCTGCTGCCGTCCTCGATGAAAAACTTCTTCGCGCCGCTGATCTGTCTGGGCGTGACCGTGCCGCTGACTTTCCTCGTTATCGGGCCGCTGGCGACCTGGCTCAGCCAGCTGCTGGCCAACGGCTACCAGTGGATTTACGTCCTGGCACCGTGGCTGGCGGGCGCGGCGATGGGCGCGCTGTGGCAGGTCTGCGTTATCTTTGGCCTGCACTGGGGGCTGGTGCCGCTGATGATTAACAACCTCGCGGTGCTGGGCCACGACTCGATGCTACCAATGCTGCTACCGGCGGTGTTTGGCCAGGTGGGGGCTGCGCTCGGGATTTTCCTGCGTACCCGCGACGCCCGCCAGAAGATGCTGGCCGGCTCATCGGTGACGGCCGGGATATTTGGTATTACCGAACCGGCTGTGTACGGCGTAAACCTGCCGCTGCGCCGTCCGTTTATCTTTGGCTGCGTGGCGGGGGCAATCGGCGGGGCGATAGTCGGCTTCAGCGATACCCACGTTTACTCCTTCGGCTTCGCCAATATCTTTACCATCGCCCAGATGATTCCGCCGGGTGGGGTAAACGCTACGCTGTGGGGCGGCCTTATCGGCACCGCGGTAGCGCTGGTGCTGAGCTGTGGCCTGACGCTGGTGGCAGGCATGCCGGGGAGCACAGCGCCGGAACCTGTGGTTTCGGCAGGCGAAAACGATGTCCTATCCCCGATGACCGGCACCGTTCTGGCGCTCGACCAGGTGCCGGATAGCACCTTTGCCAGCGGCCTGCTGGGCAGCGGTGCCGCCATCATTCCCTCCGATAACAAAGTGGTGGCCCCGTTTGCGGGCGTGGTTGCCTCTCTTTTCCAGACCAAACACGCCATCGGCCTGCTCAGCGACAGCGGGATTGAAGTGTTAATCCACGTGGGGATCGACACCGTGAAGCTCGACGGCAGGCCGTTTACCGCCCACGTGAAGGTGGGCGACAGGGTGCAGCCCGGCGACCTGCTGCTGGAGTTTGACCGACAGGCGATTATCGACGCCGGATACGACCTGGCGACGCCGATCATTATCAGTAACAGCGACGAGTATCGCGAGGTGGCGACCGTGGCGGCAACGTCCGTCAACGCCGGCGCACCGCTGCTCAGCGTAAGCCATCAATAACAGGAGAACGTGATGAAAACTTTCCCGGACGATTTTTTATGGGGCGGCGCGGTTGCCGCGAATCAGGTAGAAGGCGCGTATCTGGAGGATGGCAAAGGGCTTTCCACCTCAGACGTTCAGCCGCAGGGCGTCTTCGGGCCGGTGGTTGAGCGCGTGGCGGGGGACAGCGGCATCAAGGATGTCGCCATCGACTTCTATCACCGCTACCCGGAAGACATCAAACTGTTCGCTGAAATGGGCTTTAGCTGCCTGCGCGTCTCCATTGCCTGGACGCGCATTTTTCCGAACGGCGACGAGCAGCAGCCGAACGAAGCGGGGCTGGCGTTTTACGACCGGCTGTTTGACGAGCTGGCCGCGCACAACATCACCCCGCTGGTGACGCTGTCCCATTACGAAATGCCGTGGGGGCTGGTGAAACGGTACGGCGGCTGGGGCAGCCGTCAGACTATCGAATTCTTTGAACGCTACGCCCGCACCGTGTTTGCGCGCTACAAAGAGAAGGTGAAGCTCTGGCTGACCTTCAACGAAATCAATATGTCTCTGCACGCGCCGATGACCGGCGTGGGCCTGCCGGAAACCAGCAGCAAAGCGGAGGTCTACCAGGCGATCCACCACCAGCTGGTGGCCAGCGCGCTGGCGGTGAAGGCCTGCCACGAGATTATCCCGGATGCCAGAATCGGCAACATGCTGCTGGGCGGCCTGATGTATCCGCTGACCTGCAAGCCGGAAGATGTCCTGGAGACGCTGCAGGAAAACCGCGCGTGGCAATTCTTTGGCGACGTGCAGTGCCGCGGCGCCTACCCGGGCTATATGCAGCGCTTCTTCCGCGACAACGGGATTCAGCTTGAGGTAACGGACGCCGACCGCGAGGCGCTGAAATCGACCGTCGATTTTATCTCCTTCAGTTACTACATGACGGGCTGCGTTACCGCAGATGAAGCCCTCAACCAGCAGGCGCGCGGCAACATCCTGAGCATGGTGCCCAACCCGCATCTGGCCAGCTCCGAGTGGGGCTGGCAGATTGATCCCATCGGCCTGCGTACCCTGTTAAACGTGCTCTGGGATCGCTATCAGAAGCCGCTGTTTATCGTGGAGAATGGCCTCGGGGCGAAGGATAAACCGGATGCGGACGGCGTGGTGCAGGATGACTATCGCATCAGCTACCTTAACGACCATCTGGTACAGGTGCGTGAAGCGATTGAAGACGGCGTTGAGGTGATGGGGTATACCAGCTGGGGGCCAATCGACCTGGTGAGCGCGTCTAAAGCTGAACTTTCTAAACGCTACGGTTTTATTTACGTCGATCGCGATGATGGCGGTAACGGCACGCTGGCGCGCAGCCGTAAGAAAAGTTTCTACTGGTATAAAGAGGTTATTGCAACGAAAGGCGCTTCGCTGAAAGCCTGATATCAGGAACGTTGCCCGGCGATGCGCCGGGCAAATGAATCAGAAAATCATCTTGAATACGCCGGTGACCACTAAGAGCCCTATCAGAAATATAATCAAAATAACCCACAGTAATATTTTCATTCCCTTCTCCCGCTCATGTATGTCCTGAATAAGTGTAGCAGCGCATTCATAGTTCGTATGAATATATTGAATTTAATCATTGTCTTTGGGAATAAATTTCCAGGTATTAAAATGTATGACAATTTGCGGTTTGCCACGCGTTACTAAAAAAAAGAATGACATCGAGCGTAACGTGCGCCTTTATTTTTTGAGCTTATGGCGTCATGAAACGTTCTCTTATTTTATCTCTGAGTGCTCCCTTCGTTTTTATTCTGGCTGCCTGCGCACCTGAACATGCGACGGTATCTCCCATTAAAGCGCAAACCACTGCGGCGTCGGTGAATACGGTTCTGAGTCATCAGGACTGGCCGAAAAATGAGTGGTGGAAAGCGTATAACGAGCCCGAACTTAATTCGCTTATTGCGAAAGCGTTGAGCGATGCGCCGGATATGCAGATTGCCCGTCAGCGCATTACGCTTGCCGAAGCCCAGGCCAAAGCCGTTATGGCGGCCGATGGTCCGCAAATTGATTTTTCGGCCGATGCGGAGCGCCAGAAAATGTCCGCCGAAGGGCTGATGGGGCCCTTTGCCATTACCGACCCGGCAGCAGGCACCACCGGGCCCTGGTACACCAACGGCACCTTTGGCCTGACCGCAGGCTGGGATCTCGATCTGTGGGGAAAAAATCGTGCCCGGGTCGAGGCCCGGATTGGCAAAGTGAATGCGCAAAAAGCAGAGCTGGAGCAGACCCGCCAGCTGCTGGCCAGCAGCGTAGCGCGGCTTTACTGGGAGTGGCAGACTCAGGCCGCGGTGGGGGAGGTTCTCGCGCAGATCAAACATGAACAGGACAATATTATCGGCGCTGACCGCGAGCTGTATCAGCACGGGATCACCTCCTCCGTGGAGGGTGTTGAAACCGATATCAACGCCAACAAAACCGAAGAGCAGCTGGCAGAAGTTAACGGGAAAATGAAGGCCGTCGTGGCGCGTCTGGTCGCGCTGACGAATTCTTCCTCCGTGACGCTTAAGCGGCATGCGCTGCCGACGGTAGACGCTTCGCTACCCTCGACGCTCGGTTATGAACTGCTGGCGCGGCGTCCGGATCTTCAGGAAGCGCACTGGTACATCGAAGCCTCCATGAGCGAGGTGGAGGCTGCCAGAGCGGCTTTTTATCCTGACGTGAACCTGATGGCGTTCTTACAGCAGGATGCCCTCCATCTGAGCGATCTGTTTCGCGCTTCAGCGCAGCAGATGGGTGTGACCGCCGGGCTGACGCTGCCGATTTTTGACAGCGGCAGGCTGAACGCCAGCCTGGATATTGCCCAGGCACAGAACAACCTCTCGGTGGCCAATTACAACAAAGCGGTGGTCGAAGCCGTCAATCAGGTGGCGCGCACGGCAAGTGAAGTCGAAACGCTGACGGAGAAGAACCGCCATCAGCAGCAGGTTGAAAAAGATGCCGCACGGGTTGTGGCGCTGGCGCAGGCGCGTTTCAGCGCGGGGATCGTTGCGGGCTCCCGTGTCAGTGAAGCCAGAATACCGGCCCTCAGGGAACAGCTCGCCGGCGTGTTGCTGAAAGGCCAGTATGTTGACGCCACGCTGCAGTTGACGTCGGCGCTTGGCGGTGGCTATCACCACGGCTAAAAAGGTCATTATCTATACTTACCTCTTTGTCGTTTTTCAGGAGGTGAGTATGACCAGAGTAGCGATTGTGACCGCATCGGATTCCGGGATTGGTAAAACCACGGCCCTGATGCTCGCCGAACGCGGGTTTGATATTGGCGTCACCTGGCACTCGGATGAAAAAGGAGCGCTGGAAACCTGCCGCGAAGTTGAAGCGCAGGGGCAGCGCGCGGAGGCTATCCATCTTGATTTGAGCACGCTGCCGGAAGGTGCAGAGGCCATTGAAACGCTGATTGCGCGTTTTGGTCGGCTGGACGTGCTGGTCAATAATGCGGGAGCGATGACCAAAGCGCCGTTCCTTGATATGCCGTTTGACGACTGGCGGACGATTTTCACCGTCGACGTGGACGGCGCGTTTCTCTGTTCACAAATTGCCGCCCGGCAGATGGTGAAGCAGGGGAAAGGGGGGCGGATTGTGAACATTACCTCGGTGCATGAGCACACGCCGCTGCCGGAGGCGAGTGCCTACACGGCGGCAAAACATGCGCTAGGCGGGTTAACCAAATCCATGGCGATGGAACTGGTTAAACACAATATTCTGGTGAACGCCGTCGCGCCGGGTGCCATTGCCACGCCGATGAATGACATGGACGATAGCGAAGTGAAGGAAGGCTCAATGCCGGAAATTCCGCTGGCAAGGCCGGGCCATACCAAAGAAATTGCCAGCCTGGTCGCGTGGCTGTGCGACAGCGACGCCAGCTATACCACAGGGCAATCGTTTATCGTCGACGGGGGGTTTATGCTGGCGAACCCGCAGTTTAAGCCGGAGGGGTAGATGCCTTTCTCCCTCTCCCCGTGGGAGAGGGCCGGGGTGAGGGCACCAGCCCGCACTTAATCCTCATCCCGCGTCTTTTCCCGGTGCTTCAGCCACAGCCTGACCCCAATCACTGCAACCACCACCAGAATCAGCCACGCCCAGTGCTTCAGGTGCTGGTCAAGATTATGCAGCCATGGCGCAATCACTTCGCCCCCGACGTAGCCGAGCGTCGTAAAGATGAGCGCCCAGGCAATCGCGCCAGCAATATTGAGCGGCAGGAAAATTTTGGGCGGCAGATGGCTGGCGCCAATCAGTATCGGCCCGATGATGCGAAAGCCATACATAAAGCGCGTGCCGATGACGAAAAGATAGGGATGACGCTGAATGAGCCGTTGAGCGCGGCGGATTTTCTTCTGGTGCTTTGCGAAACGCTTAAGCAGCGTGGGCCCGAAGCGCAGCCCGAGAAAGTAGAGCAGCTGATCGCCAATCATGCCACCCAGCGCGACCGCGGCGACGACCAGCGGGAATTTCAGCAATCCCTGATGCGCGGCGACGCCGCCTAACAGCGTGATGGTTTCACCTTCTGCCACGCTACCGATGACCAGCGCGGCATAGCCATATTGTTCAATGAGTGCGTTAATATCCATTACCTAAATGTTATCTCCCTCTTCGTGCCTCGTTTAATCATATACCCCATGAATCAACAGCGGGGAAATCAACGGAAATTTCCCACTGTACAGAAAATAATCTAAAGCCTGCATTATACTTAAGGTATCGCTGACGGGCCGACAACAAGGGGGCGCTATGAACCATGTCTGGGGACTTTTCTCCCATCCCGATCGTGAAATGCATGTCATTAAAAGTGAGAACGAAACGGTCTCGCATCATTACACGCATCATGTGCTGCTGATGGCAGCGGTGCCGGTAATATGCGCTTTTATCGGAACAACACAAATCGGCTGGAACTTCGGTGACGGCACCGTGGTTCAGCTTTCCTGGTTTACCGGGCTTTATCTGGCCATTCTTTTTTATGGCCTGATGCTGGCGGGTGTGGCGGTCATGGGGCGGGTCATTCACTGGATGGCGCGTAACTACCCGCAACGTCCATCGCTGGCGCACTGTATGGTCTTTGCCGGATATGTCGCGACCCCGCTGTTCTTAAGCGGTATTGTTGCGCTCTATCCACTGGTCTGGCTGTGCGCGCTGATCGGTACCATTGCCCTCTTTTACACCGGGTATCTGCTGTATCTGGGGGTTCCAACCTTCCTGAATATCAATAAAGAAGAGGGCCTGAGCTTTTCCAGTTCGACGCTCGCCATTGGGGTGCTGGTGCTGGAGGCGCTACTGGCGCTGACGGTTATTCTTTGGGGTTATGGATACCGTCTCTTTTGAGTTCACTGCATTGCTGGCGTAAATGCCAGCAATGCAGCATCTGTTCACGATTATCCGCTGGCGACAACGCCCGGTGACCGCTATGATGCCGAAGCCAGCCTGTGTTTATCCGTTGATACAGGCGGTGTACGTCATGACGTGCGTGAATAATTATCAGAAGTCTCACCATGCTGAAATTCCGAGTCTCTTTACTTAGCCTGGCGCTGTTGCTGGGCGCGTCCGCTGCCGTGCCGGCCGTCGCTAAAACGCCCGCAGTGACCACCGCTGCTGCTCAGCCGCAAATTGCGTCCGGCAGCGCGATGATTGTCGATCTCAACACCAATAAGGTGATCTACGCCAGCCATCCGGACCTGGTGCGCCCGATCGCTTCGATAACCAAATTAATGACCGCGATGGTGGTGCTTGATGCCCATCTGCCGCTGGACGAAAAGCTGAAAGTGGATATTAGCCACACGCCGGAGATGAAAGGTATCTACTCTCGCGTGCGGCTGAACAGTGAAATCAGCCGTAAAAATATGCTGCTGCTGGCGCTGATGTCGTCTGAAAACCGTGCGGCGGCGAGCCTGGCGCACCACTATCCGGGCGGCTACGACGCCTTTATCCGTGCGATGAACGCGAAAGCCAAAGCGCTGGGGATGACCAATACGCATTATGTTGAACCGACGGGTCTGTCGATCAACAACGTCTCCACGGCCCGCGATCTGACGAAACTGCTGATTGCCAGCAAACAGTATCCGCTGATTGGTCAGCTCAGTACCACCCGTGAAGAGATGGCTACCTTTGCGAACCCGGCTTATACGCTGCCGTTCCGCAACACTAACCATCTGGTATACCGCGATAACTGGAATATTCAGTTAACGAAAACCGGCTTTACCAACGCGGCAGGACACTGTCTGGTGATGCGCACGGTGTTTAACGGTAAGCCGGTTGCGCTGGTGGTAATGGATGCCTTCGGTAAATATACCCATTTCGCCGATGCAAGCCGCCTGCGTACCTGGATTGAGACCGGAAAAGTGCAGCCCGTTCCGGCCGCAGCATTGACGTATAAAAAGCAGAAAGCGGAACAGATGGCGACAGCGCAGAACGACTGAGCCGTTTGTCAGCGCCGGGTGGCGACTTCGCCTTACCCGGCCTACAAAGACCTCGACACGTAGGCCCGGTAAGCGAAGCGCCACCGGGCGAAAGCGCCTATTCCGGCAGCGTCCAGTCTCCATCGTTGAGCGGGCGCTGCATTATCACCGTATCCCGCCAGTCGCCTTTCTTATACCCCACGCTGCGCAGCTGGCCGGCAATCTCGAAGCCGTGCTTTTTATGCAGCCGCAGCGAGCCGGCATTATTGTTGCCATCTCCCACAACGGCAATCATCTGCCGCCACGGGCCTTGTTCGCAGCGTTCAATCAGCGCAGACATTAAGGCCGAGCCAAAACCGCGACCGGTGATGCTGGCATCCACGTAAATTGACTCTTCTAAGGTATAGCGGTAGGCGTGTCGAGGACGGTAAGGGGTGGCGTAGCAGTAGCCCACTACAATCCCGCGATACAGCGCAATAAGCCACGGTAAACCGTTCTCCGCCACGCTTTTCATTCGATGACGCATTTCGTCGATAGTGGGGGGGACTTCTTCAAATGACGCGCGCCCGTGAAGCACATGCCAGGCATAGATCGCGGCAACAGCATGCACATCATCGGGAAGGGCGTCGCGCACTTCCAGCTCGGTCTCGGATAAAACATCAATAGCCGACATGATGTGCCTGCTCCTCGTTATAGAAAGCCGGAGAAACGTTTCTCCGGCGATAAGCAATTACTCTATTACGATTAAGGAGCGCTTAACAATCTCTCAAATTTGGCTGTAGGAATTAATCAGACGTTTGCGTTATGTGCTGCTCCGCGTCCGCGCTCTCTTTCCAGTATTTCTTCCGCGTTGTTTTACCGATGCCGGGATTCATGCTGTTTGTAGGGTCATTCTCGCGATAAAACTGTTTAAGTGCGTCAGGGGCTTTATAAAGATGCCCGACGTTGTGTTCCGCAGGATATTGTGCGCCACGTTCACGCAGCAGAGCGAGCATCTGCTCCTTCAGTTCGTGTGCATCGACCCCTTTTTTGACGATGTAATCCTGATGGAAGACATAGCACATAAAGTGGCCGTAATAGAGCTTGTGCACCAGCTTGCTGTCGATTTCCGGCGGGAGGTGCTCAAACCACTCGGTGTCGTTACGGCGCAGGGCGATATCCAGCGCCAGAATATCTTCCACCTCTTCGGAATGCACCGCCTGGTAACGGATGGCGGCGCCTGCGGCGGCAAAACGGTGCAGAAACGCCTTGCTGCCCTCTTCAGGCGTACAGGCAAAGAAATCCCCGTCGGCGGTTTTGAAAAATTCGGTCAGCCAGCTCTGCGCTTCGGCAATCCCGTCCCCGGCCATTTTCAGCAGCAGGTGATGCTCATACTTATCGCGCCAGGTCTTCATCCGCTCCGGCAGATGCGCCGGGAAAACGTTACCCAGCTTCTGCATGAAGCGGTCGGTGAAGTGGGGTTTGAACAGCGACACTTTTTCCAGCATCGCGTCGGTGCGGCCCTTCATGGTGAAGAAGAACGGCATTTTGTCGGTGCCGAGCTTGTCGATCATCAGGAACGTATCTTTGCCGTAGCGCTCGGCGATGTCGTAAATGTCCCGGTGCATGTACTCGCCCGCCACCGGCAGATGGGTGAATTCGCCCAGAATATGACGGCGGATCTCCGTCAAAACCTCAGGCTGGTTGGTGCCGATGTAAAATACCTGCTGCTTTTTCTCCGCCGGGAAAGTATCCAGACGCACGGCAAAAACGGCCAGCTTCCCGGCGCAGCCGGAGGATTCAAACAGGCGGTCCGGGTCGGCGTTGTAGCGGGCTGGGGTATCGGCGTCGATATCCCGCACGCGGGTCACGTAGTCGTGATCGTGCGCATGACGACCATCGTGCTGCACGTCTTCGTCCTTCACGCGATCGTCGTCAAGCTTGCTGAGGATCTGTTCCGGCGTCACGCCGAGATCGATTCCCAGATGGTTAACCAGCATCAGCTTGCCGTTTTCGTCGATGCGGGCATACAGCGACATCTCGGTGTAGGCCGGGCCGCGCTGCACCAGCGAGCCGCCGGAGTTGTTGCAGATCCCACCGACTACCGAGGCGCCAATACAGGAGGAGCCAATCACCGAGTGCGGCTCACGGCCCAGCGGCTTAAGCGCTTTTTCCAGTGAGTAAAGCGTGGTGCCGGGGAACGCGAGCACCTGCTCGCCTTTGTCCAGCAGGTGAAGTTTGTCGAGGCGCAGGGTGCTGATAATCACGATGTCGCGATCGTAATCGTTGCCGTTCGGCGTGGAGCCTTCGGTCAGGCCGGTATTGGCGGCCTGCATTAAAATAATCTTGTCGGCGGTGACGCAGGCGCTCAGGACGCGCCACAGCTCCAGCAGCGTGCCGGGGAAGACCACCGCCAGCGCCTCGCCCTGACCGGAGCGGAAGCCCTTACGGTAGCGGGCGGTTTTGGCCGGGTCGGTAAGCAGGTGAGAGGAGCCAACCAGGCGCGACAGTTCGTTAATAAAAGCCGTGTTATCGTTTGTTCGAACAGAAGACATCTTCCACTCCTTGTGGTGGGGCAAATTTCTCGCTGTAAAGCATAGCGCGATTAACTGTTAAGCGGTCGAGTATTCACGAGAAAAATCAGAGAATAACCCTGCAACGTTCTGAGGGTTTGTGGCACACTGCGCTTTTCGCACGGTATGGCCGAGATCGTCCGGCGGTTATTGATGAGAGAGTAAAACGACATGAAATGGCTATGTTCTGTAGGTGTCGCCGTCAGCCTGGCGCTGCAACCTGCGCTGGCAGAAGATTTGTTTGGTAATCACCCGCTCACGCCTGAAGCCCGGGACGCGTTTGTCACGGAATTGCTGAAGAAAATGACGGTTGATGAGAAAATCGGCCAGCTGCGTCTTATCAGCGTCGGTCCGGATAACCCGAAAGAGGCTATCCGCGAGATGATCAAAGACGGGCAGGTAGGGGCCATCTTTAATACCGTCACCCGCGAGGATATCCGCAAAATGCAGGATCAGGTGATGGATCTCAGCCGCCTGAAAATTCCGCTCTTCTTTGCCTATGACGTGGTGCATGGCCAGCGTACCGTCTTCCCTATCAGCCTCGGATTAGCCTCCTCCTTTAACCTCGACGCGGTAAAAACCGTTGGGCGCGTGTCCGCCTATGAAGCAGCCGACGATGGCCTGAACATGACCTGGGCGCCAATGGTGGACGTCTCGCGCGATCCGCGCTGGGGCCGCGCCTCGGAAGGCTTTGGTGAAGATACCTATTTAACCTCCACGATGGGGAAAACCATGGTGGAAGCGATGCAGGGCAAAAGCCCGGCGGACCGCTACTCGGTGATGACCAGCGTCAAACACTTTGCGGCCTATGGCGCAGTCGAAGGCGGGAAAGAGTACAACACCGTCGACATGAGCCCGCAGCGCCTGTTTAACGACTACATGCCGCCGTACAAGGCAGGGCTGGATGCGGGCAGCGGCGCGGTGATGGTGGCGCTGAACTCGCTGAACGGCACGCCTGCGACCTCTGACGCCTGGCTGCTGAAAGACGTGCTGCGCGACCAGTGGGGCTTTAAGGGCATCACCGTTTCAGACCACGGCGCGATTAAAGAGCTGATCAAACACGGTACCGCCTCCGATCCGGAAGACGCGGTGCGCGTGGCGCTCAAGTCCGGCATCAACATGAGCATGAGCGACGAGTATTACAGCAAATACCTGCCGGGGCTGGTGAAGAGCGGCAAGGTCACGATGGCGGAGTTGGACGATGCTGCGCGCCACGTGCTGAACGTGAAATACGACATGGGGCTGTTTAACGATCCTTACAGCCATCTGGGGCCGAAAGATTCAGACCCGGCGGATACCAATGCCGAAAGCCGTCTGCACCGTAAAGAAGCGCGTGACGTGGCGCGCGAAAGCCTGGTGCTGCTGAAGAACCGCCTCGACACGCTGCCGCTGAAAAAATCCGGCACCATTGCCGTGGTGGGCCCGCTGGCCGACAGCAAGCGCGACGTGATGGGCAGCTGGTCTGCCGCAGGGGTGGCCGATCAGTCCGTGACCGTGCTGACCGGGATCAAGAGTGCCGTGGGTGATAACGCGAAAGTGGTGTATGCCAAAGGGGCGAACGTCACTAACGATAAAGACATCGTTACCTTCCTCAACCAGTATGAGGAAGCGGTGAAGGTCGATCCGCGCACGCCGAAGGAGATGATCGACGAGGCGGTCAACGCGGCGAAGCAGTCTGACGTCGTTGTTGCGGTCGTGGGGGAAGCGCAGGGTATGGCGCACGAGGCCTCCAGCCGGACCGACATCACTATTCCGCAGAGCCAGCGCGATTTGATCGCTGCCCTGAAAGCCACCGGCAAGCCGCTGGTGCTGGTGCTGATGAACGGTCGTCCGCTGGCGCTGGTGAAAGAGGACCAGCAGGCTGACGCTATTCTGGAAACTTGGTTCGCCGGTACCGAAGGCGGTAACGCCATCGCCGACGTGCTGTTTGGTGATTACAACCCGTCAGGCAAGCTGCCGATGTCCTTCCCGCGCTCCGTCGGGCAGATCCCGGTCTACTACAGCCACCTGAACACCGGTCGTCCGTACAACGCCGACAAACCGAACAAGTACACGTCTCGTTACTTCGACGAAGCTAACGGCCCGCTGTATCCGTTTGGTTACGGCCTGAGCTACACCACCTTCAAGGTGTCTGACGTGAAAATGTCTTCGCCAACCCTGAAGCGTGACGGCAAAGTTACCGCCAGCGTTGAGGTGACCAACACCGGCAAGCGCGAAGGGGCAACGGTGATTCAGATGTACGTTCAGGATGTTACCGCCTCGATGAGCCGTCCTGTTAAGCAGCTGCGCGGCTTCGAGAAGGTCAATCTGAAGCCTGGCGAAACCCAAACCATCAGCTTCCCGATTGACGTGGAGGCGCTGAAGTTCTGGAACCAGCAGATGAAATACGATGCGGAGCCAGGCAAGTTTAACGTCTTTATCGGGGTGGATTCCGCCCGCGTGAATAAAGGCGAGTTCGAGCTGCTGTAACCTTCCTTCCTTTGCATCCCCCGTTCTCCGGGGGATGCGTCTTACGTTATGCTAAAAAGGCATTTTGCCGGGTAAATCCGCTGTTTTAAGCTACGCTTTTCTCTCAAGCCTCTGAAAAAGGCGATAAAAAAATGAGGATAGCGGAATGACGATTGTAAAGGGGATGTTGGGATCTGCGGTGCTGCTGGCGGCGCTAAGCCTGCCGTTACAGGCGGCGGAGCCGGTAAAAGTGGGCTCAAAGATCGATACCGAAGGCGCGCTGCTCGGCAATATTATTTTGCAGGTGCTGGAAAGCCACGGCGTGAAAACCGTCAATAAAGTCCAGCTCGGCACCACGCCCGTTGTGCGCGGGGCGATCACCTCCGGCGAGCTGGATATCTATCCGGAATACACCGGCAACGGCGCGTTTTTCTTCAAAGATGAAAACGATCCGGCATGGAAAAACGCCAAAGCCGGGTATGAGAAAGTCAAAAAACTCGACGCGGAACAGAACAAGCTGGTCTGGCTGACCCCGGCCCCGGCCAACAACACCTGGACTATCGCGGTGCGCAAGGACGTGGCGGAGAAAGGTAAGCTGACCTCGCTTGCGGATCTCAGCCGCTATCTGAAAGAGAAGGGCGACTTTAAGCTGGCTGCGTCCGCAGAGTTTATCGAGCGTCCTGACGCGCTGCCCGCGTTTGAAAAAGCCTATGGCTTCAAGCTCGACCAGGCGCAGCTGCTCTCTCTGGCGGGCGGGGATACCGCGGTGACTATCAAAGCGGCGGCGCAGCAAACCTCTGGCGTTAACGCGGCCATGGCCTACGGTACCGACGGCCCGGTGGCGGCGCTCGGCCTGCAAACCCTGACCGATCCTAAGGGCGTACAGCCGATCTACGCTCCTACCCCGGTTGTGCGTGAGGCGGTGCTGAAAGCCTATCCGGAGATTGCTGACTGGCTTAAGCCGGTCTTCGAAAAGCTGGATGAAAAAACGCTGCAGCAGCTGAATGCCAGCATTGCCGTCGAGGGGCTGGATGCCAAAAAAGTGGCCGCCGACTTCCTGAAACAACAAGGGCTTGTGAAGTAACGGGAAAGGGCTGTGCCAATAAAATGTCATAACCGCGTACTGCTGCTGCTGGCCTGCGTGGCCATCGCGGCAGTCGCGCTGCCGTTTGTGAATGTCGCCCCTAACCGCCTGATGTCAGGAGAAGGGCGCTTTCTCTGGGAACTGTGGGCGTTTACGCCGTGGTGGCTGGCGGCGGCGCTGGGCGCGTGGGTTGCGCTATCGCTCTGGCAAGGGCGCACGGCGCAGTGGCTGACGCTGCTCCTCGCGGAAGGGCTGTTTATTATCCTCTTCTGGGGGGGCGGGCAGGCGGCGACGCATATGGCGTCGGCGGAAAGCCCGCTGGCGAGAACCACGGTGGGCAGCGGCCTCTGGCTGTGGCTGGCGCTGTGCCTGCTGGCCAGCAGCGATGCCATTCGTCGACTCATCTCCAGCCCCGTCTGGCGCTGGGTGCTCAACGCGCAGATATGGTGTATTCCCCTGTTCCTGCTGTTCAGCGGTGAGCTGAACAATCTCTCGCTGTTAAAAGAGTACGCCAACCGTCAGGAGGTGTTTGATGATGCCCTGGCGCAACACCTGACGATCCTCTTCGGCACGCTTTTTCCGGCGCTCCTGCTCGGGATACCGCTCGGCATGTGGTGCTATCGCCACCCTGCACGTCAGGGCGGGGTCTTTGCGGTACTCAACGTTATCCAGACCATTCCTTCCGTTGCGCTGTTTGGCCTGCTGATTGCGCCGCTGGCCGGGCTGGTAAAGTCGTTTCCGGTGCTGGGAACGCTTGGCATAGCCGGAACGGGATTAACGCCCGCGCTGATTGCGCTGGTGCTGTATGCGCTGCTGCCGCTGGTGCGCGGCGTGGTCGCGGGCCTCGGCCAGGTCGCGCCTGACGTGCTGGAAAGCGCCCATGCGATGGGGATGAGCGCACGGCAGTGTTTCTGGAAAATTCAGCTCCCGCTGGCGCTGCCCCTGCTGCTGCGCAGCCTGCGGGTGGTGGCGGTACAAACCGTCGGCATGGCGGTGATTGCGGCGCTGATTGGTGCGGGTGGTTTTGGCGCGCTGGTGTTCCAGGGGCTGCTGAGCAGTGCGCTCGATCTGGTGTTACTGGGCGTGGTGCCCACGATTGCGCTGGCGGTCGTCGTCGACGCGCTGTTTGCCTTATGGCTCGCGCTGCTCAGGAGAAGAGCCAATGATTGAATTTCATGACGTCAGTAAAACCTTTGCCGGCCGTCCGGCGGCGAGCCACCTGAACCTGAACTTTGCCGAGGGCGCGTTTTCCGTGCTGATTGGCACCTCGGGCTCGGGAAAATCCACCACGCTTAAGATGATCAATCGGCTGGTTGAACACGACAGCGGGCTGATCCGCTTTGCCGGGGAAGAGATCCGCAGCCTGCCGGTGCTGGAGCTGCGCCGTCGGATGGGCTATGCCATTCAGTCTATCGGCCTGTTTCCGCACTGGACGGTGGCGCAGAACATCGCCACCGTGCTGCAGCTGGAGAAATGGTCGCGGGCGAAAATCGCTGACCGGGTGGATGAGCTGATGTCTCTGCTGGGGCTGGAGCCCGCGCTGCGCGATCGCTATCCTCATCAGTTGTCCGGAGGCCAGCAGCAGCGCGTGGGCGTGGCGCGCGCGCTGGCGGCCAACCCGCAGGTACTGCTGATGGATGAACCCTTCGGCGCGCTGGATCCGGTGACGCGCGGGGCGCTGCAGGCGGAGATGACCCGCATTCACCGCATTCTCGGGCGCACGATCGTTCTCGTGACGCACGATATTGATGAAGCCCTGCGCCTGGCCGACCATCTGGTGCTGATGGATCATGGCGAAGTGGTGCAGCAGGGTTCGCCCCTTGAGCTATTAACATGGCCGAAGAACGACTTTGTGCGCGAGTTCTTTGGCCGCAGCGAGCTGGGCGTGAGGCTGCTCTCCCTGCGGACGGTCAGCGACTATATGCGTCGGGAGGAGGTACCGGTGAGCGGCGAACCGCTGCAGGCACAGATGAGCCTGAGGGATGCCCTCTCCGCGTTTGTCGCGCGCCAGTGCGAGGTATTGCCCGTTTCGGACGCCCGGGGAACGCCGTGCGGAACCTTACATTTTCGCGATCTGCTGGCCGGGGAGGTGACGCGTGAAGGCACTGCGTGATCCGCTCCTCTGGCTGATAGCGCTCTTTGTCGCCTTACTGTTTCTGATGCCTCACAGCGCGGCGCTGTTTAACGCCCTTTTCCCCGGGCTGCCGCGACCAGTCTATCAGCAGGAGAGCTTTATTAATCTTGCCCTGGCGCATCTCTGGCTGGTGGCGCTCTCAAGCGCCATTGCGGTTGTGTTGGGGGTAGGGGCAGGCATCGCGGTCACGCGGCCTGCGGGCAAAGAGTTTCGTCCGCTGGTGGAGACGATAGCGGCCATTGGTCAGACGTTTCCCCCGGTGGCGGTGCTGGCGATAGCGGTTCCGGTGATGGGCTTTGGCCAGCAGCCCGCCATTATTGCGCTGATTCTGTACGGCGTACTGCCGGTGCTGCAGGGCACGCTGGCGGGCCTCGCGGCGGTACCGGCGTCGGTGCTAAGCGTGGCAGAAGGGATGGGGATGAGTCGCGGCCAGCGGCTGCGCAAGGTGGAACTGCCGCTGGCGGCACCGGTTATCATCGCCGGGATCCGCACGTCGGTCATTATTAACATCGGGACGGCGACCATTGCGTCTACGGTCGGTGCCAATACGCTGGGAACGCCGATTATTATCGGCCTGAGCGGGTTTAATACGGCTTATATTGTGCAGGGTGCGGTACTGGTCGCGCTGGCGGCAATCGTCGTCGATCGCCTTTTTGAGCGGCTGGCGCTGTACCTCAGCCGACACCGCCGCGAACAATAAACGAGTATCCTGCCAGCATTACGCCGCCGATACCGCTCACGGCCATCAGGACAAAAAGGGTAATAATGGCCAGTTTGGTTGCCTTCATCATGTGCTCCTGTTGTTAACGGAACAATTATACGGTGAAGCGCAGCTGTTAATGAACCATTAAATGCCGTTATGGCTCATCCGGGCCAAGGGAATAAACCGGGTAACCATTCTCTCGCCATTCCGTCAGCAGCTGTTGCTGCGTGGCGGAGGGCACTTCGCCACACCAGACCAGCAGGGTCTGGCCGTCGAAAAACTCAGGTCTGAGCTGCGCCAGCGAGTGCGCCAGGACATCCACGCGCCAGCCCTTCTGGGTCGCAATCCACGCTTCCAGCCACAGGCGGGTGGTATCGTGCACGTTCCAGCCGACCACCAGCGCATCTTTTCCGGCTTTGTTCTTCGCCGAGGCAAGGCAGACGGCAATGTAGTTGATCAGCACCCCGTCGAGCATGCTGAGCAGCGCCTGCAGGGTGGACTGCTGGCACTGCAGGCGTCGACGGAGCGGAATGAAAAGATGGTTGATCAGCGTCTGGGCCGGGTAATCGCGGCCTTGCTCTTTTATCCATGCGCGCAGGCGCTGAAGGTTGCCCGCCTGCAGGAGTCGCAGCAGGGTTTCCTGCTGTTCGCGCCAGCGGTGATGCGTGTCGGGGTCGTCGTGGCTCAGCAGGGACTTCACTTTGCCAACCTGCACCCCGTTGTCGATCCAGCTCTTAATCTCGCGGATCCGGTCTATATCGGCATCATTAAAAAGGCGATGCCCACCGTCGGTCCTCTGCGGTTTGAGTAATCCATACCGTCGCTGCCACGCCCGTAGGGTAACGGGATTGATATCACAAAGGAGTGCCACTTCACCTATTGTGTAAAGCGCCATATTTGCCCCCTGGCTTACGCGTCCCCAGCTTAACTGTAGACCCACTTTGCTGAACCAGGAAGAATTGATTGTTTTTTGCACAAATAATGCGAAGCGTATGCGATGTTCTGAAAAAGGTGTGATAACGGACACGATTTTGCGCTTTTTTGGGATGCTTCAAAGAAAGTTGAGCCGCATCCGTGTATGTTACGCGTTTTTGGCGTGTGCGGTTTTGAGTATGTACGAGTTTAATCTGGTGCTGCTGTTGCTTCAGCAGATGTGCGTGTTTCTTGTCATTGCCTGGCTGATGAGTAAAACGCGCCTGTTTATCCCGCTGATGCAGGTCACCGTACGTCTGCCGCACAAATTCCTCTGTTACGTCGTATTTTCCATATTTTGCATTATGGGGACCTGGTTTGGTCTCCATATCGAAGACTCTATTGCCAATACGCGCGCGATCGGCGCGGTGATGGGCGGGCTGCTGGGCGGTCCCGTCGTCGGTGGCCTTGTCGGTTTAACCGGGGGACTGCATCGCTATTCCATGGGCGGGATGACGGCGCTCAGCTGCATGATCTCCACGATCGTGGAAGGGCTGCTCGGCGGACTGGTGCACAGCTATATGATCAAACTCGGCCGCCCGGATAAAGTCTTTAGCCCGCTCACCGCCGGTGCCATTACCTTTGTGGCCGAAATGGCGCAGATGGCGATCATTCTGCTCATTGCCCGTCCGTTTGAAGATGCGCTGCACCTGGTCAGCAGCATTGCCGCCCCGATGATGGTAACCAACACCGTAGGCGCGGCGCTGTTTATGCGTATTCTGCTCGACAAGCGCGCCATGTTTGAGAAGTACACCTCGGCGTTTTCCGCCACGGCGCTGAAGGTTGCCGCGTCGACCGAAGGGATCCTGCGCCAGGGGTTTAACGAAGAGAACAGCATGAAGGTCGCGCAGGTGCTCTACAAGGAGCTGGATATTGGCGCGGTGGCCATAACCGACCGCGAGCGGCTGCTGGCCTTTACCGGCACCGGGGACGATCACCATCTGCCGGGTAAACCCATCTCCTCAGCCTACACGCTGCGCGCCATTGAAACGGGCGAGGTGGTGTATGCCGACGGTAATGAAGTGCCTTACCGCTGCTCGCTGCATCCGCAGTGCAAGCTGGGCTCCACGCTGGTGATTCCGCTGCGTGGGGAAAATCAGCGGGTGATGGGCACCATCAAGCTGTATGAGGCAAAAAACCGTCTGTTCAGCTCGATCAACCGCACGCTGGGGGAGGGGATTGCCCAACTGCTGTCCGCGCAAATTCTGGCCGGGCAGTATGAACGGCAGAAAGCCCTGCTGACGCAGTCTGAGATTAAGCTGCTGCATGCCCAGGTCAACCCGCATTTCCTGTTCAATGCCCTCAACACGCTCAAAGCGGTGATCCGCCGCGACAGCGATCAGGCCGCGCAGCTGGTGCAGTTTCTGTCGACCTTTTTCCGCAAAAACCTGAAGCGGCCGTCGGAGATCGTCACCCTCGCCGATGAGATTGAGCACGTGAACGCCTATCTGCAGATTGAGCAGGCGCGTTTCCAGTCGCGCCTGCAGGTGACGCTCTCCGTCCCGGACGAGCTGGCGTATCAGCATCTCCCGGCCTTTACCCTGCAGCCTATTGTCGAAAACGCCATTAAGCACGGCACGTCCCAGCTTCTGGGGACAGGGGAGATAACCATTGCCGCCAGCCGTTTCAACCACCATCTGGTGCTGGATATTGAAGATAATGCCGGGCTCTATCAGCCTTCCGCCTCCGGCGGTTTGGGGATGAGCCTGGTGGATAAACGCCTGCGCGCCCATTTTGGCGACGACTGTGGCATTACCGTCGCCTGTGAGCCAGACCGATTTACCCGTATTACCGTACGACTGCCGCTGGAGGAAAACGCATGTTAAGAGTGCTGATTGTGGATGACGAGCCGCTGGCACGGGAAAACCTGCGCGTTCTGCTGCAGGAGCAGCCCGATATTGAGATTGTGGGGGAGTGCGCGAACGCCATTGAGGCCATCGGCGCGGTGCACAAGCTGCGCCCGGACGTGCTGTTCCTCGACATTCAGATGCCCCGCATCAGCGGGCTGGAGATGGTCGGCATGCTCGACCCGGCGCATCGCCCCTACATCGTGTTCCTGACGGCGTTTGATGAATATGCCGTTAAGGCCTTTGAGGAGCACGCGTTTGACTATTTACTCAAGCCGATCGAAGAGAAGCGCCTGGAAAAAACGCTCACCCGTTTACGCCAGGAGCGAACCGTACAGGATGTCACGCTGCTGCCGGAAAACCAGCAGCCGCTGAAGTTTATCCCCTGCACCGGGCACAGCCGAATCTACCTTCTGCAGATGGATGACGTGGCGTTCGTCAGCAGCCGCCTGAGCGGGGTGTTTGTCACCAGCGCGGAAGGGAATGAAGGGTTCACCGAACTGACCCTGCGCACGCTGGAGAGCCGCACGCCGCTGATCCGCTGCCATCGCCAGTATCTGGTGAACATGGCGCACCTGAAGGAGATCCGCCTGGAAGATAACGGCCAGGCCGAGCTGGTGCTGCGTGCCGGGCAAACGGTACCCGTCAGCCGTCGCTACCTGAAGAGTTTGAAAGAGGCGATTGGCCTGTAAAACTGGTACACTGCGCGCCATTGCATCATCGACATTCGAAGGCTCTATGCTAAGTAACGATATTCTTCGTAGCCTGCGCTACACCCTGAAGGCAAACAATAACGACATGGTGCGCATTCTTGCGCTGTCGGACATGGAATCCACGTCTACCGGTTTCGATACCTGGATGACCAAAGAAGACGAAGAGGGCTTTGTTCGCTGCCCTGACATTATTCTGTCGGGTTTCCTGAACGGCCTGATTTACGACAAGCGTGGCAAAGATCCGGCCGCGCCGGAGCTGGCGCTGGAGCGTCGCGTGAACAACAACACGGTGCTGAAAAAGCTGCGCATCGCGTTCTCGCTGAAAACGGACGATATTGTCGCGATCATGACCGAGCAAAAATACCGCGTATCCGTGCCGGAAGTGACCGCCATGATGCGCGCGCCGGACCACAAAAATTACCGCGAGTGTGGCGACCAGTTTCTGCGTAACTTCCTGCGCGGGCTGACCCACCGGGTGCATCATCCGAAAGTGTGATTTGCCCAGCGGCGCTGCGCTTGCAGGGCCTACGGGTTTTGTAGGCCGGGTAAGGCGAAGCCGCCACCCGGCAAAAAAAAGCCGGATAAGAATCCGGCTTTTTTGTTATTTCACCTGCTGGCCAGGCTTCGCGCCTTCGTCAGGGCTTAACAGGAAGATATCTTTCCCGCCCGGGCCCGCGGCCATCACCATCCCCTCAGAGATGCCGAAGCGCATTTTGCGCGGCGCCAGGTTCGCCACCATCACGGTCTGACGACCGATCAGCACCTGCGGGTCCGGATACGCTGAACGGATGCCGGAGAAGACGTTACGCTTCTCGCCGCCCAGATCCAGCGTCAGGCGCAGCAGCTTGTCAGAGCCTTCCACAAACTCCGCGTTTTCAATCAGCGCCACGCGCAGGTCGACTTTGGCGAAATCGTCAAAGGTAATGGTTTCCTGAATCGGATCGTCCGCCAGCGGGCCGGTGACCGGTGCCTCAGCCGCCTTCACCTCTTCTTTAGACGCTTCCACCAGGGCTTCAACCTGCTTCATCTCGATGCGGTTGTACAGCGCTTTAAAGGTGTTCACCTTGTGGCCGAGCAGCGGTTGCTGAATGGCATCCCAGGTCAGTTCGGTGTTCAGGAACGCTTCAGCGCGGGCAGCCAGCTGCGGCAGAACCGGCTTCAGGTAGGTCATCAGCACGCGGAACAGGTTGATGCCCATGGAGCAGATGGCCTGAAGGTCCGCATCGCGGCCTTCCTGTTTCGCGACAACCCACGGTGCCTGCTCGTCCACATAACGGTTTGCCAGGTCGGCCAGGGCCATGATTTCGCGTACCGCTTTACCGAATTCACGGGTTTCCCACGCTTCGCCAATGGTGGCCGCCGCGTCGGTAAAGGTTTTGTACAGGGCAGGGTCAGCCAGTTCAGCCGCCATCACGCCGTCAAAACGCTTGGCGATAAAGCCCGCGTTACGGGAGGCCAGGTTGACCACCTTGTTGACGATGTCCGCGTTCACGCGCTGCACGAAATCTTCCAGGTTCAGGTCGATATCGTCGATGCGAGAAGAGAGCTTCGCGGTGTAGTAGTAGCGCAGGCTGTCCGCGTCGAAGTGGTTCAGCCAGGTGCTGGCTTTGATGAACGTTCCGCGGGACTTGGACATTTTCGCGCCGTTCACCGTCACGTAACCGTGTACGAACAGGTTGGTTGGCTTGCGGAAGTTGCTGCCTTCCAGCATTGCTGGCCAGAATAGGCTGTGGAAGTAAACGATGTCTTTACCGATGAAGTGATACAGCTCGGCATCGGAATCTTTCTTCCAGTATTCATCGAAGCTGACGGTGTCGCCACGCTTGTCGCACAGGTTCTTGAAGGAGCCCATGTAGCCGATTGGCGCGTCCAGCCAGACGTAGAAGTATTTGCCCGGCGCGTTCGGGATTTCAAAGCCGAAGTACGGCGCATCGCGGGAGATATCCCACTGTTGCAGGCCGGATTCGAACCACTCCTGCATTTTATTCGCTACCTGCTCCTGCAGCGCGCCGCTGCGGGTCCATGCCTGCAGCATTTCGCTGAAGGACGGCAGGTCGAAGAAGAAGTGCTCGGAGTCACGCATCACAGGCGTTGCACCGGATACCACGGATTTCGGCTCGATAAGCTCGGTCGGGCTGTAGGTCGCGCCGCACACTTCGCAGTTATCGCCGTACTGGTCCGGGGATTTACATTTCGGACAGGTGCCTTTGACGAAGCGGTCCGGCAGGAACATGCCTTTTTCCGGATCGTACAGCTGAGAGATGGTGCGGTTTTTGATAAAACCGTTCTCTTTCAGACGGGTGTAGATCAGCTCCGACAGCTCGCGGTTTTCGTCGCTGTGCGTGGAGTGATAGTTGTCATAGCTGATGTCAAAGCCAGCAAAATCAGTCTGATGCTCCTGACTCATTTCGGCAATCATCTGCTCCGGGGAAATCCCCAGCTGCTGCGCTTTCAGCATGATCGGCGTGCCGTGGGCATCGTCCGCACAGATGAAGTTAACCTCGTGGCCGCGCATTCGCTGGTAACGGACCCAGACATCAGCCTGGATATGCTCCAGCATGTGGCCGAGGTGGATTGAGCCGTTGGCGTACGGCAGTGCGCACGTTACCAGAATTTTCTTCGCGACTTGAGTCATAGTAGGCATTACTTCTTTTAACTGTGAAAAGGGTTTTTGATATTACCAAAAGGGGCATTATTAAGTAAGCACAAACCACGGCCTTTCAGGTAAACTTGTTCATCTAAGGTCTTATTCACAAGAACAAAGGAGTCGGGATGAGTTCTCAATCCCAGGCCAAATCACCGGAAGCCTTACGAGCAATGGTCGCCGGGACGCTGGCTAACTTTCAGCATCCAACCCTGAAGCACAATCTCACTACGCTGAAAGCGTTACACCACGTTGCCTGGCTGGACGACACGCTGCACATTGAGCTGCAGATGCCGTTCGTCTGGACCAGCGCCTTTGACGCGCTGAAAGAGCAGACCAGCTCTGAGCTGCTGCGCATTACCGGTGCGAAGGCGATTGACTGGAAGCTGAGCCACAGCATCGCCACGCTGAAGCGCGTGAAAAACCAGCCTGGCGTGAACGGCGTGAAAAACATCATTGCCGTCAGCTCTGGCAAAGGCGGGGTGGGGAAATCCTCTACCGCAGTAAACCTGGCGCTCGCGCTGGCGGCGGAAGGGGCCAGGGTCGGTATTCTGGATGCGGATATCTACGGCCCGTCTATTCCGAACATGCTGGGCGCGGAAAACCAGCGGCCAACCTCGCCGGACGGCACTCACATGGCGCCAATTATGGCGCACGGCCTGGCGACCAACTCGATTGGTTATCTGGTGACCGACGATAACGCCATGGTCTGGCGCGGCCCGATGGCCAGCAAGGCGCTGCTGCAGATGCTGCAGGAGACGATGTGGCCGGATCTGGATTATCTGGTGCTGGATATGCCGCCGGGTACCGGTGATATTCAGCTGACGCTGGCGCAAAACATCCCGGTGACGGGAGCTGTCGTCGTGACCACGCCGCAGGATATTGCGCTGATCGACGCCAAAAAAGGCATCGTGATGTTCGAGAAGGTGGAAGTGCCGGTGCTCGGTATCGTCGAGAACATGAGCATGCATATCTGCAGCAACTGCGGTCACCACGAACCTATCTTTGGTACGGGTGGCGCAGAGAAACTGGCCGCGAAGTATCATACCCAGCTGCTGGGGCAGATGCCGCTGCACATTACCCTGCGTGAAGATCTGGACAGCGGAAAGCCGACGGTGGTCAGCCGTCCGGAGAGCGAATTTGCAGAAATG
Source organism: Enterobacter sp. MGH 24 (assembly GCF_000493015.1). Taxonomy (NCBI): domain Bacteria; kingdom Pseudomonadati; phylum Pseudomonadota; class Gammaproteobacteria; order Enterobacterales; family Enterobacteriaceae; genus Enterobacter; species Enterobacter sp. MGH 24. Next base: position 4,523,095 of record NZ_KI535657.1, on the reverse strand, counting down.
TATCGCCAGCTGGCGGGACGCGTTGCGGCGCAGCTCTACTGGCAGGGCGAAATCATCCCAGGGGAAATCGCGTTCCGCGCGGTGTAATTCCTCAGCTCCGAATTGCCGGGTGGCGCTTCGCTTACCCGGCCTACAAATGGCACTATCACGTAGGTCGGGTAAGGCGAAGCCGCCACCCGACTTTAACCCAACCGATAATGCATCAAATAATACTCTCCTTCAGGAGAATTACCCGTCGCCTCAATGTGCCAGCCGTGCCGCTGGTAAAACGCAATAGCCCGCGCATTCTTCACCAGACACTTAAGCGAACCCGTACTGGTAAATGTCTTCTGTACGTGTTCAAGCAACTCGTGCCCGACGCCCAGGCTTTGATACTGCGGATCGACAAACAGGTTGTGCAGGAAATTATCGTTCGCCCAGACGGAGGCAAACCCCAGGCGATGGCCGTTCTGAACAGCAACCCAAATCACTTCGTCGCGGGTTGCCGCGTCAAAGTCTTCCAACTGCCAGTCTGCACTCTCCAGCCATGGCCAGGCTTCGCGCCGGGCGTGGAGGTAGAGCGTGCGCAGGAAAGGGCGGTCACTTTCCTGCCAGGGGCGAATCAGAATTGCATTAGCGGTGATAGAAGATATCTCCATTGTAGGCTTTGTAGATCTTGCCATCAGCATCGCCAATCAGCACGTAGTTCTCACCCATGTAGGTCCAGTGGGTTCCGGCATCCGGGGCCGGCAGGTTACGCAGTTGGTATTGTTTGATGGTGTACTCCGGCGTTTGATACTGCGCCGGTGCCGTGTCGCCAATCTTGAATTTCGTAAAGTCAGCGATGAACTCTTGTTCTTCATAGGCCTTGATGCCAGATGGCGCAGCGGCCGTTTGCGGGGCTGCGAATGCGGATCCCGCCAGAGACAGTAATACACCCAGAAGCAGCAATTTACGCTTAGCCATTTTTTCTCCAGTGATATCGTTACAGATACTTTTCGTCTGCGGGTCGTGCAAAGCGGAGCAGACGGTCCATTTTAAGTATCAACGCAGGGTATGTTTGAAAAAAAATGTAACAAAAGTGGACGGTTTTGTGTAGTCGAATGGGGTGATATTTATCAACATGATGAATACTGCATTTGTTTTATATTTTTAATATTTATGATTTCATTAATCAATTCTGAAAATAACTTTCAACTCCAAAATTACACTGTTATGCGAATGCTTTCCCACTTAAGAACATTTAATATCGTCTTCGGGTGAAGCGCGCTTACTTCCGTTTTTTACAAGACTGTAGTTTTTTTAAGAGACCGAATGGGTTGCGTTTTATCATGCCAGAATTTCATATTGCAGAATAATAATTAATTAAATTTCATGGCTTTATGTTAAGTCTCTTTGCAAGCTTGACGATAAACACAACGTTAAAAAGACATATTTATATAAATGAAAACGACAACTGCATTTTCGCTGTTATTTCTTACTGTCAGTCAGTTGACAGGGTGTGTATTTTCCCCCGGCCAGACGTTGAGTGTATCCGGAAAAAAAGTCACTGCGGTGGAAGAAAACAATTATCAGCTTGATAAGCGCGTAGAAATTTTTCCTCTGACGCCGGGATTGATTGAAAAACTACGTCCAACCGTATCGAAATCTCAGGCAAATCCTAATCTGGATGAGCAGATCAAAAATTGGGAATACCGTATTGGCACAGGCGACATCCTTACGGTCACCGTGTGGGATCACCCAGAATTAACGACGCCCGCGGGACAATATCGTAGCGCAAGCGATGCCGGGAACTGGGTCAACGCCGATGGTACGCTCTTTTATCCCTACGTCGGTAAACTGCGGGTGGCGGGTAAAACGGTTTCACAGGTACGTGAAGAGATTACCGCTCGGCTGGATAAAGTCATTGAGAGCCCGCAGGTGGACGTCAGCATTGCCGCCTTCCGTTCCCAAAAAGCCTATGTTACCGGCGAGGTCGAAAAATCGGGCCAACAGCCCATAACCAATATTCCGCTGACGGTAATGGATGCGGTCAATGCCGCTGGCGGTCTTTCAGCGGATGCCGACTGGCGTAACGTCGTGCTGACGCATGATGGCCAGGACTCCCGTCTTTCGCTCTATGCGCTGATGCAGCATGGCGATTTGACCCAAAATAAGCTGCTTTATCCGGGCGATATCCTGTTTATTCCCCGGAATGATGCCCTGAAAGTGTTCGTGATGGGCGAGGTGGTTAAGCAAAGCACGCTTAAGATGGATCGTAGCGGCATGACGTTGGCCGAAGCCCTGGGGAATGCCGGGGGGCTTAACCAAAATATGGCCGATGCAACCGGCATTTTTGTTATTCGTCAGGTACCTCAAAAAGGCAACACGGGCAAAATTGCCAATATCTATCAACTGAATGCGGAAGATGCGTCAGCCATGGTGCTGGGGACGGAATTCCAGCTGGAACCCTATGACATTGTCTACGTCACCACGGCACCGTTATCACGCTGGAATCGCGTAATCACTCAACTGGTGCCTACCATTAGCGGCGTCCATGACCTGACTGAAACCGTTCGTTACATCAGATCGTGGCCACAGTAATGTTCAAGTCAATCTTAGTGGTCTGCACCGGCAATATTTGCCGTTCACCGATTGGTGAGCGGCTGTTGCGGCAGTTATTACCCGGCAAGCAGGTGACCTCGGCTGGTATTTTTGGACTGGAAGGTCACCCGGCGGATGCGGCTGCGCAGGCTGTCGCCTGGCGTCATGGTATTTCGCTGGAAGGGCATGTAGCCCGCAAGGTAACGCGAAGCCTGCTGCAAAAGTCCGATTTGATTCTGGTGATGGAGCCAGAACACCTCCGTTTCATTGCCACAATGTCCCCGGAGAACCGCGGTAAATCACTGCTCTTTGGACAATGGCTGGAAACCAGAGACATTCCCGACCCGTATCAAAAAAGTCGTGAAGCCTTCGAATATGTTTTCGAGCAATTGGGAAAAGCCAGTCAGGAATGGGCTCGTCGTTTGAGTCAACAAGGAATGAAGCAGTAATGTCGTCTTCTAAATCAGAAAAATATAGTGCTGCGACACCGCAGAATAATGAGCTCGATCTTCTTCAGTTACTTGCTGAGATGTTTGATCACTGGAAGATGATCGCATGTGTCACGCTCCTGCTCACAGTATGTGCGGGGATCTACGCATTCAGCGCCACGCCTGTTTATCAGGCTGATGCCCTGGTACAGATTGAAGCAAAACAGAATAACTCGCTGCTCAAGAACCTGGCCTCGCTCGGGTCCGATCTCTCGCCAGATGTCGCACCAGAACTTTTACTCCTTAAATCACGGATGATTCTGGGAGAGACCGTTGATCAATTAGGGTTGACGTACAACGTCAAGCGACGCGTGTTTCCTGTTATCGGACCTTTGTGGGAACACGTGCGGGGACATAAATCGGATAAAATAACGATTGGCGCGCTGACTATTCCCCTTCTGGAAGGGAAGCCACAAACGCTTTTACTCACCGTACAGGAGCAAGGGCGGTATCGTCTCAAGGGAAAAACGCTTGAGGCAGACGGCGTTGTGGGGAAAACGCTGGTTAAAGATGGCATATCGCTTCTGGTGACAGCCCTCATCGCGGAGCCAGGTACCCAGTTTACCCTCGACACCGTCACCAGGCTTGACGCGATCAACGCCATTCAGAACAGGCTTACGGTTGCTGAGTCGGCGAAACAGAGCGGTATGATCGCATTAACGTTAACGGGTAAAGACCCCGACAAGATCGCCACGGTGCTTAATACGATTGCTGAAAATTATCTCCGTCAGAATATTGCGCGCCAGGAAGCGAAAGATTCGCGCAGTCTCACGTTTTTACAGGATCAATTACCCAAGATCAGCCGGGAACTGGATGAAGCCGAAGCGCGACTGAATGCCTATAGAGAACAGCGCGATTCTGTCGATTTATCTCTCGAGGCGAAGTCAGTTCTTGATCAGGTGGTGAACGTGGAAAACCAGCTTAACGAGCTGACGTTCCGCGAAGCAGAGGTTTCCCAGCTTTTCAAAAAAGACCATCCCACCTACCGTGCTTTACGAGAGAAGAAACAAACGCTGGAGCGGGAGCGTGCGCGCCTGAATACCCGCGTCTCTTCCATGCCTTCCACGCAGCAGGAAATATTACGCCTGAGTCGTGACGTTGAATCCGGGCGTACCATATACCTGCAGTTGCTAACGCGTCAGCAGGAGCTGAATATCTCGCGCTCCAGCGCTATCGGGAACGTGCGGATTATTGATCCGGCTGTGACGCAGCCAGACCCAATTAAACCGCGCAAAGGGCTCATTATCGTATTCGCTATGCTGATGGGGTTAATGCTCTCTGCAGGAGCGGTTTTAGTGCGCTCAGCCTTTAAGCGGGGCATTACCTCGTCTGAACAGCTGGAAGTGCAGGGGATACCACTTCTGGCGACGCTCCCACGCTCGGTGTGGCTCTGGAAAAAAACGCACCTGCGCAGGAGAAACCTGTTTGCTTCCCACTGGAAGCACAGGACGTCAAACGTACCTTTTCTGCCCGTTGACCGTCCGGCAGATATGTTTGTCGAGGCGGTACGCGGGCTGCGCACCAGTCTGCATTTTACCATGATGGATGCCACAAACCGGATCGTCGTGGTGTCAGGCCCCACGCAGGATTGCGGAAAGACGCTGGTCAGTACTTCACTGGCGTCGATTGCCGCTCAGGCCGGACAGCGAGTGCTGTTTATTGATGCGGATATGCGCAAGGGTTATGTCCACAACGTTTTCAAACTGAGCAATCACCGGGGATTATCCTGCGTGCTCGAAGGAACCGTTGAGTGGCAGGAGGCGATTCAATGCTTCGAGAAACACGGTCTTGATATACTGACCTGCGGACCCCAACCTTCACATCCTCTTGAGCTGCTCATGAGCGAACGCTTCCGGGGGGTGATATCGCAGATTGAAAAGCAATATGACCTCGTAATTGTCGACACTCCGCCTGTGCTTGCCGTGACGGATGCCTTGCTGATAGCCAGAGCAGCTGCCACCACGCTGCTGGTCGCCCGCTTTGGTAAAACCAGCGTTAAAGAGGTCGAGACTAGCCTTAAGCGTATGGAACGGATGGGCGCGAAGGTGAATGGCGCGATCCTCAATGATATCGTGAAATCGGCTGCGCTCTATTACAACTCGGGATATAGCCATTACGACTACGGCTATACCCAGGAGTAAACGTGGCGCGACACTTCTTTACAGCGTGATGGCGTATTGCCCGTTAAGATGACCTTCGTTGAAACATGAGGTCACAATGGATAACCGCAAAATCAGTCGACTGCGCCGCTGGGCGCGGGAAGGTATCATGCTCGTGCTGCTGACGCTGGCCGTGGTGTGGGGAGTTGATCGGTATCGAAAACCGACACTCCCCGCCAGTTTTAGTGCAACGCCGATGACGAGCATCGACGGCAACATCTACGATATCGCGGCGCTCAGCCAGGAACGCCCGCTGCTGATCTACGTCTGGGCGACCTGGTGCAGCATTTGCCGCTACACGACGCCTTCGGTTAATCAACTGGCAGAAGAGGGCGGGAACGTGGTGAGTATTGCCATGCGTTCCGGTGATAATGCGAAGCTTGCGCGCTGGGTCGAAAAGAAACAGCTGAAAATGCCGGTGATAAACGATGAAAACGGTGCGTTGTCGCAGCAGTGGCAGGTGAGCGTCACGCCAACGCTGGTCATTGTGTCACAGGGGAAAGTGGTCAGTACCACGACGGGCTGGACGAGTTACTGGGGATTAAAATTAAGGATGTGGTGGGCAGGCGTATAAAAAGAACCCCTCTCCCGACGGAAGAGGGGGGCTGTATTACTTAGCCAGAACTTCCTGCGCGGTGCGCTCAACCAGAGACAGCAGGATTTTAATATCTTCCAGCGTCACGGTTGGGTTCAGCAGCGTCAGCTTCAGGCAGGTGACGCCGTTATGCTCGGTCACGCCGACGTTCGCGCGGCCGGATTCCAGCAGCGCATCACCAATTTTCTGGTTCAGCAGGGCGATGCCTGCGTCATCCATCTGCACCTGTCCGCGGAAGCGGAACAGAACGCTTGCCAGCTGCGGCTGCATAACCAGTTCCAGAGCAGGCTGCTCTTTCACATAGGCCGCCACCTGCTGTGCCAGCGTTACGCCGTGATCGATGATCGCTGCGTACTGCTCCTGACCCAGCGCTTCCAGGCTCATCCACAGCTTCAGCGCGTCGAAACGACGGGTGGTCTGAAGAGATTTAGACACCAGGTTTGGCACGCCCGCTTCTTCGTCGAACTCAGAGTTCAGATAGGCCGCCTGATAGCGCATCAGCTCATAGTGGCGCGCTTCTTTCAGCAGGAACGCGCCGCAGCTGATGGTCTGGAAGAACTGCTTGTGGAAGTCCAGGGTGACGGAATCCACCAGCTCGATGCCGTCCAGGTAGTGACGATACTGCTCAGACATCAGCAGCGCGCCGCCCCAGGCCGCATCAACGTGTACCCAGATGTTCTGCTTCGCGGCCAGCTCTGCAATCGCACGCAGCGGGTCGATAGCACCGGCATCGGTGGTTCCTGCCGTCGCGACGATCGCCAGAATCTGCTCGCCGTTCGCATTGCACTGTTCAATTTTCGCCGCCAGATCGGTCAGATCCATGCGGGAGAATTCGTCCGTTTTCACCTGCACCACGGACTGGTAGCCCAGACCCATCAGCGCCATATTTTTCTGCACGGAGAAGTGGGCGTTTTCGGAGCACAGTACGCGGATTTTACGCAGATCGCCCACCAGGCCGTCCTGCTGAACGGAGTGACCCTGACGCGCAAAGAACGCATCGCGCGCCAGCATCAGGCCCATCAGGTTGCTCTGGGTACCGCCGCTGGTGAAGACACCGGCGTCGCCGGCCTGATAACCCACGCGAGTACGCAGCCACTCAATCAGTTTGATCTCGATAATGGTTGCGGACGGGCTTTGATCCCAGGAGTCCATGCTCTGGTTAGTGGCGTTAATCAGCACTTCCGCCGCCTGGCTTACGACCAGGCTTGGGCAGTGCAGGTGCGCCACGCACTGCGGGTGATGAACGGACAAGCTGTCTTTCAGGAAGAACTCCACGGCGCGTTCAATCGCCGCTTCGTTGCCCAGCCCTTTCGGGTTGAAATCCAGCTTAATACGGTCACGCAGTTCCGCGACCGTTTTGCCCTGGTACATCTCAGGCTGTTTCAGCCACTGCATCACAGCCTGAGTGCTTTGTTCAATCGCCTGCTGATAAGCTTCAATGCTCTGCGCAGAGGAGAACAAAATTGGGTTTGAATCAGACATCGTAATCAATAACTCCGGTTACGCCGGGCGAACGCCCGCAGCAAGCAGTGACTGCTCAAATTTATCCAGGAAGATTTTCAGCTCTTCGTCGCTGATCAGCAGAGACGGCAGCAGACGCAGAACGATACCGTTACGGCCACCGCGCTCCAGAATCAGACCGGCTTCGAAGCACTTCTTCTGAATCAGTGCAGACAGCTCGCCGTCGCCCGGGAAGCAGCCCATGTGGTCAGCGGCTTCGTGTGGCTTAACGATCTCAATACCGATCATCATGCCCAGACCGCGCACGTGGCCGATGACCGGATAACGTTTCGCCATCTCTTTCAGCTGGCCTTTCAGCCATTCGCCCTGTGCAGCCACTTTGCCTGCGATGTTCTGGTCTTTCAGGATTTTCAGCGTCGTCAGACCGGTTGCCATCGCCAGCTGGTTGCCGCGGAAGGTACCGGTGTGGTGACCTGGCGCCCATGCATCGAACTGCTTTTTGATACCGAGCACGGCCAGCGGCAGACCACCACCCACTGCTTTAGACATCACGATGATGTCTGGCTCAATGCCAGCGTGTTCGAAGGCGAAGAATTTACCTGTACGGGCAAAGCCAGCCTGAACTTCGTCGAGGATCAGCAGAATGCCGTGTTCCTGAGTCACTTTACGGATGCGCTGCAGCCACTCAGCCGGAGCCGGGTTCACGCCGCCTTCGCCCTGAACCGCTTCCAGGATCACCGCAGCAGGCTTACGCACGCCGCTTTCAACGTCGTTGATCAGGTTATCGAAGTAGTAAGTCAGCGCTTTCACGCCCGCTTCACCACCGATACCCAGCGGGCAACGGTACTCGTGAGGGTAAGGCATGAACTGGACTTCTGGCATCATGCCGTCAACCGCTTCTTTCGGTGACAGGTTGCCGGTCACGGACAGCGCGCCGTGGGTCATGCCGTGGTAGCCACCAGAGAAGCTGATGATACCGCTACGACCGGTCACTTTTTTCGCCAGCTTCAGCGCCGCTTCAACGGCGTCAGCACCGGATGGACCGGTGAACTGCAGGCAGTACTCTTTGCCCTGACCAGGCAGTAGAGAGAGCAGGTATTCGGAAAACGCGTCTTTCAGAGGCGTAGTCAGATCCAGAGTATGTAACGGCAAGCCGCTGGTAATGACATTTTGGATGCTTTTCAGCACATCAGGATGGTTATGGCCAAGCGCAAGAGTCCCTGCGCCTGCTAAACAGTCAAGGTATTCTTTATTATCTGCATCGGTGATCCACACGCCTTCTGCTTTAGTGATGGCTAAAGGCAGTTTGCGCGGATAACTCCTGACGTTAGATTCAAACTCGGCCTGACGGGCCAGATAGGTTTCGTTGCTTTTGTGGGCATCTACGGTGTCAATACGGACTTTATCCGTCATCATATCACTCCTACAACCGCCGCTTCGTTATGAGCCACGATTGAATAAAAAGTTAAAAAACAGATGGGGGCCTGAAAAAAACGCCGCCAATATAGAGCCTTTTGCCACGGGGCTCAATGGTTAATTTGTTTACTGTTTTGTGACACGGGGCACAGGGGGAGGGTTATCCCCGTTTTCAGAAAGAAAGTTGCACTTTATGCACAATAAAAACAGCCGCTTATGATGGTTTTGTCAGAACTGTAAAAATAGAGAAAAGAGTGTGACAAATCGTGCTTTTCGCTGATGAAAAAGGAGGCGGATGGCCTCCTTGAACACGTTATTTCTGCCTGACCTGCAAAATGCCGTGGTCGCGGCCTTTCGTTTTATTCCAGGACGCATCGGTAATACCGTTCTCATCAAGGCTAAACGATATAACAAAGCCTTCGCCGTGAATCTCGTAAAAACCCGCATTCAGACGTTTTACGGTCGCTTTCTTACCGTTGAGGGTGGCGCTAAAAAAGCCGTTTGAAATCGTGGCATTAACCGTATCAGATGAGAATGAGGCTTCACGCATCGGATCGTGAACGGTTTTCGTTTGTTCGTGTTGCGCCGCGTTTTCCGCTTTGGTTTTATTGATATCGCAAGAACCATCGCCATCGCTAATTTGGGTACATCCGGAACGCTCCAGCTGCGCGCGATAGTGCGCGTTAATGGCATGTGCCGGTGTCGCCGCGAGGGTGAACAACAGAGCAATCACTGTTAACTGTGCTTTCATCATTAAACCTTAGTTGTGGTGAGCATGTTTATGTGTATTTTCTGTCGCTCTTGCCGCATTCGCATAAGCGGCAGAGAGCGAAGCGTTATTAATGCCTTGTTGTCTTTGCTGTTCGGACAAATAGCACGTGTCATAGCTTACGCCTTTCGCCGTGCAGTTTGCGATGCGCTGATCGGGCGATACGCACCCCGCAAGTATAAATATACCCGCCACGGTAATAATTAATTTTTTCATTTTAACCCTTATAGACTACACAGATAATAGGATACATACATCGCGCCTATCCAAATTCCGACGCCAGTTAGCATCAGGTACAGCATGGCTGAGATGAATATATATCTGGACATGTTTTTTGCTATCATCGCTATTCTCACCAGAGACGAGCGGGTTATATATGTAATAGTGGTGTTTTATTTAAAAACCCACTCCGATGCCTACTGAAGCACCCATATTATTGGCGGTATCATCAGAGAAACTCACTTTGCCGATGACATGTGGATTGAAGTTCACCGATGCGCCAACTGCAATAGCGCTTTCACCTTCATAAGTTGCACCACCGGCAGAGAACATGACGCGCTGATTGGTTTGCACCTGGGGTAAACCTGCCATTGCCATCGCGCCTGAAATACCGGCGTTGGCTTGTTTTTTATTATCATCTACTTCATCACGCAATGATCTAAACTGCTGGTTTGTATTGTTATTCATGGCCTGGAGTGTCTGTCTGGTTGTCTGCAGTTCCTGAACGGTGGCGGTAATCGCCTGGCTATTATTAGCGACTTTAGTTTGTGTTGCTGTATCAATCTGCATGCGTGTCACCGTGGTTGACGTGCCGTCTTTACCATTATGACCATTCACGCCGTTGCGGCCTTTCATTCCCGCTACGCCTTGTGCCCCCGTCGCGCCGGTTTCTCCTTTATCACCTTTCGCTCCTTTTTTTCCATCTACGCCGTCAACAGGTTTTGGCGCATTCTCTAAAATCGCGGTAAGACGTTGTGCGTCGGTGACGTTGCTATCAAGGTGAGAACCAATTAAAGCGATATTGTTATATTTCGGTGTGGGTACGCTCTGCGGTTTAATTGACGGTGTAAGATTAACAAGCGGGGTGACCGTGTGTACGGGGATAATGTAGGGCAGTTTCATGGGAGCATTCGTAATGTGATGCTCATTGGTTGGATGTTGCGACCCATTCAATTTCTGTGGAATCTGTTGCGGAGGTAATACCGGCTTTTTCTGAGCGGGATTCAGATTAGTCATAGAAACAACAGGCGTGGATGTCTGCGTTGGCTTTGGAACAGGAACAATTGACGCCTGCTGAATCTCTGTAATTCGAGCACCCGCATTTTTTATTATGTCCAGGGCCTTATCAGAAATAGCCTGATCTTGCGGTGTATAATGAGCGCGATCGAGGTTAAATTTCTGAATGTTAAGTTTATACAGGCTATTCGCGGCATTCGCCTCATCCCTGATATGCTGAATAGCGTCTGACTTTTCTTGTATCGAAAAGTAAGTGGTAGCAAATACAGAACCAGAGATAGCGCAAAGAGTGATTGACGCTACAGCCGTTTTAATAAATTTCATTTGAAAGTTCTCATCATTAAATCAATAAATAAAAAAGATAAAGGTCAGATCGCTATCCTGGCGGGATGATATAAATTCTTGTTATATCTGGATTCATTTAACGTTAACCCTGAGGTTTTGGTTAGGGGACTTATTTCGTAACGTGCAGCAACTATCTATCAATGTGAAATTTTGATTATTGATCTAAATCATAAACAGCATGAATAGCTAAAACGACTCGCCACAGTGATTATGGAAAAATATTCATAAATTACAATGATATATAAAAACAAAAAGGCGAGGTTGCAAAAAGGGTTAAAAACGCCAATCCATAAATTTTATTTAAGTGTTTTGACCTGAAATTATGGAAAATACACAAAATAGTTAATATAAATTGATAGATATTTCTTAGTTCTTTATTTACGAATCTTTTTCAGGTTTTGAATGAAGGTTTTTTTCGGCTATTCATCGTCTAAGTTAATTTGGAAAAAATATTTAGGTTGCAGATTTAAGCGAGATAGCGTTCAGGCCAGATTGCAATAAAAATGAGTAAGTGGATTGTTAGATAAAAGGTAAAAATAAGTAGGTAAATCTGTATCATCGAAACCCCTTGCGCATGGCCTGCGGGCGCGGTTACACTAAATATTGACAATGAGTTTGAGTAACTCACTGTTTTATAAGTATTTTGACTCGGGGTGCCCTTCTTCATTGAAGGCTGAGAAATACCCGTATTACCTGATCTGGATAATGCCAGCGTAGGGAAGTCAGATGCCTTCCCGGTCATCGCTTCTTCACGCAAGGCAGGAGCGAACCCATGCAGCCTGACCTGCTCGATTTACACGTTTTACACCACTTCCGAACCCGTTCTCCGCTAACCCACTGTATGACCAACGATGTCGTGCAGACCTTTACGGCCAACGTTTTGCTGGCGCTTGGCGCATCACCCGCGATGGTGATTGAGGCCGAAGAGGCTGAACAGTTTGCCGCGGTAGCCGATGCGCTGCTGATTAACGTTGGCACGCTGACCTCGCCGCGTGCTCAGGCGATGCGTCGGGCAATAGAAAGCACGGTGGCGGCAGGCAAGCCCTGGACGCTGGACCCGGTTGCCGTCGGCGCCCTGACGTTCCGCACCCGCTTTTGCCATCAAATTCTTGCCCTGAAACCGGCCGCCATTCGCGGCAATGCCTCTGAAATTCTTGCCCTTGCCGGAATGAGCGCGGGCGGGCGCGGCGTTGATACAACCGATACCGCAGCCAGCGCGGTGCCCGCCGCACAGGCGCTGGCTCGCCAGACCCATGCCGTTGTGGTCGTCACCGGCGAGGTGGATTACATCACTGACGGGCAACGCACCCGCACGGTTACGGGCGGCGATCCGCTGATGACGCGCGTAGTGGGAACCGGATGCGCGCTTTCTGCCGTTGTGGCGGCGAGCTGCTCGCTGCCGGGCGACCGGATGGATAACGTCGCTGCCGCCTGCGGATGGATGAAGCGGGCCGGAACGGTCGCCGTTGCGCAGTCACGTGGGCCTGGCAGTTTTGCCAGCGCGTTTCTGGATGCGCTCTATTCGCTGGAGGAGCAGGCATGAAGCGGATTAACGCCCTGACCATTGCCGGCACCGATCCTAGCGGCGGCGCAGGGATCCAGGCTGACCTCAAAACCTTCTCGGCCCTTGGCGCGTACGGCTGCTCGGTCATTACCGCGCTGGTGGCGCAAAACACGCGTGGCGTACAGTCGGTCTATCGTATCGAACCTGATTTTGTCGCCGCGCAGCTGGATTCGGTGTTCAGCGACGTGCGTATTGATACCACCAAGATCGGCATGCTGGCCGAGACGGACATTGTGGAAGCGGTGGCCGAGCGGCTTAAACGCTATCAGGTGCAAAACGTGGTGCTGGATACCGTCATGCTGGCAAAAAGCGGTGACCCGCTGCTCTCTGCCTCCGCCGTCGAGACGCTGCGCACAAAGCTGTTGCCGCAGGTGGCGCTTATCACGCCCAATCTGCCGGAAGCCGCCGCGCTGTTAGGCACACCGCATGCGCAAACTGAACGCGAGATGAAAGCGCAGGGGAACGCGCTGCTGGCAATGGGCTGCGGCGCGGTGCTGATGAAGGGCGGTCATCTTGACGATGCTGAAAGTCCGGACTGGCTCTTTACCCGCGATGGTGAAGTACGTTTTACCGCGCCGCGCGTGCAGACCAAAAACACCCACGGTACGGGCTGTACACTCTCAGCCGCGCTGGCGGCGCTGCGTCCACGGCATGAAAGCTGGGCCGATACGGTGCGCGAAGCGAAAACCTGGCTCTCGGCGGCGCTGGCAAAAGCGGATAGTCTGGAGGTCGGTCACGGTATTGGGCCGGTTCACCATTTTCATGCATGGTGGTAGGCCTTATACTGGCAGGACACACCACGCCTGAGAAAAACAGAGATGGAACAAGCGCATACCCGGTTAATCGCCCAACTGAATGAACGGATCGCCGCGCCTGACAACACGCCGCTATACCTGAAATTTGCCGAAACGGTAAAAAATGCGGTGCGAAGCGGCATGTTAGAGCACGGGAATATTTTGCCCGGCGAGCGCGATCTGAGCCAGTTAACCGGGGTGTCGCGCATCACCGTGCGAAAAGCGATGCAGGCGCTGGAGGAAGAGGGCGTGGTGACGCGTTCCCGTGGTTATGGCACGCAAATCAACAACATCTTTGAATATTCGCTGAAAGAGGCGCGCGGCTTTTCCCAGCAGGTGGTGTTGCGCGGTCAAAAGCCGAATACGCTATGGTTCAACAAGCGGGTAGTGAAGTGCCCGGAAGAGGTCGCAAACCACCTGTCGATCCCTCCGGACAGCGAGGTCTTTTTGCTAAAGCGCATTCGCTATGTGGATGACGATGCGGTGTCGATTGAAGAGTCCTGGGTGCCGGTCGGGCTCATTCCCGATCCGGATGCGATCGGCATTTCGCTCTACGATTACTTCCGCAGTCAGAATATTTTCCCGCAGCGCACCCGCTCACGGGTTAGTGCCCGCATGCCGGACAGCGAATTTCAGGCGCACATTAAGATGGACGAAAAAATACCGGTGCTGGTGATCAAGCAGATCGCGCTTGACCAACAGCACCGGCCGATTGAGTACAGCATCAGCTACTGTCGCAGCGATCTATACGTCTTTGTGTGCGAGGAGTAGCGCCTCGCGAGTAGGGGCGCAATCCCCGCCGCGGTGGCTGACCACCCAGGACGCCACGGCATTCCCCAGCAGAACGGCGTCTGCCAGCGACCATCCCGCCGCCAGCCCGGCAAGCGTGCCGCCCGCGTGGCTGTCGCCTGCGCCAATGGTGTCCACAACCGTCGCCGGGAACGCCGGAACAACGCCCGAGACGTCACCGTCATACCACGCGGCGCCGTCTTTATCATGCCGCACAATCAGCGCGGCACCGAAGCGATGCTGCCACTCTGCATCCAGGTTTTCAGCCGCTACACCCAGGCGTTCGGCTGCGATCTCCGCTTCCTGACGATTCAGCGACACGATCGGCCTGCAGGCCATGATCCGCGCCATCAGCGCGTCGGGGATATCCGCGATGCGAGGGCCGAAATCGATAAACGCCGTCACGTCCCGCAACCCTTCCAGCCAGCCCGTCAGCAGCTCGCCGCACGGCGAGGCCAGCTGGTAGCCGGATAAGTAGACCAGGCTGTTCGACGGGATGTTAAGCACATCGAGCCAGCGCTGCTGCCACTGGTTCTCCACGCCGCTAAAGGACATAAAGGTGCGCTCTCCGTCTGGCTCCACCAGCGCCAGGCACCAGCCGTTGTCGCCGGTTTCGGCCTCGATGGCGCTGTGCAGATCCTGCTTCGCCATGGCGTTGCGGATGATGTCCGCCCATACCCCGTGGCCGACGGGCAGGGCGTTTTGCGCCGTAATGCCGAGCCGCTTCAGGGCGATTGCGATATTCAGCGCGCAGCCGCCAATATTCACGCCCTGCTGTTTGAGCTCGATATCGCACCCGCGCCAGGGCAGGGCGTAGGCGTCGGCGATCACGTCAATCACCGCCGCGCCCAGCACCGTCACCGGGCGCGCGGCGTGCAGGGTGTCGAGACGTTGGGCAAATGAATTCATAGGCCCTCCCTTTGCTCCCGGTAGTGCAGCAGTTTCTCGCAGTAGCGGCCGAAATCGAGCCGGTTGACGGCGTCGAGTTCGGCTTTGAGCGCCGGGTCAATGGCCTGCACGCCGTGGAGCGCGCCGCAGATGGCCGTCGCCATTGCGCCAATGGTGTCCGTATCGCCGCCCAGGTTAGCGCATAAAATGGCGCAGCGGTTCGGGTCGGTTCCCGCCAGCTCGACCATTGCGATCGCCGCCGGAACGGACTCAATGGTGCTGGTTCCTGCGCCAACAAGCTGATAAATCTGCTCGCTGGCGGAGTCGATACCGTTGGCTTCCCGTACTGTCTTCAGCGCCAGCTCAATACGTGCCGCCAGCGACGCGCTGAAAGTGGTGGTTTTCGCCTCCTGCGCATAGCGGGCGATCCCCGGCAGCGCATCGACGATGTTTTGCCAGCTTTCCCCGTCGATAGCGCGGGAAACCGCCCAGGCAATCACCACCGCACCGGCAATGGCGAGGTCCGATTTATGGGTCGGGCTGGAGGCCAGCGCGACCTGCTCAACAAAGTTTTCCAGACGCGTGGCCGGGAGCAGGCAGCCCAGCGGGGAGGCGCGCATTGCCGCCCCGTTGGTCACGCCGTTGTTGTCCAGTTCGCTCACCGGCTTGCCGTCGCGAATCGCGTTAAGCGCGATTTTCGAGGTCGGGCCGAGCACGTTCTTATTAAACGCGTCGAAATCGAGCGCCCAGCGCAGAATATGCTTGCCGATAACGTCCGCGTTGATGTCTCCCTCACACTCGATAATCGCATCCGCCAGGCACAGCGCCATTGAGGTATCGTCGGTGAACTCGGCCTGTTTGAAATAGCAGGCCGCATTATTCTCTGCCGGGCCGGGTAAAAAGCGGTCGATCCAGCCGAAGTGAGCTTTGACGCGCTTTCTCGGCCACAGCTCCGACGGCATGCCCATCGCATCCCCTAACGCCTGCCCGTAAAGAGCACCGAGAACACGTTCTTGTTTCATTTAACTTCCCCTTGTGTCAGCGCGGCATCGCCATCAACCACCTCAATTGCGGCGATCTCTTTATCCGATTCGCGGAAAAACAGCATAAACAGCACGGCAATCACGGCAATCATGATTGCACCAAACGCCCACATTCCGGCCCAGTTGAAGGTCAGCCCATTCACCGGCTCTTTGTATGCGAACATTTTTTCCATCATCACGCCGCCCAGGCGGTAGCCCAGCAGGCTACCAAAGCCCTGACAGCAGAGCGTAATCAGGCCCTGCGCGGCGGTGCGCATGTGCACCGGCGCTTTTTTATCCACGTAGATGTACGCCGTGACGTAGTAGAAGTCGTAGCTCACGCCGTGCAGCAGAATGCCGAGGAACAGCAGGGCGTAGGTGAAGTACTGTTCCGCTCCGCCGTAAACGAAGAACCCGTAGCGGATGGCGGCGGTGAGCAGACCCAGCAGTAAGACCTTCTTAATACCAAAGCGTTTGGTAAAGAACGGCAGGGCGAGCATAAAGAAGATCTCGGAGAACTGGCCGAGCGTCATCCAGCCGGTGGCGTTTTTCATCCCCACTTCAGTGAGATAGCCGTTGGCAAAGATGTAATAGAAGGCCAGCGGCATGGCGAACAGGAACGAGCAGAAGAAGAACACCAGGAAGTTTTTGTCGCGCAGCAGGATCAGCGCGTCCAGCCCCAGCATCACTTTGATATCCAGCTTGCCGGTGCTCTTCGGCGGCGTATTCGGCAGGAACAGGGCAAACACGCCGAGCAGGGCGGAGCTGGCTGCGGTCATCAGCAGCGGGATATTGGTATCGGAAATATCGCTGTAGCCCAGCATCTGCGGCAGGAAGCCGCACGCCAGCCCGGAGGCGATCCAGCCGATGGTGCCCATCACGCGGATGCGCGGGAAATCGGCCTCGACGTCGTCCACGTTGGCAAAGGCGATACTGTTGGTCAGCGCGATGGTTGGCATATAGGTCAGGGAGTAAACCAGCAGCAGCGGGAAGAAGGTGCTGAACTGGGTTTGCTGTGCGGCGAAGTACATCAGAATGGCACCGGCGAACATCAGCACCGCCAGCACTTTCTGGGCGGCGAAGAAGCGGTCCGTCAGCGAGCCGACCAGAATCGGGGAGAGGATCGCGGCAATGGCGGTACAGGCATAAGACCAGCCAATTTCCCCGGCGGTAAAACCGCTTTTGCTCAGCCACAGCCACAGCGGCACAAACCATGCGCCCCAGATAAACCATTCAACAAACATCATGAATGACAGTTGGACTTTCGTTTTCATTTTTTAATCCTGCATGTCAGAGAGGGTACGCCTTTAACATACCACTCAATAATACCTTTTAAATACCTTTGTGGCGATTGTTTGATCAATGTAACAGTTTTGTTGTACACGAATCGAGCCAGCAGATTGTGCTGAAAAAAATGCAAAGGGTGGAAAATCTGTTAAGTCGGTACCAGGCTTAGTCTGCCCATAAAAAATGGGACTGGATAAACACACACCGACACGACGTCGGACTTACGGGAGTATCACATGACTGATATTGCGCAGTTGCTTGGCAAAGACGCCGACAGCCTTTTACAGCATCGTTGTATGACCATTCCAGCCGACCAGCTGTATCTGCCTGGTCATGATTACGTTGACCGCGTGATGATCGATAACAACCGTCCGCCTGCGGTCCTGCGAAATATGCAGACGCTTTACAACACCGGGCGGCTTGGCGGCACCGGGTATCTCTCTATTCTGCCCGTAGACCAGGGCGTTGAGCACTCGGCGGGCGCCTCTTTTGCGGCGAATCCGCTCTACTTCGATCCGAAGAACATTGTTGAGCTGGCGATTGAAGCGGGCTGTAACTGCGTAGCCTCTACATACGGCGTGCTGGCTTCGGTTTCGCGTCGCTATGCTCACCGCATTCCGTTCCTCGTGAAGCTGAACCATAACGAAACCCTCAGCTACCCTACCGAGTATGACCAGACCCTCTACGCCAGCGTCGAGCAGGCGTTCAACATGGGCGCGGTGGCGGTAGGGGCGACGATTTACTTCGGCTCAGAACAGTCCCGTCGTCAGATTGAAGAGATCTCCGCGGCGTTTGAGCGCGCGCACGAGCTGGGCATGGTCACCGTGCTGTGGGCGTATCTGCGCAACAACGCGTTCAAGAAAGACGGCGTGGATTACCACGTGTCGGCCGACCTGACCGGGCAGGCGAACCACCTGGCGGCAACCATCGGCGCAGATATCGTGAAGCAGAAAATGGCCGAGAATAACGGCGGGTATAAAGCGGTGAACTTTGGCTATACCGATGACCGCGTTTACAGCAAGCTGACCAGCGATAACCCGATCGACCTGGTGCGCTACCAGCTGGCGAACTGCTACATGGGCCGCGCGGGGCTGATTAACTCCGGCGGCGCGGCGGGCGGGGATACCGACCTGTCAGACGCGGTGCGCACGGCGGTTATCAACAAACGCGCGGGCGGCATGGGGCTGATCCTTGGCCGTAAGGCGTTTAAGAAATCGATGGCCGACGGTGTGAAGCTGATCAATGCGGTTCAGGACGTCTATCTGGATAGCAAAGTAACGATTGCCTAACCTGAGTGCGAAACGTAGGCCGGGTAAGGCGTAGCCACCACCCGGCAATACAATCAGCGCAAAAGCACACAGTCCGGCGGCAGCCTGCACTGCAGCGCGCCGGGCAACACCTCAATGCGGAACTGCGTCCCGCTCAGCGGCTCTCCGTCGAGGTTAAACGTCATCCCGTGCGGGGCATTCACCTCAAACCATGCCGACTTTCCGGCGATGATATTCGGGCTCTCTTCCGGCTGCGTCAGCGTGGTAAACAGCGCGGGCAGCAGCCCATCGCCCGTGAATATACGCAGCTGTAGCTGACCGTCATTAATCAGCGCCTCCGGACACAGCTGCTGCCCGCCGCCTGCCTGGCGGCCATTGCCAATCCCAATCACCAGCGCGTCACCCTGCCACTGAAAATCCTCGCCGCGAATTTCGCAGCGGTCAGGCTTGAGGGTGTCCATGCGCATCAGGCCGTGGATCAGGTACGACACACCGCCCAGCGCCGCCTTCAGTTTTTCCGGCGTTTCGCTGGTGATGCGCGTGCCAAACCCGCCCGTCGCCATATTGATAAAACAGGTTTTATCATTCACCTGCGCAATATCCACAGCGGTGGCCTTGCCGAGGATCGCCAGCTGGAGCGCCTTCTCTAATTCCTCGGGGATCCCGGCGCTGGTGGCAAAATCATTGGCGGTGCCGAGCGGTAAAATACCCATCACCGGCCGGTTTGCCGGGGGCAGGTCGATAAGCGCTGACGCAATCTCATTGATGGTGCCATCGCCGCCGCCGGAAATAATGGTGCTGACGCCAAGTCCGAGGGCTTCATTGATATAGCGTGCCGCGTCGCCTTTTTCCCACGTCACCCTGACGTGAATGCGCGCGCCGTCGTCACGCAAACCCTGAATTGCCTGACGCAACGGATCGTTGCCTGCGCTTTTGCCATTGAGAATCAATAAACTGTCTGAATAGGTTGCCATCCGCGCTGCTCCCTTTTTTAGCGTTAGTAAGAGTGTATAGCAGAGAGGAAAAAAGCGGGTAAGAACAGGATGAAAGGAACAAAATATGCCCGAAAGCGCGTTACACTCCAGCGATGATAGTAACGTAATCACAGGAAAGTGATGATGAATAAAATTTTGGTAAGCGCGTGCCTGATGGGCTTTAAGGTTCGTTATAACGGAAGTGAAAAAGCGCGAATGAACGAGCAGCTCAAGCGCTGGCAGCAGGAACAGCGTCTGGTTATCCACTGCCCTGAACTTGCGGCCGGGATGCCTGTACCTCGTCCTCCGGCAGAGATTATCTCTGCTGATGGCAAAGACGTGATGCACGGACAAGCCAGAATCATTGAAAATACTGGGCAGGATGTGACTGAGCATTACCAGCTTGCAGCCTGGCTCGCGCTACGCACTGCTCAGGAGTCGGGGTGCAGCGCTGCATTGTTAACCGATGGCAGCCCAACGTGCGGCAGTCAGCTTATTTATGACGGATCTTTTGGCGGGATACATAAAGCGGGGAGGGGTGTTGCGGCATCGTTGCTTGCAGAGCATGGGATAGCCGTGTTCTCAGAGAGGCAAATTGACGAGCTTATTGCCTGGGTTGAGGTAAGAGAAGGCAAAAAATAAGCCCGCGTAAGGGAGATTACGCAGGCTAAGGAGGTGGTTCCTGGTACAGCTAGCATTTATGGGTTATGTTTTTCAGCGGGGGGATAATACCCGTATTGAACGAAGCGGTATGTGATCCGATTCTAAGAATTATCCCAGCGCGAAAAAATTTCCCTGATTGACTATTTGCCGTGCGGGTTTCGGGTGCTTTCACCGTTGAAGTTACGCATCAGCAGCGCGAACTTCAGCTCCACCTCTTCCGGTACCGGCAGCCAGACGGTATGACCGTCGCCCGGCGCCACGTCAATCGCCTCGCCTTTGCCGTTTTCCAGATGCTCCAGCGTGAAGTTCATGTTGCCCTGCGGGGTCATCAGCTCCAGGCTGTCGCCTTTGGTGAATTTGTTTTTCACCGCGACGGCTGCCAGCGCGCCTTTGCGCTCGCCGGTGAAGTCGCCGACAAACTGCTGGCGCTCGGAAACGGAGTAGCCGTGCTCGTAGTTCTGGTAGTCGTCATGGGTATGACGACGCAGGAAGCCCTCGGTATAGCCGCGGTGCGCCAGGCCTTCCAGAGTTTCCAGCAGGCTGGTATCGAACGGTTTACCGGCCGCCGCATCGTCGATGGCTTTGCGGTACACCTGCGCGGTACGCGCGCAGTAGTAATAGGATTTTGTGCGCCCTTCAATTTTCAGGGAGTGCACGCCCATCTGGGTCAGACGCTCAACGTGGGCGATGGCGCGCAGATCTTTCGAGTTCATGATGTAGGTGCCGTGCTCGTCTTCAAAGGCGGTCATGTACTCGCCCGGACGTTTGGCTTCTTCAATCATAAACACGCTGTCGGTTGGCGCGCCGATGCCCAGCGTCGGCTCGACGTTGGTGACCGGGATCGGCTCATGCTTGTGGACGATGTTGCCGACGTCATCCTCTTTGCCTTCCTGGACGTTATATTCCCAGCGGCAGGCGTTGGTGCAGGTGCCCTGGTTCGGGTCGCGCTTGTTGATATAGCCGGAGAGCAGGCAGCGACCTGAGTAGGCCATGCACAGCGCGCCGTGAACGAAGATTTCGATTTCCATATCCGGCACCTGGGTGCGGATCTCTTCGATCTCTTCGAGGGACAGTTCACGGGACAGAATGACGCGGGTCAGCCCCATCTGCTTCCAGAACTTGACCGTCGCCCAGTTGACGGCGTTAGCCTGTACGGAGAGGTGAATATCCATCTCCGGGAAATTCTCCCGAACCAGCATGATTAAACCCGGGTCCGACATGATCAGCGCGTCCGGGCCCATATCCACCACCGGCTTCAGGTCACGAATGAACGTTTTCAGCTTGGCGTTGTGCGGCGCGATGTTCACGACCACGTAGAATTTTTTGCCCAGGGCATGTGCTTCGTTGATGCCGAGCTGCAGGTTCTCGTGGTTGAATTCGTTGTTACGCACGCGCAGCGAGTAGCGGGGCTGGCCCGCGTAAACGGCGTCGGCACCATAGGCGAAAGCGTAACGCATATTTTGCAGCGTTCCCGCCGGGGAAAGGAGTTCCGGTTTAAACATGTTTGTTCTCGTTCTGATGACAGGTCAGATCCGCGTGCACCAGGTGCAGCGGTAAGGGGAGATCCCCCACTTTAAGGGCGGGCATTGTAGCGCTGCGGGGCAGGGAGGTAAAGTTATTGTGCCGGGTGGCGGCTTCGCCTTACCCGGCCTACATTGACCCGCGGATGACTAGGCAATCCTGCACGCATCCGCTTCCCAGCGATACCCTACGCCATACACCGCGCGAATAAACGACTGCTCGGCGTCCAGCGCCTCCAGCTTGCGGCGCAGGTTTTTGATATGGCTGTCAATGGTGCGGTCGGTCACGACGCGGTAATCGTCATACAGGTGGTTTAGCAGCTGTTCGCGGGAAAAGACTTTCCCCGGCTCGTGGGAGAGGGTTTTCAGCAGGCGGAACTCCGCAGGCGTCAGGTCCAGCAGCTTGCTGCGCCAGCTTGCCTGGAAGCGGCTTTCGTCGACAATCAGCGGGCTTTCGGCGTCGAGCACCTGAAGCTCGCGCTGCGGCCTGCAGCGGCGCAGAATGGTTTTCACGCGGGCGACCACTTCACGCGGGCTGTAGGGTTTGCAGATGTAATCGTCCGCGCCAATTTCGAGCCCCAGCAGGCGGTCGATCTCTTCGATTTTCGCGGTGACCATCACGATCGGCACGTCAGAGAAACGACGAATTTCCCGGCACAGGGTCAGTCCGTCAACGCCCGGCAGCATTAAATCCAGCAGGATCAGATCCGGCGGGGTCTGGCGCACGTACGGCAGCACCTGGTCGCCGTGGCTTATCAGCGACGGGGCGTAGCTGGCCGCGCGTAAATAGTCGATCAGCAACTGCCCCAGCTTCGGCTCGTCTTCCGCGATCAAAATGCGCGGCGTGTTTTCGTCAATGGGTAACTCGGTCATACTTCTCTCGATAAATCCCGTTCCAGAGGTAACTCTACTGTAATGCTAACCCCGCCAAAAGGCGAATGGGCGGCGCGGATCGTGCCATTATGCGCCTCGACGATGTTAACGCAAATCGCCAGCCCCAGGCCGGAACCGCCGCTGGCGCGGTTGCGGGAGCCTTCGGTACGGTAGAAACGTTCAAACAGTTTTTCCAGCTGCGCGTCCTGCACGCCGGGGGCGGAATCCGCGAAGGTGAGGGCAAAGCGTCCGTTTTCCTGCCTGCCGGAGATGTGCAGCCCGCCGCCGCTGTCGGTGTAGCGCAGGCTGTTTTCCAGCAGGTTGTTGAAGAGCTGCATCAGACGATCCTTGTCGCCAAACACCACCGCGCTGTCCGGCAGGGAGAGGTCGATTTTCAGGTCGCGGCTGGCAAACCGCTCGCGGAAGGCACCGCTGATCACTTCCAGAATGTTAATCACGTCCACCGGCGCTTTCTGGTAGGCCAGCGCACCCTCGTCAGACATGGAGAGCTGGTGGAGATCGTCCACCAGCTTGGTGAGCGTGCCCACCTCCGCCTGCAGGGAGGCGACCGATTCGGGCGTAAACTGGCGCACGCCGTCCTGGATGGCCTCCAGTTCGCCGCGCAGCACCGCCAGCGGCGTGCGCAGCTCGTGGGAGATATCGGCCATAAAGTCGCGGCGCATCTGCTGGTTCTTCTCCAGCGTGCTGGCGAGCTGGTTAAAATCCTGCGCCAGCTTGCCCAGTTCGTCCTGGCTGCGGGTATCGACACGTGTGGTGAAATCCCCGGCGGCCAGCTTGTGCGTGCCTTCCACCAGCCGTTTCACCGGGGCGAGCAGACCGCGCGCCAGCGGGAAGGTGGCGAGCGCGGCGAGCAGGGTGGAGAGGGCGACAATCAGCCAGCTCGTCCGACGCTGCTGGCGGTCAAAGTTGATGTCGGTGTTGCGCGTCAGGCGCTCCACCGGAGAGGCAATAACCCAGCCGACTGTCGCATTATTGACTTTGATCGCACGACGGGTGCCGTCCGGCGGTATCGGCGCGCGCGGACCCACCAGCGTGCGCATGTCCTGGTCAATCACCCAGAACTGGGTGCGCCAGCCGTGCGGCGGCATGCCTGGCCCCGGACGATCGTCACCGGTATCGTGCTCCAGCGAGCGCAGGATCTGGAAAATAAAGCGGTCGTTATTGCGCAGAAAACGCCAGTTGCCGTGCTGGGCGTACTGTTCACTCAGCGCATCGCTTAAGCCCTGTAAACGCTGTTCATTGCCATGCTTGATGTAATCAATAAAGCCGCGCTCGAAGCTGATCCGCACCGCCCAGTGCATGGTGACCAGCAGGACGATACAGGTGGCAAATATCGCCACGAAGAGCTTGCCGGTAATGCCCGGACGCCAGAATTTCATGAACCACTCCTTTTGCCGCGCCTGATGACGATGTTCTTGCTGGTATCATCCGGCACTCTGGCGAAGATGAAAGCGGGCAGGGCGATGATGACCGCCATGCTGAGATAGGTATACAAAAAGACCTGATGCGCCACCGGCGTGTCGACGCTGAGGTGGTGCTGGCCGTACATGCCGAGCAGTAAGCCCGCGATGGTCACCCCGACGCTCATTGAGAGCTGCATGATCATCGACAGCAGGCTGTTGCCGCTGCTCGCCAGCTCGTCCGGCAGATCCTTCAGCGTCAGGGTATTCATCGACGAGAAGCGCATGGAGTTGACGATCCCCTGGCAGAAAAGTACCAGCGGCAGAACGTAGTACCAGCCCATCAGCGCCACGGCCATAAACAGCAGGCTGACCAGCGCCAGCCCCAGCGTGGCGGTCACCAGCACGTGACGGTAGCCAAAGCGGTTCACCACCTGCACCACGATGCGCTTCATTCCCATGCTGCCGAGCACCATCGGGATCATCATCAGGCCCGCGTGAAACGGCGAGAAACCCAGGCCAATTTGCAGGAACACGGGCGTCATAAACGGCAGCATGCCGCTGCCGACGCGTCCGGCGAAGCTGCCGAACAGGCCAAGACGGTAGGTAGGGTTTTTAAACAGGTTCAGGCTGAACAGCGCCTTATCGTTACCTCTGGCATGCCGAAGGTACCACAGTATGGCGGTAACGCCGAGCGCGATCAGGAGCCCGAGCGTCAGGGGTGAAATCCCCAGACCTTTTTGCCCGTCGAGCGCCAGAGTGAGCGTGGCCATGCCTGCCGCCAGCAGAATAAAGCCAAAGAAATCAAAGCGCCGCGTCTGCATTTTGTAGTTCGGCATCAGCGTCAGGGTGGCGATGGCGCCGATGATGCCTACCGGCAGGTTGATTAAGAAGATCCAGTGCCACGAGGCGTACTCCACCAGAATGCCGCCGAGCGCCGGGCCCAGCAGCGGCCCCACCTGGCCGGGCAGGGTCACAAAGGTCATCGCCGCCATGTACTGCTCGCGCGGCACAATCTTCATCACCGTTAGCCGCCCGACGGGCACCATCATCGCCCCGCCAACGCCCTGCAGCACCCGCGCCATCACCAGCTGGTCGAGGGTGTTGGCCTGAGCGCAAAACAGCGAGCCGGTGGTAAACAGCACGATGGCGGTAAAAAAGATATTCCGCACCCCAACTTTGTCCGCCAGCCAGCCGCTGGCAGGCAGCATCACCGCCACCGTCAGCACGTAGGAGACTATCACCATATGCATATGCAGCGGGCTCTCCCCCAGGCTTTTTGCCATGGAGGGGAGGGCGGTGTTAACGATGGTCGTATCCAGCGACTGCATAAAAAAGCCGAAGGCGACTATCCATAATTGCCAGCGAACGCTGCTGGGAAGCTCAGTCATTTACCCGGTCACCGTTTCTCTGTTTTTACGCGAAAAGCGCAGCCGCAGGCGGTCAAAGAACAGATAGACCACCGGCGTGGTGTACAGCGTCAGCAGCTGGCTCATCACCAGGCCGCCGACAATGGTGATCCCCAGCGGCTGGCGCAGCTCGGAGCCGTCGCCGCCCGAGATAACCAGCGGCAGCGCGCCAAACAGCGCCGCCAGGGTGGTCATCATGATCGGACGAAAACGCAGCAGGCAGGCCTGGAAGATCGCCTCTTCCGGCGACAGATTGCCGTTGCGCTGGGCGTCCAGGGCGAAGTCGACCATCATGATCGCGTTTTTCTTCACAATACCAATTAATAGCATGATCCCGATGAGCGCGATAAGGCTGAACGGCGCGCCGAACAGCTCCAGCGCCAGCAGCGCCCCCACGCCCGCCGACGGCAGCGTCGAGAGAATGGTCAGCGGGTGCACGTAGCTCTCGTACAGCACGCCCAGCACAATATAAACCGTGGCGATGGCGGCCAGAATCAAAATTACCTGCGAGTTCATCGTCTCCTGGAACACCTGCGCGGTCCCGGCAAAGCTGCCGCGCACGGTGGACGGCACGCCAAGCTGCGTCATCGCACGGTTGATTGCGTCGCTGGCTTCAGAAAGCGATGAACCGGCGGGCAGGTTAAAGGAGATGGTCGACGCTGCCGAAAGCCCCTGATGGTTCACCGACAGCGGCGCGTTGGCGGGCTGCCAGCTGGCAAAGTAGGAGAGCGGAATCGCCTTGCCGTCGCTGTTAATCACAAACATTTTGTCCAGGGCGCTGATGTCCTGGGTATAGCGCGGGTCAACCTCCATCACCACCTTGTACTGGTTCATCGGCTGGTAGATGGTGGAGATCTCGCGCTGGCCGAAGGCGTTGTTCAGCAGGCTGTTGGCGGCTTCAACGTTAATGCCCAGACGCGACATGGTTTCGCGGTCGTAGGTCAGGGCCATCTCGGCACCGTTGTCCTGCTGATCGGAGTTGACGTCCGCCAGCTCCGGCAGAGCGGCCAGCGCCTTGCGGATCTTCGGCTCCCACTCGCGCAGGGCGGCTAAATCGTCCGAGAGCAACGTGTACTGATAGCTGGCGTTCGCCTGACGGCCGCCGACGCGGATATCCTGAACGGCCATCAAAAACAGGTTTGCCCCCGGCTCTTTGGCAAGCTTTACCCGCAGGCGGTCAATCACCTGCTGGGCGGTTTCGTTGCGCTCGCCGCGCGGTTTCAGGGTAATAAACATCATCCCGCTGTTGACGCGTGACCCGCCGGTAAAGCCGGTGACGTTATCCACGGCTTTGTCTTCACGAATGATCTTCATAAAGTCCTGCAGCTTGCCGCGCATCGCCTGGAACGAAATGCTCTGGTCCGCCTGTATCCCCCCCATCAGCACGCCGGTGTCCTGCTCGGGGAAGAAGGTTTTCGGGATGGTGATGTACATCCAGACGTTGAGCACGATGGTGCCAATCAGCACCAGGCCGACCAGCCGGGTATGGTTCAGCACCCACTTCAGCGATTTGCCGTAGCCTTCCTGCATCGCCATCAGGAAGCGGCCAAAGCCTTTGCGGCGCGGCTGCGAATGGGGTTTGCTGCGCTTGAGCATCCAGCCGCACATCATCGGCGTCAGCGTTAAGGAGATCGCCAGCGAAATGCCGATCGCGACCGAGAGGGTGACGGCAAACTCGCGCAGCAGCCGGCCCGGCAGACCGCCCATCAGCAGCAGCGGCAGGAACACCGCCACCAGCGACAGGCTCATGGAGAGCACCGTAAAGCCCACCTCGCGCGTGCCCTGCAGCGCGGCCTGCAGCGGCTTCACGCCCGCTTCCAGGTGGCGGGAAATGTTTTCCAGCACCACGATGGCGTCATCCACCACGAAGCCCGTAGCAATCGTCAGGGCCATCAGCGACAGGTTGTTGAGGCTAAACCCGCACAGGTACATGGCGGCAAAGGTACCGATCAGCGAGACCGGCACGGCCACCGCCGGAATAAGCGTCGCGCGGCCGGAGCGCAGGAACAGGAAGACCACCAGGATCACCAGCGCGACGGAGATAATCAGCGTCTGCTCCACCTCTTCGAGCGAGGCCCGAATGGTCGGGGAGCGATCCTGGGCAATTTGCAGATTGATCGCGGCCGGGATGGTCTCCTGCAGGTCCGGAAGACGGGCGCGAATGCTGTTCACCGTCTCAATAATATTCGCTTCCGGCAGCTTGCGGATCATCAGCAGAATCGCCGGCTTAGCGTTGGTCATCCCGGCGTTGCGCACGTCCTGCACCGAGTCGGTGACGCTGGCAACGTCGCTCAAGCGCACCGCCGCGCCGTTGTTGTAGTGAATAATGAGCGGCTGATATTCCGCGGCGGTTTTCAGCTCGTCGTTAGTGTGGATCTGCCAGCGGTGGCCGCCGTCCTCCACCGCTCCCTGCGGTTTACGCACGTTGGCGTTGCTGATGGCGGAGCGCACGTCATCCAGCGACACGCCCTGGTTGAACAGCGCCTGCGGGTTTAGGCCCACGCGCACGGCGGGCAGGGAACTCCCGCCAACGCTCACGTCGCCCACGCCGTTAATCTGTGAGATGGTCTGCGCCAGCTGGGTAGACGCAAAATCGTACAGCTGCCCCTGCGAATACGTATCCGAGGTCAGCGTCAGGATCATGATTGGCGCATCGGACGGGTTGGCCTTGCGGTAGGTTGGGCGGCTCGGCATCCCGCTCGGCAGCAGGCTTTGCGCGGCGTTGATGGCCGCCTGCACGTCGCGCGCTGCGCCGTTAATATCCCGGTCGAAGCTGAACTCCAGAATGATGCGCGTGCTGCCCAGCGAGCTGCTGGAGGTCATCTCGTTGACCCCCGCAATCCGCCCGAGCGAACGCTCCAGCGGCGTGGCAACCGAGGAGGCCATGGTCTCCGGTGACGCACCCGGCAGCGAGGCGCTGACCATGATCACCGGGAAATCCACCTGCGGCAGGGGGGCCACCGGCAGCAGCCGGAAGCCCAGCACGCCGCAGAGGGTAATGGCGAGCGAGATTAAAATCGTCGCCACCGGGCGATAAATGAAGAGGGCGAAAAACTTCACTTATGCCTCCTCTTCACGTTTCGGGAAGCGGCTTTTGGTCCACAGCGCCAGGCGGTCAAACAGCAGGTAGATCACCGGCGTGGTGAAGAGCGTTAGCACCTGGCTCACCAGCAGACCGCCGACCATGCCGATACCCAGCGGACGGCGCAGCTCCGCGCCGACGCCGGTGCTGAGCATCAGCGGCAGCGCGCCCAGCAGGGCGGCCAGCGTGGTCATCAGGATCGGACGAAAACGCAGCAGGCAGGCCTGGAAGATGGCATCGCGCGGCGACATGCCCTGCTCGCGCTCGGCGGCCAGGGCGAAGTCGATCATCATGATGGCGTTTTTCTTCACGATCCCGATAAGCAGGATGATGCCGATGATGGCAATGACGTCCAGCTCGCTGCCCGCCAGCATCAGCGCCAGCAGTGCCCCCACGCCTGCCGTCGGCAGGGTAGAGAGGATGGTGATCGGGTGGATAAAGCTTTCGTACAGCACGCCGAGCACGATGTACATCGCCACGACCGCCGCGACGATCAGCCAGATGGTGTTACCCAGCGCGGCCTGAAACGCCAGCGTGCTGCCCTGGAACTGGGTCTGAATATCGGACGGGAAGCTGAGTTCTTTTTCAGCAGCCTGAATGGCCTCCACCGCTTCGCCGAGAGAATAATTGTCCGGCACGTTGAAGGAAATGGTGGTGGACGGGAACTGATCCAGATGGTTGATCGACAGCGGGGTATAGCGTTCTTCCACCGTGGCGATAGCGCTCAGGGGCACAATACCGCCGTCTTTGCTGGTCAGGCGCACCGAGTCCAGCCCCGCCAGGCCGGGCGTGTTCTCCGTGTTGTGCTCCAGCACCACGCGATACTGGTTGGCCTGGGTGTAGATGGTGGAGATCAGGCGCTGACCGAAGGCGTTGTACAGGGCGTTGTCCACATCCGACATGGTAATGCCCAGTCGGCTCGCGGTATCGCGGTTGACGTTCACGTAGGCCGCCAGCCCTTTGTCCTGCCAGTCGCTGCTGACGTCGGCGAGCTGCGGCAGGGTGTTAAGCGTATTCACCAGCTGCGGCACCCAGGTGCTGAGCGCGTCCAGCGTGGTGGCCTGCAGCGTGAACTGGTACTGCGTGCGGCTGACCTGGGTATCAATGGTCAAATCCTGAATCGGCTGCAGGTAAAGCTCCACGCCCGGCACGCGCGCGACGGCGTTTTGAAGACGCTCAATGACGGCGTTGACGCGATCGTCGCGTTCATCCAGCGGTTTGAGGTTGATCTGCAGACGCGCGCTGTTGAGCGACGGGCTGGTGCCATCGACGCCCACGTAGGAGGTCAGGCTCTCTACCGCCGGATCTTTCATGACGATCTCAGACACCTGCTGCTGGCGCTGGGCCATACTGGCGAAGGAGACCGACTGCGGGGCCTGAAGCGTGCCCTGAATAATGCCGTTGTCCTGAATCGGGAAGAAGCCTTTCGGAATGAAAATCCACAGCATCACGCTGAGCGCCAGCGTGCCGAGCGCGACGCCGAGGGTTGCCCACGGATGGTTCAGGACTTTCGCCAGCACGCGACCGTAAGCGGCAATAATCCGCTCGAACATCCTCTCAGAGGCGCGGGAGAAGCGGTTTTGCTTGCGCAGGGACGCGTGGCTCAGCATGCGGGCGCACATCATCGGCGTCAGGGTCAGCGACACCACGGCGGAGATCAAAATGGCGACCGCCAGCGTGACGGCAAACTCGCGGAACAGCCGCCCGACGATATCGCCCATAAACAGCAGCGGGATCAGCACCGCAATCAGCGAGAAGGTCAGCGAGATAATGGTAAAGCCGATTTCGCCCGCGCCCTTCAGCGCGGCCGCCAGCGGCTTTTCGCCTTTCTCGATATAGCGCGAAATGTTCTCGATAACGACGATGGCGTCGTCAACCACGAACCCGGTGGCGATGGTGAGCGCCATCAGCGTCAGGTTGTTAATCGAAAAGTCGAGGAACACCATCACCGCAAAGGTCCCGACCAGCGAGAGCGGCACGGCGACGGCAGGAATAATGGTCGCCGGCACGTTGCGCAGGAACAGGTAAATGATCATCACCACCAGCGCAATCGCCAGCATCAGCTCAAACTGGGTGTCGGTGACCGACGCGCGAATGTTGGTGGTGCGGTCGGAAAGCACCTTCACGCTGACCGATTTCGGCAGGCTTTCGATCAGCTGCGGCAGCATGGTGCGGATGCTGTCGGCGGTATCGATAATGTTAGCGCCCGGCTGGCGCTGCACGTTCATCACGATCGCCTGCTGCCTGTTGGCCCAGGCGCCGAGCCAGCTGTTTTCAGCACCTTGCTCTACGGTCGCCACGTCGCCCAGACGCACCGGTGCGCCGTTCTGGTAAGCAATAATCAGCTGGCGGTATTCATCGGCGGACTGCATCTGATCGTTGGCAGAGAGCGTCACGGCGCGGGTGGGGCCGTCCAGCGAGCCTTTTGCCGAGTTAACGTTGGCGCTGCTGATGGCGGTGCGGATGGTTTCGCTGGTCAGGCCCAGCGCGGCAATCGCCTGCGCGTTCAGCTTCACGCGCACGGCGGGGCGCTGGCCACCCGCCAGCGTGACGAGGCCGACGCCGGAGACCTGTGAAATTTTCTGCGCCACGCGCGTTTCGACCATGTCTTCGACCTGGGTCATCGGCATGGCGGAGGAGGTGACGGCAAGCGTCATGATCGGCGGATCCGCCGGGTTCACCTTGCTGTAGACCGGCGGGTTAGGCAGATCCGACGGCAGCAGGTTGGTGGCGGCGTTAATCGCGGCCTGCACCTCCTGCTCGGCGACGTCCAGCGACAGCGACAGCTGGAACTGCAGCGTCACGACGGATGCCCCGCCGGAACTCTGGGAGGACATCTGTTTTAGCCCCGACATCTGGCCGAACTGGCGCTCCAGCGGGGCGGTAATGGCGGATGTCACGACATCCGGACTGGCGCCTGGATAGAGCGTCACCACCTGGATGGTGGGATAATCCACCTCCGGTAGCGCCGACACGGGCAGGAAGCGATAGCCGATAATCCCGGCGAGCAGGATCGCCACCATCAGCAGCGTGGTGGCGACAGGGCGGAGGATAAACAGGCGTGACGGCCCGCCTGTAGAGCCTGGGGGCATCACCTGCATCAGGATTTCTCTCCCTGTTTCGCAGGTTCAACCACTTCCACTTTGGCCCCTTCGGTCAGACGGTCGATGCCGTCGGTGACCACGCGGTCGCCTGCGGAAAGGCCGGCGGCGATGACCACCGTCTGGCTGTCCTGGATACCGGTTTTCACCAGGTGCTTGCTAACTTTATTGTCGCTGTTCAGCACCCAGACGAAGTTACCTTCGTTGCCCATCTGCAGCGCAGCGGTGGGGATCACCACCGCGTTTTCTTCGGTTGCAACCAGCATCCGCGCGTTCACGAACTGGTTCGGGAACAGGGCATCGTCCTGATTAGAAAAGCGCGCCTTCAGCTTGATGGTGCCGGTAGTGGTGTCGATTTGGTTATCCAGACTGAGCAGGGTGCCTTCGCTCAGTTTCTGCTTGTTGGTGCGGTCCCAGGCTTCCACCACCAGGCCTTTACCGGCTTTCTGCGCCTGCATCACGGTCGCGATATCGCTTTCCGGCAGGGTAAAGACTAAATCAATCGGGTGGGTCTGGGTGATCACCACGATGCCCGTGGTGTCGCCGCTGGAGATCTGGTTGCCGATATCGACCTGCTTCAGGCCCACGCGCCCGTCAATCGGCGCGGTAATGCGGCTCCAGTCCAGCTGCAACTGGGCGCTGGCCACGGCGGCTTCGTCGGCTTTGATGGTGCCCTGCGTTTCGCTGACCAGCGACTGCTGGGTGTCCAGCTCCTGACGCGATACCAGGTTCGTTTTCACCAGCTGCTGGTAGCGCGCTAAATCCCGGCGGGCGTTGGCGAGGGTGGCTTTGTCTTTCGCCAGCTGTCCCTGCGCCTGGGCAAGGGCCACCTTGAACTGGCTTGGGTCGATTTCCGCCAGCAGGTCGCCCGCTTTCACCTGCTGACCTTCCTGAAAGTGGATCGCCATGAGCTGACCGTCGACGCGGCTGCGCACCGTAGCGGTGTTGGCAGCAGTTATTGTCCCCAGTCCGGAGAGATAGCGCGGAACGGCTTTATTGACCGCCGTGGCTGCCTGGACCGGCGCCAGCGCGCCGCCGCGCATACCGTGACGTCCTCCGCCTGCAGGGCGCTGCGCCTGACTACTGGCACCAGCGGGGGCAGCGGAGTTCGCGGATTGACTGTGCCAGTACCAGGCGGCGGCAAGGGCCACCACAATGATGCCAGCGGCGATTGCCCAGCGGGAGTTGTTACTACCTTTCATCGTTATACGTTCTCATCCTGAATACTTCGGGGAATGATACTAGTTTAGTCAGCTAACACCGCGGAAAAATGGAGGAAATATGGAAGACTGTCAGGAATGGTCTGAATGGTGCCGGTGCGGCTTCGTTGCGTAGCGCTTCGCGGATTCGGTTTAATCCAGGAATATTCTTTATTCGTGGAATATTCCGAAGTCACTCTTCTTCGATAAAAAATATAACCTGCTGCTCGGTATTTATTATTAATTAAAAATCTAAGAATATTCCTGTCATTATTAATATAGTATAGGAATTTTCCACTCCGTACTAAATTGATGCATATTTTTAGCAAAAATTTAACAAACGTTTTTATTTTAGAACGAGTTCAATAGTTAATTGATTCATAATGTTTTTTAGCTTTTTTGCATTCTTTTCCTATTTTGATTTGTATCAAAAAATAAGAATAGATTTAAAATCCTTAATTTGTGTTTAATTAAGCATTAAAAACTGCAAATTATTTATTTATAAGATTTTAATGTTGCTATCGGGTGTTGCCAACCTATTTTTGATAAGAAAATTCTTAGAGATGTTAAGGTTTTTCGTATTTTATGATGTTGTGGGGGAGGTTATTTCGAATAATACTTTTTTGGCGCGGCAAATTTCGCTCGCAATTAAATGGAGCATCCTGGTTCTTATAAAGAGTGCCTGGTTGCGCGTTTGTTCTCAGGAGAAAAAAATGAAAAAGTTATTACTGGTGGCCTCTCTGGTTTCTGTGTTCGCAGCAGCAAATGCAATGGCTGATGTGACTGCCTCTGCTACAGCGTCATGGGATGCAACGGCTACAAAAGATACAACCAGCATGCTGGTTGTTACTCCGCTGAACTCTCTGACTTTCCAGTATGCGGAAGGCCTGAACGGGTTTAACACTCAGGACGGCGCTTTTGACGTAACCATTCAGGGACAAGAAAGTGCGACAGATTTCGAGCTGACTGCACAGGTCATTAGCAATACTCTGACCAACGCAAGCGGCGATGCGTCTACGCTGGACGTGGGTGTGGCATGGAACGGCAACGCGCTCTCCAGCGCGTCTGAAACCGTACTGGTTAATTCCTCTTCAACCTCTGGCCTCGAGAGCCTGATGGCGGATGGTGCTTATAACGGTGCGGAGCGCGTGAGCGATCAGTCCAGCTTCAAGTTCTCTATTTCCTCTGCTACCTCTGACGGTACGACTCCGGTAACAGATTACTCAGCGCTGCCTGACGGCTACTGGACAGGCGATGTGAAAGTACAGTTCAACGCGACCTGGACCACGCCAGCGTAATGAATAAAATTCGGGAGAGTTCCTCTCCCGAATTTTCTCAGGAAATAAGTAATGACTAAATATGTGCCAATAGCCATGTTGGTAGGGATGGCTACATCCTTTTCCAGCTGGGCAATTAATGTGGGTGATATTACATCGATAATGATTTCCGAAGAGAGTTCATTATCGAAAGAAATTATCAACACGACGGATTCTGCGCGCTACGTGAGTGTGACGGTAAAACAACTCTCCTCTCCGCTGCCCGGCGGCGTCGAGCTGAACGTTAATCCCGGTGAATTATTATCGACACCCGCCAGCCTTATTCTTCCTGGCGAAGCGAAAGATGTGTTCCGTTTTTTCTATAAAGGTCCGGAGGATGATAAAGAGCGTTATTACCGCCTGCAGTGGATAGACGAGCCGATCAGTGAAAGCGCAACCACCAAAGCCGGTAAAGCCGCGACGGCCACGGCCTCAGCGGAGATTGGCACCATTCTGGTTGTTGCCCCGCGTAAGGAGCGCTTCGACTACAGCCGTCAGGGCGACCTGATTACCAATACCGGCAATGTCTCATTTCGCGTGATCGCCTACGGCGCCTGCAAGGACAAGGCGCAGGATCAGGGCAGGGGCTGCCGCGAGCGTTATTACGTCATGCCGGGCACAAAAATAAGGCTGCAAAAAAGCGATGTGTCGAATAGCCGTACTCGTATTGGCATCTGGCACGGCAAGCAATTTATTACAGTGAAGTAAAAACATAACGCCATTACCGGTACCAAAAATTAAAATGCCGATGTGTAAGGATGCGTATGTCATTTAAATATCTCGTTGGGGGAAGTGTTTTTCTCTCGTTAGCGTTAACACCAGGCTTTGCCCATTCTGCGCCCGTGAAGATCGGGAAATACGTTATTCCTGGCGCGTTTGCCCGTTCGCTGGAGCAGGGTATGACGGTTCCGGTATTTATTCGCTATCAGGAAACGGACGAAAAGAGTCAGCAGAAAATTGCGGATGCGGTGATCTCTCTGGTCGACGGTAACATTACCGTGAAGTCGATTATGGTTTCCGACCTGCCAAATAACGCCGTGCTGTCGGATAAAACCCGCGGCATGGTAGAAAAAATCGCTGACGCTAAGTTTGTCGATAACACCGCGATTGCCCTGACGTCGGAAGCCCGCCTGCAGCTTAACGTTTCGTCGTTTCACCTGGAGATGATCGTCAGTCGGGACGCGCTAACCGAGGCGGTAGTGGCGCGCAGCACCTTATTAGGCCCGTCCAGCGTGGACAGGCTCTCTAACGTGCTGAATTACAATTTCGGCACCTATTACAATGACTATCAGAATGGCAGCAGCTCGCGCAGCTATTTAACGCTGGATAACACCCTGTCGCTTCGGGAGCATCACTTCAATATTAACGGTTCGGTATACGGTATTGGCGAGAGCAACAGTTCGAGCAAGGTGTATCGCGCGATGTACGAGCGCGACTACGAGGGCTATCGCCTGGCGCTGGGGATGCTGGATACGTGGAACGTGCAGTCCATTGCCAGCCTGAACGCGCTGAACGGCGGAAAAATCTACGGCGCCAGCTACGGCAATAAAGGCAGCACAGTGGTAGAAAATACCGCGCTGTCGCTGACCCCCATTACGGTCTTTCTTCCTGCCGCCGGGGAAGTCCACGTCTTCCGCGACGGGCGCTTGCTGAGCGTGCAGAACTTCAACATGGGCAGCTACGAAATAGACACCAGCCGTTTTCCCTACGGGGTTTACGACGTGACGGTGGATATCGTGGTGAATGGTCGCACGGTGAACACCCGCGTCAGCCGCGTGAATAAAATCTTCGCGCGCCAGCAGGCCGCCGGGCTGGACCAGCTCTCATGGCAGGTGTTCGGCGGAACGCTGGATTACGATCGCGTAAGCTACAAGCGCAATCACTACCACAATGCCGGCAGCGAGCAGACCTGGATTGCCGGCGGTGCGGCCTCTCTGACGCTGGCGATCCTCTCCGGCCTGAACGTGAAGTCCACGCTGTACGGCTTTGATTCCAACGCCGTGAACGAAACCGACCTGACCTTAAACGTCAATGAATACGTGAGCGTGGGCACCCAAACGCTGGTGGCAAACGACGGCACCTGGCGCAACGTCAGCAGCGTGAGCCTCAACGCTCCCGGCGGGTTTGGCTCGGTGTGGGCGTCACGCGAGGACAGCAAAATTGGCGACCGTTTGCCGGTGCAGGAGCGCGATAACTACTCCATTGGCGGCACGATTAACCTCGGACGCTTCATTCCGCACGGGGGATCGCTGACGGTGAGCCAGACGGAAAACCGCTACTCGGGCAACAAATATCGCAACCTGGATTACAGCACCACGCTGTACGCCGGGCGTTACGCCACCGTCGGCCTGCGCGCCGGGGTGCAGCGCTATTACTACAACAACCGGAATGACGACGGTCGTCAGGAGCGTTACGTCAGCCTCGACTTCTCGCTGCCGCTGGCCTCCTGGCTGAGCGTCGGGGCATCGCGGGATCGTTACGGTGCAACGCAGGGCAACATCAGCGCCCGCAAGCAGTTTGAAGACGGGCCTATTACCTCGGCAGGGATCGCGGCCTCCACCCGGCTGAGCGGCGAGCAGAACTACGGCAACGATTATTCCGTGAACGGCAACATGAGTTACGCCACCAAATACAACGCCGGGACGGTCTCCGTTACCCGATCGGCGGATAACGCTACCAACCTGAACTTCTCATCCCAGGGTTCGGTTGCCTGGGCGGGGGGCGATTTCGGCCTCAGCAAAGAGCGCCAGCGTTCCGGCATCATCGTGAAAACCGGGCTGGCAGGTGACGGCAAGCTGGCGGCAAAAATCAATAACCGTCACTACGTCCTGAGCGGCAAATCGAGCTTTATCGCGCTGCCGCCGTACGCTCAGTACAAGCTGGAGATCATGAACGACCGCAACTCCGAGGACAGCTTCGATATCGTCTCCGGGCGTAAGCAGTCGCTGAACCTCTATCCGGGCAACGTGGGTGTGGTGGCGCCGGAAGTGAAAAGCATGGTGACCGTCTTCGGGCGCGTGCGCTATCCAAACGGACAGCTCGCGGCCAATACCGATATTCATAACCACATCGGTAAAACGCGCACCGATGCGAAAGGTGAGTTCGCGATTGATATCGATAAGACATTCCCCGTCATTACCCTTGTTTCGGCGAATGGCAACATCTGCGAAGCCGATTTAGATCTGGAAAAAGCCCGCGGCGCAGCGTGGGTCGGGGACGTGCAATGCGCACTGCAATCGACTATGGCGCAGAGATAATGCTATGAAAAATATTAACCTTATTCTTCCGTTACTCGTTGCGGGTGCATTGACGCCGCTGGCGGCGAAAGCGTTGACCGCGTCCTCGTCCGGCTCGGTCAGCAATAACTTTCTGTTTATTGAAAACGCCGTGGACGGTGAGTATTTCATTACCCCCTCCGCGCTCGATCCTCGCTTTAGCGGATCCAACACCTGGGTGAAATACGGCACCTCGCAGGTGAGCCTCGGCTATCTCGGCTACGTGGGCTGGACGGCTCCGGCGAATAACTATCAGGATATGTGGATCGATAATTCGCCGATTGACGGGCCGTTTAGCGGCATCCGTTGTTACAGCGGTACGCAATGCCCAACGTCCGGCTATATCTCCGGTCAGGGCCGAGACGGCAACGGTTTCTACCACGCTCAGGTCGGCTCGGTCGCGGGCGTGGTGGGCGGGGCGTACGGCTTTGCGTCGCTGAGCGATTCGGCCTACGAATATTTCCGCGCGATGCCGACCGGCAGCAGCGAAACGTATGTCTTTAACCGCTGCTATACCTCGGTTAACTATGATTACGCGGGGGGCGAGCGCTGTAAGGATCAAAGCACCGGGCGCTGGAACTACGTAAACTACACCTTAACCAAGCGCGGCCATCTGGCGCTGGAATCTACCAGCGCTTTTCAGGAACTGTGGATCGCCAGCGACGGGACGCCGAGCATTACCAATGACTCCGGTGCCTGCGAGTTGGGGGTTGTCGGAAACGTAAGCGGCGTGATCTGCAAAATGGTCAGCTACAGCCTTCAGCAGACCGCGAACCTCACCGCCTCGCTCACCTTCAGGGCCTATATCGATTCCGCCGCGCTGGGCTTTACCCCGGCGGCGTCAACGGTACGTTATTCCGGCAACGGCTCGAACTGGTATAACTTCAGCGCGACGACGGCCTATTACAATGTCTTCTCAACGGACGGCCACTACGTCTATCTCTTTTTGTCGAAGACGTTTCTTAAAAACCTTGTCGACTCGGGCTACAGCATTACCAACAGCCAGCCTTTTACCTTTGCCTTCCGCAATAGCTTAACGCCGGAGTCGGGACATTACGAGTTCACGCCATCGCTGCAGCTGAACATTATTCCGAAGGAGTATGGAATCAGCATTGTCTCGTCGAATAACACCACGTCGGCAAGCGGCAGCGGCACCATCGGCGATGATTCCCCGATTGGCATGGACTATGTCGTCACCGTTTCCGGCCCGCGTCAGGCGGACAGTATTACCGCTCAGGTCACGGGGGACACCACGACCATTAACAATACGCCGTACTGCCTGTTTACCTCCGCGCAGGGCGGGATCAGCGTGCCGATCCCGGCGTATCTGCAGTACAGCAACCAGTCGGGCAGCGTGACGCAGGTGCGTAATAGCTGCGGCGAGGCGCCCATCAGCCTCAACGATGCGCTGTGGCAGCAAACGCCGTGGGATGCGAATAACACCGACGACGGAAGCTACTTCAGCACCGGCTTATCGCTGCTGTTCCCGATGAATGACTCCCGCTCGGCGCTGACGGTTTCAGGCTCCGACTGGGAAGGCGTGGTTAGCGCCAGCGGCGAAATCAAAGTCACCGCGAACTGGCTGGGTGTCACCAAATGAAGCGCGGGTATGCGGCAATCATCAGTGCGGCGCTGCTGAGCTTTTCGGCGCACGCCCTGTATCTCGATTCCACGATTTACGAGATGCCTGCGGACAAGTCTTTCATCAGCAAACGCATTTTTAACGACAGCAAAAAGCAGAATGTGTATCGCATTTCTGCGGTGAAAATTGATAAGCCCGGACCGGGCGGGGAGAAGCGGCAGGATATAGAAGAAGGGGAGCTGATTTTTGCGCCGCTGACGTTCTCGCTGGCGCCGGATGCCGGGGAGTTTTTTAAGATTTTCTACCGCGGCCCGCAGGATGATAAGGAGCGCTATTACCGGGTGCAGTTCACGGAGCTGCCCGTCACGATGTTCGCGGAGCGCAACGGGGGAAAAAGAAGCGAAGCGATACCGGCTATCGCCCTGGATACGATACTGGTGGTGCGCCCGAGAAAAATCGACCTGCGCTATACCCTGGATGAGCAGGCTGGGGTGCTTAAAAATACCGGGAACACTTTTTTTAAAATCATTGTGCAGCAGGGGTGCAATTCAACGGATGATGAGGCCACTATCCGTTACGTTCTCCCCGGAGAAACGTATCGAAGCAGCGGGTTAAAAAATCAAAATAAAAAATTCATTGTCGCTTTGCACAAGTATATCCCTGTTGGCAACGCGTGTTTTAAACCCGACTCATAAAATCCAAATAAAAATATTCTTATATTGCCAACCTGTATAAGGTAAATATACTCTGTATAGGTTGCTTGCATAATGAATGAAAAATATAAGAGTTTGTCTGGATGAGAAAGATAATTAATGGTCGGGTTTTGTACGACGCTAAGAAACGAGAATTGAGCGTACAAGATCAACACGTTGTTCTTTCCGCTTCGGTGGCAAGGTTACTGGATTTTTTTATTATAAATAATGCTCGCCAATTAAGCCGCGAACTGATCATTGAGGAAGTCTGGGCTAAGTATGGCATGAATCCCTCCGGACATAGTCTTAATAAAAGCATTAGTTTGTTACGCAAGGGATTTTCTGCGCTGGGGATTGATGGCGTTATCATTACCATCCCACGAGAAGGCTTTGTTTTTCAGGCGCAGGTCAACGATAACCGCGAAGATATATTGGATGCTACTGAGAAAGACGTAACGAATGTTAATCATGCAGGGACGTTTCTCTGGAACACAACATTTATAGTCTGGTTTGTTTTTTTCCTGTTTGTTGTGGGAGGTATGGTTATTTTTCTTACCGTAATGTTTCGCAGTAACGACGGCGTGGTGCATGTTTCAAATACTGGTGTCTGCGAAGTGTATACGATGGATGATAATTCCTCAGAGAAAATTTTTAAGTTTTTGCATTCTAAACGATGGGAAAGTTTTAATGCCATTTGTCACGGCACGAAGAGAGCTATCATATTTTATGACGATAACAGCCTGTCTAAGGGCAATAAGCTGAAAGAACATTTTTTCAGTATTTGTATGATGGATGAAAAAAAGGTGGCGTATGAGTGCCAAAATTATTTTTATTAGCATCATGACAGCGCTGGTCGCGCTTTTCTTCATTGTACTTCACCGCGGGGCAATCCCGGCGGCGCTGGTCTGTACCTCTAAATATCATCTCGATCTGGACACGCAACAAAACGGGATAAAAATAAAGGGAGAGGTTCTCCAGGTATTCAGGATCTCTTCGGAAAAAGACGGGATGCTGTCGCAGGTGGGTATGCTGGACGTAAATGATAAACAGTACGCCGTGAATCGCACTACGTCGCTGCGTTTTTTAGGGAAGGATAGCGACGGATATCTGCGTACAGAGCGCCTGGCAATAGTCAAGAACGATAATGACGATCTGCCCGACGCGATAACAGATTTGCTGATGTCAAAACAGAAGCTGTTTTATTACAAGGTTATCCGTATCGACGACAATGTATATGGTATCAGGGATTTGCGCCGCACGCTGATGGTCTGCCGTGCGAAGTGATTCTCTGCTTTACAATGATTTACAGGTGGTATGTTCTGCTTATTGATTTTTTTATGAGATTTTAGTTTGTCTGGTTGTGAATGTGAGGGCATTTGTTTGTACTTGCCATCGCTAAGAAAATTCCCTGTTCTGCTGATGGGAATATTCTTATCATTTTAACTCTGACCGCAATCCGGAGGATATAAAAAGCGTTTGCTTAGCTTTGCAATGAGAATATTAATTATCTGACATGTATATCGTTGGAAACAGAATCAATTGTGAATGTTCTCTCTATTTGAGGGAGGGGTAGCCTTTGCAATTAAAACCATGATGGTGATGATTATGAACACGAAAAAGGTCTTCCTGCTTAGTTATGACATTTATCTTTTCTCAGGGGTTAGGTCATTTTTACCTAATCTGATACTGGTGGATACCGGAACCTACATCAATGATTCTGATATCTCCACGCCCCAGTACAAAACCTGCCTGTTAATTATTGACAGCCGAATGCCATTTGGCTTGGTTAAACGGTGGCTGCAAAGAAACAGCAGTCAGTTTATTAATGTCAAGAGTGTGGTTATTAAGCTGAGTGAAAATAAATGTATTAACCGAGGTTTTGAATACGCGGAGTGTATCGATGCCAGACTGGACGCTGACGACATCATTGATTCGCTGAAGAAGATTTTGATGGCGAATACTGAAAACGGTGCGCCCGCCAGAATAGGCTTTGTGGATGAATTTCGCCTGAGCGATTTTGAACAGGAGATGCTCAATG
This sequence comes from Enterobacter sp. MGH 24, assembly GCF_000493015.1. Classification (NCBI taxonomy): domain Bacteria; kingdom Pseudomonadati; phylum Pseudomonadota; class Gammaproteobacteria; order Enterobacterales; family Enterobacteriaceae; genus Enterobacter; species Enterobacter sp. MGH 24. The sequence goes on along the minus strand of NZ_KI535657.1, from coordinate 4,481,307 downwards.
CCTCATTCACCCGAACCGGCCAGGATGAATTTTGCCGGGCAAATTCGCTGGCGGTGAAATCGCTTTATCGCTATCGGGATAAAATAACCCATCGGCTGGGGTTTGATAATTTCAACGAGTCCATTATTTTTCTTTCCCGTAATGGCCTGCTGACAGAAAGAATAAGTGGAAATGAGAAGCCGTCGCGCTTTGTCTGTGATAATAACGAAGCCGATCGATTGAGCCTGGCGCTGAAAAATGAGGAGATTATTCCGTATTACCAGCCTATCGTCGGCAGTAATGGAGAACTGAGCGGGGTCGAAGTGCTGGCGCGCTGGCCGCAGGGTCATAATTACGCCATCTCCCAGCGTGAGTTTATTCCGCTGGCAGAAAAAAGTGGGCTTATTAATGAGCTGACTAGCTATTTAATGAATAAGGTGGCCAGCGATTTAAATCACAGCATTCACCGGCACGGGCAGTCCTTTTTTGTCGCCTTTAACGTAAGCCCTTCAAGCCTGAGCAATCCCGTCTTTTACTGGGAGTGCCTTAACTTTATAGAGTTAACGGAATCGTTGCCAATAAAGCTGATGATTGAAATAACCGAAAACCAGACGCTGGTGGTGACTCCGGCAATAAAAGAGCTGATCCGCTCCCTGCGCAATCGCGGGGTACTGTTTGCGCTGGATGATTTTGGCACGGGGTATGCGAATCTTTGCTATCTGAACGAGCTTGAACTCGATGTGATTAAAATCGACAAGACCTTTATCAACAGCATCCACGCGCATGAGCAGTCGCTGCCGATGCTGGAGTCGATAATAAACCTGGCCGCCATTCTGGGGCTGCAAACCGTGGCTGAGGGGGTGGAATATGACTACCAGCGCGACTGGCTTGTGGATAATCAGGTCGACTACCAGCAGGGGTACTTTTTTATGCCCCCGGTGGCGCTGGCGGAGTTTAAAGGCTTCATGAAGCGGTGTGAAAATATCGCGAGGCCCGTCCGGGAAAAGAAGTCTCCAGGGCAGGAAAAGCAGAATAATCCGCGCCTTACCGCACCCTGAATTCGCTCGCCCCGTTTCACAGTAAGGGGCGAGCGTAGTTTTAACTGAACATCACCTGCGCCCAGCGTGCCAGGCCTGCGGTGACGGAGCCAAAGTCATCCCCGCCTGCAATCGGAATGCCCGGCAGCTGTTCCGCCAGCGCTTTCTTGATCAATGGTGAACGGGCGCTTCCCCCCGTCAGATAAATCACGTCCGGCTTCTCGTTGCCGTTCTCCAGCGCCAGCTGTACCTGCTCCAGAATACGCTGCAGCGGCTGCGCGAGCGCCGTCTCCAGCCCGTCCTGCGAAATTGCGGTGGCCAGATCGTCGCTGATAAACGGCAAGGAGACCGCATGCTCAGCCCGGTCGGAAAGGGCAATTTTGCTCTCTTCAGCCGTACGCACCACGCGGTAGCTCAGGCGCTGACGCCACACTTTATACAGCAGGGCGACTTTTTCGGCGTCCTGCGCGTCACGCACCAGATCGTTAAGGAAGCGGCCGTTCGCGGTGCTGTAAAAATCACTCTGCGCAGGCACGTCGTTGATGGCAATCGCGTTCCACCACGGCAGGATCGGCAGGGCGATGCCTTTTTCCGTTTGCCCGCCCATGCCCAGCAGCGGCATCAGGCTCTTGAATGCCAGCGCGATATCGAGATCGTTCCCGCCTACGCGGCAGCCGCTGTGCCCCAGCAGGCTATTTTCACGATCGCGACGGTTATGCCACTGGGGGCCCATCAGCAGCAGCGAGCAGTCCGTTGTTCCCCCGCCGATGTCCACGACTAATACGCGCTTCTCTTCCGACAGCGTGGCTTCAAAATCCAGCCCCGCCGCAACCGGCTCGTACTGGAACACCACGTCGCGGAAGCCTGCCCGGTGCGCCGCGCGTTCAAGGATCCCCTGCGCCTGCTGGTTGGCCTCGTCGCCGCCCAGCCCCTGGAAGTTGATCGGGCGGCCAATGACCGCCTGGGTAATCGCGTCGGAGACCTGCGTCTGCGCCTGATTGCGGATGTGCAGCATCATCGCGCACACCAGGTCTTCGAACATCGCCACCTGCTGCGGCTTCAGGCCGCTGGCGCCGAGGAAGGATTTTGGCGACTTAACGAAGTAAACCTCTTCCGGGTCTTCAATGTAGTGCCCGAGCGATGAGAGCCCGAACTGCACGCTGGACGGCGTAACGTCGATATCTTCCTCGCGGTTAAAGCTGACCGCCCGGCGCAGCAGCGCCTGGGTCTCCGCCGCCGTGGCCGGAACCTGATGATGGCGGAACAGCCATTCGCTCACCGCTTCACGCGTCGGCGCGCAGAGCATTGACGGCAGCAGCGTACTCTCTTTTTCCATTTTCAGGAGCTCTGGCTGTCCGTTTTGCATAATCGCAACCGAGCAGTTTGCCGTACCGTAGTCAAATCCAATAAACACGATGAATCCCCATGCCAGTGAGAAGGGGCGAGACTTTAACGAAATGTCTGCATGGCGACAACAGGAATATGAAAGCAAGGCAAAACAGGACCTTTCCGTTTATGCTGTGGAGAACCCAAAAGGAGAGACGATGTACACCCTGAACTGGCAACCCCCTTACGACTGGCAGTGGATGTTTAGCTTTCTTGGCGCGCGTGCGGTCATGGGTATTGAAACCGTCACGAGCGATTACTATGAGCGCAGTTTCGCCTGCGATGGCCATCGGGGTGTCTTTCGCGTCACGCCGGATACTGCCGCCCATACGCTGGTCGTGACGCTCAGTTCGGGGTTAATCCCGGTTGCGCAGACGTGCCTTGAACGCATCGAACGCCTGTTCGATCTCGCCTGCAACCCGCAGCACGTCGCGGAAACGCTGGGCGATCTCGGTGCAGCCCGGCCGGGCTTGCGTTTGCCGGGGGCGATGGATGCCTACGAGCAGGGCGTACGGGCGATCCTCGGGCAGCTGGTGAGCGTGGCGATGGCGGCGAAACTGACGTCGCGCGTGGTGGCGCTGTGTGGCGAACCGGTGGCGGATCGTCCGGGCTATCTCTGTTTCCCCACCCCGCAAGCGCTGGCGGCAGCGGACCCGCTGGCGCTGAAAGCGTTAGGCATGCCGGTAAAGCGGGCGGAGTCGTTAATTCACCTGGCACAGTCGGTCATCGACGGGACGTTTCCGCTTTTCCCGCCCGCGGATATTGAGGCCGGGATGAAAGCGTTACAGCAGCGGCCGGGAATAGGGCGCTGGACGGCAAACTACCTGGCCCTGCGCGGCTGGCAGGCGAAAGATGTCTTTCTGCCGGATGATTATCTGATTAAGCAGCGCTTTGCCGGGATGACGCCCGCGCAAATTCGTCGTTATGCCGAGCGCTGGCAGCCGTGGCGCTCTTACGCACTGCTGCATATCTGGTATACCGACGGCTGGGCGCCGTCAGTTGATGGCGAAATAGCTGGTGTTGAGCAATAGATCCAGAGGCTGCGGCTCGGCGATGGTATCACCATAGATAAAATCAATGCCGATGCCGGAGAGCGTATCCATCATGATGGGCTGGTTGCAGGGGCCCGCGATGGTTTTCATTCCCAGACGCTGGGCGTGGCCCTGAACAATGGTCACCATCATCTCATCCATCAGATTGCCGTACACGTTGGTTACCACCTCCGCATCCAGCATCAGATAGTCGGCCATGTTCGCGGTCAGGTGGGTAAAGACGTTCATATCGCGTCCCACCTGGCTGAAGATCACGCGGCAGCCCGCCTGGCGGAGCTTTTGCAGGCCCCGATGCAGGTTCTTATCCGGGCTGCACACCACGTCGGCAGAGATAACAAGATGCAGCAGACGGCCCGGCATCGGGCTTTTATCCAGCAGATCGAGAAGTTCATCAACCAGCGTTACGCTGGCTAAACCGGCCTCAGAAAGCGGCAGCGCCACCCCCATGCCTTTACTGGCGATCTGAGCGGCATAGGTACGGAAAAACTCGCTAAAGATTCGTCTGTCGAGAGCGTGCAAAAGCTCAGGCTCCGCCAGGCCCGAGCGGAAGGCGTGCTCTTCCTGGACTTCGCCCTGGCTGGTCCACAGGCGTAACGAAATCAGCCAGAAATTACTGCTTTCAGGAATGCGCGGGGAGGCCACGCTGCGGGCAATCATCATCAGATGATTGTCTTTAATCATGTGCCACTGTTCATCAAGCGACATCATGCTGCGCGTGCAGTGATCCCGCTCCTGCTGGGGCTCGTAAACCGTCACCATACCGCGCCCGCTGTTTTTCGAGGCGTAACAGGCAATATCTGCCTGGGACATGATTTCCGACGCCTGATGGTTATTTTCATCAATCAGCGTGATACCTGCGCTGGCGCCGATCCGGTGCAGGCGGCCTTCCCACATAAAGTGATAGTCATTGATCGTCTGGATCAGACGACTGGCGATATAGCGTGCGCTTTCAATATTGCAGTCCGGCAACAGTAACCCGAACTCGTCCCCGCCCAGGCGTGCCAGCACGTCGCTGGAGCGCAGCATGGTCAGCATTAAGGAAGAGAGTTCCCTCAGTAGCGCATCGCCGGCGGCATGGCCCGCCGTATCGTTGACGGCCTTAAAGCGATCGAGATCGATAAAGACCAGGGCGTGACGCTGGCGGGTTTCGCGAACGGTCTGCAGGAGACGTTTGAGATGGTTTTCGAAGCTGACCCGGTTGGCGAGATGGGTCAGCGCATCGTGGGAGGCGCTGTAGCTCAGCTGACGCAGCATTTTGCGCGACTCGGTCACGTCCTGGATTACGATAACCGAGCCAATACTCTGCCCGTCAAGCGTGCTGAGCGGCGTAATGCTGTAATGAATATCGAAGCTTCCGCCGGTACGGCAGTTCAGCACCACGTCCTGATCGATATCAGAACGGGACATATCGCCGCTGTGAATATTCTCCATCAGCGGCCCTTTTTCACCAAAGGTGATATGCAACACCTTCAGAACCGGCTGGCCGATAGCCTCGGTCTGCAGCCAGCCGCTCATTTTCTCGGCCACCGGGTTCATAAAGGTGACGTTCATGTTGATATCGGTGCACAGCACCGCTTCACCGATGGAGTCGAGGGTGATGTGCAGACGCTCTTTTTCCTGGAAAAGGGCTTCGTTGAGCAGCTTAACCTCGGTCATGTCCATGTTGATGCCGAGCAGCCGTTCGACTTCACCCTGCTTATTGAGCACCCGGTTCGCCAGGGAGCGAATATGGCGCACGCCTTCCTTCACGCGGATGCGGAATTCCAGCTTAAACGGCAGGCGGGAAATCAGCGAGTCCCGCAGGACCTTCTCAGCGTGGGCACGATCTTCCGGCAGCATCGTGTCATGCCAGAGCTGCCAGGTAGGCTTGATGTGCGGCGGGATTTCATACAGCTCGAACATCCGCTTGTCCCAGCTGATAATGTCTGGCTCCAGATCCCACTCCCAGATGCCAATGCCGCCGGCTTCGTTGGCGAGCGTAATGCGCTCCATCAGGCGCTTATTGACCCACTCGGTGTGCTTCAGGTCATTAATGTCTTCAATCTGGGCGATAAAGTAGAGCGGCGAGCCGTCGGCATGACGCACGACGGAGACGGCAAGCAGCGCCCAGACCACTTCTCCGTCGCGAGTGTAATAGCGCTTCTCGAGGGTGTAGGTATTGATGTCGCCGTTGACCAGCTGGTCGAGCTGTTCCAGGTCGGTGTGCAGATCTTCCGGCCAGGTGAGCTGCTGGAAAGTCAGCGACTGAAGCTCCGCCTGGCTGTAACCCAGGAAATTGCACAGCGCCTTGTTAGCCTGAAGCCATTTTCCCTCAATGCTGACCAGCGCCATACCAATAGCGGAATACTCCATCGCATTGCGGAAACGCTCCTCGCTTTCGGTGATGTGTTTGCGCTCGGCGCGGAAGGCATACATCACCATGGTCATCACGTTGGCCGGCAGGAGCAGCATCAGGAACGGCAGCCAGGGGGCGTTAAGCATCGTGCCGACGTGCTGGGTAGTCAGTGCTGCAGGGTTTCGGGCAATCATCAGCGACACAACCATCACGGTGACCAGAAACACCATGAACGCTTCCATCCTGGGCAAGCGTACCGCGCTCCACATAAGCAAAACGATAACGCAGGTAAAAGGCCACGGCAGCCAGGTGATAGCTGCCCAGCTGAGGGCCAGCGTCACGGCAAGCGTAGTCAGCGTTTCCAGCAGCAATCGCGGGTCACGGTGGCGGAGCAGATAATGCGGTTTAAACAGCAGTCCCAATGGCACCACCGCCAGCGCGCCGATGGCTTCTGATAGCACCCAAACAAAGAAATTACGTAGCGGCTCAGGGCCGGGCGCCAGCAGAGTCACCAGAAGACCACCCACCAGTGGGGGGACCAGCGCGCTGCCGATGGCTACGCGGATCCAGTCATTCAGGTTCTGCAGCGGGTTGTACCACGGGAGCAATCTACGCAGTAACAGCGCGCCGATAGCGGCCTCGATCACGTTGACAGAAGGGTAGATGAGGCTGACCGACCCCCATGAAAACAACATCCACGAAGCCAGAATGTTACCGAACGTGCAGGCCAGCGCAATGCCCGGCCACATTTTTCCTGCATGGCGGTAAAACGCCACCATCATAATCGCGGTGGGGAACCAGAGCGGGGCCAGCAGGGTACCGAACCGGGTGAGCTCCAGCGAAAATAAGGTAAAGATAAAGGTGACCAGGCCCAGACAGACAAGTCGTATTAAAGGATGTGGGGTGGTAACCAAAACCCGCTGGTATTGTTTATTCATTACCGCTTTATCCAGAGACGCCATGCCGTCAGGGAAGATGTCCGAACGCGTGAATTTGATAATTTGGTTTATGCTAGTACAAACAATTTACAATTCATATGGTGACCGCTCAGAATTTGACACCGCAGTCTTATTAAATAGAGGCTACGTGAAAAAACGCGCGTAAACGCTGAAAAAACGTTCATTTAAATTTCACTCAGGGAATAAAGCGCCACTTTTCGGCCAGTCTCGCAGAACCTGTGCATTCGACTGGTATCACGCCCGCGAAATCCCTATAATTGCCGCGTTTGACGCTCCGGCGTCGTCCTTCCTTAACATCCAGGTTAATCAGGTCGCTAAATTTATGACTGATAAGTCTCATCAGTGCGTCATTATAGGCATCGCCGGCGCATCGGCTTCAGGTAAAAGTCTAATTGCCAGTACGCTTTATCGCGAACTGCGTGAACAAGTAGGTGATGAGCATATCGGCGTCATTCCCGAAGACAGCTATTACAAAGATCAATCCCATCTGTCGATGGAAGAACGCGTCAAAACCAACTATGACCACCCTAATGCGATGGATCACAGCTTGCTGTTCCAGCATTTAGAAGCGCTTAAGAGCGGCCAGGCGATCGAACTGCCCGTTTACAGTTACGTAGAACACACCCGCACCCAGGAAACCATCCGCATCGAGCCGAAAAAGGTCATTATCCTCGAAGGCATCCTGCTGCTGACCGACGCTCGCCTGCGTGAATCCATGAACTTCTCGATTTTCGTTGATACCCCGCTGGATATCTGCCTGATGCGCCGCATCAAGCGTGACGTGAATGAACGTGGCCGTTCGATGGACTCCGTCATGGCGCAATACCAGAAAACGGTCCGCCCGATGTTCCTGCAGTTTATTGAACCCTCCAAACAATACGCCGATATCATCGTGCCGCGCGGAGGTAAAAATCGCATTGCTATTGATATCTTAAAAGCGAAAATCAGCCAGTTTTTTGAATAAGCCGCGTGAATTGTGTACCGTTCAGAGATAACCTGGTTTTACCCTGAGCGCTTACCGCCTCAGGGTACGATGCATGAAAGGAGAAAGTGCCGTGCGTCTTTGCGATCGCGATATAGAAGCCTGGCTGGATGAAGGCCGTTTGTCTATTACCCCACGTCCACCTGTTGAGCGTATCAATGGTGTGACCGTTGATGTACGGTTAGGCAATAAATTCCGCACCTTTAGCGGTCATACTGCACCGTTCATTGACCTTAGCGGGCCGAAGGACGAAGTCAGCGCCGCGCTCGATCGCGTGATGAGTGACGAAATCGTTATCGACGAGGGCGAAGCTTTTTATCTGCATCCAGGTGAACTGGCCCTCGCGGTGACGTTTGAATCCGTCACCCTGCCTCCTGACCTGGTCGGCTGGCTTGATGGTCGTTCTTCGCTGGCGCGACTGGGGCTGATGGTGCACGTAACCGCGCACCGTATCGATCCAGGCTGGTCGGGGCGTATCGTGCTGGAGTTCTTCAATGCCGGTAAATTGCCGCTGGCGCTGCGTCCGGGCATGATGATCGGCGCGTTGAGCTTTGAACCGCTGTCAGGCCCGGCAGATCGTCCTTATAACCGTCGGCAGGACGCAAAATATCGCGACCAGCAGGGCGCGGTTGCCAGCCGTATTGATAAAGACTGATCGTTAGTCCATTGAGGATGCCATGAGAAGAGTTCTGACAACGCTGATGATTTTGCTGGTGGTGCTGGTGGCCGGCCTTTCGGCGTTGGTTCTGCTGGTTAACCCCAACGATTTCCGCGCTTACATGGTGCGGCAGGTCGAAGCACGCAGTGGTTATCAACTGAAGCTTGACGGGCCGCTGCGCTGGCACGTCTGGCCGCAGCTCAGCATTCTCTCTGGCCGCATGTCGCTTACGGCGCCAGGGGCATCCCAGCCGCTGGTGTCCGCAGACAACATGCGCCTTGATGTGGCACTGATCCCGCTCATTTCCCATCAGCTGCAGGTTACGCAGGTGATGCTGAAAGGTGCGGTGATTCAGCTTACCCCGCAAACCGAAGCCGTGCGAGATGCGAATGCCCCGGTTGCGCCGCGCGAAAATACCCTGCCTGATGAACCGTCTGATACAGGCTGGTCATTTGATATTGGCAAACTGAAAGTCGCCGATAGCGTGCTGGTTTTCCAGCATGAGCATGCAGAACAGGTGACTGTTCGCAACATTAACCTGCAGATGGAACAGGATGCTCACCATCTTGCGTCGGTGGAGTTTAGCGGACGCGTGAATCGCGATCAGCGCGATTTGACGCTGTCGCTGAATGCCAGCGTCAACGCCTCAGACTATCCACATCGGCTTACGGCTGACATCCAGCAGCTGGACTGGCAGCTGACGGGAGCCGATCTCCCCACTCAGGGGATCACCGGGCAGGGAACGCTTCAGGCCGTCTGGCGCGAAGAGCAAAAGCAGCTGGAGCTGGATAATCTCAACCTGCAGGCAAATGACAGTAGTCTGAAGGGGCAGGCGAGCGTCACGCTCGAAGAGAAGCCGAAGTGGGTACTGGATCTGCAGTTTGACAAGCTCAATCTGGAAAACCTGCTGCCACCGCTGCCAGCCGGCGCCACGGACAGCGATGCCACGCAGAAGGGGCAAAGCCAGGCAACGGTAGTATCACGTCCGGTTATCTCGTCTAATCTCGATCAGCCTGACTACAACGCCCTGCGCGGATTCACGGCGGATATTCTGCTGAAAGCCAATAGCCTGCGCTGGCGCGGTATTGATTTCACCGACGTGAGCAGCCAGATGTTTAACCATAACGGTTTGCTGGTGATCTCCGAACTGAGCGGTAAGATGGGCTCAGGGAACATCTCGCTGCCCGGCACGCTGGATGTCCGTAAAGACGTTGCCAGCGCCGCATTCCAGCCGCGTCTCGATAACGTTGAGATAGGCACCATCCTGAAAGCGTTTAACTATCCGATTGCCCTGACGGGGCAGTTGACGCTTGCGGGTGACTTCTCAGGCACGAAAATTGATGCCGATGCTTTCCGCCGCGAGTGGCAGGGGCAGGCGCATCTTGACCTGAAAAATTCCCGTATGGAAGGGCTTAACTTCCAGCAGCTGGTGCAGCAGGCAGTCGAGCGCAGCAGCGATGTGAAAGCCCAGGAAAACTACGACAGCGCCACGCGCCTCGACAGCTTCACCGCGGATCTGACGCTGGACAACGGACAGCTCTCTCTCGACGGAATGCAGGGCACCTCTTCACTGTTATCAATAACCGGTGAAGGTAAGCTGGATCTGGCGAAAGAGACGGCGGACACGCGCTTCAACGTGCGGGTACTTTCCGGCTGGCAGGGGGAGAGCAAGCTCATCGACTTCCTGAAGGAGACGCCGGTCCCGCTGACCGTATATGGCAAATGGCAGGCCCTGAATTATAGTCTGCAGGTGGATCAGATCCTGCGTAAGCATCTGCAGGATGAAGCGAAACGTCGGCTTAGCGGCTGGGCGGATCGTAATAAAGATTCACAGGACGGCAAGGATGTGAAGAAGCTGCTGGATAAGCTTTGATGCCTGCTGTGCCGGGTGGCGGCTTCGCCTTACCCGGCCTACAAAAGCCTGACGCCGTTGTGCCGGGTGGGCGGCCAACAAAAATCTGACGTCGTAGGCCGGGTAAGCGCAGCGCCACCCGGCTTTTTTACACCTCAAAATCCAGTTCTTCTTCATCCCGCAGCGGAATGAGCTGAACCTTCTGCACGCGATGGTTTTCAATCTGCAGCGTTTTGAGCAGATAGTCGCCCACCTGAACCTCTTCTCCCGGCTGTGGGATACGCTGCAAATACTCCATCAGCAGACCGGCAATAGTGTGATATTCCCGTTTTTCATCCAGCGGCAGCGGCACAAATTGTACCAGGTCTTCAAGCGGCATATGGCCGTTAGCCGTCCACGAACCGTCTGCGTTTTTCTGAATGTCATGGCGAGCGTCAATCTCATCCACCTCGTTTGGCAGATTACCAGCGATGGTTTCCATTACGTCGCTGAGCGTGACCAGCCCTTCCACCGAACCAAACTCATCCACCACAAAGGCAAAGTGGGTGCGGGCGTTGCGGAATTGCTCAAGGGCGGAAAGCAGCGGTAGCCCCTCCGGGAAAACCAACGGCTGGCGTACCAGGGCGCGCAGATTGAGCGCCTCGCCGTGCAGCTGCTGCTGGAGCAGGTCAATAACGTGCACCACGCCCAGCAGCTCCTCTTCCTCTTCACCGCCGGTCACCACCACTCGGGTATGCTGGTTTTTATCCAGCAGGGCGCGAATGTGCTCTTCCGGGGCCGTCAGGTCGATATGCTCAATGTCATGCCGTGAGGTCATGATGCTGCTGACCGTTCGCTGATTCAGATTGAGTACCCGCTCGATCATCCGTCGTTCCTGCGGGTCAAAGATCTGCCCGTCGCTGTGATCGGCCAGCATGGCGGAAGATTCTGCGTCCAGCTCCGCATCCTCTTTCTTACCGCTTAACAGGCGCATAACCGTGTCGGCCGTGCGCTGGCGCAGGGTCTGATTCGCGGACAGGAAGCGGCGGCGGTTAAATATCGCCAGCTGGTTAAGCGCTTCAATCATGACGGAGAAGCCGATGGCGGCGTACAGGTAGCCTTTCGGAATATGGAAGCCAAAACCGTCGGCCACCAGGCTAAAGCCAATCATCAGCAGGAAGCTCAGACAGAGGATCACGATGGTCGGGTGACTGTTCACAAAGCGGGTCAGCGCCTTGCTGGCCATCACCATTAGCGTGATGGCGATAATCACCGCCGCCATCATCACCGCAAGGTGGTCCACCATCCCGACGGCGGTGATCACCGAATCCAGAGAGAAGACCGCATCCAGCACCACGATTTGCGCCACGACAGGCCAGAATCTTGCTCCGCGGCGCTGGGTTGGGTTCTCGCTGTCTTTGCCCTCCAGCCGCTCATTGAGCTCCACCGTGGCTTTGAACAGCAGGAACAACCCGCCGAAGAGCATGATGAGATCGCGGGCGCTAAAACGTAGACCGTGAATGGAGAACAGAGGCTGAGTGAGCGTCACCAGCCAGGAGATAGAGGCCAGCAGCAGTAAGCGCATCACCATCGCCAGCAGCAGGCCCGTCACGCGCGCGCGGTCGCGCTGGGAAGGGGGCAGTTTTTCAGCGAGGATGGCGATAAAGACCAGATTATCAATCCCGAGCACTAACTCGATGACGACCAGCGTAACCAGCCCGGCCCAGATTGAGGGATCGGCAATCCATTCCATAGTAATAGCAATACCTTCTGTTATATGACGAATGTCACACTTCGATCATGGATAAAGCTGGGGGAAATTGCAATGCCAGGCTGAGATTTCTCTTAATACGATGGTTAAAAAAGAGAGCAATCTCAACAGGGTGTAAATAAGCGAAATACGTATATTTAATTACAAAGAGGGCACTTTAGGATATATCGCAGTTAATGGTTTTTAGCTTCTTTTTGTCAATATAAAGAAAATCCTAAAAGGTCAAAAATTTGCTCTTAATATTAATCTTAAAAACCGATATTAGGACAGTTGTCTCCTTGCCTGCTATTAGGTTAGCTGCAACAATTCTCCCAGCATCAAATGTTAAATCTCGGTGTTGCTATTATTGTTCGGTCTTCAGGGAAGGTTATTCATTATCCGTCAGGTTTCTCAAGCGACTGATATATTTCCTGAAGATCTTGCTCAAGAGGGTGTCTATCCATAACACATTGTTTAGTCAGTGGATTGGTAACTGAAAGCCAAGGGCGGTAGCGTGCCTGAAAGCGTGTGAATCAGCCTCGATTATTCTGTCAATAGCCAATGGATGAATAAGCTTTTTTTAGGACTGATGCCAGTTATATTTCTATTTGATTAACTGCATGCTGAAACCCAATACGACGCGAGCTTATTTAAATTGCACAGGATAATTACTCTGCCAAAGTGATAAATAATCAATGATGAAATCCAAAATGAAATTGATGCCATTATTGGTGTCTGTGACCTTGATGAGTGGTTGCACGGTCTTTCCCGGCAGCAATATGTCAACAATGGGTAAGGATGTGATCAAACAACAGGATGCCGATTTTGATCTCGACAAAATGGTGAATGTTTATCCACTTACGCCACGTCTGGTCGAACAATTACGCCCACGCCCAAATGTTGCCCAGCCGAATATGTCGCTGGACCAGGAAATTGCCTCCTACCAGTACCGCGTGGGGCCGGGTGACGTGATCAACGTGACCGTCTGGGACCACCCTGAACTGACGACGCCAGCGGGCCAGTACCGCAGCTCAAGCGACACCGGTAACTGGGTGCAGTCAGATGGCACCATGTTCTATCCCTACATTGGTAAAGTTCATGTTGCAGGGAAAACGCTTGCCGAGATCCGTAGTGATATTACCGGCCGCTTAGCGCAGTACATCGCCGATCCGCAGGTGGACGTTAATATCGCCGCATTCCGCTCGCAAAAAGCCTATATCTCCGGCCAGGTGAACAAATCCGGTCAGCAGGCCATCACCAACGTTCCTTTGACCGTACTGGATGCCATTAACGCCGCGGGAGGGTTAACCGACGGTGCCGACTGGCGCAACGTGGTGCTGACCCACAACGGGAAGGAGCAGCGCATTTCGCTGCAGGCGCTGATGCAAAACGGCGATCTGACCCAGAACCGCCTGCTCTATCCGGGCGACATTCTCTACGTGCCGCGCAACGACGATCTGAAAGTGTTCGTGATGGGTGAAGTGAAGAAACAGAGCACCCTCAAAATGGACTTCAGCGGTATGACCCTGACCGAAGCGCTGGGCAATGCGGAAGGCATCGACCTGACCTCGTCGAACGCCAGCGGTATCTTCGTTATCCGTCCGCTGAAAGGCGAGGGTACAAAAGGCAAGATTGCCAACATCTACCAGCTGGATATGTCCGATGCGACCTCTCTGGTGATGGCAACGGAGTTCCGTCTCCAGCCATACGATGTGGTGTATGTCACCACCGCGCCGGTTGCCCGCTGGAACCGTCTGATCAACCAGTTGCTGCCAACCATCAGTGGCGTTCGCTACATGACGGATACGGCGCGCGACATTCATACCTGGTAATCCGCGATGTTTAACAAAATTCTGGTGGTATGCGTGGGGAACATCTGCCGTTCCCCTACGGCTGAACGGTTGTTGAAACACTACCAGCCTGAACTGACCGTTGATTCGGCAGGGCTGGGTGCACTGGTCGGTAAAGGCGCCGATGAGCGCGCGACGAGCGTGGCGCGGGATCATCACCTTTCTCTCGATGGCCACGTGGCACGCCAGGTCACTGGCCGCATGTGCCGTGAGTATGACCTGATCCTGACGATGGAAAAACGCCATATTCATGCGCTGTGCGATATCGCTCCGGAGATGCGCGGCAAGGTGATGCTGTTTGGTCACTGGGACAATGAACGTGAAATCCCCGATCCGTATCGCAAAAGCCATGAGGCCTTTGAGGCGGTTTACACCTTACTTGACCAGTCTGCCCAACAGTGGGCGCAGGCACTGAAAGTTCAGCAGGGATAACAATGACAGAAAAAACAAGACCTTCTGCCGCCCCGACTTCGGGCAGTGATGAAATTGATATTGGGCGCCTGGTCGGCACTGTTGTAGAGGCAAAGTGGTGGGTGCTGGGCATTACCGCCGTGTTTGCCGCGGCGGCCGTCGTCTACACGCTGTTTGCCACCCCGATCTACAGCGCCGACGCGCTGGTGCAGATCGAGCAGAATACCGGCAACTCGCTGGTGCAGGACATTGGTTCCGCGCTGGCAAACAAACCGCCGGCATCCGACGCTGAAATTCAGCTTATTCAGTCACGTCTGGTGCTGGGTAAAACGGTTCACGATCTCGGGCTCGATATCTCCGTCACCAAAAATACCTTCCCAGTCTTTGGTGCCGGCTGGGATCGTCTGATGGGGCGCAGCAATGACACCGTAAAGGTTACTGACTTTGTGCTGCCGAAAGGGGCGGGGGATCAAACATTTACCCTGACGGTGCTTGGCCCGAAACAGTATCAGCTGACCAGCGATGCGGGCTTTAGCGCGCGCGGCGAAGTGGGGCAGATGCTGACCAAAGACGGCGTCAGCATGATGGTCAGCGCCATCAACGCTCAGGAGGGCGGTGAATTCACCGTCACCAAATTCTCCACGCTGGGGATGATCAACAATCTGCAAAACAACCTGACCGTCACCGAAAACGGTAAGGACACCGGCGTGCTGAGCATGACCTTTACCGGTGAAGATAAGGATCAAATCCGCGACATCCTGAACAGCATTACCCGCAACTATCTTGAGCAGAACGTTGAGCGTAAGTCGGCGGAAGCGGCGAAAAGCCTGGCCTTTCTCGCGAAACAGCTCCCGGAAGTGCGCGCCCATCTGGATGACGCTGAGAACAAGCTGAACGCCTATCGTCAGGATAAAGACTCCGTTGACCTGCCGCTGGAGGCGAAATCGGTCCTCGATTCGATGGTTAACATTGATGCGCAGCTCAACGAGCTGACCTTCAAAGAGGCGGAAATTTCTAAGCTTTATACCAAACGTCACCCGGCCTACCGTACGCTGCTGGAGAAACGCCGCACGCTGGAAGAAGAGAAGGCGAAGCTCAATGACCGCGTGACCGCGATGCCGAAAACGCAGCAGGAGATCGTGCGTCTGACCCGCGACGTGGAATCCGGACAGCAGGTTTACATGCAGCTGCTGAACAAGCAGCAGGAGCTGAAAATCACCGAAGCCAGTACCGTTGGTGACGTGCGCATCGTCGACCCGGCCATTACCCAGCCTGGCGTACTGAAGCCGAAGAAAGCGCTGATTATTCTCGGCAGCATTATTCTCGGCCTGATGCTCTCCATCGTGGGCGTGCTGCTGCGTTCCCTGTTCAACCGCGGTATCGAAAGCCCGCAGGCCCTGGAAGAGAGCGGTATCAACGTCTATGCCAGCATTCCGCTGTCCGAGTGGCAAAAATCCCGTGACAGCGTCAAAACCATCAAGGGCGTCAAGCGTTACAAACAGAGCCAGCTTCTGGCGGTGGGTAACCCGACCGACCTCGCTATCGAAGCGATCCGTAGCCTGCGTACCAGTCTGCACTTCGCCATGATGCAGGCCAAAAACAACGTCCTGATGTTAACCGGCGTCAGTCCGTCCATCGGTAAAACCTTCGTCTGCGCCAACCTGGCGGCGGTGGTCAGCCAGACCAACAAGCGCGTGCTGCTGATCGACTGCGATATGCGTAAGGGCTACACCCACGAACTGCTGGGTACCAACAACGTTAACGGTCTGTCGGAAATCCTGCTCGGCAAAGGTGAAATCAGCCAGAGCGCGAAACCTACAACGGTGCCGAAATTTGACCTGATCCCACGCGGTCAGGTGCCGCCTAACCCGTCCGAGCTGCTGATGAGCGAACGCTTCACCGAGCTGGTGGAGTGGGCGAGCAAAAACTACGACCTGGTGCTGATCGATACGCCGCCGATTCTGGCCGTGACCGACGCCGCCGTTGTTGGTCGCCACGCTGGCACCACGCTGATGGTGGCGCGTTACGCGGTCAACACCCTGAAAGAGGTGGAAACCAGCCTGAGCCGCTTCGAGCAGAACGGCATTGAGGTGAAAGGGGTGATCCTGAACTCCATCTTCCGCCGCGCGACCGGGTACCAGGATTACGGGTATTACGAGTACGAATATAAGTCTGACAGTAAATAAAAAAACACACCCCACACCCCTCACCCTAACCCTCTCCCCAAAGGGGAGAGGGGACTGTTCGGTGCTGGATTTGGGGGACGAACGTAATGATAACCACTGGCTGCCTTTCACCCTCTCCCCTTTGGGGAGAGGGCCGGGGTGAGGGGAAAAAATGACCACACAACGCCCTTTAGTTTCAATCTATATGCCGACATGGAATCGTCAGCAGCTGGCGATCCGCGCAATCAAATCCGTCCTGCGACAGGATTACGATAACTGGGAGCTGATCATCGTTGATGACTGCTCTTCCTCGTATGAACAGCTGCAAAAGTTTGTGACTGACCTCAACGACCCGCGGGTGGTCTATACGCATAACGCCATTAACTCCGGCGCTTGTGCGGTGCGTAACCAGGCGATTATGCAGGCCAAAGGGCAGTATCTGACCGGGATCGACGACGATGACGAATGGACGCCGAACCGCCTGTCTATCTTCCTGTCGCATAAAGAACAGCTGGTCACGCACGCTTTCCTGTACGCCAACGACTATGTCTGCCAGGGCGAGGTTTACTCGCAGCCCGCAAGTCTGCCGCTGTATCCGAAATCACTGTACTCTCGCCGCCTGTTCTACAAGCGCAACATTATTGGTAACCAGGTCTTCACCTGGGCGTGGCGATTCAAAGAGTGCCTGTTCGATACCGAACTCAAGGCCGCGCAGGATTACGATATCTTCCTGCGCATGGTGGTGGAATACGGCGAGCCGTGGAAAGTGGAAGAGGCCACGCAGATCCTGCACATCAACCACGGGGAGATGCAAATCACCTCCTCGCCGAAGAAGTTCTCCGGCTACTTCCATTTTTACCGCAAGCACAAGGACAAGTTTGACCGCGCCAGCCGTAAATATCAGCTCTTTACCCTCTATCAGATCCGCAATAAGCGCATGAACTGGCGCACGCTGCTGACGCTGCTGTCCGTGCGTAACGGCAAGCGCCTGGCTGATGGACTCCGGGGGAAATAATGTTTCTGGAAGATTGCCGCGCTAACAGCTGGAGCCTGCGTCCGTGCTGCATGGTTCTGGCGTACCGCATCGCGCACTTTTGCTCGGTGTGGCGTAAGAAAAACGTGCTGAACAATATCTGGGCGGCACCCGTGCTGGTGCTGTACCGCATCATCACCGAATGCTTTTTTGGCTATGAAATTCAGGCCGCTGCCACCATTGGCCGCCGCTTTACCATCCATCACGGCTATGCGGTGGTGATCAACAAGTTTGTGGTCGCCGGGGATGATTTCACCATTCGTCATGCGGTCACCATTGGCAACCGCGGGCCTGACAGCCTGGCCTGCCCGGTCATCGGCAATAACGTCGAGCTGGGGGCGAACGTGGTAATCATCGGTGACATTACGATTGGTAATAACGTCACGATTGGTGCTGGCAGCGTGGTGCTGGACAGCATTCCGGATAACGCGCTGGTGGTGGGAGAAAAAGCCCGCGTGAAGGTGATTAAATGAACATTCTGCAATTTAACGTACGCCTCGCAGAAGGCGGAGCGGCAGGCGTGGCCCTGGATCTACACCAGCGCGCGCTGCAAAAAGGACTTCAGTCTCGTTTTATTTACGGCTACGGCAAAGGCGGAAAGAAAAGCGTCAGCCACGATAACTTCCCGCAGGTGCACAAGCACACGCCGCGTCTGACCTCGATTGCCAATATTGCGCTGTTCCGCCTGTTTAACCGCGATCTGTTTGGCAACCTGAACAATCTTTACCGCACCGTGACGCGCACGACCGGCCCGGTTGTGCTGCATTTTCACGTGCTGCACAGCTACTGGCTGAATCTGGAAGAAGTGGTGGCGTTTTGCCAGAAGGTGCAGGCCCACAAGCCCGACACCCGCTTTGTCTGGACGTTGCACGATCACTGGAGCGTGACCGGCCGCTGCGCGTTTACCGACGGCTGCGAAGGCTGGAAAGATAACTGCCAGAAGTGCCCGACGTTAAGCAACTACCCGCCGGTGAAGGTGGATCGCGCGCATCAGCTGGTCGCCGGAAAGCGTCAGCTGTTCCGCGACATGCTCTCGCTCGGCTGTACGTTTATCTCCCCGAGCCAGCACGTGGCGGATGCCTTCAACAGCCTGTACGGGGCAGGGCGCTGTCAGATTATCAACAACGGCATCGACGTGGCGACGGAAGCCATTCTTGCCGATCTGACCCCGGTGGCCGAAACCGCGGGCAAACCGAAAATCGCTATCGTTGCGCATGACCTGCGTTACGACGGTAAAACCAACCAGCAGCTGGTGCGCGACATGATGGCGCTGGGTGACAAGATAGAGCTTCACACCTTCGGCAAGTTTTCACCGTTCGAAGGGGCCAACGTGGTGAACCACGGGTTTGAGACCGACAAGCGCAAGCTGATGAGCGCGCTGAATGAAATGGACGCCCTGGTGTTCAGCTCCCGCGTGGATAACTACCCGCTGATCCTCTGTGAAGCGCTCTCTATCGGCGTGCCGGTGATCGCCACCCACAGCGATGCGGCGCGTGAAGTGCTGGAGAAATCCGGCGGGAAAACCTTTGCGGAGCAGGAGGTTCTGCCGCTGGTACAGCTGCCGAAGGCGCAGATTGCTGAGAGCGTTTTTGGCACTGACCTGGAATCGTTCCGCAACCGCAGCCGCAAGGCCTACAGTGGACAACAGATGCTGGAGGAATATGTCTCGTTCTATCAGAATCTGTAGTTATCTGCTGCTGCCGCTGATCTACCTGCTGGTCAACGTCAAAATTGCCCAGCTCGGCGAAAGCTTCCCGATAACCATCGTGACCTTCTTGCCCGTTCTGCTTCTGCTGTATGTCGATAAAATCAACCTGAAGAAGCTGATGATAGCCTTAGGGTTGGGCACGGGCCTGACGCTGTTTAACTACATCTTTGGCCAGTCGCTGGATGCCAGTAAATACGTCACGTCGACCATGCTGTTTGTTTATATTGTCATTATTATCGGTATGGTCTGGAGTATTCGGTTTAAAACTATTTCTCCGCACAATTATCGGAAAATCCTTAGGTTCTTTTATATTGCCGTTACGCTAATTGTTATGCTTGCCGCGCTGGAGATGGCGCAAATTATTCTCACCGGCGGCAGCAGCCTGATGGAGATAATTTCGAAATATCTCATTTACAGTAACAGCTATGTATTGAACTTCATCAAGTTTGGCGGGAAGCGTACTACAGCCCTCTATTTTGAACCGGCGTTTTTCGCTCTGGCGTTAATCTCAATTTGGCTCAGCATCAAACAGTTTGGTATCAAAACTCCTAAGACCGATGCTATGATTCTTGCAGGAATTGTTCTGTCTGGATCGTTCTCAGGGGTAATGACATTTATCCTGTTTTACCTGCTGGAGTGGGCGTTCCAGTACCTGAACAAAGATGCGATTAAGAAAAAACTGCCGCTGGCGATTATCTCCCTGACGGTATTTATGATAGGCGTGATATTTGCCTTCCCGTACATCTCAGAACGTCTGGGTGATTTGGGAACGGAAGGGTCTTCGTCCTATTATCGCATCATTGGGCCGCTGGTGATGGTGGGTTATTCCTTAACCCATATTGATGGGGTAGTAAGATTCGGCTCACTTTACGAATATGTTGCATCATTCGGAATCTTTAACGGTGCGGATGTCGGTAAAACCATAGACAATGGTCTGTATCTGTTAATTATTTATTTTTCGTGGTTCGCCGTACTGTTGACCCTGTGGTATCTGTTTAAAGTTTTCAAAATGATGATTAACGCGTTTGGTGATAACCAAAACTTTCGCGTTCAGCTTTATCTGTTTACTCCGGTGTCGCTGTTTTTTACCGGGTCAATATTTAGCCCGGAATATGCTTTCTTGATTGTCTGTCCGTTTATTCTGCGCAAGGCGCTTAATATTACGAACGTATGACGAAATGAGGTGATTTATGTTTCTTAGCGTCATTACTGTCGCTTTTCGTAATTACGAAGGGGTGGTAAAAACCTGGCGCTCGCTGCGCAACCTGGCGCGCGATCCAAGCCTCACCTTTGAGTGGATTGTGGTCGACGGCGGCTCGAACGATGGCACGGCGGAGTTTCTGGAAAAACTCAACGCTGAGTTCAACTTACGCTACATCAGCGAGAAAGATAAAGGCATCTATGATGCGATGAATAAAGGCATCAACATGGCGCAAGGCCGTTATGCCATCTTCCTGAATTCGGGCGATATTTTCCATGATGACGTGACGCTGTTTGCCCGTCAGCTGGTTCGCCAGAAAGAGGACGCTATGTATATTGGCGATGCGCTGCTTGATTTTGGCGACGGACATAAAGTATGCCGCAGCGCGAAGCCAGGCTGGTATATCTACCACAGCTTACCGGCCAGCCATCAGGCCATTTTCTTCCCGGTAAATGGTCTGAAAAAACAGCCTTACGATTTGCAGTATAAAGTGTCTTCCGATTATGCGCTGGCAGCCAGCCTGTATAAATCAGGTTACCCGTTCCGTCGAATTAAAGGGCTGGTATCTGAATTCTCAATGGGCGGCGTGTCAACGTCGAATAATCTGGAATTGTGCCAGGATGCCAAAAATGTACAGCGTAAAATATTACGCGTGCCGGGGTTCTGGGCGGAATTGTCTTATTTATTACGCCTGCGTACCACAGGCAAAACGAAAACCTTATATAACAAAGCCTGAATATAAGGAAATGCAATGCAGGATTTAAAAGGTTTCTCCGTGCCGAAAGGCTTTCGGGGCGGGAACGGTATTAAGGTACAGCTGTGGTGGGCCGTTCAGGCAACATTATTTGCCTGGTCGCCGCAAATACTGTACCGCTGGCGTGCTTTTTTATTGCGCCTGTTTGGTGCAAAAATCGGAAAAAACGTAGTCATCCGACCTTCTGTGAAAATTACCTATCCGTGGAAATTAACGCTGGGGGATTACGCATGGGTCGGGGATGACGCGGTGTTATATACCCTGGGCGAAATTACGATTGGCGCAAATTCGGTGGTTTCACAGAAATGTTATTTGTGCACCGGCAGCCACGACTTTATGAGCCAGCATTTTGATATTACCGCTTCGCCTATTGCGATCGGTGAAAAATGCTGGCTGGCAACGGATGTTTTTGTTGCACCGGGTGTTTCTGTTGGCGATGGCACGGTAGTCGGTGCCCGCAGCAGCGTTTTTAAATCGCTACCGGCAAATAAAGTTTGCCGTGGCAACCCCGCAGTGGTGATACGCGAACGCGTTGAAACTGATTAAATTCATAAGTAGAGGAATATAAACATGTCTAAAGTCGCTCTCATCACCGGCGTTACCGGGCAGGATGGTTCTTACCTGGCAGAGTTCCTGCTGGAAAAAGGGTATGAAGTTCACGGTATTAAACGTCGTGCATCTTCTTTCAACACCGAACGTGTGGATCATATTTATCAGGATCCTCACGCGGCGAACCCGAAATTCCACCTGCACTACGGCGACCTGACCGATACCTCCAACCTGACCCGTATCCTGCAGGAAGTGCAGCCGGATGAAGTCTACAACCTGGGCGCGATGAGCCACGTAGCGGTCTCCTTCGAGTCCCCGGAATACACCGCTGACGTTGATGCCATGGGTACCCTGCGTCTGCTGGAAGCCATCCGCTTCCTCGGCCTTGAGAAGAAAACCCGCTTCTACCAGGCATCCACCTCTGAGCTGTACGGCCTGGTGCAGGAAATCCCACAGAAAGAGACGACGCCGTTCTACCCGCGCTCTCCGTATGCGGTAGCAAAACTGTACGCCTACTGGATCACCGTGAACTACCGTGAATCCTACGGCATGTACGCCTGTAACGGCATTCTGTTCAACCACGAATCTCCACGTCGCGGCGAAACCTTCGTAACCCGCAAAATCACTCGCGCTATCGCCAACATCGCGCAGGGTCTGGAGTCTTGCCTGCACCTCGGCAACATGGATTCCCTGCGTGACTGGGGCCATGCCAAAGACTACGTGAAAATGCAGTGGATGATGCTGCAGCAGGAACAGCCAGAAGACTTCGTGATTGCGACCGGCGTGCAGTACTCCGTGCGTCAGTTCGTTGAAATGGCGGCGGCACAGCTGGGCATCAAACTGCGCTTCGAAGGCACCGGCGTGGAAGAGAAAGGTATCGTTGTTTCTGTGACCGGCCACGACGCGCCGGGCGTGAAGCCAGGCGATGTCATTGTGCAGGTTGACCCGCGCTACTTCCGTCCTGCGGAAGTGGAAACCCTGCTGGGCGACCCAACCAAAGCGCACGAGAAGCTGGGCTGGAAACCAGAAATCACTCTGCAAGAGATGGTTTCCGAGATGGTAGCCAAAGATCTTGAAGCAGCGAAAAAACACTCCCTGCTCAAGTCTCATGGCTACGAGGTTGCCATCGCGCTGGAGTCCTGAGAATGACAAAACAACGTATTTTTGTCGCCGGTCATCGCGGAATGGTGGGTTCCGCGATTGTTCGCCAGCTGGAACAGCGCGGTGACGTCGAAGTGGTTGTCCGTTCGCGCGACGAGCTGAACCTGCTCGACAGCCGTGCGGTACAGGACTTCTTTGCTAACGAACGCATTGACCAGGTGTATCTGGCGGCGGCGAAGGTGGGCGGCATTGTCGCTAACAACACCTACCCAGCGGATTTCATCTACGAAAACATGATGATCGAGAGCAACATCATTCACGCGGCGCATCTGAACAACGTGAATAAGCTGCTGTTCCTCGGATCGTCCTGTATTTACCCGAAAATGGCGAAGCAGCCGATCGCCGAAAGCGAGCTGCTGCAGGGCACGCTGGAGGCCACCAACGAGCCGTACGCGATTGCCAAGATTGCCGGGATCAAGCTGTGCGAGTCCTACAACCGTCAGTACAACCGCGACTATCGTTCGGTGATGCCGACCAACCTGTACGGGCCGCACGACAACTTCCACCCGAGCAACTCGCACGTGATCCCGGCGCTGCTGCGTCGCTTCCACGAGGCGACCGCCGAGAACGCGCCGGACGTGGTGGTGTGGGGCAGCGGTACGCCGATGCGCGAGTTCCTGCACGTGGACGATATGGCTGCCGCCAGCATTCACGTGATGGAGCTGGATCGCGAGGTATGGCAGGAGAACACCGAGCCGATGCTGTCGCACATCAACGTGGGTACCGGCGTGGACTGCACCATTCGCGAGCTGGCGCAAACCATCGCGCAGGTAGTGGGCTACAAAGGCCGCGTGGTGTTTGACGCCACGAAACCGGACGGCACGCCGCGCAAGCTGCTGGACGTGACCCGTCTGCATCAGCTGGGCTGGTATCACGAGGTGTCACTGGAGCAGGGGCTGGCCAGTACCTACCAGTGGTTCCTGGAAAACCAGCACCGCTTCCGGGGGTAACGATGTTTTTAAGTCAGGAAGATTTTGCCACGGTAGTGCGTTCCACTCCGCTCATCTCAATTGATTTGATCGTGGAGAACGAACGCGGCGAGTTCTTGCTGGGGAAACGAACCAACCGTCCTGCACAGGGCTTCTGGTTCGTGCCCGGCGGGCGCGTGCAGAAGGATGAGACGCTGAGCGATGCGTTTGAGCGACTCACTCTGGCGGAACTGGGCCTGCAGCTGCCGATGGCAGCGGGCCAGTTTTACGGGGTCTGGCAGCACTTCTATGACGATAACTTTTCAGGCACCGGGTTCACCACGCACTACATCGTGCTGGGGTTCCGCCTGAAGGTGAGTGAGGCAGACCTGCGTCTGCCTGATTCTCAGCATGACGACTACCGCTGGCAGACGCCAGAGGCGCTGCTGGCCAGCGACAATGTGCACGACAACAGCCGTGCCTATTTCCTGGCCGATCGTCAGGCCGAGGTGCCGGGCATATGAAGATCCTCGTATACGGAATCAACTACTCGCCGGAATTAACCGGTATCGGGAAATATACCGGCGAGATGGTCGAGTGGATGGCGAGCCAGGGACATGACGTGCGGGTCATTACCGCGCCGCCGTACTACCCGGAGTGGAAAGTCGGGGAGCGCTACTCAAGCTGGCGCTACCGTCGCGAAGAGGGTGCAGCGACCGTCTGGCGCTGCCCGCTGTATGTGCCTAAGCAGCCCTCAACGCTGAAACGGTTACTTCATCTGGGCAGCTTTGCCCTGAGCAGCTTCTTCCCGCTGATGGCGCAGCGTCGCTGGAAGCCGGATCGCATCATCGGCGTGGTGCCGACGCTGTTTTGCACGCCGGGCATGCGCCTGCTGGGCAAACTCTCCGGCGCGCGCACCCTGCTGCACATTCAGGATTATGAAGTTGACGCCATGCTGGGCCTGGGGATGGCAGGCAAAAGCAAAGGCGGCAAGGTGGCGAAGCTCGCCAGCGCCTTTGAGCGTAGCGGGCTGCACAACGTGGACTACGTCTCGACGATCTCGCGCTCGATGATGAACAAGGCGCAGGAAAAGGGCGTTCCGGCGGAAAAAGTGATCTTCTTCCCGAACTGGTCCGAAGTGGCGCGTTTTCGCGACGTGACGGAGCAGGACGCTCAGGCCCTGCGCGCGCAGCTCGGTTTGCCTGAAGATCAAAAAATCATTCTTTACTCAGGCAACATCGGCGAAAAGCAGGGGCTGGAGAGCGTGATTGAAGCGGCCCAGCTGCTGAACGAACATCCGTGGACGTTTGTGATTGTCGGGCAGGGCGGTGGAAAGGCGCGGCTGGAAAAAATGGCCGGCGAACGCGGTCTGACCAACGTGAAATTTTTCCCGCTTCAGTCTTACGAGGCATTGCCTGCGCTGCTGAAGATGGGCGACTGCCATCTGGTAGTGCAAAAACGCGGCGCCGCAGATGCGGTGCTGCCGTCCAAGCTGACCAACATTCTGGCGGTGGGCGGCAACGCGGTGATTACGGCAGAAGCCGAAACAGAATTAGGCCAGCTGTGCGACAGCTATCCGGGAATTGCCGTGTGCGTGGAGCCGGAATCGGTCCCGGCGCTGGTGACCGGAATTGAACAGGCGCTTGCCATGCCAAAAGTGAACACGGTGGCACGTGAATATGCCGAACGCACGCTCGAGAAAGAGAACGTGCTGAGCCAATTTATTGCAGATATACGGGGATAAATCATGAGTCAAACCACTTTGTATCCGGTTGTGATGGCTGGTGGCTCTGGTAGCCGGTTGTGGCCGCTGTCCCGCGTGCTCTATCCAAAACAGTTCCTCTGCCTGAAAGGGGATCTCACCATGCTGCAGACGACGGTAAACCGTCTGCACGGCGTGGAGTGTGAAAGCCCGGTGGTGATTTGTAACGAACAGCACCGCTTTATTGTTGCCGAGCAGCTGCGCCAGCTGAACAAACTTACCGAAAACATCATCCTGGAGCCTGCCGGACGCAATACCGCGCCCGCGATCGCCCTGGCGGCGCTGGCGGCAAAACGCAGCAGCCCGGACTGTGACCCGCTGATGCTGGTCCTGGCGGCAGACCACGTTATCCAGCAGGAAGACGCCTTCCGCGACGCGGTGCGTGCGGCCATTCCTTACGCCGAGAGCGGCAAGCTGGTGACCTTCGGCATCGTGCCGGATCTGCCAGAAACCGGCTATGGCTATATTCGCCGCGGCAGCGTGACGCCGGGTGAAGGCGACAGCGTGGCGTTTGACGTGGCGCAGTTTGTTGAAAAACCGAATCTGGAAACCGCGCAGGCGTATGTCGCCAGCGGTGAGTATTACTGGAACAGCGGGATGTTCCTGTTCCGCGCCGGACGCTACCTGGAAGAGCTGCGCAAATACCGCCCGGATATTCTGAACGCCTGCGAGAAAGCGATGGCGGTGGTGGACCCGGATCTCGACTTCATCCGCGTGGATGAAGAGGCGTTCCTCGCCTGCCCGGAAGAGTCCATTGACTACGCGGTGATGGAACGTACGGCGGATGCCGTCGTGGTACCGATGGATGCGGGCTGGAGCGATGTCGGCTCCTGGTCCTCCCTGTGGGAGATCAGCGCCCATACCCCGGAGGGTAACGTCCATCACGGTGATGTGATTAGCCACAAAACGGAAAACAGCTACGTTTACGCCGAATCTGGCCTGGTGACCACGGTCGGGGTGAAGGACCTGGTAGTTGTCCAGACCAAGGACGCCGTGCTGATTGCCGACCGTAACGCCGTGCAGGACGTTAAAAAAGTGGTGGAGCAGATCAAGGCCGATGGCCGTCACGAGCACCATATTCACCGTGAAGTCTACCGTCCGTGGGGGAAATATGACTCCATCGACTCCGGTGACCGCTACCAGGTCAAACGCATCACCGTTAAGCCGGGCGAGGGGTTGTCGGTGCAGATGCACCATCACCGCGCCGAGCACTGGGTGGTGGTCGCGGGTACCGCTAAAGTGACCATCGACGGTGAAGTCAAACTGCTGGGTGAAAACGAATCCATTTATATTCCGCTGGGGGCGACGCACTGTCTGGAGAACCCGGGGAAAATTCCTCTCGACTTGATTGAGGTGCGCTCCGGCTCGTATCTGGAAGAAGACGATATCGTGCGCTTCCAGGACCGCTACGGGCGGGTATAGCACTTTGGATTATGCCCGGTGGCGCTGCGCTTACCGGGCCTACGAATGACAAAAAAATCAATTTGGCCATTTAGTGGTCAGGGCCGACTGTTGCCTGAAAAAGGGGTCATCATGGAAAAATTAACCTGTTTTAAAGCCTACGATATTCGCGGCAAGCTGGGCGAAGAGCTGAATGAAGACATCGCGTGGCGCATTGGCCGCGCGTACGGCGAATATTTAAAGCCGCAGACCATCGTGCTGGGCGGCGATGTGCGTCTGACCAGTGAATCCCTGAAGCTGGCCCTGGCGAAAGGGCTGCAGGATGCGGGCGTGGACGTGCTGGATATCGGCCTTTCCGGGACCGAAGAGATTTACTTTGCCACCTTCCACCTGGGCGTGGACGGCGGGATCGAAGTGACGGCCAGCCACAATCCGATGGACTACAACGGGATGAAGCTGGTGCGCAAGGGCGCTCGCCCGATTAGCGGCGACACCGGCCTGCGCGACGTGCAGCGCCTGGCGGAAGCCAATGATTTCCCGCCGGTGAACGAGGCGAAGCGCGGTAGCTACAAAAAAATCAACCTGCAGAAAGAGTACATCGACCACCTGCTGGGCTACATCAACGTGGCGAACCTCAAGCCGTTGAAGCTGGTGATCAACTCCGGCAACGGCGCGGCTGGCCCGGTGGTGGATGCGCTGGAAGCGCGCTTTAAAGCGCTGAACGTGCCGGTGACCTTCATCAAAGTGCACAACACCCCGGACGGCAACTTCCCGAACGGTATTCCTAACCCGCTGCTGCCTGAGTGCCGCGACGATACACGCAACGCGGTGATTGAGCACGGCGCGGACATGGGCATCGCCTTTGACGGCGATTTCGACCGCTGCTTCCTGTTCGACGAGAAAGGGCAGTTCATCGAGGGCTACTACATTGTCGGCCTGCTGGCGGAAGCGTTCCTTGAGAAAAACCCGGGCGCGAAAATCATTCACGATCCGCGCCTTTCCTGGAACACCGTCGACGTGGTGTCCGCGGCGGGCGGTACGCCGGTGATGTCCAAAACCGGCCACGCCTTCATCAAAGAGCGCATGCGTGAAGAAGACGCCATTTACGGCGGCGAAATGAGCGCCCACCACTACTTCCGCGATTTTGCCTACTGCGACAGCGGGATGATCCCGTGGCTGCTGGTGGCCGAGCTGCTGTGCCTGAAGGGGCAGACGCTGGGCGAGCTGGTGCGCGACCGCATGGCGGCGTTCCCGGCGAGCGGGGAGATCAACAGCAAGCTGGCGCAGCCGACCGAGGCCATTGCCCGCGTGGAGCAGCACTTTGCGATTCACGCGCTGGAAATTGACCGTACGGACGGCATCAGCATGGCGTTCCCACAGTGGCGCTTTAACCTGCGCTCGTCCAATACCGAGCCGGTGGTGCGCCTGAACGTGGAATCTCGTGCTGACACGGCGCTGATGGAAGCCCGAACGAAGGACATTCTGGCGCTGTTGAATCAGTAATAATTGCCCCTCCCGCTGGGAGGGGGAACCGAATACAGGAACAACGATGACGAATCTAAAAAAACGCGAACGAGCGAGAACGAATGCATCGTTAATCTCTATGGTGCAGCGTTTTTCTGATATCACCATCATGGTCGGTGGATTGTGGGCGGTGTGTCGGATCGGCGGGCTGCCGTTCTTATACATGCATCTGCTGATGGCACTCATTGCGCTGGTTGTGTTTCAGATGATCGGCGGAATGACGGATTTCTACCGCTCGTGGCGCGGCGTCAAAATGACCACCGAACTGATGCTGTTGCTGCAAAACTGGACCCTGAGCCTGATCTTCAGCGCCGGCCTGGTGGCGTTCAGCCATGATTTTGACAATCGCCTCATCACCTATCTCTGCTGGTATTTGCTGACCAGCGTCGGCATGGTGGTGTGCCGTTCCCTGATCCGCTTTGGCGCGGGCTGGCTGCGTAACCGTGGCTACAATCGCCGCTTCGTTGCCGTAGCGGGCGATTTGTCGGTCGGCAAGGTGCTGCTCGACAGCTTCCGCAAAGAGCCGTGGTTAGGGTTTGAAGTGGTGGGGATTTACCACGACGCGAAGCCGGGCGGCGTGCCTGCGGACTGGGCGGGTAATTACGAACAGCTTATTGAAGACGCGAAAGCCGGCAAAATTCACAACGTCTACATCGCCATGCAGATGAAAGACGAATTCCGCATTAAGCAACTGATGCGCGAGCTGGCGGATACCACCTGTTCGGTGATCCTGATCCCGGACGTCTTTACCTTCAACATCCTTCACTCCCGTATTGAAGAGGTGAACGGCGTGCCGGTGGTGCCGCTGTACGACACGCCGCTGTCGGGCATTAACCGCGTGCTGAAACGCGCGGAAGATATCGTGCTCTCTTCCCTGATCCTGCTGCTGATATCGCCTGTTCTGTGCTGCATTGCCCTGGCGGTGAAGCTGAGCTCTCCCGGCCCGGTTATCTTCCGCCAGACCCGCTACGGTATGGACGGTAAGCCGATTATGGTGTGGAAATTCCGCTCCATGAAGGTGATGGAAAACGACAAGGTGGTGACCCAGGCCACGCAGAACGATCCGCGCGTTACCCGCGTGGGCAACTTCCTGCGCCGCACCTCGCTGGACGAACTGCCGCAGTTTATCAACGTCTTCACCGGCGGGATGTCGATTGTGGGCCCGCGTCCGCACGCGGTGGCGCATAACGAGCAATACCGCTCGCTGATTGAGGGCTACATGCTGCGCCATAAGGTGAAGCCGGGCATTACCGGTTGGGCGCAGATCAACGGCTGGCGCGGCGAAACCGACACGCTGGAAAAAATGGAAAAACGTATCGAATTCGATCTGGAGTACATCCGTGAATGGAGTATCTGGTTCGATATCAAGATTGTTTTTCTGACCATCTTCAAAGGTTTCGTGAACAAAGCGGCGTACTAAGATGAGCTTACGTGAAAAAACCATCAGCGGCGCCAAGTGGTCAGCGATGGCGACCATCGTCATCATTGGCCTCGGTCTGGTGCAGATGACCGTGCTGGCGCGCATTATTGATAATCACCAGTTCGGCCTTTTGACCGTCTCGCTGGTGATTATCGCGCTGGCCGATACGCTGTCTGATTTTGGTATTGCCAACTCGATTATCCAGCGCAAAGAGATCAGCCATCTTGAGCTGACTACGCTCTACTGGCTGAACGTTGGGCTGGGGATTTTCGTGTTCGTGCTGGTGTTCCTGCTGAGCGACACCATCGCCAGCGTGCTGCACAACCCGGATCTGGCTCCGCTGATGCGCACGCTGTCGTTTGCTTTCGTGGTGATCCCGCACGGGCAGCAGTTCCGCGCGCTGATGCAGAAAGAGCTGGAGTTCAACAAGATCGGCATGATCGAGACCAGCGCGGTTCTGGCGGGCTTTACCTTCACCGTGGTGAGCGCCCATTTCTGGCCGTTGGCGATGACCGCCATCCTCGGATACCTGGTTAACTCTGCCGTGCGTACGCTGCTGTTCGGCTACTTTGGCCGCAAGATCTACCGTCCCGGGCTGCATTTCTCTCTCGCATCCGTCTCGTCCAACCTGCGCTTTGGGGCGTGGCTGACGGCGGACAGCATCATCAACTATGTGAATACCAACCTGTCGACGCTGGTGCTGGCGCGTATTCTTGGCGCGAGCGTGGCGGGTGGCTACAACCTGGCCTACAACGTTGCGGTGGTGCCGCCGATGAAGCTGAACCCGATTATCACCCGCGTCCTGTTCCCGGCGTTTGCCAAGATTCAGGACGACACCGAGAAGCTGCGCGTTAACTTCTACAAGCTGCTTTCCGTGGTGGGGATTATCAACTTCCCGGTGCTGCTGGGGCTGATGGTGGTTTCCAGCAACTTCGTGCCGCTGGTGTTTGGTGAGAAGTGGAACGGCATCATCCCGATCCTGCAGCTGCTGTGCGTAGTGGGGCTGCTGCGCTCCGTGGGGAACCCGATTGGGTCTCTGCTGATGGCAAAAGCGCGCGTGGACATCAGCTTCAAGTTCAACGTGTTCAAAACTTTCCTGTTTATTCCGGCAATTATCGTCGGCGGGCATATGGCGGGCGCCATCGGCGTTACGCTGGGCTTCCTGCTGGTGCAGGTAGTCAATACCGTTCTGAGCTACTTCATCATGATCAAGCCGGTGCTGGGCTCCAGCTACCGTCAGTACATCCTAAGCCTGTGGCTGCCGTTCTATCTCTCATTGCCGACCCTGGCGGTGAGCTACGGCCTGGGCATCATCCTCAGCGGCCATCTGCCGCTGGCCGCGCTGCTGGCGGTGCAGGTTGCCGCGGGGGCGCTGGCGTTCGTCGTGATGATTGTGCTGTCGCGCAATGCGCTGGTGGTAGAGATGAAGCGCCAGTTTTGCCGTAACGAAAAAATGAAAACGCTGCTTCGCGCAGGCTAGTTATTTAAGAGGCCATTATGAAATTATTAATTCTTGGCAACCATACCTGCGGCAACCGTGGCGACAGCGCCATCCTGCGCGGTTTACTGGATGCAATTAACACCCTTAAGCCTGAGACCGAAGTGGACGTGATGAGCCGTTATCCGGTCAGCTCATCCTGGTTACTGAACCGCCCGGTGATGGGCGACCCGCTCTACAGCCAGATGAAACAGCATAACAACGCCGCGGGCGTGATGGGCCGCGTGAAGAAAGTGCTGCGTCGTCGCTACCAGCACCAGGTGCTGCTTTCCCGCGTGACCGATACCGGCAAGCTGCGCAACATCGCTATCGCGCAGGGCTTTACCGATTTTGTTCGTCTGCTGTCCGGCTATGACGCCATTATTCAGGTTGGCGGATCGTTCTTCGTCGATCTCTACGGCGTGCCGCAGTTTGAGCATGCGCTCTGCACCTTTATGGCGAAAAAGCCGCTGTTTATGATCGGCCACAGCGTCGGGCCATTCCAGGATCCGCAGTTTAACCAGCTCGCAAACTACGTCTTCGGCCACTGCGACGCGCTGATCCTGCGTGAATCGGTCAGCCTCGACATGATGAAGCGCAGCGAAATTGACACCTCAAAAGTTGAGCACGGCGTGGACACCGCCTGGCTGGTGGATCACCAGAACGACGGCTTCCAGCCGAGCTACGCGGTGCAGCACTGGCTCGACGTGGCGGCGAAACAGAAAACCGTTGCTATTACTCTGCGCGAGCTGGCACCCTTCGATAAGCGTTTAGGCACGACCCAGGCGGCGTATGAGAAAGCCTTCGCCGACGTGGTGAACCGCGTGCTGGACAGCGGCTACCAGGTGCTGGCGCTTTCCACCTGCACCGGTATCGACAGCTACAACAAAGACGACCGCATGGTGGCGCTGAACCTGCGCAGCCTGGTGAACGATCCGTCGCGCTATCACGTGGTGATGGACGAGCTGAACGACCTGGAGATGGGCAAGCTGCTCTCCGCATGTGACCTGACCGTCGGCACGCGCCTGCACTCCGCCATTATCTCAATGAACTTTGGCACGCCGGCCATTGCCATCAACTACGAACACAAATCAGCAGGCATCATGCAGCAGCTTGGTATGCCTGAAATGGCCGTGGATATCCGCCATCTGCTGGATGGTTCGCTGGGTTCGATGGTGGGCGACACGCTCGGCCAGCTGCCTGCGATCAATGAACGCCTGGCCGTGGCGGTGAAAGCCGAGCGCGAGAAGGGCATTGGGATGGTGAAATCGGTGCTCGATCGCGTGCGGGAGGGGAAATGAAGGTTGGTTTCTTCTTACTGAAATTTCCGCTGTCGTCTGAAACGTTTGTCCTGAACCAAATCACCGCGTTTATCGATATGGGATATGACGTGGAGATTATCGCCCTGCAAAAGGGCGATACCAAAAATACCCATGCGGCCTATACCCAGTATGGGCTGGAGGCGAAAACCCGCTGGCTGCAGGATGAACCGTCCGGGAAGCTGAGCAAGCTGCGCCACCGGGCCAGCCAGACCTTACGCGGGATCCACCGCGCGTCGACGTGGCGGGCGCTGAATGTTTCCCGCTACGGGTCTGAATCTCGCAATCTGATCCTCTCGGCCATCTGCGGACAAACGGCGCAGCCGTATCGTGCCGACGTGTTTATCGCCCACTTTGGCCCGGCGGGCGTCACCGCCGCGAAGCTGCGCGAACTGGGCGTGATCGACGGGAAAATCGCGACCATCTTCCACGGTATCGACATCTCCAGCCGCGAAGTGCTGGATCACTATACGCCCGAGTATCAGCAGCTGTTCAGGCGCGGCGATATGATGCTGCCTATCAGCGACCTGTGGGCCGGACGCCTGAAAAACATGGGATGCCCGGGAGAGAAAATTGCCGTTTCGCGTATGGGCGTGGATTTAACGCGCTTCACTCGTCGTCCTGTAAAGGTGCCGGGAAAACCGCTGCAGATCATCTCCGTTGCTCGTCTGACCGAGAAGAAAGGCCTCCATGTGGCCATTGAAGCCTGCCGCCAGCTGAAGGCGCGCGGGGTGGATTTCCACTATCGCATTCTCGGGATTGGGCCGTGGGAGCGCCGTTTACGCACGCTTATCGAACAATATCAGCTGGAAGATGTCGTGGAGATGCCGGGCTTCAAGCCAAGCCACGAGGTCAAGGCCATGCTAGATGAGGCGGATGTGTTCCTGCTGCCCTCGGTGACGGGCGCTGATGGCGATATGGAAGGTATTCCGGTGGCGCTGATGGAGGCGATGGCCGTCGGTATTCCGGTGGTCTCAACCCTGCACAGCGGGATCCCGGAGCTGATTAAGTCTGACTATTCCGGCTGGCTGGTACCGGAGAATAACGCGATGGCCCTTGCGGACCGATTAGCTGCCTTCAGCGACATCGACCAGCAGGCGCTGGAGCCCGTGCTCCAGAATGCCCGACAAAAAGTTGAAGCCGATTTTAACCAGCAGGTGATTAACCGCCAGTTAGCGAGCCTGCTGCAAACGCTGTAACGCCGAGGTTGTATGCTGAAAAAGATTACCCGACGCACTTTTATCTCTTCTCTGTCCGTTCTGGCGGCTACGCCGCTGCTGTCATCACGCAACGCGCGGGCCGCAGCCGGAAGTACGGTCTCTGTTAATCAGTATAATAACAACGACTGGATCGCCGCCTTTAAGCAAGCGTTTAATGAAGGTGACACCGTCCTGGTTCCTGCCGGGCTCACCTGCGAAAACATCAATACGGGCATTTTCATTCCAAACGGTAAAACGCTGCTGATCCGCGGGGCGTTAACCGGCAACGGGCGCGGCCGCTTTGTTTTGCAGGAAGGCAGCAAAGTGATAGGCGAAGGGGCTGGACGCACGGAGAACATTACGCTCGACGTTCGCGGCTCTGACTGCGTCATCAAAGGGCTGGCCATGAGCGGTTTTGGCCCGGTGACGCAGATTTACATCGGCGGCAAGAAGCCCAGCGTAATGCGTAACCTGCTCATTGATAACATCAGCGTGAGTCAGGCCAACTACGCCATCCTGCGCCAGGGTTTCCACAACCAGGTGGACGGTGCACGCATCACCAACAGTAAATTTAGCCATCTGCAGGGGGATGCGATCGAGTGGAACGTCGCCATCAACGATCGCAATATCCTGATCTCCGATCATGTCATCGACAATATCAACTGCACTAACGGCAAGATCAACTGGGGTATCGGCATTGGCCTCGCCGGCAGCACCTACGATAACGACTATCCGGAAAAGCAAACCGTCAAGAACTTCGTGGTTGCGAACATCACCGGCAGCAATTGTCGCCAGCTGGTGCATGTTGAAAACGGCAAGCATTTTGTTATTAGCAATATTAAGGCCAAAAATATTACACCCGATTTCAGTAAAAAGGCGGGAATAGACAACGCCACGGTGGCTATTTATGGCTGTGATAATTTCATTATTGATAATATCGATATGGTTAATAGTGCCGGTATGTTAATCGGCTATGGGGTCATAAAAGGCGATTATTTGTCCATCCCGCAAAACTTCAAGCTCAACAATATTCACCTCGATAATCGACAGCTTGCGTATAAATTGCGCGGAATACAGATTTCATCCGGTAACGCCACCTCGTTTGTGGCGATAACCAACGTGGAAATGCAGCGTGCTACGCTGGAATTACACAACAAGCCGCAACATCTTTTTTTACGCAACATCAATGTGATGCAGGAAGCCGCTGTGGGGCCCGCTCTGAAGATCAACTTCGACCTGCGCAAGGATGTGCGGGGTAAATTCATGGCGAAAGACGAGACGTTGCTGTCACTGGCGAACATTAAAGCTGTGAATGAGAAAGGGCAAAGCTCGGTGGATATTGACCGGGTCGACCAGCAGGTGGTAAATGCGGAAAGGCTGAACTTTGCGCTTCCGCACAGATAATCGACAACTTTCTGTTTTGAGACTATTCCTGGCATAAAAGCGCAATCGAATCAGATTACATCTACAGAAATTTATGAGGTGAAGGCGTAACATTGCTCAAGGATTACGGCAAATCATGCTGGCGAAAACAGGTTTAAGAGCTATAATTCGTCAACCATTTTAAGGTGGAAGAAATAATGATTAATTTGAAAGCAGTCATTCCGGTAGCGGGCCTGGGCATGCATATGCTGCCAGCCACGAAAGCCATTCCTAAAGAGATGCTGCCGATCGTTGACAAGCCTATGATTCAGTACATTGTCGACGAGATTGTTGCTGCAGGGATCAAAGAAATCGTCCTGGTTACGCACTCGTCCAAGAATGCGGTAGAAAACCACTTCGACACCTCTTACGAACTCGAAGCGCTGCTTGAGCAGCGCGTCAAACGCCAGCTGCTGGCGGAAGTACAGTCTATTTGTCCGCCGGGCGTGACCATCATGAACGTGCGCCAGGCGCAACCGCTGGGTCTGGGTCACTCTATTCTGTGTGCCCGTCCGGTTGTGGGTGACAATCCGTTTATCGTTGTGCTGCCGGATATCATTCTGGACACCGCCACAGCCGATCCACTGCGTTACAACCTGGCGGCTATGGTCGCGCGTTTTAACGAGACGGGTCGTAGTCAGGTTCTGGCTAAGCGCATGGAAGGTGACCTGTCTGAATACTCTGTTATCCAGACGAAAGAAGCGCTGGAATCGGACGGTCAGGTGAGCCGCATTGTTGAGTTCATCGAAAAACCGGATCAGCCACAAACGCTGGATTCCGATCTGATGGCGGTTGGTCGCTATGTTCTTAATGCTGATATCTGGGCTGAGCTGGAAAAAACGAAGCCCGGTGCCTGGGAACGTATTCAGCTGACCGATGCGATCGCTGAACTGGCGAAAAAACAGTCTGTTGACGCGATGTTGATGACGGGCGACAGCTATGACTGCGGCAAAAAAATGGGGTATATGCAGGCGTTTGTGAACTACGGACTGCGTAACGTGAAGGAAGGGCAGAAGTTCCGCGAAAGGATTACGAAACTGCTCGAATCACATGATTAAACGGCAATTTTGAATACACAGTAAAACAGGAGACTACCCTGAATTTCAGGGTGGTCTTTTGTCCTATTTAAAGTATATAAAAGCATTTTCAAATTTTGGCAATCAATGAGCCAAAATCATATTATCTCTCTCTCCTGCATGTGGTCGGTATCCGCAGGATGAGAAATTCAATTTCGATTATTGCTTCTGGTAGCCTAAGCCAGGGGCGGTAGCGTGCCTTTTTTACACACAAATCAGTATTGAGCAAAGCAGGAGAAGAAGGATGTTACTTCCAGTGGTGATCGCAGGAGGAACAGGGAGCCGGCTATGGCCGATGTCTCGCGAGTTGCAGCCCAAGCAATTTCTGTCATTCCATCAGGGGGGATCAATGCTTCAAAATACGATCTCTCGTTTGGACGGGCTCAATGTGACAAATCCCATCGTTATCTGTAATGAAGATCATCGTTTTCTGGTGGCAGAACAGCTAAGGCAAATGCACAAACTTGCCGGGAACATCATTCTTGAACCTGTAGGACGCAATACTGCTCCAGCGATAACACTGGCTGCACTGCATGCGATTAGCGCAGGTGAAGATCCTGTCATGCTCATTTTGGCAGCGGATCATCTCATTTCAGATAACGCAGCATTTCATACTGTCATCACCGACGCGATCCCCTTTGCCGAAGATGGAAAACTCGTCACCTTTGGTATCGTCCCCACCCAACCTGAAACGGGATATGGTTACATCCAGCGTGGCGAAGAACAGCATGCTGGCAACGCAACGGCCTGGAAAATCAAAAGATTCGTTGAAAAACCCGATAAAGCGACCGCTGTTTCCTATCTTGAAAGCAAAGAATACCTCTGGAACAGCGGGATGTTTATGTTCCGGGCCTCTGCGTATCTGAATGAAGTGGCTAAATTTTGCCCATCAATACTTGACGCCTGCAAGAATGCAATGCAGCAACCTGTCAACGATCTCGATTTTATTAAACTCAATAAAGATATCTTTACGGAATGCCCGTCCGACTCTATCGACTATGCCGTAATGGAGCATACGGAATTAGGGATCGTAACTGCAATGGATGCAGGCTGGAATGATGTTGGCTCATGGTCGGCTCTGTGGGAAACATCAACCCATGATACTAATGGAAACGCATTGATTGGGGATGTATTCACTCATAATACACGCTCATGCTATATCCGCAGCGAAGATAAATTAACGGCTGCGTTGGGATTAGACGATCTTATTATCGTCAATACCAGAGATGCGCTGCTTGTCTCTCATAAAAATAGTGTTCAGGATGTCAAAGTCATAGTTGAACATCTGAAGGCAAATTCGCGAAGTGAATGTCGCGAGCATACGACTCGCTATATGCCCTGGGGACATGTTGAAACATTGGTTCGCGATGCACGTTATAAAGTTAATCGTGTAACCATTATTCCTGGCGGCGAGCTTTCACTTCAATTGCATCATCACCGACTGGAACACTGGGTTGTCTTAACCGGTACGGCATTGATTGGTGTAGAGGATGAAGTGGTTTACCTGACTGAAAATGAATCGACAACTATTCCTGTTGGCAAAAAACATCGACTTTCAAACCCCGGGAAAATTAACCTTGAGGTTCTGGAAATTCAGTTTGGTAGCTATTTGGGTGACGATGACGTAGTAAGGATTTCATAATGGAAGATAAAAATAATAAAAAGTTAACATGCTTCAAAGCCTATGATATTCGTGGGAAACTTGGCGAAGAACTTAATGAAGATATCGCCTGGCGTATCGGGCGAGCTTATGCGCAGTGCTTAGCTCCAAAGCAGGTAGTGGTTGGCGGTGATGTTCGTTTAACTAGCGAATCATTAAAACTGGCGCTTGCAGAGGGCTTGATGGATGGGGGGTGCGATGTCCTTGATATTGGGTTGTCAGGGACTGAAGAGATCTATTTTGCGACATTCTTCCTTGATGTAGACGGTGGAATTGAAGTTACCGCAAGCCATAACCCAATAGATTATAACGGGATGAAACTGGTTCGCAGAGGCGCGCGTCCTGTGAGTGGTGACACTGGCCTAAAAGATATTCAAGCGTTAGCTGAAGAAAACAAATTTACGTCCAGCAAGACAAAGGGAAGTTATAAGAAAATTAATATCCTGGACGCTTATGTTGACCATCTGCTGGGATATGTCAATCTTGATAATTTCCGCATCAAGCCATTGAAGTTGGTTATCAATTCCGGTAATGGTGCTGCGGGTCATGTTATTGATGAAATAGAATCACGATTCAAAGCAGCGGGCCTCCCTGTTGAGTTTGTCAAAGTTCATAATGAACCTGATGGCACATTTCCACACGGTATACCAAACCCACTGCTGCCTGAAGCACGACAGGATACCGCAAACGTTGTATTAGAAACTCAGGCCAACATGGGCATTGCCTTTGATGGTGATTTTGATCGCTGTTTCTTGTTTGATGAGCATGCCAATTTTATTGAAGGCTATTATATTGTTGGTTTGTTAGCTGAAGCATTTCTTAAGAAAGAGCCCGGTGCAAAAATTATCCATGATCCACGCTTAACATGGAATACTATCGATATAGTTGAAAGCGCTGGCGGCATACCCGTTCTGTCGAAAACAGGCCATGCTTTCATTAAAGAACGTATGCGCATAGAAAATGCGGTGTACGGTGGCGAGATGAGCGCCCACCACTATTTCCGTGAGTTTGCTTATTGCGACAGCGGTATGATTCCGTGGCTCCTGGTTGCGGAACTTGTCCTGACGTCAGGTTCTTCGCTGGGAGAACTCGTTAAATCGCGCATCGCAAGATTCCCCGTCTCGGGAGAGATCAATCGTAAGGTCGAGAATGCAGTCGAGCTTATTGCTGATATTGAAGCCCGCTATTCTCCTCAAGCTATCAATATTGACTATACCGATGGTTTGAGCATGTCATTTGCTGACTGGCGTTTTAATATCCGTACGTCTAATACTGAACCGTTGCTCCGTCTCAACGTTGAGACGGATGCTGACGAAGAATTAATGATAACGAAACGAGATGAGCTGTTAGAACTGATTAATAGCTGATTCTGATTTGCTTAATCGCGTGGGAAAAATTAATGATAGAAGTTTTATTAGCGGCGTTAGGTTTAATTTTATTTTTTATTTTCCTCACGCTTTCATTACAATTCAGACTGCTGCTGGTTCTGATTTGCAGCGTTCCGCAATTATATTTAGTCCAACTGGGTGGGGCGGATGTCCCACTTGCTTTTTTACTCCCAGCACTGCTTCTCCCTGAGTTTTTAAAGAATGCGAACCGGTTTTTAGCTAAACCTGCAATTTTGTCTTTAATTGGTCTGATCTGTATTAGTACAATCAGTCTCGCGTGGTCAGAAGAAAAATCAATGGGTATACGCGATATCGCGTATCTTATAGAGTTTATAGTAATTGCAAATGCCGTTTACGTATTGTGGCTGAAAAATAAGCTGGCACTGTATAAAGTTATTAATGCCATGCTTTTTGTTATCTGTCTTCAGGCAGTAACAGTTATCCTTTTCAGACTAAATGAAACATTAGAATTATCTATCGTTCTCTCTCCCGTAAGTAAGTATTTGATGGGCATGAATACGCTACAGGGATTGCTGGATGGGGCCAGGAATAACTTCTACGATCCTGTAAAAGCAGGAGGCGTATTATTCGTCAATGCGAATGCGGCGGCTTGCTACGCAGGCGTCTCATCATTTATGGCCTGGGGAATCTATAAAGCGCTCAACTCGAAGCTAACGCTGTTGATGGCCATTTTATTATGGGTAACAGTCTTCTTTACAGGCTCTAAAGCAGGCGTTCTTTTTGCGGTACTTATTCCTGTGTTCATTTTCTACCTGAAACTTCAGCGGCAAACAAAGATCGTTGTGGGTTCGGTCGGTGCCTCGTTCGCTATTGCGCTTATCGCGATTAGCATGATATCCAGCATTGCTGAACAGAGCGGTTTTTTGCAAGAATCGACTAATACTGCAGAAACACGCTATGAAATCTGGAACTATGCATTCAATGCCTTTTTGAACAATCCGCTGATGGGGCAGGGCTTTGGTGGCTGGGAAATTGACTATAGCAAGCATACGGATTATTTCCTGCCTCCACACAATACCTTGATCTATCTTTGGTCCAAGTCTGGGATCATCGCTTCGCTTATGGGGCTGAGTTTCATTCTGACAAGTATTGGTGTTGCATTTCGTGCAGTCAAAAATATCAATCCAGAAGCGAAGAATCTCGGTTTCTCTTTATTAATGATTCTTGCATGGCAATTTGCTCACGGCTTTGGTGAAAACTTTGGTCTGATCGGTGAACAGCATCAGATGGTAATAATGGCAGTAATGCTTGGGTTATGTATGGCAGGAAACATATCGATGGCCCGGGAGAGTAAGGGACAACAATGAAAACAGTCGGTATTTTTCGCAATCAGCTCTTTAAAGGTTCTGAAGTTTTTATACAGCAGCAGGCCGAAGCCATTAAGAATTATAACAAGTGTTATATCGGCAGACGCATGATTGGTAAAAAACCTGAAGGTGCCACTGCGTGCGTGCTTAATCCCAACGGTGATATACGTGGCAGGATGGCTGAGTTGCTTAATGCTGTAACAACCTCTGCACAGCCATACCACACAGCACTACGCAATCAACCTTTAGATCTCATCCATGCACATTTTGCGATAGACGGTCTTTACGCCCTTTCGCTGGCGCAGCGAAAAAACATTCCTCTGGTGACAACGCTACACGGCTTTGATGTGACGGTGAGCAATCAAGATTTACTTAAATCTCGTTCGCCCGCATGGATTAACTACCTTATCCATCAGCACAAAGTCAAAAAAGAGGGCGATAAATTCATCTGTGTCTCCAATTTTATCGCGCAGCAAGCAATCAAAAATGGTTTCCCTGAAGATAAGCTAGTTCAGCACTACATTGGCATTGATGTTGATAAATACCAACCTCGCGACCAACGTGACGATCAGGGCATTATTTTACATGTGGCAAGACTGGTAGAGAAAAAAGGAACCGCCATCCTGATTAAAGCGCTAAAGCATGTCCAAAAAACATGTGCAGATGCGAGATTAGTGGTTATTGGAGAGGGGCCACTGCTAGCCGAATTAAAAACGCAGGTGAGCGCATTAGGTCTTGAACATAATGTCACGTTTACCGGTGCGCTGCCCCATCAGGACGTTATGGCATGGATGCGTAAGGCCAGTATGCTGATATTGCCGAGCATCACGGCGAAAACGGGTGATGCTGAAGGGCTGGGAATGGTACTCCTGGAAGCCGCCGTAACGGGGGTTCCTGTTATCGGCACGCATCATGGTGGTATCC
The DNA here is from genome assembly GCF_000493015.1 of Enterobacter sp. MGH 24. Lineage (NCBI taxonomy): Bacteria > Pseudomonadati > Pseudomonadota > Gammaproteobacteria > Enterobacterales > Enterobacteriaceae > Enterobacter > Enterobacter sp. MGH 24. Next base: position 4,439,698 of record NZ_KI535657.1, on the reverse strand, counting down.
CGGAGGCGATTATTGATGAGCGAACCGGCTTTTTAGTGACGGAACGCGATGATAAGCAGCTGGCAGAGCGAATTTCTTACTTGCTCAATAATGGCGAAGAGCGATTTAACATGGGCAGGAATGCGCGTGAATTTATCTGCGAGAAATTCAATCTATCAACACAAACGTTAAAATTAGAAAAAATATATCAGGAACTGATTCATGGCTGAACAAGTACTCATTTTTGCACGCTCCCTCCCATTCCATCATCTGGGAGGTATGGAAGTTGTTGCATGGGATCTTGCTGTTCAGCTGCAGGTCACTGGGTTTGATGTAAAGGTCATCACGACGGATTTTGATGCTGAAACTGTACCGTCAGAGCATTATCCAGAAATTATTAAAATTAAAAACATTCCTAAAGCACAATATTCACCCGGCTGGTGGACTGAGACTGAAAAACTGATAGCAGGGTGGGATCATAAAGAAAATGTCAGTGCGGTTATCAGTATCAGTGCCGGAGCTTTCAGCACTTTAAAATATAAGCCTGGCTTCCCCAACGCAAAGTTTATCATGCAGGCACATGGAACCTCTGTGGGGGAATTGTTATCAAAGTTAAAAACCCGCCAGATAAAAAAAGTATTATCAAGCGTGAAGAACGTTATGGGTTTCTATTCCGATGCTAAGCACTATAGACATTTCGACCGGATCGTAGCTGTTGGTGATGCTGTCAGTAAAGATTTAACCAGCTTCCCGACAAATATGATTTGTGAGAGCAACAAAGTGGTGAAGATCGAAAACGGCATTGATGAGCATCTGTTTTCTGACGCCACAACAAACAAAGACGTCCTTCGTGAACAATTGAATATAGCACCGGAGTCATTGGTTTTCTTATCGGCATCTCGGTTGCATGAACAAAAAGGTGTGGATAAAAATATCGAGCTGTTTTCTCAAGTAAAAAACTCCAGACCCAACTCAAAACTCCTTATTTGTGGAGACGGGCCTTATGAACCGCAATTAAGAAAGAAAGTGAATGATCTTGGTATGGAGCATGATGTTATTTTTATGGGCGCTAAAACCCGAGCGCAGTTAGCTAATCTCATGCAATGTGCCGATATATTTTTATTTCTCACAAAGAGAGTTGAGGGTTTACCTTTAAATGTGCTTGAAGCTATGAGCGCTGGACTGCCATTGATTATTTCTGAGCACCTTACGTTTAGCGCCGGTCCGAAGATATTTAAATGCAACCCAAACGATATTTCCACAAATAAAGTACAGAGTTTTATTGATGACGTCACCCGGTTACAGCGGGAATCCTATATACCCGTTAAAAACACCTTGAGCTATTCAGTGGGTGAGTACATTTCATTGTTTAAAAGAACATCTAAATGAAAAAAGCTATAAGCCAGTTACTTGGCGGAAACATGCTATCAAAAGTTCTGGGGTTGCTCAGGGAAATTTTGATGGCAAAATTTTTTGGTACCGGGGATATCAATGGGGCATACCGCATAGCTCAGACTGGCACCCTGGTTCCAATTAATTTCATGACAAGTGATAGCCTGAACTCTGCATTTATCCCGCTATATAAAAAATATCTAACAGAAAATGAATTTCGGGCATCAACCTTCAAGTTGTGCATGTTTTTATTTTTTGCTGTTATCTCGCTGTTGCTATTCTTTGTATTATTCTTTTTATCAGATTATTGGGTGGGCATTATGGCGCCGGGCATTAATGGCAATGCCCGCGAAATGACCAATGAATTGTTCAAAATAATGGCAATTTGCTGTCCGTTTTATCTGTGTTCAGGTCTAATTAATTACATATCAATGGCACATGGTGACTACAAACCCATGTCGATGAGAGCGTCCATCCAGAATGTTGGTATGCTTCTGGGGGTTGTCGCTGCCTGGTATTATAATAATTATCTGCTGCTGGCATGGGGATTCACCGGTAGCTACATTGCTTTTAGTATCTGGGCGGTATTGAGGGCACGCAAAGAGCATATTCTTAACCTTCCTGAACGGTTTGATATGTCTGAAGTTAAGCAGGTGATGAACAGTTTCTGGATTACTCTGCGGCCACTTCTTCTGCTACCTTTGATTCTGCAGGGAAATATCACGCTTGAGAGAGCGCTTGCATCGTTAATTAGCATAGATGTTGTTTCTGCTCTGGACTACGCGCGCTTTATTACCGACACGGTCACCTTTATCCTGTCTGTGCCTATTGCCTTTGCCGGACTGCCTATCTGGTCCTCGCAATCTCCTGAAGTCGTGCGAGAGAAAGTGACAACTATTTATAATTGGTTAGCACTTCTCTCGATGAATATGTCTTTCTTTATCTTCGTTTATGCGAAGGATATTGTCGTTTTACTCTTTATGAGGGGCGAGTTTAATACTCACTCAGTGGCGGTCACTACCGATATTATTCAGGGCATGTGCATAGGTCTCTGGGCTCAGGTTATTGGATATATATTCATCAAGGCCTTGAGTGCTCATCTGAATAATAAACACGTGCTGATTGTCATGATCGTTGCCTTGCTGGGGAATGCGCTGGTTAACCTGGCGACCTATAAGGTCTGGGGGGCGTTTGGTCTTGGCATAGGTAACTCGATATACGGCCTGGTCATGTTTGTATGCAGTGCATGGTATCTAAAAATTGCAAAAGACCTTATACCTGCGGCACTGAGGATTGCGCCTGGCCTGATTATCTACAGTGGATTCATTATGGTATTAGGGCATGTTGTCACTGAACCATCCAGTGTGCTTATCAGATTGCTGGTCGACGGTTCACTCTTCGTCACGTTCGCAATTTTGTGGGCCATGTTATTCCCAATGTATCGAAATGGTATTAAAGGGATTTTCATAAAAAAGGGACTGAGATAACGTAATAATATTATGAAAAATAATACTGACATTAAAGATATCGTCGTCTTGTCGACCGCAGACTGGGATAATCCATTCTGGACAAACAAGCAACATGTTGCGGTAGAACTGGCCAACCGCGGTCACCGCGTACTCTATATCGAGTCGCTGGGACTGCGCAGGCCAAGTGTAAATAAGAAAGACCTTTCGCGTATCTTTCGCAGGATTGTTAAAGCGATTAAAGCGCCGAGAAAAGTAAGAGATAATATTTGGGTTTGGTCGCCAATCTCAATTCCGTTTAACAACTATGCGTTCGTTCGCAGGCTCAATAAGTTCATCTTGAGCAGCGCCCTCAAGTTCTGGTGCTGGCGCCTGAAGTTTAAAGACGAAACGCTCTGGACCTATAACCCGCTTACCACGCGCTTTCTTGAACCCAGTGATTTCCAGTATGTTGTGTATCATTGCGTTGACGAAATCAAAGCGCAACCCGGTATGCCTGTAGACATTCTTCAGAATGCTGAGGAAGAGCTCGTTCGACGTGCGGACATCACTTTCGTTACCTCGTTGACCTTGCTTAAGTCGCGTGAGCAGTGGAGTGATGAAGTCTATTATTTTTCGAATGTTGCCGACTATAACCATTTTTCCACTGCGCTGGATGACGATTTACCTTTGCCGTCCGATCTTCACGCCATTCCGGAGCCACGCATCGGTTTTATTGGCGCCATCAGCGGTTATAAAGTCAACTTCTCACTGCTGGAAGAGATTGCGGAAGCGCATCCTGAATGGTCTATCGTGATGATAGGTGACGTTGGTGAGGGCGATCCGAATACGGATGCAACACAGTTGACCCGCCATAAAAACATTCACTTAATCGGTCCACGCGCTTATCAGCAACTACCGGCTTATTTGAAGGGATTTACCGCAACTTTGCTGCCAAATAATTTAAATGAATACACGGCCTCCATGTTCCCGATGAAATTCTTCGAGTATCTGGCAGCGGGTAAAGCAGTGGTTAGCGTTGATTTAGCGTCGTTATGTGATTTCAGGGATTATGTGCGCATTGCCCACACGTCGACCGAATTTATTTCGGCACTGGAAGATATTACTTCAGGTCAGCGAATTTCTGTTGAGAAGTGTCAGGAACTTGCACAAGAGTATACTTACCAGTCGCGTACTGAAAAAATGTTTAAGTTAATTGATGAGAAGCGTAATGAAAGTAGCAATCGTTCATGAGTGGCTGAGTTCCTATGCAGGTTCTGAAAAGGTAGTTGAGCAAATCCTTCGTTGCTATCCTGATGCGGATATTTATGCGGTTTGTGACTTTTTGAAACCTAAAGACCGACATTTTCTAAACAATAAAAAAGTCAATACGACCTTTATACAGCGCTTACCTTTTGCAGCGAAAAAATTTCAGTCCTACCTGCCGCTCATGCCGCTGGCGATCGAGCAACTCGATATGTCGGCTTATGACGTGGTGATATCGAGCAGCCATGCGGTATCTAAAGGCGTAATAACGGGTCCAGACCAGATTCATATTTCTTACGTGCATTCGCCTATCCGTTATGCGTGGGATTTCCAGCATCAGTACTTACGTGAATCTGGCTTGAATAAAGGGCTGAAGGGATGGCTTGCTAAGTATCTTCTGCACAAAATTCGTATCTGGGACTATCGTACGTCTGCAGGGGTAAATCATTTCATCGGTAATTCCCAGTTTATTGCTCGCCGAATCAATAAAGTTTACGGCAGGCAAGCAGATGTCATATATCCACCCGTGAACACGGATAAATTTGAGTTTAGCGACAGTAAAGAGGATTTCTACCTGGCAGCTTGCCGCATGGTTCCCTATAAGCGTGTCGATCTTATCGTTAGCGCCTTTGCCAAAATGCCCGATAAAAAATTGGTTGTTATCGGTGACGGCTCAGAAATGGATAAAATTAAGCAACTGGCGACTGACAACGTTACGTTGCTGGGCTATCAGGACGATGCCGCGCTTGTTGATTACATGAAGCGTGCTAAGGCCTATGTATTCGCAGCGGAAGAAGACTTCGGTATTTCCCCGGTCGAAGCGCAGGCAAGCGGCACACCCGTGATCACCTATGGAAAGGGAGGGTGCCTGGAAACGGTTAAATCTCTTGGAAGCGAGAAGCCAACCGGTCTGTTCTTCTTTGAACAAACCGCTGAGGCTATCTGCGATGCCGTTGAAACGTTTGAAAAGCATGCGGGCGAGATTAATCCGCAGGATTGTCGGGAACATGCTCTGACATTCTCAGAGCAACGATTCCGTGAAGAGATTATCAACTTCGTTGATAAAGCGTGGTCGCAATATTCTGAGTCATTGATAAATACTCAGGCTGCGCGCGTGCAGAACAATTATACTCATCCAGGAAAATAATGACCACGGCATAAATCTTGGGATTTATGCCAGGGAATAAATAATGAAAAGTAGCGTATTTCAAGATCAAAAGAAAGAATTTGTTTGTCGCATAGCTTTGATGCTTTCGGATTTTTTCTGGTTAAATATCTCTTTAGGGCTTTCATTTTTAACCATCATGTTCTTCATTGGTGATTTGAATACCTTCATGCCATTGGTTCAGATGGACGTTCGTCTTCTGTCGCATCTTGTTCTGACAACATTATGTGTACTTTGGTTTGGCGTCCGTTTACGCCATTACGCACAGAAAAAACCATTCTGGTCTGAGCTGAAAGAGACACTACGAACTATTGTCATTTTTTCTATTTTTGACCTCGCCCTGGTTGCATTCTCAAAATGGCATTTCTCTCGGTATATTTGGGCCTATTGCTGGATATATGCCATCATTATGGTTCCGGTTTCGAGAGAACTAACAAAAGTTTTGCTTAATAAACTTGGCTACTGGAAGAAGCGCACTGTCATATTAGGTTCTGGACGTAATGCCCGTGAGGCATATTTCGCCCTGCAAAGCCATGAAGTATCTGGTTTTAAAATTGATGCCTTCTGTGATTTTGATGCAACAGCGGATACTCTGGAAGAGTGCCCTATTGTTAAAGATGAAAAGACTCTCTTAACTCACTACAATGCTTTTTCTACACAGTTCGTTGTCGCCTGTGATTTTGATGAAAAAGATAAATTTGAGAACTGGCTACGTTTCCTTGCCAGACATAAATGCCGTAATGTCATTATTATTCCTTCTCTGCGAGGATTCCCACTTTACGGCACCAGCATGTCCTTCATTTTTAGCCATGAAGTCTTGCTGCTGCAGGTCCACAACAACCTCGCAAAACTGACATCACGTTTTATTAAACGTACTTTCGATATTGTTTGTACGTCAGCTATTCTTTTGCTCTCCTCCCCGCTGTTTGTCTATCTCTGGTACAAAGTATCACGCGATGGCGGCCCGGCAATCTATGCCCATAGCAGGATAGGGCGACGTGGAGAGTCATTTGACTGCTACAAATTCCGCTCTATGGATATTAACTCAAAAGAAATACTGGCGGAATTACTTGAGAATGATCCTGAAGCCCGTGCCGAATGGGAAAAAGATTTCAAACTCAAGAACGATCCACGTATTACGGCTATCGGCCGGTTTATTCGTAAAACAAGCCTTGATGAGCTTCCACAGTTATTTAATGTGCTCAAAGGTGAGATGAGTCTTGTTGGTCCTCGCCCGGTGATTCAGGAAGAGTTAGAACGTTATGCGGATGATGTCGATTATTACCTGATGGTGAAGCCAGGTATGACGGGATTATGGCAGGTAAGCGGTCGTAATGATGTCGATTATACTACCCGCGTTTATTTTGACTCGTGGTATGTTAAAAACTGGTCATTGTGGAATGATATCGTAATCTTGTTCAAAACAGTGAATGTTGTCCTGTTCAGAAAAGGCGCTTACTGATTTTAATAGTATCTTAGTTAATAAACGTAATGCTGTCTGTCTTAGCCAGAAATAGTGAAGGGAATATGAAAATACTCGTAACAGGTGGAGCAGGTTTTATCGGATCTGCCGTCGTCCGTCATATTATTAATCATACGCAGGATACGGTCTGCGTTGTTGATTGTTTGACCTACGCGGGCAACCTTGAGTCCCTGGCATCCGTTGAAAAGAGTTCCCGTTATTCATTTTCGCGTACTGATATCACGGATGCTGTGGGTATAAGCGCTCTGTTCCGCGAGTTTAAGCCGGATATTGTCATGCATCTGGCTGCAGAAAGCCATGTTGATCGCTCTATTGATGGTCCGGCTGCGTTTATCCAGACCAACGTGATAGGTACGTTCACGTTGCTTGAAGCCGCGCGTCAGCATTATTCAATTCTTGATGATAAGAAAAAAGCAGGATTCCGGTTCCACCATATTTCTACCGACGAAGTCTTTGGCGACCTTCACGACAGTGAGGGCTTGTTCAATGAAGAGAGCGCATATGCGCCGAGCAGCCCTTACTCCGCTTCTAAAGCGGGAAGCGATCATTTGGCTCGAGCGTGGAACCGGACTTATGGTCTGCCTGTTATCATCACAAACTGTTCCAATAACTATGGGCCATATCATTTCCCGGAAAAGTTGATCCCGCTGATCATACTAAACGCCCTGGCGGGAAAACCTCTGCCGGTATACGGTAACGGAGAACAGGTGCGTGACTGGTTGTACGTAGAGGATCATGCCCGAGCACTGTACAAAGTGGCGACGGAAGGGAAAACCGGCGAAACGTACTGTATCGGCGGCCACAATGAGCGTAGAAACATTGATGTTGTTAAAACAGTGTGTTCAATTCTCGATAGCATCATAGTGAACAAACCGGCCAATATAAACAGTTTTGCCGACCTGATTACCTTTGTGGAAGACCGACCGGGGCACGATCTTCGCTATGCGATTGATGCCAGTAAGATTGAACGCGAACTCGGATGGGTCCCTCAGGAAACGTTCGAAAGTGGTATTGAGAAGACCATCAAATGGTATCTCTCCAATGAAAGATGGTGGCAACGTGTGCTTGATGGATCTTATGCCGGTGAACGACTCGGGCTGAATAAATAATCGAGGTATAAGTAATGAAAGGAATTGTTTTAGCAGGTGGGTCAGGCACGCGTCTTTATCCCATTACGCAAGGTGTCTCTAAACAATTGCTCCCAATTTACGACAAACCGATGATTTTCTATCCCGTTTCTGTCCTGATGCTGGCCGGAATTCGCGATATTTTAATCATTACCACCCCGGAGGATATGCCCGCCTTTCAGCGTTTGATGAAAGACGGCTCCCAGTTCGGCGTGAATTTCACCTATGCAGTGCAACCCTCGCCCGATGGCCTGGCTCAGGCATTTATCATCGGTGAGAAGTTCGTGGGGAATGACCCCTGTGCTTTAGTTCTTGGCGACAATATCTTCTTTGGTCACGGTTTCAGTAAGAAACTGGAAGACGCGGCCAGTAAAACGTCCGGGGCAACGGTGTTCGGTTATCAGGTGCAGGATCCTGAGCGATTCGGTGTCGTTGAATTTGATGAGCATTATAAAGCCTTGTCTATTGAAGAAAAACCGCTGAAGCCAAAATCTAACTGGGCGGTTACAGGGCTCTACTTCTACGATAACAACGTACTGGAGATGGCGAAAGAGGTGAAGCCTTCGGCGCGGGGTGAACTGGAAATTACGACCCTGAATCAAATGTATCTGCAGCGTGAAGAGCTGGACGTACAGCTTTTGGGACGTGGGTTTGCCTGGCTTGATACCGGGAACCACGACAGCCTGATAGAGGCGTCTCAGTACATCCACACGATTGAAAAGCGGCAGGGAATGAAGGTGGCTTGCCTGGAAGAGATTGCGTTCCGTAAGAAATGGTTAACTGCAGAAGAGATCTCCGCTCAGGCAGAGAAACTCAAGAAAACGGCTTATGGTCAATATCTCGCGATGTTGATTAAAGAATAAAGGGTAATTGCTTACTTATTTACCCATTGCATTTCGTTGCAAACGTAAGCGCACCAAAGGCTATCCACAAGTAGCTGGCTTGAGTTAACATCATAGATACATTCAAACTGCATTGCATCGCAGTGATTATCCCCAAGACAGGAGTATGTAATGTCCAAGCAACAGATCGGCGTTGTCGGTATGGCAGTGATGGGGCGCAACCTGGCGCTCAACATCGAAAGCCGCGGTTATACCGTCTCCGTATTCAACCGCTCCCGTGATAAGACCGAAGAAGTCATCGCTGAGAATCCAGGTAAGAAACTGGTGCCTTTCTATACGGTTAAAGAGTTCGTTGAGTCTCTGGAAACACCTCGTCGTATCCTGTTAATGGTGAAAGCGGGCGCAGGTACCGATGCAGCTATCGACTCCCTGAAACCATATCTGGATAAAGGCGACATCATTATTGATGGCGGTAACACCTTCTTCCAGGACACCATTCGTCGTAATCGTGAGCTGTCTGCTGAAGGCTTCAACTTTATCGGTACCGGTGTTTCCGGTGGTGAAGAGGGGGCTCTGAAAGGTCCATCCATCATGCCTGGCGGTCAGAAAGATGCATACGAACTGGTTGCGCCTATCCTGACCAAAATCGCAGCCGTCGCTGAAGACGGTGAGCCGTGTGTAACCTACATCGGTGCAGACGGCGCGGGTCACTATGTGAAAATGGTGCACAACGGCATCGAATACGGCGACATGCAGCTCATCGCTGAAGCTTACTCCCTGCTGAAAGGCGGCCTGAACCTTTCCAATGAAGAACTCGCTGAGACTTTCACCGAGTGGAACAAAGGCGAGCTGAACAGCTATCTGATCGACATCACCAAAGATATCTTCACGAAAAAAGATGAAGAGGGTAAATACCTGGTTGATGTGATTCTGGATGAGGCCGCGAACAAAGGTACCGGTAAATGGACCAGCCAGAGCTCTCTGGATCTGGGCGAACCGCTGTCTCTGATCACCGAATCTGTCTTCGCGCGTTATATCTCTTCCCTGAAAGAGCAGCGCGTCGCGGCATCTAAAGTGCTGTCTGGCCCACAGGCCAAACCAGCAGGTGATAAAGCCGAATTCGTTGAGAAAGTGCGCCGTGCCCTGTACCTGGGTAAAATCGTTTCTTACGCGCAGGGCTTCTCTCAGCTGCGCGCGGCGTCAGATGAGAACAACTGGGATCTGAACTACGGTGAAATCGCGAAGATCTTCCGCGCGGGTTGCATCATTCGTGCGCAGTTCCTGCAGAAAATCACCGATGCCTACGCTGAAAACGCCGGTATCGCTAACCTGCTGCTGGCACCGTACTTCAAGAAAATTGCGGACGAATATCAGCAGGCGCTGCGTGACGTGGTTGCCTATGCTGTCCAGAACGGCATCCCTGTTCCGACCTTCTCTGCTGCGGTGGCCTACTATGACAGCTACCGTGCTGCAGTATTGCCAGCGAACCTGATTCAGGCACAGCGTGATTACTTCGGTGCGCATACTTATAAACGCACCGATAAAGAAGGTGTATTCCATACCGAATGGCTGGATTAATCTGATTTAAAGCAGCCTGCTAAAAAAGCCCGGTGATGATCGCCGGGCTTTTTTTATCACGTATACGCCCATCTGGACTTGCTTTGTGCAGTTAATGTCTTTCAACCCCGTATAAACCACTGCATTTTCTCATTTCTGCAGCCAGGCATTCGCCTTGACAGCTACTCAACATAAGAGGTAAAAACCTCAACAGTTGTTTATTGCGGTGGCGTGCTTACGCCTCCTGAAACTTAAACTTGAAGAAGTTAAACGAATGAAAATAACTATCTCCGGAACAGGCTATGTAGGCCTATCAAACGGCATTCTGATCGCTCAAAACCACGAAGTGGTGGCGTTGGATATCGTTCAGTCCAAAGTGGATATGCTTAATCAAAAGAAATCCCCGATTGTCGATAAAGAGATCCAGGAATATCTTGCTAATAAACCACTGAACTTCCGTGCAACGACTGACAAAGAAGATGCCTATCGCGACGCAGATTTCGTCATCATCGCCACTCCCACCGATTACGATCCTAAAACCAACTACTTTAATACCTCAACCGTAGAAGCGGTGATCAAAGACGTTGTCGCAATCAACCCGAAAGCGGTGATGATCATTAAATCGACCATCCCAGTAGGCTTCACTAAATCGATTAAAGAAGAGTTGGGTATTGATAATGTCTTCTTTTCGCCAGAATTCCTGCGCGAGGGCAGGGCGTTATACGATAACCTGCATCCCTCCCGTATCGTGATCGGTGAGCGCTCTGAGCGAGCAGAGCGTTTTGCCGCACTGCTGCAGGAAGGCGCAATCAAGAAAGATATTCCGGTACTGTTCACGGATTCCACCGAAGCGGAAGCGATCAAGCTCTTCGCCAATACCTATCTTGCCATGCGTGTGGCCTACTTTAACGAGCTGGACAGCTATGCAGAAAGCCTCGGCCTGAACACACGCCAGATCATTGAAGGTGTCTGCCTGGATCCGCGTATCGGCAATCACTATAACAATCCATCGTTTGGCTACGGCGGTTACTGCCTGCCAAAAGATACTAAGCAGCTGCTGGCAAACTATCAGGCGGTGCCAAACAACCTGATTTCCGCGATTGTGGATGCCAACCGCACGCGTAAAGACTTCATCTCTGATTCTATCCTTGCGCGTCAGCCGAAAGTGGTTGGTGTCTATCGTCTGATCATGAAGAGCGGCTCTGATAACTTCCGCGCGTCTTCCATTCAGGGGATCATGAAGCGTATTAAGGCGAAAGGCGTTCAGGTTATTATTTACGAACCTGCGATGCAGGAAGACGAGTTCTTCCACTCCCGTGTGGTTCGAGATCTGGATGCGTTCAAGCAGGAAGCGGACGTGATAATCTCTAACCGCATGGCGGAAGAGCTGGCGGACGTGGCGGATAAAGTCTATACCCGCGATCTGTTCGGAAGTGATTGATTACTCTTAACGCACGTAAAAAACCCGGCCTGGTTGCCGGGTTTTTTATTTTCAGACCTTGTAGAAAGCGCGATACCAGTCGACAAAGTTTTTTACCCCGTCTTTGACCGAGGTCTGCGGTTTAAAGCCTATAACGTCATACAAGGCTTTCGTATCTGCGCTGGTCTCCAGCACGTCACCCGGTTGAATCGGCATCATGTTTTTCTCCGCTTGTCTGCCGAGTGCTTCTTCGAGTGCCGTAATGTAATCCATTAGCTCGACCGGAGAGCTGTTACCAATATTGTAAACGCGATAAGGCGCAGAGCTGGTCGCCGGGGAACCGGTCTCGACGGTCCAGTCCGCATCGGCCTGAGGAATCACATCCTGAAGACGGATGATCGCTTCAGCAATGTCGTCGATATAGGTAAAGTCACGTTTCATCTTGCCGTAGTTATAGACGTCGATGCTGTTCCCTTCAATCATCGCCTTGGTAAACTTAAACAGGGCCATATCCGGGCGTCCCCAGGGACCGTACACCGTAAAGAAGCGCAGCCCGGTTGTCGGCAGGTTGTAGAGATGCGAGTAGGTGTGAGACATCAGCTCATTGGCTTTTTTGGTCGCCGCATAGAGTGAAACCGGATGATCCACTGAGTCATCAGTAGAGAATGGCATCTTACGGTTCAGACCATAAACGGAGCTGGAAGAAGCATACAGGAGGTGCTGAACCTTGTTATGACGACAGCCTTCCAGCACGTTGAGATGACCCACCAGGTTAGCATCTGCATAAGCGTGCGGATTTTCCAGCGAGTAGCGTACCCCCGCTTGTGCGGCCAGATGGATCACACGGTCAAATTTCTCGTTGGCGAAGAGCGCTGCCATGCCTTCACGGTCGGCCAAATCCAGCTTTTGGAAGGTGAAATTATCGGATTTGAGCAGATCCAGACGCGCCAGCTTGAGGTTCACATCATAGTAGTCATTGAGATTATCAATCCCGACGACCTGATGTCCGGCATCCAGCAAGCGTTTACTGACATGAGAACCGATAAACCCTGCCGCGCCCGTAACCAAAAATTTCATATCTTCCCTCATTACTTTTCTATCTAGTCGATGCCTGAGGCATCAGAATTGCTATATGATAGCGCGTTGACCGCGAGTTATATAACCCATCTTTCCGATATAACTCATCGGATTCTGATAGAAAAATCGCTGGCAACAGATACACTATGTAAACATGATTATTTTTGCCCTTTTTCATCTGTTAGGGATTGTATGACGCAGAACAACAATACTCCGGTTAATAGCAGTAATGTTCCGGAGCAAATTGATTTACTTGATTTAGTGCTACAGCTGTGGCGTGGAAAGTGGGTAATTGGCGCTTTTGTTGCTGTTTTTATCGTCCTGGCGGGTATTTATATTACTGTCGCAAAAGAGAAATGGACCTCTTCCGCGATCATTTCTCAGCCAGATGCGGCGCAGATTGCCACTTACGCCAATGCACTGAATATCCTGTACGGTAGCGCAGCACCTTCACTGCCGGACATTCAAAACCGTGCTATTAACCGTTTCAATTCCTCATTTTCTGCTTTAGCGCAAGCGCTCGAAAACCAGGAGATACCAGAAAAGCTGACCATCGACGCTACCGTTAAGGGCCAGACGCTGCCGCTGAGCGTCTCCTATACCGGTGAGTCTGCGGAAGCTGCGCAAAAACAGCTGGCACAGTACATCCAGCAGATTGACAAGCAAACGGCGAAGGAGCTCGCTCTCGACCTTAAAGACAACATTAAACAGCAGATCACCACGCTTAATGACTCACTGGAAAACCAGGAAAAAGTGGCTCAGGAGCAGAAAGATTTGCGTATCAAGCAAATCACTGAGGCGCTGAAAAATGCTGAGGCAGCGAAAATCAGCACGCCGCAGATCCAGCAAACCCAGGACGTAACGCAGGAAACCATGTTCCTTCTGGGAAGTGAAGCGCTTAAGTCGATGATCGATAACGAAGCGTCTCGTCCGCTGGTCTTCTCAGTTGCGTACTACCAGACCAAGCAGAACTTGCTGGATATTGAGAATCTCAACGTAAATCCGGAAACAATCCATGTTTATCGCTACGTGATGAAACCGGATCTTCCTGTTCGTCGTGACAGCCCGAAAAAAGCGATTGTACTGATTCTTTCCGTGCTGCTGGGTGGCATAATCGGTTCAAGTTTCGTACTGGGGCGCAACGCATTGCGCACCTACAAACCCAAAGCCTGATTTGCAGTTAAAAAAAACCGGGGATTATCCCCGGTTTTTTTATTTGTGACGTTTGCGAAGATTCTCAATCACCGCCGTCAAATCCAGCTCCTGATCCTGCAGCAGCACCAGCAGGTGATACATTAAATCAGACGCTTCATTCGTTAGCTCCTCGCGGTCATGCACGGTTGCGGCCAGCGCCGTCTCAACGCCTTCTTCTCCTACCTTCTGTGCGATACGCTTGGTTCCGCTGGCGTACAGCTTCGCGGTGTAGGAACTCTCAGGATCCGCCGTTTTACGCTCTGCCAGCAGCTGTTCAAGTTGATACAGGAATAACCACTGGTGGCTCGTCTCGCCGAAACAGCTGCTGGTCCCTTTGTGGCACGTCGGCCCAATCGGGTTTGCCAGTACCAGAAGCGTGTCGTTATCGCAGTCGGGCGTCATGCTGACCACGTTCAGGAAATGACCGGAAGTCTCCCCTTTGGTCCACAGGCGCTGTTTCGTGCGGGAGTAGAAGGTCACTTTGCCGCTGTCGATCGTTTTCGCCAGCGCGTCCTGGTTCATATATCCCAGCATCAGCACTTCGCCTGAGACGGCATGCTGGACAACCACCGGCAGTAATCCGTCCGTTTTTTCCCAGTCCAGCTGCGCCTGTTGTTGCTCTGTTAACATACCCTGATCTCCACGCCCTGGTCGGCCAGGTACGTTTTTAACTCACCAATATTAATTATCTGTTTGTGGAACACGGAAGCGGCCAGCGCACCGTCCACGTTCGCGTCGCGGAAGGCTTCAAGGAAGTGTTCCATGGTGCCCGCGCCGCCGGAGGCGATCAGCGGAACGTGGCAGACCGCGCGGACTTTTTTCAGCTGCTCGAGGTCATAGCCGTTACGCACGCCGTCCTGGTTCATCATGTTGAGAACAATCTCACCCGCGCCACGCTTCTGCACTTCCTGCACCCAGTCGAGCGTTTCCCACTGCGTCACGCGCGTGCGGCTTTCATCGCCGGTGTACTGATTGACGTGGTACTTGCCCGTTGCGGCGTCATACCAGGTGTCGATCCCAACCACAATACACTGCACGCCAAAACGATCGGCCAGGCGGGTGATCAGCTCCGGGTCGGCGAGGGCTGGAGAGTTGATGGAAATCTTGTCGGCACCAAACGAGAGAATTTTGGCGGCGTCGTCTGCGGACTTAATCCCGCCCGCCACGCAGAACGGAATATCGATCACTTCCGCCACGCGCGCGACCCAGCTTTTGTCGACCACGCGGCCATCGCTGGAAGCGGTGATATCATAAAAGACCAGCTCGTCGGCGCCTTCATCGGCATAGCGTTTTGCCAGCGGGACGATGTCGCCAATGACCTCGTGGTTGCGGAACTGCACGCCTTTCACGACCTGACCATCGCGTACGTCAAGACAAGGAATTATCCGTTTTGCCAGCATTGAATCGCCTCCGTCACAGTAAATTTACCTTCCAGCAGGGCCCGGCCCACAATCACACCCTTCACACCGGTACCGCGCAGCGCGGCCACGTCGTCTATATCACCGATACCGCCCGAAGACTGGAACGCCACCTGCGGATAGCGCGCACAGACCTCTTCATACAGCGAGACGTTAGAGCCCGCCAGCGTTCCGTCGCGGGAGATGTCCGTGCATAGCACGTGCTTCAGGCCAACGGGAAGATAGATATCGACCAGCTCTTCCAGCGTCACGCCAGAGTTTTCCTGCCAGCCGCTCACGGCCACCTGTTTGTTACCCTGTCCGTCAATACGCACGTCCAGCGCCAGTACAAGGGCGTCGGCGCCAAAGCGGCGGAACCAGCCTTTTACCGTCTCAGGATCTTTCACGGCGGTTGAACCTACCACCACGCGGGCCACGCCCGCGTCCAGCAGCGCCGCAACGTCATCTTCAGTACGCACGCCGCCGCCGACCTGGACGGGTACATCAACACCGGCGACCAGATTTTTCAGCAGAGGGATCTGGCGCTTCGCCGGATCTTTCGCGCCCGTCAAATCCACCAGATGCAGCACCTGAGCCCCCTGGGCGGCATAATCCTGCAGACGCGGCAGCGGGTCGTTTCCGTAGTCTCGCTGCTGGCCGTAATCGCCCTGGTGGAGACGGACAACCGTGCCGTCAATTAAATCTAAAGCGGGAATAATCATCACATCTCCAGGAAGTTTTTCAGCAGCTGCGCGCCAGCGGCGCCAGAGCGCTCCGGGTGAAACTGCACGCCGAAGAAATTGTCTTTCTGTACGGCTGCCGTAAACGCCTCGCCGTAGGTGCACTGGGCGATCGTGTTCACGTTCACCGGCATGGCGTAGCTGTGCACGAAGTAAAAATACGCACCGTCTTCGATGCCGCGAAACAGCCGATCGCCTGCTTTGGCGTAAACGCGGTTCCAGCCCATATGCGGCAGAGGCAGGCCGTGGTCGGTCATTTTCGGCACGTCTTCGTCAATAATGCCCAGCAGGTCAACGCCGTTGCTCTCTTCGCTACGGCGGCCCAGGATCTGCATGCCCAGGCAAATGCCCAGCACCGGCTGGGTACAGGCTTTGATCAGATCGACCAGCTCGCGTTCGCGAATTTGATCCATCGCGGCCTGGGCGGTTCCCACGCCCGGTAAAAAGAGTTTGTCGGCGCGCAGCACCACGTCCGGGTCACGGCTCACCGCCGGCTCATAGCCGTGGCGCGCAATGGCCGATTTCACGGAGTTCAGGTTGGCGCATCCGGTATCCAGAATCACCACGTTCATTAGAGCACTCCTTTCGACGAGGGCAGGGCGTCACCTTCCACGCGAATCGCCTGGCGAAGGGTACGGCCAAAGGCTTTGAAGAGACTCTCCACGCGGTGGTGGTCGTTCTTGCCCTTGGTCTTCAGGTGCAGCGTCAGGCCCATGGTGTAGGACAATGAGCGGAAGAAGTGCTCCACCATTTCGGTGCTGAGATCGCCCACGCGCTGATAGGTGAAATCGGCTTTATATTCCAGGTGCGGACGACCGGAGATGTCCATCGCACAGCGCGCCAGACACTCGTCCATCGGCAGGACGAAGCCGAAACGGTTGATGCCGCGCTTGTCACCGAGCGCGAGCTTCAGGGCTTCGCCCAGCGCCAGGCCGGTATCTTCCACGGTGTGGTGATCGTCAATATAAAGATCGCCTTTTACCGCGATCTCCATGCGGAAACCGCCGTGGGTGGCAATCTGGTCCAGCATATGGTCGAAGAAACCGACGCCGGTGTGGATCTTGCTGCCGCCTTCACGGTCCAGCCAGACCTTCACATCAATCTGCGTCTCTTTGGTGTTGCGCTCAACGTGAGAATAGCGGTCGCGTTTTGTCAGCTGCTCGCCAATCTTCGCCCAGTTAAGGTTGTTGCGGTCGTAGCGCAGCCCCGCGATGCCCATATTTTTCGCCAGCGTAATATCAGTAATGCGATCGCCGATGACATAGCTGTTGGTTTTATCCAGCGCATCTTCAGCCAGGTAGCGCTCTACAAGCTTCACTTTTGGCTTACGGCAGTCACACTCATCGGCCGGCATGTGCGGGCAAATCAGCACGTCATCAAACACCACGCCCTGAGAGGTCAGCACCTGCATCATCAGATTATGCGGGCCGTCGAAGTCCGCCTGCGGGAAGCTGTCGGTACCCAGACCGTCCTGGTTGGTGATCATCACCAGCTTAAAGCCTGCTTTTTGCAGATTAAGCAGCACCGGGATCACGTCCGGTTCAAAAGCCAGCTTGTCGAATCGATCGACCTGAAAATCGGCTGGTGGCTCCGAAATAAGGGTGCCGTCACGATCGATGAAAAGGATCTTCTGGGTCATACTTTCTCCGCTTTCAGGGCGTCAATGACGCGCTGGCTCTCTGCTCGGGTGCCGACGGTAATGCGCAGGCATCCGCTCAGAGAAGGTTGTTTATTCTGGTCTCGTAAGATAATGCCCTGATCCCATAAAGATTTAAATACGGCACTCGATGCGGTGAAGCGCACCAGGATGTAGTTAGTTTCCGAGTCGAATACCTGCTCCACGCAAGGGATATCCTTTAGGGCGGTCACCAGATACTGACGTTCCTCCAGAATTTGCGCCACGCGCTCGCGCATCGCGTTGATTCCCTGAGGCGTCAGCGCCTGTGCCGCAATATCGGCAACCGGCGTCGAGAGCGGGTACGGGGCGATCACTTTCAGCAGCAGGTCGATGACCTCTTTATTCGCCAGGGTGAATCCGCAGCGCAGACCCGCGAGAGCAAAGGCTTTCGAAAGCGTACGCAGTACCACCAGGTGCGGGTACTCTTCCAGCCAGCCTGCCACCGTCGCCTGCGGGCAGAACTCTATATAGGCTTCGTCGGCCACCACCAGAGCTTTACCGCGCGTCATCTCCAGCAGGGTGCGGATATCCTGCGGGTTGATAATCTGTCCGGTCGGGTTGTTCGGGCTACAGACAAACACCACTTTTACGCCATCGAGATTGTCGGCAATGCCCTGCAAATCCAGCTGCCAGTTCTCCAGCGCCTGCACGTTGCGGCACGCCACGCCGAAGGTTTCCGCGCTGACGCTGTACATGCCGTAGGTCGGCTGGCAGTACATGACGGCGTCTTTGCCCGGCTCGCAGAATGCGCGGATCAGCAGCTCAATGCCCTCGTCCGCGCCGCGGCTGACCAGCACCTGCTCCGGCTTCACGCCCGCGTACTGCGCGTAGTTTTCAATTACCGCTTTCGGCTGACACTCCGGATAGCGGTTCAGCGTTTGCTGCGACAGCTCAAACTGCACCGCAGTCGGGAATTCGTTGGCGTTCAGCCAGACATCCCCTTTGCCGCCCAGACGACGCGCGGACTGGTAAGGCGTCAGGCGACGGACATTTTCGCGGGCTAACTCTTCAATGTTCATGCTTGCTCCTTCAGGGCTGCAACGCGCAGCGTAACGGCATTTTTGTGGGCGGTCAGCCGCTCGGCGGCAGCCAGGGTTTCAATAGTCGAAGCCAGTGACGCAAACCCGTCGCGGGAGAGTTCCTGCACGGTCATGCGTTTCTGGAAATCCGCCAGGCCCAGGCTGGAACAGGTAGAGGTATAACCATACGTCGGCAGAACGTGGTTGGTACCGGAGGCGTAATCGCCAGCGGACTCCGGTGACCAGTCGCCAAGAAACACCGAGCCCGCGCTGGTAATGCTGTCGACCAGATCGCGCGCGTTGCGGGTCTGAATAATCAGATGCTCCGGGCCGTACTGGTTGGAGATGGCAATACACTGGTCCAGGTCGCGCGCCACAATCAGGCGGCTGGCCGCTAGCGCCTGGCGTGCCGTGTCGGCGCGGGGCAGGTCGGCAAGCTGGCGTTCAACGGCTTCGCCCACGCGTTTCGCCATATCGGCATCCGGCGTCAGCAGGATGACCTGCGAGTCCGGGCCGTGTTCCGCCTGAGAAAGCAGGTCTGAGGCGACGAAGTCCGGCGTTGCGCCGCTGTCGGCAATCACCAGCACCTCAGACGGGCCGGCAGGCATATCGATGGCCGCGCCGTCCAGACGCTGGCTGACCTGGCGTTTGGCTTCGGTCACATACGCATTGCCCGGGCCAAAGATTTTGTCGACCTTCGGAATGGATTCCGTACCGAACGCCAGGGCTGAAATCGCCTGCGCGCCGCCCACTTTATAGACCGCCTGCACGCCGCACAGCTTCGCCGCATAGAGGATCTCGTCGGCAATCGGTGGCGGTGAGCACAGCACCACTTTCTGACACCCGGCAATGCGCGCGGGTGTCGCCAGCATCAGTACGGTGGAGAAAAGCGGGGCAGAGCCGCCGGGAATATAGAGGCCGACGGACGCAACCGGGCGCGTGACCTGCTGGCAGCGCACGCCGGGCAGGGTTTCGACATCCACGGGCTGCAGCTTTTGCGCGGTGTGGAAGGTATCAATGTTTTTCACCGCGACGGCCATTGCCTGTTTGATGTCATCACCCAGACGATTGCTGGCATCAATGATTTCCTGCTCGGTAACCCGTAATGCGCCGACTTCCGTCTTATCAAATTTTGCGCTGTATTCACGCAGCGCGTCATCGCCGCGGGCTTTAACGTTATCCAGGATCTCCGCCACGGTGCGGGAGATGCTTTCAGAGGCGGAAATCGCCGGGCGCATCAGCAGCTCGCGCTGCTGTGCGTCGCTACAGGTATTCCAGTCGATGATCGTGTTAAAGCTCATGGCCATTACTCCATCATCTTCTCAATTGGCAGCACCAGGATGGAGCTTGCGCCCAGCGCCTTCAGTTTTTCCATGGTTTCCCAGAACAGGGTTTCGCTGCTCACCATGTGCATCGCCACGCGCTGCTGATCGCCGGCCAGCGGCAGGATGGTCGGGCGCTCGGCGCCCGGCAGCAGGGCGATAACTTCCTCCAGACGCTCGGTTGGGGCGTGCATCATGATGTATTTGGACTCACGCGCCTGAATCACGCCCTGAATACGGGTCAGCAGTTTGTCGATCAGCTGCTGCTTAGCGTCCGCCATCTCGCCGTCGCGCTGAATCAGGCACGCTTTAGAGCGGTAGATCACTTCCACTTCGCGCAGACCGTTTGCTTCCAGCGTCGCGCCGGTAGAGACGAGGTCGCAGATGGCGTCCGCCAGACCCGCACGCGGCGCCACTTCAACGGAGCCGTTCAGCAGGCAGGATTTAAACTGCACGCCTTTCTGGTCGAGATAACGCTTTAACAGGTGAGGGTAAGAGGTGGCGATACGTTTGCCGTTCAGCGCGGCCGGGCCGTCCCACGCTTCATCAACCGGCGTTGCCAGCGACAGGCGGCAGCCGCCGAAGTCCAGACGACGCAGGGTGAAGTAACGCGGATCTTCGCCCTGCGCGCGGCGGGTCAGCAGCTCTTCTTCCAGCACGTTTTCACCGATGATGCCGAGGTCAACGACGCCGTCCATGACCAGGCCGGGAATATCGTCATCACGCACGCGCAGAATGTCGATGGGCATGTTCTCAGCCAGAGCAATCAGGCGCTGGGTGTGCAGGTTAATTTTAATCCCGCAGCGGGCCAGCAGTTCGCGTGAGTCGTCGCTCAAGCGGCCTGATTTTTGAATAGCTATGCGTAAGCGTGAGTTATCTAACATTCTTTATTCCTCGTTAACCTGTTTTAACCTGTCTGAATTTGGTCCAAAAAAAAGCCCCCGGAAGAAGATCTTCCGGGGGCTTTTTCATGCGTTCATGCACCACTGGAAGATCCAAACGTCTTCCAGCACACATCGCCTGAAAGACTAGTCAGGATGATGGTGATGATGGTGGTGTTTAAATTGAACGCGTGTCATATAAATTCTCGATGAATGCTTATTCATTTGATGTCTTTTAACCTAAACCAGTTGTACGACATATTGCAAGGGCTTTTTTTGATCATTAATTCATTTCATATTGATGCTATGAATTGTGTGTTCTGCCGGGCTGGCGTAGCCTTATAAAAGACGAGTGAGAGTCAGGAGAATTCGCATGAAAAAGGTCGCGATTGTCGGTTTAGGATGGCTGGGAATGCCGCTGGCGATGTCATTAGCCGCGAAAGGCTGGCAGGTGACCGGAAGCAAAACCACGATGGATGGGGTAGAGGCAGCGCGCATGTGCGGTATTGACGGCGTTGAACTGCGTCTTGAACCGGAGCTGGTGTGTGATGCTGACGATCTGGACACGCTGATGAACGTCGATGCGCTGGTGATTACGCTACCCGCGCGGCGCAGCGGGCCGGGCGAGTCGTTTTATCTGCAGGCGATGCAGGAGATCGTCGACAGCGCGCTGGCGCACCATGTTCCGCGCATCATTTTTACCAGCTCGACGTCGGTCTATGGCGAGGTTGAGGGCGTGGTGAAAGAGAGTTCCGAGCGCCGTCCCGTGACGGCGAGCGGTCAGGTTCTGAAAGAGCTGGAAGACTGGCTGCATCATCTTCCCGGCACGCAGGTCGATATTGTACGCCTGGCGGGGCTGGTGGGCCCGGGTCGCCATCCGGGACGCTTTTTTGCCGGAAAATCTGCGCCAGACGGCCAGCATGTGGTCAATCTTGTGCATCTTGACGATGTTGTTGGCGCAATTGAGCTACTCTTACAGGCTCCGAAAGGTGGGCACATCTATAATATATGTGCACCGTCTCATCCGGCGCGCAGCACGTTTTACCCGCTGATGGCACGTCAGCTGGGCCTGGCGCCACCGGTTTTTGGTGAGGCAAAGGATGACAGTAAAGGCAAAATTGTTGATGGCAATCGTATTTGTCATGAGCTGGGGTTTGAGTATCAGTATCCCGATCCGCTGGTGATGCCCATGGAATAAGTCCCGCAGCGGAGACCATCGCACACCGAAAGGGGGCGAGCATGAAACCGCTGCTGGATGTTCTTATTATTCTGGATGCACTGGAAAAAGAGGGGAGCTTTGCCGCTGCGTCGGCAAAGCTCTACAAAACCCCATCTGCGTTGAGCTATACCGTTCAAAAACTGGAAAGCGATCTCAATATCCAGATCCTCGATCGCTCCGGGCACCGCGCTCGTTTTACCCGCACCGGACAGATGCTGCTGGAAAAAGGCCGTGAAGTTCTCCACACCGTTCGTGAACTCGAAAAACAGGCCGTAAAACTCCATCAGGGGTGGGAAAACGAGCTGATCATTGGCGTGGATGATACCTTTCCGTTTTCTCTCCTGACGCCCCTGATTGAAGCCTTCTATCAACACCACAGCGTGACGCGGCTGATCTTTATCAACGGCGTGCTGGGGGGCTCCTGGGATGCCTTAACGCAGGGCAGGGCGGATATTTTTGTCGGGGCACTCCACGAGCCTCCCCAGCTGAGTGATTTTGGTTTTGCCCGGCTGGGCGTGCTCGAGCAGGTGTTTGCCGTAGCGCCCCATCATCCCCTGGCTCAGGAACCCGAGCCTATTAACCGTCGCGTGATTAAAGGCTACCGCGCCATCGTGGTCGGGGACAGCGCTCGTCCGGAATGTTCGGCCTCCTCCCAACTGCTTGATGAGCAGGAGGCCATTACCGTTTTCGACTATAAAACCAAGCTGGAGCTGCAAATTAGCGGCCTGGGCTGCGGCTATTTGCCTCGTTATCTGGCGCAGCGCTTTATTGACAGCGGTGCGCTTGTTGAAAAACAGGTACTTGCTCAAAGCAGTAATGAATCGGTGTGGGTTGGCTGGAATGAACAAACTGCAGGGCTGGCCAGCGCATGGTGGCGAGACGAGATTTTAGCAAATAGTGCTATCGCCGCCGTTTACTCTCAGCCCGGCGTCCAGAAATCAGCCAGTTAGCAAAAAGAAAATTGTCCCGTGCTTTGCAAAGTATTGCCTTTTGTATCCGATGTGGGGCAAAATGCCGCCGCTGCAACCAAATGAATAATCGACGATATAAAAGGCGTCGGTTATTTTTTTTTGCATGTACGAAACGAAACTAAAAACCAAGAGGCCGGGCTTCGTACCGGATAGATATTTACTAAAATCCGACAGTTGTTGTCGCTGAGGAAGAAAGAAATGGGGCAATTTTTCGCTTACGTGGCGGTTATCACCGTAAAGGAGAATAACTATGTCGCATAACGCAACTCCAAACACCTCTCGCGTGGAATTACGTAAAACGCTTACGTTGATTCCGGTTGTTATGATGGGCCTTGCCTATATGCAACCGATGACGCTGTTCGATACATTCGGTATCGTATCGGGCCTCACAGACGGTCACGTCGCAACGGCGTACGCCTTTGCGCTGGTCGCGATCCTCTTTACTGCGCTGAGTTACGGCAAGCTGGTTCGCCGTTTCCCGTCCGCAGGCTCTGCGTACACCTATGCCCAGAAATCCATTAGCCCGGCGGTTGGCTTTATGGTGGGCTGGTCATCGCTGCTGGACTATCTGTTCATGCCGATGATCAACATTCTGCTGGCAAAAATTTACTTCGAAGCGCTGGTGCCTTCTGTTCCATCGTGGATCTTCGTTGTCGCGCTGGTGGCCTTTATGACCATCTCTAACCTGCGCAGCATCAAGACCGTGGCGAACTTCAACACCCTGATTGTTATTCTGCAGATGGGCATTGTGGCGGTTATCGTTGGCCTGATCATCTACGGTGTTTCTCACGGTGAAGGTGCAGGTACGCTGACCAGCACGCGTCCATTCTGGTCTGAAGGTGCGCACGTTGTGCCGATGATTACCGGTGCGACGATTCTGTGCTTCTCGTTCCTGGGCTTTGACGGTATCTCTTCTCTCTCCGAAGAGACCAAAGATGCTGAGCGCGTGATCCCGAAAGCGATTTTCCTGACCGCGCTGATTGGCGGCCTGATCTTTATCGGAGCTTCCTACTTCCTGCAACTGTACTTCCCGGACATCTCTCGCTTTAAAGATCCGGATGCGTCACAGCCTGAAATCATGCTGTATGTTGCGGGTAAAACCTTCCAGTGGGGCGTGCTGATCTTCTCCAGCGTGACCGTACTGGCGTCCGGCATGGCGGCGCACGCGGGCGTATCTCGCCTGATGTACGTGATGGGCCGTGACGGCGTATTCCCAACCCGTTTCTTCGGCTACGTGCATCCGAAATGGCGTACTCCGGCATGGAACGTGCTGCTGGTTGGCGCTATTGCCCTGCTGGCGATTAAATTCGACCTGGTGACGGCGACCGCGCTGATTAACTTCGGCGCGCTGGTGGCGTTCACCTTCGTTAACCTCTCCGTGATCTCGCAGTTCTGGATCCGTGAGAAGCGCAACAAAACGCTGAAAGACCACTTCAACTATCTGGTGCTGCCAGTGTGTGGTGCCCTGACCGTGGGCGCGCTGTGGATTAACCTGGAAGAGAGCTCTATGGTTCTGGGTCTGATCTGGGGTGCTATCGGTTTGGTTTACCTGGCCTGCGTCACGAAGAGCTTCCGTAATCCGGTTCCTCAGTACGAAGACGTTGCATAATGACTCGCCGGGTGGCGCTAGCGCTTACCCGGCCTACAAAAAAACACACCCGTAGGCCCGCGTAAGCGCAGCGCCACCGGGCAAAAAAACCGGAGACTATCGTCTCCGGTTTTTTTATCTGGGAATTTCAGACTATCTCTTGCGCGTACTGGAACAGGGATTTCAACAGCGCCTGTTTTTCAGCATTCCCTTCATACTGGCCATAAAGCATTTCCAGCTCCTGGGCATAGCTATTAAGGAACTCAGGGGTAAAGACATTGCGACGATGCTGCAGCCAGCGATCCTGCTCTGCCTCGTCCAGCGTGCCGGGATAGTTACGCGCGCGGTAATTAAACATCAGCTTTTCGATGCGTTTATCGGCGAAGGTAATATCCAGCGCCGGTAAATTACGCGGCTCGGTTTGCAGAACGATATTCATCGCCGCGCGATCGGCATCGCTGAAGAAGCCGTTATAGAGCTGGGCATCAACGTTGTCAGACGGAACGAACGGCTCCGCCTCGGCAAAGATGGCGACCACCTTCTCGCGCACCTGCGGGTTATCGCGCAGCACTTTCAGGTTATCGAGGCAGTGCTGCCGGTTTATGCCCAGTCTGTCCGCATCTTCCGGACGCAGCGTATTCGCCTGCGCCAGGACCGGACATTTATTGATATGCACCAGTTTGACCGGTACCGCAGGCAGATCCCCGAGTTCATTTTTTGGGGTATAAAGCCGTTCGCGAAGGGTATCGCTGTCAAGCTCCAGCAGCGGTGAAATATCACCGGCCAAATCCACCATGATGACCGCATTACGGTTATCCGGATGCCAGGCCAGTGGGGCGACCCAGCTGGTATTGCCGCGCCAGGCGCCAAACATGCCGGAAATATGCACCAGCGGCTTCATCTGCGGCACATCAATCAGCGTGGTTAATTTTTGTTTACTGCGGTGGCTCAGCAGATACTCAAACAGCCTGGGCTGCGCGTTTTTCACCAGCTTCGCCATGGCAATGGTGGCATAGACGTCCGCCATCGCGTCGTGGGCATTGCTGTGCTCGATTCCGTTGGCGCGCGTCAGGTGTTCCAGCCGGAAGCTGGTCAGCCCTTCCTCATTTTCCGGCCAGTTAATGCCTTCAGGACGCAGGGCATAACAGGCGCGCATGATGTCGAGCAAATCCCAGCGTGAATTGCGGTTCTGCCAGCTCCAGGCATAGGGATCGTAGAAGTTGCGATAGAAGATGTTGCGCGTCACTTCGTCATCGAAGCGGATGTTGTTGTAACCGACCACGCAGGTATTGGGGACGGTAAACAGATCGTGAATGCGTCGGGCGAATTCTGCCTCGGTAACGCCTTTTTCCCGCGCTTCCTGAGGGGTGATCCCGGTGACCATGACCGCCCCGGGCTGCGGCAGGTAGTCATCAGCCGGTTTGCAGTAAAAGACCTCAGGCTCGCCAATGATGTTGAATTCGTCGTCGGTACGGATGGCGGCAAACTGCGCCGGTCGGTCCAGCGCCGGGTGTGTGCCAAAGGTTTCGTAGTCGTGGAACAAAAAAGTCGGGCGAGCGGCAGAGTCAGACACCAGTAATACCATCCTGTTAAAAAATGACGTCACTATGGTAAACGATCGTGCGGTTCAGACCGAATAAAAAGCACCGTCATGGCGCAAATTTGCGCGCCAGCTTCAGGAAAAAACCTGCGTTCTGTCACATTTTTTTGCAATTAAGCCAGGTAACGACATCAGAACTCCCGTAAAAAGGTCATCGATTTTTAATGACCTGAGGATATACCGTTGAAACGCCGTCTGTTTATTGCTGTTTCTTTACTCGCTTCGAGTGTCTCATCTGCTTTTGCGGCCGAACCACTGGATTTTTCGCCGCAGCCTCCGGCCATTCAGGCTGGCGCCTGGGTGCTGATGGACTACACGACTGGTCAGATTTTAACGGCGGGCAACGAACATCAACAACGTAATCCGGCGAGCCTGACCAAGCTGATGACGGGATATGTGGTTGATCGGGCCATTGATAGCCACCGCATTACGCCGGACGACATTGTTACCGTAGGACGTGACGCGTGGGCAAAAGGCAACCCGGTTTTTGACGGCTCGTCGCTCATGTTCCTGAAAGAGGGCGATCGCGTCTCCGTGCGTGACTTAAGCCGCGGTCTGATTGTCGATTCCGGCAACGACGCCTGCGTGGCGCTGGCCGATCACGTGGCGGGCGGTCAGCCGCAGTTTGTAAAGATGATGAATGACTACGTGCAAAAGCTGAACCTGCGCGATACGCACTTTGAAACCGTACACGGGCTGGACGCGCCGGGCCAGCACAGCTCGGCGTATGACCTGGCCGTACTCTCCCGGGCCATCATCCACGGCGAGCCTGAGTTTTATCATATGTACAGCGAAAAGAGCCTGACCTGGAACGGAATCACCCAGCAGAACCGTAACGGCCTGCTGTGGGATAAGACCATGAACGTTGACGGGCTTAAAACTGGCCACACGTCTGGCGCGGGCTTTAACCTGATTGCTTCCGCCGTTGACGGCCAGCGTCGTTTAATCGCGGTGGTCATGGGGGCGGACAGCCCGAAAGGGCGTGAGGACCAGGCCCGAAAGCTGCTGCACTGGGGGCAGCAGAATTTCGATACGGTGCAGATCCTGCATAACGGTAAAAAAGTGGGGACAGAGCGAATCTGGTACGGCGATAAGGAGCAGGTGAAACTGGGCACTGACCAGGACTTCTGGCTGGCCCTGCCGAAAGCGGAGGTGCCGAACATCAAAGCCAAATACGTTCTGGATAAAAAAGAGCTGGAAGCACCCATTGCTGCGCATCAGCGGGTCGGGGAGATCCAGCTCTATGACCGCGACAAAGTGGTAGCGCACTGGCCTCTGGTGACGCTGGAAGCCGTTGATAAAGGCGGCCTGTTCTCACGCCTGAGCGATTATCTGCACCACACGCTCTAACGGCAGATGAGCAGACTGGCAGGGTTGCGAGTCTGCTCACATAATAAACACTTCACGTTTGCTGAACGCTCATAATCCGCTTTATAGTGTATATATACACAGTAATAAATGGAGGCAGCATGGACTACAGCATCAAGCAGCAAAAGAAACGTAAGATTGCCGGTTTTCATTTGGTCGGACCGTGGGAAAAAACGGTAAAACAGGGCTTTGAACAGCTGGTGATGTGGGTGGACGGGCGCCACATTGAGCCGCTGGAGTGGGTTGCGGTCTACTACGATAACCCGGATGAAGTCCCGGCGGAAAAACTGCGCTGCGATACGGCGGTTACGGTACCGGATGATTTCGTTATCCCGGAAAACAGCGAAGGCGTCATGATGACGGAAATCGCGGCCGGGGATTATGCCGTGGCGACGGCGCGCGTGGAAAACTACGACTTCGCCACGCCGTGGTATCAGTTCTTTAATTCCCTGCTGCAGGACAATAAGTACCAGATGGCGCTTAAACCCTGCTTCGAGCGCTATCTCAATGATGGCAATGCAGACGGTTACTGGGATATCGAGATGTATATCGCGGTAGAGCATAAAACGGCTTAAGCCTGCTAAATGAAGGGTTTTTCAGCCGGGAGCGATCCGCCCGGCTGAAAACACAGTACAATTGTGATTTGCCGTGTAGCTGGAGAGCGGGTGTGCGTCCCGACAAATCATTAACCCCTTTTGAAATTCGGTTGTACAAACATTACCGCGTGGTGCACGGGTGCCGCATCGCGCTGGCTTTCGTGTTGACGTTTGTGCTGGTCCGTTTGCTGGATGTTCCGGAAGGAACATGGCCGCTGATCACGCTGGTGGTGGTGATGGGGCCCATCTCGTTTTGGGGAAACGTTGTTCCGCGCGCCTTTGAGCGCATTGGCGGGACCGTTTTAGGCTCGGCCCTTGGGCTTATCGCCCTGAAGCTGGAGCTCATCTCATTTCCCGTGATGCTGGCATGGTGCGGTGCCGCCATGTTCCTGTGCGGCTGGCTGGCGTTGGGCAAAAGACCCTATCAGGCGCTGCTGATCGGAATTACGCTCGCGGTGGTTGTCGGTGCGCCCGCCGGGGATATGACCACGGCGCTGTGGCGAAGCGGGGATGTCATCCTGGGGTCACTGCTGGCCATGCTCTTCACCGGTATCTGGCCGCAGCGTGCTTTTCTGCACTGGCGTATTCAGATGGCGAACTACGTCACCGCCTTTAACCGCGTCTATCAGGCCGGTTTTTCCCCGAATCTGGTTGAGCGTCCCCGGCTGGAAAAGCATCTGCAAGCGATCCTCAACGACGTGGTCAAAATGCGCGGCCTGATCACGCCCGCCAGCAAAGAAACCCATATTCAGAAAGCGATTTTTGAAGCTATCCAGACGGTAAGCCGCAATCTGGTCTGTATGCTTGAACTGCAGATCAACGCCCACTGGGCCTCTCGTCCCAGCCATCTGTTGATGCTCAACGCGCAGACCCTCAAAGAGACCCAGCAGATGACGCAGCAAACGCTGTTGACCATCGCCCATGCGCTCTACGAAGGGAACCCGCAGCCGATACTGGCCAACAGCGAGCGGCTGAATGAGATCGTCGCGGAGCTGAAGCAGCTAATCAATGAGCGCCAGAGCGATAACGTGGCGGAAACGCCTATCCATGGCTACGTCTGGCTGAGCATGGAACTGGCGCGGCAGCTTGAGCTGCTATCGCACCTTATTTGCCGGGCGCTGCGCAAATAAAAGGCGTATGTGACGGCTGCTGCTTCGATTCAGCAGCAATTGGGGTTATGATAGCTTTAAACGATATACTCATTGTCATTCGCAGCCGCTGTCAGTAAGGTTATTGTTACAACGGTTGCCTTAACGAATCCGAATCTCACATTATCAGGGGTGTAAAAATGGAAACTACCAAGCCTTCGTTCCAGGATGTTCTGGAATTCGTCCGCCTGTTCCGCCGCAAAAACAAACTGCAGCGTGAAATCCAGGACGTTGAGAAGAAGATCCGTGACAACCAGAAGCGTGTTCTGCTGCTCGACAACCTGAGCGACTACATCAAGCCAGGTATGAGCGTTGAAGCTATTCAGGGCATCATCGCCAGCATGAAGAGCGACTATGAAGACCGCGTTGATGACTACATCATCAAAAACGCTGAGCTGTCCAAAGAGCGTCGCGACATCTCCAAGAAGCTGAAAGTGATGGGCGAAATCAAAAACGGCGAAGCAAAAAGCGAGTAATCGCAGCGAATAGTGAAAAAGGCTCTCTGGTGACAGAGAGCCTTTTTTTTTATGACGCAGAACGCGGCCGTAGCTGATAAATCCAGGCCTTAACCTGCTTGCCTTCAAGGGTAGTCACCGTGACCTCAACCCGATCGTAGCCGTCTTCAAATTCATCCAGCATTTGCCAGTGCGCGGCAAGGTTATCAGAGATAAACAGATAGCCTTCGACGCGGGGGCCATCAGGATGGAGCACAATCCCCGGGAAGTCCGCCGCAGCGCCCCAGCCGCGTTCGTAAAACGTACCGGATACGGAGCCGGCCAGCCATTCGCCGCCAATGTTTTCAAGAATATGCGCATTAGAGTGGCCCGGGCGCAGCGTGCCGTAGACAAACAGAGCGTTCATTTTCCCTCATCCGCAAAGCAAAAAGCCTGCTTTAAAAGCAGGCTTTTTAAATTTGGCTCCTCTGACTGGACTCGAACCAGTGACATACGGATTAACAGTCCGCCGTTCTACCGACTGAACTACAGAGGAATCGTTGTGGAGGCTTATCTTAGTGGCGAAAAAACTTTTGTCAAACCTGATCTTAGGGAAAATCGACCGATTGCTGATTCTGTGGTCAGTTTGTTGTAAATCCACACATCTTTTTCAGGAAAATACTTTGCAGGATTAGCATTTGTCCCCCATCATTTGAAATGGAGTTTCAACTTTTCTCGCTAAGGTCCATTTTGAACGTCACTGCCTCATTACGCCAGGCGATAGCGCGCACGCCATGGTATGCAAAACGTAAAAGCTATCGTGTCCTGTTCTGGCGTGAAATCACCCCTCTTGCTGTGCCTATCTTCCTGGAAAATACCTGCGTTTTGCTGATGGGGGTCCTGAGCACTTTCCTGGTGAGCTGGCTGGGAAAAGAGGCGATGGCTGGGGTTGGGCTGGCGGACAGCTTTAACATGGTGGTGATCTCGTTCTTTGCCGCCATAGACCTTGGGACGACGGTGGTGGTGGCTTTCAGCCTCGGCAAGCTTGACCCCAAACGCGCACGCGAGGCGGCCCGCCAGTCGCTAATGATCATGACCATTTTTTCGATCGTTCTGGCGGCGGTGATCCACTATTTCGGTAAAGAGATTATCGACTTTGTCGCCGGGGAAGCCACGAATGAGGTTAAAGACCTGGCGCTGACCTACCTGGAAATGACCGTCTTAAGCTATCCGGCGGCGGCCATTGCGCTGATTGGCAGCGGTGCGCTGCGCGGGGCGGGCAACACCAAAATTCCGCTGCTGATCAACGGCGGTATGAATATCCTGAATATCATTATCAGCAGCGTGCTGATCTACGGCGTGTTCTCGTGGGAGGGGCTGGGGTTCGTCGGTGCGGGACTGGGCTTAACCATTTCACGCTATATCGGTGCGGTCGCCATCATCGGGGTGCTGATGGCGGGGATCACCCCCTCGCTGCGTCTGACGCTAAAAAGCTATTTCCGGCCCTTTAATTTCGCCATTATCTGGGAAGTGATGGGGATCGGCATTCCCGCGAGTATTGAATCGGTGTTGTTCAACGGCGGGAAGCTGCTCACGCAGATGTTTGTCGCCGGGATGGGGACCGACGTTATCGCTGGTAACTTTATCGCCTTCTCCATCGCCTCGCTGATTAACCTGCCGGGTAACGCGCTGGGTTCTGCATCGACTATCATCACGGGTAAACGGCTCGGAAAAGGGCAGATAGGCCAGGCGGAGCGACAGCTGCGGCACGTCTTCTGGCTGTCGACCATTGGACTGACGCTCATCGCCTGGGGAACCGCGCCGTTTGCCGGGCTGATGGCCTCGTTCTATACCCATGAAGACGATGTTAAAGAGGTCGTTAAGATCCTCATCTGGCTCAACGCGGCCTTCATGCCTATCTGGGCGGCATCATGGGTATTGCCCGCCGGGCTGAAGGGCGCGCGCGATGCCCGCTTTGCGATGTGGGTATCAATGCTCGGCATGTGGGGATGTCGCGTTGTCGCGGGGTATACGCTCGGGGTGATGCTCGGATGGGGTGTGGTCGGCGTCTGGCTCGGGATGTTCCTCGACTGGGCCGTACGGGGCGCACTGTTCTACTGGCGGATGGTTAGCGGGCGCTGGTTATGGAAATATCCGCGAAAGAATGCCTGACAATTGCGCGAAGTGGAGAATAATTCGGCAAACGATCGGAAATATGCATTCTGCCTTTGACATCATGGGGGAGCATCGATAATATGCGCCCCGTTCACACGATTCCTCTGTAGTTCAGTCGGTAGAACGGCGGACTGTTAATCCGTATGTCACTGGTTCGAGTCCAGTCAGAGGAGCCAAATTTAAAAAGCCTGCTTATAAAGCAGGCTTTTTGCTTTTCTGCGTCTGGAAAAATTGTCGGGTGGCGGCTTCGCCTTACCCGACCTACGGGATAGGTAGGCCCGGTAAGCGCAGCGCCACCGGGCATCAGACCGCACGATGTTAGATACTCATCGGGGCGGTCGCTTCTTCCAGCCACGCTCGCGCATCGCTGTTCACCAGAGGTAACAGCGCCTCCCGGACCTGCTGATGATACGCATCCAGCCACTGTTTTTCCTGATCGCTCAACAGATGCAGCTCAACCTGACTTAAGTCGATCGGGATCAGCGTTAGCGAGGCAAATTTGCAGAACCCCGGACGGCTCTCCACAATCTCCACCTGGTTTTCAATACGAATGCCGTGGCTATCGCCCAGATAGTATCCTGGTTCAATCGTCATGATATTACCCGCCACCAGCGGCCACGGGTTGACCTTTTTGGCAATGCGATGCGGGTTCTCGTGGATCAGCAACTGATGGCCCACGCCATGCCCTGTGCCGTGATCGTAATCCAGCCCCATCTCCCACAGCGGGCGACGCGCGAAGGCATCCAACTGATGCCCTTGAGTGCCAGAGGGGAACTGCAGAGTAATCAGCGACAGAAAGCCTCTCAACACGGCGGTGTAGTGCAGGCGCCGCTGCGGATCGACTTCCCCCCACGCCAGCGTACGCGTGGCGTCGGTGGTGCCGTTAACATACTGGCCGCCGGAATCGTTCAGGTAAAAATGGTCGTGGCCGATGGGCTTATTGCTGGCCTCGCTCGAATGATAGTGACACATCGCCGCATTGCTCGAAGAGGCGGAGATGGTCGCAAAACTCTGCTCGATGAACCCCGGCTGCTGTTGACGAAACGCAAGCTGCTGCGCCTGCGCGTCCAGCTCGGTGAGCGGTTGTCCTGCCGCCTCGCGCAGCGGCACTTCACGGCTCAGCCAGGCGAGGAAGTTGACCCACGCGGCCCCGTCCTGGTGATGGCACTCGCGATAGCCTGCCAGCTCGACCGGGTTTTTCGTCGCTTTCATCAGGGTGATGGGG
The DNA here is from genome assembly GCF_000493015.1 of Enterobacter sp. MGH 24. NCBI lineage: Bacteria > Pseudomonadati > Pseudomonadota > Gammaproteobacteria > Enterobacterales > Enterobacteriaceae > Enterobacter > Enterobacter sp. MGH 24. The sequence goes on along the minus strand of NZ_KI535657.1, from coordinate 4,406,390 downwards.
TCTGTCCGCCAGACAATTTCTCCCCGTGGCTCAACGGCGAATCGCAGGGCAACCGGCGCGGAATCGGCATCAATCATCACCCGTTTGCCTTCAGCAATCTGCTGGCAGCGTTCGATAAAGGTCTCCTGCGGCGCAACCGTGAACGCACTGCGCACATCGTCAGGCAGGGCGCTGAGCTTATTGTCGTTAACAAACCACTCCACGCTACCATCACGGCTGAGCAGGGCGAAGGAGAGAGGAACCGGGCTAAAGGGAATATCTGACCCACGCACGTTTAGCAGCCAGGCGATGTTATCCGGCAGCGTCACGGCGAGGAAATCAGCATTGTGTTCTGCCAGCACGGCGGCGACGCGCTGGCGTTTTTCCGCGCTGCGTTCGCCGCTGTGTTCAACCGGCATTTCACGGATAAGCCCCGCCGGCGCGGCAGGGCGATCGGTCCATAAGGCGTCAAACGGCGAGTCCTTCAGAGGCACCAGCTCGCACGGCGTGGCAGACAGCTGCTCAAACTCCGAGTTGGTCATCAGCAGCGCGTCAAAGCCAATGCGCGTGCCTGCCTCAACGTTTTCTGCCAGCCATTCTGCCAGCGGCTCGTTGTGCAGGTGGTGGATCTCAACCTCATTCGTATTGACCTGAACGCGAGCCTGAACCTGATAGCGCCCGTCGACGAACAGCAGCGCTTTATCCTTCAGCACCAGCGCGACGCCGGCAGAGCCGTCAAAGCCCGTCAGCCACGCCAGCTTTTCGTCGTAGGGCGCGCAGTATTCGCTTTGCCATGCATCCGCCCGCGGGACGATCATCCCGTCGAGATGGCTGGCCTCAAGCCAGTGGCGCAGGGCAGAGATCGGAGATGTGCTGGACATTGTTTTTCCTTATCGTTATTAGCGGAACGGCGGCTCGTTGAAGGTGCGCAGCTTGCGGGAATGGAGCCTGTCACCTTCTGCCCGCAGCAAATCAATGGCGCGAATACCAATCTGCAGATGCTCAGAGATAGCCCCTTCGTAGAAACGGTTGGCCTGGCCCGGAAGCTTAATTTCACCGTGCAGAGGCTTATCGGAGACGCAGAGCAGCGTGCCGTAAGGGACGCGGAAGCGATATCCCTGCGCGGCGATGGTGGCGCTCTCCATATCGATCGCCACCGCGCGGCTCAGGTTGAACCGCAGCGCGGAGGCGGAGTAGCGCAGCTCCCAGTTGCGGTCATCCGTTGTGACGACCGTGCCGGTGCGCAGGCGCTGTTTAACCTCTTCACCCGGCATGCCGCTGACCTCTTTGGTAGCGTCATACAGCGCGCGCTGTACTTCGGCGATGCTCGGGATGGGGATGTCCGGCGGCAGGACCGCATCAAGCACGTGGTCATCGCGCAGATAGGCGTGTGCCAGCACGTAGTCGCCAATCAGCTGGCTTTCGCGCAGGCCGCCGCAGTGGCCAATCATCAGCCACACGTCCGGGCGCAGTACCGCCAGATGGTCGCAGATGGTTTTGGCATTTGACGGGCCCACGCCGATGTTGATCAGGGTGATGCCCTGGCCGTCGGCGGTGATCAGGTGCCAGGCAGGCATCTGGTGCTTTTTCCACGCCAGGTCAGAAATGGCCTGCTCGGGCGCTTCGGTCTCCGCGGTGATCCAGATCCCGCCCGCGCAGGACAGTGCGATGTACGGGCTTTCCGGATCGAGGATCTGGCTGCAGCCCCAGCGGACAAACTCGTCAACGTAGCGGGTGTAGTTGGTAAAGAGCACAAACGGCTGGAAATGTTCGACAGGCGTACCGGTGTAGTGACGCAGGCGCGCCAGCGAGAAGTCCACGCGGCGAGCATCAAAGTGCGACAGGGGAGAAAATTCAGCCGGGTGATAGATGCCGTCAGCCGTCTCATCGCCAATCTGGGAAAGCTCGGTGGTCGGGAAGTGGCGCGTCAGCCCCGCGCTCATGGAGCGATCCAGCGTCAGCGCCGAGCCGTCTATCACGTACGGATAAGGGATTTCGTGCAGCGAAGGTTCCACAGAAATGTGCGCGCCGTAATCCTGATACAGCAGCGTCAGCTGTTCCTCAAGATACGGGCGGAACAGTGCAGGGCGGGTGACGGTGGTGCTGTAGCAGCCTGAGTGGGTAAAACGGGCGTAGGCGCGGGTTTTCGGCGTGGTGCTGGCGCTGCCGTCCCAGGTCACAGAGAGCGATGGATAAACAAAAAGGCCCTCGGTTCTGGCCTTTTGGTCGGGAAGTTTCCCTGTTTCGATATATTCGCTGATGGCGCTGCGCAGCGCGTTGACGGACTGTTCATACAGCGCGTCGAGTTTTTCCAGCGCCTGAGCCGGGGTCAGGCTGGAGCCCTTATTATTCATCTCTGTCTCCTTGTTCCACAGGTGTGCGACTCTACCCGATAGTATGTCACACGCCCGTGAAACAAAAGGGAGATCAGCCGTGGCGCGTCTCTTTCATCAGCAGCGCCGTCGCCGCCGACAGCAGGCAGCCGGCCAGCAGATAAATCGCCACGCTGTGCCAGTTGCCGCCGGAGAAGGTCACCAGCGCGGCGGCAATAAACGGCGTAAATCCGCCGCCGACCACGCTTGCGACCTGGTAGCCCACGCCCGCGCCGCTGTAGCGGTAGCTTGCCCCGAACAGCTCGGTGAACATCGGCTGCTGCACGCACACCACCATATCGTGAGCGATGTTGGCGAGCATGATGGCGAAGAAGACAATCCAGAAGATCGACTGGGCCTCCAGCGCCATAAAGAACGGCCAGGCGCTGAGGGTACCAATCAGCGCCCCGGTGATGTAAACGCGGCGGCGACCAAACCGGTCCGCCAGCCAGGCGAAGCAGGGGATGGTCAGGCAGCTGATCCCGCCGACCAGCAGGCCAATATTCAGGAACAGCTCGCGCGGCAGCCCGAGGTTCTGCGTCGAGTAGTTCAGGGCAAACGCGGTGACGATATACATCGTCAGCAGTTCACAGAGGCGCAGGGCGATAATTTTCAGAAAAGCGCCAGGGTGCTGAACCAGCGCTTCCATCACAGGCAGACGCTTTTTGGCGAGCGGTTTTTCCAGCTGTTGTTTTTCAAACTCAGCCGACTCCTCCATCCCGTTACGGATCCACAGCGCGGCGATGACCAGCACGATGCTGAAGATGAACGGAATGCGCCAGCCCCAGCTCAGGAACTGCTCGTCGGTGGTAAGCTGGCTGATTAGCGATACCAGCCCGGTAGAAAGCAGCAGGCCGACGCCGTACCCAACCTGTACGCCGCTGCTGTAAAACGCTTTCCTGTTTTTCGGCGCGCTCTCAACGGATAACAACGCCGCACCGCCCCATTCGCCGCCGACGGCGAAGCCCTGGATGGCGCGCAGGGTGACCAGCAGTACCGGCGCCCACCAGCCGATAGCGGCAAACGAGGGGAGAATACCGATAAGCGCGGTGGCGATCCCCATCATCCAGACGGTGAGCATCAGCATGCGCTTGCGGCCAAGGCGGTCGCCGAAGTGGCCGAAGATCACCCCGCCCAGCGGGCGAAACAGAAAGCCGACGCCAAAGGTGGCAAATGCGGCGAGCGTGCCCATCGCGGGGCTGACCTGGGGAAAAAACTCGCGGTTAAACACCAGCGCGGCAGTGATGCCGTAAAGCAGAAAATCATACCAGTCGACGACGGCGCCCGCGAAGCTGCCTAAGGCTGCGCGGCGGGCACGATTGAGCGAAGGTGTCTCCTCGTTGGGACGATCGGAGATGAGGGTGGAGTCCATAGTTGTCCTGTCCGTACTGATTTTTAATTATTGGTATAAGAAAAGGTCACTCACATTGCGTCCGTCATATAAACGGAACCTATGAGACTACCGCGACAGAACGCCTGAGAAAACGTTTTTATCTTTCCGGAAGGCGCTGAATAAATAAATTTCATCTTCCCCTGCCTTGAGATAAATCAGTCTGTTTGGCTCCGGTTAGTGCTGAATGGATTACAGTTATAGATACCGCTGCGTGGCTTAAGCTGAGGGAAAACGATGCAACGCACCTTTTCGACATTCTGGATGGTCCTGTTTTTATTCGTCGCACCGCTTAACGCGGAGCCCAACGTCTATGGTGAGCAACGTATCAGCGGCTGGTGGAATGCGCTGACGGATGATATCGCCCTGACCTGGGAAGAGCCTCAACGTTACGATCTGTACCTGCCGTTTCTGAGCTGGCACGCTCGCTTTATGTACGACAAAGAAAAGACGGATAATTACAATGAAATGCCGTGGGGCGGCGGGCTGGGCGTTTCCCGCTATAACGAAGAGGGTAACTGGAGCGCGCTGTTCGCGATGATGTTCAAGGACTCGCACAACGAATGGCAGCCCGCGATGGGCTATGGCTGGGAGAAGGGCTGGTATCTGGATAATGCCAAAGATTTCCGCCTGGGGCTCGGTGCCGCAGCGGGCATCACGGCGCGAGATGATTTTGCAAACTATGTCCCGCTACCGTTCATCTTCCCGCTGTTTTCGGCCGGGTATAAGCGCGTTACCGTTCAGTTCACCTATATTCCCGGGACGTATAACAACGGCAACGTGCTCTTTGCCTGGCTGCGCTTAGGCTTCTAAAGCGTGATCACCTTTTTAGCCACGGCGTTAGACAGTACCAGCATGGAGAAGAGAACCGAGGTGACGAACGTGAGCACAATCAGCGCCAGCTTCATACCGAGAGAGGTCACCGGTATCAGCGCCGTCAGCAGATGAAACACCGAGTAGTGCACAATGTACACGCCGGTCATCGTTTTGCTGATGGCGGCCAGAATGGACTCCTTAAATTCAGCATTGCGGCGAAAGCGCACGCCGTTCGCCGCAATCACCAGCGCGATGATCAAAACGTAAATTTGAGAGCCGGTGAGAATAAAGGCGTTTCTGTCCGCCTTAAACAGCGCGAAGAAGAAGTGGCGCTCGTAAAACCAGGTGAAGAGGTAGATAAACGGAATGGCGACAACCGCCGCCCTGACGACATTTTTGCGGCTAATCCACTCGGCGACTTTCGGATCGCAGAAGAGTTGCCCCGTCAGATAAAACAGGAGCCACGTCCACAGCCGATACTGCGGTGAAAGAGAAAGGACGTGCGCTTCAGGATAAAGCGCCGATAGCAGATCGTATCCGTAGGAAAAGAGCAGCAGGGCGGCAATCGTTCCGCAGAATAGCGCTCGCCGCTGGCTGAGCCACTCCACCGCCGGGTGGAAGGTGTAAATCACCACAAAGGCGAACACGAACCAGGGCTGGATTAAATACCCGCGCTGATACGGCTCCCACAGGTAGTAGATCGTTATCCAGAACAGAAACACAATCACCAGGCTTTTAATTTTACCCAGCTGCCAGCGGGTGCCGTGCCGGGATTGTCCGTCGAGATAGCCCGCAACCACAAAAAACAGCGGCGTGGCAATCGTCGAAATAAAGGTTAAAAACCCCAGGATCCAGTGATAGTCATAATCATAATGATCCCAGGTGTTGTAGATGGTAAAGAAGGTCACCGCCGTCATACAGCCCAGCGTCTTGATAATGTTCAGCCCTGTCGCATTCATTGTGGTTTGGCTTCGTCCTTACGATGGAAACACGCATAGATCACGGGGAGTACCAGCAGCGTCAGGATTGTAGCAAACCCCAGTCCAAACATAATCACAACGGCCATGCTCTGGAAGAAAACGTCCAGCAGCAGCGGAGCCAGGCCAAGTACGGTCGTGAACGCGGTGAGCAGGATAGGGCGCAGGCGCGAGGTGGCAGCGTACACGATCGCGCTGTGCTGATCCTTTTGCGTTTTCTGCTGTTCGATCTCTTCCACCAGCACGATGCCGTTGCGGATCAGCATTCCGCTCAGGCTCAGCAGGCCAATCAGCGCCATAAAGCCAAAGGGAATGCCGGTAAGTAAAAATCCTGGCGTCACGCCGATCAGCGCCAGCGGTACGGTCAGCCAGATGGCGACGGCATTTTTTACCGAGCTGAACATCAGCACCGTAATAACAAACATCACCAGATACCCGAGAGGTAGCGTAGTGAACAGCCCTTGCTGCGCTTCACTGGAGTTTTCCGCGTCGCCCCCCCACTCGATGCTGTAGCCGTGTGGCAGCGGAAGGGCATCTACCTGCGGCTTCACGCGGGCGAGGATATCGCCGGAGGTTTGCTGGCTCAGCGGGTCCGGGTCCGTTTGCACCGTCAGCACCCGCGAGCGATCGCGTCGAAGGATGAGCGGATCCTCCCACTCCAGCGAGAAGCGGCTGACGACGTTACTCAGCGGGATATACTGCTGCCGCGTCTGGCTCCACACCAGCACGTTGTTCAGGTGATTGGCGTCCAGCCGTTCGCTCTCAGGCGGGCGCACCACGACCGGGAGCAGGTCGCTGCCTTCCCGGTACAGCCCCGCCCGGCTGCCGGAGAAATTCATCTCCAGCGCGTTATCAACGTCCTGCTTATCTACGCCAAGCTCGCGGCCCAGGGCGGCAACGTACTGTGGGCGGATCACCTTGCTGCGGTTTTGCCAGTCGTTCCTGACGCTGCCCGTGGCCGGGTCGCGGGTGAGGATGTCGTCCACCTGGCTGGCTATCAGACGCAGCCTGTCAGGGTCAGGGCCTTTAATGCGCACCTCAATGGCGCTGTCGCCGGAGGGGCCAAACATCACGCGCTTGGTGCTGGCGTTGACCTGCGGATAGTTTCGCGCGATGTACTCGTCCACGTGGCGCGTCAGGGCGGAGATGTTGCGCTGGTCGTCCATGCGCACCATGATCTGCGCATAGTTACTGTACTGCCGCTGTCCGCTGTAGGTCAGAATAAATCGCATACTTCCCTGACCAATGGTTGAGACGGTAGTCTCCACGCCAGGCTGGCTATTGATCGTCTTTTCAATATCGCTAGTCATTTTCTCAGTCCACTTGATATCGGTACCGTAGGGTAACCACAGGTCGACAAAGAAAATCGGCGTATTAGACGACGGGAAAAAGTTTTGTCGTACGGCGCCGAAGCCCCAGACAGACGCTGCCAGCAGCGCAGCCATCACAATGAGCGTCGGTGCCTTATGGTGCAGCAGCGTGTTAAGCAGGCGCTGGTAGGCGCGGTAGAGTCGTTTGTCGTAAGGGTCTGACTCGTCGGTTTTATCGGGCGCGCTGTCGTTTTTAAACAACCACCACTTAATCAGCACCGGAGTGAGGGTGAGCGCCGAGAACCAGCTCAGCATCAGGGAAATCAGCAGCACCTGGAACAGGGATTTACAGTATTCCCCGGTGGAATCCTGCGACAGCCCGATAGGGGCAAACGCCAGGATGGCAATCACCGTCGCCCCCAGCAGCGGCAGGGCGGAGCGGCGGATGATGTAATTCACGGCGGTTAGCAGCGGGGAGCCCTGCTGTCGGGCGATCAACACCCCTTCGACAATCACGATGGCGTTATCCACCAGCATGCTGAGGGCGATAATCAGCGCCCCGAGCGAGATGCGCTGCAGCTCAATGCCCCACAGATACATAATCAGCAGCGTGCCCAGCACGTTAAGCGCGAGGGAGAATGCAATGATGATCCCGCTGCGTACGCCCATAAAGATCAGCAGCACGCCGATAACAATCGCCAGCGCCATCAGGAAGTTAATAATAAAACCGTTAACAGAGTGGCCCACTTCGGCCGCCTGATCGTAAAACAGGTCTATCTGTATGCCTGCCGGTTTTTCCGCCGACATCTGGCCTAGCTTCGCCTCCAGCGCGTGGCCCACGTCGATCACGTTCACGCCGGGTATAAACGAGACGCCCATGGTGACGGCTTTTTTGCCGTTGGCATGGTAGATACTGGCCGGCGATTCGTTCAGCCCGCGCGATAGCGTGGCGATATCCCGCAGGCGCGTCGCCGCCCCGGTGCCGGAAGGCGTGATGATGATATCCGCCAGTTCATCAAGATTTTCGAACTCACCTGTCGGGTGCAGGCGAATGGATTCGGTGCCGGAGGTGATTTCTCCGGCGCTGGAAACGACGTTAAGTCTGCTGAGCAGGGCGGAAAGCTGGTTGAGCGTAATGCCGCGCGCGGCCATTTTGGTCAGGGAGATATCAATGTTGACCTGCTGGCTAATCGCCCCACCGATCGCCACCTTCGCGACGCCGGGGATCAGAATCAGCTCCCGGCGCAGCTGCTCCGCATATCTCACCAGTTCAGGATTACTGAATTCATCTCCGGCAATGGCGAAGAAGAAGCCGAACACGTCGCCGAAATCGTCATTCACAAAGGGCGTGACGACGCCGGGCGGGAACTGGCGCGAGGCATCGCCCACGCGGCGGCGCAGTTCATCCCAAATCTGCGGCAGCTCGTTCGAGTGATAGCGTGAAGCGATGTTAACGGTGATTTGCGACAGACCGTTTGAAGAGATGGAGCTCACGTTGTCCAGATAGGGCAACTGCTGAAGGGCATTCTCCAGCGGAAGCGTCACCTCTTCTTCAACCTGCTGAGCGGATGCGCCGGGGTAGTGGGTGACCACCACTGCGGTTTTGATGGTAAAAGCGGGATCTTCCAGCCTGCCGATATTCAACAGGGCGAAAATACCCCCGATGCCCAGCAGCAGGATCGTTAGCCAGACGCGAACAGGGTTATTGATAAATTGACGAGAGATATCCATTACAGTCCCCGTTCACGCGTCCAGATACGCACCGGCTGGTTAGCATGGAGCTCACCAACGCCCGCGGCCACCACGCGCTCGCCCGCCTTAAGCCCGCTGGTAATCACCACGCCTTCGGTACTCACTTGCCCCACGCTGACCTTGCGGTCTTCCAGATGCAGCGCATCGCCTTCGCCCGTCACGATCCAGACGTGCGGCTCGTTGCGCGGGCTGTTGTCCGGGTTAAAGACCGCCTCAACCGGTACAACCAGCGCCTGAGCGCCAGCGCCAACCGGGAGGTTGGTTAAATTGATGGTCACCGTACCGCTTACGCCACCGACGGCGGGAAAATCATCTGGCCGCGGCATGGTCAGTATCACCTGCCAGGTCAGGGTATTGCTGTCGCTGCTGCCCGAGTGCTCTTTGTAGACGGCGGTAAATTCCCGATCCGGCATGGCGTTAATTCTCACCACGGGGCGATACTGCGCGTTGCGGATATCAAAGGTCTTAAACAGGTTCTCAGGAATACTAAACACCACGTCCAGCAGATCGGTACGGGTTAACGTTGCAATGGGCTGACCGGCAGACACCACCTGATGGTTTCGGACATGTACGCTGGCCGCCGTCCCGCTGAAGGGGGCGACGAGCGTCATCTGATTCAGCTCTTCCCGGGCAATCTGTAGCGCCGCATTCGCCGAATCGCGGTTCGCGCGCTGCACGTCCATTTCTGCTTTCGAAATCGCCTGGCGGCCCGCCAGCGTCTGGAAGCGGTCGAATTGCCTCTGGGCCAGCGTCGCCGCCGTTTGTCTGTCGTTAACCCGCTGCTGGGCTTCACGGGCGTTCAGTCGGGCAAGCTGTTGCCCCTGTTTGATGGCTGCGCCCTGACGTACATCGAGCGCTTCAATTTGACCTGCGCGCTTGAAGGAAAGGTCTGTGGCATCGCCCGATTCAATGCGGGCGGGAAAAACGCGCTGCTGGGCGTGACCGGGAGCCGTCACCTCCGCCACTTTTACCATCCTGGGCAGGGGGGCGGCTTGCTTGGGTTTCGGGTCGCACGCCGTGAGCGTTAACAAAACGAACGGTAAAAGAGAGAGGTAGCGGTTCACTGTATTCCCCTAATAAATAACTGTTTTATTTATTCCATCACCTGGACAGGGGTGACACTATTCTGCCAGAACAGTGACGACCATATAGGTAAATAAACCAATCGCCGTGCTGGCGATAATGGCAAGTGCAATGAACATACCCAGACGGATCAGGCTTAAACCATACATACATTCCTCCATGAGCCGGAAGCGGTGGCTGACTATGAGCATAGTCGGCGAAAAGATAAATGTTAAATAACCATTATCAGTGGGGGACGCGCTTAACCTGATATTCCTGTGCTACGTTTAATATTATCCATCTTTTTTACCGTAACTGGCATTAAGGGCAACCCCCTGCATTTAATGCGTTTTTTTGCTTCATTCACACTCTTGTTGGTTATAAAAAGGATGCTCGATATGTATAAAAACATTCTCGTTCCGGTGGATGTCTACGAGACAAGCCTGGCGGATAAAGCGTTGCAGCATGCACAGTTTCTGGCGCAAAGCGCATCGGGTGACATTCATTTGCTGCACGTCATGCCCATGTTTTCTGCCGAGCTGACGCGTGGTTTTATTTCAGATGCGCGCAAGATGGATGAATATATGATTAATAATTCGAAAGAAAAGCTGTCTGACCTGGTCAAAAAAGTGAATCTGCCAGAAGAGCGTGTTCATCTCCATGTCCGTAGCGGGAATGTTCGTGATGAGGTTATTAAGCTGGCGGATGAACTTAGCGTCGGCGCGATTATTGTCGGCTCTCGAAATCCAAATATTCAAACCCATTTGTTAGGATCAGAGGCGGCAAGTATTGTTCGTTACGCTCATGTCCCTGTTTTCGTTATTCGTTAATTACAGAGAAGCAAGGTGATTTCTGAATAGAACCTGAGGAAGGAACGATGAAAACAGGAAAACCTGAACGTCCGTATTATCAACAAACCGTTGACGAAACCCTGTCGAATATCCACTCCACCCTGGAAGGCCTTAGCGGCACTGAGGCATCAGCCCGACTTCAGCAGCACGGTGAGAATGCGTTACCGCAAAAAAAGGGCAAACCCGCCTGGCTGCGCTTCCTGGCGCACTTTAACGATGTGTTGATTTACGTGCTGCTGGTGGCCGCGTTGCTTAAGCTCTTTATGGGCCACTGGGTAGACATGTTTGTGATCCTTGGTGTTGCCATCATTAACGCGCTGATTGGCCATATCCAGGAGAGCAATGCGGAAAAATCGTTGCAGAGTATCCGCAATATGCTCTCCAGCGAGGCCGTGGTGGTACGACAGGGGAACCATGAAACGATCCCCACCACGGCGCTGGTCCCGGGAGATATCGTGGTGATCCGCGCCGGGGACCGTATCCCTGCGGACCTGCGCGTGATTGAAGCGCATAACCTGCGCGTGGAGGAGGCTATCCTGACCGGCGAATCCACCGTTGTTGAGAAAAACAGCGATGCGTTAAGCGGGGAACTGCCCTTAGGTGACCGGTATAATCTGCTCTACTCAGGCACTACCGTCAGCTCCGGCGGCGGTAAAGGCGTGGTGGTGGCAACCGGGGGCGAGACCGAGCTGGGCCACATCAATCAGATGATGTCCGACATTGAAAAGCACCGCACGCCGCTGATGGTGCAGATGGATAAGCTCGGCAAGACCATCTTCATCACTATCCTGGTGATGATGGTGGCGCTGTTTGTCTTTAGCCTCCTGTTCCGTGATATGCCGGTTTCTGAACTGGTGCTGTCGCTTATTAGCCTCGCCGTTGCCGCCGTGCCTGAAGGCCTGCCGGCCATCATTTCCATCATCCTTTCGCTTGGCGTACAGGCCATGGCGCGTCGCAAGGCTATCATTCGTAAGTTGCCCACGGTGGAAACGCTGGGCGCAATGACGGTCATCTGCTCGGATAAAACCGGCACCCTGACGATGAATGAAATGACGGTCAAAGCGGTGATTACCGCTGACACGACCTATCGCGTGGAGGGCGACAGCTACGAACCGGTGGGGAATATTCACCCCGTAGATGACCCGACGCCCGTCAGCGTGACGCAGGGTTCCCTGCTGGAGCGCTACCTGCGCACCATTGACCTCTGTAATGACAGCCAGCTGATCAAAGACGAGCAGGGGCTGTGGAAAATCACCGGGGGACCAACCGAGGGCGCGCTGAAGGTGCTGGCGGCGAAAATCCCGCTCCCACCGCTCGATACCGAAATGCGCAGTAAAATCCCGTTTGATTCGCAGTATAAATACATGTCCACGCTGTACCGGCTGGGCGATGAAGAGGTGATTTTAATCACCGGCGCGCCGGACGTCCTGTTCCGCCTCTGCCAGTACCAGCAGACAAATGACGGACTGCAGCCGTTCGATCAGCCCTACTGGGAAGGGAAGATTGAAGAGTATGCCCGGGAAGGGTTGCGCATGGTGGCCGCGGCCTGGAAACCCGCCCGCGAGGGACAGCGCGAGCTGGATCATCCGGACCTGCATGATGGCGTGATCCTGCTGGGTATTGCAGGAATGATGGATCCGCCGCGTCCGGAGGCCATTACCGCAATTGCCGACTGTCTGCAGGCCGGGATCCGCGTGAAAATGATCACCGGCGACCACCCGCAAACGGCCATGAGCATTGGGCAAATGTTGGGGATTGGTAACGCCGCAAGCGCTATCACCGGACGTGAGCTGGAGGCGATGGACGATCGTCAGCTGAGCGATGCCGCGCAGCAGTATGATATTTTCGCCCGAACCAGCCCGGAGGATAAATTCCGCCTTGTGCAGGCCCTGCAAAGTAAACAGGAAGTCGTGGGCATGACCGGGGATGGCGTAAACGATGCCCCGGCGCTCAAGCGGGCGGATGTGGGTATCGCCATGGGGATTAAGGGGACGGAAGTCACCAAGGAAGCCGCCGACATGGTGTTAACGGACGACAACTTTGCCACCATTGCCAGCGCGGTGCACGAGGGGCGTCGGGTTTACGATAACCTGAAAAAGACCATTCTGTTCGTTATCCCCAGCAACATCGCGCAGGCTCTGCTGATCATCATCGCGCTGCTGGCGGGGAACCTGATCCCGCTGACGCCGGTCCTGATCCTGTGGATGAACATGGCCACGTCGGCAACGCTGTCGTTTGGCCTGGCGTTTGAAGCGGGTGAGAAGGACATCATGAACCGGCCGCCGCGTAAGGCGAATCTCCACGTGATGGACGGCTACGCCATCTGGCGCGTGGTGTTTGTCGGTCTGATGATTGCCATTAGCGCCTTCGTGCTGGAAGCCTGGCTACAGCCGCGCGGCTACTCGGCGGAGTTTATCCGCACCGTGCTGCTGCAAACCCTGGTCACGGCGCAGTGGTTCTACATGCTCAACTGTCGCGTGAATGACGGCTTCTCGCTGAGCAAAGGCCTGCTGGCGAACAAAGGGATTTGGATCGTGAGCGGCGTGCTGCTGGCGCTACAGCTTCTTATCATTTACGCACCTTTCATGCAGATGCTGTTTGGCACCGAAGCGCTGCCGTTCCGCTACTGGGTCATCACCCTGCTGATTGGTTTTGTGATGTTCCTTATCGTCGAGGCGGAGAAAGTGCTGACGCGCCGGTGGCGCAAAACCGAGGCGTGATAGCGTAAACTGAGAAAGCCAGCCTGAGCCCGGGCTTTCTCTTTTTGAGCACAGGAAACTATGATTCGACTTACCTGGTTCGTCCTTACGCTGTGTGCCGCCGTACCCGGTGCGTTTGCCGTAACCTATACCCTCCCGCCGGAAGGCAGTCGTCTGGTGGGAGTCCCGATTATCATCACCGTTCCCGAGCACAATACGCTGCCTCTGGAAGCCTTTGCCGCGCGGTACGGTCAGGGGCTGAGCAACCTACTGGAAGCAAACCCGGGCGTGGATCCTTTTTTACCCAAATCCGGCACCCGGCTGGTGATACCTCAGCAGCTGATTCTGCCTGACACCGTCCGCGAGGGCATTATCGTTAACGCGGCAGAAATGCGCCTTTACTACTACCCGCCAGGCGGCAACACCGTTGAAGTATTGCCCATCGGCATCGGTCAGGCCGGGCGTGAAACCCCGCGTAACTGGGTGACGGCCGTTGAGCGTAAGCAGGAGGGGCCAACCTGGTCTCCGACGCCGAATACGCGGCGCGCCTATGCGGCGGAAGGGAAAACGCTGCCGGCATTCGTGCCCGCCGGGCCGGATAACCCGATGGGGCTGTATGCGATTTATATCGGCAGGCTCTATGCCATTCACGGCACAAACTCGAATTTCGGCATTGGCCTGCGGGTGAGCCAGGGCTGTATTCGTCTGCGTAATAACGACATCAAATACCTTTTTGATAATGTTCCCGTAGGAACCCGCGTGCAGCTTATCGATCGGCCCGTAAAGGTGACCACGGAGCCGGACGGCAGCCGCTGGGTAGAGGTTCACGAGCCACTATCACGTAACCGCGCGGAATTTGAGTCAACCCGGAAAGTGCCTCTGCCCATTTCAGCCGCGCAGCGAACGCAGCTGATAAACGCGGGGGCGGGCGCTGAACTGGAACGGCGATCGGGGATGCCGGTGAAGCTCAGCCATTGAGTTCGTTTCGCCCGGTGGCGCTGCGCTTACCGGGCCTACAGTCCCGTAGGTCGGGTAAGGCGAAGCCGCCACCCGACAATTTTACCCGCCGCAGAAAAGCAAAAAGCCTGCTTTAAAAGCAGGCTTTTCAAATTTGGCTCCTCTGACTGGACTCGAACCAGTGACATACGGATTAACAGTCCGCCGTTCTACCGACTGAACTACAGAGGAATCGTGTGAACGGGGCGCATATTATCGACCTGCGTTCGCCTTGTCAAAGGGTGGATCAACGCCTTTTGATCGTTTGCTGACAAAATCGGCAAAGTGACGTTTTTGGCAGCGGAATGCACCGTCATGGTGCGGGTATACCTCTAATGGGGCAGATCATAAACTGCTGTTTCGGTAATAAAACCCCCCTCCATGATTAGGTTTCCTTATTTTCAGGCGCTTAGCGGACAATTTAGACCGCCTGGTAAAAGTGGCATTCATATTGCAAAACCTGTTTAACAACGACAGCCGGTTACGGCAAAGCATTTCGAACAGGGGGCAAAATGAACTTAAGACGACTGAAATACTTCGTAAAAATCGTCGATATCGGCAGCCTGACTCAAGCAGCAGAAGTGCTGCATATCGCGCAGCCTGCGCTGAGCCAGCAGGTGGCTACTCTGGAAGGCGAGATGGATCAGCAATTACTGATCCGCACCAAGCGCGGCGTCACGCCAACGGAAGCAGGCAAAATTTTGTATACCCATGCCCGCACTATTCTGCGTCAGTGTGAACAGGCGCAGCTGGCGGTGAACAATGTCGGCCAGACCCTGAGCGGGCACGTTTCCATTGGTTTAGCGCCAGGAACCGCGGCATCGTCTATCACCATGCCGCTGCTGCAGGCCGTTCGCGCTGAGCTGCCTGAAGTGCTGGTCTACCTGCATGAAAACAGCGGTTCCGTTCTGAATGACAAACTGCTCAACGGCCAGCTGGATATGGCGGTCCTTTACGATCGCTCCCCGGTCGCCGGCATCACCAGCCAGCCGCTGCTGAAAGAAGATCTCTACCTCGTGGGCACCCGCGACTGCCCGGGTCAGAGCGTAGACCTTACCGCGGTGGCAGAAATGAACCTCTATCTGCCGCGCGACTACAGCGCCGTGCGCGTGCGCGTGGACGAAGCGTTCTCCCTGCGCCGCCTGACGGCCAAAATCATCGGTGAAATTGACTCGATCTCCACGCTCACCGCGGCCATTGCCAGCGGAATGGGTGTGACGGTTCTACCGGAATCCGCAGCTCGCTCGCTGTGCAGTGCGGCAAACGGCTGGATGGCGCGCATCACCACGCCGTCAATGAGCCTGCCGCTGTCGCTGAACATGTCTGCGCGCGGTTCGCTGTCGCCGCAGGCGCAGGCGGTAAAAGAGATCTTGATGTCGCTGGTCAGCAAGCCGTCGCTTGAGAACCGTGAACTCCAGCTCGTGAGCTGATATTCCATAAAAGCATAAGATGCTGGTTTTTATTATTTGTTCTGCAGCGCGGCTGACTCTAACAATAGAGCTATGTCAGATGCGCCGGAGTGAATCGTGAATTTCCAGCAACTTAAAATTATCCGTGAGGCGGCCAGGCGGGACTACAACCTGACCGAGGTCGCCAATATGCTTTATACCTCTCAGTCCGGCGTCAGCCGCCATATCCGCGAGCTGGAAGAGGAGCTGGGCATAGAGATCTTTATCCGTCGCGGCAAGCGGCTGCTCGGCATGACGGAGCCGGGTAAGGCTTTGCTCACCATCGCAGAGCGGATCCTCAACGAGGCCAGCAACGTGCGTCGTCTGGCGGATCTCTTCACCAATGACGCCTCGGGCGTCCTCACCATCGCCACCACCCACACCCAGGCGCGCTACAGCCTGCCGCCGGTGATTAAAGCGTTCCGCGAACTTTTCCCTGACGTTCGTCTGGAGCTCATCCAGGGCACGCCGCAGGAAATTGAAGTGCTGCTGCAAAACGGTGGGGCGGATATCGGCATCGCCAGCGAGCGTCTGAGCAACGACCCGCTGCTGGTGGCCTTCCCCTGGTTCCGCTGGTACCACAGCTTATTACTCCCGGTCGATCATCCGCTGAATCAGGTTTCCCCTCTGACGCTGGAAGACGTTGCGAAATGGCCGCTGATCACATACCGCCAGGGGATCACCGGACGTTCGCGCATAGACGAGGCCTTCAACCGCAAAGGGCTCACGCCGGACGTGGTGCTGAGCGCGCAGGATTCTGATGTGATCAAAACCTACGTCGAGCTGGGTCTGGGCATTGGCCTGGTGGCGGAACAGTCCAGCGGAGAACGCGAGGACGGGAACCTGGTGCGTCTTGATACCCGTCACCTGTTTGACGCCAACACCGTATGGCTTGGCCTGAAGCGCGGGCAGCTGCAGCGCAACTATGTCTGGCGCTTTATCGAGCTCTGCAATGCCGGGCTGTCGGTGGACGAGATTAAACGCCAGGTGATGGAGCCGGAAGAAGTGGCGATTGATTATCAGATTTAGGTGCGGGTTTGCCCGGTGGCGCTGCGCTGACCGAATCAGGGTGCAGGGATGTCGTCACTTGTTGTAAGTAGTGGGGACATGCTGCTGCATCAACTCAACGATCCAGTCAATAAAAACGCGCAGTCTGGCGTTGACATGGCGGTTAGGCGGAAATGCCAGGTACAGGGGCATTGGCTTAATACGCCATTGTTCAAATAGCGGAATTAAGGCGCCACAAGCCTGATGTGCTGCCGCCATATAGACCGGCAGCGCAATCACGCCTAACCCGGCTAACCCAGCTTCGAGGTAAGCATTGCCATCATCCACGGCAAGCACATAGTTTCCCGTGATTTCAATATGTTCACTCTCACAGCGCAGTACCAGAGGATCAATCTTACCGGTGCGTGAGGACAAGAATCCCACTCTGCGATGGTCCGTGTTTTCCAGTTCTCTCGGATGCGCAGGGGCGCCGAGGCGTTCTACATAACTCGGTGCGACGTAAACACCGATTTGCAAGTCGCCAACATGGCGTGCGATCAGGGACTGGTCGTTGATTTCACCGCCGCGCAGGACGCAATCTACGTTGTCGCCGATCAGATCTACCACCCGGTCACTCACGCCCATGTCGAACTGGATATCAGGGTAGCGCGCGTGAAAAGCCGGTAGCGCGGGCACCAGCACAAGGCGGGCGAGAGGAGAGGGCACATCTACCCGTAGCCGTCCCCTGGGCGTCATCGCCGAACTGGACAGGCTGTTTTCAGCATCCTCCATGTCCGCCAGCAGGCGGATGACGCGCTCGTAGTAGACCGCGCCATCGGGAGTGACGCCGAGCCTGCGGGTGGTGCGATGGAGCAGCCTGACGCGCAGGCGCGCTTCCAGTTGCTGAATAAGCTGCGTCACCGTGGTTTTGCTCATATGAAGCGTTTGGGCAGCCTTTGTGAAGCTGCCTGCCTCCACCACGCGAGCAAAGGCGCGCATCGCATCGAAACGATCCATCCCTTGTCCTCTCTTTTCACCGATTGTTTGGATTTTACAAACAATGATGGACAAAGTCGCTTGTTTATCCGCCCGGGATGGCACCTGTAAAGTGTCTTTATGTTCACAGGGCAGGTTTCGCCCCATTACAAAGGTACAAACATGACAACACGCGAAGCGGTATTTCCCTTCGGACGGCAGGCGCTCTATGAGCGCAATCGCTATTCACCCGCCATCAAATCTAACGGGTTCCTGTTTGTTTCGGGGCAGGTTGGTAGCCGGGAGGATGGTTCGCCTGAAGAGGATCTCAACGCGCAGATCCGGCTGGCATTCGATAACCTTAATGCTGTCCTCACGGCTGCGGGCTGCACGTTCGATGACGTGGTTGACGTTACCCTCTTTGTCGTCGATCCCGAGTCAAACCTCGACGCTGTCTGGCGTATCCTGTCAGAATATTGGGGGGAAGCGCCTTACCCGACGTTGACCGGGATTGGCGTGGCGTGGCTGTACGGATTCCAGTTTGAGATTAAGGTGATTGCCAGGCTGCCCTAAGCGTTACGGGTCTTTCCGACGGTCAAAAGACAATACAGCGGGCGCAGCTCCGATCCGGAAGCCGCCTCGCATTTCGTTTATCCTATCCGCCATAATCCTTTGAACCGCAAAAACAGTTTTCTATTATCAGCCTTCTTAGTTACGCACACCGTCCCACCTGCGCTGTCCTCCGATGGATAACGGATTTATTCAGACTTAATTACGAAAAGGAAATCACCATGAATCTGATGAATAATTGCGCACCGCCTGTCCTGAATGTTATATTAAAATATAATATTTGGAGGTGCGCTATGTATACAACTCGTCTTAAAAAAGTCGGTGGGTCCATCATGCTGGCGGTTCCTCCCGCCGTGCTGAAAACGCTGGAACTCTCGACGGACAGCGAAGTCGGCATGACCATTAATAATGGCTGCCTGATTATCGAACCCCAGAAACGGCCTCATTATTCGCTTGAGGAACTGCTGGCGCAGTGCGATCCGCACGCTGAAATAAGCGAAGAGGATCGGGAATGGATTGATGCGCCTGCGGTGGGCAAGGAGATCCTGTAAATGGACAGAGGGGAAATTTGGCTTGTTTCACTGGATCCGATTGCTGGTCACGAGCAAAGTGGAAAACGTCCGGTACTCATCATATCGAAGGCATCGTTTAACAAGCTGACCCGGCTACCGGTAGTGGTTCCCGTCACCAGCGGCGGAAACTTTGCTCGCACGGCAGGTTTCACCGTTTCACTGGAAGGGGCGGGGACAAAAACAACGGGCGTAATTCGCTGCGACCAGCCAAGAACCATTGATATGGCTGCCCGGAACGGCATGCGGCTGGAACGTATACCTGACGCCGTTGTAAATGAGGTGCTTGCCAGGCTGGATGCGATTCTGAGTTAACATCAGATCTGCTGAAAAGCAAAAAGCCTGCTGTAAAAGCAGGCTTTTCAAATTTGGCTCCTCTGACTGGACTCGAACCAGTGACATACGGATTAACAGTCCGCCGTTCTACCGACTGAACTACAGAGGAATCGTGTGAACGAGACGCATAGTAGCGACCTCGGTACGCCTTGTCAAAGGGGGAAAACGCACTTTTCGTTCGTTTGCCGACAATTTCAGCAAATCGCTGATTTTATGGCAAATTTGCGTTGAAATTACACAGCAAAAAGCGCCGCCCGCAGGCGGCGCGCAGGATCAGAACAGTACGGAGTAGTTCAGGCCAAACGTACGTCCGCGGCCTTTATAGGTATACAGGCCCGGTGCACCGTAGGTTGGGCTATACAGCCCCGGCGCGCGATGGCCCCAGGCGGTGGTGTAGTCTTTGTCCAGCAGGTTTTCCACGCTGAAGCTGACTTTGCCCACCGGCAGGGCGTAGCTGCCCAGGAAGTCGACCGTGTTATAGCCATCAATCTTCTTGCCGTCGGAGTCTGAAACGTCAAAGGTCTGCGTGCTCTGCACGCGCAGGGTCCAGTCGCCCGGCGCCCAGTTGACCCATGCGCTGGCTTTCGACGGGCTGGCGCTGTCGACCGTCAGCTTCTCCCATTTGCCGTTTTCGCGGGTTTCAGACTTAATGGCGTTAAAGTTCGCGCCGGTGCTCCAGTCGCTGTCGGTGAAGAAATAGTCCACCTGACCTTCCACCCCGTAGATACGACGCTTGTCGTCTTCCAGGTTGATGGTCATATCCGTCTTGTTGATGGTGATGGTCTTATCCGAGAGCGAGTAATACGCCGCGACCTGCGTGCGCAGGTTATCGCCGGTGTAGCGCCAGCCCAGCTCATAAGCGTTGACCTTGATACCGTCCAGCGTCGAATCGTTCACGTTCACGCTGTTGAGCAGGCGATAGTGACCGTCGACGAGCTGATAGGTGCCCGAGCCGTAGTACTTCGCCAGGTCCGGTATTTCGAAGCCCTGGGAGAAGTTAAACCACACCTGCTGCTGTTCGGTCAGGCGACCGAGGATCCCGGCGTTAAACAGGAAGTTGTTGTAGTCGGTTTTCCCGCCCGGTACCGCGTCTGCGGAGGTGGCTTTCCCGGTGGCGATGGCCTGCTGCTGGGCGTAACCAACAAAGTCATCCACCTTGTTTTCGGTGTACTGATAACGCACGCCGCCGCTCAGGGTAATGGCGTCAATGTCGTAACTTGCCTGCAGGAACGGGGCGAGGTTGGTGATGCTGTAGCCCGGATAACGGCCCACGTTGTAGGCGTTGTCCAGCTCCATGCCGCCGCTCGCCGCGGCTTTGCTCAGGTTAAAGAACTGCTGGTTGGCGTCGAAGGTTTCGTGGTCGGCATCCACACCCCAGGTCAGCGTTAAATCGTCCACCGGCTTGCTGTTAAGCGTCAGCTTGCCGCCGTAAAAATCAGTTTTCTGCTGGGACGCGCCGATGCTGCTCACCACGCCTTTGGTCAGGGTCGGGAACGGATAATAGGTCAGGCTCTCGTCGCGATAGTAAATTTGCGCGACCAGATCCTGGCCCCAGAAGTCGGTATTGGAATACTGCAGGTTAATCAGATGGCGCTCGGTACCCGGTACGCGGTCAGAATCGAGATTACCTTTATTGTACGCGGTCGCATCCCCCGTTACCGCCGAGAAGTTCTTCCCGAGATACAGCCCGTGCTTGCCGTCGGACTCGCTCTTGTAGTACTGCGTCGTCAGTTGCAGCTGCTGATGATCGTCGATGTTAATGGTGCCGGTTCCCATCACATCAATACGGTCGGAATACTGGAGGCCGGTCTGGGTGTTATCAATAATCACCTCGTCGCCGTTGCCGTCATACCAGCCGCCGTAGCGCTGATACGATACCGACAGACGACCGGAGGCGTTGTCGTTGCCGCCGCTTACGGCTGCCGACACGTTCTCATCGTGATCGTTGTGGCTGTTAAAGCCGCTTTTTGCTCCGGTCTGGAACTCAACTTCGGTTTCCGGCTGGCCCTTTTTGGTGACGATGTTCACCAGGCCGCCGGTGCTGCCGCCGCCGTAAAGCGAGGTGGCGCCGGAGATCACTTCAATACGGTCAATGTTGAACGGATCGATGGAGTCGAGCTGGCGGCTGTCGCTGCGCGATGAGTTCAGGCGCACGCCGTCCACCATCACCATCATGGAGCGGCCGCGCAGGTTCATGCCGTAGTTGGTACGTCCCTGGCTGCTGACGTCCATGCCCGGGATCAGCTGCGCCAGCACCTCTTTAATCTCTTTCCCGCCCTGAACCTGCTGCTCAATTTCAGCCCGCTCAATGACCCAGGTCGTCTGCGCCATCTCCGCCACGCTGCGGTGCGCGCGGCTGGCGGAGACAACGATATTTTCTTCCTTTTGTTCTTCCGCCCACGCAGAGGTAGAAAGCATTGCAAGCAAGCAAGGATTTAAAACCCAAAGATGAGAACGTTTCATTGTTATGTTGACCCTGATTGTGTGTGTCAGTACTCGGTGGTTTTTGCTAATGATTTAAAAACCTGACTGTTCTCCGGGCTGGTGGTGCTTCGCCAGTGGATAACGCCAGGGGTGGTGGCCAGCTCAAACGGCTCGTCGGCATGCGCGCGATTCAGAATGCGCGCCGCGCGCCAGGCCATCAGGCTGAGCTGGGGTTCGGCAATGCCGAGACGGTGCATCCCGGCATTCACGGCGAACAGGCGGTTGCTCTGCGGGCCGTCCCATTCGAGGGTGAAATCGTTGTTAATGCAGAAGGCTTCGTCCGTATCCAGATGCAGGCGGTGAGACAGCGGCGCGAGGAACGCAGGCTGCACGGCGCGGTAGCCGGTGGCGAAAATCACCACGTCGCTCTCCAGCTGATCGCGGCCACCGTCGAGGTGATGCTGAATGCTCAGACGATGTCCGTTTTCCTGGCGCGTCAGGGACGTCACCGAGCGGGACGGCAGGAGATGCGCCCAGGGTTTTTCACGCAGCACTTCGAAGCGGTGGTACATGGCGCGGTAAATCGCCAGCAGGGACTCGGTGGTGATGCCGTCTGACGTCATCTTCTGCTCGTGCAGCATCTGACGACGGGCCTCTTCACCGAGGGTGGAGAAACTGTCCACGTACTCGGGCGTGAAATACTCGTTAGCAAAGGCGGCTTCATCCAGAGCGTTGTAGTTGTTGCGGCGCGAGACCCAGTTCAGGCTCAGCGGCTGGCCCCATTCGCCACGGAAAATATTCAGGAACAGGTCGGCACCGCTCTGGCCGCCGCCGACGACGGTAACGCGCTTGCCGGTGAGATCAGGCGTGCGCAGCATCATCTCGCTGGCATGGAAGCAGCTATCGTCCTGCGTCGTGACGCAGTCCGGCAGGTTGATCTGCTTACCGATCCCCACGCAGACGTGGCGCGCCAGGAAGCGATCGCGTTGGGTTACCACCTCAAACAGGCCGCTTTTCTCATCAAAGTTCACCTGCTGCACCTGCTGGCTGAAGGCAAGGTTGGTGAGGTTGTCTGCCGCCCAGCACAGGTAGTCCGCAAACTCCTCGCGGGAGACGGTGCGCTGCTCGGTGGTCAGGAAGCGGTAGAACTTTTTGCGCTGCACCAGGTAGTTCAGGAAGCTGTGGCGGTTGGTCGGCTCCACGGCGCTGACCAGATCCTTCAGGAAGCTGGTCTGCATGTGGCAGTCCGGCACCATCATTCCCGGGTGCCAGGAGAAGTGCGGTTTACGCTCAAGAAACAGCGAGCTAAAGCCGTCCAGCCCTTCCGCCAGCGCGGCGACGCTGAGGTTAAAAGGGCCGATACCAATGCCGATGAAATCATAGGTTTTCATTGCGCTGACTCCCTGGAGGCCAGAAAAAGAGGGTTGTCTAGGTCGGTGACGTAGTTCGGCAGCATGCGGCTGCCGCCGTCGTGTTCGGAGAAGGTCAGTTTGACCGGGTTGAGGATCACGCGAATAATCTGCGGCTTGAAGAGATCGAATTTGGCGAAGCGTTCCGCAAGCTCGGGGTGCGCGGCCATATAGCGGTGCAGAACCCCGGCGAGGAGCTGATAGAACCACGTTTCGCTGACGCCGCTTTGCAGCGTGAGACGCGAGATAAAACGCAGCACCGTCACAAAGTTGCCGGTTTGCAGATCGTGGATGATGTAATCCGCGCTCAGGCGCGCCGTGACGGCCTTCACCTGTTCCGGCAGACTCTGGGCCTGCGGGAAATCCTCGTCCACCAGGCGCATATCGCCCTGGAAATCCTTCAGCAGGATGCGCTGCGGGACATAATCCTTCATCACCAGCGTCACGTTCTGCCCGTGGGCGATCAGCGCCACTCCGTAGCGGCAGAGCAGGTGATAGAACGGGATCACCGTTGCCTCAAACAGCTTTTCCAGCCAGGATTCGGCGCTTAACCCCGAGCGTGCGATCCATGCGTCGATCAGCGGGCGCCCGGCGTTATCGGTTTCCATCAGCGCCGCCATCAGCACCGCCTGCTCACCGTCCTCTAAATAACAGGACGGATTCTCGCGCCAAATAACCCCCAGCATCTCCTGATAGCGGTAGGGCGCTTTCGGCAATGCGGCATAGCCCGGATGCGACAGATAGCCGGCGGCGGGTTCGCCAAGCACCTGCGCACCGGAGCGGATCAGCGTGGCGTCGGTAGCGAACTGCTGCTGCAGCCAGCGCGAGGCCAGCGGCCCGGCGGCAATGTACTTGCCCGGAATGCCGCGATAGCAGGAGGTGTTGTAGATAGTCAGCGGCAGCTTGATGTCATACGGCGCGCGACGGCTGGCGTTGGTGAGCGTGCGCAGGGACTGCTGCGCCAGATACTCATCGCCAAATTCCCCCAGCTCAACCATCTCACAGCGCGCCAGCTGCGCCAGGAAATGAATGGCGATCTTCTGCTGCCACTGCCACGGGTGCAGCGGCACCGGCAGCCAGCCGTCGTCGAGCCCCAGCGTCTGCCAGCGGGCGTCAAAGCGGGCGCGTTCGGTATTGTCCATGGCGCTCGCCAGCAGAGCGTTGATATCGCAATCGGCATCACTGCTCCAGACCAGATGCTCGCGCTGGACGGCAACCCAGCGCAGGCGAAAACGTCCGCGATACTCGGGCGCGTACTGACGGAGCGCGTCCAGCCCCCAGCCGCGGCGACCTTTGTTGAAAATAAACTTCGGGTGACCGCTCATCAGACACTGTAATTCGTCCGGGTCGAGGTGGATCAGCGCGTCCGCGTCCAGCGCTTCACGCGCCTGCAGCAGCTGCATGTCGCCGCGCAGCGTGGCGTAGAGATCTTCCATGTGCTCTGCCGTTTGCGCGTCGCTCATTTCCAGCACCGTCGCCAGCTGCAGCAGCGCGCTTTCCGCTTCGACGGCATCGCCGCTGGCGGTGGTAAGGCTATCCGGGTCGATATGCAGCCAGCCCCAGATCCCGCGCGTGGCGCGAAACTGCCAGGACTCGTTGCCCATGGTGATGCGCCAGCCGTCCGACGAAACCGGCTCGGCGCGCAGGGTGCGTTCGTATTCCAGCTCGGCGAGGATCTTCGCCACCATCTCGCGGTTCACTTTCTGCCAGAGCGCGTTCACAGTTCCACCTCGCTGAAGAAGCGGTGGCGCTGGCTCATGATGAGGCGCGAGCGTTTGTGGGGGAAGTCGAACTCTTTCATCGTTTCAAAACCGGCGGATGCAAGGTGGCGGAACAGGCGCTGGTTGTCGAAGCGCGGCTCGGCGACAATGCGCGCGGTGCGCGGCTCATCGAGATACAGATAGTGGCTCAGGCCGCGCAGCCAGCTGCGGATGTACTGCGCGCCGCGCCAGTTCTCTTCGCCCACCAGCATGTGCAGGCCGCGGTCAAACGGCTGCCAGCGGTAGTGGCGGCCAATGCGGTCTTCCGGTGCCCAGTAGAGCTCAAAATAGCCGAACGGCTGGCCGTCGAAGCAGCCGATAACCGGGTAGCAGTACGTCGAGTCAAGCTGGCGGCGCAGGTAGTTTTCCTGCTCGGCCTGTGGGCCGGCCATCTCCCAGAAGGCGTTCACGCGCGGGTTGTTCATCCATTGGGTAAAGCGTTCGCCGTCCAGGGCCACGTCGGCCACGCGGAAGCTGAGGGTGCGCTTAATTTGCGGATCGTACCGACGGTACACTTCGCCCTGCGGGCGGTGAGGACGCAGCGGGAAGTACAGCTGACGGCTCTCATCAAACTGCATCCCGCCGCTGGCCCGTGATTGTTCGCCTTTCAGCCACAGCGGCAGCTGCCAGAAGATTTCGCGTGCCAGATAGTCCCCGTGGGCCAGGCTAAACAGCGCCTGCGCCTGGGGTTCATCCTGCCAGCTCGACCAGGGCAGGGTAATGCCGGTCAGCGCGGGTGCGGCAACAAACAGCTGATCCAGGGCTTCGACCAGCCAGCCGTCCGGGATCCCACTCAGACGCTCCAGCACCGCGCTGCCGTCAAGACCCAACGTCAGCGGCAGCGCGCGATCCGTGGCGGTGCAGCGAAAGCCATAGCCGGAATGGACGATATTCGCGATTGCCATTACGCCTTCTCCTTGTAAAACGGGTTGCTAAAGTCGAAATAGATCACCGCCGGATCGGCGATGGTGTTTTCATTGCGATCGTGCAGGTAGCAGAAGAAGTTGCCTTTGCAGTTCCAGGTTGGGCTGTCGAGCACGTAGTCGAGGCAGCGGGTCTGCTTTGCCGTGCGGCGCAGTTCCGTCAGCGCGTCGCGCACCCGGGACATCAGGTTCTCCTCGCTGTCGAAACCTGCGGCGGCAAGGGCGGCGGTGACGGCAAGGGTAGAGTTCAGCAGCAGGTAATAAGGGAAGTAGCGCAGCAGCTGGCTCTCACCGAAGCGGTTTTCCACCTCCGTTTCGCCCGTCTCTTTCAGCCACGCGTCGGCGCCTTCGGTCCACGCGCTGCCCTGGCAGTCGCGGTAGATCAGCCCGACGGGGAAATCCTGCTGCATCTCAACGAGGATATTTTGCTGGTGCGCCAGCAGGACCAGACCGTAGTCCGCCTCGGCGCTGAACAGCGGAAGTAATACGCGGTCGCAATAGGCGTCCAGCCAGCAGCGGGCGGCCTGGGAGAGCGGTAATTCCAGACGCTGGCTCAGACGGCGCACCGCTGCGGCCAGCAGGCTGTCGCCGCCGTCCGGCGCGGCCTGGGTCAGGCTCACCAGCACGTTGGTTTGCGTTTCGGGGGTATCGAACAGCAGGTTGACGCGCAGGGCCATCAGGCTCTCTTCCTGAACAGCGCCGCTTTCGTCACGCAGCCCCGCCCAGCCGTCTTCCTGCATCACGCGCATGGTCGGGTAGCGTGCCTGAAGTTCCTGCCAGCGTTCCGTTTTCGCCAGACGCGCCAGGCGCATGCCGCGCTTAACTTCTTTGACCGACAGCGTGCGCACGGAGTTGGTCAGGCGCACGCTGAGGGAGAACTTAATCATGTCGCTGTTGGTATCGCTGTACAGCGAGCGGGAAGAGCTGGTGGGCAGCCACTGCGCGCCCGTTTCACCCAGGTCCTGCAGTGAACCGTTTTCCGCCAGGCGCTGGCACCAGTCCTGCTCCAGCAGATAGTCGGCCTGCCACGGATGCATCGGCAGCAGCCAGCGGGTGTCGGTGAAGTGGCCGAGCAGCTCGGGCGCGCTCTGGGCCGCGAAGCGCAGCAGACGTTCGCGCAGGGAGACGTTCAGGCTGTCGCCGGCAACGAGCGTGCTCTCAACGGCAAACCAGCGCAGCGGGAAGCGGGAGGCAAAATCGGGCAGATAGCGACGCGCCTCGGTTTCGTTGAACGGCTCGTGGGATTTTGGCGCCGGGTGAAACGCGTGGCCGACCAGCAGCGCCTGTTCCGCGTCGGCAAACGTCAACGGCTTATCGCGCAGGGTTGCCCAGCTGTGGCGCAGATCGATTGCCTGCCAGGTGTGCGCATGGCTTTCGAGAACGCGCTGCTTAAAACGCGCCAGCGTATCGGCATCCAGCGAGCCTTTTACTGACGGTTTTTCAAGAAGTAAATCAACCAGTTGGTCAAATGTGACGGCGTCACCGTCATCACTGTTGCTTTGAATAAGCGTTGCCGGGAAACGGTACTGATGATGCTGGGTGGGAGAGAAATAGCGTACCGGAACCCGAAGCGCCTGGGTTTGGGAAAGCGGGATATGGATCTCAGATAGCGCATCCGCAGCGGCAGCGGGGAGATAGCGCCAGTCCTTCGTTTCGCGCAACAGGGCGTTTAAAAAACACTGGGCTGCAACGTCTGTACCGGCAGAGCGGGGCAGAGCACGCATAGATGTACCTCATTCCATGATTGATAATAATTCTCGTTATGATATTCATTCTGTTTACAGTCGCAACCATTTTTGCAATATTTGTTTTCATAAACTTCATGATTTCCACACATTTATTGACACTATGTTCACATTCTTATGCGCGCTGACTCTGAAATATTGACCGAAAACGTCACCTCAAAAGCCAACTGGCCCCTGGCGCTATGTGCCGGTTTATTAGGCATCGGGCAAAACGGCCTGCTGGTTATGCTGCCGCAGCTGGTGACCCTGACCGGACTGTCACTCTCGGTCTGGGCCGGGCTGCTGATGTTCGGATCCATGCTCTTTTTACCGGCATCGCCCTGGTGGGGACGCCAGAGCGAGCGGCGGGGATGTAAGGCCGTGATGGTGGCCTCGCTGAGCGGCTATCTGGCCAGTTTCGCCGTCATGGCGCTGGTGGTCTGGGCGATGGCGGCCGGGAGGCTGGATACCGTCTGGGGACTGGCGGGGCTGATCCTCTCGCGCCTGCTCTACGGACTGACGGTCTCGGGGCTGGTGCCTGCGGCCCAGACGTGGGCCATTCAGCGTGCCGGGCTGGAGAAGAGAATGGCGGCGCTGGCGACGATAAGCTCCGGCCTCAGCTGCGGACGTTTGCTCGGCCCGCCGCTGGCGGCGCTGATGCTCAGCGTCAGCCCGGTGGCGCCGCTCTGGCTGATGGCGATCGCGCCGTTAATCGCCCTGCTGCTGGTGCTTCGCGAAGTCGCAGACCCGCCGCTGCCGCCGGTGGCGCACCAGGTGACCCGCCTGCAGGCCTCCATGCTGCCGTTCCTGCTGCTGGCGCTGCTGCTGGCGGCGCTGGTGAGCCTGATGCAGCTTGGGCTGTCACCGCATCTTAGCCCCCTGCTGGAGGGCAATGCCCGGGACATCAGCCACCATGTTGCGCTTCTGCTGAGCCTGGCCGCGCTGGCCACGCTCGCGGCGCAGTTTCTGGTCGTCCGCCCGCAGCATTTCACCCCGGTGACGTTGCTCTGCATCGCGGCGGTGTTAATGGTGGCAGGGCTTGGGCTGATGTCTGTGGCGGGTTTAACGCTGTTCTACGTGGGGATTGTTATCACTTCACTCGGGGCGGCGATGGCCACGCCGGGTTACCAGCTGCTGCTGAACGACAGGCTGACTACCGGGAAAGGGGCGGGCGTCATCGCCACCAGCCATACGTTAGGCTACGGCGTTAGCGCGCTGCTGGTGCCCGTGGTGACGCGCTTTTACGGGGAGCAATTTTTGACGGTGGCCGCGTGGGGAATGGCGTTGCTGTTTTTGGCGTTGACTATAGGGGTACGGTCAAGCGAGCGGACCCCTGCTGAAAAACCTTAATGGATCTGGCGGGAGGA
This sequence comes from Enterobacter sp. MGH 24, assembly GCF_000493015.1. Classification (NCBI taxonomy): domain Bacteria; kingdom Pseudomonadati; phylum Pseudomonadota; class Gammaproteobacteria; order Enterobacterales; family Enterobacteriaceae; genus Enterobacter; species Enterobacter sp. MGH 24. Next base: position 4,377,694 of record NZ_KI535657.1, on the reverse strand, counting down.
ATGGCCGCCAGACTCCTCATTTTGCCGCAGACGCTGCAGGGGATCCTGCTGATAAAACTGGCAGAAACGCTGCCACAGCGCCGGGAAACGGGGCGCGAAGAGCTCCGGCGCGCTGAAGAAATACTCCGAGAGTACCGCAAAGCATTCGGCCGGGTCCGTTGCCGCATAGGCGTCAATGCTGGCCGCGCTTTCGCCGACCAGATCTATTTCATCCTGGATGTTATCCATCGCCGCGTGCAGATCGTGCTCCCAGCCCGCCACCTCGCGAAGCGGGATCAGCGGTACGCCGCTGGCGCGATCGCCGTTGCGGGTATCCAGCTTGTGCGCCACTTCATGAATAATCAGATTAAAACCGGACGCATCGAACGAGTCCTGAATGTCGAGCCAGTTCAGGATGATCGGCCCTTGCTGCCAGCTTTGTCCGGACTGCACCACGCGCTGGTTGTGTACCAGCCCGATATCGTCCTGCCATTCGTCATCCACCACGAACGGTGCCGGGTAGATGAGCACTTCGTGAAAACCGTCCAGCCACTCAATGCCGAGCTCAAGCACCGGCAGGCAAAAAAGCAGGGCGATGCGCGCGTTTTTCAGGGGATCGAGTTCGAACCCCTGCAGTGGAACCAGGCGTTTTTGCTGTAAAAAACGATCCGCCAGCTGAACCAGTTTCGCTTGTTCATCCGGGTTAAGATTAGCCAGAACAGGGATCGTCAGCGCGTCATCCCATGGCATCGCCATATCCCGGCCAGCTTCATTCGTTTTCCAGGGCCACTTTATCATCGCTTTGCTCGCAAACTCGTCACTTGAACAAAAATGGGAAAGTCAGGTTTGGTTAAGATGCCAGAAAATCGCTCACTGCGACAATTCCGGCCTGAATAAACTATCATTCGTACGTAGCGGTGGGTAGCGGTTTGCGGGTATCACCTTCATTTTGTGAAGTCTGTCGTAGGCTTAACCCACAGGTTCAGTCAAGAAATCAGTACGGTATTGAAAAATGAGCAATTTCAAAGGTAACAAGCAGGACCTGCCCAGCCGAGCGTGCGTGCACTGTCAGCGGCCCATGACGTGGCGCAAGAAATGGGCGAAATGCTGGGACGAGGTCAAATACTGTTCTGAGCGTTGTCGCAGGAGCCACCGTTGAACGAACTGCGCCTGATCCTGGGCGATCAGCTTAATCCGCACCATAGCTGGTTTGATACCTGCAATCCGAAAGTCATTTACGTGATGCTGGAACTGCGGGCGGAAACCGCGTACGTGCTTCATCACGCTCAGAAAGTGATTGCCATCTTCGCGGCCATGCGCGCGTTCGCCTCTGCGTTAAAGGAAAAGGGGCACCGGGTGAGGTATGTCCGGCTCTCTGACGGCTCAAACCGCGGCGCGCTGGAAGACAATCTTAACGCGCTTGTCGAACATTATGGTGCCGACAGGGTGACGTGGCAGGAGCCCGACGAATGGCGCCTGGATGCTCAGCTGCAGGCGTGGGCGAAAACGGCGTCCGTCGAAACGGCCTGCGTCAGCAGCGAGCATTTCTTCACCACCCGTGACCAGGTGAGCGCGTTTTTTGCGACGCGCAAAAGCTGGCGAATGGAGTACTTTTACCGGGAAATGCGTCGTCAGCACGGCATACTGTTGACGTCAGAAGGCGAGCCGGAAGGGGGAAAATGGAATTTCGATGCCGAAAACCGCAGGCGCTGGTCCGGCGAGCCGCCCGCGCCGGGGGATTCGCGTCCGCGCCACGATTATTCAGCCTTATGGGCGGAGATCCAGCGCTGCGGCGTAAACACCTTTGGCGAACCGCAGGCCGGGGATTTTCGCTGGCCGCTCAACCGTGCGGAAGCCAAAGCCGGGCTGGATGACTTTATCACTCACGTGCTTCCGCAGTTTGGTGCCTGGCAGGATGCGATGCACGCGGAGGAGCCTTTTCTTTTCCACTCGTTAATTTCATTCGCGCTGAACACCAAAATGCTGAATCCGCGGGAGGTGGTGGCTGCCGCCCAGCAGGCGTGGCGTTCGGGCCATGCGCCGCTGCCTGCCGTTGAAGGGTTTATCCGACAAATTCTCGGATGGCGGGAGTACGTGCGTGGGATCTACTGGTCGCAGATGCCGGGCTATCGGGAGCTGAATGCTTTAGACCAGCACGCCCCGCTGCCGGACTGGTTCTGGACGGGCAAGACGCAGATGCGCTGCCTGGTGCATGCCGTTGGACAGTCGCTCACCGAGGCTTACGCCCACCATATCCAGCGCCTGATGGTCATCGGGAACTTTAGCCTGCTCAGCGGCCTGTCGCCGCAGGCGGTTCATGAATGGTATCTGGGGGTCTACATTGATGCCTTTGAATGGGTGGAGCTGCCCAATACCCTCGGCATGAGCCAGTTTGGCGATGGCGGGTTACTGGCCAGCAAGCCCTACGTCTCGAGCGCGTCATATATTCATAAGATGAGTAATTACTGTCAGGGCTGCCGGTATCAGCACAATCAGCGTACCGGAGAGCTGGCGTGCCCATTCAATGCCCTTTACTGGGATTTCTTTGCGCGCAACCAGGCGCGTCTGGGTCACAATCCCCGCCTGGGCATCGTCTTTAAACAGCTTTCGGACATGAAGGAGGAGGAGCGGCAGGCTATTGCCGATCGCGCAGGGTACATCCGCCTGCATCTCAACGACCTCTGATCGGTATTTCAACGCCCGGCGGTTGCGGCAGGTCAATAAGAGGCTATTATTTTTGACTTTGCTGCGTATTCCCTGACAGGACATCCAGACGCTATGCCCGTGAATTTTGACCTTAACGATCTTTATGCTTTCAGAGCGTTAGTGGAATACGGTAACTTCCGTGTCGCTGCTGAATCTATCTGCTTATCCCAGTCGGCGCTGAGCCGCAGGATTGAAAAGCTGGAGGCCGCGCTGGGAAACCGGCTGTTCGATCGTACTACCCGCCGCGTGGCCTTAACGCTCTACGGGCAAAACTTTGCTGAACGCTCCGCGCAGCTGCTCGACAACGTCGAGTCCATGCTGGCGGACGTCGATAAGGTCAGTGAAGAGCGGACGGGGCTGATCGCGGTTGCCGCGGTACCGTCCGCCGCCTGCTACTTTATGCCTGATGTGATCCGCCGTTTTCAGTCTCGCTATCCGCGGGTTCGCATTAAGCTCATCGACAGCAGCGCGGGGAACGTGATTGACGCCGTGGCCCGAAGCCAGGCGGATTTTGGCATCTGCTTCGCAGGAAACTTGCCGTCTGAGATCGAATTTTTCCCGCTGGTGGAGGATGTCTATGTTGCGGCGTGCCGAAAGGATCACCCGCTGGCGCAGAAGCGTCACCTGACGTGGCAGGAATTTTACCAGCAGGATTATATCTCCCTCGATAAAACGTCAGGTAACCGTAACCTGCTCGATCGGATGCTGGGGAATATCATTCCCGAACGCCCGAGCGTCTGCGAAACGCGCCACGTTACCACGATGCTCGGTATGGTAGAGGCGGGGATCGGCATTGCTGCCGTTCCCGCCATGTCGATGCCGACGTCAGAGCACACGCTGCTGACGCATCTGCCGCTGGTGGCGCCGGAAGTGAAACGCACCGTGGGGCTTATCCGGCGCCGGGGGCGCATCCAGTCCTATATTGCGGCTGAACTGGAAAAGCAGATCACCGAGCAGTATCGCCGGACGTAACGGGGAGCATCCCCGTCTCCTGGATGACGGCCCTTGAAGGCGGTGAAGCGAGATAGGTCAGCAGGGCTTTCCCCTCCGCGGGATGTTCTGCATGGCGGGTGACCGCACCCGCGAAGCGCGTGATGTACTGCAGATTATCAGGGATTTTGCCGATAAAGGTGACGCCTTGAACCGGCAGCAGCTCGCTGACCTGCTGGAAGCCCACGGCGTATTTTCCTTTCGCCACTTCTGAGGCGACCGGAATACGCTCGACCATTGTCGCTTTGCCCGCCACGTCCTTTTCAATCCCCAGCTTTTTAAACAACGCCTGGCTGACATACCTGCCGCTGGCGCTGTCAGAGTAGGCGATGGAGCTGGCCTGCAGCAGCGTGTTACGCAGAGCCGCCTCGCTGCTGATATCAGGGACATCCGCCCCTTTTTTCACCACCATGCCAACGGGAGAATCCGCGAGTTCCGTTCGCGAACCCGGCTGGGTCTGGCCGGCTTTTTCGAGCTTCTCCAGCGCATCGCCCACCATAATCACCACGTCGGCTTTCTCGCCGCGCGCCAGTCGGTTTGGGATCGCCTGCGGCGTCGCGCCCATTGAGGGACCGGGGATGATCACGATTTTATCCCCGGTCCGGCGTTCATACTCCGGGGCCAGCTTTTCAAGAGCGGCTTTGAAGCCGCCTGAAATCATGACCTTCACGTCCTGGGCACAGGCATTAACGCTCAGGAGCGTCAGCACCAGCGCGCTGGCGGTAAAGCGATAAGTGTGTTTCATACTGCCCCCTGTGACTTGACGGTGTTTTGCAGCGATACCGCGCGGCGGCGGTAGAGGTAGAGCGTGGCCAGCAGGGCACACACGGCAGCGAAACTCATCCAGTAGCCAGGCGAGGCTTTGTCACCGGTGTATTCAATCAGCGCGGTGGACATTACCGGGGTAAAGCCGCCAAAGACCGCCGTTGCCAGGCTGTAAGCCAGAGAGAACCCCGCCACGCGCACTTCAGCAGGCATAATCTCCGTCAGGGCCGGGATCATCGCGCCGTTGTACAGGCCGTAGAGGAAGGAGAGCCACAGCAGCACGCTCAGCATCATGGAGAAGCTGGGGGCGCTCGCCAGCAGCGTCAGGGCGGGGTAGCTGGTCGCCAGCGCCAGCAGGGCCATGGCAATCAGCACCGGCTTGCGCCCGAAGCGATCCGACAGCGCGCCGCCCACCGGCAGCCAGATGAAGTTCGAAATCGCCACCAGCAGCGTGACCAGCAGGCTGTCCGAGGCGCTGAGCATCAGCACCTTTTTGCCAAAGGTGGGGGCGTAGACGGTGATCAGGTAGAACGCGGTGGTGGTCATCGCCACCATCAGCATGCCCGCGACGACGACCTGCCAGTTGCCAAGCAGCGTTTTAAAGACCTGACGCATCTCCAGATGATGGCGGCGCGCGCTGAACTCTTCCGTCTCCTCCAGCTTGCGGCGCAGGAAGAAGATAAACGGCACGATTAAACAGCCGAACAGGAACGGGATGCGCCAGCCCCATTCGCGAATGGCGCTCTCCTCCATCAGGGCGTTCAGGGCAAAGCCCATCGCCGCAGCGACCATAATGGCGACCTGCTGGCTGCCGGACTGCCAGCTGGTGTAAAACCCTTTGCGGCCCGGCGTGGCGATTTCAGCCAGATAGACCGAGACGCCGCCAAGCTCCGCCCCGGCGGAAAAGCCCTGCAGCAGACGGCCCGTCAGCACTAGCAGCGGCGCCCACAGACCGATGCTTTGATAAGAGGGGATAAGCACAATCAGGAACGTCCCCGCCGCCATGATGGAAAGCGTGACGATAAGCCCCTTTCTGCGCCCCACCTTGTCGATATACGCGCCAAGCACAATGGCGCCTATTGGACGCATTAAAAAGCCCGCGCCGAAGACGGCGAAGGTCATCATTAGCGACGCAAATTCACTGCTCGCCGGAAAGAACGTGTGGGCGATGTAGGTGGCATAGAAGCCGAAAAGAAAGAAATCGAACTGTTCGAGAAAGTTGCCGGACGTCACGCGAAGTATCGCGCCCGCCTTAGATCGTACGGTTGCAGGTGAGGTTGAGGAAAACATGGTTATCTCCAGTTTATTGTTGACGTTTTACGCGTCTGTTTCTGAAAACTGGATCAGGACAAGGAAATAGATAAGCGCAAATGCCGCATCGGCTGATGCATTTTTTGCATGAATATCATTCACCGTGAAAATACAATTAATGGCAACAATAACTTAACAACTTGTTGGCTTTTTATTCACCAATATTCTGTAAGTCTCTGATATTGCGATTTTGTGATGTGGCGCAGCGGGGCGCTTCAGAAAGCGCCGGGTAACCGCTTCATTACCCGGCGGGTGCCATTTAGCGCAGCGCCCTGGCAATAGCGCTGAACATCAGAGAGGCCTCCAGCGGCTGGGCGCTAAAGGACGGCTCCGCCTGCGGCCAGGTAGACCACTGGACGATAACCAGCTTTTCCTTCTGGTTCACCACGATCATTTGCCCAAAAATGCCCAGCGCCCAGAGTGAACCTTTCAGCGAGTCCTGCGCTGCTGGCTCAACGCCGGTAGCGTTGGCGGGCACTGCGTTATTCCACCACTGATAGCCGTACAGCCCGTCTGGATGGGCGTCTGATACCGAGCCTTTCGCCTTTGTCCAGTCTGACGACTGCGGGATCCAGTTATCCGGCAGGATCGTCTTACCGTCCGGCAGTGCGCCGTTGTTCAGGATAAATTCCCCGAAGCGACCCCAGTCCTCCAGCGTGGCGTTAAAGCCGTGCGCGCCGACGTCGTGCTGGCCTTTGCTGTAGGCATGCCACACGCCGTCGCTCGCCATGCCGTACGGCTGCCAGATGCTCTTCTCCAGATACGCGGCGAGCGTCATGCCGGTGGCGCGCTCCAGCACGTCACCCAGCAGCCAGGCGCCGCCCGATGAGTAAGACCAGCGCTCTCCGGCCGGGTGAACCCTGCGTAGTCCCTTCACCAGCGTGCGCACGCAGTCGTAGGTACCTGGCTTTGCCTCGCACTCGGTGAGCTGCGCGAAATCGGAGTTCGGGTTGGTGTAGTCCTCGTTCCACGCCACGCCCGAGGTGTGGGTGATAAGCTGTTTGAGCGTCACGCCGTCCCACGCGGTGCCTTTCAGGTCGGGTTCATACTGCGTGACCAGGTCGTTGAGCGAGTGAATTTTTCCCTCTTTGAGGGCAACGCCCACCAGCGCCGATACGACCGATTTACCTACCGAACGCGACGTCCAGAGCGTGGAGTCGGTGTTGCCTTCGCCGAGATATTTAAAGGCGACCTTACCGTCTTTCAATACCAGCATACCGCTTACGTTCTGGCGCTTAAGGTAATCCTGAAGGCTGTAGGTCTTGCCGTTCACCTGATAGCGGGCATCTTTCAGCGGTTTCTCTGCCGCCAGCAGCGGCGTAGTTTTGCCATGACGGAACACATCCCCGGCGTAGTTGCGGTAGTCATTGCGAAAGCCCACCACGCGGTCAGCCTGGCTCCAGGTGAGCATCTTATGGGTGTCCGGCAGCGCGGCGTCAAAGGGGGCAGGGCAGGCGCTGAGGCCGGTGCCTTCGCAGGCGGCCATTGCCGCAGGGGAGAGCAGGCTGCTGAAGACAAGACCCGCCAGCAGGGCCTGGTTTATTTTTCTGTTTTTCATATCCGTCTCGTATGGGTTAAGAACGGCTTTAGTTTAAAAAGCCCGGCGCTATAATAAAAAACGCATAATGGGGGAAAATCCCCCTCAAAAACGGAGAAAACGTGGCGGGTCTACTCTATTCCTTTGCACAGCTTGAGGCATTCACCGCCGTGGCTGAGAACGGCAGCCTGAGTAAAGCGGCGGTGGTGCTGAAAAAAGACCGCACGACGCTTCGCGATCTGATTGATTTTCTTGAGGACGGGTTGGGCTATGCGCTGTTTATTCGCGAAGGGCGTACCCTGCGGCTCACGGCGGAAGGAGAGCAGCTCCAGCGTCAGGCGCATCTGCTGATGCGGCAGGTCAAAGCCTTTGAGGCCTTTGCCAGAGAAGTGCCCCACGGCGCCACGCAGGATCTGACGCTGGTCTACGATCCTTTTACGCCCAGAGCCTTTCTGCACGAGGTCATCGCTAAAATGGTGGCGCGAAAAGTCCGGCTGAGCCTCATCTGCGCCTCGCGCGATGAATCTGAACGCCTGCTGACAAGCGATCGTGCGGATCTGGCCATCTGCCAGGCGCGCAACCGCAGCGTGGGTAACGACATGGAGTGGCGGGCCCTGGGGGCAATCGATATGGATTTTTACGCCTCCGGCACGCTGTTTACGGATATTTCATCCCCCCTGTCGCTGCTTGACCTCTCCCTGGTTCCCCAGGTCGTGATGCACCCTGCCTCGGACGAGCCGGTCGCGCGTCGCCTGCAGATTTCCGGGCATACCCTTTTTACTAACGAGCCGGAAATGCTGCGCGGCCTGCTGGAACGCGGATGCGGCTGGGGGTTCTTACCGACCCATTTTCATGCCGCGCGGTGGCAAAACGTAAAAAGGCTGCGCACCGAAGTGGGCAGCCAGGGGATTAGTCAGACGATGGTCACCATCTGGAAGCCGGGGAGCGACAAGCGCGCCGTCATTGCTGACGCGCTGGCGCTACTGCCGGAGGTGTGGAAGCACTCAGCGCTGTGAACAGCCTTTGCACTGTTTGTTCTGGATCTGCTGGAAGAAATCGTTGCCTTTGTCATCCACCAGGATAAACGCCGGGAAGTTCTCGACTTCGATTTTCCAGATGGCTTCCATACCCAGCTCCGGATACGCGACGCACTCCAGGCTCTTGATGCTGTTTTGCGCCAGCACCGCCGCCGGGCCGCCGATGCTGCCGAGGTAGAAGCCGCCGTGTTTATGGCAGGCGTCGGTCACCTGCTGGCTGCGGTTGCCTTTCGCCAGCATGATCATGCTCGCACCGTGGGACTGCAGTAAGTCCACATACGAGTCCATACGTCCCGCCGTGGTCGGGCCGAGCGAGCCGGACGCGTAGCCTTCCGGCGTTTTAGCCGGTCCCGCGTAGTAGATCGGGTGATCTTTGACGTACTGCGGCAGTTCTTCACCGTTATCCAGCAGCTCTTTCAGCTTCGCGTGGGCGATATCGCGCGCCACGATGATGGTCCCGTTCAGCGACAGGCGGGTAGAGACCGGGTGCGCGGAAAGCTGCGCCAGGATCTCATTCATCGGCTTGTCCAGATTGATGCTCACCACGTCGCCTTCGCCCTGCTGGCGCAGTGATTCAGGAATATACTGGCCCGGGTTGTGCTCCAGCTTCTCAATCCAGATCCCGTCGCGGTTGATTTTCGCTTTGATATTACGGTCTGCGGAGCAGGAGACGCCCATGCCGATCGGGCAGGAGGCGCCGTGGCGCGGCAGGCGGATCACGCGGATATCGTGGGCGAAGTATTTACCGCCGAACTGCGCGCCGAGGCCGAGGTTCTGCGCTTCCTGGAGCAGTTCCTGTTCGAGCTGAACGTCGCGGAACGCCTGGCCGTGTTCATTGCCTTCCGTCGGCAGCGCGTCGTAGTAGCGCGTGGAGGCCAGCTTCACGGTTTTCAGCGTGGCTTCCGCTGAAGTTCCGCCAATCACAAACGCGATATGGTAAGGCGGGCAGGCCGCAGTGCCCAGAGTGCGCATCTTCTCAACCAGATAGTTTTTCAGCTTCGCCGGGGTGATCAGCGCTTTGGTTTCCTGGTAGAGATAGGTTTTGTTGGCAGAACCGCCGCCTTTTGCCATGCACAGGAATTTGTATTCGTCCCCGTCCACGCTGTAGAGATCGATCTGCGCGGGCAGGTTGGTGCCGGTATTCACCTCTTTATACATGTCCAGCGCCGCATTCTGCGAGTAGCGCAGGTTATCTTCAATATAGGTGTTATACACGCCCTGGCTCAGCGCCGCTTCGTCACCGCCGCCGGTCCAGACGCGCTGGCCTTTTTTGCCCATGATGATAGCGGTGCCGGTATCCTGGCAGGTTGGCAGCACGCCTTTGGCGGCAATTTCAGAGTTACGCAGGAACTGCAGGGCAACGTATTTGTCGTTCTGGCTGGCTTCCGGGTCGTTGAGAATGGCGGCAACCTGCTTCTGGTGGGAAGGGCGCAGCATAAACGCGGCATCGTGGAAGGCCTGCTGCGCCAGCAGCGTCAGGGCCTCCGGCTCCACTTTCAGCACTTCCTGTCCGTCGAATTCGGCAACGGAAACGTGCTCTTTGGTCAGCAGATAGTATTCGGTGTCATCGTGCGCGAGAGGGAAGGGGTTCTGGTAGATAAATGGTTTGTTTGACATAGCTTGCTCCACAAAAATTAAACCGCCGGAGGAAACGTCCGGCGGTCAGGAATCAGAACATCATGGACATCCACGGATAACCAATCAGCAGCAGGGCCGCCAGGAAGATGGCTCCGAAGATGGTGCCGAGGCGCCAGTAGTCTTTGGTTGGCAGGTAGCCGCTACCGTAGTAAATCGGGCTTGGGCCAGTACCGTACGGGGTGATGATCCCCATCACGCCCAGTGAGGTCACCATCAGCAGGACGAACACTTCCATATTCATGCCCGGAATGGTGGAGGCGATGGTCAGCATCGCCGGCAGCAGCGCCGTGGTGTGTGCGGTGGTGCTGGCAAACAGGTAGTGCAGCAGGTAGAACGCCAGCAGCAGGACGATGGTCGCTACGCCCGGAGAAATACCGCTCATCAGCAGGCCGCCTTCTTTACCTAACCAGCTGATAAAGCCGGTAGAAGAGAGGCCATCCGCCAGTGCCACCAGGGTGGCGAACCAGACGAAGGTGTTCCATGCGGCTTTGTTACCGGTGATATCGTTCCACTCCAGCACGCCGGTCCACAGCATCAGACCAACGATGAGCAGGGCCGCCATGGCAGGCTCAATCCATGCGGCGGCGAAGATCCACATCAGCAGCGCGCAGCATACGAACACCAGCAGCAGAATTTCATTGCGGGACAGTTTGCCGAGTTTTTCCAGCTCGCGGGTCGCCCACAGCGGCACTTCGTTATTCACTTTGACTTCAGGTGGGTAGAACCAGTAGGCCAGCAGCGGCATGGTCAGAATCAGCAGGATACCCAGCGGCAGGAAGGCGAGGAACCAGGTGCCCCAGGAGATATCGATCCCAACCGTACTTTTCACCAGCGCCAGGGCCAGCAGGTTTGGCGCGAGGGCGGAGAGGAACATTGAGCTGGTGATACAGGCCGCGGTGATCGCCACCCACATCAGGTACGAACCGATTTTGCGCGCGCTTGGGTCATTCGGTTTTGAACCGTACAGCGGCGGCAGGTTAGCGATAATCGGGTAGATGGTCCCGCCGCTGCGCGCGGTGTTGGACGGGGTGAACGGTGCCAGCAGCAGGTCCGCAAACGTAATGGCGTAACCGAGCGTCAGGCTGCGACGGCCGAGGTACTTCACCAGAATCAGCGCCAGACGGCGGCCGAAGCGGGTTTTGTCATAGCCTGCGGCGAACATAAAGGCACCGAAGATCAGCCAGACGGTGGAGTTACCAAACCCGCTCACCGCCCATTTAAAGGAGGCGCCCGCCAGCTTGAATTTCGGGTCAGCCAGCTGGTCAGGGCTGAACAGCACCCACTGGCTGCAGAGGGCAATGGCGACGACGCCGGTCAGGCCGATCACCGCGCCCGGCAGGGGTTCGAAGATCAGACCGACGATCACGCCGACAAAGATGGCGAAGTAGTGCCACGCGTAAGGCGGTAAACCTTCAGGAACGGGAACAAACAGCAGCAGTACGGCGACGACGATGGGTAACGCCATCATCAGCAATCGTTTTGCGTTTCCATTTGATGCCTGGTTCGCCACAGGGGGCGTTACAGCAGTTTTTGTATTCATAGTTTCACGTCTTAAGTTGTCAAAAATTCGATCGTACTGAAAAGCACTTTTTTAAGTTTCTTTGCTTTCTTTAGTTATTAAAGGTGCTTTTTTGTATTTTCAGTAATAGCGATTTAACGCGTTTTTGTGTGCGCTAAATTAAAAAATGATGATGTTTTTATATTGCGCTTTTGAATGCCATAACTATTGATCGCGATCAAAAAAATAGAATTGCAGCGTTATTTTTATGCTTTTATTAATAACCACTCTGGCGTATGTGGGTATTGCGTATTTTTTACGTGTTATTTATCATTTTCTTAACAATATTGATTTCATTGTAATCATATCTTGTTGTTTTTATAGGGTTTGAGTGTGAAATGGTGAATTGGTTTTACCATTAATAATTTAACGATTTTTAAATTATTGTGAATGGCTGAATTACAATCGCTAACACCAATGTGTTATTTGTGTTATCGCAGGGATTAAATAGTTTTTTAACTAACGTAATAACTTTAGAAACTAAAAAAATCATTATATTAATATCATGACATCGGCAAATAACGACGAAATAAAAAATCAATCCGATAACGAATTCTTAATTTTTAAAAGTTTGGAGTTTCAATTATGAGCACTAACGAACGCATTCTTAGCCCCTTCACATTACCGAATGGTACTGAACTGAAAAACCGTTTGTTAATGGCCCCGATGACAACCTGTACCGGCTATTTTGACGGCACCGTCACCAGCGAGCTGGTGGAGTACTATCGGGCCCGTTCCGGCAGCATCGGTACCATCATCGTGGAGTGCTGCTTCGTCGACGATCTCGGTCTCGCCTTCCCGGGTGCCATCGGTATTGATAATGACGAGAAAATTGCCGGGCTGGCGAAAATCGCAGAGGCCATTAAGTCCAAAGGGTCTAAGGCGCTGCTGCAAATCTACCACGGCGGCCGTATGGTCGACCCAAAACTGATCGGTGGCCGTACCCCGGTTGGCCCGAGCGCCGTAGCCGCGCCGCGTGAAGGGGCCGCAACGCCGGTAGCCCTGACCGCTGAAGAAGTGGAAGGCATGATCGGCAAGTTTGGTGAGGCCGTGCGCCGCGCCATCCAGGCCGGTTTCGACGGCGTGGAAATCCACGGGGCGAACACCTATCTGATTCAGCAGTTCTATTCGCCAAACTCTAACCAGCGCGACGACGAGTGGGGCGGCAGTCGCGATAACCGCGCGAAGTTCCCGCTGGCGGTGCTGGACATTACCCACAAAATGGTGCGCCAGTACGCGGACGACGCGTTTATTATTGGCTACCGCTTCTCCCCGGAAGAGATGGAAGTCCCGGGCATTCGCTTTGACGACACCATGTACCTGCTGGAAAAACTGGCGGCGCGCGGCGTGGACTACCTGCACTTCTCCGTCGGCGCGACCCTGCGTCCTTCCATTGTCGACACCCAGGATCCGACCCCGCTTATCGAAAAATACTGCGCGATGCGTTCTGAAACGCTGGCGCAGGTTCCGGTCATGGGCGTGGGCGGCGTGGTAAATGCTTCAGACGTGAATGAGGCGCTGGACCACGGTTACGATCTGATTGCCGTGGGCCGCGCCACCATCGCTTATCCAGACTGGACAGACCGCATCGCGGCTGGCGAAAGCCTGGAGCTGTTTATGGACAGCACTAAACGCGAAGAGTTGAGCATTCCGGAACCGCTGTGGCGCTTCTCGCTGGTAGAAGCGATGATCCGCGACATGAGCATGGGCGAATCCAAATTCAAACCGGGTATCTTTGCTGAGAAAGTGCAGGATGACGCTAACGAACTGGTGATTAACGTCAGCCTGGAAACCGACCGCATTGCGGACATCGAGCTGGCCTCCGGCCCGAGTGAAGACGTTGAGTTTGTGACCAGCTTTGAAGAGATCCGTACCCGCATTCTGGACGCCAACACCCCGCACGTGGATGCCATCACCGGCGCAACCAGCCAGAGTGAAGCGGTGAAGAAAGCGGTCTCTAAAGCGATGCTGAAATCCAGCAAAGCGCTGGCTGCGGAAGAGGGCGTTGACCCGAACGAAACCCGCAGCGTGGACGTGGTCGTTGTCGGCAGCGGCGGCGCCGGTCTGGCGGCGGCGATTCAGGCTCACGACGAAGGCGCGAGCGTGCTGATTGTCGAGAAAATGCCGACCATCGGCGGGAATACCATTAAAGCCTCTGCCGGTATGAACGCCGCCGAAACCCGCTTCCAGCGCGTGAAGGGCATTCAGGACAGCAAAGAGCTGTTCTATCAGGAAAGCCTGAAAGGCGGCGGCAACAAGAACAACCCGGAACTGCTGCGTCGCTTTGTCGAGAACGCGCCGCAGGCGATTGAGTGGCTGGCAACGCGCGGCATCATGCTGAACGACATCACCACCACCGGCGGGATGAGCATCGACCGTACTCACCGTCCAAAAGACGGTTCTGCGGTAGGCGGCTACCTGATCAGCGGCCTGGTGCGTAACGTCAACAAACGCAACATTGAGGTGATGCTGGATACCTCCGTCAGCGACATCCTCTTCGAGAACGGCGAAGTGACCGGCGTACGTCTCACTACCGAAGAGAACGAAACCGTCACCGTGGCAACCAAAAGCGTGATTGTCGCCACCGGTGGCTTCAGCGCCAACAGCCAGATGGTTGTGAAATACCGTCCGGATCTGGACGGGTTCGTCACCACAAACCACAAAGGGGCAACCGGTGGCGGCATTGCGCTGCTGGAACGCATCGGGGCGGGTACCGTGGATATGGGCGAAATCCAAATTCACCCAACCGTGGAGCAGAAAACCTCGTACCTGATTTCCGAATCCATCCGCGGCGGCGGGGCGATTCTGGTCAATCAGAAAGGGGAGCGCTTCTACAACGAAATGTCGACCCGCGATAAAGTCTCGGCGTCAATCATCGCGCTGCCGGAGAAATACGCATACATCGTCTTTGACGAGCACGTCCGTGCCAAAAACAAAGCCGCGGATGAGTACATCGCGAAAGGTTTCGTGACCAGCGCCAGCTCGCCAAAAGCCCTGGCTGAAGCGCTGGGTATGGATCACCACGCTTTCCTCGCGACCCTGGAACGCTACAACGGTTTCGTTGAGAAACAGCACGATGACGATTTTGGTCGTACCACCGCGCTGCGTGCGCCCATCAACGAAGGGCCGTTCTACGCCATTCAGATTGCGCCGGGCGTGCACCACACCATGGGCGGCGTGACCATCAACACCGAAACCTGCGTGCTGGACAGCAACCACAACGTTCTGCCAGGCGCGTTTGCGGCCGGTGAAGTGGTCGGCGGGATCCACGGTGCTAACCGTATCGGCGGTAACGCAGTGGCAGATATCATTATTTTTGGTACGCTTGCAGGACATCAGGCGGCTATGCGTTCGAAAAAGCAGTAAGACCCCTGTGTTGTAGGCCAGATACGCGCAGCGCTATCCGGCATTTTCCCCGGCGGCACGGTGCCTGCCGGGGCTACATCTGAGGACTCATGCTATGCCTGATAGCCATCGCGTTTACAGCTACTCCGCCGTCCTGATGGGCTCACCCATTCTCCTGAAACTCTTCTCCCACGACGAAGCCCTCGCGTCCCGCGTCTTTCGCCTGATCAAACAGTACGAAGATCTGCTCACCGTCAACCGCGCGCATTCGCAGGTCATGGACATCAACCATGCGGCCGGCCAGCATCCGGTTACCGTCAGCCGGCCGGTGTTTGAGCTGGTCCGCTGTGCAAAAGCGGCAAGCCTGCTCAAGGATAGCGCCTTTAATCTGGCGATAGGTCCGCTGGTTAAACGCTGGAAAATTGGTTTTCAGGGGGACAGCGTTCCGCCTGCCGATGAAATCGCGTCGCTGCTCGCGATTACCCGTCCTGAAGATGTCATTCTTGATGAGGCCAGCAGCAGCGTGTTTCTGACCAGACCGGGGATGGAGATCGATCTGGGGGCCATCGCCAAAGGCTATATCGCAGACAGGGTGCGTGATTACCTTCATAAAGAGGGCGCGGAGCGGGGGCTGATCAACCTCGGTGGAAACATTCAAACGTTAGGCTCGCCGGAAGGAGGCTGGAGCGTGGGGCTGAAAAAACCGTTCGCCGGTGACGCGCTGATCGGCACGATGACCGTAGAGAACCTGTCCGTCGTGACGTCGGGAACCTACGAGCGCTACTTTGAGCAAAACGGCAGGCGCTATCACCATATTCTCGACCCGCGTACCGGGTATCCGCTGGACAACGAGCTGGACAGCGTGACGATTATTTCGAAAGACTCTATCGACGGGGATATCTGGACCACGCTGATGTACGGCATGGGGATAGAAAAGGGCTGTGCCGCCCTGCGCGCACGCCCCGATATAGAAGCAATCTTTGTGACCAAAACAAAAGAAGTGGTGTTCTCTTCAGCACACCACTTCCGCTTTACCCTGCTGGATGACGACTACCGCGTTACTGACAGTATTGCTTGAGCAGGCCGGTCTGCTCCGGCTGGAGACGGTAGCGATACACCGGACGCCCGGTCGCGCCGTAGTGAATGCTGGTGAACAGAATGTTGATTTGCGCGAGCCAAATCAGGTACTTACGGCATGACACGCGGGAGATATTGACCGCGTTTGCCAGGTCATCGGTAGAGAACTCCGTTTCCGGGTGAGCGTCAATCCACTGGCAAATCGTTCGCAGCGTCTGCGGCGTTAACCCCTTCGGCAGCTTTTTACTGTCCGCCAGCTCCGGCGCCCCACCGTGGATCAGCCGGTCGACGTCGGCCTGCTCATAATACTGGTGCGAACCCATCAGGTTGTGCTTTGCCTTCCAGCCGTTCAGCGCCTCTTCAAAGCGCGGGAACTGGAACGGCTTTATCAGATAATCCACCACGCCGTAGTGAATAGAGGTCTGGATCGTGGCGGCATCGGCAGCCGACGAGATCATAATCACATCGATTGGGCGACCGGATGCGCGAATAACAGGCAGCAGATCCAGCCCGTTATCCTGCTGCATATAGACATCCAGCAGCACCAGATCGACAGGCTGCCCGGGGTTATTAATGATGGCCTCGGCCTGGTTTAGCGTGGAGGCGACGCCGCAGCAGCTAAAACCTTCAACACGGTTGACATACAGACGGTTGAGGTCGGCTACCATGGCGTCATCATCGACAATTAATACATTTATCACGCGATATTCCTCTCGCTATCCCAGGGGATGTGAACAAAAAATTGGGTAAATACGCCAGGCTCAGACTCGACGGTGATATCGCCGCCGAGGTTCTGGATCTGCTGGCGAGCAAGGAACAGCCCAACGCCGCGGTTTTCACCTTTTGTTGAGAAGCCCTTTGTAAAAATAGCCTCCAGCTGAGCGGGATCAATGCCGGGGCCATCGTCGCTGACTTCGCAGCTGAGCCAGCCGTTCTGATAATGCAGCAGCAGGCCAATCTCACCTTCCTGCTGTCCTTCCATCGCGTCGAGCGCGTTTTCAATAAGGTTACCCAGCGCGGTGATCAGCACCGCGACCTGCTCTTCACTCGCGGTATCCGGTATCTGGCATTCATCCGCCAGCGTCAGGGTGACGCCCGCTTCTTTCGCCCGGTTGATTTTACCCAGCAGGAACCCGGCGATAACCGGGGATTTTACCTTGCTCTGTATCGTACCGATATCCGTCTGGTAATTTTGTGCCGTCTGAATGATGTACTCTTCCAGCTTGTCGTAGCGCTTCATGTGCAGCAGGCCCAGGATCACATGCAGTTTATTCATAAACTCGTGGGTATGGCTGCGCAGGGCGTCGACGTAGTTGACCATGCCGTCAATACGCTGCATCAGCTGGCTGATTTCCGTTTTATCACGGAAGGTGGTGATGGCGCCGATCACCCGATCCTGACTTTTAACGGGCACCATATTGCACAGCAACAGACGCCCGTTACAGCTGATCTCCTGATCCTGGCGCGCAACGCCCGTCTTTGAGACTTCACGCAGGCCGGCCAGCAGGGGCGCGCTGGCGTTTTCGGTCTGCTTGCCGGCGGGGAGAAGCAATATTTCTCTGGCGGTCTGGTTGATCATCGTCACGCGCCCGTGAATATCGACGGCCAGCACCCCCTCGCGAAGCGACTGCAGCATCGCCTGACGCTGTTCGAACAGGGCGGAAATTTCGTAAGGTTCAAGTCCGAACAGGATGCGTTTCAGGACCCGCACCAGGCCCCAAATCGCCATCGAGCTCATAAAAATACTGAATAAAATGGTCCAGACGGCGTTTAGCCGCCCGCGGGCAATCTGCTCTTCAACCTTATTCAGGGAGATACCGACCACCACTACGCCGATCTGCTCGTGCTGGCCGTCGTAGACGGGGGTAAAAACGCGCAGCGCTTCGGCGAGCGCGCCCCGGTTAACCGATACGTTCTCTTTGCCTTCCAGCGCGGGGGTTAAATCATCACCGATAAAATGCAGCCCCAGCAGCGCTTCGTTCGGGTGAGAGTAGCGGATCCCGCGCATATCGGTGACCACGGTGAACAGCAGATCGTTTCGTTTCGTCACCGCCTGGGCGATGGGCTGAATAATATTCTCCTGCGGAGCCTGCATCAGGCCGCGCTGTATCTCGGGGCTGTCGGCGAGGGTGCGGGCGATGCCGAGCGCGGTGTCTTTCACATCATCGCGGGTCGCCCGGGTGATTTGTACGGAGTAGAGCGCAAAGACCACCAGCAGCACAGAGGCAATAATCGCGCACACCATCAACGTGACCAGGGTGTTCAGCTTCATGGGGCGCTTGCGCGTCGGAAGGAAAGGCTGCAAATCGCTCATCAACACTCCGCGATGATTAAGAAAGGGGTAATTATCGCCGATGACGGGCTTTTCTTAAAGCCATGTAAAGGCGTGGATTTGGTCCTCTTTTCGTGACCCCCCTCGCAGGTCATCTATATAAAACACTTTATAGTGTGTGGGTACTCATAATAAGGAGGCTGTTTATGAGCATTATGCTTACCGGTTCGGTCAAGGAAAGACGGCACGCCAGCACGATGAATATTGATAGATTGTCCACGCTGGACATGCTGAAAGTCATTCACCAGGATGATGCACTCATTTCTGCTGCTATTACCCCCTGTTTAGAGACTATTGCCCGCGTGGTGGACAACGCCGCCGCGGCGCTTAGCCACGGCGGTCGCCTGGTCATCGTTGGCGCGGGGCCGTCGGGGCGCGTTGCGAAACAGGTTGCCGATGACTATGCGCCGGGCAAAACCCCTGTGATGGCCGTGACGGCGCAAGAAGGGGAAGGGAGCTACGAGCGCGGCGTTGCCGATCTGCAGGCCATCAAGTTTGGTGAACACGATATGATGCTGGCCGTGACCGTCGGCGGAAAAACGCCGTGGGTTTGGGGAGCAATGCGGCATGCGTGGTCGCTGGGTTCACCGGTCGCCATTATTACCGGTGATGCGCAAAGTGAAGCTGCGCAGCTGGCAAGCATGGTTATCGCTCCGGAGCTGGGTGCCGATGTCGTCGCAGGGTATATCAACACCAAAGCGGGGATTGCGCAGAAAATGATCCTCTCGATGATCGCCACCGGGCTGGCCGTCCGAACCGGACGCGTTTACAGCAACCTGCGTGTGGATCTCGAGGCAAGCAATACCAAATGGGCTGAACGGCAAATCGCCATTGTGATGGAGGCGGGGGGATGCTCCCGGGCGGAGGCAAAAGCCGCGCTGGAGAGCTGTAACCATCACTGTAAAACGGCAGTATTAATGGTGCTGACAGGACTGGATGCGTGGAAAGCCCATGAGCTGCTGGCGCAGAATAACGGGTTTATCCGCGTGGCGCTGCAGGAAGCGCCGTAACACGGACCGTGAAGAAATAAAAAAAGGCCGCAAATGCGGCCTTTGGTATTTTGGGGATTAGAACTGGTAGGTCATGCCGACGCCGACGATGTCATCGGTGGAAATACCATTGGCTTCGTAGAAGCTGTCATCGTTGTCCAGCATGTTGATTTTGTAGTCAACGTAGGTAGAGAAATTCTTGTTAAAGCTGTAGGTCATACCCAGGTCGATATAGTTAACCAGGTCCATGTCACCACGCTGACCCTGAGGATTGCTGGTGTTGCCTGGGTAAGTCATGTCCTTGCCCTTGGAGTAAACCCATGCCAGGGATGGACGCAGGCCGAAGTCGAACTGGTACTGTGCTACCGCTTCGAAGTTCTGAGTCTGATCCGCAATACCATAATCACCGTATGGCGTCATGTTGCGGGTTTCAGCGTACATCATCGCCAGGTAGACGCTATTGGCATCATATTTCGCGCCAATGGTCCATGCTTCTGCTGTTTTACCGCTGGCAAAGTGCGCATTATTTACGCCCGCAGCTTCCTGTGCGTTAGTACGGTCAGAAGAGGAGTATGCCGCACCCAGGCTCAGGCCGGAGAGATCGCCAGAGAAGTCGTAGGAGGTAGACATGCCGAAGCCATCGCCGTTCTGGAAGCGTACGTCTTTATGACCGTTTTTCGTGCCTTCCTGATCTTCTGTTGCATCCTGGCTTTCGTTCGCACCCTGATACTGCAGCGCGAAATTCAGACCTTCCACCAGACCGAAGAAATCGCTATTACGGTAGGTTGCCAGACCGTTAGCACGACCGTTCATAAAGTTATCGGTCCAGGTGTAAGAATCACCGCCAAATACAGGTAGCATATCGGTCCAGGCTTCTACGTCGTACACGACGCCGTAATTACGGCCATAGTCAAATGAACCGTATTCGCCATATTTCAGGCCAGCGTATGCCAGACGGTTAAACGATTTGTCGCCTGCGCCTTCTGTATCGTTAGCGTAGGTTTTGTATTCCCACTGACCGTAACCGATCAGGTCGTTAGCGATCTGAGTTTCGCCTTTGAAACCAACCTGTACATAGGTTTCATCGCCATCGTCGCCCGGGTTGTCAGAGAAGGTATGACGCGCATCAACTTTGCCGTACAGGTCAACTTTGTTGCCGTTTTTGTTGTACATCTCAGCCGCATTTGCTGCGCCTGCCATTAATAAGGCGGGTACGAGAATTGCCAGAACTTTTCTTTTCATTATATATTCCCTTTAAAGATAATTTATATGAATATATGTAATCACCCTCCGTAATTACAGGGTTGATACTATTCCAGGAGATGTCATTTAGTTTCAAAAATAAATGTAATTAAACTCGATGAAATATTGCAAAATATTTCTATTAATCTCTTTATTTTTCTAATGAATTAATTCATTGAATTCATATAAGGTAATTATTATTAAGTATTTCGTAATTCTATTTTTTAAATGGTTTAATTCGGCCGTGTTATAATTCGGGCTCTTTCAAACAACAGGATATGACCATGGAACTTGCCCGGTGGCAGCACAGGTTTGAGCGCTGGCTCGAGGAAAACCACAGCAACGACGATACCGCACATGATATTTCGCATTTTCGTCGGGTCTGGATGACGGCGCAAAAAATCATGGTTCATCAAGCGGTGGAGCCGCTGGTGATCCTGACCGCATGTTATTTCCACGATATTGTCAGCCTGCCGAAAAACCATCCCGATCGCAGCCGCTCATCACAGCGGGCAGCGCGTAAGACGTGTGACATTCTGCGTCGCGACTTCTCTGACTTTCCGCCAGAGCACGCTGCCGCCGTCGCGCACGCGATTGAGGCGCACAGCTTCAGCGCCGGTATTGCGCCGCAGAGCGCGGAGGCCAAAATTGTGCAGGATGCAGACCGGCTGGAAGCGTTAGGCGCTATCGGTCTGGCGCGCGTCTTTGCCGTCTCGGGCGCGCTGGGCGTGCCGCTTTTTGATGCCGACGATCCCTTTGCCGATGGGCGTACCCTTGACGATCGTGCGTTTGCCCTCGACCATTTTCAGACCAAGCTGCTGCGATTGCCTGATACAATGCAAACGGAAATGGGCCGCGAGCTGGCACGTCACAATGCCGATTTCCTGATCCAGTTTATGGCGAAACTCAGTGCCGAATTACACGGCGACTGCATCGGGCTGGATAGCCAGGTGTTGAACCGCTTCCGTCGCAGTTTGCGCAACTGAACTGTGGTAATCTGTTCCCAGTCTTTATTCTCCGGTTAAAAGAATGCAGGAAAATCGATCAGTGACAGAGCCCGCGCCTGAGCAGGCTGAGAAATCAACGGCAACGGTGCAGGCGTTACTGCGCCAGCTGTTGGATATCTACGATGCTAAAACGCTGGCCAATCTGCTGGTGGCGCACGGCGAGAGCCACTGGAGCCCGGCGATCCTTAAACGTCTGCTGACCAGCGAACGCGCAGGGCGTCGCCTGAGTGAAGGCGAATTTCGTTATCTGCAAAACCTGCTTCCGCGTCCTTCTGCCGCGCATCCGAACTATGCCTTCCGCTTTATCGACCTGTTTGCCGGTATCGGCGGCATCCGACACGGGTTTGAAGCCATCGGTGGCCAGTGCGTGTTTACCAGCGAGTGGAACAAACACGCCGTACGAACCTACAAGGCCAACTGGTACTGCGATCCGCACGAACATCATTTCAACGCGGATATCCGTGATGTGACCCTGAGCCACAAAAGCGGCGTGAGCGATGAACAGGCCGCCGAGCACATTCGCCAGACGATCCCGGCGCATGACGTGCTGCTGGCAGGCTTCCCGTGTCAGCCCTTCTCGCTGGCCGGCGTCTCTAAAAAGAATGCCCTCGGACGTGCCCATGGCTTCGCCTGCGATACGCAGGGAACGCTGTTTTTTGACGTGGCGCGCATTATTGACGCCCGTCGTCCGGCCATTTTTGTGCTGGAAAACGTCAAAAATTTAAAAAGCCACGACGGCGGGAAAACCTTCCGCATTATCATGCAAACCCTGGATGAACTGGGCTATGACGTGGCCGATTCACAGGACATGGGCGCGGACGATCCCAAAATCATTGATGGGAAGCATTTCCTGCCCCAGCATCGCGAACGTATCGTGCTGGTGGGTTTCCGCCGCGATCTCAATCTGAAAGGCGATTTCACCCTCCGGGATATCCCGTCTTTGTATCCCGAGCGGCGTCCTACCGTGGCCGAGCTGCTGGAGCCTGTCGTGGACGCGAAATTTATCCTGACCCCGGTGCTGTGGAAATACCTCTATCGCTATGCCAAGAAGCATCAGGCGAAGGGCAACGGCTTCGGTTTTGGGATGGTCAACCCGAACGATCCGCACAGCGTGACCCGTACGTTGTCTGCTCGCTACTACAAAGACGGCGCGGAAATCCTGATCGACAGAGGCTGGGACAAGGCGCTTGGGGAAAAAGATTTCGACGATCCGCACAACCAGCGTCACCGTCCGCGACGCTTAACGCCGCGGGAATGCGCCCGGCTGATGGGATTTGAGACTCCGCAGGGTTACCGCTTCCGCATTCCGGTTTCGGACACCCAGGCGTACCGCCAGTTTGGTAATTCGGTGGTGGTTCCCGCGTTCGCGGCCGTGGCAAAACTGCTGGCCTCGCGCATCAGACAGGCGGTGGCGCTCCGCCAGGGTGAGGCCGTCAATGACGGATGTTCACGATAAGGCGACGCGCAGTAAAAATATGCGTGCCATCGGCACGCGTGACACCGCCATCGAAAAGCGCCTGGCCGGGCTGCTGACGCAGGCGGGATTTGATTTCCGCGTGCAGGATCCCACGCTTGCGGGCCGTCCGGATTTCGTCATCGACGCCTGGCAGTGCATTATCTTTACCCACGGCTGTTTCTGGCACCACCACGACTGCTACCTGTTTAAAGTCCCCGCGACACGCACCGATTTCTGGCTGGATAAAATTGGCAAGAACGTCGAGCGCGACAGCCGGGACCTTAGCGCGCTGATTGCGCAGGGCTGGCGGGTGATGATCGTCTGGGAGTGCGCGCTGAGAGGCAGATTAAAACTGAACGATACCGAACTGACCGAACGGCTGGAAGAGTGGATCTGCGGCGGCGGCCAGACCGCGCAGATCGACACGCAGGGTATTCACCTGCTTAAGGTTTCTCCACCTCGCAAGGCGTGACCACCGGTTTTGCGGGCAGTAAATATTTGCCCAGGGTGACCAGCACGACGGCAAACACGATGACCCCTAAAGCAATCCATTCCACAGGAGAGAGCGTTTCTCCTCCCAGTCCAGTCCCGAGCAGCACGGCCACGACCGGATTGACGTAGGCATAGCTGGTGGCGACGGCCGGGGAGACGTTGCGGATCAGGAACATATAGGCGTTAATGGCGATGAGTGAGCCAAACAGCGCCAGGTAGCCTACCGCCAGAAAGCCCGACAGCGGCGGCAGGGTCGTCAGCTTTTCTCCCGTCAGCGTGGAGGCGAGCAGGAGCACAATTCCGGCGGCGAGCATCTCAATCGCCCCCGCCATCATGCCGGTCGGCAGTTCGATACGCGAACCGTAGACGGAACCAAACGCCCAGCTCATCGAGCCAATCAGGATAATCACTGCGCCCCACGGATTCCCGCTCAGGTTTCCGCCGCTGTTGAGCAGAATAATGCCGGCGAGGCCAATACCAATCCCCAGCCATTCCAGCTTGCGGGTGCGGATACCGAAAAGGCGGCTAAAGCAGAGGGTAAACAGCGGTACGGTGGCAACGACCACAGCGGCGATCCCGGACGGTACGTTCTGGTGCTCGGCAACCGTCACAAAGCCATTGCCCACCGCCAGCAGCAGCAGGCCGATCAGGGCGGCATTCAGCATTGGGCGCAGCGGGGGAAGCTTATGTCCGCGCAGCAGAAGAAACGCGAGCAGCAAGACGCCAGCCGAGAGGAAGCGGATGCCCGCCATCATCAGCGGCGGCCAGCTTTCCACGCCAATGCGAATGACAAAGTAGGTTGAGCCCCAGATGATGTATAGCGAAAAGAGTGCCCCAATGAGCGGTAGCAATTGCCGGAAACGCATAATCCCTCACGACGTAATAAAAAGGTCGCTGATAGTAAACGCGAAAACTATCGTGCTGGCGAGTCCTTTAATTGTGCAGTTGATGTTAATTTTTTGTTGACGTGAGGTGCCTGTTTCCGGGTTTGCGCTTTTGCTCCATACTATTCACTTAATTACCAAAAAATGAAGGATTAAGATTTTGGCAGGAAGTAGCTTATTAACATTGCTGGATGATATTGCCACCTTACTGGATGACATTTCAGTGATGGGTAAACTGGCGGCAAAAAAAACCGCAGGCGTGCTGGGAGATGATTTATCGCTTAACGCCCAACAGGTGAGTGGGGTAAGGGCTAACCGTGAACTGCCGGTGGTGTGGGGCGTGGCAAAAGGCTCCTTCCTGAATAAGGTGATTCTGGTGCCGCTGGCGCTGCTGATCAGCGCGTTTATTCCCTGGGCCATCACGCCGTTGCTGATGATTGGTGGGGCATTTCTCTGCTTCGAGGGCGTCGAGAAGGTCCTGCACTCCTTTAGCGCGCGCAAGCAGAGCGATACGCCGGAGATACGTCAGCAGCGTCTCGAAGCGCTGGCCGCGCAGGATCCGAAAACCTTCGAGCGCGATAAGGTCAAAGGCGCCATTCGGACCGACTTTATCCTGTCCGCAGAAATTGTCGCCATTACGCTGGGCATTGTGTCTGACGCGCCGCTCCTGAATCAGGTTCTGATCCTCTCCGGCATCGCCATTCTGGTCACCGTAGGCGTCTACGGCCTGGTGGGGCTGATCGTGAAGCTGGATGATATCGGCTACTGGCTGGAGGAGAAATCGAGCGCGGTGGCAAGAGGCATCGGCAAAAGCCTGCTTGTGCTGGCCCCGTGGCTGATGAAGAGTTTGTCGGTGGTGGGCACGCTGGCGATGTTCCTCGTGGGCGGCGGGATCGTGGTTCACGGTATCGCTCCGCTGCACCATGCTATCGAACATTTCTCCTCGGCGCAGGGTGCCGTTGTCGCGGCGATCCTGCCGACGCTGCTGAATCTGGTGCTGGGCTTTATCATTGGCGCTATCGTGGTTGCGGCGGTGAAGCTGGTTGAAAAACTACGCGGCACGTCGCACTAATTGTTACCCGTTGAGTGATGCAAAAAGACCATTCGTCGTCTAAATTGAAACAGTTTCACCCTGATACAGGAGGCAGGTATGGTCTTTTTGGTCAGTGATGAAGTTAAGCCTAAGAAGGGCGGCCCACGAATGATTGTCACCGGGTATTCCAGCGGAATGGTGGAATGTCGGTGGCACGATGGCTATAGCATCAAGCGGGAAGCATTTCGTGAAGATGAGCTTCAGCCGGGGGACGGGCAGCACAAGCGGGACAAGGCTTAATCACATAACGCCCGGCTTTGCCGGGCGTTTTTATCTCAAGTACCGGGTGTAAGGCAGTCATCATGGAGTGTGTGTGCAGCGCGATACCTTTGTTGTAAGACAATCATTTTTGCAATGGCTGCATAATCGTAGCAATCCGGGGTTGATTGTTAATCTCTGTTTTCTGGTTGTTCTGGTGTTTTCCACTCTCCTGACCTGGCGTGAGGTGGTGGTCCTCGAAGAGGCGTATATCTCCAGCCAGCGTAACCATCTGGATACGGTGGCCAGTTCGCTGGACAGGCAGTTACAGAACAGCGTGGACAGGATGCTGTTGTTCCGTCAGGGCATGCGTGATGCGATCCAGACGCCGCTGGCATTTGATGTTTTACAGAATGCGGTGTCACGCTTTAACACGCTCCGCATGCTCCCCACCTGGCAGCTTGCCGTTGATAAAAAACGCACTCTTCCCATTAACGGTGTTTCGGATGCGTTTGTCGACAAAACCACGCTTCTGAATCGTGACGCTGAGCGCCTCAGCCATGAAATTTCCGCCGCGCTCGAAGTGGGGTATCTGCTCAGGCTGGCGTCGTCGAGAGCGCAAACGGAAGCGCGCGTGATCTACGTGTCCCGCGCCGGGTTTTTCATTTCCACGGATACGCCGGACCAGGCGGGGGATATTACCTCCCGCTATTATCATCTGGTCACGCAGTCCTGGTTTACCCAGCAGTCAGAGCGTAACAATCGCGCGCGCGCGGTGCGCTGGTTTATCTCTACCCCGTCATCCTGGACCCATGATGAACGGATGATCACCGCCAGCGTGCCCATCTATTTCGATCATTACTGGTATGGCGTCGTGGCGATGGATTTTACGTTGAGCACGATGCAGCGTCTGCTGGCCGATGCAACGGAAGACCGAACGGAAGGGGAGTATCAGCTGTACGATACCCGGCTCAATCTGATTGCCACCTCAGCCCACGCGGAAAATGCGGTTAACCATTTTGACGAACGCGAAACGGCGCAGATTGCGCAGGCGATTGAGCACGCGACCGGCGGCGGGATCCGCCTCGGAAGCCGTTTTGTTAGCTGGGAGCGGCTCGATCACTTCGACGGTGTTGTCCTGCGGATCCACACCCTGCACGAAGGGGTCCAGGACGACTTCGGCAGCATCAGCATCGTGCTGGCGCTGCTGTGGGCGCTCTTTACCGCCATGCTATTGATCTCGTGGCTGGTGATCCGCCGCATGGTGAGTAACATGTACACGCTTCAGCACTCGCTCCAGTGGCAGGCCTGGCATGACCCGCTTACCCGGCTGAATAACCGCGGCGCGCTGTTCGACCGCGCAAAATTGCTGGCGGAAACCTGCCGCCAGCAGTCGCTGCCGTTCTCGGTGATTCAGATCGATCTTGACCATTTTAAAAACATTAACGACCGCTTCGGCCATCAGGCCGGTGATAAGGTGCTATCGCATACGGCCGGACTGATTGCCAGCGCGTTACGCAAGAACGATGTGGCCGGTCGTGTAGGCGGGGAAGAGTTTTGCGTCGTCCTGCCGGGGATTGGTCTGGAAGAGGCGAGAAGCGTGGCGGATCGTATTCGCTGCCGGATCAATAGCAAGGAGATCCTGGTGAAGAAGAGCACGACGCTGCGCATCAGCGCGTCGCTGGGGGTGAGCAGCGCGGATGAAGCGGGTAACTACGAGTTTGAACAGCTGCAGTCCGTGGCGGACGCGCGACTGTACCAGGCCAAACAGTGCGGCCGTAATCGGGTCGTCTGGCAGGATTATGACAGGAAGTGATCCAACCCCTCCTGCCAGCCCGCCGGGCCGGGCTGTCGGGTGTGATAAACCCGGGCGGGGTTATCATCCCGTAGCGTGATACCCTGGCGGTTAATGCCCTTAATCACCACCGCGAAGTCAACGCTGTCGAGCAGCGGCGCATCGTTAGGGCCGTCGCCGAGCCCCAGCGTGGTGGGTTCGATCTCTTCCTGCTCTCGGTACTGCGCAATCAGCCAGTTAACCGCCACGTCCTTACCGCAGCGGACGTCCAGAATATGCCAGAAGCGCGCCCCCTGCAGGCATTGCAGACCGCTGTGCGCCAGCTCCTCTTCAAACTGGACCATTTTCTCGTCGGTATCGCGCCAGATGAGCGTGACGGACGCTTCATGCTTGCGGGCAAGCGCTGAACGGTAGCGCGTCAGTCCGGTCCACTCGCCGATGACATGCTCATCCACGTCGTCGAAGGTGGTGAATTTAAAGCCCGTCTGCAGACGAATTTGCTCGATCCGCGGGCGAATATCCCGGTGCGTCATCCCCCTTATCTGGCGCTGAACCTTCTCCCAGCGCACGTCAGGCTGAATCACCGCGCCGTTCTCGGCAATAAAAGGCAAGCCTTCCAGCCCCAAATCCTGCTGGATATCGAGCATCTCTGCCGCGGTCTTGCTGCTGCAGAGTATGACCGGCACCTGGTGATCCACCAGCCTGTCCAGCCAGGGCATTGCGGGTTGCCAGTCATAGGTATGAATATCCAGCAGCGAGCCATCCAGGTCAGAAAAAATCAGCAATGTATCCCGCAGTGAAGGCATAGTGACTCCTGATAACGGCTTCGTTTAGATCTAAGAAAATTCCTAAAAAATAACCGAATTGTTAACAGGAGAAATGAGAGTATTCCCTGGCAAACCCGCATTCGGCGTGTGTTATTGCTCATAACAAAAAGCATTATGTTAAAAATATTATATTCATCATAAGAATATATGCTTGTCAGGCAAATTCGTTGGGGATAGTGTGGCGTGTACATCAGATTTCCTGGTGTAACGAATTTTCAAGTGCTTCTTGCATAAGCAAGTTTTGATCCCGGCCATCCCCATGACCGGGATTTTTTTCGCCCTACCGATTGGCTTCAGACACGCTAAAGTCGTGAATATCAAGCTCGAAAGCCTCGGCCAGCTCACGATAGGTGTGATAATCCCTTCCATTGACAATGACGCGGTCCGAATTGTCGTCCGTCCGGCGGACTTCTGACTCACTGATCTCATTGATAGCGGCCAGCAGGGCATCGACATCCACCTCAACCTCGCGCTTGATGGTGTCGCTGTACTCTTTATCGGTTTTCATTACGGGGTTCCTCATTCAACCGTGTCCAACGGTAAGTATAGACTGTGTATAAAAACGCCATTCACACCGGGTAGCGATGTGTGTTTTTGCGTTTTGTTCTACACTGGCTCAAAACCAGAGGAGGAATGTATGAAGGTTAACGATCGGGTAACGGTTAAAACGGACGGTGGGCCGCGCCGCCCGGGTGTGGTGCTGGCAATTGAAGAGTTTAGTGAAGGCACAATGTATCTGGTATCACTCGAAGACTACCCGCTCGGCATCTGGTTTTTTAACGAACTGGGGCATCCGGACGGCATTTTTGTTGAGAAAGCAGACTAGCACGGCGTCGGGTAGCACAGCGCGTGCCCGACAACCTCATAGAAGCAAAAATCTCTGGCCAGGCCAGAGATCAAAGGTAGGGTGCACAGGGTCTTTTCTTAAGCGACTAACGCATGTTGACGAAAATCCCGTTCGTCACATTATCGGTCAGGCGTACCACGTGGTAGATCACTTGCTTATTATGCGTTTTAATTTTCCTTTTAATATTTCCTTTGTGTGACGAAACGGTTTTCGCTTTAATATTCATCTGGTCCGAGATCTGAATAGTTCCTTGTCCCGCCATCCACATTCGCAGCATACTTGATTCAGTCCTGCTTAATGATAAGGTGGGTAAGTTAACCGCTCCTACATTCTTAACTTCTTTATTCAAATAATCACCCAGAATGTCATCCAGCGACTCTGGTTTAATCGATTTAGAACTGATCAATAAATTTTTACGGACCAACAAATACTCATCGAAATGGATATTTGCGATCGCCATAAAAACAATAAACAGGGTTTTTGGATGCTGATTAATGATTTGCTTAATGTGCTGACTGTTGGCTGGATCGTGAATGAAACAGTCCTCATTAATAAACACCACGCCTGGTTTTAGTTCGTCACAAGCGGCTGCGAGTTCGTCAACGGTGTGCGCATCGTTGATGTCTCTCTTTCTTACCCCTCTGCTTGCCAGGTACCCGGTTAACCCTAGCCGGGTGTAGCTGCATAAATCCATAATGATCGTTGACATGGCATACCCTCACTCAATGCGTAACGATAATTCACCATCTGCCTGAGAGCTCAAAACAGCCATACGGGATGGAAAAAAATAATAAACCTGTGAGCATGACAAAGACTTTCAGGCGGACTCACTATCCCGTAAAGTTACGTATAATTTGCCAGGAATCTTCTTAAAGTAAAGTAAATATTAAGTATTGTGAGGTGGTTAGAAACAATTAAACCGCGTCAGATATATCCTGGAAGATGTTTTACGTGTTTTATTTTAGGAATATCCTCAGAAAGACAATAGCAACAGTGAGGGCTATTATTTACGTGGCAGCTCGCTGACAATATCTGCTAACAGGTTGAATATCTCGCCGAATAAATGTTCACAGAAGGGAGCGATAAGTGGCATCAGTAATGACATTAATAAAATCCCAACCGTCAGCGTCAGCGGAAAACCAATGACAAACACCGAAAGCTGCGGCGCCATTCGGTTGAGTAAACCTAATGCCAGGTTGACGGTCAGCAGCAGGGTGATGATCGGCAGCGCCAGCATCAGCCCGTTCAGGAATATCAGCCCCGCAGCGCGAGTGAGCGCCAGAAAGGCGTTGCTGTTCACCGGATTTTCGCCAATCGGCAGCGTATGGAACGTATCCACCAGCATGGAGATAAGCCACAGATGGCCGTTGAACGACAGGAACAGCAGCATGGCGAGCAGATCGATAATGCGCGCCAGCACGGGCATGTTGAGGTGACTACCGGGATCAACAAACGTGGCGAACGATAGCCCCATCTGCAGGCCGATCAGTTCCCCAGCGGTACGGACCGCGGCAAAGGCGAGCTGCATGGTGAAGCCGACGGCGACGCCAATCATCACCTGCTGCAAGGCCACCCACACCGCATTCGCCGAGAAGATCGGAATATCCACGGGTGGAAGAGAGGGCGCGACGATAATGGAGATGATAATGCCCAGCCCCACCTTGACGCGCTTGGGTATCGACTTCTCACTGAGGATCGGGGCGGTGGATATCAGCGCCATGATGCGCAGCATCGGCCAGAAATAGACGCCGAGCCACTGAACCCACTGGTCGCTGGTGAAGTGCAGCATCGTCAGGTCAGCCGATGATGTACGGCAGGTTGGTAAACAGGTTGCGCATATAGTCCAGCAACAGGTTCAGCATCCACGGCCCGGCCACGATAATCGCCACGAACACGGCGATAATTTTTGGGATGAATGACAGCGTCATTTCGTTAATCTGCGTGGCGGCCTGCAGAATACTGATAATCAGACCGGTAACCAGCGCGACAAGCAGCAGCGGCGCGGCAACGGCAATCGCGATCTTCATCGCTTCCGTGCCCATCATCATGACCGATTCGGGTGTCATTGCCGTTCCTTAACTGTAGAAACTCTGCGCCAGCGAACTGACCAGCAGCTGCCAGCCGTCGACCAGAACAAAGAGCATGATCTTAAAGGGCAGGGCAATGGTCGCGGGCGGCACCATCATCATCCCGAGCGCCATCAGGACGCTGGCGATCACGAGATCGATTATCAGGAACGGAATAAAGATGGTAAAGCCAATCTGGAACGCGGTTTTCAGCTCGCTGGTGACATAGGCGGGCAGAAGAATACGCATGGGCACCGATTCCGGTCCCTGCAGCTCGCCGGTGTTGGAGAGGCGGGCAAAGAGGGCCAGGTCGGCTTCGCGCGTCTGGCGCAGCATAAATTCCCGCAGCGGCTGCGCGCCTTTATCCAGCGCCTCCTGCATGGAGATTTTGTCTTCGCTGAACGGCTGGTAGGCGTCGGTATAAATCTTGTCGATAACCGGCGACATAATGAAAAAGGTCAAAAACAGCGCCAGCCCGAGCAGAACCTGGTTTGGCGGCGCGGAAGGCGTTCCCAGCGCGTTTCGCAGCAGACCAAAAACGATGATGATGCGGGTGAAGCTGGTCATCATCAGCAGGATGGCCGGAATAAACGTCAGCGAGGTGATGAACACCAGCGTCTGAACCGGAAGCGACCAGCTTTGTCCGCCGCCCGCGAGAGGGGTGGAGACCAGGCCGGGCAGCTGTGCATAGACCGCGGGAGCAAACAGGGCAACGCCCGCAAGCGTCAGGGATAACAAACGGCGCATCAGGATCTCCCGGAACGCTTAAGCAAACTCTTCATGACGGACTGAAAATCCGCGGGGGCGTCTGCGCGCTCGTCCACCACTACAGGGGCGGGCGGCAGCTTATGTAATACGCTGATGTTTGAGGCCGTGACGCCCAGGACCAGGCGCGCGTCGTCCACTTCGACGATGACCACGCGTTCCCGTGGCCCCAGCGTGGTGCTGGCGCTGACCTTCAGGCCGCGGGCACCTGCGGTCTTACCCGCCAGACCAAAGCGCTTCGCCAGCCACGCGGCGATAAGAATAAAGGCAATAATACCGAACAATGCCCCGCTCACCTGGAGCAGAGGCGAGCCGGGAACGGCAGAAGGTTGCGATAGTGTTGCCTGGGTTTTCATGCTTAACGGCTCAGACGACGCATACGTTCAGACGGGGTAATGATGTCGGTGATGCGTACGCCGTATTTATCGGCAACCACCACCACTTCACCCTGGGCAATCAGATAGCCGTTGATCAGAATATCCAGCGGCTCGCCGGCCAGACCGTCAAGGGCCACCACGGAACCCTGCGTCAGGCGCAGCAGCTCTTTAATGGTCATGCGGGTGCGTCCCAGCTCAACGGTCAGCTTAACCGGGATGTCCATGATCAGGTCGATGTCCTGCAGCGTACCGCTAACGTCACCGCCGCCGAGCTGCTGGAATACGGCATCCGCTGCGCTTTTGGCCGGGGGTGCTTTTTGCTCGTTTAACGCGTCAGCCCACAGATCGTCCAGTGCTCCGCTGTTTTCATCGGACGGATTGTTCATGTCACTCATTTGGGCTGTTCCTCATTCAGCGAATTCAAAATCGGGTTGATCAAGTGCTCAACGCGTAACGCATACTGGCCGTTAATCGTGCCGTACTGGCTTGTCAGCACGGGGACACCATCCACATGGGCAATAATGCGGTCGGGTTTTTCTATCGGCAAAACATCGCCGGGTTGTAATTTCAGGATCTGAGATAACCGCAGCGGGATATCGGCGAAGCTCGCCACCAGCTCAAGCTGCGAATGCTGGACCTGGCGGACCAGGTTTTCACGCCAGTTCTGGTCTTCGTTGCGGGAGTTCTCCAGCGGCGGGTTAACCAGCAGCTCGCGCAGCGGTTCGATCATGCTGAACGGCAGGCAGATGTTGAACTCGCCGGTCAGGTTGCCGATCTCCACGTGGAACGGGGTGTTAACGACGATATCGTTCGGGGAGGTGGTGATATTGGTAAATTTCACCTGCATCTCAGAACGGACGTACTCCACTTCCAGCGGGTTAATCGCTTTCCACGCGTCGCTGTATGACTCCAGCGCCAGCTTCAGCATGCGGTTAATGACGCGCTGTTCGGTGTGGGTGAATTCACGACCTTCTACTTTGGTCGGAAAACGCCCGTCGCCGCCGAACAGGTTATCTACCGCGATGAACACCAGGCTTGGCGAAAACACCACCAGACCGGTGCCGCGCAGCGGCTTCAGATGAATCAGGTTAAGGTTGGTTGGCACCGGCAGGTTGCGGGCAAACTCATGATACGGCTGAATGCGGATCGCACCGACCGTGATATCCGGGCTACGACGCAGCAGGTTAAACAGCCCCATACGGAACTGACGTGCAAAACGTTCGTTAATGATCTCCAGCGCCTGCAGACGTTCACGTACCACGCGACGCTGGGTATTCGGGTCATAGGGACGAATATCGCTATCGCCGCCAATACCCGGTTTAGGATCATCATTGTTATCGCTGTCGCCGTTGAGCAGCGCATCGATTTCTGCCTGAGAAAGAATACTGTCGCCCATGTCGTTACCGCAGAATGAATGCTGTATACAGAACGTCAGTGACTTCCTGCTTAGGTTGGCCGTTTACCAGCGGGGTCGCCAGCGTTTGTTTAATGGCGTCGACCAGCTTTTGCTTACCCACATCGGTGGCAAGCGCCGAAGCGTCCTGACGAGAGAACAGCAGCAGAAGTCTGCTGCGCACTTCTGGAAGGTAATCGTTCAGACGTGAACGGGTGGCTTCATCTTTCAGGCGCAGCGTAATGCCAACATAAAGCACGCGATCCGCATCACCCAGATTGACGGTGAAGGTATCCAGCGGGAAGAACACTGGAGCCGGCGGAGGTGGCGCTTCAGCTTTGGCTGCAGCAGTGGTAGGTTCCTGCTGCATACGCCAGTAACTATAGCCCGCGGTGGCGCAGGCGGCGAGCGTGATCAACACCAGCAGCGGGATCCAGATGGAACGCTTACTTTTTTTGGTGATAGCGGAGTCAGTCATCTGATACGAGCTTCCTGTTTCGGTACAGCTTAATAAGGTGATTATCCCGTGTCCTGCTGTCGTCAAAGCGTGGAAAAGACGGGGATAATCACGCTACCTCTGGCGTTTAGGCGAAGATGTCTACGGCACTGTTACCGCGCGCGGCGGATTGCAGGGCGGCAGGGGTAGGCAGAAGTTCATCGCTCTCTTCATTAAAACCGCCGGTGTTGCCGGAACGCGAAGCCTGGTGCTGCTGCTGGGATGAGGACTGCTGCTGCCCGGCAAAGCTCTCGCTGCTGACGCTGCTCTGCGCAAGCTGAATGCCGTTCTCCGCCAGTGAGGTTCGCAGCATCGGCAGCGCGGCTTCCAGTGCCGCACGGACATGGCTGTGCGCTGAGACCATCTGCAGCTGCGCCTGGTTATCATCCAGCTTAAGCGATATTTGCACCTGACCCAGATCTTCCGGGTGCAGACGCAGCTCTGCCGTCTGCTGGCCCTGCTTAGTGAACAGGGTGATGTGCTGGCTCAGGGATTGCTGCCATTCGTGGGTCCCCAGAGGCTGGCTTAACACCGGCGCGGTGGCGACGGTGGCGGCCGTCTGACTGGTCGCATGGCTGGACATAATCGGTGCCAGAGTGGCCGTTGGGGATGCCGAAGAGGAAGAGCTGGCGAGCTCCTGCTTCTCAGCCGTCGCGGCCACGGCCGGTGTAGCAGGCGCGTTGCCCTGCAGAACCGGCTCGTTATTTTTCACCTGGCTCTGATAAGGCGTAGAACTCTGCGCTTTATCATGGCTTACCAGAGGCGCGTTCAGGGGCGGCTGGCCCGCGCCGTTTTGCGAAAGCGTCGCGGAATTCAGCGTTGAGGTGGCGGCGACGCCGTCACTGCCTGCCGCGCGAGGGGCGGTAGTTTGCTGGTGCGGCAGCATCGCCATCAGCGCGCTTAATCCGGCCAGCTCTTCTTCGCTCAGCTCGCTTTTAGCGTCATCTTTGCTGTTTGCTGTATTGAGGGTCTTCAGTGCGTCACCCTTAGACAGCGGCACCAGCCCGGAAACCAGCGTATCAAGCGGCGTAACGGGCGACGTTTCATCGCCGTTCAGCGCGGGCTGGCGCGAGAGCAGGTCGGCAATTTTTGCCTGCAGGGTAGTATCCCCTTTGGCGTCCTGAGCCACTTTCGACAGCTTACTGCCGGCGGCTTTCAGGTCAGCCAGGGTCAGCGGCGCATCTTTGCCCTTGCCCGTTGCGTCCGACAGGGCGCCCGCCAGCAGAGAGAGAAAGTCCTGTGCACCGTCGGTGCCTTTCCCCGTCTGCGTGCCGCCTGACAGGTCGCTGTCGCTCATCAGCAGTTGTTGCAGTGTGATCATTCCGGTTTCCTCATTGATGCGCGCTGGGCAAACTCATCCATTTTCTTTTGATCCAGACGGTTTTCCGCCAGGGTCGTTGCCGCGATCTGTCGGTCCTGTAGAGTCTGCCAGGCCTGCAGCCGCTGCTTCTTCTCGCGCCAGAAATTTAGCGCGGTATCGACTTTCTGGGTCCACTGGTTAAGCTGCTGGCGATGCTGATCTATCGCCTTCTCCAGCGTCTGGATAAACTGCTGATAGTTAATCCAGCGCTGGCTGCCAATGCCCTGTGTCATATCGGTATTGAGGTTGGTGCGATATTCATGCTGATAGTCGATCAACATCTTCAACTGTTCTTCAGCCTGCTGGCACCCGCGTCGCATTGCGCCGAGCTGCAATGCGGCATCATCAACTTCTTTTTCAGCCAGATCTTTCAGCGTTGATAACGCGCTGTTTTGCGCCATGACCTTCGCCCTCCACCTGTGTTACACCTGCGGGAAAATCAGCTCCAGTGCCTGAATTGAATCTTCCCAGTCGGCGCGTTCAAAAATGCCCTGTTGCAAAAACGCCTCCAGCTGCGGCCACAGGCTAATCGCTTTGTCGAGCATCGGGTCGCTGCCTTTGGCATACGCCCCCACGCTGACCAGATCGCGGTTGCGCTGGAAGCTGGAGAGGAGTTGTTTGAAGTTACGCACGCGGGCGTAGTGCTTCTCGGTTATCAGCGCCGTCATTGCGCGGCTGATAGAAGCTTCAATATCAATGGCCGGATAGTGCCCGGCTTCGGCCAGACGACGCGACAGCACAATATGGCCGTCAAGGATCGCGCGCGCGGAGTCGGCAATCGGGTCCTGCTGGTCATCGCCTTCGGTCAGCACCGTATAGAACGCGGTGATGGATCCGCCGCCGCTGATGCCGTTCCCCGCACGTTCAACGAGGGCAGGGAGTTTGGCGAAGACCGAAGGCGGGTAGCCTTTGGTCGCCGGTGGCTCACCGATGGCCAGCGCGATTTCACGCTGCGCCATCGCGTAACGGGTCAGGGAATCCATGATCAGCAGCACGTGCTTGCCGCGGTCACGAAAATCTTCGGCGATGCGGGTGGCATACGCTGCTCCCTGCATCCTCAGCAGCGGCGACACGTCCGCCGGCGCGGCGATGACCACCGAGCGGGCGCGGCCTTCCGCTCCGAGAATGTTTTCAATAAAGTCTTTTACTTCACGACCACGTTCGCCAATCAGACCTACGACGATCACATCGGCCTGCGTGTAGCGCGCCATCATGCCGAGCAGGACGGATTTGCCCACGCCTGACCCGGCGAACAGGCCCATACGTTGTCCGCGTCCCACGGTCAGCAGGGCGTTAATTGGGCGCACGCCGGTATCAAGCACATGCTCGATAGGGGTACGCTGCAGGGGGTTGAACGGTTGGGTGATCAGCGCGCCGGTTTCGGTAGTATCCGGGGAGGGCAGACCGTCGAGCGGTTTCCCGCTGCCGTCCAGCACGCGGCCCAACAGGGCAGGGCCAAGCGGCAGCTGTTTCCCGCTTTGCAGCCCGTCGCCAGAAATGTTTTTGGCATACACGCGCGCGCCGGGCAGAATGCCTTCCACCTCTTCAAGCGGCATCAGGAACAGACGCTGGCCGTTGAATCCGACCACTTCACTTTCCACTTCACGCGTTTCCAGTCCATCCTGGCGCTCAATGACGCAGGTTGCGCCCAGCGGGAGCTGCAGGCCGGTGGCCTCCAGTACCAGACCGGTGGCGCGCGTCAGTCGCCCGTAACGACGAACGGATGGCAGCTGCGCCATCTTCGTCTCAAAGTTGTCGAGCGTGGTGAGCCAGCGGGTGAGGCGCGCAGTCATCAGACGACTCCCGGTGCCGCCAGGCGGCACAGTTCCTGCCAGCGGGTGGCGACGCTGGCATCCAGGTCACCTTCATCGGCAGAGACTTTGCAGCCGCCGTGATGTAACGACGGGTCGCCGCGCAGACGCCAGCCGTGCAGGTTTAGCGTCGCCCCCAGGCTTTCTTCAACGCGCTGCAGATCGTCCGGGTGGACGCGCAGCTGAGGCTTCCCGCTGAACAGCGGCTCCTGCTGAAGCAGACCCTGAATTTGTTTGATCAGCGCAGTGTTATCCACCACGGGCGTCTGGCCGATGACCTGACGCGCGGCTTCCAGCGCCATCTGCATCAGTCGCGAGGCAATCACGCTGTCCAGCGCGTCCAGCGTGTGCTGAAACTCGCTGACCAGCTGCTGCATGCGGGCATGGATCGGCGCCTGCTGCTGGCGCGCCTGATCGATGCCGTGCTCTAGCCCTTTCGCCAGACCTTCCTGATAGCCAAGGTCGTGGCCTTTCTGCCGGCCTTCGTTCAGACCGGCATTATAGCCCTGCTCGTGCGCCTGCATTTGCAGCTGGGCCAGCATCTGTGCCTGCTGCTCCTCCTCGCTCAGCTCGGGCTGCTCGACGTCCGGGTCACGCTCCTCGGTTGCGATGACGGCTGGCGTGAACTCGGAAAGGGGAGGCGCCAGATCGTCCGGCGTCCAGCGCTTCCACGGCAGCTCATTAGACATAGGTGTCGTCTCCGCTGCCAATCACCATCTCGCCGGTTTCTGCCAGACGACGAACGATAAGCAGGATGGCTTTCTGTTCGTTTTCCACCTGAGACAGACGAACCGGGCCGCGGTTGGCGAGGTCGTCGCGCAGGATATCGGCCGCACGCTGAGACATATTGCGCAGGAACTTCTCGCGCAGCGGCTGCTCGGCGCCTTTGAGGGCGATAAGCAGCGACTCGGAATCCACTTCCTGGAGCAGGCGCTGGATGCTGCGGTCGTCCACTTCGACGAGGTTTTCGAAGAGGAACATCTCGTCGATGATTTTCTGTGCCAGTTCGCCGTCGAATTCGCGAACCGCCGTAATGACGGCCTCTTCCTGCTGCGTTTTCATCAGGTTGATGATTTCCGCCGCCGTTCTCACGCCGCCCATTTTGCTGCGCTTGAGGTTCTGACCGTCGAGCAGGTTGTTCAGCACTTCGGTCAGCTCCGCCAGCGCGGCCGGCTGGACGCCGCCGAAGGTGGCGATACGCAGCATCACATCGTGGCGCAGACGCTCTTCGAACAGCGCCAGAATATCCGCTGCCTGGCCACGTTTGAGGTGGACAAGGATGGTGGCGATAATCTGCGGGTGCTCGTCGCGAATAAGGTCGGCGGCACTCTGCGGTTCCATAAAGTTAAGCGTTTCGATACCGCTGGCGGTATCGCGCGTTTCCAGAATGTCTTCCAGCAGGCTCGCGGCACGCTCTTCGCCCAGCGCCTTGACCAGCACGGAACGCAGGTAGTCGTTGGCGTTGACGTTGAGCGCGGCAAACTGTTCGGCTTCTTGTTCAAATTCCGACAGCACTTCGGTCAGCTGTTTATTGGAGATTTGACGCACGTTGGCCATCGCCGCACTGAGAATTTGCACTTCTCGCTGGGAGAGGTGTTTAAACACCTCCGCCGCGCGATCTTCGCCAATGGTCATCAGCAGGATGACGCTTTTATCGGTGCCCGTAAGCGTATTACTCATGTTCGTTACCCATCCACTGGCGGATGACCAGCGCCACGACGCGCGGATCGTTATCTGACATTTCGCGAATGCGCTGGCTCATAACCTCAGCGCCCATGCGCTGGTTAGCACGACGCTGCTGCATCTGTTCATCTTTACTGAGGCGAACTTCAACGGCTTCTTCCGTTTCCTGACGCGTAGACATCTGTTCGCGAGCCGCTTTTTCGGCTTCAGCACGACGTTGAAGCTGCGGACGAACGCCCTTACGCCACAGCAGCCACGCGACAATCAGCACCAGCAGCCAGCGTCCTGCGGACATCAGCTGATCGATAAACGCCTGCTGTTGCCAGAACGGCAGTTCACCGCCGGTCTCTTCTACCGAGTTGAACGGTGAGTTCACCACGTTGAGAGTATCGCCGCGCTTCTCGGAGTAACCCATCGCTTCACGGGTCAGGTTTTCAATCTGCTTCATCTGCTCGGCGGTCAGCGGCAACGGTTTACCATCCGCCAGCGTTTTGTAGTTCACCACCACGGCAACAGAAAGACGCTGAATATCGCCCACGTTCAGTTTAGTGTGGCGAATCGTCCGGTCCACTTCGTAGTTCGTGGTTTCGTTACGACTGCTGGTACGTGGACCGGCGTTACTGGTCGTTGAGGTGGTCTGCTGATTTTGCTGACCATTCTGCTGATTGGCCGGAGGCGTAGAAATCGGTGCCGCGTTAGCCGGGGCCGGTTGGTTGGACAGCGCGCCCGGCACGCCGCCCGGGTAGGCACCGCCGACCTGCTCGTTCGAATTGATCTGGCGTGAACGCATCACCGCCTGAGCCGCATCGCCGTTCGGGCTGTACTGCTCTTCGGTTTGTTCTTTATTCGCAAAGTCGATCTGCGCGGTAACCTGCGCGTGCACGTTGCTGTTACCCACGACCGGGCCGAGGATGGCTTCAATACGGCGCTGGAGACGGCTTTCGACATCGGCGGCATATTTCAGCTGCGCATCATTCAGGTCACGACCGGCGGTATTGGATTGCGTCAGCAGGTGACCGCTTTGGTCAACCAGCGTCACGTTACCCGGCGGCAGACCGGCGACGGCGCTGGAGACGAGATGCGTCACCGCGCTGATTTGCCCTTCGTCCAGCGCGCGACCAGGTTCGAGGTTCACGGTAACGGATGCCGAAGGTGATTTCTGTTCACGGACAAATAAAGAAGGTTTAGGCATCGCCAGGTGCACGCGGGCACTCTTTACCGGGCCTAATGTTTCAATGGTGCGGGCCAGCTCACCTTCCAGCGCACGCTGGTAGTTCACCTGCTCGCTGAACTGGCTGATACCGAATTTTTCCTGATCCAGCAGCTCAAAGCCCACCGCGCCGCCCTTTGGCAGCCCCTGCTGGGCCAGACGCAGACGCAGTTCGTGCACTTTATCTGCCGGGACCTCCAGCGCACCGCCATTATCGGCAAAGCGATAAGGGATGTTCATCTGGCTAAGCTGGGTGACGATGGCGCCGCCATCCTGATCGGAAAGGTTGCTGTAGAGCGTCCGGTAATCAGGGCTTTTCGCCCACAGGACCATCGCTACAAGGATCGCAATTGCGGCAGCGCCTGCCACGATCAACGGGATTTTAGGATTCGCGCGAAGGCGGTTCATCCACTCGAGTGATTTATTCTGCGGCGCTGTCGATGCTGTTGCACTCATTGCGCACCTCTTAAATCCTGGTGGTTTACGTTATTCGTGTAGAGAAACAAAACTGACTCCCGGGTCGGCAAACACGACAAAAGTTCCATATTGATGGCCCTGCCATTATTTGATGATTCGTGATTTTCTATGCGTCAAATAACCTGGTTTTTTCACGCTATTTACCGCCATTATCTTATTGACAAGCTGTTAGTCTTGACCGCGTAAAAAACCATCCAGGGGAGAGTCATGGCTATACAGGGCATTGAAGGGGTAATCAGTCAGTTGCAGGCAACGGCGATGACGGCCCGTAATCAGAATGTGGTAGATCAGCAGCCGAGCATCAGCTTCGCAGGGCAACTGCATGCCGCTCTTGACCGTATCAGTGATACCCAGACCGCCGCGCGCACTCAGGCGGAAAAGTTCACCCTCGGTGAGCCGGGCGTGGCGCTGAATGATGTGATGACCGATTTGCAAAAAGCCTCGGTTTCCCTGCAGATGGGGATCCAGGTCCGTAACAAGCTGGTGTCGGCGTATCAGGAAGTGATGGGGATGCAGGTTTAGGTTATCTAACCAAGTAATATTTAGAGTTAATAACCATTCGATCCCATGGAATGGGCATGAATGGAGAAAACTCACTAGAGAATCCCGGAACGTCGTATTGCTGCCTCAAAGGACTGGTTGATCGAGCCAAGAGCGTTATGATGCCCGGCACGGCCATTACGTGATGCGATCTACGGGTTGAACACGAATGTGCACGGATGCACATCGGTACGGTCATACTCGCGCAGTTTTACCTCAACCTGATACTGCTTACCCCAGGCGAGTTAATTCCACATAAGCATAGCGAATCAGCGTTTTATGCCCTGTCTTAAGAGTAAGATAACCGGTGAGCAATTACTTTCTGACATTCAACAGGTCTACCTGCGTCACCGCAGAAACCAGTTTGTCTCCGCCAGTCAGAATATTTCTGAAATCTTTTTGCTATAACAATTACTTCTTCAAGTGAATCAATATCACTCTCCCCTTTAACATCCTGCTTGAGATCTGCTACGAAGAAAACATAACCCTCTTCAGTTTTTTAATATTTAGTATGGCCTGATTTTGCACAAGGTTATTATCGCTATCAGTCGAAAGGAAGCGGAACGTGAAATCTCCTGTTTTAAACTTGAAGGGCTTAATTTCAGAGAGCGTCAATTTTCGCCAAGCCCGAGCTAATCATAAATGTTTCTCCCGTACTCCAGCGTATACTCTGGCCTGTGTTTCTGCGATTTGCATTAATCACTTATGCCAAGCAATTGTTTTATCATGTCTATCACCTCAAACTTAGCCCACAACTTTATTGCGTAATTTACACTCTCTTTGTACCATTTCGTATTCATAAACCAAGACAAACTGCACTACGGACAAAAAATGCGCAATAACGCACTGGATGCTGCCAAACTGTTGGCTTGTTTCTTCATCATAGTCGTCCACGTGGGTAACTACCCAGAGTTACCACAGCCTTTTGGTGAGCTTTTAAGAGTTTCATCAAGATGGGCGCTTCCATTCTTCTTCCTTGCCTCAGGTTACCTGATGGGGGCGTCAGCGCAGGATGATCTCGGTAAAAAGCTTAACAAGCTTGTAAGCATCCTCTTCTGGTCATCAGTTCTGTATATACCGATCCTTTATAGAATGGTTCAGGGTGACATTTGGCGGGTTGCCGGGAAGGTGCTATCTAATGACACTTTACATGGCGGGACATTTTTCCACCTTTGGTTTTTAAATGCGCTTATTCTCGGTGTTATATTAACAAATTATTTTATAAAAAATGTTAGTGTTAAATGTTCATTGTTAGTGTCAGTTTCTATTTTGCTAGCATGCTGGTATGGAGACCTTGTAAAGTCACTCCATTATGACATTTATATTTTCTATGCATTGAGAACATTGATAGCATTTTCACTTGTCTATCTTGGATATTACTTCGCGAAGAGTGGTGTCCTAAATCGCATTTCAAACGGCATTGCAGTTTCTGTCATCATTTTTGGTATTGTATTGATGGTAGGTGAGGTATATGTGCTTGGCGCAGCATATAACGCTGACATGTTGGAAAGACAGTTCCCACTTTTCGCGACTCCAGTGTG
The DNA here is from genome assembly GCF_000493015.1 of Enterobacter sp. MGH 24. Classification (NCBI taxonomy): domain Bacteria; kingdom Pseudomonadati; phylum Pseudomonadota; class Gammaproteobacteria; order Enterobacterales; family Enterobacteriaceae; genus Enterobacter; species Enterobacter sp. MGH 24. Next base: position 4,334,870 of record NZ_KI535657.1, on the reverse strand, counting down.
TGTTGCACTGCTAATCCTGTGTGTAAAAACAAGAATTGATGATAATATTTTCTCAAAATTGGGAAGGGATTATTCGCTAGGCGTTTATCTTTTGCACCCATTAATACTGTACATTCTCACGCATGATGTAGGTCAGTATATTGCTAATAATTCTATGCTTAAATTAATAATCAGCTTTATTTCATCAATTGCTTTACTTATGGTAGCGAAGGCAGTTCTTCCAATTACATACCGAAAGCTTAACGGAATAGGTGTGAAGTAATCTTCCTTGCAGCCCACCACGGTGGGCTTTTCTCAACTAAGTTTCCAGCCTCTCCATCCACTTACCAATCAGCTTAATCGTCTCGCTTGATCTGCGCCCATGAACGATAATGCTGTGTATGCATACAGTCATTATCGGAGGTGCATTATGGGGTTCCCGAGTCCTGCAGCAGAGTACGTTGAAGAGCGCATATCGCTAGACAAGCGTCTTATCGCGCATCCGGCAGCTACGTACATGATGATAGCGGGCTCTACATAACTGTGCGCCGGAATCATGAAGGCTGGAATGCTTATCGTCGATTCGTCGCTGACGCCGAAAGACGGATCTTTGCTGGTGTGTACTATTGATGGTGAGTTCAGGATCATGCGCTACAGGACACATCCGCAGCCGTACCTGGAAAACCCTGAAAATGGAAGGAGGGAGTCGTTACCGTTGAAGGACGATGTGTCGGATACATCGCGGCCGGTGTTTGGGGTGATCACCTACAGCATCATCGATGCGCGTTCGGGCGAGTTCTACGACTGCCCGGTGATGTGAAAAATGCGTTGTGTACCAAATTGCGTACCAAATAAAATCAGCACATCACCTTACCCCTGCTGGTGGCTGCTCTCAGCGTTGCTGCGCGTAATCGTGCAGCAATAAGATATGGAAACATATCTATACTGGAGCATACTATACCAGTAGTAGTTAATAACTTGATAACATGGATGTGATAATCATTTGTCCTTTAATAAATATCCTATGTTCTTACGCAAAAATTGATTTTATAAGTGTTAAATAACTAAGTGATATTATATTTCCCTACCCCACTGGTAAGTCATTGGAATGTAGAGAGTGCCACTATTATTAAATTTAATGATAGTGGCGGTTGATTTATTATTTTTTAACTGGTGGAACTTTCATAACCAAATTAATTATCTATTTTCTTTATGTCAGAGTTTATTCGGTTGCTTCCTATGTTTAGCGCAAAGTATGCTTTGCCGTTTATAGCATAAAGACCAGGTTCAGATTTAAGGGTATAGTGCTTACCATCTATCATTACACTTTTTGATTTACCAATAAATGCATCATGTTTAGACCATACATCTTTGTTATAGTGATCCAACATAATAACTATAACATAATCGTTACCTATTATCTGATTGTTGTATGCCCAAGACTCGATACCTTTCGCATATCCATTTAAATCAATATTTACCTTGGTTCCTTCCGTGTTTACAACGGAGTAATCAAAGTTTGGATTTATGTACGACACATCTTTAAGTCCGAAGAAATAAGGTAATTGTTTTGGCTTGAACATGTCAAACTTATCACCTTCATTAAACAAATGTCTAAATCTATATTCTGGGATCGTGGCGCTAGTCTTAAACGAAGAACGCTCTTTATTCATGATAGATTGACGAATTGCTTCCTGCTTTGCGACAAAATAATATGATCTCGCCATTAAAGAGTATGCATATAGTGATGTTAAAAACAATATTGATAGGATGGGTATCAAAAGCTTTTTATTGGCATTTTCTAAAGCTATAAACGTGGCAAAAGATAAACCACCTAAAAGCATTATAAATTGGCCGTTTGTTGCCCTTGCAGGATAGGCAGGTGAGCCAATCATAATTAAATTAGCGATAAAGGCTAGAAATATAAAGAATGGAATCGCAAAATACATATACCTATTACTATAGAAGCCATCCCTTGCTTTTCTTGTGGTCAAGGCTATAGACAATAGAAGGGCTATGAACAAAACGACAGGCCAGTCAACCTGCAGAACGAAAGGCATTTTCTTGAATGCCCAAAGCCAAAGTTTATAGCCCCAAGTGGCATTCTGCCACCATTCACCTTCCATTGACATCCGTCTGAAATTTCCTGGAGCCAAAAGAAGTATTGCTGCGCCAATGAATGTTCCAATTAAACTAATTGCACCTAATTTAATTTGCGGCCTGTTAAAAAATAACACAAACAATAGATAAAGAGAACAAACACCGAAGATAACAAGGCTCATGTTTTCATTGCCGCAACCCGCTACAACTGATAGCAAAAAAACGATGATATAGAAAGAAATGCTATGCTTGTTATTAGATATTAAGTTTCTGAGTAATATGTTGATAAGGATAACTATGAAAAGGTTAGTCCATACATAATTGGTAGAACCAACAATCCAAAAGGATGTTTGGCCTAAATTTGGTGAGCACGTCCATGCAATTGACATAATTACATAAAATATTACTACATAGCTCAAATTAATTCTTTTGGATTTTAACGAGAAAGGAAGTTTTGCAAGAGCGATTATCAAACCATACGTCCCAATAGCATTAAAAGCTGAGCGCATGAAATGCGAATCTATCCACATGATATAAGAAGCAATATAGTCTGCGGTTAGCCTTCCACTCCATGCTAAATATCGGTGGTAATGCCCTAAAAAGTTAGGAAACCCACCAATCCTAGTGCCAAAATCGTCTGAATGTAATGGAGTAAGTAACGCTATTGCCAGAATTAGCAAATATCCTGGTATTGTCCATTTCAAAACTTTGTAATAATTATTACACACTTTATTTATTCCCCTTCAAAATATAACGAGGCCTTCCCTTAACTTCAACATATATCCTTCCGATATACTCCCCCAGCACGCCAATGCCGATCAACTGAATCCCACCAAGGAAAAGTATTGAAACCAACATTGATGGATAGCCGCGAACCGGGTTTCCGAATGCTAATGTGTCGACGATCATCCATGCGCCATAGATAAATGCCAAGCCGGCAACGAATAAGCCTATATACGTCCACATGCGAAGCGGGAACGTAGAGAAACTGGTGATACCCTCAAGAGCGAGGTTCCAAAGTTTCCAGCCATTGAATTTTGTATTTCCAGCAACGCGCTCTGCTCTTGCATATTCAACCACGTCAGTGCGGCCGCCAACCCAGCTCAACACGCCCTTCATGAAAAGGTTGCGTTCTGGCATAAGCTTGATATTTTCAACCACATCCCGCGACATAAGGCGGAAGTCGCCAACGTTTTCCTCGATCTGCGGATTGCTGATTTTGTTGTGCAACTTATAGAACCACTCTGCGGTCTTGCGCTTGAGTCGCCCATCGGTGGACCGGTCAGAGCGCTTAGCCAGCACCATATCCGCACCGGCCTGCCATTTCTCTATCAGGTGCGGAATAACCTCGATAGGATCTTGCAGGTCAACGTCAATTGGGATTATTGCCTCACCGGTGGCATGATCCAGCCCCGCAAACAGAGCAGGCTCCTTGCCAAAGTTACGAGTGAATGACAGGGGAACCACAAGCGGATCGGCAACGGCAAGCGCCTTTATAATTGACTCTGTCGCGTCTTTACTACCGTCATTGATAAAGACTATCTCTACTTCATGCTGTTGTAGCTCTTCAAATTCTCGCACGGTCTTATAGAAGATCGGAATTGCTTCCTCTTCATTAAACACCGGAACGACAAGAGAAATTTTCATTTCGCATCCCTAAAGACAATGAACTTTGAATAGATAAAGCCGCACACCAGACTGATGGCGGAGAAGATGATTAACGTGATAATAGGGGCCATTCCAGATCTATCAGCGCACCAACCTACAGCAGCGCTTAGTGTTCCCATAAATCCAGCGTAGAGCATGTAGCGCATCGTGGTTGTCGAAGACTTAAAGGTGAACCTGGCGTTTGCGAAGAAACTGAACGACACCGCCACGACGAAACCGGCGAAGTTGCCAAGTGCCTGACCTGTGTGAAACACGTATATGCAAATAGCGAACACAACCCAGTGAATGAGCGTGTTTATGACGCCGATTGATGTGTACTTAGCAAAGAGCTTTAACATTATATAAATCAGTCAATTCGGAAAGGTCTGAAGTTTAGCACCTGATCAACCATTGATCACCCCCAATGATTAATTATGCTGTATATGCATACAGTGTTTGTCGGAGGTGAGTTATGGATTCCTAAGCCCAGCAAAAGACTACGTTGAAGATCGCATATCGCTAGACAAGCGTCTTATCACGCATCCGGCAACTACGTACATGATGATAGCGTGCTCTACTTACCTGCGCGCTGGCATCATGAAGGGCGCAATGCTTATCGTCGACTCGTCGCTGACGCCGAAAGACGGTTCTCTGCTGGTGTGCACTATTGATGGTGAGTTCAGGATCATGCGCTACAGGACACATCCCAAGCCGTATCTGGAAAACCCTGAAAATGGAAGGAGGGAGTCGTTACCGTTGAAGGACGATGTGTCGGATACATCGCGGCCGGTGTTTGGGGTGATCACCTACAGCATCAACGATGCTCGCTCTGGCGAGTTCAATGACTGCCCAGTAATATGATGGGGCATATATGGGACACAAAACAGCACTCGCTCTAAGGTGAACTTAGACGACTGATGTTTTCGACGACTACAACCATCTGTTATTTGGTGCGCTCTTGGACGATCTTTGTCGATTATGAAAAATGTATGCTCATGTGATGGGGATGCAGGTTTAAGACCTGTCGATCTTCGCTGGCAGCCGCAGCGCTTTAATGCCACAATATTTTTTTCTTCGAATGCAGGAAAGATGATGAAAAAAATAGCAATTGCTGGCGCGCTGCTGGCACTGACCGGGTGCGTTCAGGTCGATAACTACAACGACGTGATTAAGCACCCTGTCCCGGCGCATCTGGCGGGATACTGGCAGTCGAAAGGGCCGCAGAGCAACATGGTTAGCCCGAAGGCGATTGCCACGCTGGTGGTGACGGAGGAGGGCGATACGCTGGACTGCCGTCAGTGGCAGCGCGTGATTGCCGTGCCGGGTAAAATCATGCTGCGTTCAGACAGTTATTACAACGTAACGCGTAAGCTGGATATCTATCCGCTGGAGCGCGATGGCTCTGTGCTTGAGTACGACGGGCTGGAGCTGCAGAAGGTCGACCGCCCAACGGTTGAGTGCGCAGATTACCTGAGCAAAAATCCGCTGGAGAGCAAGCTTCCGTAGCCGTTTGTCGCCGGGTAGCGGCTTCGCCTTACCCGGCCTACAAAAGCGCCGTCCCGCCACCCGGCATTGTTTCTACAGCGCATCCTCTATTACCCACACGCTGACGCTCCCTCCATTACAGGTAAACGTCCCTTCGCCATCCGCCGCCGTGGTGATGGTTTCTTCGCGATTGCCGAGAAAATCCCGCCACGTTTTGTTGCCGTAGTTTTCCCCAAGACAAATTATTTTTTCACCGTCGTCCCCGTTCGACAGCACCACCACGCAGCCGGGATCGTCTTCCGTGCCGCTGCGGCTGAAGGCGATGCAGTTAGGATGGTCGAAAAACAGCGTCTGCACGCCGTGGGCAAAACGCTGGCGCGCCAGGATCAGTTCATGAAGCTGCTCAATGACCGGCATATCAATATGGTACGTTTCACCGTCTCCTCCCGTGTCGTCATAGCTGGCGCCAAAGAGATCCGGATAAAAGACGCTCGGCACGCCGTTTTCCCGCAGCAGGATCAGCGCGTAGGCCAGCGGCTTAAACCAGGCTTCGACCGGTGCTTCCAGCGCCTGCAAAGGCTGGGTGTCATGGTTAGCGACGAGGGTGACCGCATGAAACGGATCGGCTTCCACCAGGGTACCGGTGAAGATTTGGCTCATGTCGTAATCCCGGCCCTGACGTGACGCCTCGTGGAATTTCATCTGCAGGGGAGCATCAAACAGCATGGTTTTGCCTTCGACCTGGTCAATATAGGCCTGAAGTTTATCCACCTCGTGGGACCAGTATTCCGCCACGATAAACAGCGGCTGGTCGGCAACTTCCTGGACGTGCTCAATCCACTCTTTGTAAAACCAGGCGGGGATATGCTTGACGGCGTCCAGACGAAAACCGTCGCAGCGCGTCTGTTCCATGACCCAGCGGGCCCAGTATTTGATCTCCTCGGTCACGGCGTGATTGCGAAAGTCGATATTTTCACCCATCAGATAATCGAAGTTACCCATTTCATCGTCAACCTGATCGTTCCAGCCTTCGCCGGTGTAGTCGTTGACGATTTTAAAGATGCCGTCTTCATTGGGGTTTTCAATATGGTCGACGCCGCTGAAGCATTTGTAATCCCAGACGAACTGCGAATATTGCCCGGCCCGGACAGGGAAGGTGTAGCGAGTCCAGGCTTCGCATTCAATGACCTCGTCATCAATTTGCGTGCGGTCCTGTTCGTTCACGCGCTGAATGCGCACGGACTCCTTCTCATCGGCGCCCATTTTGTGGTTGACCACCACGTCGAGCAGCACGGCAATGTCGTTGCTTTTGAGAGCATCAATGGCCTCCAGCAGCTGCGCTTTGTCGCCGTACTTCGTGGCGATACTGCCTTTCTGGTCAAACTCACCGAGATCGAACAGGTCATAGGAGTCATAGCCAACAGAATACCCGCCGGATGCACCTTTATACGCGGGCGGCAGCCAGATCATGTTGATGCCGATTTCATTAAGATTGGGAGCTAACGCCGTGACCTCTCGCCACAATTCACCGCCAGCAGGATAGTACCAGTGAAAACATTGTAACAGGGTGGGGTTTTTCATCATCCTTGCTCCAGAAGCCGTTGACAGACTTCTGGAGTATGGATGAAGAAATCATAGTTGTGTGTCGCGGGTCAAACTTTCTGGATAAAGAATATTCCCTGACAGCTTTCCATAGGTAGACGTGATGGATTGCTGTTTGCCTGTCTGGCCGATGAGATTGCGCAGTTCATCCATACGGGCCTGAAGCAGTGCTTTAAGTTCATTCTCATTTTCGAGGATCTTTTTTAACAGGAAACGCGCTTGTTCTACTTGAGCAGGAGGGCACGACGTAATGGGATTACTGGAAATACTTTCCACCAGTTGAACGTAATGCATCTCTTGCTCAATGAGCTCATCCCACTTACCGGTATGAGCAAGATTTAGCATCGTTATGCTTTGAGCATGTAAAGCGTGCCAGTGATTAAGCGCTGCGCTGGGAATATTCATCAAAATTATCCTGAGATAGAGGACGCATTGGGGCCAATTTGCTTCCACGCATCCGCAATATTGTTTAACAGGTTTTCAACCTCAACAATTGCCTCAACGTCGTTATGCAAATTCGCAATTAATAACCGTCGAACCATATATTCGTATAAAGACGCCAGATTAATTGACAGTTCTCCCCCAGCCTCCATGTTCAGCGCTGCTTTCAATCCGTTGTCGATGATATTGATTGCTTTTGAAAGCGCCAGGCCTTTCTCTGCAAGCTGTCCTGCATCAAGAAACAAGCGCGCTCGGATAAGGGCGCTGTGCGCCCCATCGAAGAGCATTACAATCAACTGGTGAGGGCTGGCATTCATCACCGCGCTTTCCACTCCTATATTTTGATAGGACTGGACACCAGAGGTGTTATACATACTTACTCCTACATTTATGATGATTTCGTGAACTGCTGAGTCAGATAGTTCGCAGTATTGGTCATTTTCGTCACCAGTACGTCCAACTGGGTAAACTGGGCTTTGTATCGCGCCATGGTTGCATCGATAGACGCTTCCATATCATCGTAGCGTTCACTCAGACTCTTAAGTGTTTTGTTGATACCGTCTTTGGCATTCTGAATGACCCCGGTTTTACCGGCGCTGGTGCTAAGCATAGAATCCAGCGTGTTGTTCATTTTAGTGGCCAGCCCGGTGGTTTTTCCATCACCGATAAAGTATTGCTGTACGCCGGCAGGGTTGTTTGTAAGTGCGTTTTTCAGTTTATCATTGTCAATTTTCAGGTTGCCCATGGTGCCATCGCTGCCTTTTGCCGGGTCCTGAGTAATACCTAACTGCGCCATAATCTGTACGGAGCCGCTTTGAATATCAGTCAACATGCTACGCAACTGTGCCTGGATTCCACGGACATTACCGTCACCCACTAACGCCCCGTTGCTGGCGGACTGATCTTCACCCGCATCTACAGCCACATACTTGGTGACGCTGTTGATGGTGGACTGCAGCGAGTTATACGCCGTGACCCAGTCAGAGATTGCTTTCTGGTTTGCATCGGTCGCACGGGTTATATCCAGCGTTTCGTCTGCTTTACTCTCCGCTTTAACCGTAAACGTCACGCCCGGCAGCGCATCAGAAATCGTGTTGCTCTGACGCTCGATGGTGATGTCATTCACCACCATGATGGCATTTTGTGCTTTCGTCTGTACGGTCAATGCACCCGTAGCACTTGTAGAGTCATAACCGATCGCGGCCTGTAATGTATTGTCGCCGGTGACATTAATGGTCATTTGACCGTCGGTACCCGTTGATTTCGAAGTCAGCATAAGACGGTAGTCGCCATCTTTAGCTTTAATGACGCTGGCGGTGACGTTACCGTTCGCTTTGTTAATCGCACTGGCGATGCCGCTCAGAGATGTGTCTGCGTCAGAAAGCTCAACTTCCAGCGGCTTTTTCGTACCAGGTTGAGTAATTGTAATGGTACGTTTAGCCCCCGTTACTTCACCCAATTTTTCAGTATTACTGGAAATAGAACCGCTGGTCAGGACCTGCGCTTTGGCCATTTGGTTCACGTTAACTGTAAACGTGCCGGTAGAAGCCTCGGTCGAGGTTGTCGCCGTGAACGCGGTATTCGTACTGCTGACAGACGTGGAGTTCCAGGTCGCAGGTTTTGCCAGCGCAGCCGTCGCAGTTTGTAGGTTTGTCATGGCGCTCTGCAGCTTACCGTACGCACTTAATTGCGCGTTGTAAGTCGTCTGCTGGGTTGTAATGGTTTTCAGCTTCGTTCTTTCTGCTGTATCTAACTGATTATACAAATCCCCGAGTCCTGCAGAACCTATCCCGAGGTTAGTGATAGTAGCCATAACGTTTTCCTTAAATGCGTTGGTAGATCAGGACTCTTTATCGGCGTATTGGTGGAAAAGTTTACGCCAGAGACAAAAAAATAATCCCTGGAATAGCCACCAGAGGCGGTGGCTTATAGCTGGATTACCCGTTGAAGGAACTTAAAAGGGCTATTTTGAGCCGTGAACGAGAAGTATTAAACAAGCACTGACAGGAGAGAGGATTTGCTTTTGGGATGCGTCACATGCAAAGCAGATTTGATAAATAATTACTTTTAAATCAATAAAATAATTTTTTTTCTAAATTGATTCTAAAGTCTTTTTGGGGCGCGTCGATAACCTTGATGACGGTGAGAGACGCCGTGAGTGTTAGGCACCGAAACCTAAACCCATTTTTGAAGGAATTAAAATTATGGCAGTTATCAATACCAACCTGTTGTCCCTGACTACTCAGAACAACCTGAACAAATCTCAGTCTTCCCTGGGTACTGCGATCGAGCGTCTGTCCTCTGGTCTGCGTATCAACAGCGCGAAAGATGACGCTGCTGGCCAGGCAATTGCCAACCGAATGACCGCACAAGTTAAAGGTCTGACACAGGCTGCACGTAACGCAAACGACGGTATCTCTGTTGCACAGACTACTGAAGGCGCACTGAACGAAATCAACACCAACTTACAGCGTATCCGTGAACTGACCGTACAGGCAAACAACGGCACTAACTCTGGTGATGACCTGGTTTCTATCAACAACGAAATCGTTGACCGCGTTAAAGAAATCAACCGTGTTTCTGCACAGACCAGCTTCAACGGCGTGAAAGTACTGTCTACTGCACAGACTCTGAACATCCAGGTTGGTGCAAACGACGACGAAACTATCGGTATCTCCCTGAAGAAAATCGATTCAACCACTCTGTTCAGTACTGCAGGTCTGACTGGAATCACCGAAGGCTCCACCGGTGCTGCTGCCGTTGGTATCCTGGCAAGCTACACCGCTGCTACTGGTACCACTGCTACCGTTGCAACTGTTGACACCAAGTTGTTGACTGAAATCGACAAAGCGATCTCTGATGTTGACTCCCTGCGTTCAAGCCTGGGTGCGAGCCAGAACCGTTTCGAATCTACCGTTAACAACCTGAACAGTACTGTTAACAACATCACTGCAGCACGTAGCCGGATCGAAGATGCTGATTACGCTACAGAAGTATCCAACATGAGCCGCGCGCAGATTCTGCAGCAGGCTGGTACTTCTGTACTGTCCCAGGCAAACCAGGTTCCTCAGACCGTACTGTCTCTGCTGCGTTAATCGCGCAGTCACAATTAGTCTAAATAAGATAAAAAATAACGGGTATTTATCCCGTTATTTTTTTTTGTGCTTTTTATACTAAATGCCTTACTGACGAGGTTCGGTGCACGGCAATAACGAACCTTCTTATTCACTTGACATGAAGTGTTCATATGAAAAAGTCACTTGCTCAATCCGCTATAAACCGTAACAAAAATGCGTCGAATCACCATCATAAAAAAATTCATCAGGCTCTTGACTATCTCGCTACAGAACCGGCTAAGTCACTTAAAGTAATTCAGGAATTGCTTGCCAAAGACCCGTCCAACCCGTTGTTATGGGTTATTGCAACGAAAGCTAATCAACGCCTTGGCCAGTTTTTTGCGGCGGATGAATGTGTTAAAGAGGCACTAACGCTTTCGCCTGATTACGTAGAAGCCATTTATGCCAAATCTGACTTACTTTATCGCAGCGATCGTCTGGATGAGGCCGAACTATTTCTGTCAGAATCGGTACAACGATTAGATAAAGAAACCTGCCGCCCGCTTCGATCACTTCATGCCACGGTATTGCAAAAAACAAAACAATACGAAAAAGCACAGCGGATTTATTTGGAATTGACCCAAGAAACGCCGAACAACTGGCTTTTATGGAACAATCTCGGCATGGTTAATCAGGATCTGAGCCAATTTGTGGAGATGAATGAGGCTTATGAAAGAAGTTGTGAAGTTACAAAAGATAATCCAACACCTTATTTTAATCATATCGTTGGTGCGCATTACGATCCATCCAAAACCGCCGATGATATAAAGCACATGTGCCAGGTTTGGCAAACCAAATTCAAACCAGCCAAAGTAAAACGTGCAGAGGCAAAAGATAAACGTACCGATAAACGTATTCGTATCGGCCTTATTTCTGATGGCTTGCGTTCCCACCCTGTAGGGCAGATGATCACGACCGGGCTTAGTCATATTCAAGAGTCACAAATTGAATTCTATGCCTACAGCACGAATTACAAAGAAGACCATCTGACCCACCGAATCAAACGCATGTGTTCTAAGTGGATGGTTATTGAACATGTGTCGACTGAAGAGTTGGATAAAATTATCCGTGAGGATGGAATCGATATTCTTTTCGATCTGAGTGGATATAATTCTAACAGTCGTATGCAGACGATGCAGATGGCACCTGCACCTATCCAAATTAAATGGGTAGGAGGGCTTATTAGCACCACCGGCCTGGAAACAATGGATTATTTACTTTCAGACAACATCGAAACACCGGAAGGTAGTGATGATCTGTACACTGAAAAACTTATCCGTCTGCCTGATGATTACATTTGTTATGAGCTACCTTTTTATTTACCACCGGTAAGTGATAATCCCGTTGCTAAAAATGGGTATATCACCTTTGGCTGTTTTAACAATGCGTCGAAAATTAACGAGCCCCTTCTGGCACAATGGGCGAAGCTGCTCAACGCCGTGCCCGAATCCCGTCTATTCTTGAAAAGTTTCAACTTCGATAATTTGTCATTACAAGAGAATATCTTTACTACTCTTGGGAAATATGGCATTGCGCGCGAGCGTATTCGTATCGAAGGCGGTGGCTCACACCAGACACTGCTGTCAAGTTATAATGACGTCGATATTGCGCTTGATCCATGGCCTTACTCAGGTGGCTTAACGACTTGTGAAGCGATGGCAATGGGCGTTCCTGTTATTACCCTGCCAGGCCCGACCTTCGCGGGTCGCCACTCAGCCTCGCACTTAGTGAATGCGGGTTTAAAAGAGTTAGTAGCCACCGACTGGCAAAACTACATTGATATTGCCGTAGGCCTTACGCATGATCTGAATAGCCTGACGATTATCCGTAAAAATTTGCGCGATATTTTATTACAGTCTCCGCTATGTGATGGCGTACGCTTTGCAAAAAACTTCACTATCGCTATGCGTGCCATTTGGCAGCGTTACTGTGAGGGTAAGCAGCCAGAAGCACTGACGCTTATCAATGACGCCGCGCCTTATTTCCATGACGACAAGCAGGCAATTGTTTTAACGATGAATGAGCATGCTGATGTCTCCTCCGGTAAAATAGCAGAACGTGAGTTTACCTTCCAGTTGGCCGGTAAACTAATGATGATGGATTTTGGAGGTGCTTTCGCTGCGAGTAAAAAAATAATTAGTCTTTCAGAGTTGGATGCCTTCTTCTTCATTATTATGGATACCCTTGGCATAGTCGATGAGAACATGCTGCCATTGCGTAAAAAATCTATTCAGCACATTAAGCTTCATGCGTTAGGTAATGGTGAGGCAGCGCCTGTATATATGTGCCTTGATAATGGATTAAGTAGTACCTTAAAACCGTTACCAAGCGAAAATCAGGGGGCGACTATTCTGGCGGAGGTCTTCTCTCAGACCTCTAAACTTGATGAAATTCATGGTCTGAATAGACTGGATTTACTGGTTCTTGATAACAAATATAATCTTAGCGCTGTATTTGACCATGGCTTACGTATTATTGGAGACTGTTTGGCCATAGAAGTGAAAATCGCATTTACCGATACTCATCAGGAACAGTTGTCATTCAGTGCTATTAACGACCAGCTTCAGGAATGTGGTTTCGCTTTCCATACTCTCACCGATATTGAATATACGCAGCCTTTCGCAAATGAGAAGCTGGCATCATTAACGCCTTCAAAAATGGTGTGTGCTAAAGCACTTTTCATTCCTAATATGTCACGCCTTACATCATTGAATAATGATGAGAGGGAGAAGTTGGCCTTTATTCTTCACTCGGTGTATGGTATGAAGGATGCTGCTTATAACGTTTTTGCCGCAGCGTCAACTGAACGTGCAGATGATTATTTCGCCAGCTTAAACGGAGCCGAAAGCACAACGTCTAGAGCAATCTCACCGGTTGAAAAAACAATTATCCCGGCAATGCCAAGAATGACCAACAGCGAAACGGCTCTTTTCAAACAACAGCTTATAGGTTCGAAAGCTTACTTTGAATTTGGTAGCGGTGGCTCAACAAAATTGGCGACACGTAATAATGTCATCGTCTACGGCGTAGAGAGTGATAAGTTCTGGGTTGATACCCTGCACAAAGAAACCGGGGAACTATGTAAGGTTGAATATGTCGACATCGGGCCGACCAAAGAGTGGGGGTATCCTGTCGATGATTCTCACAAGGAAAAATTCGGCAATTACAGTGAGGCAATACTTAAATATGAACAGGGGTTTGACTTCATTCTAGTTGATGGGCGATTCCGTGTTGCCTGCACTTTAAACGCCATCAAACATACGCTTAAAAAACAGAAGAAAGTGAACGATACGCGCATTTTCATTCATGATTTTTGGAATCGTGCCGATTATCATGATGTGCTTGAGTTCCTGGATACTGAACATGTTGTCGAGAGCGCGGGTGTTTTTCGGATCAAACCCAATATTAATCTCACTGCATTAAACCGCATGTTAGAAAAATACAAATACATCGCATCATAAGATCATTGAAGGCGGTTATGCCGCCTTCATACGCATTATGTGTTTTCTAGTAGTAATGGTATTTTTTTCTAAAATTCAATGACTTAGTTGGATTGACGCTTAGCAGTAGGGGCACTTTTTCTGTACATAATTCGGATAACCCCCAAATAACCCCTTATTTTACCCACTATTCATCCAATTGAACGCCCTGCAGAATCGGATAATCATGCCGATAACTCAACTAACGCAGGGCTGTTTATCGTGAATTCACTCTATACCGCTGAAGGTGTAATGGATAAACACTCGCTGTGGCAGCGTTATGTCCCGCTGGTGCGTCACGAAGCATTGCGCCTCCAGGTGCGCTTGCCGGCGAGCGTGGAACTCGACGATCTGCTACAGGCGGGCGGTATCGGGTTATTGAATGCAGTTGACCGATACGACGCTCTGCAAGGAACGGCATTTACGACTTACGCAGTTCAGCGTATTCGTGGTGCGATGCTGGACGAGCTGCGCAGCCGCGACTGGGTGCCGCGCAGTGTTCGCCGCAACGCGCGCGAAGTGGCGCATGCGATGGGGCAGCTGGAACAGGAACTGGGACGCAACGCAACGGAAACCGAAGTGGCGGAACGTCTTGGCATTGCTGTTGAAGAGTATCGTCAGATGTTGCTCGATACCAATAATAGCCAACTCTTCTCTTATGACGAGTGGCGCGAAGAGCATGGCGATAGCATCGAGCTGGTGACGGATGAGCACCAGCAGGAAAACCCGTTACACCATTTAATGGAAGGGAATTTACGCCAGCGCGTCATGGAGGCTATTGAAGCTCTGCCTGAACGCGAACAGCTGGTATTGACCCTTTATTACCAGGAAGAGCTTAACCTCAAAGAGATTGGCGCTGTTCTGGAGGTGGGAGAGTCGCGGGTGAGCCAGCTGCACAGCCAGGCCATTAAACGCTTACGAACCAAGCTGGGTAAGTTATAGGTGATTGATTCACCTAAAAAATGCCGCACAACGTATTGACAACCAGGAGTTATCATGACGGTGCAGCAATCTAAAAGACGGCCTTTAAGCCGCTACCTGAAAGACTTTAAACACAGCCAGACGCATTGCGCCCACTGTAACAAGTTACTCGATCGTATCACGCTGGTTCGCCGGGGCGAAATCGTCAACAAGATTGCGATCTCGCGTCTCGACACGTTGATGGACGAAGCAGCATGGCTCGAAGAGCAAAAAGAGTGGGTGGCGCTTTGCCGTTTCTGTGGGGATCTCCACTGCAAAGAGCAAAGCGACTTCTTCGACATTATCGGCTTCAAGCAATTCCTGTTTGAACAAACGGAGATGAGCCACGGCACCGTTCGCGAATATGTGGTTCGCCTGCGTCGCCTTGGGCAACATCTGACCGTCAACAATATTTCTCGCGATCTGCTGAAAACCGGTTATCTGGATGAAAATCTGGAGCCGTGGCTGCCTGCGACCAGCACCAACAACTACCGCATTGCGCTGCGCAAGTATGCGCAATACAAGGTACAAATGCCGGGTGCCATAAAGCAGAATGCCCACGCCGGAACAACTTCTGATATATATTAAAAAAGAATAAGATGTAGCGCAGTCGCCTTTGACGTTGCAGGCGATTTCTCTACACTACGTAAAAATTCCACTATATCGGGGTATTTATGAAATTTGCACTTCTGGGTCGTCAGGCGCTGATGGGTGTTATGGCCGTTGCGCTGGTTGCGGGCATGAGCGTGAAAACGTTCGCCGCAGAAAATCTGCTGAATAAAGTAAAAGAGCGCGGTACGCTGCTGGTCGGGCTGGAAGGAACCTATCCTCCGTTCAGCTTCCAGGGCGATGACGGTAAGCTGACCGGTTTTGAAGTGGAGTTTGCTGAAGAGCTGGCGAAGCACCTCGGCGTTAAAGCGTCGCTGAAACCGACCAAATGGGACGGTATGCTGGCGTCGCTGGATTCCAAACGTATTGATGTGGTGATTAATCAGGTGACCATTTCTGACGAGCGTAAGAAGAAATATGACTTCTCTACGCCGTACACCGTGTCCGGTATTCAGGCGCTGGTGAAGAAAGGCAACGAAGGCGGGATTAAAACTGCCGCGGACCTGAAAGGGAAGAAAGTCGGTGTTGGTCTGGGGACCAACTACGAAGAGTGGCTGCGTCAGAACGTACAGGGCGTGGACATCCGTACCTATGATGATGACCCGACGAAATACCAGGATCTGCGCGTGGGCCGTATCGACGCCATTCTGGTTGACCGCCTGGCAGCGCTGGATCTGGTGAAGAAAACCAACAACACCCTGGCGGTAGCGGGTGATGCGTTCTCTCGTCAGGAATCAGGCGTGGCCGTTCGTAAAGGCAACGAAGACCTGGTTAAGGCGATCGACTCCGCGATTGCAGACATGCAAAAAGACGGCAGCCTGAAAGCACTCTCCGAGAAGTGGTTCGGTGCAGACGTCACGAAATAAGTTTCTGACGTAAAAAAAGGCGCTTTTAAAAGCGCCTTTTTTATTTCTTTCGCGTCTGCGTGCATAATGAAAAATATCACATTTTGTCAGAGTTACCGGAGAACCCATGTCACTACAGAATTTAACGCGCTTTCCCCGCCTGGAGTTTATCGGCGCGCCGACGCCGCTGGAGTACCTGCCGCGATTTTCTGATTATTTAGGGCGCGATATTTTTATTAAGCGTGATGACGTGACGCCGATGGCGATGGGGGGCAATAAGCTGCGCAAGCTGGAGTTTCTGGCGGCTGATGCACTGCGCGAAGGCGCGGACACGCTCATTACCGCAGGGGCCATCCAGTCCAACCACGTCCGTCAGACGGCGGCAGTGGCGGCAAAGCTCGGGCTCCACTGCGTGGCATTGCTGGAAAACCCGATTGGCACGCGGGCAGAAAACTATCTGACCAACGGTAATCGCCTGCTGCTGGACCTGTTTAATGTGCAGGTCGAAATGGTGGATGCGTTGACCGACCCAACCGCCCAGCTCGATGAGCTGGCAACGCGTCTGGAAGCGCAGGGCTTCCGTCCCTATGTTATCCCCGTCGGCGGTTCAAACGCGCTGGGCGCGCTGGGGTATGTGGAAAGTGCGCTGGAAATCGCGCAGCAGTGCGAGGGTGCGGTAAGTCTGTCCTCCGTTGTTGTCGCGTCCGGCAGTGCGGGCACGCATGCCGGGCTGGCGGTAGGGCTGGAGCAACTGCTGCCGGACGTCGAGCTGATTGGCGTAACGGTGTCCCGCAGCGTCGCGGATCAGAAGCCAAAAGTGGTGACCTTACAGCAGGCGGTCGCCGCGCAGCTGGAGCTGAAGGCAAAGGCCGATATTCTGCTCTGGGATGACTATTTTGCGCCGGGTTACGGCACGCCTAACGAAGAGGGCATGGAAGCGGTGAAGCTGCTGGCGCGCCTCGAGGGGATACTGCTCGATCCGGTGTATACCGGCAAAGCGATGGCCGGACTGATTGACGGCATTGCGCAGAAACGCTTTAAGGATGAAGGGCCGATTTTATTTGTCCATACCGGCGGGGCGCCTGCGCTGTTTGCCTACCATCCTCATGTCTAAAAATCAGGTCGAAAAATAATAATGCAAGAAAGTATTCAACTGGTTATTGATTCTCTGCCGTATCTGCTGAAAGGTGCGGTATTTACGTTACAGCTCAGTATCGGCGGGATGTTCTTCGGGCTGGTGCTGGGATTTGTGCTGGCACTAATGCGCATGTCACCCATCCTGCCCGTACGCTGGCTGGCGCGATTTTATATCTCCGTGTTTCGCGGTACGCCGCTTATCGCCCAGCTCTTTATGATCTACTACGGCTTGCCGCAGTTCGGTATCGAGCTGGATCCGATCCCCGCAGCGATGATTGGTTTGTCGCTCAATACCGCGGCGTACACCTCAGAAACCCTGCGTGCGGCCATCTCCTCCATTGACAAAGGGCAGTGGGAAGCGGCGGCCAGTATCGGGATGACGCCATGGCAGACGCTGCGTCGGGCCATTCTGCCGCAGGCGGCGCGCGTGGCGCTTCCACCGCTGAGCAACAGCTTCATCAGCCTGGTGAAAGATACTTCCCTGGCGGCAACGATTCAGGTGCCGGAGCTGTTCCGTCAGGCGCAGCTCATTACCTCGCGCACGCTTGAAGTCTTTACCATGTATCTGGCCGCTTCGCTGATTTACTGGGTGATGGCGACGGTGCTGTCTGCTCTGCAAAACTACTTCGAAAACCAGCTTAACCGCCAGGAGCGTGATCCAAAATGAGTGCTATCGACGTCAAAAACCTGGTGAAAAAATTCCACGGTCAAACGGTGCTCCACGGGATCGACCTTGAAGTAGAGCAGGGTGAAGTCGTGGCGATTATCGGACCGAGCGGTTCGGGAAAGACGACGCTGCTGCGCAGTATTAACCTGCTTGAACAGCCGGAAGGCGGCACCATTCGGGTAGGAGAGATAACGATTGATACCGGAAAATCCATCAGCCAGCAGAAAGGGTTGATTCGCCGTCTGCGCCAGCATGTCGGCTTCGTTTTCCAGAACTTCAACCTCTTCCCGCACCGTACGGTGCTGGAGAACATTATTGAAGGGCCGGTCATTGTAAAAGGTGAGTCGAAAGAGGACGCAACGGCGCGCGCGCGCGAACTGCTCGCTAAAGTCGGGCTGGCGGGTAAAGAGACCAGCTATCCGCGCCGCCTGTCGGGTGGGCAACAGCAGCGCGTGGCGATAGCGCGAGCGCTGGCTATGCGCCCTGACGTGATCCTTTTTGATGAACCGACCTCTGCGCTCGATCCGGAACTGGTGGGCGAGGTGCTGAACACCATTCGCCAGCTGGCGCAGGAAAAACGGACGATGGTGATCGTAACGCATGAGATGAGCTTTGCACGCGACGTTGCTGACAGAGCCATCTTTATGGATCAGGGACGGATTGTGGAGCAGGGGCCGGCGAAAAGCCTGTTCGCAAACCCTCAACAGCCGCGAACCCGTCAGTTCCTTGAAAAATTCCTGATGCAGTAGCATTTTTGCACTAATTTGCTCCAGAAATTTAGGCTGGAGCAAATTATTCTCCCCCTGTGCGTCGTTCAGTATTTTTTTATTCCATCCAGCCCGGATAAACCGTATCGATAGTAAAGTTAATTGTGCTATTGCCGATATTTTGTAGTTAGAAAAAAGTTTTATGTGTTAGGTTATATTCACCATAATAATGATTATCTTTTCAGAGGCTTCATTTAGTAAGTATGAAGGATTCAGACTTTTTCACCTGGCGACGGGATTGCTTCCTCCGGTTTCAGGAGTTGACCTGTGCCGACGAGGTATATCAGGAACTACAGCGACAAACTCAGACGCTTGAATTTGATTACTACTCGCTCTGCGTGCGTCAGCCCGTGCCATTTACCCGGCCTAAGCTCTCTCTGCATACCACTTACCCAAAGCAGTGGATGGCGCATTATCAATCCGCGAACTATTTCGCTATTGATCCCGTCTTAAAACCGGAGAATTTCATTCAGGGTCATTTACCCTGGACCGACGCATTATTCGCTGACGCGCAGGAATTATGGCATGGCGCGCAGGACCACGGTTTACGTTCGGGAATAACGCAGTGCCTGATGCTGCCTAATCACGCGCTTGGCTTTCTGTCGGTTTCCCGTACTAGTGTGCTGGAAGGACCGTTTGCCCGAGAGGAAATAGAACTGCGGCTGCAAATGCTGGTGCAAATGGCCTTAACTTCTCTGATGCGTTTTGAAGATGAGATGGTCATGCCACCCGAAATGAAATTCAGCAAACGCGAACGCGAAATTCTGAAATGGACTGCGGAAGGGAAGACGTCTGCGGAAATAGCGATCATTCTCTCCATCTCCGAGAATACCGTTAACTTCCATCAGAAAAATATGCAGAAGAAATTCAACGCACCTAACAAGACCCAGATTGCGTGCTACGCAGCGGCAACAGGACTGATCTGAAAGGATAAAACGTTCTGCGTGACAGACGAGCGAACGGCTGAATGCCCTGCATCCAGCCGTTTTTTGTTACTGGCGGTAGGCTTGTTTGATTTGCTTAACGGTGTTAGCAAATACCGCAGATTCAGCCTGGTCTTCCATCTCCGCGATTTGTTTTTCCATTTTAATGATCACACGACCGGCATCCGCCTGGCCCATCGCCTGCAGCATCAGCGTCAGCAGCGCTTTCAGGCAGTTTACTTCCTGTGCCAGTTCCTGGTTATTCTCCGCAGTGGCAAATTCAGGTGTGCTCATTTATTTTCCTCATTATTTAACGGCGCTAAAGCGCGACGACGAAAGTCAAGGCGGCGGAGTATACCACAAGCTAACGCAAAAAATGCAGTGGTTGTTTTTCGTACTTTTACGCGGGTGTTTAATTGCGTAAACAGAACGTACCGGTAAACTGAACCGCTGTTATAGGCTATTAATTGTTTATGCCCGGTTCGCTTGCCGTTAATTATTGTTACAAAAAGTTGAGAACTGTTTTTTTGCAGGGAATGCCTGCAGGTTTTTTGTAACTTTTTGAATACAGATGCTTAAAAAAAGCTGCAAAAGCCCTGTATGCAAGGGCTCTCTTTCCACGGACTGTACAGCCTAATTTCCAAAAACGAGAGCGAAATCGAATAGCCGGTTTTTTAACGTTTTAATCTTGTGAGGAAAACCGTTAATATAAACCAAATTATCACTCAGTAGCGTTATCCCTATTCTGGAGACATTTCCTTTGATCAACGTCCTTCTTGTTGATGACCACGAACTGGTGCGCGCAGGGATACGACGCATTCTTGAAGATATTAAAGGTATTAAAGTTGCCGGTGAGGCGTGCTGTGGCGAAGATGCGGTAAAATGGTGCCGCACAAATTCGGCCGATGTGGTACTGATGGATATGAACATGCCCGGTATCGGTGGTCTTGAAGCAACACGCAAAATCGCGCGTACCTTTGTTGATACAAAAGTCATCATGCTGACCGTGCATACCGAAAACCCACTGCCTGCGAAAGTGATGCAGGCAGGCGCGGCGGGCTACCTGAGTAAAGGGGCTGCGCCGCAGGAAGTCGTCAATGCAATCCGTTCCGTCTTTGCCGGACAGCGCTACATTGCTTCCGACATCGCTCAGCAAATGGCGCTGAGTCAGATCGAGCCCGAGAAAACCGAATCACCGTTTGCGAGTTTGTCCGAGCGTGAATTGCAGATTATGCTGATGATCACCAAAGGTCAGAAGGTGAATGAGATCTCAGAACAGCTGAATCTCAGCCCGAAAACGGTGAACAGCTATCGTTACCGGATGTTCAGTAAACTGAACATTCATGGCGACGTCGAACTGACGCATCTGGCCATCCGGCACGGTTTGTGTAATGCGGAGACGTTGTTAAGTCAGTGAGTGATGTGTTCGATTCAAAAGCATTTCTGAAAACCGTAACCAGCCAGCCTGGCGTCTATCGCATGTATGACGCTGGCGGTACGGTTATCTACGTAGGGAAGGCAAAAGATCTTAAAAAACGCCTCTCCAGCTATTTTCGCAGCAACCTGGCCTCCCGTAAGACCGAAGCGCTGGTCTCACTCATTCAGAATATTGATGTCACCGTTACGCACACAGAGACAGAAGCGCTTCTGCTTGAGCACAACTATATAAAGCTCTATCAGCCGCGCTATAACGTCCTGTTGCGTGATGATAAATCCTACCCGTTTATTTTTCTGAGCGGCGACACCCATCCTCGCCTCGCCATGCACCGCGGTGCAAAACACGCCAGGGGCGAATACTTCGGACCGTTCCCTAACGGCTATGCCGTGCGTGAAACGCTGGCGCTGCTGCAAAAAATCTTCCCGATCCGCCAGTGTGAGAACAGCGTTTACCGCAACCGCTCGCGCCCGTGCCTGCAGTACCAGATTGGACGCTGCCTGGGCCCCTGCGTGGCTGGCCTGGTGAGTGAAGAAGAGTATGCCCAGCAGGTGGATTATGTGCGCCTGTTCCTGGCCGGAAAAGACGATCAGGTCTTAACGCAGCTGATCGCGCGGATGGAAAAAGCCAGCGCCGCACTCGAGTTCGAAGAGGCCGCGCGGATCCGCGACCAAATCCAGGCGGTGCGCAGAGTTACTGAGAAACAGTTTGTCTCGAATACCGGTGACGATCTCGACGTCATCGGCGTGGCTTTTGACGCCGGGATGGCCTGCGTGCACGTGCTGTTTATTCGCCAGGGCAAAGTACTCGGCAGCCGCAGCTATTTCCCGAAAGTGCCCGGCGGTACCGAACTGGGTGAAGTGGTGGAAACCTTTGTTGGCCAGTTCTATCTGCAGGGGAGCCAGATGCGCACGCTGCCTTCTGAGATCCTGCTCGATTTTAATCTTGACGATAAAACCCTGCTGGCCGATTCGCTCTCTGAACTGGCGGGCCGTCGGGTCAATGTTCAAACCAAACCGCGCGGCGATCGCGCCCGTTATCTGAAGCTGGCGCGAACCAACGCGGCGACGGCACTCACCACTAAGCTGTCGCAGCAGTCGACGGTGCACCAGCGTTTAACGGCTCTGGCGACGCTGCTGAAGCTTCCGGAAGTGAAACGGATGGAGTGCTTCGACATCAGCCATACGATGGGGGAACAGACGGTAGCGTCCTGCGTGGTGTTTGATGCGAATGGCCCACTGCGGGCGGAGTATCGCCGCTATAACATCACCGGGATCACCCCGGGCGATGACTATGCGGCCATGAACCAGGTGCTGCGTCGTCGCTATGGTAAAGCCATTGAAGAGAGCAAGATCCCGGATGTGATCCTGATTGACGGTGGGAAAGGGCAGCTCGGCCAGGCGAAAGCCGTATTTGAATCGCTTGACGTCAGTTGGGATAAAAACCATCCGCTGCTGCTGGGCGTCGCAAAAGGGGCCGATCGTAAGGCCGGTCTGGAGACATTGTTCTTCGAGCCGGAAGGTGAGGGCTTCAGCCTGCCGCCGGACTCTCCAGCGTTGCACGTCATCCAGCATATTCGCGATGAATCGCACGATCATGCCATCAGCGGTCACCGCAAAAAACGGGCGAAGGTGAAAAATACCAGTAGCCTGGAAACGATTGAAGGCGTGGGACCAAAACGTCGTCAGATGCTGCTGAAATATATGGGCGGATTGCAAGGATTACTCAACGCCAGCGTGGAGGAAATTGCAAAAGTGCCGGGTATTTCGCAAGGGCTGGCAGAAAAGATCTACTACTCGTTGAAACATTGAGGGCTCTGTAGCAACATAGAGCTAAATTTTACTGACAACAAATAGTTACCGTCACTATGCAATATAATATCCCTACGTTGCTCACTCTCTTTCGTGTTGTACTCATCCCGTTCTTTGTACTGGCGTTTTACCTGCCGGTCGTCTGGGCACCTTTTGCCTGCGCATTGCTCTTTCTGATCGCGGCGGTTACCGACTGGTTTGATGGCTATCTGGCGCGTCGCTGGAATCAAAGCACCCGTTTCGGTGCCTTCCTCGATCCGGTGGCAGACAAAGTGATGGTTGCTATTGCGATGGTACTGGTTGCCGAGCACTATCACACCTGGTGGGTGACGCTGCCTGCGGCAACTATGATCGGCCGTGAGATTATCATCTCCGCGCTGCGCGAGTGGATGGCGGAGCTGGGGAAACGCAGCAGCGTGGCGGTCTCGTGGATTGGTAAAGTCAAAACGACCGCGCAGATGGCAGCGCTGGTCTGGATGCTCTGGCGTCCAAACGCCTGGGTTGAGTGGGCGGGAATTGGTCTGCTGTGGGTGGCGGCAGTGCTGACGCTGTGGTCTATGCTGCAATATTTGAACGCTGCGCGCGGGGATTTGCTTGATCAGTGATCGTTTCGCCGTAATTTTCAGCAAACGATCCGGGGATGCAAAAAATAACGTTGACTCATAACGTCATATCAGTAGAATGCAACGCATCGAACGGCGGCACAGCAAGTCGGACGATAGTGAAATCAAGTGGTTAGACGTTTACTTGATGACATGCGGGAATAGCTCAGTTGGTAGAGCACGACCTTGCCAAGGTCGGGGTCGCGAGTTCGAGTCTCGTTTCCCGCTCCAGATTAAAGACATGCGCAATAGCGAGTGTCAGTTTGAAAAGTTTTACGGCGCGTTAGCAAAGCGGTTATGTAGCGGATTGCAAATCCGTCTAGTCCGGTTCGACTCCGGAACGCGCCTCCACTTTCTTCCCTGGCCGGATGGTGGAATCGGTAGACACAAGGGATTTAAAATCCCTCGGCGTTCGCGCTGTGTGGGTTCAAGTCCCACTCCGGCTACCATGGGAAACAAAGAATAATCAAAGCAATAAGCAGTGTCGTGAAACCACCGAAAGGTGGTTTTTTTGTGCCTGAAATTTGCCTTCCATGGGATGCGTGCGAAAATGATATTTCCGTGAACGCATACCTAATCAGTTTTTATGCTCTCCCACAACTGGTACTACTTTTTCTTTCCTGTCATAAATTGCTATTTGTCGCGAGTTATTGTGGCCGGAATTGCTTGTTTCTCTCCAGGGCTAGCCGAATGTTAGCAAAAATCGGTGCTGAAATGCAGGGAGATGCACCTTCTGGCGGTGATGTAAATTTCGAAGAGCAGCATACCATCCGCGATCTGATAAAATCCCCGGAGTACACGGACCCAAAACACGCTGACCACGAACGTATATCCGCGCAGGCCAAATTGTTTTATCAGAAACGCTATGGCGGTCAAACTGTAGCGTGACACGTCGCGACAGCTTAAATGCAGTAAGATTATATGCGGGCCCGGCGTGCAGTAGCTCGTTCAGAGGCTGGCTGTTAACCCTTGCAGAGGGGATAAAACCCGCCGAATGGCGGGTTAATATCAAGCAACACTCTTACTTGTGGGGTACCATTTATTGATTGCCTTTTCTATATTTTTTCCAATTGAAATAAAGGGTTTTTCAACATAGAAATGAAGTAATGTCCCAGCTAGCATAGTGATAGTGGTCATCATAAAAAACCTGCCTAGCCCTGTTGTATGAATGTAAAAATCAGGCTTGTAAAAATTCATTAAATTTATGAAATAATAATGCGATATGTATATAGAAAATGAAATGTCACCAAGGAATGAGAGTGTTTTGTTTTCTTTGAAACCAACAAATTTATCATAGAATAAAAAACCGAATAGAAGTACTGATGACATAATTCCAGCTTTATCTAATCCGAAACCATTTAAATTTCCACTGAAATAATAGGTTGTAAAAAAACCTATTGTAGCTAGTAACGTAAAAGTTGCAGTGCTATTACTAATTTTAAAGGATGCGCTCCGATATAACTCATAGAAAATCATACCTACAACAAACTCTAAAATTATAGGAGAGGATACGAACCTCAGTAAACCAAAAGCAGGGTGGTCAAGTGGAACATCCGCAGAACTTGTTCCACTTATGGATATGCCACCGTTATAGTAAAGTTGCAATAGAAATATTGGAGCTATTATGCATGCGGATGCTAAAGCGGTTCTATATTTGTGGCTGATTGCCATCGCGGCAACAAATATAGAGTAGAAATAAATTTCATAAGTAAGTGTCCATGCGGGGCCGAGAACGTTATATCCGAACCCAGGGGAGTTGGTAGCATAATCCCGATGAATAAAAAACAGACCTCTTAATAGATTTTCTGCTGGATCGAATCTATAAACAGTTAGAGCACCGATAGTAAATACAACAATAAAGGCTGGGTAGATTCTAAAAAAACGTCTTACTGCAAATATCGTTTTTGATGCGGAGTTGCGGGTCGACAGAGCGATGATAAAGCCGCTAATCATAAAAAATAGATCTACTCCGAAAGAGCCTGAGTTGAATAAAATCAAGCCTAGGTCCTTTTGGGAGTATACGCCATTGAGATACCCTCTAAAGTGAAAAAATACGACAAAGAGACCTGCTATTCCGCGCAAATGATGTATAGAAAGTATTTTGCTATTCATTGTGATATTAAATGTTTTAGTTAAAAAGTTTATCTCATCATACGTGTTGTGAAGTTGAGATACGTTACATATGTTTTGCCGCCGACGAACATCTTAGCACTTGTTGTTTACCTTATCGACCTTCTCAATATGGTCGTGATTCATGGGCGTGATTCCGATCGACTTGCGCGCTTACTCTCATTCCTCGATACGATCTCCTTACAAGGGAGATGCATGAGGATGAACCCACAAAACAACAGGCTTTGTTTGCACGACAATGCCATCACTACTTTTACAGCAGCTCTTGAATACCCACGCTGGAACCGACGTATCTGACGCTGGTCGCGACTGCCGGCTGACTAAAGGCCAGAAGAACGGCTGTTATGAACTGGTCGAACGTCTCGAAAAGGTAAACAGCTAGCATGCAGTGAAGAACAAAAAGGTTGAGAAAGTCATCGCCACCAGTGAGCGAAAAGCACCAGCGGCCAGCACAGAGGGCAAAGTTACTTACAGGACCATTTACCGAGATGTGGTGAAGTATGTTAACGGCTCGAAGCATACAAATGAAAAAGGCCATCAATTGATGGCCTTAGTATTATTTAATTTAGTTCATTCTTGATTTTATTTATAAACCACACTGAGCCTGAATCCGTCAGATGTGCATTATCCCATTGTATTGGCTTCACAGGAGAATCCCCCACTGTCGCTTTGCATGTGGCATGGTTGCACAATGTATTTAATGCGGAAATATACGTAGTGTTGCCACTTTGAGTAATAATTTCCTTGAGCTTCATTTCATTTTCAAAAAGATGTTTGTTACTTTCCAGAAGCTCAACAGGAAGCGTTCTTTGTGTGTTAAGGCCATTTTTCTCAATCTCCTTCGGCAGGGGCTCCTGCCAGAAAGGGAATGGACCAATCACAATAGTGCGAATGCCTGATTCATGTAATATTTTTAGTGTGTCAGCTAAATATTTTTCAAATGGATACTGAGACCAAAATGCTGACAAAACTACAAGCCTTGGTTTGGTGCTGATTATTTCGTTCAAAACATTCGTGTTTATGTTCTTACAAAATGGCCTTTGACTGTTTTCTGCGCCAAGTAGAGGACCACAAAGACTCGACGTTCTTTGTGTAAAATTAACGCCCTCATAATTGGTATGAAGTCCTGGCATGAGATGAGCTGCATGAGAGTCACCCCAAACAACAACTGAATTTCTAGTCATTTTGTCAGGACATTTATCAAATTGCTTATAATCCTGGTCAGGATTAAGGAAGCATGTGCCAGGGCGCCAGTTTTTGTTATTGAATCTATAATTCACGATATCTTTCATATCACCATTAAATCTAAAGCTCATACCATGGTTAAAAGAAACAAACAGGCATGCTGTTACTAAGGATAAGCTCAAGATAAAATTAGCACGGATTTTACTTCTATTTTTAAATGGAATCTCTATAAGGTAAAATGATATTAATGCAAAACATAATGATGCAGAAACACCGAGCAAAATATTAACTATATTGAAGCTCAAATTATAATATCGCATTAAAACTATCACAGGTCAATGCCATAGATACCACGAATATGATATTTTACCTATGAACTGGAGTGTTCCATTTTTTATAAATTTCGATTCCTGATTGTTAGCCATTATGAATATGGCAGCGCCAAGTACTGGTAATAATGTATACGCACTAGGCCACAAGTCTTTGCTGTACAGAGCGAATATCGAAATTATTATTAATGTTATTCCAAAATAGGCTAGTGCTGGTCTTTTTTTAGCTTGTGTTTTTGACGCACTGTGCGCATAGACAAACCCACCAGATATCATCTCCCACGCACGTGTTGAAAACGAATAAAAAACATCTGTTTGATTATGTTTTGATAGTAAGATCATTGTAATAAATGATACTACCCATAAAAAGACAAGTGAAGGTATTAATGGAAGCCTGACTTTTTTAATGAGGATGACAATAATGGGGAAAAGAAGATAAAATTGCCACTCGACAGACAAAGACCATGTGTGAAGGAGAAAATTACTTTCTGAGGATGTGTCAAAGTAACTTGAATGAGCGGCATAATATTTGTTTGAATAAAACAGTAATGATGCCGTTGCGTTTTTGCTAAGTATTTCATATTCGCTCGTGCTTAAAATAAACAAACCTAAAATCATTAGCACGAGAATTACAAATACCAGAGCAGGTACAATTCTCAGGAATCTTGCAATATAAAAATCTAGCACGCCTTTGTGGTCTACTCGTTCAAGAACGATTCCAGTCATAAGAAAACCTGAGATCACAAAGAAGACATCGACTCCTATAAAACCACCTGATACGTAGGGCACGCCGAAGTGATACAGCACAACACTTAGCACTGCAAAGGCTCTCAAACAGTTTATATCGAGCCTGAATTTTTTATAGCTCATTTCTTAACCATCATTCCAAAGCGCCGTTCATGGCAAAATTAATATGATGGATAATAGACGTTTTTATAAAACTCGTCATCCATACTTAACGTATAACATCAATCATATCGATGCAGATCACTAAATTTTACTCATTAAGATTGTGCCAACCAGACTCAGCAGGGCTGTAACCATGAGTGGTGGCGATTTAACGTGCGTCCCCCAGAGGATCATATAGTCGGATAAAGAAACTATAGAATTTAATCAGTCTCTGTTTCCGTTATGACACTGCAAAGTGCAGGCGAAATGGTCCACGCTCGACCTTACCAATAAACGAATAATCACCAATTCGTTCAACTTCCCGAAAAAGAGCATACTAAAGATTACGATCTGAACTGCTTCCTATAATTTTATACCAATCGTTAAGTCCTGTATTCCATTCTCCTGGCGTGCGGTTGACGATAGAGTACTCTTCCCGGCGGAAAAGGTTTCCTTTTGGGGATTGCTATCTGGAAAAGAGTATGTTTTCGTCGCTATGCTTCCAGTGGATGCGCTCATAATGCAAAGATATACATTATCCTATGTTAATAACTCATTGTTATTCATGTGAAAAATGATTTTTACGATACATTTATATCAAATCACACCCCGCCCAAATAAGCCTTCCTCACCTCCTGATTCCCCAGCAACTCCTCGCCGCTGCCGCTCAGCCGGATCTGTCCGTTAACCATCACATACCCGCGATCGGAAAGCTTCAGCGCGTGGTGCGCATTCTGCTCCACCAGAAAGATGGTCATGCCGTTGCGGGCCAGCTCGCGCAGCGTCTGGAAGATCTGTTTCACCACTATCGGCGCCAGACCGAGGCTCGGTTCATCCAGCAGCAGCAGCTTCGGACGGCTCATCAGCGCCCGGGCAATCGCCAGCATCTGCTGTTCCCCGCCGGACATGGTCATCGCGCGCTGCTTGCGTCGCTCCTTAAGGCGAGGGAAGAGGTCGAACATGGTTTGCATATCCTCAGCGGCAAACTGGCTGCCGATGGGGATGGTGCCCATCAGCAGGTTTTCTTCAACGGTCATATCCGGGAAGATTCGTCTGCCTTCCGGCGCCTGCGCAATGCCGCCGGAGGCGACGTAGTGGGTGGATTTATGGCTGATATCTTCACCACCGAAAAGGATCTGCCCGTTGCGGATGCGGGGCTGGCCAAAGATGGACATCAGCAGTGTCGATTTACCCGCGCCGTTTGCGCCAATCAGCGCCACGGTTTCCCCTTTATTGACCTCGAGGGAAACCTGCTTCAGCGCCTGAATGACGCCGTAAAATACATCCACCTCGCGAAAGGCCAGCAGCGGTTCGCTCATAGGGTGACCTCGCTTTCGTCCGTACCCAGGTAGGCGGCAATGACCTTTTCATCATGCTGGATCTGTTCGGGTTTTCCTCTGGCAATAACATCGCCGTGGTCGAGCACGATAATGTCGTCCGAAATCTCCATCACCATCCCCATATCATGCTCAATCAGTAATACCGTGATGTCATGATGATCCCGCAGAAAGCGAATAATGCTGCTCAACTTATGCGTTTCAACCGGGTTCAGCCCGGCGGCAGGTTCATCCAGACAGATCATTTCCGGCCCGGTGCACATTGCTCGTGCGATTTCCAGACGCCGCTGCTGGCCGTACGACATCTCTCCAGCGAGGCGATTGGCGCAGTCCACAAGATCCACCACTTCCAGCCAGTAGAAGGCCCTGTCCAGGGCGTCGCTTTCCGCCCGCCGGTATGCCGGCGTATTTAAGATCCCGGCGAGCAGATTGCGGTTAACGCGCATATGCTGCGCGACCAGCAGGTTTTCCACGACCGACATCTCGCGAAAAAGACGGATATTTTGAAACGTGCGCGCCAGCCCTGCGCGGTTGACCAGATGCGTTCCGCCAAACATTTTGTAGAACAGACGCTGCCCGAACTGCGCGGGGTTGATCCAGTCGCCCGG
Organism: Enterobacter sp. MGH 24; assembly: GCF_000493015.1. NCBI lineage: Bacteria > Pseudomonadati > Pseudomonadota > Gammaproteobacteria > Enterobacterales > Enterobacteriaceae > Enterobacter > Enterobacter sp. MGH 24. The sequence goes on along the minus strand of NZ_KI535657.1, from coordinate 4,304,788 downwards.
CTGGAATTTTTGTCCGAGGACCTGAATGACGTTGGTCGTTTTATTGCGGGTATTAAATAAAATGTTGCCGCCGGAGGCTCTGTAGAAGCCCGTCAGGCAGTTAAACACGGTAGTTTTTCCCGCCCCGTTTGGCCCAATCAGGGCGGTAATTGATCCGCGCTGCACGTCCAGGTTGACGTCGTTTAGCGCCTTAATCCCGCCGAAGTGCATCATCAGATGTTCAACGCGTAATATCGTTCCGTTCATGGCGCGACGCCCTTACGCACGGCAAACCCGCTGCGGTTAATGCGGATCAAACCGCGTGGACGCCAGATCATCATCACCACCATGAGCATGCCAAACAGCAGGACGCGGTACTCGGCAAAACTGCGCAGCAGCTCCGGCGTGACCGTGAGCACAAAGGCGGCCAGCACCACGCCTAGCGTAGAGCCCATACCGCCCAGCACCACAATGGCGAGGATCAGCGCCGATTCAAAGAAGGTAAAGGAGGTGGGATTCACGAACCCCTGATAGGTGGCGAAGAACACCCCGGCAATGCCCGCGGTGGACGCGCCCAGCGTAAAGGCAGACAGCTTAACCAGAACATGATTCAACCCCATTGAGCGGCAGGCAATTTCGTCTTCTCGCAGGGCTTCCCACGCCCGACCAATCGGCATCCGCGTCAGGCGGTGCTTGATATAGAGCACCAGCATCACCACCAGGAACAGCACCGCGTAGATAAAAATAAACTTCATGTTCGGGTTGTAGGTCAGGTGGAAAAATTCGTGAAAGGGCACGCCGCCTTCTTTCGCGCGTCGCCCAAATTCCAGGCCGAAAAAGGTGGGGGGAGGGGCCGACACGCCGTTTGGGCCGCCGGTGAAGGTCAGCCAGTTGTTCAGTATCAGGCGAATAATCTCCCCGAACCCGAGGGTGACGATGGCGAGATAGTCACCGTGCATGCGCAGTACCGGGAAACCGAGCAGAGCGCCTGCGGCGGCGGCCATGATTGCCGCCAGCGGCAGCATGCTCCAGAAGCCTAAGCCGAGATACTGGTATCCCAGCGCCAGACCGTACGCCCCAATCGCGTAGAACGCGACATATCCCAGATCCAGCAGACCGGCCAGACCCACGACGATATTCAGACCCAGGCCGAGAAGCACGTAGATCAGCCCGAGAATGGCGACGGTCAGCACATATTTCGTGGCGACAAACGGAAAGCAAATCGCAAGGGTTATCACCAGAGGAATAATCCAGCGCATGCGGCTTTTGTATTCCGGTGGCCGGACATATACGCCCGCGCTATCGGCTTCGAAGCGCGCCTGGAAACGGGCGCCCGCAGCCGTACCTAAAAAGGCGCTCAGCAGAAAACGCCCGAGCATGACGATGCCAACCATCCAGGCCAGCCGCTGCCCTGCGAAGTTAAAGCTGTACCCGTCCAGCACCACGCCGGCTATGGGGCCGAAGATAATCAGCGCAATCAGCCCGGAAAAAATCGCGTCCAGCATGCAGCGTTTAAGTGAAAAACCGTGTGATGTCATCATTCTCTCCCTCACACCTTAGCCACAATCGGACGCCCAAGCAGGCCCTGGGGGCGGAAAATCAGGATCATGACCAGCAGGCCGAACGAGAAGACGTCTTTATAGTCCGAGTTCACCATGCCCGAGAACTGGGCCTCCGCCACGCCGAGGATAAGGCCACCGAGCATGGCGCCGGGGAGGGAGCCGATGCCGCCGAGTACCGCCGCAGTAAAGGCTTTAATGCCGATCACGAACCCAACGTAGAAATCGAAGGTGCCGTAATTCATGGTGATCAGCACGCCTGCCAGACCGGCCATCGCCGCGCCGATGACAAAGACCAGCGAAATAATCCGGTCGGTGTTAATGCCCAGAATAGAGGCCATCTTACGATCCTGCTGCACCGCGCGGCACATCCGGCCCAGCCGGGTATGGTTGATTATCCAGGTGAGCACCAGCATGCCGGCAAACGAGGCGATCAGAATAAACACCTTGGTGTAGGTTATCTGCACGAACCCGTCACCCAGATGCAGGCGAATAACGCCGTCCAGCATGGTCGGCACCCCCTGCTGGCGCGGACCCTGGCTCAGCTGCGCGTAGTTTTGCAGGATGAGCGACATCCCGATGGCGGAGATCAGCGGCGCCAGACGCGTGGAGTTGCGCAGCGGCTTGTAGGCGATACGCTCGATAGTCCAGCCGTACACGCCGGTCACCACGATGGTGAATACCAGCGTCCCGAGGATCAGCAGCGGAAACGACTGCAGACCGAAGAAAGAGAGCAGCGCCAGGCCAATGGCGCAGAGATAGGCGGAAATCATATACACTTCGCCGTGGGCGAAGTTGATCATGCCGATAATGCCGTACACCATGGTGTAGCCGATGGCGATCAGGCCATAGACGGAGCCAAGCGTTAAGCCATTGATTAACTGTTGCAGGAAGAATGTACTCATCTTAGCGCGCTCGTTTTATAGGCTGCGCGAGCCGCACAGCCTGATGTTTATTACGCGCCGACGGGCAACCCCGCCGACGTTGAGCGTGACTCCGTCCCGTTACTGCACTTCCTTATATTTTCCTTTGTCGTCCCACTGATAAACCACGTAGTCAGACACTTTCAGATCGCCTTTACTGTCCCAGGCTTTTTTGCCCATCACCGTGTCGACGGAATTGGCTTTCAGCCACTCGCTGGCTTTGGCGGAGTCCTTGCCGCCGGTCGCCTTGAAGGCCGCGGCAATGGCCTGGACGGAGGCATAGGAGTAAAGGGTGTAACCTTCCGGTTCAAATTTACCGGCGCGGAATTTCTCGATAACCGCTTTACCGTCCGGGATCAGGCGCGGATCTTTACCGAAGGTCATGTAAATACCGTTGGTGTACTGCGGGCCACCCGCGGCGGTCACCATCTCTTCGTTGACAATACAGTCGCCGGAGAAGAATTTCGCCTGCACGCCCTGTTCGCGCATCTGGCGAACCAGCGGACCGGCTTCCGGGTGACAGCCGCCGAAGAACACGACGTCCGGTTTCTGCGCGCCGATCTTCGTCACCAGCGCGTTAAAGTCTTTTTCACCGCGGGATAACCCCTCATACATCACATCCTGAACCCCGCGTTTCGCCAGCGCCGCTTTGGTGGCGTCAGCCAGACCCTGACCATAGGTGTCTTTATCGTGAATAATCACCACGCGCTTGGCTTTCAGCTTGTCGATGATGAAGTCGCTGGCCACCTGACCCTGCTGGTCATCGCGGCCGCACATGCGGAACATGTCGCTCATGCCGCGCTCGGTGATCAGCGGGTTAGTTGAGCCGGGGGTAATCGCAATAATGCCTGCGTCGCTATACACCTCGGAGGCGGGCATGGTGGAAGAGGAGCAGAAATGGCCGACCACGGCGTTGACTTTATCCTGGTCAACTAAACGGTTGGCAACGGCCACGGCCTGCTTGGGCTCACAGGCGTCATCTCCCTGAACCAGTTTGATCTTCTCGCCGTTAATGCCGCCTGCGGCATTGATGTCTTCAGCGGCCTGCGTTGCGCCGTGCCAGTACTGATCGCCATAGGTGGCATTCGGACCGGTGAACGGCCCGGCCACGCCAATCACAATATCTGCCCGGGCGGAAAACGCCGTCACCAGGCAACCGGCCAACACGAGAGAAAGGGGAGTTCTGATAAATTTCAGCGACATTATTATGTTCCTTAGCAAAGAGGTTTTTGCACCACGGCGTAAACCCGAACGCCCGACGGCGCAGCCAATCCGAAACACGAGCAAGAACAAAATGCACTAAACGAACAAGATACAGACGGCATCCTGCATATTACGGCGAGATTTCCCTGCGCAGGATCGCGCGAAGAACGTTAAGCAAAAACGTTGCCAGAATGGTTAACCCATTGACGGGCATGCGACATGTTTGAGTATAGAGCGCCGCGTTATGCCGCCTTGCGGAAGGAGAAGAAATTACAGCGGAGATCACATATCGTTAACAATAAAGCCCATAAGTTGTGCAACGGTCACGATTTGCACGTTTTTGCAGCAATAAAGACCTAAACTTCAGCCCGGAGAGGCGTGAGAGATGTGTTAGGATCGTTTCCTTTTTTGCAGGAGTGTCAGCGATGACTGAAGGCCCATTGAATGAAAGCGAAATGGCGTGGCTTGAAGAGACGTTAATGTCTTACGGCCATGATGACGCGTCCGTGATTGACGTGTCCGAACTGGACGGCATGCTTACCGCAGTGCTTTCCGGTCCTGTTGTCGTTGAGCCAGATGCCTGGCTGGTGGCGGTGTGGGGTGGCGAGAAGTACATTCCGCGCTGGAAAAACGATCGTGAGATGAACCGTTTTATCGATCTCTGCTTTAAGCATATGAACGATATTGCCGAGCGCCTGAGCGAGTATCCGGATCAGTTTGAACCGATGTTCGGTTACAACGACGTTGACGGTGAGAGCTATACCGTGGTGGAAGAGTGGTGCTATGGCTATATGCGCGGCGTGGCGCTGACGGACTGGTCAGCCTTGCCGGAAGCCCTGAAGGCCGATCTTGAGGTGATTGCGCTGCACGGGACGGAAGAGAACAGCGAAAAGCTGGATGAACTGTCCGAAGAGGAGTATATCGCCAGCATCGAAAGCATCCAGCCTGCGGCACTGCGTTTATATCAATACTGGGTTAACAACCCGCAGCAGCCGGAAGTGAAGAAGCCGACGGTGAACGGCACGAAGGTTGGTCGTAACGATCCGTGTCCTTGCGGCAGCGGGAAGAAGTTTAAGAGCTGCTGTTTGCACTGATAAAAAAAGGGGCTGATGATAGCCCCTTTTTTTTATTTAACCCACTTCCGGCAGCATCCCGGCTGCAATCAACACCTGCACCAGAATAATCACCACCCCACAGCCAAACACAACGCACAGCAGCGGTTTTCCGCCCGCCACGCGATATCCTTGCTGAGGATGCTGCTGGCGGCTTTTCCACGCCAGCAGGGAAGGGAGCAGCAGGGCCAGGATAGAGAGCGCCACCCCCGCATAGCCCAGCGCCATTACAAACCCGCGTGGGTAAAACAGCGCAAAAGCGAGCGGCGGCAGGAAGGTGATGGCCCCCGTCTGCAACCGTCCAGCCGCGGTATTGCGACGCTGGAACAGGTCGGCCAGGTAATCAAACAGGCCGAGCGCCACGCCCAGGAACGAGGTTGCCAGCGCCAGGTCGGCAAACAGGTGTACCGCCAGCTCCACGTGCGGGGAGGTGACGACTTCGCGCAGCGCCAGCAAAAAACCGTTCAGGCCAGCGTGTTGCGCCATCAGCCCAATAAAGGTTGAGGAGTCAATGCTGCCCAGCGTCACCAGCTGCCAGAAAATATAGGCGATCAGCGGGATCGCGCTGCCGATTACAAAGACGCGACGCAGCTTGCGGATATCGCCGTTCATATAGCTGACGATGCTCGGCACGCTGCCGTGGAAGCCAAACGAGGTGAAAATGACCGGGATCGCGGAAAGCGCCAGCCCTTTTTCCAGCGGCAGCGTCAGCAGGTTGACCTTGTGCACGTGCGGCGCCAGCAGCACCAGCATGATAATCAGGAAGAGAATTTTGGCGCTGAACAGAAAGCGGTTAAACAGATCGACCAGCGATGTCCCCACGCAGACCACGCCGCCGCCGATGAGCGCAAAGAAGATAGCCCCCGTCGCCGGGGTAATGTCAGAGCCAAACCAGTCGTTGACGCTGGAGGCGATAAGTTCCCCGGCGCCGCTGATATAGGCGGCGGTCAGGGCGTACATCAGGAACATCATGCTAAAGCCGGTTATCCACTGGCCGTAGCGTCCCAGATAGCGTGCCGCAAGCGAACCCAGACCGGTGTCGGCGGGCACGTGCTGGTAAACCTCAAGCAGCAGCAGGGCGGTGTAGCACATCAGCGCCCAGAGCGTGCCCAGCAGCAGCAGGGTCATGCTAAATCCCACGCCCGCGGCTGCCAGGGGCATTGCCAGCATTCCTGCGCCAATCGTCGTTCCGGCGACGATAAAAATACTTCCCAGGGTTCTGTTTTTCACGCTTTCCTCTACAACGATGCTTAACCGCGAATAAATCTGCGGCGCAGAGTAAGGCAAAAGGGGTAATTCGTCAAACCACCGTTACAAGGGGTGTAATGAAAGGTTTACGTATTGCGCTGCCGGCAATTCGACGACGTGGGGCGACGGTCAGGCGTGACGTAAACAGGGCGTACGGGGAATAAAATGGGTATTTAGATGCGGGGGAGGGAAGGTCAATTAACGCGGTGCCGGAAACCGGCACCGCGCTGAAATTAATTCTGCGTATCGAGAGTGGAAAGTTCTTTATCAATAAAGTAAAGACCTTCGCCGGATTTCCCCACCAGAGATAATTTATCCAGCACGGATTTAAACAGCTTCTCTTCTTCGTGTTGTTCAGCGACGTACCACTGAAGGAAATTAAAGGTTGGATAATCCTGGCTGGTCATCGCGGCATGAACCAGTTCGTTAATTTTCTGCGTGATCAGCTGCTCGTGCTCGTAGGTGGCGCGGAACAGTTCATCGAGAGAATTATACTCGGCAAACGGTGACGTCACGGTTTCAATGCGCGGCAGGCTGCCCGTATCCGTCAGATAATCAAACAGACGCTGCATGTGGGTCATCTCTTCCTGAGCGTGACGACGCAGAAACGCAGCCGCGCCTTCGAAGCTGTGATAGCTGCACCACGCGCTCATCTGCTGGTAGAGCAGGGATGAAAAAAGCTCAAGATTCATTTGTGCGTTGAGCTTGTCGATCATTTCAGTTTTCAGCATGGTGACGCTCCGGATTATTATTTCTGGTTCACAATGAGCGACACTATAATTTGTTATTTAATTATTTGCAAAACGTAAAATTTTTATTTTATTTATTTAAAATACGAATGGGAATAAAACGCATTGGCGATTTTTATAACCTAATAATGAGAATTGTTTTTGTTCGTAATAAAATAAACCGCCAGCACGCGCTGGCAGCTTCGATTAATACCACGGATTATTTGACTTAGGGTTAACGGCGTAGCCCATACATTTATACTGGATAGTCACGCTCTCGTTCAGGCACAAAGAGCCGCTCGTCAGGGTGCAGGTTTTAATGGGCTGACCATAGGCTGAGGCTGTGGCATACCCCATACTCTGACACGCTTTTGCCGCCGTGCCGTTATTTACATACTCATCGGAATACGCATTTTGCAGCGCTGCCTGGCCGTAGTCGAGGCGGACGATGCCGTTCGGCGCGTCGAGGCTGCTGACTTCAGCCTGGCGGTTGATACTACACCCCGCGAGCAGCAGGATTGTGCCGGCTACAATGACTCTTTTCATGGTTCGCTCTGAGTGGATGGAAATACGTTATCGTACCCGCAGATGCCCACTGCAATGCCTGGAATAGCCGGACAATCTGCCCTCACTCTTCGCAACGGGTCAAAGGTCAGCGCTTTCAGACCATGCCCTGATAGAAATGTGATGTGCATCACAAAAATGTTGATTTTTGTGATAATGGTCATATTATAAGCACGTTGACGATAAAGTTGTATAACAAGTTAATGGAGCACCATCGTGAAACTGCGCAAAATCCTGAAAAGCATGTGGGCCAATTACTGCCGCACGTTCAAAGACGTGCCGCCGGGCGCCATGTTCTGATAAAAAAACCTGCTTCGGCGGGTTTTTTTGTGCCTGCAGGCGACGAAGGGAAGATGTCAGGGGGCGTGTTTTGATACTATGGCGGCCTTTAAATAAGGAGAAAACCCCCATGTCACAAAACCTGAGCGCCGATCAGGAACTGGTCTCTGACGTTGTCGCCTGTCAGCTGGTGATCAAACAAATTCTTGATGTTCTGGACGTGATTGCGCCGGTTGAAGTGCGCGAGAAGATGTCTACGCAGCTGAAAAACATCGATTTCGCCAGCCATCCTGCTGCCGCTGACCCGGTCACGCTTCGTGCGATCCAGAAAGCCATCGCGCTGATTGAGCTGCGATTCACCCCGCAGGGTGAGTCCCACTAAAGCAGGGAAATGGGCGACGGCATGTGTCGCCCTTTGATGCGGTTAGAAGAACGTCTGGACCAGCAGGTAGCTCGCCGCGCACGCGCAGCTTACCCCAATCAGCCCTGGCAGAATAAAGCTGTGGTTGATGATAAATTTGCCGATGCGGGTCGTGCCTGAACGGTCAAATCCGATGCAGGCCAAATCACTTGGATAGGTCGGCAGGACAAAATAGCCGTATGACGCCGGGAAAAAGGCGATCAGCATTTTCGGGTCGATGCCGAGCATCAGGCCCATAGGCGCAACGGCCGTCAGCGCAGCCGCCTGGCTGTTCACCAGTTTTGACACCAGAAACAGCACAATGGCATACGTCCACGGGTGGCTTTTCACCACGCCTTCCAGCGCCAGCTTTAGCTCATCAAGATGCGCCTGGAAAAAGGTATCGCTCATCCACGCCACGCCGAACACCGAGAAGATCGCCACCATACCGGCCTTAAACACCGCACCGTTGGAAATCGCCGACGCATTGACCTTACAGGCCATCAGCATCACGGCGCCCGCAATTAACATCATCATTTGAATGACAAGGTTCATCGACAGCGCCGTCATTTTGCCTTTCAGCTCAAAGGCGGGGCGCAGTTCAGGGAATGCCCCCAGCAGGACAACCACGGCAATACCGGCAAAGAAAATCCACGTGGACCAGTAGGCCTGTTTAGGGAAACGCTGATTCATTAACGTCTCCGTACCGCCGTAGATAAACTCGCGCTGCTTAGGATCTTTCAGCTTTTCCTGAAACTCCACGTCATCAGCCAAATCTTTTCCGCGGCGTAAACTCCACAGGGCCGCAATGGCCACGCCGAAAAGCGAAGCGGGAACCGACACGGCGAGAATTTCCAGGATCCCCCACGCGTGGCCGATCCCATGCTGGGCCGCCAGGATGGAGACCAGCGACACGACGGCAACGGAAACGGGGGAAGCCGTAATCGCCATCTGTGATGCCACCGAGGCCACGGCCATGGGGCGCTCCGGGCGGATCCCTTTTTTCAGGGCGATATCCGCAATGATGGGGAACATGGTGTAGACCACATGCCCGGTGCCGCACAGAAAGGTCAGCATCCAGGTGGTGAAAGGGGCGAGCAGGGTGATGTGCTGCGGGTGTTTGCGCAGCAGACGTTCAGCAAACTGCATCATGACGTTGAGGCCGCCGGCGGTCTGCAGCGTAGCGGCACAACCAATCACCGCGAGGATGGTCAGCATAACGTCTACCGGCGGCTTACCCGGTTGCAGACCAAAGACAAAACATAAAATAAAAAGACCAATACCGCTGATTAACCCAAGCCCCATACCGCCGAAACGCGTACCCGTCAGCAGGCAGAGGAGAATAACAACAAACTCAATGGTGATCATGATGCTCCCTCGTCAATGATTATGTAACTAAATAAATCATCACACGTTGTGTGGTTAATCATTGGGAGCCAGATCTGAATTGTTAAATTTCAGCAAAAGCAGGAGGTTGGAGAGGGGAAAAGGAATCCTGCCTCAGGTGGGAGGAGGGATCCCCACAAAACAATGCCTGCACGGACGACTCCCTCTCCCTTGAGGGAGAGGGCTGTGGTGAGGGGGAACATACGGCTGTGGTGGTCATTCCGTTCACTTCATTTTCCTTGCTACTCTGTAACGACATGACCGCCGGACCAGGACATCGCTGTAAGTTATTCACTTGACTGATACAAAATTCATCGCTTCAGGTTAATAAATTCCTGGGAAACCCTCAGCCCGGTTGGAGCAGATTAAAAAACTCAGTGGTGCTGCACCGCCACAATGTCGAGCAGATGACGGTCGGTTTGCTCAGGACATAAACCCGCCTGCTGCGCATTATGGATCTCATCCGCCAGCGTCTTCAGCAGCATGCCGTCCTGCTGCTGCTCTTTGTCCATATCGCGTAAGAATTTAAGCGTCGTAATGTCCTGCTGCGCTTTGGCTTCATCGGCCAGCTTGCTGAGCGTGCTGCAGCGCTGTTCATACTCTTCAAGCGTTTTCTGAAACAGCTCTTCCAGGCAAGAGTAGTTTTCATTGATCCCATCAAGGGCTTTAACGACAGGATTTGCCCCTGCGGCTTTCAGGAAGTTAAAGACACGCATCATATGGGTGACGTTGCTTTGCGCCTGAGAGCGAAAGAATGTGGCAGATCCCGTGAGGCTATTCTCGGCACACCACGCACTTAAGTGAAGGTGCAGATTCGAGGCGTAGAACTCAAGGTTCATCTGCGCGTTAAGTTTTTGCATCATCGTTGGGGTAGCCATACTCATATCCTTATTGACTGTGGGACGTGATGTCCGTTGCATAACCTGAGCGTCAGGCAAATACGAAGAAAAGAGCAGAAATACAGATACTGCCGTGACCGAAGTCGACCGAAATTCACTTCCTGTGTTCGATATAAATAAGCATACCCTTGTCTTTGGTCTAAGAAAACTCTTAATTAGGCTGTGTTTACCATACATTACAAACTTTAATATAGTACAGAAATGCAATTAGCTAGCCATGAATTAAACATTGTTTAATGGACTGATAGTTAACGGTTTTTGTTGCTGAGATACATGGTTACTCTTTCGGAAATATTAAGTTGGAATATTACTCCGAGAAAAAGAGAAATACGGTTTAATCGTTTCGAATATATGATGTGCCAATAAAATTGCGCTAAATCAATTTCTGCGAAATAGCGGTTTTTCAGGTGACTCATGCATTTTTGATGAAAAACATATTAAACCCCTTTAACGCCAGGTGTCGTTTTGCCCGCTGAGGAGGATCAGGGATATCTTAGCTAATCTTATGGATAATTCTGCTTAACCCCATTCCATTTGTCTGACAAATCCTGCCTTTTTTATGTCATTTTTCGCTGAATTTATGTACGCAATTACTGTAATTCTGCGGTGTGATGGGGCTCTCTTATGGATGATTAATTTCCCGCTAAAACTATCACCAGCAATAACGCTTATGACGAGGTAAGCGCTAATGCCTTGTTTTAAGTCCGATTAAATAAGAAGCACGCACATATTCCCTACAGAAAAGAATGCTAAAGCTGGAGTTTACCATGCACAAATTTACTAAAGCGCTGGCGGCCATCGGTCTGGCTGCCGTTATGTCACAATCCGCTATCGCTGAGAATTTAAAACTTGGTTTTTTGGTAAAACAGCCCGAAGAGCCCTGGTTCCAGACTGAGTGGAAATTCGCCGATAAAGCCGGGAAAGATTTAGGTTTTGAAGTCATTAAAATCGCCGTGCCTGACGGTGAAAAAACCCTGAACGCCATCGACAGCCTGGCGGCCAGCGGCGCAAAAGGTTTCGTTATCTGTACCCCGGATCCAAAGCTGGGATCGGCAATCGCGGCGAAAGCGCGCGGTTACGATATGAAGGTCATCGCGGTTGACGATCAGTTCGTTAACGCCAAAGGCAAACCGATGGACAGCGTACCGCTGGTCATGATGGCGGCAACCAAAATCGGCGAACGCCAGGGCCAGGAACTCTATAAAGAGATGCAGAAACGCGGCTGGGATGTCAAAGAGACCGCGGTGATGGCTATCACCGCTGACGAGCTGGACACTGCACGTCGTCGTACTACCGGTTCAATGGACGCGCTGAAAGCGGCCGGCTTCCCGGAAAAACAGATCTACAAAGTCCCAACTAAATCCAACGATATTCCGGGGGCTTTCGACGCCGCGAACTCTATGCTGGTCCAGCACCCGGAGGTCAAACACTGGCTGGTGGTCGGCATGAACGACAACACCGTGCTGGGTGGGGTTCGTGCGACGGAAGGCCAGGGCTTCAAAGCGCCTGACGTGATCGGGATTGGCATCAACGGCGTTGACGCCGTAAGCGAGCTGTCCAAAGCGCAGGCTACCGGGTTCTACGGTTCTCTGCTGCCAAGCCCGGACGTTCACGGCTACAAATCCAGTGAGATGCTCTACAACTGGGTAACCAAAGGGGCTGAACCGCCGAAATTTACCGAAGTGACCGACGTGGTGCTGATTACCCGCGACAACTTCAAAGAGGAGCTGGCGAAAAAAGGACTGGGCGGTAAGTAAATACGCTGTGATTGTGCCCCTCATGCATCGTGAGGGGCCTGACGTACACACTACAGGAATCACGGAGTCGTTATGCAACAGTCTAATCCGTATCTCTCTTTTCGCGGCATCGGGAAAACCTTCCCCGGTGTTAACGCGCTGACCGATATCAGCTTCGACTGCTATGCCGGCCAGGTTCACGCCCTGATGGGGGAAAACGGTGCCGGAAAATCCACGCTGTTGAAAATTCTCAGCGGCAACTATACGCCGACGACCGGCACGCTGGCTCTGCGCGGTGAAGAGGTGGCCTTTGCCGATACCACGGCGGCGCTCAATGCCGGGGTGGCGATTATCTATCAGGAGCTGCACCTCATTCCTGAGATGACCGTGGCGGAAAACATCTATTTAGGACAGCTCCCGCACAAAGGCGGCGTGGTGAATCGTTCGCTACTTAATTATGAAGCGGGGCTGCAGCTTAAGCACCTGGGTCTGGACGTTGATCCCCAGACGCCGCTGAAATACCTCTCCATCGGCCAGTGGCAGATGGTTGAAATTGCCAAGGCGCTGGCGCGTAACGCCAGGGTTATTGCCTTCGATGAACCTACCAGTTCGCTCTCCGCGCGCGAAATCGACAATCTGTTCCGCGTGATCCGTGAATTACGTCAGGAAGGCCGTACGATTTTGTATGTCTCGCACCGCATGGAAGAGATATTTGCTCTGAGCGATGCCATCACCGTCTTTAAAGATGGCCGCTATGTGCGCACCTTTACCGATATGCAGCAGGTTAACCATGACCAGCTTGTTCAGGCGATGGTCGGCCGCGACCTGGGCGATATCTATCACTGGAAACCCAGGGAGTACGGCCCTGAACGCCTGCGACTGGACAACGTCAAAGCGCCGGGCGTACGAACGCCGGTTTCGTTATCCGTGCGCAGCGGGGAGATCGTCGGGCTATTTGGCCTGGTGGGGGCGGGGCGCAGCGAGCTGATGAAAGGCCTGTTCGGCGGTACCCGCATTACCGATGGGCAGGTCTCCATTGACGGCGAACGGATAGATATCCAGAAACCGGCCCATGCGATCAGGGCGGGCATGATGCTCTGCCCGGAAGACCGTAAAGCCGAAGGGATTATTCCCGTGCATTCGGTACGCGACAACATCAATATTTCCGCCCGCCGCAAGTTTATTCGCGCAGGCTGCCTGATAAACGATAGCTGGGAGTCGAGCAATGCCGACCACCATATTCGCTCGCTGAATATCAAAACGCCGGGTCCGGAACAGCTGATCATGAATCTGTCAGGCGGAAATCAGCAGAAGGCGATTTTAGGCCGCTGGCTGTCAGAAGATATGAAGGTCATTTTACTGGACGAGCCGACGCGCGGTATCGATGTGGGGGCAAAACACGAGATTTATAACGTGATCTATGAGCTGGCAAAACGCGGCGTGGCGGTGCTCTTCGCCTCCAGCGATCTGCCGGAGGTGCTTGGCGTGGCCGACCGCATTGTGGTGATGCGTGAAGGCGAAATTGCCGGCGAATTACTTCATGAACAGGCGAATGAACAACAGGCGTTGAACCTCGCCATGCCTAAAGTCAGCCAGGCTGTCGCCTGAGTAAGGAGTTAATGATGTCCTCTGTTACTACATCCGGAGTGCCGAAGTCGAAGTCGGCGTTGAGTTTTGGGCGCATCTGGGATCAGTACGGCATGCTGGTGGTTTTTGCCGCGCTGTTCCTTGCCTGCGCGATCTTTGTCCCTAATTTTGCCACCTTCATTAATATGAAGGGGCTGGGGCTGGCCATTTCTATGTCCGGGATGGTGGCCTGCGGGATGCTGTTCTGTCTGGCCTCCGGCGATTTTGATCTGTCGGTGGCGTCGGTGATTGCCTGTGCGGGCGTCACGACGGCAGTGGTGATCAACATGACGGAAAGCCTGTGGATAGGCGTTCTGGCCGGTCTGCTACTCGGCGTCATCAGCGGTCTGGTGAACGGTTTTGTTATCGCCCGCCTGAAGATTAACGCCCTGATCACGACGCTCGCGACGATGCAAATTGTCCGCGGGCTGGCCTATATCATCTCCGACGGTAAAGCGGTGGGGATTGAAGACGAGCGCTTCTTTACGCTGGGTTACGCCAACTGGCTGGGTCTGCCCGCGCCTATCTGGCTGACCGTGGCCTGCCTGATCCTGTTTGGCTTCCTGCTTAACCGGACCACCTTTGGCCGTAATACGCTGGCGATTGGCGGTAACGAAGAGGCCGCTCGCCTGGCCGGGGTGCCGGTGGTACGAACCAAGATTATTATCTTTGTGCTCTCCGGGCTGGTTTCTGCCGCAGCGGGGATTATTCTGGCTTCGCGTATGACCAGCGGCCAGCCGATGACCTCTATCGGTTACGAGCTGATCGTCATTTCAGCCTGCGTTTTAGGGGGCGTTTCCCTCAAGGGCGGCATCGGAAAAATCTCATATGTGGTGGCCGGTATCCTGATTTTGGGGACGGTGGAGAACGCCATGAACCTGCTGAATATTTCGCCGTTCTCGCAGTACGTCGTGCGTGGTCTGATCCTGCTGGCAGCCGTGATTTTCGACCGTTACAAGCAAAAAGCGAAGCGCACCGTGTAACGCCAGCGCTGCGTTTTTATTGCACAACTCATAACCTTAGTTGACCCCAGAACCGCCCCGCCAGTTTTACTGGCGGGGCGGTTGTCAAATGGCGAGCCCCGTCACACTGTCTATACTTACATGGCTATGAAAGAGGTAAAGGCGTTTACCTCTCGCAAACCGTAAGGAGGATTAGGGTGGCTGACTCGTTAACCGCACCGCCTGTACTGCCCGGAAAATATGCTTTCTTTTTTGACCTCGACGGGACACTCGCCGGGATCCAGCCGCATCCTGACGACGTGGTCGTACCGGATACGGTGCTAGAGAATTTGCAGCAGCTCTCCAGACTGAACGAGGGCGCATTGGCATTGATTTCAGGGCGCTCAATGGCCGAGCTGGACGTGCTCGCCAGTCCTTACCACTTTCCGCTAGCCGGTGTACACGGAGCGGAGCGCCGCGATATCCATGATCAACTGCACGTTGTATCACTTCCCGAGACCTTAATTCAGGCGTTACACACTCAACTCTCCTCGGCGCTTGAGTCGCTTCCGGGCACTGAACTGGAAGCGAAGGGCATGGCTTTCGCTTTGCACTATCGTCAGGCACCGCATCACGAGGCGGCGGTCTTTGCGATTGCTCGCAGCGTGACCGATGCACACCCGCAGCTCGCGCTGCAGCCGGGGAAGTGCGTCGTTGAGATAAAACCTGAGGGGATTAATAAAGGTGCTGCTATTGCGGCGTTTATGGCGGAACCGCCATTTAAGGGACGTACACCGGTATTTTTTGGCGATGACCTGACCGACGAGGCCGGGTTTCGCGTGGTGAATCAGGCCGGAGGGATCGCTGTCAAGGTGGGGCCTGGTGACACCGTTGCCGAATGGCTACTGGCGGATGTCGCCAGCGTCTGGCAGTGGATATCTGACATCGCTAACCAGCAACAACAACAAATAGCGCAAAGCAAAGGGGGAAACCATTATGGGTCGCTTAGTCGTCGTCTCTAACCGAATCGCACCGCCTGACGATAAAAAAGCCAGTGCAGGTGGTCTGGCGGTAGGGGTATTAGGTGCCTTAAAAGCCGCTGGCGGGCTGTGGTTTGGCTGGAGTGGGGAAATCAGTGAAGAAGAGAAACCGCTCAAAAAGGTGACGCGTGGAAACATTACGTGGGCTTCATTTGCATTGAAAGAGAAAGACTATGACGAGTATTACTCGCAGTTCTCGAATGCCGTCCTGTGGCCCGCGTTTCACTATCGTCTAGACCTGGTCAAATTCCAGCGTGAGTCCTTCGAAGGCTACTCGCGCGTGAATGCGTTGCTGGCGGATAAACTGCTGCCATTAATCGAAGAAGACGATATTTTATGGATCCACGATTATCATCTGCTGCCCTTCGCGCGCGAACTGCGAAAAAGAGGGGTAAATAACCGGATTGGCTTCTTCCTGCACATCCCGTTCCCGACGCCGGAGATTTTTACCGCGCTGCCGCCGCATGAAGAATTGCTGGAGGCGCTGTGTGATTACGATTTGCTGGGCTTCCAGACCGAAAATGACCGCCTCGCATTCCTTGACTCCGTCTCAGGTAAAGCGCGTCTGGTGACCAAAGGCGGGAAAACCCATACGGCATGGGGGAAAACCTTCCACACCGAAGTGTATCCGATAGGGATTGAGCCTGACGACATCGCGGAGCAGGCTTCCGGCCCGCTGCCGCCGAAGCTGGCGCAGCTTAAGAATGAACTTAAGCACGTGAAAAACATCTTCTCGGTTGAGCGTCTTGATTATTCCAAAGGGCTGCCGGAACGCTTCCTGGCCTATGAAACGCTGCTGGATAAATATCCGCAGCATCACGGTAAAATCCGCTACACCCAGATCGCGCCGACGTCGCGCGGTGAGGTTCAGGCCTATCAGGATATTCGCCATCAGCTGGAGACAGAAGCAGGGCGCATCAATGGCCGCTACGGCCAGCTGGGCTGGACGCCGCTCTTTTACCTGAATCAGCACTTTGACCGTAAGATCCTGATGAAGGTTTTCCGCTATGCGGACGTTGGACTGGTCACGCCGCTGCGCGACGGGATGAACCTGGTGGCGAAAGAGTATGTGGCGGCGCAGGATCCTGCCGACCCGGGTGTTCTGGTGCTCTCCCAGTTCGCCGGAGCCGCAAATGAGCTCACGTCGGCGCTTATCGTGAACCCTTATGACAGGGATGACGTGGCGAACGCGCTGAACCGCGCCCTGACAATGCCGCTCACGGAACGTCTTTCCCGCCATGCTGACATGATGGAGACGATCCGTAATAACGACATTAACCACTGGCAGGCACGTTTTATTCAGGATCTGCGGGATATCGCCCCGCAAAGTCATGAAGGCGATCTGCAAAAAAAGATCGCGACCTTTCCTAAACTCGCCTGATTTTCCGCTGGGGGGTTAACTCCCCCCAAGCGGCACTAACAGCACATCGACCTGGCTCGACGCGACAATAGATTTCGCGGCGCAGGCTGCGCGCGATATAAAGCTGTGGTTATGATTCCCGCAAATCACTAAATCAATATGTTGATTACGGCACACGTCGAGAATATGGGCGTTAAGTTCCCCGGTCGCAATAATTGTCTCATAAACCGGATATTGTGCCTTTTCCACCAGTTCGCGCAGAAATTGCTGCGTTTCTTCCTGAAGGACCTCACGAATATCCTCCAGCATGGGGGCGGCCAGCTGATTATACATCTCAGGCTCTGCGGCAAGCGTGATGAGGCTGATGCGGGCATTGTGGGGTCTGGCAATGGAAACTGCCCGGGCAACGAGCTGATGGCTTTCGGGAGAAACTGCTACGGAAACAAGCAGATGGGAGTAACTCATGGCGCACTCCTTAGGTGTCTGAAAGACAGCGTTTGATCACCTTTACCGCGAAATCTCTGGATCTGCAAGACCTGATTACGACATTAGTGTGAAGCTTATCATAATTATTCATTAATTATTCTTATAAGAAGAATAACTGAAAAATGCGCCTAAATGAAAAAAATTAACAACTTAACGTAAATCACACAAATTCACGCTTTCGCTGTTAAATCGTTTTTACGCGTTACAAAATCATTTCGAATGATCACGTACAGAAACATCTTTTATGTGCTATCTGCATAACTATATGTTTTTTCACGGTAAGAAAAATGTTTCCTGGAGAGGCGTTTGTTGTAAATGTTTCCGCGCGGCGCTTACGGCGGGAAAAGCACGATGTATGCCAGTTCGGATCACCCGTCTGCATGAGTATTCGTCAATTAAGAATACAAAACAGTGCCGATTGGTTAAAAAACGATCAAATTACAAGTCATACTGATGGATTTATGGGGCATATTCACTTAAATTGTGTGACGTGGATCACATTTTTTTTAAATTTGAGGGTGGCTGGATTGTATGTGACAAAACTGACGAGTAGAGTTTGCGTCGAATTAGGAAAAATCTTAGTTATTTGTAAGAAATGATAAAACATGTAAGAGACGCATTCGCGGTTTCTCTCTTACGGGTTTCAATGAATACAAACCTAAATTCAACTATGCATTTAGCCTTTTCTTTTTTATACCGGGTGATTTCCCGGCGACATCACGGGGTGCGGTCTTTCCGCATAAAAATAATAGTTGGTTATTCGGGATGGGAACAATGCATACATCCGAGTTGCTAAAACATATCTATGACATCAATTTGTCGTATTTACTGCTCGCGCAGCGTTTGATTAGTCAGGACAAGGCGTCCGCGATGTTTCGTCTGGGTATTAACGAAGAGATGGCAACCATGCTGGGCGGTTTAACCCTCCCGCAGATGGTTAAACTGGCTGAAACGAATCAACTGGTTTGCCAGTTCCGTTTCGATGATTCGCAGACAATAACGCGTCTGACGCAGGATTCCCGTGTGGACGATCTTCAACAGATCCATACCGGTATTCTTCTCTCCACTCGCTTGCTTAACGAAATCAGCCAGCCTGATGACGCAGCCCGTAAGAAAAGGGCCTAGCAATGAGCGAGAAAAGCATTGTTCAGGAAGCGCGTGACATACAGTTGGCCATGGAGCTGATTACGCTGGGTGCTCGTTTACAAATGCTGGAAAGCGAGACTCAGTTGAGCCGTGGCCGTCTCATCAAACTGTACAAAGAGTTACGTGGTAGTCCCCCGCCGAAAGGCATGCTGCCGTTTTCTACCGACTGGTTTATGACGTGGGAGCAGAATATTCACGCTTCCATGTTCTGTAATGCCTGGCAGTATCTTCTCAAAACCGGTTTGTGTAGCGGCGTTGACGCCGTGATCAAAGCGTACAAACTTTACCTTGAACAATGCCCACAGCAGGAAGAAGGCCCTCTGCTGGCGCTGACCCGCGCATGGACGCTGGTGCGTTTTGTTGAGAGCGGAATGCTTGAACTGTCGCGCTGCAACTGCTGCGACGGCAATTTTATTACCCATGCTCATCAGCCTGCAGGCAGCTTCGCATGTAGTTTATGTCAGCCTCCATCCCGCGCAGTAAAAAGACGTAAACTTTCCCGGGATGCTGCCGATATTATTCCACAACTGCTGGATGAACAGATCGAACAAGCTGTTTAACCCGAACGTGTGGGAAAGATTCCAGCAGCGGTAAGCAATTACCGCTGCTTTTTTTTACCCCGCAAACGGTAAACGCTGCGAGCTGGTCGTCCTTGCCATAGTCACTAGCGGAAGGATGATGTCGTGCTTATCTTATTAGGTTACCTGGTAGTTCTCGGTACAGTTTTCGGCGGTTACATGATGACCGGCGGGCACCTTGGAGCACTCTATCAACCGGCTGAACTTATTATCATCGGCGGTGCAGGGGTAGGGGCTTTTATCGTTGGTAACAACGGTAAATCGATCAAGGGCACGCTGAAAGCGATTCCGTTGCTGTTCCGTCGCTCGAAATACACCAAAAGTATGTATATGGATCTGCTGGCACTGCTCTATCGCCTGATGGCGAAGTCCCGTCAGCAGGGCATGTTCTCGCTTGAACGGGATATTGAAAACCCAAAAGAGAGCGAAATTTTTGCCAGCTATCCGCGCATTCTTGCTGACGCCATGATGCTGGATTTCATCGTCGACTATCTGCGGCTCATCATCAGCGGCAATATGAATACCTTCGAAATCGAAGCACTGATGGACGAAGAGATCGAAACCCACGAAAGCGAATCTGAAGTGCCGGCCAACAGCCTGGCGCTGGTCGGCGATTCACTTCCGGCATTCGGCATCGTTGCTGCGGTAATGGGGGTAGTTCACGCCCTGGCCTCGGCAGACCGTCCGGCAGCCGAGCTCGGTGCGCTGATTGCCCATGCGATGGTGGGAACTTTCCTCGGTATTCTGCTGGCGTACGGCTTCATCTCTCCGCTGGCAAGCGTTTTGCGCCAGAAGAGCGCGGAAACCACCAAAATGATGCAGTGCGTGAAGATCACGCTGCTCTCTAACCTCAACGGTTACGCGCCACCGATCGCGGTTGAGTTTGGCCGTAAAACGCTTTACTCCAGCGAGCGTCCGTCGTTTATCGAGCTTGAAGAACACGTGCGTGCGGTGAAAAACCCAAACCAACAGACGACAACTGAGGACGCATGAAAAACCAGTCCCATCCGATCGTCATCGTAAAAAAACGCAAGCACAAGGGTGGCGGGCATGGCGCACACGGCTCGTGGAAAATTGCGTACGCCGACTTTATGACTGCAATGATGGCGTTCTTTCTGGTGATGTGGCTGATCTCCATCTCCAGCCCAAAAGAACTGATCCAGATTGCCGAATATTTCCGAACGCCGCTGGCAACGGCGGTGGCCGGTGGGCCGCGTATCTCTAACAGCGACAGCCCGATCCCGGGCGGCGGCGATGATTACACCCAGCAGAAGGGTGAGGTGAAAAAAGAACCGAACATCGACGAGCTGAAAAGAAAGATGGAGCAGGCGCGTCTGAAGAAACTGCGTGGCGATCTCGATCAGCTGATCGAAGCGGATCCAAAGCTGCGCGCGCTGCGCCCGCACCTGAAGATCGACCTGGTGCAGGAAGGGCTGCGTATTCAGATTATCGACAGCCAGAACCGACCAATGTTTAAAACCGGGAGTGCGGAAGTCGAACCGTACATGCGCGACATTCTGCGTGCCATTGCACCGGTGCTGAACGGCATTCCTAACCGAATCAGCCTGTCAGGACACACGGATGATTTCCCGTACGCCAGTGGGGAGAAGGGATACAGCAACTGGGAGCTTTCTGCCGATCGTGCCAACGCCTCGCGTCGCGAGCTGGTGGTAGGTGGGCTTGATTATGGCAAGGTACTGCGCGTAGTCGGCATGGCCGCAACCATGCGCGTTTCCGACCGCGGGCCGGATGATGCCATCAACCGTCGTATCAGTCTTTTAGTGCTGAACCAGCAGGCGGAGCAGGCCATCCTGCATGAAAACGCCGAAAGTCAGAATGAGTCACTGGACGATTTAAAACAGCCTGGGGCCGTTCCTTCGGCTGCCGTTCCAACATCGCCACCAGCCAATCCGAGGTGATAGCGTGAGCATGGATATTAGCGATTTTTACCAGACATTCTTTGATGAAGCCGACGAATTGTTGGCCGATATGGAGCAACACTTGCTCGATTTGGTGCCCGAAGCGCCGGACTCCGAGCAGCTCAATGCCATCTTCCGTGCGGCGCACTCTATTAAAGGCGGAGCCGGAACGTTTGGATTTACCATCCTGCAGGAAACGACCCATTTAATGGAAAACCTGCTTGATGAAGCACGACGCGGTGAGATGCAGCTCAATACCGACATTATCAACCTGTTTTTGGAAACCAAAGATATTATGCAGGAACAGCTCGACGCCTATAAAAGTTCGGCAGAGCCTGATGCCGCCAGCTTTGAATACATCTGCAATGCGCTGCGCCAGCTCGCCCTGGAAGCAAAAGGTGAGGTCACTGCAGCCGTTGTCCCTGCGGCAAAACTGAGCGTTGTCGATGCGGTTGCTGCCGACGAGGCTGCGCCAGCCGCTGCACAAGCGAGCAAACTGCGCGTTGTGCTGTCACGCCTGAAAGAGAATGAAGTTAACCTGCTGGAAGAAGAGCTGGGTAACCTGGCGAAGTTAAGCAACGTGGTAAAAGGCAAAGACAGCCTTGCCGCGACGCTTGATGACGGTATTGGCCAGGACGATATCGTCGCGGTGCTGTGCTTTGTGATTGAAGCGGACCAGATCGCCTTCGAAACCGAAACCGCTGCGGTTGACGCCCCTGCCGCTGCAGAAGAGGTGGCTGTTGCTGCTCAGGCCGCCGCACCGGCTGTGACGCCTGCAGCCCCGGCGCTGAAGGCGGTGCCAAAAGAGGCCGCGGCACCTGGCCGTGGTGAAAAACCTGCCGCGCGTTCCAGCGAGTCAACCAGTATCCGCGTTGCCGTTGAGAAGGTCGACCAGCTGATAAACCTGGTTGGCGAACTGGTGATCACCCAGTCGATGCTGGCACAGCGTTCAAACGAACTGGATCCGGTCACCCACGGCGATCTGATTACCAGCATGGGTCAGCTGCAGCGTAACGCCCGCGATCTGCAGGAATCGGTCATGTCCATCCGTATGATGCCGATGGAATATGTCTTCAGCCGCTTCCCGCGTCTGGTCCGCGACCTTGCCAGCAAGCTGAATAAACAGATTGAACTGACCCTGATGGGCAGCTCAACTGAACTGGATAAGAGCCTGATCGAGCGCATTATTGACCCGTTAACGCACCTGGTGCGTAACAGCCTCGACCACGGTATCGAACTGCCGGAAAACCGCATTGCCGCCGGAAAATCCCCGGTCGGCAACCTGATCCTCTCTGCGGAACACCAGGGCGGGAACATCTGCATCGAAGTGACCGACGACGGCGCGGGCCTTAACCGCGAGCGCATCCTGGCAAAAGCGATTTCGCAGGGGATGGCGGTCAATGAAAACATGACCGATGAAGAAGTGGGCATGCTCATCTTCGCACCGGGCTTCTCTACCGCGGAGCAGGTGACCGACGTGTCCGGACGCGGCGTCGGCATGGACGTGGTGAAACGTAACATCCAGGAGATGGGCGGCCACGTAGAGATTCAGTCTAAACAGGGTTCCGGCACCACCATTCGCATTCTGCTGCCGCTGACGCTGGCGATTCTGGACGGCATGTCGGTCAAAGTGGCGGACGAAGTCTTTATCCTGCCGCTGAACGCCGTGATGGAATCCCTGCAGCCGCGTGAAGAAGATCTGCATCCGCTGGCGGGCGGCGAGCGCGTCCTCGAAGTGCGCGGTGAGTACCTGCCGCTGGTGGAACTGTGGAAAGTGTTCGAAGTGGACGGGGCGAAGACAGAGGCCACGCAGGGCATCGTTGTGATCCTGCAAAGCGCGGGTCGCCGCTATGCGCTGCTGGTCGATCAGCTGCTCGGTCAGCACCAGGTGGTGGTGAAGAACCTCGAAAGCAACTACCGCAAAGTGCCGGGTATTTCTGCCGCCACCATTCTGGGTGATGGTAGCGTGGCGCTGATCGTCGACGTGTCGGCGCTTCAGGGATTAAATCGTGAACAACGTGTGGCGTACACAGCCGCCTGATTAAGTAGAAGGTAATAACATGACCGGTATGAGTAATGTAACGAAACTGGCGGGCGAGCCATCAGGACAGGAATTTCTGGTATTCACTTTAGGCGATGAAGAGTACGGCATCGATATCCTTAAAGTGCAGGAAATCCGTGGTTACGACCAGGTTACCCGCATCGCTAACACGCCTGCTTTTATTAAAGGTGTCACCAACCTGCGTGGCGTCATTGTGCCAATTGTGGACCTGCGCGTGAAGTTCAGCCAGGGCGACGTTGACTACAACGACAACACCGTGGTGATCGTCCTGAACCTGGGGCAACGCGTGGTGGGTATCGTGGTGGATGGCGTATCTGACGTGCTCTCCCTGACCTCTGACCAAATTCGTCCTGCGCCGGAGTTTGCGGTCACGCTGTCGACCGAATACCTGACCGGTCTGGGCGCGCTCGGCGAGCGTATGCTGATTCTGGTGAACATTGAGAAGCTGCTGAACAGCGATGAGATGGCGCTGCTGGATATCGCCGCGAGTCATGTAGCATAAAACAACGCCGGGTGGCGCTGACGCTTACCCGGCCTACGTGTTCGAGCTATTTGTAGGCCGGGTAAGGCGAAGCCGCCACCCGGCTTTTTCATACCGTTACGCTTCCTGCTTTACCAGCTCAGCTTCAGCTTCCGCTTCCCGCGCACCTTCATTCTGCGACAGCATCGCGGTCGCAATACCATTCCCCAGCACGTTAATTGCGGAACGGCCCATATCCAGGAAGTGGTCGATGCCCATCAGCAGCAGAATACCCGCCACCGGAATATTAAAGCTCGGAATGGTGGCTGCCAGCACAACCAGCGACGAGCGCGGTACGCCCGCAATCCCTTTGGAGGCCAGCATCAGTGTTAGCATCAGCACCGTCACCTCAGAGAAGCTCAGGTGAATGTTGTACGCCTGGGCGATAAACATTGAGGCGAAAGAGCAGTACACCATCGAACCCACCAGGTTGAAGGAGTAGCCAATCGGCAGGACGAAAGAGGCGATGTTGCGCGAGCAGCCAAAACGCTCCAGCTGCTCCAGCGTTTTCGGGTAGGCGGCTTCAGAGCTGCTTGTGGTAAAGGCCACCAGGACCGGATCTTTCAGCATGCTGACCAGGCGAAACACCTCTTTTTTCAGCACCATGTAACCCACGGCCAGCAGCACCATGCAGGTCAGCAGGATCGCCACATAGTAGCCACCAATAAAGGAGGCGTAGTTCAGCAGGATGCCCAGACCCTGCGTGGCAATGACGGATGAAATCGCCGCGAAAATCGCCAGCGGAGCAACGTACATCACGTAACCCGTTACCTTCAGCATGATATGGGAAACCACATCCAGCGCGGCCACCAGCGGCGCGTTGAATTTCTGCCCCAGCGACGCGCCGCCGATGCCGAAGAACATTGAGAACACCACAATCTGCAGGATCTCGTTGTTCGACATCGCCCCTGCGATACTGGTCGGAATGGTGTGCGAAAGGAACGCTTTCAGCGTCATGCCGCCCACGGCCAGACCGGTATCCACCGCCTCGGTTGGGATCGTCAGGTTCAGACCGCTTCCCGGATGCTCGAGGGTGACGATAAACAGCCCGACCAGAATAGAGAGCACGGATGAGCTGATAAACCACACCATCGCTTTGCCGCCAACGCGGCCAATGGTCGAGGTTTCGCCCAGCTTCATAATGCCGACGGTGAGCGTGCTGAAGACCAACGGTGCAATGACCATTTTGATCAGGCGGAGGAAAATATCGGTCAGAAGGGTAATATTATCCGACCAGGCTTTGATGGCATCCGCAGATGCATATTCATGAATTGCTGCCCCTGAAAGAATACCCGCCAGCATGAATATCACGATGAAGAGTGTGAGTTTGTTTGCACTTGCCACGAAAAAAGACCCTCTATGCGCTTCAGATGTAGCCCGCGTCGATACATATAAATTTTTTATTACGATGCAGGAAATTATTCGGCACATAAATTGACGCAAAGTGTAGGGGGATACAACTCCTTTTTAAGTTTTATTAATTTTGTTGTTATTGCTCTGACGATATATTGTGATCTACATCACATATTAATGGATATATTCTCTCCGGAAAAAATAAAATCGCGGATTAAATGAATTTAAGCCTCTGTTATTAATATGAAAATTAAGTCAATAAGACATATGGCTTATGCGTCGTGGGGCAGGTGGTCGAAGCGATATCCGTAAACTAAATTCACAATAACCCCCTCAGAGGAACCTTAAGCGGGGCTAACATCTTGAACGACAAAAATAAAATGTGGCAAGGGAACGGAAACGTCTTCTGGAGGGTGGTAAATGAAAAGAAAACTTCTTTTGATCTGCGCAGGCACCTTACTGACTGTGACAACGGCCCATCAGGCGCTGGCCGTTACCAGCAGCGGCACCATCGGTGCGACGCTGACGCTGACAAACGGCTGTCTGATAAACGGCTCGCCCGCGCAAAGCGGTATTAACTTCGGTACGCTCGATTTCGGTACCCATCCGGCAACCTTTTCCACGCTTACGACGCAGCTGAGCGGTGCCAGCGGCGGAAACACCTTCACCATTCAATGTACGACCGCCAGCTATACGGTCGCGATCACCGGTAATACCCACTCCACCGCACCCGGAACCGTGGTCGGCTCGCCCGGTACGCCAGAGCGCTATCTGGTGAATACGGCAAACGCGGCTCAGGGTGTGGCTTATAGCCTGTACAGCGACAGCGGGTTTAATACCGTGATTGCGAATAATGCCGCGCTGCCGATCGCCTCAACCGCCGGAGGCGTGGATAGTTACACCCTCTACGGGCGTATTACCGGCGGTGGTAACAGCGTAACGGTCGTCCCGGGAACCTACACCGACACGATTAACGTCAGCGTCACCTATTAGTCCCGAACTGCCATGAAGGCCACTTTCGCAGGTCTGCGCAAACGCGCAGAGGGACGCGTGCAGCCTTTTTTCGCGCTGATCGTCGGCTTGCTCATGACGCCCGCGGCGGACGCGGTGACGTCCCAGTCGTTTAAGGTCAGTGCCACGATTGTACCGGGATGCGCGGTGGCCACCGGTAGCGGGGGGCTTCTCGGTACGCTGGATTTTGGCACCCATAACGGCGTCGAGAGCGCACCGGTCAGCACCAGCTTTGTGCCAAACGGGGCGTTGTCTATCGCCTGTACGCCGGGCGTGGCGCTGAGCATGAGCATTAATGGCGGTCAAAATTATTCATCCGTCCGCCGGATGAAGCGGTCCGGTGGAACGGAACTGGTGCCATACCGGCTCTACAGCAGCAGCTCGCTGGCCGCGAACAGCGAAATTGGTGTTAACCAGGCAATACCGGTGACCTATACCAACAGCAACAACATCGCGCTGCCGCTTTTTGGCGTGGCGCTACTGACCGGTTTTAGTCCGGCGGGAACCTATTCCGATCAGCTCACCGTGACCTTGTCATGGTAATAAAGGGAGAGTGTTGATGAAGCCATTTATCAGACCGGTTTGTCTGGCGGGCGCGTTGGGCATGGCTGCGGCCTCCGGCCAGGCGCAGGCGGCGGCCACCATCCTGCTCTGGCCGATCGATCCGTGGCTTGCTGCGGACGCCAACGCCACGGAGCTGTGGATCCAGAACCAGGGAAACAGCGCCACGACGATGCAGGTCCGCATCGTGCGCTGGAAGCAGGAGGACGGCCACGAGCGCTACACTGCGCAGCAGGACGTGGTCGCCAGCCCGCCCATCGTCACGATTGGCACGGGCAGCAAGCAGCTTATTCGCCTTATCAAACAGGCTTCGGTTCCCGCAGGGGTCGAACAGGCCTATCGCATTATCGTCGATGAAATCCCCCAGCCAGATGCCAAAGCCGAGCCCGCCATCGGCCTCAAACTGCAGATGCGTTACTCCATCCCTCTGTTCGTGTATGGACAGGGGATCCCGACCCTCAAAGAGGGCGCGCATCACGCGCTGGCGGAGACCCAAAACCTGAGCTGGCGGGTGACGCAGGCGGGGGGACAGCCTGCGCTGGAGGTCCGAAATCGGGGTAATGTCCACGTCAGGCTGAGCCAGGTCGCGCTGGAGCAGGGGGGGCAGAAACGCACGGTCGCGGAGGGATTACTGGGTTACGTCCTTCCGGGCAGCACCCGCAGCTGGCCGGTACCCGCTGGCGTTCGTCAGCCGGAGCGGATGAGCGCGCAGATTAATGCCAGGGACGAACAATGGCAGTCGCCGCCCGTAAACTGAAGCCAGCGATGATGATACTGCTATGCGTCAGCTCCGCGACCCTGGCCGAGCCCGGTGACGACAGTTTACCGCCGCCTCCTCAGGCGCAGGCGATAAATGATGAAGCGGTTTTCCAGCTTTCCCTCGTGGTCAACCACTACGATACCGGCCTGGTGGTGCCCGTGACGCAGCGTAAAGGCGCTTTCTTTATCTCGAGTGCCGATTTGCTGCGCGCGGGGCTACCCCCGGCGCATGTTCCCACCGGAGAGGTGAATCTCACTTCGCTTGCTCAGGTTCGGGTGGAATACGACAGCGCCGCGCAGCGCCTGCTGCTGACCGTTCCCCGCGACTGGGTGACGGCCCGCGTGACCCCATTCAGCGCGCAAACGGCGCAGGCCAAACCGCACTACGGGCGCGGGGCGCTGCTGAATTACGATCTCTACACCAACCACACGGAACATATCGGCGGTCAGGCGTCGCTCTGGCACGAGTTCCGCTACTTCAACGAGAACGGCTCGTTTTCGTCGACCGGCTACGCGCGGGAAAATTTCAGCGGTAACGGCGGCCAGCCGGAGGGGTACGTCCGCTATGACACGACCCTGCTGTTCACGAATGAAGATGACGCGATGAGCTGGAGCGTCGGGGATGTGATCAGCGATGCCCTGAGCTGGAGCTCCAGCGTGCGGATGGGGGGGATAAGCGTCGGGCGGGATTTCTCCCTGCGCCCTGACCTGGTGACATGGCCGCTGCCCGAGTTCGCGGGGGAAGCCGCGGTACCCACCTCGGTCGATCTCTTTATCAACGGCTATCGCTCCGGTTCAACCCAGCTTCAGCCGGGCCCCTTCACCCTGACGAATCTGCCCTATATCAACGGCGCCGGAGATGCGGTGCTGGTCACGACGGATGCGCTGGGGCGCCAGGTAAGCACCACGCTGCCGTTTTACGTCACTAGCGACTTGCTTAAGCAAGGGCTGAGCGACGGCGCAGTGACGCTCGGCAGCCTGCGGCGTAATTACGGTATCAAGAATTTTGACTACGGTTCGGCAGCAGGCAGCGGCTCGTACCGCTACGGGATGACGGACTGGCTTACGCTGGAGGGCCACGCGGAAGGGGCGCAGGAGCTGGCGCTGGGCGGAGCGGGAACGGTGATAAAACTCGGCCAGTTTGGCGTGGTAAATACCTCTTACTCGCAGAGCCGCATGCGCGGGGATACGGGTGGGCAAATCAACTGGGGTTACCAGTACAGCACCAGCGAGTTTAGCGTCGCCACCCAGCACACGCGTCGCGCCCGCGGCTTTGGCAACCTGGCCCTCTACGACCAGCCGACGGTGTATGACGAAAACGATAAGCCCATCGCCAGCTTCAGCCGTAATACGGACCAGTATTCGTTAACCTTCAATCTGGGACAGTACGGCAACATCGGTGCGGCCTGGATCGGCGTGGAGAGCTTTGACAGCCAAAAAACCGAGCTGCTGAATCTCTCATGGAGCCGTAATCTGTGGGGGGCGAGCAGTATTTACCTGGCCGGCAGCCGGGACCAGCAGCGGGGAGACTGGACGGTCGCGCTGTCGCTCCAGGTGCCGCTCGGGGCGCGCGACAGCGCTGCCGTCACCGTTGAAAACACCCCGGATGCCGGCAGTACCCAGCGCATCAACTATAACCACGCCATGCCGTCTGACGGCGGCTTTAGCTGGAACATGGCCTGGGCCAACCAGTCCAGATCCAGCGATTATCAGCAGGGCACGCTGGGCTGGCGCAACAACAACGTTGAGCTGCAGGGCGGCGCCTATGGCGAACGGGACATGATGACCTGGTGGGGCGAGGCGATGGGTTCCGTTGTGCTGATGGACGGCGAGCTGTTTGCGGCGAATAAGATTAACGATGCGTTTGTGGTCATCAGTACCGACGGCCACCCGGACGTGCCCGTCAGCTATGAGAACCAGCCCGTCGGTAAAACCAATAACAACGGCTACCTGCTGGTGAGCGGAGTGTCGGCGTATTACCCCGCAAGCTACCGGATTGATACCCTGAATCTGCCGGCAGATACCCGTCTGAAAGAGACCGAGCGGCGGATCGCCATCCGCCGTCACAGCGGCTATCTGGTCGATTTCCCGATGGAGCAGGAGCGGGTGGCCAGCGTTATTCTGCATGATGCGAACGGGAAGGCATTGCCGGTGGGAAGCCAGGTCCGACGCGTCTCGCGCAGCAATGCGGTGGTGGGTTATGACGGCATCGCCTGGCTGGAAAATCTCAGCGATGTTAACCCGCTCGAGGTGATTTCGCCTGACGGAAAACGCTGCAAGGCCACCCTGACCGTGGGAGCCAACCCGCAGCACAAGCTGCAAACCTACGGTCCGCTGGTATGTCGGGAGGGACCATGACGCGCCTGCTGCTATTGATGCTGCTGCTGTTCTCCGGCGGCGGCTGGGGGGCGTGTACCGTCAGTACGGTTAATGCGTCGTTTGGCAGCGTCACGTCGTTTGCGCTCAGCGGAACCGGGGAGGTAGAAACCACCGGCACCCTGGTGGTGGCGTGTGATGCCGTGCTCAACGTTCTGACCAACGACTCGGTGACCCTAAACTACACCGCGGCATCGGTGTCGGGCAGCAGTCGCGCGACGATGAAGCGCACGGATAATGCGGCCATCACGGACGTGATCCCCACCCGGCTGTGCGGATTATCGTCTTGCGCAAGCAGCAGCGAGGTACAGATAAGTAAATCATATACCTGGAGTGGGAATACGTTGCTGGGGCTACTGGGGACAAAGCAGTACAACATTCCGCTCTATTTTCGCACCGTCGCCGGACAAAACGTCACAGCCGGGCCTTACCAGGTGATGTTGACGTTCAGCATCAACTACAGCGTCTGCGCGTTAGGCGTGGGAAGCCTCTGTACGAATCCTCAGGCGGGAACCGCGACGACCAGTATTCTGCTTAATATGACCGTTACCAACGACTGCAGCGCGATGACCACCCCAGATGTGAACTTCAGCAGCGCGCCGCTGGTACAAAGTTTCCCCACCGTCTCACAGGCGATTGCCGTGACCTGTACCAAAGGAAGTTCGTATACCATCGGCATTAATAACGGTGCCAACTCGCTGAACAACGTGCGGCGAATGGTGAGCGGCAGCAACGCCATGAGCTACGACATCTATAAGGAAGCCACGACTAACCGCTGGGGCAGCAGCGGCAGCGAGCGCTGGTCCAGCGCGGCATCGTCGCAGGTCAGTACCGACGGCTTACTGCGCACCTACAACTACACCGCGAAAGTCCTTACCAATCAGACCACGCCACCCGCCGGAACCTACACCGACACGCTGATTGTCGACGTGGCGTTTTAACCCCCGCGCTTTTCCCTTTCTCAAATGTAAAGTTCCTGTGGGCAGTGCCGATAACACCGTTAATAAATCTATGAGAAGGTGTTGTATGTTGAACCGTATCCGCGTTGTCACAATGCTCATGATGGTGCTGGTCATTTTCGCACTTCTTCAGCTCATCTCCGGCGGGCTTTTTTTCTCGTCATTAAAACAGAACCAGGACAGCTTTGCGGCCTCGAACGATCTCCGCCTGCAGCAGAGTGAACTCACGTCGACGTGGGATCTGATGCTGCAAACGCGTATCAACCTGAGCCGCTCGTCCGCGCGCATGATGATGGATCCCAACAATCAGCAGAGCAGCGCGAAAACCGATCTGTTGAAAAATGCCCGTGCCACCCTCGCTGACGCCGCGAAACACTACGACGCCTTCAAAAAGATTACGCCGCAGCCTGCCATGGAGCAGGTGAGCCAGAATATTGATGAAAAATACAACGCCTACCATGCCGGTCTGGCAGAGCTGATTCAGTTCCTGGAGAGCGGCAACATGGACGCCTATTTCGCGCAGCCGACGCAAGGGATGCAAAACGCCCTCGGC
The DNA here is from genome assembly GCF_000493015.1 of Enterobacter sp. MGH 24. Lineage (NCBI taxonomy): Bacteria > Pseudomonadati > Pseudomonadota > Gammaproteobacteria > Enterobacterales > Enterobacteriaceae > Enterobacter > Enterobacter sp. MGH 24. The sequence continues at coordinate 4,273,522 of NZ_KI535657.1, read as the reverse complement.
GCGGCGCTGGGGGAATACGCGAAGGTCAGCGGCGACCTGTATCACTCGGCCTTTACGGAAAGCCAGAATGACTACCGATTTGCGAAATGGCAGATGGCGGTACTGGCGCTGGCGCTGGTCATTGTGCTGGTCGCGGTCTGGTACGGCATTCGCCATATCCTGCTGAACCCGCTTGGGCGCGTCATTGCCCACATTCGTGACATTGCCGGCGGCGATCTGACCAAAACGCTGACCGTTTCCGGGCGCAATGAGATCACCGAACTGGCAAACAGCGTTGACCATATGCAGCGTTCGTTAATCGAAACCGTCGCCAACGTGCGTAACGGGTCGGAGGCTATCTATACCGGCACCAGCGAAATTGCGATGGGGAATAACGATCTCTCATCCCGCACCGAACAGCAGGCATCCGCCCTGGAGGAGACGGCCGCCAGCATGGAGCAGCTTACCGCGACCGTGAAGCAGAACGCCGATAACGCCCGCCAGGCGTCTCAGCTGGCAGAAAGCGCCTCCGAAACGGCGCAGCGCGGCGGTCGCGTGGTGGATGGCGTGGTGAAAACCATGCACGAAATCGCCGACAGCTCGAAGAAAATTGCCGACATCATCAGCGTCATCGACGGTATTGCCTTCCAGACCAACATTCTGGCGCTGAACGCCGCCGTGGAAGCGGCGCGCGCGGGCGAACAGGGTCGCGGGTTTGCCGTGGTGGCCGGGGAAGTGCGCAACCTGGCCAGCCGCAGCGCCAACGCGGCAAAAGAGATCAAGTCGCTGATTGAAGATTCCGTCTCCCGCGTGGATACCGGCTCCGTGCTGGTGGAAAGCGCCGGGGAGACCATGAATGACATCGTGAATGCCGTCACCCGCGTGACGGACATCATGGGTGAAATCGCCTCTGCGTCTGATGAGCAGAGTCGTGGTATCGACCAGGTTGCCCTGGCGGTATCGGAAATGGATCGCGTGACACAGCAAAACGCCGCGCTGGTGCAGGAGTCCGCTGCGGCGGCCGCTGCGCTGGAAGACCAGGCAAGCCGTCTGAAGATGGCCGTCTCGGCGTTTCGTCTCGCTTCACTCGCTGGAAACACGGTCACCCCGCAGGCGACGTATCGCGCGCCAGCCGCTGAATCGGCTGTAAACCGTACGCGCACCGCGACGACCGGACAAGATGAAAACTGGGAAACATTTTGACTGACAATTAAACCGCGGCTGCTTGCCGCTTGATGGGAGCGTGGATGTTAAATCGTATTCGTATCTCGACCACACTGTTTTTGATTCTGATCCTTTGCGGTGTGTTGCAGGTTGGCAGTAACGGGTTGTCTTTTTGGGCGTTTCGCGATGGCTATCAGAATTTGCAGGAAGTTGAGGCGAGTAATCAGCAGCGCTCCGCACTGGCACAAACGCGTGCCGTGCTGTTGCAGGCAAGCACTGCGCTGAACAAGGCGGGAACCTTAACTGCGCTGAGTTATCCGCCGGATGACATTAAAGCGCTGATGGCGACCGCGCGCGACAGCCTGAAACAGGCTGACGCTCAGTTTAAAGCCTTTACCGCGCAGGCCGCCGACAGCGAGAAAGAGAAAGCGCTGAAGGCCGCCATGAAGACGAACTTTGAACAGTGGTACAGCGATCTGGACCACCAGGCGACGTGGCTTGAGAACAACCAGCTTTCGGACTTTATGACCGCACCGGTTCAGGCGTCTCAGGCGGCGTTTGATGGCAGTTTTAACGCGTGGCAACAGGATATTAACCAGTCTGTCCAGCGTGCCGGTGAACAGAGCCGTAGCAGCTATCACATGTCGGGCGTCATCTTTGCCGTGGTCGTGATTCTGGCAGGGTTGCTGACCGGCGGGGCACTGCTCTGGTCACGCAGGATGATCGTGCAGCCGCTGGCGATTATCAGCAGCCACTTCGACAGTATTGCGAAAGGGGACCTGGCGCGTCCGGTGGCGGTGTTCGGCAAAAACGAAATTTCGGCGATCTTTGCCAGCCTGAAGGCGATGCAGGGATCGCTGCGGGAAACGGTGAGCGACGTGCGGCAGGGCAGCTATGCCATGCACACGGGGATCTCAGAGATTGCGGCGGGTAACAACGATCTCTCGTCCCGCACCGAGCAGCAGGCGGCCTCGCTGGCGCAGACGGCGGCCAGCATGGAGCAGCTGACCGCGACGGTAGGCCAGAACGCCGATAACGCGCGCCAGGCGTCGGACCTGTCAAAACAGGCGGCAATGACGGCGAAGAAAGGCGGCGACCAGGCATCTCATGTCGCCAGCACCATGCAGGAGATTGCCACCAGTTCGCAGAAAATTGGTGACATCATCAGCGTGATTGACGGTATCGCGTTCCAGACCAACATTCTGGCGCTGAATGCCGCCGTGGAAGCGGCGCGCGCCGGTGAGCAAGGGCGCGGGTTTGCGGTGGTGGCGGGGGAAGTACGTAACCTGGCGAGCCGCAGCGCCAACGCGGCGAAAGAGATTAAGGTGCTGATCGAAGAGTCGGTCTCGCGCGTTCAGCAGGGCTCAACGCTGGTGGATACGGCGGCGAAAACCATGCATGAGATCGTCACCTCCGTCACCCGGGTGAACGACATCATGGGCGAGATTGCCTCGGCGTCGGACGAACAGCGTCGCGGCATTGAGCAGGTTGCCCAGGCCGTCAGCCAGATGGATCAGGTGACGCAACAGAACGCCTCGTTAGTTGAGGAAGCAGCAGCGGCAACCGATCAGCTGGCCAGCCAGGCAGATCGTCTGACCGGACTGGTCGCGGTATTTAATGTCAAAGAGCACGTTGAAGCAGTAGCAGAAGTCGGGCGGTCGCAGGCCGTGCCAGTTGTATCCTGAATGTAATTAAGAAGGCGCTATGACATCACCAATGCCCCCTGGGCAAACGTCATTATTGTTGCAGATGACACAGCGCCTCGCGCTGTCCGACGCGCATTTTCGTCGGATATGTCAGTTAATCTACCAGCGTGCGGGGATCGTGCTTGCGGATCATAAGCGGGACATGGTCTACAACCGTCTGGTGCGGCGCTTGCGTACGCTGGGGCTGGATGATTTTGGCCGCTATCTGAGCATGCTCGAGGCGAACCAGAACAGCGCAGAGTGGCAGGCTTTTATTAACTCGTTAACCACTAACCTGACGGCGTTTTTCCGTGAAGCTCACCACTTCCCGGTCCTGGCCGAGCACGCCCGCCGTCGCACCGGGGAATATCGCGTATGGAGTGCGGCCGCCTCGACGGGTGAAGAGCCGTACTCGCTGGCGATCACCCTTGCTGACACCCTGGGCATGACACCCGGGCGCTGGAAAGTCTACGCCAGCGATATCGATACCGAGGTGCTGGAGAAGGCGCGTAACGGCGTGTATCGCCAGGATGAACTGAAAACGCTGTCGCCGCAGCAGCTGCAGCGTTATTTCATGCGCGGCACGGGCCCGCATGAAGGCCTGGTACGCGTACGCCAGGAGCTGGCGAACTGCGTCGAATTCGCGCCCGTCAACCTGCTGGATAAGCAGTACAACGTGCCGGGGCCGTTCGACGCTATTTTTTGCCGTAACGTCATGATCTATTTTGATAAAACGACGCAACAGGACATTCTGCGTCGGTTTGTTCCGTTGCTCAAGCCTGACGGTTTACTGTTTGCCGGGCACTCGGAAAACTTCAGCAACCTCGCGCGTGAGTTTAGCCTGCGTGGGCAAACGGTATATGCGCTGAGTAAGGAAAAAGCATGAGTAAAATCAGGGTGTTGTCTGTCGATGATTCAGCGCTGATGCGTCAGATCATGACTGAAATTATCAATAGCCACAGCGACATGGAGATGGTGGCCACTGCGCCCGATCCTCTGGTAGCGCGGGATTTAATTAAAAAATATAACCCCGACGTGCTAACGCTGGATGTCGAGATGCCGCGCATGGATGGCATAGATTTCCTCGAAAAATTAATGCGTCTTCGGCCCATGCCGGTGGTAATGGTCTCCTCCCTGACCGGAAAAGGATCGGAAATCACCCTGCGCGCGCTGGAGCTGGGGGCGGTGGATTTTGTCACCAAACCGCAGCTCGGCATTCGCGAAGGGATGCTGGCCTACAGCGAAATGATCGCCGAGAAGATCCGCACCGCGTCGCGTGCGAAGCTAGCCGCCCACACGCCGATGGCCGCGCCTGCGACCCTGAAGGCCGGCCCCTTACTCAGCTCGGAAAAACTGCTGGTGATTGGGGCGTCAACCGGAGGAACAGAGGCAATTCGTCATGTACTCCAGCCATTGCCGCTTTCAAGTCCGGGTATTCTGATCACTCAGCATATGCCGCCAGGCTTTACCCGTTCGTTCGCCGAACGCCTGAACAAGCTGTGCCAGATCAGCGTGAAAGAGGCGGAAGACGGCGAGCGCGTGCTCCCGGGGCATGCCTATATCGCCCCTGGCGACAAGCATATGGAGCTGGCGCGCAGCGGCGCTAACTATCAAATCAAAATTCATGACGGACCGCCGGTCAACCGGCACCGTCCGTCGGTGGATGTGCTGTTTCATTCGGTGGCGAAACATGCGGGGCGCAACGCCGTTGGGGTGATCCTGACGGGGATGGGCAACGACGGGGCCGCCGGAATGCTTGCAATGCACCAGGCTGGTGCCTGGACGATTGCGCAGAATGAAGCAAGTTGTGTGGTGTTCGGCATGCCGCGCGAGGCCATCAATATGGGTGGCGTGAGCGAAGTGGTCGATCTTAGCCAGGTAAGCCAGCAGATGCTGGCGAAAATCAGTGCCGGACAGGCAATACGTATTTGACTCAGGAGTATTATTTTATGGCGGATAAAGAGCTTAAGTTTTTGGTTGTGGATGACTTTTCCACCATGCGTCGCATCGTGCGCAACCTGCTGAAAGAGCTGGGCTTCAACAACGTTGAAGAAGCAGAGGACGGCGTTGATGCGCTGAACAAACTGCAGGCTGGCGGGTTTGGTTTTGTTATCTCCGACTGGAACATGCCTAACATGGACGGTCTGGAACTGCTGAAAACCATTCGTGCCGATGCGGGAATGGCGTCTATGCCGGTTCTGATGGTCACTGCAGAAGCGAAAAAAGAGAACATCATTGCCGCTGCGCAGGCGGGCGCAAGCGGCTATGTGGTGAAGCCATTCACCGCGGCAACCCTGGAAGAGAAGCTCGGTAAGATCTTCGAGAAACTCGGCATGTGAGGTGATGGAAATGTTGCAACCTGCTATGAAACCCGTTGAAGAACACTCGCCGAGCGATATCATCGTCCGCATCGGCAGCCTGACGCGCATGCTGCGCGACAGCCTGCGTGAGCTGGGTCTGGATCAGGCGATTGCCGAAGCAGCGGAAGCCATTCCTGATGCCCGCGATCGTCTGGACTACGTTGTGCAGATGACCGCTCAGGCCGCGGAACGTGCGCTGAACAGCGTTGAAGCGTCACAGCCGCACCAGGATGCGATGGAAAAGGGAGCGAAAGCGCTGAGCAAACGGTGGGACGAGTGGTTTGAGAACCCTATCGAGCTGGCGGATGCCCGCGAGCTGGTGACGGATACCCGTCAGTACCTGGGTGATGTGCCGGGCCACACCAGCTTCACCAACGCCCAGCTGCTGGACATCATGATGGCGCAGGATTTCCAGGACCTGACCGGTCAGGTGATCAAGCGCATGATGGATGTTATCCAGGAGATTGAGCGCCAGCTGCTGATGGTTCTGCTGGAAAACATTCCGGAACCGGCAGCCCGTCCAAAACGCGAGAATGAAAGCCTGCTCAATGGTCCTCAGCTCGACACCAGCAAAGCGGGCGTTGTGGCAAGCCAGGATCAGGTAGACGACCTGCTGGACAGCCTCGGCTTCTGATTGCTTTGGTTACCCTCAGGTTGCAGCGCCAACCTGAGGGTATATCGCTTAGCGAAGATCCATCTTCACCGTCACGTTGCCTTCAAAACGCCCCGGCTTCGGGGGGGCGTCCGTGGTGCTGACCGGCACGGCCTGAATTTTGATGACGCCATTTCCCTGCTCATCCATCATCACCGGAAACGCGTAAGTACCATCCAGCGCAACGTTCTGACTGTTTTCGTCATATACGCGCACCCCAAGATCGTCTCTTTCCAGAAGCTTAGCGATGTACGGTGTACTGCTATCTACCACGCCCTGATCGGCTGTGAGCGTGAGCTTTATCCGGTCCATGTTTCCCACGGCGTTATCATCGCAATGGTAGGCAATATCGACGTTTTTGAGGGTATAACCCTTTGGTGGCTGCCCCTTGCTGACGAATTGCTTGCTGACAATGCTGCCGAACTCAACCTCAATGGTGCTGCCCGCGTTGATGGTGCAGCTTAGCGGCGCTGATAGCGTACCGCTAAACCAGATATCAGAGACCTGTTCTGCCTGTGTGGGATCGCAGCTTGCTCCGCTACCTATGTAGAGGCAGGCATAGTTTTGGGCGATGATCGTCGGCGGGATCACCTCTTCACCCAGGATAGGTTTTTTAACATGCAGCAATACCGCAACGACGTTCCAGCGGAATTTTCGCTTTACTGTCGCTGAGCCAGCAGGGCGGGTCTCGCTGCTGCAGACGCTGGCTTCCCCCTCAGTCCTGGCGCCCGTATTGGCCATAATGCTGTGCATATTCCCCCTGGACGTCGGGTATTCATCGATATTCACTGGCGTCAAAAAATTGCCGTCCGGGGAGTTTATGGCATCGGTGTAGCCGGTGATATCAGCATCAATCTTATCGGTTAAATAGCCATAGCCATGTGTTCCTGGGTTAAGCGGACTGCCAGCGAATGTGGTTTCATAAACGGTACTCGACGAAAACAGATTTCCTGGGCAGGTACAATTGGCCACCAGGTCTGCGCCAGCACCGACCAGATGATCGGGAATGTCATAATCATGATTGGCAACGTTATCACTGGACGTAAACTCGTGGTCGAACGAGGTGGTGTAGGTTTGTGGCGCGTCAAAGCAGCTATGAAGCAGCGTCATAGACCCGCTGCACGGGCTGGTAAAGACCAGGCACAGCAACGTGACAAGTGAGGCCACAGAGGCCTCTTTACTGAGTGTATTTATCATGTCCTTATTCCTGCTGACAAAGCGCGCTAACCGAGCGAATACCGTTAGGGCTTTCATTTTGTTGGGTTGACGGTTGCGTAATGCTGGCGCTGCAGCGTTGCTCCGTGCTGTTGCCCCATTTCACGGTGAGCTTTGCGGTTTCTCCCGTTCCCGCCAGATAGACGGTGCCGGTATCATCGACAATGCCGCTCAGGACCGGGGTGTCGCTGGTCGCAATGGCACCGAACGGGACAAGCTGACCGTTCTGACGCTTCAGGGTGATCAACATCCGATAGCCAGTATGCGCATCAAACCTGGCCATTACCGCTGCGTTGCGTGAAGGGATAACCGTGACTGACGTATCGCTGCTGTCCACGTTTTCCGGCAGGCTCGCCGTATCAATACGAATGTTGTTTTCCTGGTACGGAGTGAGTGATGGAATGACGGCGTTACCCTGCCAGTCGGTCTGAATACCTCGCTGGTTCTGGAAACGAACGCCGGAAGCGTCGTTGGCGCTCACGATAGCAAACTGGCTGCCTAAAGGTTGCGACAGCGTGACGCCCTGAGGATGGGCAACAATACCGCCGCTAATCCCGTAGGTCAGCTGTTGAGAGTTATCAGTGGATGCGTAATACCCGGCAGTCAGGTTGGCGTATTGCGAACGGTAGCTGCCATAGACGCTGCTGGTATCTTCCCCACCGTGGTTGGAATGGCTCTGCTGCAGCGAGTAGCTCAGACGCTCGTCGTCAAGCAGCGTGCCGCTGAGACCGACGTTTTGCCGCGTATAGCCATTTTTAGTATTGCTGATGTTATAGCTACTCCAGGCACGAGGCAGCCATCTGGCGAGAGGAATGCTGAATCCGAAAGAGATCATCCTGTCGGACTCTTCACCGTTGGTTTTACTGTAGGTATAGGCCATGTGGTAACTCGTACCGGCAACAACGGTATTGAATCCGACCGACAGGCTGCGCTCCTTTTTTGAGGTGCCCCAGTAATCCTGCTGATAACCGTTAAGATACAGGCTCACCCCGGCAAGGGTTTGGCTGACGCTCGCCTGAATGCGGTTGCGTTTAGTGTAATGAAACAGCAGATCGTCTTCGTGTCCGTCACGCTTTTGGTTGGCGTCGGCAAAGCTGTAGTATCCCCGGCTGGAGTATCGATAGCTGCCGAGACTGAAGTTGGTATTGGTCGAGTCCAGTTTACCGGTATAAAGCAAACGCCATGACTGGCCGGTATGCTGGCTGTCATCGTCCAGGCGGGTGTCGGCCATGGTCACGTCAGCCGACAGTGAGCCCAACGGACCCAGCGCCAGGCCGACGCCGGTATTGGCGGCGTTATAGTCTTTTGAGAGCGTCAGCCCGCCAAACCACGTGAGAAGGTTGTTTAAACCATAAATCATGCTCCCCTGGAGAAAATCGGGTTCCTTTTGGTCGCTCCCGCTGTCAGCACGATAACGGCCTGCCGTGAGTTCGTACTTCATGCGTCCAGGCCGCAGCATGACTGCGATGCTGGAGTAGGGTTGCGTAAAATGATGCTCGGAGCCGTCGGCCTCTTTCACCGTGACGTCCAGATCCCCACTGTTAGTCGTGGAGTAGAGGTCATTGATCTCAAATGCGCCGGGCGCGACATTTTGCTGGTAGATGAGATAGCCATTCTGGCGCACTGAGACTTCCGCATTTGAGCTGGCGATGCCGCGTATGACCGGGGCATAGCCGCGCTGACTATAGGGCAGCATCTCTTCATCCGATGCAAGGTTAACGCCACGGTACTGTAAGCTATCAAACACCTCGCCCCGGGTGCTGCTTTCTCCGGCAGTGAACTGAGCCTTGAGGGTGTCAATGTCATGTTGCAGGAAGGTATTAATGGCTTCCCACTGATTTTCATTGTCAGAATTGCTCCACGTCGAATAGTTGCGCACTCGCCAGCCACCCAGGTTGGCGCCGGTGCGCAAATTCAGATACTGGCTGGTGGTACTGCTGTCGCCGCTGTCCTTATTTTTTGATCCTGAAAACGCGTAGTCACTGAACAACACAGGGACCCCGTCGTCCCAACGCGAAGGATCGATGTAATCACGACCGGTACCGCTTAACGCGGCCTGAGGAATGCTCAACTTTAAGGTCATGGTAGAGAACTCAAGCTGCGCAGAGGCCTGCGGGATATAGCTGCCGAGCTCTTTTGGCAACGTCTCCCTGGCGGGTAATGCAAGCAGCGCGGGATTACGATCGATAGCGATCCCCCATGCGCGCAGCATATCCGGCGTGAGCTGTGGCAGCAATGTCCCGTCCGGGGAGCTGACATAGGTGATAGTTGTGTCCTTCAGGTGTTGATTGTTCACCTGAACACGTGAGGAATAGGTGCCGGGTAGCTGGGCATTTGGCTTTGAAAAGAGTGAAAGGTCAATATCCTGCTGGGTCAGCATGTCTCCTTCAAGCGATGAAGGGGAGAACCGATATTCGCGGGCCTGCACCGAGGTGCTCGTCATGAGTAAAACGCCCCCAAGGCAGTGGAGAACCGAATTCGGTCTAAAGAGTCGCCCGTATGACAAATAATTACGTCCTGTAATCATTGCAATCTTTAATCCTGCGCCAGGGTGGAAGTGTATTTTTCGGAAGCGTTGCCGTAATCGGTGATGCATCGCCAGGTGACGCTTGTGCCCTGAGCGGTGTCAGGGAGGGGAATAGCAACGCTGGATTTAGGGCCAACCATGTCGGCCTTCTCCACTTTGGTCGCCCCCAGCGAAAGTGAATCAAAGATGCTGTAGAACGCCCCTGCGTTGGTGACGGTGAGCTGCTGACCATGACGAGCGAACCGCAGATTTTTGCAGGACTCAGATGGGGTACCGCTAAGCCCACGAGGGCGCCAGAACAGTTTCAGGCGTGTTTTATAAATTAACCGCAGGACGTTTTTGTCATCCTCATCCGTAGCCGTGGCGGGAACGGTTCGCACGTTCATATAAAATAGAGACTCTTTATCGCCCGCTAAGGTTGTCCCGTTCCAGGTAATGCGCAGGCTTTGCTCTTTTTGCGGATCGAGTCGGAAAAGGGGCGGTGTCACGATAAATGGCCCGCGCGTTTTGCCATCACCGGTATCCGTCCATGACTGTATTAACCATGGAAGTTCGTTATCCTTATTCTGTAAGGGCAGGGCAACTTCCTTTTTCGCGGCATCGTAGATTATGCGTGTGCGGCCTATCTGCACGCCTGTTGCGTGACAAAGGGTGCTCGCAATAACAGGAATACATAATAAGACTTTGTGTGAAATGCGCATGGTGAAACCTTTAATAAAGGAGGTTGATGAGAGTGATAATAGTCCGAGTCCGGACGCGGACTATTATCCGAGCATGACTCCTTAAACGTCATGACGCCTAAATATATATATTCTGAATATCAGAATGGCGTTTATTAACGGTAAAGAATGTTTACCGTCATATCTGCATCTGCCGGACCGGCTGTAACATCCGCTGCGTACGATTTATAGCGGGCGTTAAAATTAGCCAGAATCGTGTCTGAGGATTTTGTTGCCAGCTCGATATAAACCTGGCCTTCAGCGCCGTCCATGGTAATGAGTTGGTTATCTTTACCCGCCGGGCTAACAGCCACGCCGATGCCGGTGGCTGCGGCGTCGCCCGTAGTGGTGATTTTACTGACATCCAGCAGGTTGTTCGTTTGGGTCAGGGTTGTTGGACCGTTAAAGGTCAGCTGTACAGCCGGAAGTCCATCGCTCTTTAAAGGACAGTTCGCCAGCGTAATGCTGAAGGGCATAAGGGTCGTTTCCGTCCCAACCTCAGTGAACAATGATTTGGGATAACTGCCCAATGGGATAGTGCTGTCTGTGCCATTGTCGCCCTGAATTGTACAGCTAGGTTCAATAATTTCACCCGTGAAGTGAATTGTTCCGGCATTCATTTCAGCAGCGAAACCATTCATTGATAGGGTGGCGAGCGCTAAGCCCGCAATAATATTTTTTCTGAAGTCCATCTAAAATCTTCCTTAATGTGGTAATCATATTTGGCATGCTGGATTTTCCTCTCGGAAACAGAATTATGCCGCGAGGAAGTATAGCGCTTAATTTTTATCAGGTAAGATGTCCCTGGACTAATGTTATATTAGTGTATGACACGTAAAGTTGTTTTTGGATCTATAAAAATAAGGTTTCAATTACTATGGTTTATAGAGTTCACATATTTATATCATTCTTGTAAAACAAGACGGTTAAAACTACGCTTGTTGTTAATTTTTCGCATCCATTATATTTATATTCACCTTTCAATATACTTTTGCTTAATTCAATTTGTATTATAAAAAATGTCAAAAAGATCTGGACACGATCGTTTCGAGCGTTATTTGTACCATCAACGCCTTCTGAACGCGTAGACGACGTACTTAAACTGGTTAAAAAGACCCGGTTATAGGGCTTTTTCCATCCATTGACAGGAGTGGGGGCTGGCATGATACCCCTGACGTAATGGGCTGAGCATGCACTGTGGCAGAAGAGAACGACGACAAAACGGAAGCCCCCACACCCCACCGACTAGAAAAGGCGCGTGAGGAAGGGCAAATCCCCCGATCCCGAGAATTGACCTCCCTGCTGATCCTTATCGTGGGGGTGTGCATTATCTGGTGGGGCGGGGAGTCGCTCGCCCGCAAGCTGGCGGGGATGCTCTCAACCGGCTTACGTTTTGACCACAGCATGGTCAACGATCCGAATCTGATCCTCAGCCAGATTATTCAGCTTATTAAAGGGGCCATGGTCGCGCTGTTGCCCCTGATTACCGGGGTCGTGCTGGTCGCGCTGGTTTCCCCGGTGATGCTTGGCGGTCTGGTCTTTAGCGCCAAATCGCTGCAGCCGAAATTTTCCAAACTGAACCCGCTGCCGGGCATTGCGAAAATGTTCTCTGCGCAGACCGGGGCCGAGCTGCTCAAAGCCGTTCTCAAATCGGTGCTGATGGGCAGTTCCGCAGGGTTTTACCTCTGGTACCACTGGCCGGAAATGATGCGTCTTATCAGCGAATCGCCGCTCACCGCGATGAGCAACGCCCTGAATCTGGTCGGGCTCTGTGCGCTGCTGGTGGTGCTCAGCATTATTCCGATGGTGGGTTTTGACGTGATCTTCCAGCTTTATACCCACTTCAAAAAACTGCGGATGTCGCGGCAGGATATTCGTGACGAATATAAGCAGATGGAAGGTGACCCGCACGTGAAAGGGCGCATCCGCCAGATGCAGCGTGCCGCCGCCCGTCGCCGCATGATGGACGATGTGCCGAAGGCCGACGTCATCGTCACAAACCCGACACACTATTCCGTTGCGCTGCGCTACGACGAAAACAAAATGAGCGCGCCGAAAGTCGTGGCGAAAGGGGCGGGACTGATCGCGCTGCGCATCCGCGAAATTGGCACCGAACACCGCGTGCCGATCCTCGAAGCCCCTCCGCTGGCGCGTGCTCTTTACCGCCATGCGGAAATTGGACAACAGATCCCGGGACAACTCTACGCCGCCGTGGCGGAAGTGCTGGCCTGGGTATGGCAGTTGAAGCGCTGGCGTCTCGCCGGCGGTCAACGGCCTGCGAAACCTGAGAACCTTCCGGTGCCTGCCGCGCTGGATTTTATGAACGAGAAGGACACTGATGGCTAATCTGGTGGCAATGTTGCGCCTGCCCGGCAACCTGAAATCGACCCAATGGCAGATCCTTGCCGGGCCGATTCTGATCCTGCTAATTCTGTCGATGATGGTACTGCCGCTCCCGGCGTTCATCCTCGATCTGCTTTTCACTTTCAATATCGCGCTGTCCATTATGGTGCTGCTGGTGGCGATGTTCACCCAGCGTACCCTGGAGTTCGCCGCGTTCCCGACCATTCTGCTGTTTACCACCTTGCTCAGACTGGCGCTGAACGTGGCGTCCACGCGTATCATCCTGATGGAAGGTCACACCGGTGCGGCAGCGGCAGGTAAAGTAGTGGAAGCGTTTGGCCACTTCCTGGTGGGCGGCAATTTCGCTATCGGTATCGTGGTGTTCGTTATCCTCGTTATCATCAACTTTATGGTTATCACCAAAGGTGCAGGACGTATCGCGGAAGTGGGCGCGCGTTTTGTGCTGGACGGGATGCCGGGCAAGCAGATGGCGATCGACGCCGACCTGAACGCCGGGCTCATTGCCGAAGATGAAGCCAAAAAACGTCGTTCGGAAGTGACGCAGGAGGCGGACTTCTACGGCTCCATGGACGGTGCGAGTAAGTTTGTGCGCGGTGACGCCATCGCGGGCATTCTAATCATGGTGATTAACGTGGTCGGCGGCCTGCTGGTGGGGGTATTGCAGCACGGGATGGACATGGGCCACGCGGCGGAAAGCTATACGCTGCTGACCATCGGTGACGGTCTGGTCGCGCAGATCCCGGCGCTGGTTATCTCCACGGCGGCGGGTGTGATTGTCACCCGTGTCAGCACCGATCAGGACGTTGGCGAGCAGATGGTGGGCCAGCTGTTCAGCAACCCGCGCGTGATGCTGCTGGCCGCTGCGGTTCTCGGCTTGCTTGGGCTGGTGCCGGGGATGCCAAACCTCGTCTTCCTGCTGTTTACGGCGGCTCTGCTGGGGCTTGCCTGGTGGATGCGCGGCCGTGAAATCAAACCGGCTGCTGAGCCTGTTCCGGTCAAAATGCCGGAGAACAACCAGGCCGTCGAAGCGACCTGGAACGACGTTCAGCTGGAAGATTCCCTGGGAATGGAGGTCGGGTATCGCCTGATCCCGATGGTCGATTTCCAGCAGGATGGCGAGCTGCTTGGCCGAATCCGCAGTATCCGTAAGAAATTCGCGCAGGACATGGGCTTTCTGCCGCCGGTTGTGCACATCCGGGACAACATGGACCTGCCGCCCGCGCGCTATCGCATCCTGATGAAAGGTGTCGAAATTGGCAGCGGTGATGCCTATCCGGGCCGCTGGCTGGCGATTAACCCGGGCACCGCCGCAGGCACGCTGCCGGGCGAGCAAACCATCGATCCGGCCTTTGGCCTGGCCGCTATCTGGATTGAAAGCGCGCTGAAAGAGCAGGCGCAAATCCAGGGGTACACGGTTGTTGAAGCCAGTACCGTGGTGGCGACCCATCTTAACCACCTGATTGGGCAATTCTCGGCGGAGCTGTTTGGCCGCCAGGAAGCGCAGCAGCTGCTGGACCGCGTCACGCAGGAGATGCCTAAGCTGACGGAAGATCTGGTTCCGGGCGTGGTGACGCTGACGACGCTGCACAAGGTGCTGCAAAACCTGCTCGAAGAAAAGGTGCCGATCCGCGATATGCGCACCATTCTGGAAACGCTGGCAGAGCATGCGCCAATCCAGAGCGATCCGCACGAGCTGACGGCGGTGGTGCGCGTGGCGCTGGGGCGTGCGATCACCCAGCAGTGGTTCCCGGGAACCGGAGAAGTGCAGGTTATTGGCCTCGATACGCCGCTTGAACGTCTTCTGCTTCAGGCCCTGCAGGGCGGGGGCGGCCTGGAGCCGGGGCTGGCGGATCGTCTGCTGGCACAAACGCAGGAGGCGCTGGCGCGTCAGGAGATGCTGGGCGCGCCGCCGGTGCTGCTGGTGAACCATGCGCTGCGTCCGCTGCTGTCGCGCTTCCTGCGTCGTAGCCTGAATCAGCTGGTCGTGCTGTCGAATCTGGAGCTGTCGGATAACCGCCATATCCGCATGACGGCGACGATTGGAGGAAAATAATGCGTAAATGGCTATGGATTTTGCTCTTCCCGCTGGCGGCGCAGGCTGCCGGGGAGGGGACCTGGCAGGCGAGCAGCATGGGTGTGACCCTCAGCAACCGGGGCGTGGCGATGTCCTCTAACCCGCTGGCGCCTTCTGACGCGGTATCCGGCCTGATGGGCCTTGTAGTCTGGAACTACCGGCTGATTGGCCCAACGCCTGCCGGGCTGCGGGTGCGCCTCTGTTCTCAGACGCGCTGCACGGAAATCGACGGAGAAAGCGGTACGACGCAGGCGTTCAACGGCGTACCGGCCATTGAACCTTTGCGTTTTATCTGGGAAGTGCCGGGCGGGGGACGTTTGATCCCGGCGCTGAAGGTGCAGAGTAATTCCGTCATCGTGAACTACCGCTGACGGTCGGATTATAAGAAATCCAAAAAACAAAACCCGGCGATTGCCGGGTTTTTGTATTACATACGTTCTGCGGTTTCGATACCCAGGGTATCCAGACCCAGCTTCAGGGTCTTCGCCGTAAGCTGGGCCAGCTTCAGGCGGCTGTTGCGGACCGATTCATTTTCCGCAGACAGAATAGGGCAGTGCTCGTAGAAGCCAGAGAACAGACCCGCCAGATCGTACAGGTAAGCACACATCACGTGCGGCGTACCGTCACGCGCGACAACCGTCAGCGTCTCTTCAAACTGCAGCAGGCGCGCCGCCAGCTGCGCTTCGCGATCTTCCGTGATGGTCACTGTCGCATTCGCCAGTACGCTTTCATCAATGTTCGCCTTACGGAACACCGAGAGCACGCGGGTGTAGGCATACTGCATATATGGCGCGGTGTTGCCTTCAAACGCCAGCATGTTATCCCAGTCGAAGATATAGTCGGTGGTACGGTTCTTGGAGAGATCCGCGTATTTCACCGCACCGATACCCACGGCGTTGGCCAGTTTTTCCAGCTCGTCGGCCGGCATGTCCGGGTTCTTCTCGGCCACCAGGCGGCGGGCGCGTTCCAGCGCTTCGTCCAGCAGGTCGGACAGCTTCACGGTACCGCCAGCACGGGTTTTGAACGGCTTACCGTCTTTACCCAGCATCATGCCGAACATGTGGTGTTCCAGCGGAACGCAATCCGGCACGTAACCGGCTTTACGCACGATGGTCCACGCCTGCATCAGGTGCTGGTGCTGACGGGAGTCGATGTAGTACAGCACGCGGTCGGCGTGCAGCGTCTCGTAACGGTATTTCGCACAGGCGATATCGGTGGTGGTGTAGAGGTAGCCGCCATCCTTTTTCTGGATAATCACGCCCATCGGTTCACCTTCCTTGTTTTTGTACTCATCAAGGAACACAACCGTTGCGCCTTCGCTCTCAACCGCCAGGTTTTTGGCTTTCAGGTCGGCCACAATGCCCGGCAGCATTGGGTTATAGAGGCTTTCACCCATTACGTCGTCACGGGTCAGGGTGACGTTCAGGCGGTTATAGGTAAGCTGGTTCTGAGACATGGTGATGTCAACCAGCTTGCGCCACATCTCGAGGAAGTATTTGTCGCCGCCCTGCAGTTTTACCACATAGCTGCGCGCGCGCTCGGCAAAGGCTTCGTCTTCGTCGTAGTGCTTTTTGGCTTCGCGGTAGAACCCTTCCAGGTCCGCCAGCGCCATTTCACCCGCGTTTTCCTGCTGCTGTTTTTCCAGGTAGGCAATCAGCATGCCGAACTGCGTACCCCAGTCGCCCACGTGGTTCGCCCGAATCACCTTGTGACCGAGGAACTCGAGCGTGCGCACTGCGGCATCACCGATGATGGTGGAGCGCAGGTGGCCAACGTGCATCTCTTTCGCCACGTTCGGGGCAGAATAGTCGATCACGACGGTCTGCGCCTCCGGCTGGGAAACACCCAGACGGTCAGACTTCAGCGCCGCGTCAACGTGGCTTGCCAGGAATGCAGGCTCAAGGAAGATATTGATAAAGCCCGGACCGGCGATTTCGGTTTTGCTGGCAATGCCGGAAAGATCCAGATGCGTCAGTACCTGCTCAGCGAGCTGTCGCGGCGGCATGCCCAGTTTTTTAGCCACTGCCATCACGCCATTAGCCTGATAGTCGCCAAACTGTACTTTTGCTGACTGACGAACCTGCGGTTCGCAATCCGCAGGCGCGCCTGCGGCAATCAGTGCCTGACTGACTTTTTCGGAGAGAAGAGCCTGAATATTCACCTGGATACCTTACGTTTTTGATGCGGGCCTACAACCGCCCGCGCCAGTTAAAGAATTTAGGGCGGGAGTATACTGCAAATGCCTTCTGGCGTCAGCATCGCGGGGCCCGAAGATTGCTCAGAATCCAGGCGGTGAAAGTGTGCATAATCATGCAGTCACAAAAAGCCGGATTCTGCGGTTGGTCAAAACAGGGCAACAGAGTAAATTAGCGGCTTTGCGACATGAAAAGAGAGTGACTTATGGCGAACTGGCTATCCATTGACGAACTGCATGATATTTCCGCAGATTTACCGCGCTTCACCCAGGCGTTCACAGAACTTGCCACCCGTCTCGGTCTGGATATCGCACCGCTTGAGGCCGATCACATCTCTTTGCGCTGTCATCAGAATGCCACCGCCGAGCGCTGGCGTCACGGGTTTGAACAGTGCGGTGAGTTGCTCTCCGAGAACATCATTAATGGTCGCCCCATTTGCCTGTTTAAACTGCATGAACCGGTGAACGTGGCGCACTGGCAGTTCACCGTGGTTGAACTGCCGTGGCCGGGCGAGAAACGCTATCCGCACGAAGGCTGGGAACATATCGAAATTGTCCTGCCGGGCGATCCGGAAACACTCAACGCGCGCGCGCTGGCCCTGCTTTCTGACGAAGGCTTGAGCAAGCCGGGAATTTTTGTGAAGACAAGTTCACCCAAAGGCGAGCGCGAGCGGTTACCTAACCCGACGCTGGCCGTCACCGACGGACAGGTTACGGTGAAGTTTCATCCGTGGACCATTGAGCAAATCGTTGCCAGTGAAGCGTAAGAAGTTGTGAGTTCACGCCGGGACTGAAAAGGGACGGGATGTCATGATGGTTCGTTTAGTGGGATTTCAGGAGGATTAAATGGCGCTGCTGGAGATTTGTTGTTACAGCGTGGAGTGTGCCGTAACCGCGCAAAAGCACGGGGCTGACCGCATTGAACTGTGCGCGGCACCCAAAGAGGGCGGGCTGACGCCGTCTTACGGCGTGTTGAGGTCTGCCCGCCAGGCCGTCGCCATTCCCGTTCACCCGATTATTCGTCCGCGCGGCGGTGATTTTTGTTACACGGCGGGCGAGTTCAGTGCCATGCTTGATGATATCGCACTCGTTCGGGACCTGGGGTTTCCGGGGCTGGTGACCGGCCTGCTGAATGAAGACGGCAACATCGATATACCGCGCATGCGTCAGATTATGAGCGCCGCGCAGGGGCTGGCCGTCACTTTTCATCGCGCATTTGATATGTGTAAAGATCCGCTTCAGGCCTTTGAAACGCTTGGAGAACTTGGCGTGGCGCGCATCCTGACATCGGGTCAGCAGGCGTCAGCGGAAAAAGGACTGCAATTAATTACGGAACTAAAAGCACATTCCGGTGTTCCAATAATAATGGCGGGTGCGGGAGTCCGCGCCGGCAATCTGGAACGGTTTTTAAACGCCGGGGTAGAAGAGCTGCACAGCTCCGCGGGTAAATGGATACCTTCGCCCATGCGTTATCGCAATACAGGGTTGTCAATGTCGACGGACGCTGAAGCGGATGAGTATTCACGCTACGGCGTAGAGGGAGAGTCGGTTGCGGAAATGAAGTCGCTGATTGAGCGCCATCACGTGTAGCAACGTACCGATTTTTACCGCGCATCATGTCGCCCAATATGATGCTTGCTTGTACCAGGCCCCTGCAATTTCAACAGGGGCCTTTTTTTCTCCTGCGCCCGGTGGCGCTTCGCTTACCGGGCCTACAAAATCGGGAGTAGGCCGGGTAAGGCGTAGCCGCCACCCGGCTAAAGGGCTACGGCTTGGTCGCAATCAACACCGCACGCATCGGGGCCGGATAGCCTTCGATGGTTTTGCTGTGGTCGGCCGGGTCGAGGAACTGCTCCAGTGATTCGGTGATCATCCAGTCGGTGCGGCGCTGTTCTTCAATAGACGTCACGCTGACGTCGGCAATCCGCACATCCACAAACCCGCACTTCTCCAGCCAGTTTTTCAGCGCCAGCGCGGAAGGGATGAAGTATACGTTGCGCATCTGCGCGTAGCGATCGCCAGGCACCAGAACGGCATGTTCATCGCCTTCAATCACCAGCGTTTCCAGCACCAGCTCGCCGCCGCTGACCAGCTGATCCTTCAATTGCCACAGGTGTTCAAGCGGGGAACGGCGGTGATACAGCACGCCCATGGAGAAGACGGTATCAAACGCTTTCAGGGCAGGGAGTTGCTCAATGCCCAGCGGCAGCAGGTGCGCGCGCTGGTCATTGCCCAGCAGCTTGCGCACCGCTTCAAACTGGCACAGGAACAGCTGCATCGGGTCAATACCGACCGCCAGATGCGCGCCCGCGCCAATCATGCGCCACATGTGGTAACCGCTGCCGCAGCCCACGTCCAGAATGGTACGCCCGGTCAGATCGGAAAGGTGGGGCAGAACGCGATCCCATTTCCAGTCAGAGCGCCATTCGGTATTGATGTTCACGCCGTAAAGTGAAAACGGCCCTTTGCGCCACGGCATCAGGTTCCGCATCAGCGTTTCGATGCGGTTGATCTGCCCGGCCGGAAGCGGCTCTTCGCTCTCGGCGGTTACGCTGTGGAGCAGGTCGAGGCGATACGGGGTCAGTTCCGGCAAAAATTCCACCGCATTTGACCACTGCTTTAACAGGCCGTGCTGCTGGTCGCGCTGCCAGGCGGCAATCTGCGCGGGCAAGGTTTCCAGCCAGTGGGAAAGCTGGTTTTTGGCAATAAGCTGATAGAAGTTACTGAATTCGATCATGCGGATTCTCCCGCTTTCAGCGCCACCAGAGAGCCAAAGTTAAAGCACTGGAACCACAGTTCGCTGTGCTCAAACCCGGCTTTGCTCAGACGCGCTTTGTGGGTTTCTACGGAATCCGTCAGCATCACGTTTTCAAGCATGCTGCGCTTCTGGCTGATCTCCAGTTCGCTGTAGCCGTTTGCCCGTTTGAAATCGTGGTGCATGTTGAACAGCAGTTCGCCAACCTCGGCATCTTCGAAGCTGAATTTCTCTGAGAGCACCAGCGCGCCGCCAGGGTTCAGCCCTTTATAAATTTTGTCCAGCAGCAGCTGGCGGTCTTCAGGCACCAGGAACTGAAGAGTGAAATTCAGCACCACCATCGAGGCGTTATTGATCTCAATATTGCGGATATCACCTTCCACCACGTCCACCGGGACAGGGGCTTTATACGCATCAATATGGCGACGGCAGCGTTCAACCATGGCCGGGGAGTTATCGACGGCAATGATCCGGCAGCCTTCGTGGTGAACGTTACGACGAACCGACAGCGTTGCCGCGCCGAGCGAGCAGCCCAGGTCATAGACCTGCGTGCCGGGTTGAACGAAGCGCTCAGCCAGCATGCCGATCATAGAGATAATATTGGAATAACCGGGAACAGAGCGCTGGATCATATCCGGGAAGACTTCGGCTACCCGTTCATCGAAGGTCCAGTCGCCCAGGCTGGCGATAGGCGCGGAAAAAAGCGTGTCGCGATCTGACATAACGTAAAAATCCGGGAAAAATAAAGTGGCGTATTGTGCGCTAATGGAGGGAGAAAACCAACTCCCACGGCATATACCACAGGTTAGCCAGCACCATCAGCAAAAGCGAACACCAGGTCGCACTCATGCCGGAACGACGCCAACGGATTAAGCGGTGGTGAAAACCGTAATAGTGCATCAGGCGGCCAGCAATAAGAAGCAGGCCACAGATGTGCACCATCCAGGTTTCTGCGCCATTCATCTCCATAAAAAGCAGCAGGATTAAGGCTGCGGGGATGTATTCGACCGCGTTGCCATGAATGCGGATAGCGCTTTGTAGCTCTGAAAATCCGCCGTCACCGTAAGAGACACGGTACAGCGTTCTCAGGCGCACAACATCAAAAGAAAACTTAATCAGCAGTAATGCACCTAACACCGCATACAGCGCGCTGACCATACAAACTCCCTGTTTTTGGCAGATGGCACTTCACTATGATAGGGGGTGATATCAGAAAAGAGAAGATTGTTGTGGGATAGCAGGGGCGCTGCCCACGGACGGCACCGCAGCCTGCAAGGCCTGCCACAGAGCATCGACCAGTTCGGGCGCCTGAGCGATATCCGGCGTGTGCAAAAAGAGGTACGGCGTGGTGGTATGTTCCCACTTCGGCAATGTTTGCAGCCAGACGGCGAACATTGCCTGATTTTGCTGCATGTTATCGCTGCCGATAAACCTGACCATCGGGTTTTGCGCGGTCACGATGGCGTGAACCGGCACTTTCGGTTTTTTTCGCTGCGCGTCGACGATGGCTTCGCTATGGGGGATAGCGCTGTGCACCGGGCGGCTGTCGAGGATCACCCGGTTAACGGAACGCTCAAGCAGGCCGCGGTTGAGCGCTTTTTCTGCTTCGCCTTTCGCAAAGAAGTCCTGGTGTCTTACTTCTACGCCGTAGGTGAATTCACGGGGCAGGGCATCCAGGAATTGCCAGAGCGCAGGCAAATCGCGCGGGCCAAACGTGGCGGGTAGCTGGATCCAGTACTGACCGATGCGGTTCGCCAGCGGCGACATGCGCGCGAAAAATTCTTCGGTCAAATCGCCGCAGTTGCGCAGCGCGGCCTGGTGCGAAATGGTGGCCGGAAACTTGAAGCAGAAGCGGAAGTCGTCGGTCGTTTGTTCCCGCCAGCGCGCAACAATCTCGGCTTTGGGGAGCGCATACAGGGTGGTGTTGCCCTCGACGCAGTTAAAGTGCCGGGCATACTCCTCAAGGCTGGTGATGCCAAGGCGCACCCATTTTGGGTGCGACCACTGGGGCAGGCCGACATACATCATAGCGCGCTGATAATCTCATCCGTGCTGCGCACGCGGCCGATGCGCGGGAAGATATGGGTCATGCTGCCCTGATGCTGTTCCGCGGAGGCTGCGCTGCAGGCATCTTCGGCGATCACCAGATTAAAGCCCAGCTCCCACGCGTTGCGGGCGGTAGACTCCACGCCGATATTGGTGGAAATGCCGCACAGAATAATGGTGTCGATGCCGCGACGGCGGAGCTGCAGCTCGAGATCGGTGCCGTAGAAAGCGCCCCACTGACGTTTGGTCACTTCAATATCGCTGTCGCGTTTGCCGAGTGAGACCGGGTACGTCCACCAGTTTTCCGGCAGGGCGCGTGCAGGAGCCTGGGCGTCAACGGGCTGCTTCAACGCTTCGGCGTAATCTGCGGACCAGCCCACGCGCACCATGACAACAGGCGCACCGCTGGCACGACATGTTTCCGCCAGGCGAGCGGCGCGGCTGACCACATCATCCGCGGTATGCGGGCCACCGGCGAAGGGCAGAATGCCTTCCTGTAAATCAATCACGACAAGTGCGGTTTTACTGGCATCAAGTGTTAACATCGTTACTCCCGTTAAATGAATCACTTCCAGACACCATACGACGTGATGGCCTGTTCCTGGGCGGATAATTTTGTTAATTTTTGTGAGAATGCGCAATAAGAGCGCAGCAAACGACCGCCTGGCCGTGGTTCGCTCTTATCGTCCGGCGGAATTTCCAGTATAATAGCCGCCTTTTTTCATCCAGTTGTGACATACAGAAAGCTGCGACATAGTAGCCTGCATACCAGGCGACATTTAGCCTGCGGCTAATTAAGGGATATCTCATGCGTACAGAATATTGCGGGCAGCTGCGTCAGTCCCACGTCGGGCAGCAGGTAACCCTGTGTGGTTGGGTCAATCGTCGTCGTGATCTTGGTAGCCTTATCTTCATTGATATGCGCGACCGCGAAGGTATCGTTCAGGTGTTCTTCGACCCGGATCGCGCAGATGCGTTGAAGCTGGCCTCTGAGCTGCGTAATGAGTTCTGCATTCAGGTTACCGGCACCGTGCGTGCGCGTGACGAGAAAAACGTCAACGCCGACATGGCGACGGGTGCCATCGAAGTGCTGGCGTCCGATCTGGTGATTATCAACCGTGCAGAAGCGCTGCCGCTGGACTCCAACCACGTCAACACTGAAGAAGCGCGTCTGAAATACCGCTACCTGGATCTGCGTCGCCCGGAAATGGCTCAGCGCCTGAAAACCCGTGCGAAAATCACCAGCCTGGTGCGTCGCTTTATGGATGACCACGGTTTCCTCGATATCGAAACCCCGATGCTGACCAAAGCCACGCCGGAAGGTGCGCGCGATTACCTGGTCCCATCCCGCGTTCATAAAGGTAAATTCTACGCGCTGCCGCAGTCTCCACAGCTCTTCAAACAGCTGCTGATGATGTCCGGCTTCGATCGCTACTATCAAATTGTAAAATGCTTCCGCGACGAAGACCTGCGCGCTGACCGCCAGCCAGAATTTACCCAGATCGATGTGGAAACCTCCTTCATGACCGCCGAGCAGGTGCGTGAAGTGATGGAAGCCCTGGTGCGTAGCCTGTGGAACGACGTGAAGGGCGTTGAGCTGGGCGATTTCCCCATCATGACCTTCGCTGAAGCCGAGCGTCGCTACGGCTCCGACAAACCAGACCTGCGTAACCCGATGGAGCTGGTGGACGTGGCAGACCTGGTGAAAGCCGTTGAGTTTGCCGTATTCTCTGGCCCGGCTAACGATCCTAAAGGCCGCGTAGCAGCGCTGCGTGTACCGGGCGGTGCGGCACTGAGCCGCAAGCAGATTGACGACTACGGCAACTTCATCAAGATCTACGGCGCGAAAGGTCTGGCCTATATTAAAGTGACCGAGCGTGCGAAAGGTCTGGAAGGCATTACCAGCCCGGTAGCGAAATTCCTGAACGCAGGCATCGTGGAAGCGATCCTTGAGCGCACCGGCGCGCAGGACGGCGACATGATCTTCTTCGGCGCAGACAACAAGAAAGTCGTGGCGGATGCGATGGGCGCGCTGCGTCTGAAGCTCGGCAAAGACCTGAACCTGACCGACGAGAACAAATGGGCGCCGCTGTGGGTTATCGACTTCCCAATGTTTGAAGACGACGGTGAAGGCGGTCTGACCGCAATGCACCACCCGTTCACCTCGCCGAAAGACATGACGGCAGCAGAGCTGAAAGCGGCGCCGGAAGACGCGGTCGCGAACGCTTACGATATGGTTATCAACGGCTACGAAGTGGGCGGCGGTTCCGTGCGTATTCACAGCGGTGAAATGCAGCAGACCGTGTTCGGTATCCTGGGCATCAACGAGCAGGAGCAGCGCGAGAAGTTCGGCTTCCTGCTGGACGCCCTGAAATACGGCACGCCGCCGCACGCGGGTCTGGCCTTCGGTCTTGACCGTCTGA
This sequence comes from Enterobacter sp. MGH 24, assembly GCF_000493015.1. Classification (NCBI taxonomy): domain Bacteria; kingdom Pseudomonadati; phylum Pseudomonadota; class Gammaproteobacteria; order Enterobacterales; family Enterobacteriaceae; genus Enterobacter; species Enterobacter sp. MGH 24. The sequence continues at coordinate 4,249,365 of NZ_KI535657.1, read as the reverse complement.
CCATGCTGCTGACCGGCACCGATAACATTCGTGATGTTATTGCCTTCCCGAAAACCACTGCCGCAGCGTGTCTGATGACCGAAGCGCCAAGCTTTGCCAACCCGGCCTCTCTGGCCGAGCTGGGCATTGAAGTGGTGAAGAAGGAAGAGAAAAACTGATATGGCATATAAGCTTCCCGTTTCGGTCCTGGTGGTCATTTATGCAGAAGACACGAAGCGGGTGCTGATGTTGCAGCGGCGCGATGATCCTGATTTCTGGCAGTCGGTAACAGGCAGTCTGGAAGAGGGGGAAACCGCGCCGCAGGCCGCCGCGCGCGAAGTAAAGGAAGAGGTCGCCATTGACGTTGCCCGCGAGCAACTGACCCTGAAGGACTGTCAGCGCACGGTGGAGTTTGAAATTTTTAGCCATTTACGTCATCGCTACGCGCCGGGTACCGAGCGCAATACGGAGTCGTGGTTCTGTCTCGCGCTCCCCCATGAACGGGAGATCGTGTTTACCGAACACCTGACCTACCGCTGGGTGAATGCGGCGGACGCCGCCGCACTGACCAAGTCGTGGAGCAACCGGCAGGCGATTGAAGAATTTGTAATTAACGCAGCCTGAGAAGGCGCGATTTTTGGAGAACTTTTTATGGCAGGTCATAGTAAGTGGGCCAACACCAAACACCGCAAAGCGGCACAGGATGCCAAGCGCGGTAAGATCTTTACCAAAATCATTCGCGAGCTGGTGACGGCAGCGCGTCTGGGCGGCGGCGACCCGGCTTCTAACCCGCGTCTGCGCGCGGCGGTGGATAAAGCGCTGTCTAACAACATGACGCGTGACACCCTGAACCGTGCAATCGCACGCGGCGTGGGCGGTGATGAAGACGCGAACATGGAAACCATCATTTATGAAGGTTACGGCCCTGGCGGTACTGCGGTGATGGTTGAGTGTCTGTCTGACAACCGTAACCGTACCGTTGCGGAAGTGCGCCACGCGTTCACCAAAACCGGTGGCAACCTGGGCACTGACGGTTCCGTTGCTTACCTGTTCAGCAAAAAAGGCGTCATCTCCTTCGAGAAAGGCGACGAAGATGCGATCATGGAAGCGGCGCTGGAAGCCGGTGCGGAAGACGTTGTGACCTTCGATGACGGTGCTATCGACGTTTACACCGCGTGGGAAGAGATGGGTGCCGTGCGCGACGCGCTGGAAGCGGCTGGCCTGAAAGCGGACAACGCTGAAGTGTCCATGATCCCGTCCACCAAAGCGGACATGGATGCGGAAACGGCACCAAAACTGCTGCGTCTGATCGACATGCTCGAAGACTGCGACGACGTGCAGGAAGTGTATCACAACGGTGAAATCTCTGATGAGGTTGCAGCGACTCTCTAATGAGAGCGTATAAATCCGTTACGGGAGACGCGTGATGTCGATTATTCTCGGGATTGACCCAGGCTCACGCGTCACCGGTTATGGCGTTATCCGTCAGGTGGGACGCCAGCTAACCTACCTGGGCAGCGGCTGTATTCGCACCAAAGTTGACGATCTGCCGTCGCGCCTGAAGCTCATTTATGCGGGCGTGTCGGAAATCATCACCCAGTTTCAGCCTGACTATTTCGCCATCGAGCAGGTCTTTATGGCGAAAAACGCCGATTCAGCGCTAAAGCTCGGGCAGGCGCGCGGCGTTGCCATCGTTGCTGCCGTGAACCAGGATTTGCCGGTATTCGAATACGCGGCGCGTCAGGTCAAGCAGACGGTGGTGGGCATTGGTAGCGCGGAGAAAAGCCAGGTGCAGCATATGGTGCGTACCCTGCTGAAGCTTCCTGCGAACCCGCAGGCTGACGCCGCCGATGCGCTGGCAATTGCGATTACCCACTGTCACGTCAGCCAGAACGCGATGCAAATGAGCGAGTCGCGGCTTAATCTGGCGCGAGGCAGGTTACGATAATGAGAAATCAGGCTGGATAAACATCCAGCCTTTTTTTATTATGTCGGCAGTTAATTTCTCCCAGAACGCAGGAGCGTCACGTGATAGGCAGACTCAGAGGCATCATCATTGAAAAACAACCCCCGTTAGTGCTGCTGGAAGTGGGTGGCGTGGGCTACGAAATCCATATGCCGATGACCTGCTTCTACGAGCTGCCGGACGCGGGCAAAGAGGCGATTGTCTTTACTCAGTTTGTGGTGCGTGAAGATGCCCAGCTGCTGTACGGCTTCAATAATAAACAGGAACGCACCCTGTTCCGCGAGCTGATTAAAACCAACGGTGTCGGTCCGAAGCTGGCGCTGGCGATTTTATCCGGCATGTCAGCGCCACAGTTTGTGAATGCCGTTGAGCGCGAAGATCCTGCGGCGCTGATTAAGCTTCCGGGCATCGGCAAGAAAACCGCCGAGCGCCTGATTGTGGAGATGAAAGACCGCTTTAAAGGTCTGCATGGCGATCTGTTCACGCCGGCTGCCGATTTGGTACTGACCTCTCCTGGCGGCCCTGCGACGGATGATGACGCCGAGCAGGAAGCGGTTGCCGCGCTGGTGGCGCTGGGCTATAAACCTCAGGAGGCCAGCCGTATGGTGAGCAAAATTGCCAAACCGGACGCCAGCAGTGAAACCCTGATTCGTGAAGCGCTGCGCGCTGCATTGTGAGGTAAAGGATGATTGAAGCAGACCGCCTGGTTTCGGCAGGCACTATTCAGGCAGAAGACGTGGTGGATCGTGCGATCCGCCCTAAGCTGCTTGATGAGTATATCGGCCAGCCGCAGGTTCGTTCCCAGATGGAGATTTTCATCCAGGCGGCAAAGCTGCGCGGCGATGCGCTCGATCACCTGCTGATTTTTGGCCCTCCTGGTTTAGGGAAAACCACGCTGGCGAATATCGTCGCCAATGAAATGGGCGTCAACCTGCGCACCACCTCCGGCCCTGTGCTGGAGAAGGCGGGCGATCTCGCTGCGATGCTGACCAACCTCGAACCGCATGACGTGCTGTTTATCGATGAGATCCACCGCCTGTCACCGGTGGTGGAGGAAGTGCTCTATCCGGCGATGGAAGATTATCAGCTGGATATCATGATCGGTGAAGGTCCGGCCGCGCGCTCCATCAAAATCGATCTGCCGCCGTTTACCCTGATTGGCGCCACCACCCGCGCCGGGTCGTTGACCTCTCCGCTGCGCGACCGTTTTGGCATCGTGCAGCGTCTGGAGTTTTACCAGGTGGCGGACCTCCAGCACATCGTTGGGCGTAGCGCCCGCTATATGGGGCTGGAAATGAGCGAAGAGGGCGCGTTTGAAGTGGCGAAGCGTTCCCGCGGTACGCCGCGTATCGCCAACCGTCTGCTGCGCCGCGTGCGTGACTTTGCCGAAGTGAAGCACGATGGCTCGATTTCCGCCGAGATCGCTGCTCAGGCGCTGGATATGCTGAACGTCGATGCCGAAGGCTTTGACTATATGGACCGTAAACTGCTGCTGGCGGTGCTGGATAAGTTCTTTGGCGGCCCAGTCGGGCTGGATAACCTGGCGGCGGCAATCGGAGAAGAGCGGGAGACGATAGAAGATGTGCTGGAGCCGTATCTGATCCAGCAGGGCTTCCTGCAGCGCACCCCGCGTGGACGTATGGCAACGGTGCGGGCGTGGAATCATTTCGGCATTACGCCACCGGCAATGCCGTAAATCGTGCCGGATGACGGTTTCGGATGGTTTTGTAGCCCCGGTAAGCGAAGCGCCACCGGGGACATACCCGCTACTGTGCGGTCTTCTTCATCATACTGAAGATAAACATCACCGCTGCGCTCAGCACCACGGACGGCCCCGCAGGCGTGTCATAGAACGCCGAGAAGGTTAACCCCCCCGTTACCGCAACCATCCCGACGATAACCGCCACGCCAGCCATCTGCTCCGGCGTACGGGCAAAACGACGCGCCGTGGCGGCAGGGATGATCAGCAGCGATGTAATAATCAGCGCGCCGACAAACTTCATCGCGACACCAATCGTTAACGCCGTCACCAGCATCAGCAGCAGTTTTACGCGCTGCAGCTTCACGCCGTCGACAAACGCCAGATCGGGACTGACGGTCATGGCCAGTAAATTACGCCACTGCCAGAGCAGAATGGCGAGCACCACCACCACCCCAATGGCGATAGCGATGAGATCCTCCGGCGTCACGGCCAGCAGGTCACCGAAGAGGTAGGCCATCAGATCCACGCGGATGTTCGACATCAGGCTGACCACCACCAGGCCCAGAGAAAGGGCACTGTGCGCCATAATGCCAAGCAGCGTATCAATCGCGAGGTGAGGGCGCTTTTCCAGCCAGACCAGACCGGCGGCCAGCAGCAGCGTGACCACAATCACCGCGTAGAAGGGGTTTACATCCAGCAGCAGACCAAAGGCAACGCCCAGCAGAGACGCATGCGCCAGGGTATCGCCAAAATAGGACATTCTGCGCCAGACGACAAACGAGCCGAGCGGGCCCGCGGCGCAGGCAAGCATAATCCCGGCCAACCAGCCGGGCAGTAACAGTTCAATCATGAGTGTCCATTTCCCCGACGCAGTACGATTCGTCCCTGTAAATCATGGCGATGATTATGATGATGGCGGTAAATGCCCAGCTGTTCAGCGCCGCGTGGGCCGAACATGGAGATAAATTCCGGGTGCATTGACACCACTTCAGGCGTACCGGAGCAGCAGATGTGATGGTTGAGACACAGCACTTCGTCGGTTTTTGCCATCACCAGATGGAGATCGTGAGACACCATCAACACGGCGCAATCAAGCTCCCGGCGCAGCTGGTCGATCAAATCATAAAGCGCAACCTGACCATTCACGTCCACACCCTGAGTTGGCTCATCCAGAACCAGCAGCTGCGGGCTGCTCAGCAGCGCGCGGGCAAGTAACACTCGCTGCGTTTCACCGCCGGACAGTTTTTGCAGCGGCGCATCGACAAGATGGCCCGCCTGCACGCGTTTCAGCGCCGGGAGAATATCGGCCTTCCGCGTGCCGGGACGCAGACGCAGAAAACGGCTCACCGTTAGCGGCAGCGTGGCGTCGAGATGAAGTTTTTGCGGCACATAGCCAATACGCAATTTTTCCTCGCGCTTGATCACGCCTTCATCGGGTACGACCAGACCCAGCACCACGCGCACCAGGGTGGATTTGCCTGCGCCATTGGGGCCGAGCAGCGTCAGAATTTTGCCGGGCTTCAGATCGAGCGACACGTCAGAGAGGACGCGGCGCTGGCCGAATGAGACCGAAATATTTTCAAGAGAAACCAATGTCGTCATGTCATTTTAAGCTTGAAGAAGTCAACGAATGTTATAATATCACATTCCACGCATTCACTACGATGATTAGTCGCATTATGTTACATAAAAATACGCTTCTTTTCGCAGCATTATCCGCTGCCCTTTGGGGTACAACCGCACAAGATGTTAACGCTGCAGTTGTCGCTTCGCTTAAACCACTCGGATTCATCGCGTCGGCCATTGCCGACGGGGTAACGGAAACTCAGGTTCTGCTCCCTGATGGTGCATCCGAGCATGACTATTCCCTGCGCCCTTCAGATGTAAAACGCTTACAAAACGCGGACTTAGTCGTCTGGATTGGCCCGGAAATGGAAGCGTTCATGCAGAAGTCAGCAAAACAGGTTGCTGGCGAAAAACAGGTCGCGATTGCCGAACTCCCCGGCGTGAAACCGTTGCTCATGAAAGGGGCGGATGACGACGGCGACGAACACGATCATCATGCCGCAGACGGTGAAAAAGGTGATGGAGATCACCATCACGGCGAGTACAACATGCATCTTTGGTTATCCCCAGAGATAGCGCGGCTTTCAGCGGTTGCAATCCATGACAAATTAGTGGAACTTATGCCGCAAAGTCGAGCCAAACTAGACGCCAACCTGAAGGATTTTGAGGCACAATTAGCCGCAACCGATAAGCAGGTAGGTAATGAGCTCGCACCGTTGAAAGGTAAAGGGTATTTCGTTTTTCATGACGCCTACGGCTATTACGAAAAACATTACGGTTTGACCCCGCTGGGTCACTTCACCGTCAACCCTGAAATTCAGCCTGGTGCGCAGCGTTTACATGAAATCAGAACACAGTTGGTTGAGCAAAAAGCGACATGCGTTTTTGCTGAGCCACAGTTCAGGCCAGCGGTCGTAGAAGCCGTGGCCAGGGGAACGTCCGTGCGCATGGGAACCCTTGACCCGCTAGGTACGAATATCCAGTTGAGCAAAGTGAGCTATTCACAGTTCCTCAGCCAACTGGCGAATCAGTATGCGAGCTGCCTGAAAGGAGATTAACGAGGAAGTGAATACGTGCAACAGATAGCCCGCTCTGTCGCCCTGGCATTTAACAATCTGCCTCGACCCCACCGCGTTATGCTGGGGTCGCTTACAGTACTCACCTTAGCGGTCGCCGTCTGGCGGCCCTATGTTTACCACCCGAGTTCTGCCCCTATCATCAAAACCATTGAGCTCGAAAAGAGCGAAATCCGTTCTTTGCTGCCTGAAGCCAGTGAGCCTATCGACCAGGCGGCTCAGGAAGATGAAGCCATCCCGCAGGATGAACTGGACGATAAAACCGAGAACGAAGCAGGTATTCACGAATATGTTGTGTCTACCGGGGACACGCTGAGCAGCGTGCTGAACCAGTACGGCATCGACATGGGCAATATCACCCAGCTGGCGGCTGCGGATAAAGATCTTCGTAACCTGAAAATCGGACAACAGCTTTCCTGGACATTAACGGCGGATGGCGATCTCCAGCGTCTGACCTGGGAAATGTCCCGCCGCGAAACCCGTACCTACGATCGCACTGCAAACGGTTTCAAAATGACCAGTGAAATGCAGAAGGGCGACTGGGTTAACAGCGTTCTGAAAGGCACCGTGGGCGCGAGCTTTGTCTCCAGCGCGCGCGATGCAGGCTTGACCAGCGCTGAAATCAGCTCGGTGATCAAAGCCATGCAGTGGCAGATGGATTTTCGCAAGCTGAAGAAGGGCGATGAGTTCTCCGTCCTGATGTCCCGCGAAATGCTGGACGGCAAGCGCGAGCAAAGCCAGCTGCTGGGCGTACGTCTGCGCTCCGAGGGCAAAGATTACTACGCGATTCGTGCCGAAGACGGTAAGTTCTATGACCGCAGCGGTACGGGCCTTGCGAAAGGTTTCCTGCGCTTCCCGACGGCAAAACAGTTCCGCGTCTCCTCCAACTTTAACCCGCGTCGTCTGAACCCGGTAACCGGGCGCGTCGCGCCGCACCGTGGCGTTGACTTCGCCATGCCGCAGGGCACGCCGGTACTGGCGGTAGGAGATGGCGAAGTGGTGGTAGCCAAGCGTAGCGGTGCCGCCGGATATTATGTCGCGGTACGTCATGGTCGTACTTATACGACCCGCTATATGCACCTGCGTAAGCTGCTGGTCAAACCGGGCCAGAAGGTGAAGCGTGGTGACCGTATCGCGATCTCCGGCAATACCGGACGATCTACCGGCCCGCACCTGCACTATGAAGTGTGGATCAACCAGCAAGCAGTGAACCCGCTGACGGCGAAACTGCCGCGCACCGAAGGCCTGACAGGTAAAGATCGTACTGATTATCTGGCGCAGGTTAAAGAGGTGGTGCCGCAGCTGAGCCTAAACTAAGCTCTCTGTTTTTGTTAAAAAAGCCGGCGCACACTGACGCCGGCTTTTTCTTTTGTGCGTGGACGACTGCCTCGCTACACTATCTGCATAAAATTTTGCGTCATCAGACCCTGGATCCAGCATGGAAACCCAAAAAAACAATATTGAATACATTCCTGAGTTTGAAAAATCCTTCCGCCATCCGCGCAACTGGGGCGCCTGGCTTGGTGTTTATGCCTTTGCGGGGATGGCGATGCTGCCAGCTTCCGTCCGCGACCCTGTTCTGGGTAAGATTGGCCGCCTGGCCGGGCGTTTAGGCAAGAGCGCCCGCCGTCGCGCGCAGATCAACCTCTACTACTGTTTTCCTGAGAAAAGCGACGCCGAGCGCGAGGCAATCATTGATGATATGTATACCACCGCGCCGCAGGCAATGGCGATGATGGCGGAGCTGGCGCTGAAAGGGCCGGATAAAATCGTCGATCGCGTTGACTGGAAAGGGCTGGACATCATCGAGGAGATGCGCCGCAATGACGAGAAGGTCATTTTCCTCGTCCCCCACGGCTGGGGCGTTGATATTCCGGCGATGCTGATGGCGTCTCAGGGGCAGAAAATGGCGGCGATGTTCCATAACCAGGGAAATAAAATCTACGATTTTGTCTGGAACACGGTGCGTCGTCGTTTTGGCGGACGTTTGCATGCGCGTAACGATGGCATTAAGCCCTTCATTCAGTCGGTACGTCAGGGGTACTGGGGCTACTATCTGCCGGATCAGGACCACGGCCCGGAGCACAGCGAGTTTGTTGATTTCTTTGCGACCTATAAAGCGACGCTCCCCGCGATTGGTCGCCTGATGAAAGTCTGTCGTGCCCGCGTGATCCCGTTGTTCCCGGTCTATGACGGCAAAACGCATCGTCTGAGTATTGAGGTCCGTCCGCCGATGGACGATCTGCTCACCGCGGACGACCACACCATCGCGCGTCGAATGAACGAAGAGGTGGAGATACTGGTGGGGCCGCATGCCGAACAGTACACGTGGATTCTGAAGCTGCTAAAAACGCGCAAACCGGGTGAAACAGAGCCCTATAAACGCAAAGAGCTTTATCCGCGGAAATAAAAAAAGCCCTCTCCAGATGGAGAGGGCTTTTTAACACAGGCGTTATTACTCGACGGTCATAACGCGCGTGGTGTTGGTTGAGCCGATGGTGCTCATCACGTCACCCTGGGTCACAATGACGATATCACCGGACACCAGATAGCCTTTGTCGCGCAGCAGGTTAACGGCATCGTGTGCCGCAGCTACGCCGTCATTGGTGCTGTCGAAGTGAACCGGCGTCACGCCGCGGTACAGCGCCGTCAGGTTCAGGGTACGCTCGTGACGGGACATGGCGAAGATCGGCAGACCAGAGCTGATACGAGAGGTCATCAGCGCGGTGCGGCCAGATTCGGTCATGGTGATGATCGCGGTAACGCCCTTAAGATGGTTTGCCGCGTACATCGCAGACATCGCAATCGCTTCTTCCACGTTGTCAAACTGCACGTCCAGACGGTGTTTAGAGACGTTGATGCTTGGGATCTTTTCAGCGCCCAGGCAGACGCGCGCCATGGCGGCCACCGTTTCTGCCGGATACTGGCCTGCAGCGGTTTCCGCAGAGAGCATCACCGCATCGGTACCGTCCAGCACGGCGTTAGCCACGTCCATGACTTCCGCACGGGTTGGCATTGGGTTGGTGATCATGGATTCCATCATCTGAGTGGCGGTGATCACCGCGCGGTTCAGCTGACGTGCGCGACGAATCAGCGCTTTCTGGATACCTACCAGCTCAGGGTCGCCGATTTCCACGCCCAGGTCGCCACGCGCAACCATCACCACGTCTGACGCGAGGATCACATCGTCCATGGCATCCTGATCGCAAACGGCTTCCGCGCGTTCAACTTTAGCGACGATTTTAGCATCACAGCCTGCATCACGCGCCAGGCGACGCGCATAGTTCAGATCTTCGCCGCAGCGTGGGAAGGAGACGGCCAGGTAGTCAACGCCGATCAGCGCGGCAGTCACAATGTCCGCTTTGTCTTTGTCGGTAAGCGCTTCTGCAGAGAGACCGCCACCCAGTTTGTTAATGCCTTTATTGTTGGAGAGCGGGCCGCCGACGGTGACTTCGGTGAACACTTTCATGCCCTGAACTTCCAGCACCTTCAGCTGTACGCGACCGTCGTCGAGCAGGAGGATATCGCCAGGTACCACGTCAGCCGGCAGGCCTTTATAGTCGATACCGACTTTCTCTTTATCGCCTTCGCCTTTGCCCAGGTTGGCATCCAGCAGGAATTTGTCGCCGATGTTGAGGAAAACTTTACCCTCTTTAAAGGTCGATACGCGGATTTTTGGACCCTGCAAATCGCCGAGAATAGCCACGTGGCGGCCCAGTTTTGCTGCGATTTCACGCACTTTATCGGCACGTAATTTATGGTCTTCTGGCGTACCGTGAGAGAAGTTCATGCGCACCACGTTGGCACCAGCGGCGATAATTTTCTCAAGATTATTATCGCGATCGGTGGCCGGGCCTAAGGTGGTTACGATCTTGGTTCTGCGAAGCCTTCTGGACATGTAATACTCCGTTGACTGAAACAACTTTGGTGTTGCGTGAACATTGAATCGGTCTTCATCTGCTGCAAGGCAGCGGAGAGTGGACCGAATGCCGTAAATCGTTACATCGTAATTATTGGTTACGTCTTCGTTATCAACTATCAGGGAACATCGCTCTTTATAAGCAATTCTTTATCAAAACGCGATTCCTTCAGCGCTTCCTTGACCCGCTTCAAGTTATCCCGGAATTTTGCGCCCCGACGCAAGGTAAAACCGGTCGCCAGCACGTCAATCACGGTAAGCTGCGCCAGTCGGGAAACCATCGGCATATAAATGTCGGTGTCTTCCGGCACGTCGAGGGTGAGCGCCAGCGTTGCCTCACGCGCCAGCGGCGTACCTGCCGTGGTGAGGGCAATCACCATGGCATCGTTTTCACGGGCCAGCTGTGCCAGCTCGACCTGACTCTTGGTGCGGCCGGTGTGCGAAATCAGTACCACGACGTCATCTTCACTGCAATTCATACAGCTCATGCGTTGCAGCACAATGTCATCGGAATAAATAACCGGGACGTTAAAGCGGAAAAATTTGTTCATGGCGTCATGCGCCACGGCCGCCGACGACCCGAGACCAAAGAACGCAATCCGCTTGGCCTGGGTGAGTAAATCCACCGCGCGATTCACGGAACTCATGTCCAGAGACTGGCGGACGTGGTCGAGCGAAGCCATAGCCGATTCAAAAATTTTCGCGGTATAGGCATCAACGCTGTCGTCTTCATCCACATTACGATTAACATAAGGGGTGCCGTTAGCCAGACTTTGTGCCAGATGCAGTTTAAAATCAGGAAAGCCGCGCGTTTCCAGGCTGCGACAAAAGCGATTGACCGTCGGTTCGCTAACACCCGCTTCCTGCGCCAGAGCGGCGATGCTTGAATGAATCGCCTGAGCGGGGGAGGCGAGAATGACCTCGGCCACTTTTCGCTCGGATTTGCTAAGGTGTTCCAGTTGAAACTGGATTTTTTCCAGCATGTTCATGTTAACAGGACGCTCATGGGTGTAAACGATTTCATAAATTGATGAAATCGTGATTCGATTTAGCCGATATTACCCTTGTGGCTTCCATATAGGGTAATAATCGACAAGATAATGTTGTTGTTTTTTTTCATTACTTGATCGATGTCGGGTTTTGCCGTGACCCTGTTGCGCAAAGAAACAACGGTTGTTGCGTCATTAGGCCACCGTAATCCTCCAGAGGGGGAAAAATCGCGGTATCGCACGCGACGATAAGCGCTAATGGTTTCGGGAATGACGTAAAAGCAGTACAGTGCATTGTAATAAAATTACAACGATACCTGGCAGAAGTACCAGGTGATCCAACTGAGGAGAATGACATGGCGGTAACGCAAACAGCCCAGGCATGTGACCTGGTCATTTTCGGCGCGAAAGGCGATCTTGCACGCCGAAAATTGCTGCCTTCCCTGTATCAACTGGAGAAAGCGGGCCAAATTCATCCGGATACCCGTATCCTGGGTGTAGGGCGCGCCGACTGGGACAAGGACGCTTATACCAAAGTCGTCCGCGAGGCGCTCGAAACTTTCATGAAAGAAAAAATTGATGAAAGTTTGTGGGATACCCTGAGTGGACGTCTCGATTTCTGCAACCTGGACGTTAATGACGTCAGCGCGTTTACCCGCTTAGGCGCGATGCTGGATCAGAAAAACCGTGTCACCATTAACTATTTCGCCATGCCGCCAAGCACCTTCGGCGCCATCTGTAAAGGTCTGGGCGAAGCCAAACTGAACGCCAAACCGGCGCGCGTCGTGATGGAGAAGCCGCTGGGTACATCGCTGGCAACCTCGCGTGAAATCAACGACCAGGTGGGTGAGTTCTTTGAAGAGTGCCAGGTCTACCGTATCGACCACTATCTCGGTAAAGAGACGGTACTGAACCTGCTGGCGCTGCGTTTTGCTAACTCCCTGTTCGTGAATAACTGGGACAACCGCACTATCGACCACGTGGAAATCACCGTGGCGGAAGAGGTGGGGATTGAAGGGCGCTGGGGTTACTTTGACCAGGCCGGCCAGATGCGCGACATGATCCAGAACCACCTGCTGCAGATTCTGTGCATGATTGCCATGTCTCCACCGTCTGACCTGACGGCTGACAGCATCCGCGATGCAAAAGTGAAAGTGCTGAAGTCACTGCGCCGCATTGACCGCTCCAACGTGCGTGAGAAGACCGTTCGCGGCCAGTACACCGCCGGGTTTGCGCAAGGCAAAAAAGTGCCTGGCTACCTGGAAGAAGAGGGCGCGAACAAGTCCAGCAACACCGAGACGTTCGTGGCCATCCGCGTGGATATCGACGACTGGCGCTGGGCGGGCGTTCCGTTCTACCTGCGCACCGGTAAACGTCTGCCGGCCAAATGTTCCGAAGTGGTTGTTTACTTCAAAAACCCGGAACTGAACCTGTTCAAAGAGTCCTGGCAGGAACTGCCGCAGAACAAACTCACCATTCGTCTGCAGCCGGACGAGGGCGTGGATATCCAGATCCTGAACAAAGTGCCGGGCCTGGATCATAAACACAACCTGCAGACCACCAAGCTGGATCTGAGCTACTCCGAAACCTTCAACCAGACGCACCTGGCCGATGCTTACGAGCGTCTGCTGCTGGAAACCATGCGCGGTATCCAGGCGCTGTTCGTGCGCCGCGATGAGGTGGAAGAAGCGTGGAAATGGGTCGACTCCATCACCGAGGCCTGGGCTGCCGATCAGGATGCGCCAAAACCGTATCAGGCAGGGACCTGGGGACCGGTTGCGTCGGTGGCGATGATCACCCGCGATGGCCGCTCCTGGAACGAGTTTGAGTAAGATAATCCTCTAGCCCGAAAGTGTTATTTTACCGGTAACATGATCTAACACAGCTAGTGGCACAATTTTCAACTTTTAAGCTCCGTGTGGATTCACCCGCGGAGCTTTTTTTATTACACTGCCGGAAGTGATTTTGCCCCTGAGCTCCGGACAGCAAGCGTTTCAGCGTTGTTAACAACTGCCAGCGACTTTGTAAACTCCCGAGCCCGGACAGATAAATTAGAGGAGCTTTTATGAATCCGACATTGTTACGCGTAACACAGCGCATTATTGAGCGCTCGAAAGAGACCCGCTCGGCCTACCTCGCCCGGATTGAACAGGCAAAGAGCAACACCGTACATCGCTCGCAGCTGGCCTGCGGGAACCTGGCGCACGGCTTCGCCGCCTGCCAGCCCGATGATAAAGCGTCGCTGAAAAGCATGTTGCGTAACAATATCGCCATCATTACCTCCTACAACGATATGCTTTCCGCGCACCAGCCTTATGAGGTTTATCCCGATATCATCCGTAAAGCGCTGCACAGCGTGAATGCCGTGGGCCAGGTGGCGGGAGGCGTACCTGCCATGTGCGACGGCGTGACGCAGGGGCAGGACGGCATGGAGCTGTCCCTGCTGAGCCGCGAAGTGATTGCCATGTCCGCAGCGGTTGGCCTGTCACACAACATGTTTGATGGCGCGCTGTATCTCGGCGTGTGCGACAAGATTGTCCCGGGCCTGGTAATGGCGGCGCTGTCGTTTGGCCATTTGCCTGCGATCTTCGTGCCGTCCGGCCCGATGGCGAGCGGTCTGCCAAACAAAGAAAAAGTGCGTATCCGCCAGCTGTACGCGGAAGGGAAAGCAGACCGTCAGGCGCTGCTGGAGGCGGAAGCCGCGTCCTACCATGCGCCGGGGACCTGTACGTTTTACGGTACGGCTAACACCAACCAGATGGTGGTGGAATTTATGGGTATGCAGCTTCCGGGTTCGTCTTTCATCCAGCCGGATGCGCCGCTGCGCAAGGCGCTGACCGAGGCCGCAGCCCGTCAGGTCACGCGACTGACCGGCAACGGCAACGAATGGATGCCGATGGGCAAAATGGTCGACGAAAAGGTCATCGTCAACGGAATCGTCGCGCTGCTGGCAACCGGGGGGTCAACCAACCACACCATGCACCTGGTGGCCATGGCGCGTGCGGCGGGCATTCTGATTAACTGGGATGACTTCTCCGAGATCTCTTCCGTGGTGCCGCTGATGGCACGCCTGTACCCGAACGGTCCGGCGGACATCAACCACTTCCAGGCCGCAGGTGGCGTACCGCTGCTGATGCGCGAGCTGCTGAAAGGCGGACTGCTGCATGAAGATGTCAACACCGTGGCGGGCTTTGGCCTGCAGCGCTACACCCAGGAGCCGTGGCTGAACAACGGCGAGTTGGACTGGCGTGAAGGGGCGAGCGCCTCTCTTGATGCGCAGGTGATTGCCACCATCGACAAACCGTTCTCACCTCACGGCGGCACCAAAGTGCTGAGCGGCAACCTTGGTCGCGCGGTAATGAAGACCTCTGCCGTACCGGAAGAGAACCAGATTATCGAAGCGCCGGCGGTGGTGTTTGAAAGCCAGCACGACGTGTTACCCGCCTTTGACGCCGGTCTGCTCGACAAAGACTGCGTGGTGGTGGTGCGTCACCAGGGGCCTAAAGCTAACGGGATGCCAGAATTACATAAACTTATGCCACCACTTGGTGTATTATTGGACCGCCGTTTCAAAATTGCGTTAGTCACCGATGGACGCCTCTCCGGGGCATCCGGTAAAGTGCCTTCAGCCATCCACGTAACGCCGGAAGCCTACGACGGCGGTTTACTGGCGAAAGTGCGCGACGGTGACATGATCCGCGTGAATGGTCAGACAGGCGAGTTAACCCTGCTGGTCGATGACGCCGAGCTGGCGGCACGTCAGCCCCATATTCCAGACCTGAGCGCATCGCGCGTGGGGACCGGACGCGAAATGTTCAGCGCGCTGCGTGAGAAACTCTCCGGTGCGGAGCAGGGCGCAACCTGTATTACGTTTTAAGACGACTTGATTTTAACGATCTGGCGAGAGAAAACTCTGATGAAAAACTGGAAAACAAGTGCAGAAGCAATCCTGACCACTGGCCCTGTCGTGCCGGTTATCGTGGTAAACAAGCTGGAGCACGCTGTACCGATGGCGAAAGCGCTGGTTGCGGGTGGCGTTCGCGTTCTGGAAGTCACCCTGCGTACCGCCTGCGCGATGGACGCTATTCGCGCTATCGCCAAAGAAGTGCCGGACGCCATCATCGGTGCGGGTACCGTGACGAACGCAAAACAGCTGGCGGAAGTGACCGACGCGGGCGCGCAGTTCGCCATCAGCCCTGGCCTGACCGAGTCGCTGCTGAAAGCCGCCACTGAAGGTACCATTCCGCTGATCCCTGGCATCAGCACCGTCTCTGAACTGATGCTGGGCATGGACTACGGTCTGAAAGAGTTTAAATTCTTCCCGGCTGAAGCGAACGGCGGCACCAAAGCGCTGCAGGCGATTGCGGGTCCATTCTCTCAGGTGCGCTTCTGCCCGACGGGCGGTATCTCTCCTGCCAACTACCGTGACTACCTGGCGCTGAAAAGCGTGCTTTGCATCGGTGGTTCATGGCTGGTTCCGGCGGATGCGCTGGAAGCGGGCGACTGGGATCGCATCACCAAACTGGCTCGTGAAGCGGTTGAAGGCGCGAAGCAGTAAGCCATTCGCCACATAAAAAAACGGGCCTAACGGCCCGTTTTTTTATCCCTCTACCTTGACGTTCGCAGCGGCCGCTTTCGCTCTCGCCACGGCGTCGTCAACGTTATCCCCGGTGGCTAACGCCACGCCAAGACGGCGGGTTCCGTCGATCTCCGGCTTGCCGAACAAACGTACCTGCAATCCTGCACCCACCGCCCCGTCGACGTTATCAAACGTAACGTTCTGGCTGGTTAACTGCGGCAGGATCACCGCCGAGGCGGCCGGGCCATACTGACGAACACCGCCGACGGGCAGGCCGAGGAACGCGCGCACGTGCAGGGCGAACTCGGAGAGATCCTGCGAAATCAGCGTCACCATGCCGGTGTCATGCGGGCGAGGGGAGACTTCGCTGAAAATCACCTCATCACCGCACACAAACAGCTCCACGCCGAACAGGCCATAGCCGCCCAGCGCCAGGACGGTTTCACGGGCGATCTCCTGAGCACGCTCCAGCGCCAGGGCGCTCATCTGCTGCGGCTGCCAGGATTCGCGGTAATCGCCATCTTCCTGACGGTGGCCAATCGGGTCGCAGAAATGGACGCCGTCAACGGCGCTGACGGTCAGCAGGGTGATTTCGAAATCAAACTTCACGACGCCTTCGACGATGACGCGACCGGCGCCGGCGCGGCCACCCTGCTGGGCATAATCCCACGCGTGATCCAGGGTGCTGCTGTCGCGAATAAAGCTCTGTCCTTTTCCGGAGGAGCTCATCACCGGCTTAACGATGCACGGGTAGCCAATCTCCTCAACGGCCTGCAGGAACGCGGCCTTATCGCCAGCAAAACGGTAGCTCGAGGTGGGCAACCCTAGCTCTTCCGCCGCCAGGCGACGAATGCCTTCGCGGTTCATGGTCAGCTTTGCGGCTTTCGCGCAGGGCACCACGCGCTGGCCTTCCTGCTCGAGGGCGATCAGCGTATCGGTGGCAATGGCCTCAATTTCCGGTACGACAAAATCGGGTTTCTCGCGCGTAATCAATTCGTGAAGGGCATCGCCATCCAGCATGTTAATCACATAAGAACGATGGGCGACGTGCATGGCGGGTGCGTCGGCGTAACGGTCTACGGCAATGACTTCCACACCTAAACGCTGGCACTCAATGGCGACCTCTTTCCCCAGCTCGCCCGATCCCAGCAGCATCACTCGCGTCGCCGCAGGTCGCAGCGCAGTTCCTAAACGAATCATAACAATCCCCCTAAAAAAGTTGCGCGCAGTATAAACGAAAACGTTTGCGTCTGTCTTGTGCAGGGCTAAACGAGGGGGCAGAAATTTGCGCTTCTTTAGCCCGACCAGACGTTTCCTGACGCCCGCTCGCTTACGCTGTGGTACATGTTCACCGTTAAGTGAGGGAAACCATGTCTGGCTGGTTAAATCAACTGCAATCCCTGTTAGGACAGAAAACATCGTCTGGCGAACGGGACCTCAGCAAACTGCTGGTACCCGGGGCGCTCGGCGGGCTGGCAGGCCTGCTGGTGGCGAATAAATCCTCACGCAAGCTGCTGGCAAAGTATGGTACAGGCGCGCTGCTGGCCGGCGGCGGCGCCATCGCGGGCACCGTGCTGTGGAATAAATACAAGGACAGAGTGCGGACCGCGCACAGCGATGAACCGCATTATGGCGAGCACACCTCGCCGCTGGATCTGCGTACCGAACGGCTCATTCTTGCGCTGGTTTTTGCCGCGAAAAGTGACGGGCATATTGACGATAAAGAACGAACGGCGATCGAGCAGCAGCTGCGCGAAGCCGGTGTCGAAGAGAGGGGAAGAGCGCTGGTGGCGCAGGCGATAGAACAGCCGCTCGAGCCGCAGCGTCTTGCGCAAAGTGTGAAAAATGAAGAAGAGGCGCTGGAGCTCTATTTCCTCAGCTGTGCCGCCATCGATATCGATCATTTTATGGAGCGTAGCTACCTGAATGCGCTTGGGGACGCGCTGAAGATCCCCCAGGACGTGCGTGAGGGCATTGAGCGGGATATCCGGGAACAAAAACAGGCTTTACAGGGATAACCGTCGCCGTTGCGACGCTGTTTCGCTTGCATCATGCGTGGGTTTTGCCAACCTTATAGGGTGTAAAACTTAAAAGAATGATGACATGCCACCGAAAGCCCGACGTATACCTTATGCGATCACCACGCATGGCGATACGCGTATAGACAACTATTACTGGCTACGGGACGATTCGCGCTCCCGGCCAGAGGTGCTCGACTACCTGCACGAGGAAAATGACTATGGCCGCAAGGTCATGTCCAGCCAGCAGACGCTTCAGGACCAGCTGCTGAATGAAATGGTGCAGCGTATTCCTCAGCACGACATCTCCGCGCCCTGGACCAAAAACGGCTATCGCTATCGCCATATCTACGAGCCCGGCAATGAGTATCCCATCTACCAGCGTCAGTCGGTGTTAAGCGCCGAATGGGATGAGTGGGATATTCTGCTGGATGCCAACCAGCGCGCCGCCCACAGCGAGTTTTATACCCTGGGCGGCATGTCCATTTCGCCGGATAACGCGGTAATGGCGCTGGCGGAGGATTATCTCTCCCGTCGCCAGTACGGCCTGCGGTTTCGCAATCTGGACACCGGCAACTGGTATCCGGAAATGCTGGAAAACGTCTCCCCGGATTTTGTCTGGGCGAATGATTCCGAGACGGTTTACTACGTCAAAAAGCACGCGTCGACGCTGCTGCCTTACCAGGTGTGGCGACACACCGTGGGAACGGACTCCGCTGACGACGAGCTGGTTTATGAAGAGAAAGACGAAACGTTTTATGTCAGCCTGCATAAAACCTCCTCACGCCACTATGTGATTATCTTCCTTTCCAGCGCGACGACCTCGGAAGTTCTGCTGCTGGATGCCGAATTGCCCGATGCCCAGCCGCTCTGTTTCCTGCCGCGCCGCAAGGATCACGAGTACAGCCTGGATCACTTCCAGCACAGCTTTTATTTGCGCTCCAATCGCGAGGGCAAAAACTTTGGTCTCTATAAAACCAAAGTGCGCGATGAGCGCAAGTGGGAGGTGCTTATCCCCGCGCGGGATCAGGTGATGCTCGAAGGATTCACCCTGTTTACCGACTGGCTGGTGGTGGAAGAGCGTCAGCGCGGGCTGACCAGTATCCGGCAAATCAACCGTAAAACCCGGGAGGTGGTGGGGATTGCGTTCGACGACCCGGCCTATGTGACGTGGATTGGTTTCAACCCTGAACCCGAATCGTCGCGGTTGCGCTACGGCTATTCATCTATGACCACACCGGACACCCTGTTTGAGCTGGATATGGATACCGGGCAGCGTCAGGTGATTAAACAGACCGAGGTAAAAGGGTTTGAGTCCGAAAACTACCGCAGCGAGCACCTGTGGGTTACCGCGCGTGATGGCGTCGAGGTGCCGGTCTCTCTCGTTTACCATCGGGCGCATTTCCAGAAAGGCAAAAATCCGATCCTGGTGTACGGCTACGGCTCGTATGGCTCAAGCATGGACGCCGATTTCAGCAGCAGCCGATTAAGCCTGCTCGATCGCGGTTTTGTTTTCGCCATCGCCCATATTCGCGGCGGTGGTGAACTGGGACAGCACTGGTATGAGGACGGTAAATTCCTGAAAAAGAAAAACACCTTTAATGACTACCTCGACGTCTGCGATGCGCTGATTGAGCAGGGCTACGGGGATCCGCAGCTTTGCTTTGGGATGGGCGGCAGCGCGGGCGGAATGCTGATGGGGGCGGTGATTAACCAGCGTCCCGACCGCTTTAAGGGGATTGTCGCGCAGGTTCCGTTTGTCGATGTGGTCACGACCATGCTCGACGAATCCATTCCGCTTACCACCGGAGAGTTTGAAGAGTGGGGGAATCCGCAGGACGAGACATACTACCGCTATATGAAAGCGTACAGCCCGTACGATAACGTGGAGGCGAAAGCCTATCCCCACATGCTGGTCACCACCGGTTTGCATGACTCTCAGGTGCAGTACTGGGAGCCGGCAAAATGGGTGGCAAAACTGCGGGAGCTGAAAACCGACGACAATCTGCTGCTGCTGTGTACCGATATGGATTCCGGACACGGGGGGAAATCGGGTCGATTTAAGTCGTACGAAGGGGTTGCCCTCGAATATGCCTTCCTGATAGGCCTGGCGCAGGACACGCTGCCAGGCCGTGCGGAGCGTTAAGCGTCGCCCAGATAATGTTTCAGGGTTAAGCGCAGTTCCGGGCTCATTCTGTCGAGGTTGTTGTATAGCCAGCGCAAATAGCCCGGGTCTTTATCCGCCACCTCGGACACCGGTTTACCGCGATATTTTCCAAAGGTAAATGTGGTCAGCAGCGCGGGACGGCCGGTGATTGTCGCCATATCATCCGGCGTCCAGCCAGAGATATTCATAATATCAATCAGTAACGCGGCGGTGATATAGCAGTCATACAGGGCGCGGTGATGGTGAAGCCCCTCGGGGGTACGGACGTTGAGCTTACGGGACTTGTACAGCGCCATATTACTGTATTTAATCCCCGGCCACAGCCGACGCGCCAGCTTCATGGTACAAATCCACTCGCCCGGCATTTCAGGCAGCACCCGGCGGTCAAAACTGGCGTTATGCGCGACGTACCATGGGCTACCGTAGTAATGCGGAATGATCTCTTCGATCCACGGCTTATCTGCCACCATCGATTCGGTAATGCGATGGATAGCCATCGCCTGAGGGCTGATGGGGCGATCGGGACGCACCAGATGGCTCATTGGGTTGACGATCTTTCCGTCAACGACATCGACAGAGGCCACTTCTACAATTCCGCCCTGAAGATCGCAAGTTTCGGTATCGATGACGCGCAGCATTGAAAACTCCTGAGCTTAAAACGCCTAGCCTAAAGGAATGATATCGCCTTGCCAACCCTCTCCGCCGAGCGTACCGGTCACCAGAAGCTCGCCCGTATCCGCGCGCACGATCAGCTGGCCTTTTTCATCCCACAGTGCGCTACCGCCGCAGGCGTTTGCCATCAGCACCGCAATCGCATATTTATGCGCGAAGCGCTGCAGGGTACTGATGGACTGCCGCCAGCGGTTATCCCTTACTGACTGGCAGCTGGTAACAAGCGTTGCTCGGGGATCGAGATTGGGGGAATCGGCATGCGCATCAATGATGGTAAGGTGTTTATCCCCCGGCATCAGGCTGGCTCCGTGGCCTTGCGGGTAGCGTAAGATGCGGTGGCGAGCGGGCGTAAACAGCGCGAGGCCCTTCTGGCGCTGTCCATTCCGCTCCAGGGGGATCCCGGCAATAACGGTAATCCGGTAAAAATGTGCCGCGTTAAGCAGCGGTTCCAGCTGCGCGTCATCGGGTGGGGGAGGTAGCGTCGGTGCGGCTGAGCCCGTTAATGAGAGTTCAGGGAAGACCAGTAAATCACACCGTTGCCGTGCTGCTTCGGCGATGAAGCGCAGGTGGTGCGTAACATGGTCATCTACAGTCTGATGCAGCCCGCCATACTGGGCTGCCGCTATATTCCAATGTGACATCGTGACTTCCTTATACACTGAGTCGCAGAGATTTAAGAATACACCTAAATTAATCAGGGTTTTCTTATCCTGCCAGATTCCGCGTAAGGAAGTGTAACGACTCGTTAAGCTTATTTAACTTTTGGCTCGTACGGTAAACGGGAAAGGTTAACCGAGGCGAGACGGTGGGCAATTAATCTTTCGCGAAACCAGTCGCGCAGATGGGCGGGTTGTTCCCGTTCAACAACTTCAGCCACGATGGGCATGTTGTAACGCTCTTTAAACGCGACGCCAGCGGCAGCGAGATCGACATTCACTTTATCCATTTCGTCCTGCGGAAGGGCGGCCAGATTGATCTTCATTACCATCTCCTTTTTATGCGGCGGCAACGTTACCGCGAATGCACGATGATGACAAGCGGAGGCAGGATGATCCTCGACTCGTTTATTATACAGCGTTATTCTTTAGCATACAGACATAACAAAAAGGAATGATTGTGATGGGTTTCTCCGCCTCCCGCGCGGTATGCGCACTGGTTTTTGTGGCCTCGACAATGATGACGCCCTCCGTGATGGCACATGCACATCTTAAACAGCAGACCCCGCCAGCAGACAGCGTGGTGACCGCACCGCAGGCGCTAACGCTGAATTTTTCGGAAGGTATCGAACCTGGTTTTAGCGGCGTGGTGGTAACGGATGCGCAAAAGCAGGTCATCAAAACGGGCACCGCTACGCGAGACGAAAAGAATAAGGCTCAGCTCACCGTTCCGCTGGAACAAACGCTGGGGTCCGGAACTTACCAGGTGGACTGGCATGTGGTCTCCGTAGACGGCCATAAAACCAAAGGCAGCTATCATTTTAGCGTGAAATAGCATGCTGGCGCTGTGTTATATCGGGGTACGCTTTATCCATTTTGGGGCGCTGATGCTGGTTTTTGGCAATGCGCTTTACAGCGTCTGGTTTGCGCCTTCTTCTCTCCACCGTCTGATGTCCCGGCGATTCCAGTCGCAGCAGAAAGTGGCGGCCTTAGTGGGCCTGGCGGCAGCACTTCTGATGTATATGCTGCAGGGCGGATTAATGGGTGACGGCTGGGGAGATGTGTTTGCTCCGCAGATCTGGTTCAGCGTGATGGGGACCCGGTTTGGTGGCGTCTGGCTGTGGCAAATGATCCTCGCGGCGATGATGGTCGGTGCGGCATGGCTTGCGCCGCTGAAAGGTTCGCGGCTGCTGCTGCTCGCAATGGGCCAGCTTATCCTGCTGGCTGGGGTAGGGCACGCGGCGATGAACGACGATCCGATGGGGGCGTTGCAGCGTCTTAATTATGCTTTTCACCTGATCTGTGCCGCAACCTGGCTTGGTGGATTATTGCCTCTGCTGTTCTGCATGCGTCTGGCGAAAGGGCGGTGGCAGAATGCCGCTATCTTTACCATGATGCGCTTCTCACGCGTGGGGCATTACGCCGTCGCGGGAGTCCTGCTCACCGGCGTGATAAATACGCTCATGATACTGGGCGTCCATATTCCCTGGCAGGCTGGCTACGTGCGGTTTTTGTTGTTCAAATGTGCGCTGGTGGCGTTGATGGTGGTAATTGCGCTGGCAAATCGGTATTTTCTGGTGCCACGGTTTCGTCCGGAGACCGGGCGAGCACAACAGATTTTTATCAGGATGACACAGGCAGAAGTGGTGCTGGGAGCGCTGGTACTGGCAACGGTCAGTCTGTTCGCCACCTGGGAACCCTTCTGACAAGGTTAAATATCATATGAAAAAGACAGTACTTTCTCTCCTGTTACTGGCCTGCACCGGGAGTTCGCTTGCCGCGCCGCAGGTTATCACCGTCAGCCGTTTTGAAGTGGGTAAGGACAAATGGGCGTTCAATCGCGAAGAGGTGATGCTGACCTGCCGTCCGGGTCATGCGCTTTACGCGATCAACCCGAGCACGCTGGTGCAATACCCGTTAAATGATACCGCCGAGCAGCAGGTGGCCAGCGGCAAGAGCAGCGGCCAGCCGATTAGCGTGATTCAGATCGATGACCCTGCCCATCCGGGGCAGAAAATGAGCCTGGCACCGTTTATCGAGCGTGCCGACAAGCTCTGCTAACGTTCAGGTTTCCAATAAAAAACCGCAGATGCTTGCGAAAGCACTGCGGTTTTTCAGTTTTAATGATGCTCAGACGCTTTTTTTCAGGCCACTTTTGCTGTGGACTGGAAAACCTGGCGTCGTCATCTATTCTTAAAAGGCAAGGCGACTTAGCCTGCATTAATGCCAACTTTTAGCGCACGGCTCTCTCCCAAGAGCCATTTCCCTGGACCGAATACAGGAATCGTATTCGGTCTCTTTTTATCTGTATGTTTTTCAAAGCGTTGTTCAGTGATGACTCGAAATCACCCGCAACTTTCTCGAACTTTCCATATCCTGTCTAAACCATAACATACTCAGGACCGCGTGCGTCCAGGGTTTTTTGGGATCTTTGTTAAAATTTTGTGGCCGAGCGTACGCCTTCTATGAGCAAGAGGGCAACCCGTAAGTTAAATAATGAACGCGCTGAATTTATCTTTGTGGCGGACAATGTACTCCGGGAAGTTTTCAACCGTCAGCTCTTGCTTGATTAACGTCCTGTCGCGTCCCCAGATATCTTCCGCATTTTTAATGACCTTCATGATGTGTTCCGGGTTGTTAAACTCAGGAAGATCGTATTCAGTATGGGAAATGGTAGACATTTTTTCGGAGATGCGCTCAGGTGTCATCACCCATGAGAAATGCCAGCCACCATTTTCGATGATGCTGTTGTTAACCTTGAACCAGTTCCATTTTAGCCACGACCAGTTTTTGACGCTTCGGGTGCGTTTAAGATTCCTGAATGATTCAGGTTCACCGCCAAAGAAATTAACGAGATTTTTATATTGGGTCGCTCTCGGTAATTTACATTTTCTTGGCGTGTTGTCAGTATTAAAAACCTGCAGGTTAAACTGATAATTGTAGAAATTCTGATAAATAGTGGTGCAGAGTTTTTTGGGATTTATTGATGCGACCACCTGAGGTGAAAATATCTCGTCCACATCGGAAATTAAAATTAAATCATCATCGTTGGCCTGCGTTAAACCCTGCATGATGGCATTCCTCTGCGCGGCTTCATTTGCCCACGCATCTACCACCATTCCCTCTGGCAGTCCCGGAATCACCTCCCGAGCAGGATGTGATCCTTCCGCAGCTTTCGTAATCGGTTCTTTGTCATGAACAACGTAGATAATTTTATCTTTAAATTGACTATATTTATTTACGTCAAAGTGCAGCTGTCTCTTTTTACCGGTAAAGGTATGCGTTGACTCAACGATAACGAAGCGATCGACTACGTCCGCTAGCGTGTTAAGCCTGATTTCGAGAAGCATATCTTCATCGTAATATAAGAAGCAGTCATAAATCATTACCGAAGTCCCTCATTTTTGCGCCTACATTGCGCTTTTCCCAACGCATTCGTCAGTTTCATTTTGCACAATGCTAACTGAGCGCCCTCGCCCTGTGCAATAGTGCACTGCTTTATCATTCCTCTTTTAAACAGAATGGATCCACTATGCAGTGAGCGAAAACGCCAGCAAGGCTTAAAAGTGGGACTTAACGGACGCCTCTATTTCATCGAGCAGCGCAAAGCGACGGCGATATTCGGCTCGTTTTTTACTGGCAATCTCTTCCAGGGATTTACGCTCCATCTGAAGCGGCAGCTGCCAGCAGAAGGCCGAGAGCTTTTTGCCGTCCAGCGATCCCCAAAATTCATCGTAGCTGGCGTGGAAATGGCGGCCTTTGCTCAGGCGATATCGCAACGCGCGGAAAACGTGTCCCTCATCGCTGACGGCAAAAATAGCCCGGACAGATGATTGCGCGGCAAGCTGGAAGAGGACTTCCATCAACACCCGTTTAGGGAACAGGCCGTGGCAGGCGCGGGTGGCTTGTTTAATGACGTCTCGCGATACGCAGCGACGGGGTCCCTGAAGCCCGCCGATGACCATGACCTGCTGGCCATTGCTGCGCGCGACGCTGAAGGTCAGGCTGGCCAGCAGCGTATCCTCGTTGTCGCGAAGCCACAAGGTGCTTTCGCCTTCGCGTTCGGCTTTCCCCGCAGAGGAAGCATTGACCGTATAGGTTACACCGTCTTTAGCATGGAACTGCGCAACGGTTTGCTCCTGCGGGCTGGTCAGAGCCTGAGCGAGACCGCTCTCTTTCAGGCTATCAATCCAGTAATAATGGCTAACGATTGCGTCGGCGCGATCGTTAGCCGTCAGGCCACGCATCAGATACTGCCGGTGGGTCTTGCTGGGTAACGTGATCTGTGAGGCAAGGAGCCTGTCGAAATCGTCGCGCCCGGAAAGGGCTTCCAGCATGCGATGGGTAGAGGACCAGAACAGAAGCGATCGGAAAAGGAACTTCAGGCGATATTCGCGCTTGCGCCAGATTGGCCCCGGCACGCGTTTGCCGTTCACCAGCTCGGAAATAATATTTGTGCGATGCGGATAAAAAACATCGTTATGCAGGTGCGTATTAGACACGTGAAGACCCCTCTTTTTTTTCTACCCTTATTGTAAGGAGCCATGAAAAAGGGATTAATAGCGCGAGGATCTTTATTTCTGTTTGGTTTACCGTTTGTTTGACTTCGTGATGTCCGCGCCTGTCAGTTGGCTTTTCCACGGCGGCTATACTGTTAAAAGGAGGTCCTATGTATCAGCGAATTGAAGGTGGAATGTGGCGTCACGTCTGGGTTGTCAGCGATATACATGGGTGTTACCAGAGGCTTATGGATGAGCTTAAACGCCGTCACTTTAACCCGTATGAGGATTTGCTTATATCCGTTGGGGATATGATCGATCGTGGTCCTGACAGCGTGAAATGCCTTCAGCTCATTCATGAAAAATGGTTCCGTGCCGTGCGGGGAAACCATGAGCAAATGGCTCTCGACAGTCTGGATAATAACGATTTTTCTCTCTGGACGATAAATGGCGGAATGTGGTTTGCCCATCTTGAACGCGACCAGCAACAGCTTGCGCGGGAGTTGCTTAACGACTGTCGCCATTTACCGCATATTATTGAGATTACCTGTGCTAACGGTCTGAATGTGATAGCCCATGCCGATTATCCAGCAGCAGAATATCTCTGGCAAAAACCGGTCAGCACTCATCGCGTTTTATGGGACCGCGATCGGTTGATGGGATTCATGGTAGGCAAAGGGCAGGGCATCAGCGGCGCGGATCATTTCTGGTTTGGACATACGCCCGTCGACAGAAGGTATGATTTTGATAATCTGCACTACATAGATACGGGGGCGGTTTTTGACGGTTACTTTACGCTGGTGCAGCTGCAGTAATAAATAACCCGCCTTCGGGCGGGTTCTCTTTAGGTCAGGCAAGACGCATGACCCAGGCATCGGTTTTACTATCGTAATGCTCACGGTAAAGGACAGAATGTTCGCCATCAAGTATTGCCGGGACGCTGGTGTCTGCGTCCCATGCATCAAGCTGCATGCACAAATCCGGGTCGGATTTGCAGGGAATACTTAACGTTCGATCGCCTTGCGCTTCGCCGCGCAGCTCTGCGTCGTCGATCT
The DNA here is from genome assembly GCF_000493015.1 of Enterobacter sp. MGH 24. Lineage (NCBI taxonomy): Bacteria > Pseudomonadati > Pseudomonadota > Gammaproteobacteria > Enterobacterales > Enterobacteriaceae > Enterobacter > Enterobacter sp. MGH 24. Next base: position 4,222,522 of record NZ_KI535657.1, on the reverse strand, counting down.
CAAAAGCGCCAATACGCACGCTGGTTTTCGTCATAGTGCTCTCCGGGTCGGTTGTCAAAATCTGGTATGACCAGTGCGATCACCCATTTTTGATCGTAGACAAGGAGAGCAAAATCGCCAGTAAAAAAATGCGCTTTTTTCAGTCCGTGCGATCGTTACCGGTAAAGAGTCGGCCGTCCCGAACCAGCTCGCGCGGATAGCTGTTTTTCAGCCTTGAGCCGACCTTTTTTGCCAGTCCCAGCGGGTATCCCTGATACGTCACTATCATTTCATCACCTGATGGCGTGCTGTCCGGATAGACATCGCGACCACGGTACCACTCTTCGGCTTCCTGATGCGTCAGAGCAAAGGTATTCTCCCGTCCGGCAAGGGCGATAACGGCCTCATGCTGCCAGCGATAGCCTTTATTATGGGCTTCCGCCAGGCGGATCCCGATTCGCGAAAAACGGACCTTTCCGATGAGCGGCTCGATCTCAGCCGGGAAGAGCCATATCTCTTTATCACGCATCCAGAGACGCAGGCTCTCATCCCAGACTAGCCCAACCTTTTTGGCCGCGGCTTCAAGCTGTGCTGCATCGCGACCTTTAAGGGGAGCAAACGGGAAGTTGCCGACCTTGAATTTAGGTGCGGGCAGGGGAGCAACCGCCTGCGTTTTACGCAGACGGGCCACAAAGAACCCTTCGCAGTCGTAAATCTGCGGGAACACGTGGAGGAAACCCTCGGGGGTGACCGCCTCCTGTGCCGAGGCAAATAGATCGTTAAGCGGCAGGAATTTGACTGCGTCCGGGTAGTTCGCTTTCAGCCACAGACAGACGTCTTCGTTTTCATCGCGGTTTAGGGTGCACGTTGAATAGACCAGCGTGCCGCCAGGGCGCAAGGCGTGAAATGCGCTCTCGATCAGCTCTCGCTGCGTGGCGGCGATCTCAAGGTTGCTTTCCACGGACCAGTTTTTTAACGCATCGGGATCTTTACGCACCACCCCTTCACCGGAGCAGGGGGCGTCCAGCAGAATGGCATCAAAGGCTTCCGGTAGGGCGGCGCCAAACACGCGTCCGTCGAAGTGCGTCAGGGCGACGTTATGAATGCCGCAGCGGCTGATGTTGGCATGCAACACCTTCACGCGGCTGGCGGAAAACTCGTTGGCGAGGATTGCTCCCTGGTTACCCATCCTGGCGGCAATTTGCGTGGTTTTCGAGCCGGGCGCCGCGGCAACATCCATCACGCGCTCAGGCGCATTGCCATCGGCAAACAGGGCGGCAACCGGGAGCATTGAGCTCGCTTCCTGAATATAGAACAGACCGCTCAGATGTTCAGCGGTACTGCCCAGCGGCACGGCGTCTTCATCATCGCGTTCGATCCAGAACCCCTCCGCACACCACGGGACTGGCGTCAGCTGCCAGCCGTAAGGCGCGACCAGCGTCAGAAAATCTTCGACGCTGATTTTCAGCGTATTGACGCGAATACTCCGGCGCAGCGGGCGCTGGCAGGCGGCAATAAAATCGTCTAAAGACAGGTGAGAAGGAAGCGCCTCGCGCATCTGCGCCAGGAATTGTTCAGGAAGAAATACGGAGTTTTGAGCCACGGGCACACCACAGGGAAAAGTTCAGGTGCGCAGTGTAACATAAAGGCTCCGGTGCGTTGACACCGGAGCCTCTCGGATTAACGCGGCAGGGCGGTTCCCCATTCGCGCCACTCTTTCGGTTCGCTTTCGAGCAGCAGGAAGTGTTTACCCGGCTGCGCTTTTGGCGCCAGCGGCGTGCCCGGCGGCGTGGCAAACGCGATACCGCCGCGAATGAACTGGTTGAAGGTGCCGGTTTTCACCACGCCTCCCGTCAGGCCGAAGTCCAGCGAATAGCCGGATGCCAGCCAGAATACCGAGTTATTACGAACCAGATGCTGGTAGCGTTCGCTGATGCGTAACGCCACCATCACGCGGTCGGAGAGCGTACCGAGCGTCAGGCCCGTGACCGTACCCACCTCAATGCCGCGGAACAGGACCGGAGTACCGATGTTCAGCGAGCCCGCTTCCGGCACTTCCACCACGATACTCAGGCCGCCAAGGTAGCGCGAGTCGGTGATCGTGGCCTCCTGCAGCTCGAAATCACGACGGGCATTGCCCTGGCCTGGCTCAACGTTGATGTACGGCTGCAAAATGGTGTCGAGATGCTCAACGCCCGCGGCCGAGATCTGCGGTGTAACCACCGAGAAGCGCGAACCCATGCGGGCGAAGGTCTGCATATATTCCGGGTAAAGCACGGCGGTAGCCTGCACCTCGTTACGCGAGGTAATCAGCGTTAGCTTCTGGATCTGCCCGATATCAATTCCCAGGTAGCGGATTGGCATACCTTCCGCCAGCTTACCGGCATCAAACGCGTGCAGGGTAATCTGTCCTCCCACGGCGCGTGCGGCGGTTTCGGACGGGAAGAGAATACGCTTATCGCCTTTACGCAGATTCGCCCCCGCGCCGCTGAGGTTATCGAAGCTAATCGCCCCGCGCAGCGCGCGTGAGAGCGGGGAGGCCTGTACGGTCAGCCCGTTACCGTTAAGCTGAACTTTCGCGCCGCCTTCGGCCCAGAAGACGCTGTTTGGCGTCAGCAGCTTGCGATACTCCGGCTTGATATGCAGTTCGATATCAAACGCGTCCGCACGCGGGCGAACGGTGATCACTTCCCCGACTTCAAACTTGCGATACAGCACTACGGATCCCGCCTGTACGTCCGGCAGCGTCTCGGCGCTCAGCGTCAGCGTGGTGGTAGGCAGATCGCTCAGGCTGTTTTCAATCGCTTTCTCCAGGTTGGCATACAGCGGATAGCTGTCGCGCACGGGGCCTTTATCGCCGGGCAAAATACGGATACCGCCGTTAACCCATTCGCTGGCGCTGGCGCCGAGGAACTCCACGCCGTCCAGACCCACCTTCACGTCGACGCGACTGTTCACCACGAATTTACTGTCGCTATGCACCAGGTCGCTGTACTGCGGATCGATGGCGACCGAGAACGTCACGCCATCCGCAGAGAGCGTACGTTCCAGCACCTGTCCGACCTGCACACCGTGTAAAATTAACGGCTGTCCGGCTTCGATACCGTAGCTTTCTGGCGCCTTCAGCCTGACGGTTACCACGCCCGGTTTTTGCAGCAGGGCTTTATCTGCCGGAGCAATCACAAAGCTATTGCTGGGTTGTCCTTCACCGGGGATCAGCTCAAACGTATTGCCGGTCAACAGCGTGCTGAGGCTGGCATCGTTCAGAGAAAGCTTTGGACTGCGCATTTCGATGCGCGTTTTCTCGCGCAGGAGATCGACCACACTCGGATCGACCGTCATTTCGCCGGTAACCGAGCCACCCGGGTTGAGCGTCATTTTGGTGAGCTGGCCAACCTGCAACCCCTGATACATCAGCGGCGTCGAACCGGCTTTTAGCCCCTTAGCATCGGGCAGGGCGAGTTTGACGATCACGCCGCGCTGGCTGTGCGCCAGGTCAGCGTAGAGCCCGAACGTGTCATCAGCGGTGGCAGGGCTTGAGTTTTCAGGGGAATCAAAGGCAATGGCGCCATTCACCAGCGCGGCCAGACTCTCCAGCTTCACTTTTGCACCGCTCAGGCTGAGGTCTGCATCCACGCCGGAGACGTTCCAGAAGCGGCTGCCTTTTTTCACCAGGTTAGTGAAGCGACGCTCGATCAGAACATCAATGGTGACGCCCTGTTTATTCGGGTTGATCGCGTAATCGTACACGCGGCCAACCGGGATTTTACGGAAATAGACCAACGAACCGCTGTTCAGAGAGCCGAGATCCGGGGCCTGGAGATGGATCATCAAATCGCCGTTATTAAGACGATACTTTGGCTGGGTATCCAGGGCGACAAAATGATCCTGCGGCTCGCCTTTGCCCGGCATCATGCCAATATAGTTACCACCCACGAGCGCATCCAGCCCGGACACGCCGGCCAGAGAGGCTTTCGGCGTCACCAGCCAGAACTGCGTTTCGCTGCGCAGGGCATCCTGCATGTCAGATTTAATACTGACCCGCACCTGAATCTTGTTCAGCCCTTTTCCCAGGGAGATGTCCTGAACCGTACCCACTTCAACCCCCTGGAAGCGAACGGGCGTTCGCCCGGCGACGATGCCGTCGGCGGTCTGGAAATCAATGGTGACGGTACTCCCGCGATCTTCATAGCTCGTCCAGATAAGCCAGCCTGCAATCATCAGGGCGATGACGGGCAGCAACCAGAATGGCGAAATGCGGCGTTTTGTTTTAATTCTCGCTTCAGTCGGCGAAGCGGGGGTTTCCTGACTCATGTGCATCCCAAAGTAAGCGGCTATCCAGCCATTCCACAGCAAGAATAGTCAATATCACCGCAGAGCCGAAATAAAAAGCCGCGGGTCCCATTGTAAAAGCAAGTAGCTGATCGCGATTGATGAGCGACATCATCAGCGAAATCACAAACAGATCTAACATTGACCAGCGGCCAATCCAGGTAACAAATCGCAGAAGCAGAATACGGGTACGTAAGCCTTGTTCACACTTCAAATGAATGCTGATAAGCAGGGTAATCATCACCACCACTTTGGTAAAGGGAACCAGGATACTGGCAATAAAGACGATCGCCGCCACCCCGACGTTACTGTGTGCAAGGGAGATAATCCCGGAGAGGATAGTATCCTCCTGACGCCCGCCATTCACGTAAATGATAGATATCGGCAGCATATTGGCTGGGATCAGAAACACCAGGGAGGCGATGAGCGCGGCCCAGCATTTTTGCAGGCTATTGTTGCGCCGCAGCCTTAATGGAATATGGCACCTTGGGCAGCGGCCACGCGCGTCGGGCAACCCGGTATAGTGGCATCCCAGACAGACGCGGAGATTTTCATCAGGACGCGTGGCGGGACGCTGAGGGTAAAATCGCTCCCAGAGCTGTTCAACGTTCAGGTGGATCAGCGTCAGGATGCTCAGCAATACCAGGCAAATGAAAGCAAAGAGTCCGATGCCGGGCTGCAAAAAGGCATAGTCTTGTACCTTTATTGACGCAACGCCTACGCCCACCAGATAAATATCCAGCATCACCCACTCTTTGAGCTTATCCAGCATCAGCAGCACCGGGCGAAGGTTCATGCCAAGAATATTGCCAAACCAAAGATAGGCAATAGCGGCGACCAGCACCAGCGGCGCGCCAACGGTGCAGAACAGCACCATGGCAGCGGTGATGGGATCGCCCTGGCGGGTCATCTGCCAGATCCCCTGCAGCACGTTGGCGTCAATACGCACGCCAAGCAGGTAGAGTTTCAGCAGCGGTTCGCTCCAGGCGAAGGGCATCAGCAGCAGCATGGTGACGGCCATGGCGGCGAGGCGGGTTAACGACCAGTCGCGACCGTCACGAATTTTGGCATCGCAGCGGGGACAAAAGGCACTTTGGTGCGATTTCATCTTCGGCAACATAAAAAGCGTATCGCACTGGGGGCAACGCTGATAATGTGCACGTGGCAAAGCTTCGCTTACCGTATGGACAGTTATCTTTCTTGTCGGCGTAATTTTGGTTGTTTTTAAGGCCATCAGCTGCGCACAAATAAGTATTGTTGAAAGTTATAATAACTCATGAACGGATTCATCTTGAGCATGAGCGCATTTAATGCTTATTTTAATAGGCTATGCGGTAAATTTGTAAGACAACTAAGTGATTGAATAATGAACAAAACAGAATTCTACGCGGATCTGAACCGCGATTTTAAGGCATTGATGGCGGGTGAGACCAGCTTCTTAGCCACTCTGGCAAATACTAGCGCATTGCTGTTTGAACGTCTCTCTGACGTGAACTGGGCCGGCTTTTACCTTCTGGAAGGTGAAACGCTGGTGCTCGGCCCGTTCCAGGGCAAACTGGCCTGCGTGCGTATTCCGGTAGGGCGCGGCGTATGCGGTACGGCGGTGGCCGAGAATCAGGTCCAGCGCGTTGAAGATGTTCATGCGTTTGACGGGCACATTGCCTGTGATGCCGCCAGTAACTCTGAAATCGTTCTGCCGCTGGTGGTCAAAAATCAGATTATTGGCGTTCTGGATATCGACAGTACGGTCTTCAGTCGCTTTACAACCGAGGACGAACAGGGGCTGCGCGAGCTGGTGGCGAATCTGGAAAACGTACTCGCTGCAACCGATTATCAAAAATTCTTTGCGAGCGTCGCAGGATAATCAACGGATAACGTAGCATTTACTGATAGCGTCATTATAATGACGCCTGTTCATGCCTGCGCTTGTTGGCAACGTCCGTTGTAATCAGGAAATTTCATGGAAAATCAACCTAAGTTGAATAGCAGTAAAGAAGTTATCGCATTTCTGGCCGAGCGTTTCCCGCAGTGCTTCAGCGCGGAAGGTGAAGCTCGTCCCCTGAAAGTCGGTATTTTTCAGGATCTGGTGGCACGCGTTGAGGGGGAAATGAACCTCAGCAAAACTCAGCTGCGTTCCGCCTTACGTCTTTATACTTCGAGCTGGCGTTACCTGTACGGTATCAAAGCTGGCGCGACCCGCGTGGATCTCGACGGCAACCCGTGTGGTGAGCTGGACGAGCAGCATGTTGAGCACGCGCGCAAGCAGCTTGAAGAAGCCAAAGCACGCGTTCAGGCACAACGTGCAGAACAGCAGGCGAAAAAACGCGAAGCCGCAGCGGCAAACGGCCAGGAAGAAGCGCCTCGTCGTGAGCGTAAACCACGCCCTGCGCCGCGCCGTCACGATAATAACGATCGCAAACCGCGTGCAGACAAACCAGCAGCAAAAGCCCCGCGAGCCCCTCGTGAAGAGCCGCGCCATACCCCAGTTTCTGACATCAACGCCCTGAGCGTAGGTCAGGCGCTGAAGGTAAAAGCGGGTAACAATGCTATGGACGCCACCGTACTGGAAATCACCAAAGATGGCGTTCGTGTACAGCTGACTTCTGGTATGTCAATGATTGTACGCGCAGAACACTTGTTGTTCTGAAACGGAGGCCAAGCCTGGCATGAACACTTTTTTTAAGCTCACCGCGCTGGCGGGCCTGTTTGCCATAACAGGTCACGCTTTTGCAGTGGACGATATCACGCGTGTTGATCAAATTCCGGTACTCAAGGAAGAGACGCAGCATGCGACGGTGAGCGAGCGCGTGACCTCACGTTTTACCCGCTCGCACTATCGTCAGTTCGATCTCGATCAGGCCTTTTCGGCCAAAATCTTTGACCGCTATCTGAACTTGCTGGATTACAGCCATAACGTTTTGCTCGCCAGCGATGTCGAGCAGTTCGCTAAGCGCAAATCCGAGGTGGGTGATGAGTTGCGTTCAGGCAAGCTGGATCTGTTCTACGATCTCTATAACCTGTCGCAAAAGCGCCGTTTTGAACGCTATCAGTACGCGCTGAAAGTGCTGGAACGTCCGATGGACTTCACCGGCACTGACACCTTTAACCTGGATCGCAGTAAAGCACCCTGGCCGAAAGATGAAGCCGAGTTGAATGCGCTGTGGGACGGTAAAGTTAAATACGACGAACTGAGCCTCAAGCTGACCGGCAAAGACGAAAAAGAGATCCGTGACACGCTGACGCGTCGTTACAAATTCGCCATTCGTCGTCTGGCGCAGACCAACAGTGAGGATGTCTTCTCGCTGGCCATGACGGCCTTTGCTCACGAAATCGATCCGCACACCAACTATCTCTCTCCACGCAACACCGAACAGTTCAATACCGAGATGAGCCTGTCTCTGGAAGGTATCGGCGCGGTGCTGCAGATGGACGATGATTACACGGTGATCAATTCGATGGTCGCGGGTGGCCCTGCATCCAAAAGCAAAGCGATTAGCGTTGGCGATCGTATTGTGGGTGTAGGACAAACTGGCCAGAACATGGTCGACGTGATCGGCTGGCGTCTCGATGACGTGGTTGCGCTGATCAAAGGTCCGAAAGGCAGCAAGGTTCGTCTGGAAATTCTACCTGCCGGTAAAGGCACTAAAACCCGTATCGTTACCCTGACCCGCGAGCGTATCCGTCTGGAAGACCGCGCGGTGAAAATGTCGGTGAAAACCGTGGGTAAAGAGAAGGTCGGTGTCCTGGATATTCCTGGCTTCTACGTAGGGCTGACTGACGATGTGAAAGTTCAGCTGCAGAAGCTTGAGAAGCAGAACGTCAGCAGCATTATCATCGACCTGCGCAGTAACGGCGGCGGGGCGCTGACGGAAGCGGTTTCACTCTCTGGTTTGTTCATTCCATCGGGTCCTGTGGTTCAGGTGCGGGATAACAACGGCAAAGTGCGTGAAGATGCCGACAACGACGGGGTGGTCTACTATAAAGGCCCGCTGGTGGTCCTGGTTGACCGCTTCAGTGCTTCCGCGTCTGAAATCTTTGCCGCTGCAATGCAGGACTATGGCCGCGCGCTGATCGTCGGTGAGCCAACCTTCGGGAAAGGCACCGTACAGCAGTATCGCTCTCTGAATCGCATTTACGATCAGATGCTGCGTCCGGAATGGCCTGCACTGGGCTCGGTTCAGTACACCATTCAGAAATTCTACCGCGTGAACGGCGGCAGTACGCAGCGTAAGGGCGTAACGCCGGACATCATCATGCCGACAGGCACGGAAGAGACGGAAACCGGCGAGAAGTTTGAAGATAACGCGTTGCCGTGGGACAGCATCAATGCCGCGACCTACGTGAAAGCGGGTGATATGACGCAATTTGGTCCTGAACTGCTGAAAGCGCATAACGACCGCATCGCGAAAGATCCGGAGTTCCAGTACATCATGAAGGACATTGCCCGGTTCAATGCTCTGAAGGATAAGCGGAATATTGTTTCTCTGAACTACGCTCAGCGTGAGAAAGAGAACAACGAAGACGATGCAACCCGCCTGGCGCGTATCAACGATCGCTTCAAGCGAGAAGGTAAGCCTCTGCTCAAGAAACTGGACGATCTGCCAAAAGATTACCAGGAGCCGGATCCGTATCTGGACGAGACGGTGCATATCGCTCTTGACCTGGCGAATCAGGAAAAAGAGAAACCTGCCGTACAGCCCGCTCCGGCAAAATAATCTCCCAACAGGCACAAGAAATTGTGCCTGTTTCTTTTTGTTCTTCATCCTTCCGTCAGCCAGATTTCCAATTGTGTAAAGTTGTGTCTTTCTGGTGACTTACGCCCGCCGGATGCTTGAAAATAGCCGCAATACCCATACGATGTGGGTAATCGCATAGTGCGTTTTGTTAAACTGAGGTAAAAAGAAAATTATGATGCGAATCGCGCTCTTCCTGCTCACCAACCTGGCGGTCATGGTGGTTTTCGGGCTCGTGCTAAGCCTGACGGGAATTCAGTCGAGCAGCGTTCAGGGTCTGTTGATTATGGCGCTGCTGTTTGGTTTTGGTGGCTCGTTCATCTCCCTGCTGATGTCAAAGTGGATGGCGCTGAAATCGGTGGGTGGTGAGGTTATTGAACAGCCTCGTAACGATATGGAACAGTGGCTGATGAATACGGTGGCTCAGCAATCCCGCCAGGCCGGGATCGCCATGCCGCAGGTGGCGATTTATCATGCCCCGGACATCAACGCTTTCGCCACGGGCGCCCGTCGTGATGCGTCACTGGTTGCCGTCAGCACCGGGTTGCTGCAGAACATGAGCCGTGACGAAGCCGAAGCGGTTATTGCCCATGAAATCAGCCATATCGCCAACGGTGACATGGTGACCATGACCCTGATTCAGGGTGTGGTGAACACCTTCGTGATCTTCATCTCCCGTATTCTGGCGCAGATTGCGGCAGGCTTTATGGGCGGCAACCGAGACGAAGGTGAAGAGAGCAACGGCAACCCGCTGATCTACTTTGCCGTTTCGATGGTTCTGGAACTGGTATTCGGTATTCTGGCCAGCATCATCACCATGTGGTTCTCCCGCCACCGTGAATTCCACGCGGATGCTGGCTCGGCGAAACTGGTTGGTCGTGAGAAGATGATTGCTGCGCTGCAGCGTCTGAAAACCAGCTACGAGCCGCAGGAAGCGAACAGCATGATGGCCTTCTGCATTAACGGTAAATCCAAATCGCTGAGCGAGCTGTTTATGTCTCACCCGCCGCTGGATAAACGTATCGAAGCGCTGCGCAGTGGGGAATACCTGAAGTAACGCAAAGAACCTTAGTAAGCCGGGCAGGAGAACACTCCGCCCGGCTTTTTTTATGCCTGAGCTTTGGGCTGGGTCACCCGCAGGCCGCTGACGACCGCCGCGAGGGAGGCAAGGGCTCCCGCGGTGAGAAGCGCAACATGGTTGCCGTTTTGTCCGGCGAGGTTAAACATCAGGGCAACCAGTGCAGCACCGGTGCTTTGACCCAGAAGGCGCGCGGTCCCCAGCATGCCGCTGGCACCTCCGCTGCGATGACGCGGCGCGGAGGTGATGATGGTGTGGTTGTTAGGGGACTGGAACAGGCCAAAACCTGCGCCGCACAGAATCATGCGCCAGATGATGTCCAGATCGGTTGGCGATGACGGTAGCAGAGCCAGCGCAAATAGGCCTGTTGCCATCACCGCCAGCCCCAACGCTCCCAATAAACCGGCATGGACGCGTTCAATCAGATAGCCTGCCAACGGTGCCATTACCATTGTTGCCAGCGGCCAGGGGGTTAACAGCAGGCCAGTCTCCACTTCTGAACGGCCTATCACGCTCTGCAGAAAGAAGGGCAGAGAAACCAGGGCCAGCATCTGTGCGCAAAATGAGCAGACTGACGTGCACATGGAGAGGGAAAAGAGGGGAATACGCAGCAGATCGACCGGCAGTAAAGGCACCGGGAGAGTGAGCTGGCGGCGAACAAAGAAAAAGCCGATCGCCAGCAGGGCGATAATCTCCGCGCCGGTAAGCATCAGAGACTGCCCTTGTGCAAAGCCGCTCAGCGCCGTAATCAGCAGGCCAAAAGTCAGGGCATTCATCACCGCACTCGCCACGTCGAAGCGCGGCATAGTGCTTTTGGGACCGTTAGCGGGGAGAAAGCGCAGGGCGAAGAATATAGCGACGATACCGAGCGGCACGTTAATGGCGAACAGCCATTGCCATGACGCAACGGAAAGGATCGCTGCTGCAATGGTGGGTCCCGCGGCGGAAGAGACGGCGACAATAAACGAGTTTATCCCCATGCCGCGCCCCAGATGACGCTGCGGATAAATTAAGCGGATCAACGCCGTGTTTACGCTCATCAGTGCCGCGCCGCCAAAACCCTGCGCAATGCGGGCGAGCGTCAGGGTATGCAGTGAATCTGAAAGGGCGCATAACAAGGACGTGAAGGTGAAAACCACCAGACCGCACTGATACACGCGACGGTAACCGAACATATCGCCCAGGAAAGAGAACGAGAGCAGGGAAACCACAATCGCTATCTGATAGGCGTTAACAATCCATATTGAACTGGCGGGAGAGGCGTGCAGATCGCTGGCGATGGTTGGCAGAGCAACGTTCGCGATTGCGCCGTCAAGGACGGCCATTGAGATGCCGATAATGATGGTCGCTATAGCGCCATACCGCTGGGGTAACGGCAGGCCATCGGAAAGGGTCTTTTCCATTAGGATTTAAAAAGCTCAGCGTGAAATTATTCTCAGGGTAACTATTTTAGCATTGTTACAGCCGCGATATGTCGCAGATTTGTCACGAAGTAAACGCGGATTGATTGCAGGTGACATGACGGGAACTTATAATAAAAACCGGTTCTGATTTTTATAAAACACTCTCTATGAGGTGGTAAATGGCTATTGCGGATTTGGATAAACAGCCAGATTCTGTTTCTTCCGTGCTGAAGGTGTTTGGCATCTTACAGGCGCTGGGAGAAGAGCGTGAAATAGGTATTACAGAGTTGTCGCAGCGCGTGATGATGTCAAAAAGCACCGTTTATCGTTTTTTGCAAACCATGAAGTCGCTGGGCTACGTTGCCCAGGAAGGCGAATCTGAAAAATACTCTCTGACGCTGAAGTTGTTTGAGCTGGGTGCCCGCGCGCTACAAAATGTTGACCTGATCCGCAGCGCCGATATTCAGATGCGTGAAATCTCCCGACTGACCAAAGAGACCATCCATCTCGGTGCACTGGATGAGGACAGCATTGTTTACATCCATAAAATCGACTCCATGTACAATCTGCGCATGTATTCGCGCATTGGGCGTCGCAACCCCCTCTACAGTACCGCGATTGGTAAGGTTTTGCTGGCGTGGCGCGATCGTGAGGAAGTGAAGCAGATCCTCGAAGGCGTGGAATACAAGCAAAGTACTGCACGAACCATTACCAGCACTGACGCGCTGCTAACGGTGCTCGACCACGTTCGCGAGCAAGGGTATGGCGAAGATAACGAAGAGCAGGAAGAGGGGCTGCGCTGTATCGGCGTTCCGGTGTTTGACCGCTTTGGCGTCGTGATTGCGGGTTTAAGTATCTCCTTCCCAACCTTGCGCTTCTCCGAAGAGCGTCTGCATGAGTATGTAGCTATTCTGCACACTGCCGCACGCAAGATTTCTGAACAGATGGGCTATCACGACTACCCGTTCTAATCTCTGCTTGCATAAAAAACGCCGCAACAGATGCGGCGTTTTTGTCAGTGTCATTTACCCGGCTGATTAGCCATTATCAATCACGACGGATGTTTTACGCAGTACGGGGCAGTTCGTTAAACCAATAAACCCGCTGTCAGAATGCAGGTATTGCGCACTGCTCAATCCTTGTGCGGTTACATATTTACACTTAATGCCTAACCCAGCTGCGTTCTCGGTGCTTCCCACAAGCACACCATAACCCGTCAGCAGAAGGCCAATCCAGAGGATAGCCAGTGCAATAATTGTTCGAATGATTAAGCGCATCATTACCTCTTTTATCGTTGTTATCATAATGCTAGCGTAAACGGTTTACGCGATGAGACAAGTGCAGGATTCTGAAAAAGCGCGATGGAGGCACAGTTAGTCCTTGTTTAAGATAAGCGTGATAACCTCATTGCATCAGGTCTTTAGACGGAGTGTGGAGTGAAAAAAATACGCTGGGTAATTCTGATTATCGTGCTGATAGCGTGCGTGGTGTTATGGACGCAGACGATCAATGTGATGTGCGATCAGGATGTACAGTTTTTTAGCGGCGTTTGCGCAATCAATAAGTTTATTCCGTGGTAACACGCATTTTTTCTCAAGGTGATTTCCTTCCTTCGCGCCAGTGGTAAAATAGACGTTTTTATTGAGGTGGTGAAATGGGTGAGTTACTGAATTCAGGGCTGCTGAATATAGCATCCCTGATGATTTCTTTGGTTATTCTGCTTGTGGGACTGGTCATCTGGTTTTTCGTGAACCGCGCCAGTTCCCGTACTAACGAGCAGATCGAACTGCTGGAAGCGCTGCTCGATCAGCAAAAACGTCAGAATGCATTGCTACGCCGTTTGTGTGAGGCTAACGAACCGGAAGAGAAAGACGCGCCGAAAAACGCGGTCGCTGAAGATAACAAAGACGAAGAAGACTTTATCCGCCTGGTGGCTGAGCGTTAATCTTTTTGTCCTGGGAGGTGGCTGTGGTCTGGAAAAATCCCTGGTATGACCCCTCCCTGAAACATCACACCCCGAACGGTTTTCGTAATACCGCTCCTGTCGGACATCAACCGGGCGACCTTGACCGTTGGCGTAAAGCGCGTAAAGAGGCCGGTTTACCGAAGCCGCCCGCGCTGGGTTATGAAGACTTTATGCACCGGTGGTGGCAACCGGTTGAGCTTACGCAACCTCATGAAGATGGGGTGTGGTGGCTCGGACACGCGAGCGTGTTGCTGCAGCTGGACGGCAATATTCTCCTTACCGATCCGGTGTTTTCACGGCGCGCTTCTCCGCTCCCTTTCCTGGGTCCACAGCGTAGAACGCCTCCCGCGCTGTCAGTCGAACAACTTCATCAGCTTGATGCGGTCGTCATCTCCCATAATCATTACGATCATCTTGATGATGCGACCATTCGCCGTATCCTCAAACGCTTTCCCGACGTCAGTTTTTTTGTTCCGCTGGGGCTTGCCGACTGGTTTCGCCGTCGGGGAGCAAAACGCGTGGTTGAGCTCGACTGGTGGCAGAGCTTCACCTGGCAGGGGATGACGCTGACCGCCGTACCGGCACAGCACTGGAGTATGCGCACACCATGGAACCGCAATCGCTCATTGTGGTGCGGCTGGGTTATGGAGGGGCGACATCATCGTTTCTGGTTCAGCGGTGACACGGGGTATTCGCCCGAGCTGCTGTTGATACCTGAACGTCTGGGCCATATTGATGCTGCTGCGTTACCGATTGGTGCCTACGCCCCGCGATGGTTCATGGCTGTCCATCATATGGATCCGCAATCTGCGGTGGCATTGTGGCAGCAGTTGGGCTGTCCTCTGGCGTTTCCCATTCACTGGGGCGTGTTTGAACTGGCAGATGAAGCCCTGGATGAACCTGTGCGGGAGTTAACTGATGCGCTAGACAATTTAGCACCAGTTAATCATTCTTTCAGGATACTGAAAATTGGTGAATATTTATCCTTATAAACGAAGCGATAAAATCGTGCATATATTCTGTATGTAAACCCGTGCAGGAATGTTTTATTTTAATCGAAACGTTTTGCTTGCCTTCTTTTGATGCAGAGTCATAAAAATTTCATTATTTTGGTGCATAACACTGTTTATTAACTGGTGCATTTTAATACAGTTGGAGGCGGGTTATTAACGGTGTTTTTTCTCTGAAACAATTTGGTCGCGTTACAATGATTTAAGCATAAGTTTTCACAAATTGTTCTAACTCAATCAAGACGTAAGATTTCTTTAGCCGGTTGCTGGACGCTTCGTAATGAATGAGCTATGTTAAAAAAGTCTTAGATTACAGCGGTTGTGAAGGTAACGCTGGGTCTTTGTTACGCAGCAGAGCTGTCTGTACGTGATGCGCATAATTGTGCAAAACTTGACAGGCACTGTTCGAATTTGTGCGGCGGATCGAGACATGTTTAAAAATGGCTTGCCATATTAAACATAGTGTGTGATAACACGTTTTGGGTCAAACGAGGTACAGTTCTGTTTATGTGTGGCATTTTCAGTAAAGAAGTCCTGAGTAAACACGTTGTCGTTGAATACCGCTTCTCTGCCGAACCTTATATTAGTGCCTCATGCAGTAATGTCTCAGTTTTATCTCAGTTAATGCCTGCGGGCTAAGAAAACACTCTAAGGAATTTTGCAAAATGGCAAAGATTAAAGGTCAAGTTAAGTGGTTCAACGAGTCTAAAGGTTTTGGTTTCATTACTCCTGCTGACGGCAGCAAAGATGTGTTCGTACACTTCTCTGCAATCCAGGGTAACGGCTTCAAAACTCTGGCTGAAGGCCAGAACGTTGAGTTCGAAATTCAGGACGGCCAGAAAGGCCCAGCTGCAGTTAACGTAACTGCTATCTGATCGAACCGCTGCTGACTGAAGCGCTTAGCACTTCAATCTCAGACATAAAGCCTCGCATAACGCGGGGCTTTTTTATGCCCCTTATCTTTCAAAATATTACGATCTGCGGCCTTGTTAGTAACTTGTTGCAAAGCTGCGAGGTTAGTAGCACTGTTTTGCCTCCCTAAACCCCTCTTTTCCCGTTAAATCAGGGCGTTGTTTAACAGCCCTGGGGTTCAGGTGAAGAAGAAATTGATAGCAGCAACTGGAAATTTCACGCCGGCGCGTTTTGTGCTGCTCTGTTTAGCTATTTTTTGTAGTCTGGCTTTTTTGCTGGGCCGCGTTGCCTGGCTACAAATCATCAAGCCTGACAATCTGGTAAAGCAGGAAGATATGCGCTCCCTCCGCCAGCTGGCGATTGATGCGCCGCGCGGCATGATAATGGATCGCGAAGGTCGTCCCCTGGCCGTGAGCGTGCCTGTCCGGGCCGTATGGGCCGATCCTAAAACGGTGCTGGCAAAAGGGGGCGTTGGCGTTGACGAACGCTGGCAGGCGCTGGCAAATGCGCTGCATCTCTCCCTGGGTACTCTCTCGGCGCGAATCAACGCTAACCCGCAGGGCCGTTTTATTTATCTTGCCCGTCAGGTCGATCCTGCACAGGCAAAGTGGATCGATAAACTGAATCTGCCCGGCATCAACTTACGTGATGAGTCCCGCCGCTTTTATCCTGCAGGCCATGTGGCAGCGAATCTTATTGGCTTCACCAATATTGACGGGCAGGGCATTGAAGGCGTGGAAAAGAGCTTCAACGCGCAGCTGACCGGCAAAGCGGGAGTGCGGCAGGTAAGGGAAGACCGCTACGGACGCGTGGTTGAAAACCTGACGGAAGTGGCGCCCGCACCGGCGCATAACATTCAGTTAAGTATCGACGAGCGTCTGCAAACCATCACCGAAGATGCGCTCGATAATGCCGTGGCCTGGAACAAGGCCGAGTCCGGGGCATCGGTCTTAATTAATATCCCAACCGGGGAAATCCTCGCCATGGCGAGCTATCCGGACTTCAACCCCAATAACCGGGAAGGCGCGACGATAAATGATTTTCGCAACCGTGCGATCAGCGATACGTTCGAACCCGGTTCGACCGTCAAGCCGCTGGTGCTGATGACGGCCCTGCAGCAGGGGCTGGTCCAGCCGGACAGCGTGATTGACACCCACCCGTATACCCTTGACGGGCATCGTATCCGGGATGTGGGCTACTATCCTGAACTGACGATGACCGGGATCCTGCAAAAATCGAGCGACACCGGCGTGTCCCGACTGTCCCTGGCAATGCCTGTGCAGCATCTTATTGATACCTATCGAAACTTTGGATTTGGCACCAATACGGGGCTTGGCTTAACGGGCGAGAGCGCGGGGCTGTTGCCAAATCGTAAATACTGGAGCCAGCTCGATCGCGCGACCTTTGCCTTCGGCTACGGGCTGATGGTGACGCCGCTTCAGCTGGCGCACGTCTACGCCACGATTGGCGGCTTCGGTCTTGAACGTCCCCTTTCCATCACCCGTATCGATCCCCCGGTCATCGGGCACCGCGTCATGCCGGAAGAGATTGCGCACGAGGTGGAGCACATGATGGAGAGCGTTGCGCTGCCCGGCGGTGGGGGCGTTAAGGCCGCCGTTCGTGACTACCGGGTGGCGGTGAAAACCGGTACGGCGAAGAAAATTGACGATAGCGGGAAGTACGTCGATAAATACGTCGCGTATACTGCCGGCGTTGCGCCTGCCAGCGATCCGCGCTTTGCCCTGGTGGTGGTCATTAACGAGCCGCAGAATGGCGCCTACTACGGCGGTGCCGTTTCCGCGCCTGTCTTCAGCGAGATTATGGGCAACGTGCTGCGTCTGGAGAATGTGAAACCTGACGGCTTACCGGCGGGCTCCGATCACCTTATCGTTATGCGTTAACCGGGCGTTTATAACCAGGGCGAATAGCGGTACACTTCGCCCTTTGAATATGCTCCGGAGTCACCATGTCCTTCAGCTGTCCCCTTTGCCACGCCCCCCTGACACACTCAGATAAAAGTTATACCTGTCCGCAGGGGCACCAGTTTGATATGGCAAAAGAAGGCTACGTGAATCTTCTGCCGGTGCAGCATAAGCGCTCCCGCGATCCCGGCGACAGTGCAGAGATGATGCAGGCGCGTCGCGCGTTTCTGGATGCCGGGCACTATCTGCCGCTGCGGGAGACCGTCGCGCAGCGGCTGAATGACATTCTGCCGGTTTCTGCCACCGCCATGCTTGATATCGGCTGCGGGGAAGGGTACTACACCGCACGGTTTGCCGGGATTGCCCGTGAGAAGGGCGCGCAGACATTCGGTCTGGACGTGTCGAAAGTGGCCATTCGAGCGGCTGCAAGGCGTTACGCGGACGTGACGTTCTGCGTGGCATCCAGCCACCGTCTGCCGTTTGACGATGCCAGTATGGACGCTGTTATCCGCATTTACGCGCCCTGCAAGGCGGAAGAGCTGGCTCGCGTGGTGAAGCCGGGTGGATGGGTCGTCACCGTGACGCCGGGCCCGCGTCATCTGATGGAGCTGAAAGGGCTGATCTACGACGAAGTGCGTCTCCATGCCCCTCATTCTGAACAGCTGGCCGGTTTTAGCCTGAAGCAGGAGCAAAGCGTGGCGTATGAAATGACGCTGAAAGGGGAAGAGGCCACCGCGCTGCTGCAGATGACGCCGTTCGCGTGGCGGGCAAAACCGGAAGTATGGGAAGCGCTAGCTGCACGCTCAACATTTCGCTGCCAGACGGATTTCAGTATCCATGTCTGGCAGCGCGAAGATTAACCGGAGAAGTGTGCCCAGAGGATCTGGGCGCCAATGCCAATCAACACAATTCCCCCCAGGATCTCGGCGCGTTTACCCAGCAGCGGGCCGATAAACCGTCCGACCATCATGCCTAGCGTGGACATAATCAGCGTTGCACAGCCGATGGCCAGCGCGGTGGCGATAATATTAACCTGCAGGAAAGCCAGACCGACACCGACGGCCATCGCATCAAGGCTGGTGGCAATGGCCGTGGTGACCAGCAGCCAGAACCCGTGGCGATGCTGAGGCTCCTCGTCTTCTTCATCGCCGCCGCGAAAACCTTCAATCACCATTCGACCACCGAGAAAGACCAGCAGTACGAAGGCAATCCAGTGGTTCCACTCCAGCACGAACTGGCTGGCGAGCATGCCAAGTCCCCAGCCGATAAGCGGCGTCAGCGTTTCGATAGCACCAAAAATGAGGCCGGTACGCAAGGCTTCTGAGAACTTAGGTTTGTGTAGCGTGGCGCCTTTTCCGATGGAAGCCGCAAATGCGTCCATGGACATGCCAAAAGCGAGGAGGATCGTAGCAGAGATATTCATAACAGCGTCCAGACCGGGGATATCCATATGACACATCACTGCCCCCAGTAAACAGCAGTTGATGTATCTATGGTCTCGCCTGATCGCACCGCACATAAGATGTGCTGTCAGCGATCCGTACGTGCCACGTTTTTCAACGAGTATGTTGACACGTACATTTCCTGCGAACAGGAAATCGGCTACTCCCCAACGACGGGCGCAACCTTAACATATTTTTAGAATATAAAACAACAATGAAGAGGCATTATTTAAAATGCTTGTTGATAACGATTTTCATTTGTCTTTAAGCGTAAAGATATCGTTAACAAATAGAGAACAAATTAATGAAGGGGATATAGCTTTGGCTATATTTCTTGCGCAAGATAAACGCAGTATATAGCCATTGCTATATATATAACTTATTGAGTTTTAACAAGTAACTTGTATATCTTTTCCAGGTCGTCAATATTCTTCACCCGAATAAGCAGGCGACGTTGTTCTAATTGCATTACCAGCACACCGTCTTCGGATAAATTCATCTCTTTAATACGGTTATATTCTATCCACACATTGGCAAAGAAAAATCCGCGGGATTTAAAAATGATTTTCGGCGTGCGGATCCAGAACAGATAAACAGCCATTAATGCCAGCGCACATAATAACCATGTGGTTAATATTGCACCATGGCCGGTGACGTTATTGTAAATAAGAATGGCGATGAGACCCGCGAAGATAAACGCATCCACGCGCCCGCGCCGCAGTAGGGGAAGGGAGAGCAGCGTCTCGCCGTGGCGGCGGGGCATGATGAACTCGTCATAGATAGCGTAAGCCAGAAGGGCAGCAATAAATAAAACCAGTACGATGTCCGTGACAGTCATTCATCCTCCAGATAAAAAAAACCGGGGGCAAGCCCCCGGCCTATAGCATTGAAACTTACAGACCCAGCAGGCCGACAGCATAGCCCGCGATACCGATGACGAAGAAGCCAACGATAATCCACAGCGGGTTAACTTTCTTACGCAGCAGCCACATGCAGGCGAAGGTCAACAGCAGCGGTACCAGGCCAGGCATCAGCTGGTCCAGAATCGTCTGCACGGTGGTGACGCGAGTCTGACCATCCTGCCCGGTGATGGTTGATACCACCAGCGGGATGTTCACGTGCGTCCACTTGTTAACCAGCGCTCCCATGACAAACAGGCCGAGGATTGACGCCCCCTCAGTCAGTTTCTGCAGGAAGCCGCCGCCCATGTCCTTAACGATATCCACCCCTTTACGGTAGCCGTAGGCCACACCGTAATAACGGGTCAGCAGACGCACGGCGTTAAACAGGATGAAGAACAGCAGCGGGCCAAGCAGGCTGCCGCTCATTGCGATACCGGCACCCAGCGCCGCGAAGACCGGACGCACGGTACCCCAGAAGATAGGGTCACCAACGCCGGCCAGCGGCCCCATCAGGCCGACTTTGATACCGTTGATAGCACCATCGTCAATTTCTGCGCCGTTCGCACGCTGTTCTTCCATCGCCAGCGTTACGCCCAGTACGGGGGCCGCAACGTAAGGATGGGTGTTAAAGAATTCCAGGTGACGCTTGATCGCCTGACGGCGCGCCTCGTTGTTTTCCGGGTACAGGCGTTTGATTGCCGGTACCATGGAGAAGCAGAAGCCCAGCGCCTGCATACGTTCGAAGTTCCATGAACCCTGAAACAGGTTAGAACGGATGAACACGCCACGAATATCACCCGGAGTGAGTTTTTTCTCGGTGGTAGTTTTTGTCATATCAACCATTTCGCTCACCTGTTAGTCCAGTTCGTTATCGAGATCGTTGTTACCAGCAGCCTGCGCTGGGGCACCCGCGACGCGGTTATATTTCGGGCTGAGCTGGATGTAGAGAATCGCCATTACCGCACCAATCACACCCAGTGCAACCAGGTTAAAGTTGGTGAAGGCAGCGGTCACGAAGCCGAGGTAGAAGAATGGCATCAGGTAGCCTGCGCGCATCATGTTGATGACCATCGCATAACCGACAACCACGATCATACCGCCCGCGATGTTCAGACCGCCGGTGACCACTTCTGGAATGGCGTTCAGCATGCTCTGCACTTCACTGGTACCGACAGAGATCGCAACGATTACGGCCGGGATCGCGATACGCATCGCCTGCAGGAACAGGGATGAAACGTGGATCCACGACAGTGCCGTGAGGTTGCCGTTTTCGGCTGCCTTATCCGCCGCGTGCTGGAAGGCCACGGTGATAGTACGAACGATGATGGTCAGAACCTGGCCTGCTGCTGCCAGCGGGATCGCCAGGGCGATACCGGCACCGATACTCTGGTGACCGGCTATAACCAGAACGGTCGAGATGATAGAGGCCAGCGCGGCATCGGGCGCAACCGCCGCGCCGATGTTCATCCAGCCCAGGGCGATCATTTCCAGGGTACCACCGATGATGATACCGGTTTTCATGTCACCCAGGACGGCCCCAATCAGCGTACAGGCCACCAGAGGGCGGTGGAACTGAAATTCATCAAGTACGGATTCCATACCCGCAATACATGCGACGACGAACACCAGCACAATCTGAAGAGTGGTAATCTCCATTGCACTTCTCCTATTACTTAAACTTTATATGAGAACCGGCGCGGGCTTATTTCCCAACTTTGCCGATCAAATCCATCATTTTCAGTTTCTGATCCGTGGAAACCTTACGGGCTTCCAGCTCAATACCGCGCGCATTCAGCTTGTTGAATGCCTCGATATCTTTCGCATCGACTGAAATGGCGTTGTTGACCTGCGTTTTGCCCTGACGGAATGCCATACCACCAATGTTCACGGAGGTGATTTTCACGCCGCCTTCAACAATGCGCTCAACGTCTGTCGGGTTAGTGAACAGGAGCATCACGCGTTCACCCGCGTATTTCGGGTTGTTGTAAACGCGGATCATCTTGGCGACATCCACGACGTGCGCGGTAACGCCAGGAGGAGCAACCTGAGTCAGAAGGGTTTTACGTACGGTATCGGCGGCAACTTCGTCGCTGACCACGATAATGCGTCGAACGTTGGTCTCTTTGGTCCAGCGCGTTGCAACCTGACCGTGGATTAAGCGGTCATCAATACGCGCAAGGCCGATAACCATGTAATCGTTCGGGCCCATGGGTTTTGCCGGTGCTGCCGCTTTTGGTGCCACTGCAGGCGCAGGGGCAGGTTTTTCAACCGGCTGCGCTTTCAGGGCTTTTACCCCTTCGCGACCGGTTTCAACGGCCAGTGCCACCAGCTCATCGAACGACGGATTGTCGTCGCGCGCCATGAAGGTTTCCACCAGCATGGGAATATTCACCCCGGCGACAACTTCATAGTGCTCTTTATCGACGACAATGCGGCTGGCGGCATTGAACGGGCTGCCGCCCCATGTATCAACGAGAAACAGCACGCCTTTGCTGGTATCCAGCTTCGCGAGTTGAGCGTTGTACTTCTCTATCAGCGTCTCGGCATTTTCACCGGGAACGAAATCGATCCAGCCGACGTTTTCCTGCTCGCCCAACAGCATCTCTGCCGTTTTGAGTAGCTGCTCAGCAGCCCAACCATGTGTGCCTATGACAATAGCAATGGTCACTTGCTACCTCCTTTTATTATCATTAATACGCCTGCCAGGCAGTCGTACTGAGAATCGTATTGGCGAACCGAATCGATTCAGATAAGGGTTAGAGTTCAAAAAAACTAAGACTTCCGCGAATTATTTTAGATAGTGAAAAAATAATTTATGTGATGAAGATCCGTAATTTAGCCATGCGCTACAGATTTATCTGTAGAGTAAAGCCGCTGTGTTACAGAACTTTGCAAAGGAACGTAAATCTTTGCTAAAAACACAGTGTCTCTGATATGTTTAGCCTCCGTTTAATTGTTCAGGAGTATAGGGCTACAGCCCACTATATGGACCGTCACCGACGTCAGTCATCTGCCAGGCCATTTCGCGCCTTATTCACCGGCGATCCTCGCCACGTACCGACTCTGTTTACCTCTGTTTTGCCCACGTTGAGTGGGGCACCGTTTCGTCATTCCTTTAGCAGGAGCTTGTCATGGAATTCTTAATGGACCCGTCAATCTGGGTGGGATTGCTCACGCTGGTGGTGCTGGAGATTGTTCTCGGCATTGATAACCTGGTGTTTATCGCCATCCTTGCGGACAAACTGCCGCCAAAACAGCGTGATAAAGCGCGTCTGATTGGTCTCTCGCTGGCGCTGGTTATGCGACTGGCGCTGCTCTCCGTCATCTCCTGGATGGTCACGCTGACCAAACCGCTGTTCTCCGTCATGGATTACACCTTCTCCGGGCGTGATTTAATCATGCTGATCGGGGGGATATTCCTGCTTTTCAAAGCGACGACAGAGCTACATGAGCGGCTGGAAAACCGTCAGCACGATGATGGGCACGGTAAAGGCTATGCCAGCTTCTGGGTGGTAGTGCTGCAGATCGTGGTGCTTGATGCGGTCTTCTCGCTGGATGCTGTGATCACGGCGGTCGGCATGGTGAATCATCTGCCGGTAATGATGGCGGCTGTGGTTATTGCGATGGCGGTCATGCTGCTGGCCTCGAAGCCGCTGACGCGCTTCGTCAACCAGCATCCGACGGTGGTCGTGCTATGTCTGAGCTTCCTGCTGATGATTGGTCTGAGCCTCGTGGCGGAAGGGTTTGGCTTCCATATTCCGAAAGGCTACCTGTACGCCGCGATTGGCTTCTCGATCCTGATCGAGCTGTTCAACCAGATTGCGCGCCGTAACTTTATTAAGCAGCAGTCGAATCAGCCGCTGCGCGCCCGTACCGCAGATGCCATTCTGCGCCTGATGGGCGGTCGTCGTCAGGTGAACGTCCAGTCTGATTCCGACAACCATAACCCGGTTCCGGTCCCGGAAGGGGCATTTGTGGAACAAGAGCGCTACATGATCAACGGCGTGCTCTCCCTGGCCTCCCGTTCGCTGCGCGGCATCATGACGCCGCGCGGGGAAATTAGCTGGGTCGATGCTAACCTGAGCGTGGATGAAATTCGCCAGCAGCTGCTCTCTTCACCGCACAGCCTGTTCCCGGTGTGTCGCGGTGAGCTGGATGAAATCATCGGCGTCGTGCGGGCGAAAGAGATGCTGGTGGCCCTGGAAGAGGGCGTCAACGTGGAAGCCGTTGCCGCCGCGTCGCCTGCGATTGTCGTGCCGGAAACGCTGGATCCTATCAACCTGCTCGGGGTGCTGCGTCGCGCTCGCGGTAGCTTTGTTATCGTCACTAACGAGTTTGGCGTGGTGCAGGGGCTGGTCACGCCGCTGGACGTGCTGGAAGCGATTGCCGGTGAATTCCCGGATGCCGACGAAACGCCAGAGATTGTTGCCGACGGTGATGGATGGCTGGTTAAAGGTACCACCGACCTGCACGCGCTCTCGCACACGCTGGGGCTGGAAAATGTGATCAACGATGAAGAAGACATCGCGACCGTTGCCGGTCTGGTGATCGCCGTTAACGGACAAATCCCGCGCGTCGGAGATGTGATCGAGCTGGCGCCGCTGCACATTACGATCGTTGAAGCCAACGACTATCGCGTTGATATGGTTCGCATTGTTAAAGAACAATCTGCCCACGACGAAGATGAATAAGCCGGCTTAGCGCAGCGGCATTAAGGGCACGATGTGCCCGTTATGATGCGCTGGCGGGGATGCGCTTCCCGCCAGCCACTTCGGAAAATCCCGTAGCGGCATGGGCCGCGCATAGAAAAACCCCTGCAGGACATGCACGCCATGGCGGCGCAAGTAGCGCGCCTGCTCCTCTGTCTCGACCCCCTCAGCAACCAGTTCAATATTCAGCCGCTGACCCAGCGCAATAATCATATCCGTCACCGTGGAGTTCACGGCGTCGGTACCAATGGCGGTGGTAAACGACTGGTCGATTTTCAGCACGTCCGGGTGCAGCTTTTCAAGCCAGGAGAGGGAGCTGTTCCCGGTACCAAAATCGTCGATGGCCAGCTTCACCCCTTTGCGATGCAGTTCGCGCACGATGCGATAATCCGCATCCAGCAGCGCATCCCGTTCCGTGAGTTCAATCACCAACTGCTGGCGCGGACAGGCGCTGAACCAGAGGCGGTTCAGGTCCTGTATCAATACCGCGTGACGGAAATGGCTGGCAGCGACGTTAATACCGATGTGAAAACCGGCGCTGGCGGGGAAGTAGCCTATCTGGCGCACCGTTTCGGCGATGACGTAGCGGGTCAGGGGGACAATCTGGTTATGCTCTTCTGCCAGCGGGATAAACACCTCCGGGGTGATCCACCCCTGACGCGGATTGTTCCAGCGCAGCAGGATCTCCACGCCGGTGCACGCCTGGGTGCGGGCATTCACCAGCGGCTGGCAGAAAAGCTCAAATTCCCGCGCCGCAATGCCCATATCGATCTCCCACGTAAAGCTCATCCGGTTTGCCGTTGCCAGCCAGGCGAGATAGCCCAGCAGCAGGCTGAGCATCAGACCCAGGGGCAACTGGGCTGGCAGGCTTTTTAAGGCTAACTCTCCAGGGCCTGGCCCGCTGACCGTAATGGTGAAAGGATTTCGGGTTGATGACTGCTGGAAAAGAGAGCCCTCCTCATCAAACGTCAGGCTGTCACTGACGCGTTGTCCATAGCGCAGAAAGCGATCCCCCACGGTTAGCGCTACGTCATTAATAAGCGGGCGCTGGGGCTCGAGGATCATTTTGGCGATCAGATCGATATTGATGATCTCAATAACGCCAGCTTCACCGTCCTGAGAGACGGGATACCACTGGATCAATATCGGGCTACCTTTAAGCAGCCACTGGTCGGTCGATAAAATCAGCTTCGCCGTGCTGGCGGGTAATTCTTTCAGGAAGTCACGTACGGGCACGTTGCGGCTCCCGAAAATACTCGAGCAGTACAGGATACCCTCGTTAATCAGGGCGATGGAGCGCACCGTCTGCAAAATAGCGGCCTGCTTTCGCAGCGCCAGGTGCGCCTGCGGGCAGGGCTGCCCTACCAGGGGCTGCAGCACGCTGCGGCGGTTCTCTAAAGACAGCAGGACGTTATCAAGGGCGCGAACGGTGTGGCTGGTAAAATCGAGGATCCGCTGTTGGTTAACATTGCGCTGTGAAATAAAGCGAATGCCTAACGTCAGGATGAGCGTGAGGAGCGCAACCGTGACACAGACGATAACGCGTTTTCGGCGATAGTTTTTAATGATCGTTTGTGCAGTTTGCATGAACGGTCGCCTGATAAGCCACCAGCCACAAAAGCCGGACGCAACAGTGAAAGTGTAGTGGGGAAAGCAGCAGGAGACGAGGAAGAAGAGGGAAATTCGCCCATCCGTTGCAGATGGGCGAAAGGCAGTATTAGTCGCACTGCACCTTAATGGCCAGGCCACCGCGGGACGTCTCGCGGTATTTCGCGTTCATGTCCTTGCCGGTTTCGTACATGGTTTCAATCACCTTATCCAGCGATACGCGAGGTTCGCTGGTACGGCGCATCGCCATACGTGAGGCGTTGATGGCTTTCACCGAGGCAATCGCGTTACGCTCGATGCACGGCACCTGCACCTGGCCCGCAACCGGGTCACAGGTCAGACCGAGGTTGTGTTCCATTCCGATTTCGGCCGCCACGCAGACCTGCTCAGGGCTTGCGCCAAGCAGCTCTGCCAGACCCGCCGCCGCCATGGAACAGGCAACGCCGACTTCACCCTGACAGCCCACTTCAGCACCGGAGATGGAGGCGTTCATTTTGTAAAGCGCACCGATGGCACCTGCCGCCAGGAAATAGCGGATATAGATGTCCGGCGTCACGGGCTCAATAAAGTGATCGTAGTAGGCCAGCACTGCCGGAACGATACCGCAGGCACCGTTGGTTGGCGCCGTCACGACGCGGCCACCGGCGGCGTTCTCTTCGTTAACCGCCAGGGCAAACATGTTTACCCAGTCAACCACGTTCATCGGGTCGTTGGAGAACTTGTCCGTGGTCACCAGCATACGGCGCAGGGCAGAGGCACGGCGCGGTACGCGCAGTGGACCCGGCAGAACGCCTTCGGTATTCATCCCGCGATCGATACAGGCGCGCATGGTTTGCCAGACGTTCGCAAAATAGTCTTCAATCTCTTTTTTGCTGTGCAGGGCCAGTTCGTTCTGCATCACCATACCGGACAGGGAAAGACCGGTCTCTTTGCAGTAGCCCAGCATCTCGGTAGCCGATTTGAACGGGTACGGTACGTTGACGTCGCCGACGCTGTCTTTGCCGAAATGCTCCTCATCCACGATGAAGCCACCGCCGATGGAGTAGTACGTTTTGCTGTAAATCTCTTTTTCACCGCTATAAGCGTGAATGGTCATGCCGTTTTCATGCAGCGGCAGGTTGTCGCTACGGAAACGCATGCCGTCATCCTGCGGGAAATCGACTTCCTGCTGGCCGTTTGCCAGCAGCAGGCGGCCGCGTGTTTCCACGTCGCGGATGAATGCCGGGATGGCATCAATATCTACGGTATCCGGCATATTGCCTGCCAGACCCATAATAATGGCGATATCGGTGTGGTGGCCTTTACCCGTTAATGACAGCGAGCCGTAAACATCCACGGCGACACGGGTAACGCTTTCCAGTAATCCTTTTTCGACCAGATCATCGACGAACTGTTTACCGGCCTTCATCGGGCCAACAGTATGGGAAGACGAAGGGCCAATTCCCACTTTGAACATGTCGAATATACTAATCACTTTCACACTCCTGACAGGGTTACCGGGGTTCCAGTAACGATGTTATAACTGCGCATAGTGTAAGAGGGAACACCGACCTCGGCTTAACTATTCACATGAATTAAACTAATGGTTAACGATGGGTTTTGCTAATAGCGCGACGCAGATCGCAAACCTGGCAGAAGAGGGCGGAATGTAAAGTATAGTCAAGGCTTCAGGCCGATTTGCAACGCCAGCTCACGAATAATGCCCGCCGTCATGCCCCAGACAAAATAATGCTGATACCAGGACAACCAGACCCGATGGTCATGCCCGCGACGCTGAATATCCAGCGGGTGATAACGACTCAACCGAAGGGCCTCTTCCAGCGGCATTTCAAACACCGCCGAGACTTCATCGACGCTGGCGTGATACTGAAGATCGGGGGGAATAATGCCGACCACCGGGGTGACCTGAAAACCGGTGACGCTGTCAACGGGCGGCAGCACGCCGATGACCTCCACAACCTCCGGCGGAATGGCAACCTCTTCCTGCGCTTCCCGCAGCGCGGCGGCAATCAGCGAGGCGTCGGAGCTGTCTACGGCGCCCCCCGGAAAGGCGACCTGACCCGCGTGCTTGCGTAAATGGGGAGAACGCTGGGTGAGCAGCAGGCCCGGCTGCGCGCGACGCACGACCGGGATCAGCACGGCCGCCTGTCGCTGATTCAGCGCCTCGCGGTTGACCTGCGGTCGTAATAGCTGAAAGCGAGATAAAAAGTCATCCAGCGTCAGGTTCTCTTTTTCCACCCGTGATTACTCCAGTTGTTTCAGGATACGGTTAACTTTATCAAAGGTTTCCTGATATTCCGCATCGACCTGGCTATCGGCAACAATGCCGCCCCCGGCCGAACAGTAAAGATTTCCGTTGCAGGCGGTCAGCGTGCGAATGGTAATGCTGGTATCCAGCGTGCCGCACAGGCTGATATAGCCGATGCTGCCGCACCAGGCGTTGCGGCGGTGCGGCTCCAGCTCATCAATGATCTCCATCGCCCGTACCTTTGGCGCGCCGGTGATGGAGCCGCCCGGAAACGCCGCGCGCAGAAGATCGCAGGCCGTGCGTGATGCCGGCAGCGTCGCGGTGATGGTACTGACCAGATGATGCACCGCCGGGAAAGGCTCGACGACAAACAGTTCCGGCACGCGCACGCTGCCCGGAACGGCCACCCGGCCGATGTCGTTACGCATCAGATCGACAATCATCAGGTTCTCGGCACGGTCTTTCGGCGAGGTGGCCAGCTTTTCCGCCTGAAGGCGATCGGCGTCGGGATCGACAAGACGCGGCAGGGTGCCTTTGATCGGACGGGTTTGAATCGTGCCCTCGGCCAGATGGATAAAGCGCTCGGGTGACAGGCTGAGTATGGCCCCCCGTTCCAGACGGACAAACGCGCTGAACGGCGCCTTGTTGCTGGCATTAAGACGGGTAAACGCCTGCCACTCATCTCCCCGGTATGTCGCCTGGAAGCGCTGGGCGAGGTTAACCTGGTAGCAGTCACCGCTTTGCAGATACGCCTGAACGCGCGTGAATTTTTCGGCATACTCCGCCGCGCTCATATTTGAGCGCCAGCCGGAGGTCAGCGTGAACGTCTGTGCCGGTGCAGGCTGCTGCGCCTCAAGCCATGCCAGGCGCGCCTGCACGTTATGATGGCTCAGCAGGGAAACCGTTTTTTTCTGGTGATCAACGATTAACGCCCAGTCATACAGACCCACGGCCATGTCTGGCAGGGAAATATCAGCCTGCGCATGCTCCGGCAGCGTTTCGAAACGGCGACCCAGATCGTAACCAAACAGGCCCAGCGCGCCCCCCTGAAAGGGGAGGTCCGGGTTTGGCGTGGCAGATAAGCCCAGCGCGTTAATGGCGTGCTGAAGCTGCACCAGCGGATCGTCCGTTAACGACAGGTCATCGGTTGTCAGCGTCTTTAGCGGATCGGCCACCAGGATATCGAAGCGGCTATAGGGATGGTCCGCATGGCCGGAATGCAGCAGCATCGCAAACGGAAGATGGCTCAGGCGGGCAAACCAGAATTCAGCGGCGTCTGCACGCCAGGGCAAGGTAATAACAGTAGGGAAGCGCTTGTTCATGTGTGGCATACTACCGGGCAGCGTGAAATAATTAGCGCGAATAATTTAGCAGGAGTTGACAATGTTTGCAGGTTTACCTTCTCTGAGCCATGAACAGCAGCAGAAAGCGGTTGAGCGAATTCAGGAACTGATGTCCCAGGGGATGAGCAGCGGACAGGCGATTACCGTAGTCGCTCAGGAGATTCGCGCCAGTCATTCCGGCGAGCGGATTGTGGCGCGATTCGAAGATGAAGATGAAGATCCAGAAGAGTAATCGGGCTTACACCGCCGCGATAATTTTGATCTCAACCTTATACTCCGGTTTCATCAGCGTGGCCTGTACGGTGCAGCGTACAGGCGCGTGACCCGCCACTACCCACGCATCCCAGGCTTTGTTCATCGCCGCGAAATCGTCTTTGTTTGCCAGGAAAATCGTCGCATCCAGAATGCGGGATTTGTCGCTGCCCTGTTTTTCCAGCACCGCATCAATCTGCGCCAGGGTATTTGCCGTCTGCTCGAACGCATCCGCGTCCAGGTTAGCGGGTACGCCGGTGTAGTACAGCGTCTGGTTATGGATCACCACATCAGACCAGCGGGCTTCGGCATCAATGCGCACAATTGTCATAAACGTTTCCTCGTTATTTTTCGTCGTCAGGCGGCAAGACTGCCATATTGTTCTCCTGTCGTCACTATTTGGGGTGGCACAGGAGTGGATGGGCTGACATAATCCCTGTGCAAAAATACAGTGAGAGAGCACCGTGGCAGACGATTTTTCCCCTGAAGGTCAATTAGCGCAGGCTATCCCCGGCTTTAAACCCCGTGAGCCGCAGCGACAGATGGCGCACGCCGTGGCACGCGCCATCGATAAGGCTCAGCCGCTGGTGGTCGAAGCCGGAACCGGCACGGGTAAAACGTATGCTTACCTTGCTCCGGCGCTGCGTGCGAAAAAGAAGGTGATTATTTCCACCGGCTCGAAGGCGCTGCAGGATCAGCTCTACAGCCGAGATTTACCCACGGTGGCGAAAGCGCTGAAATACAAGGGGCGTCTGGCCCTGCTGAAGGGGCGCTCTAACTATCTCTGTCTGGAACGTCTTGAGCAGCAGGCGCTGGCGGGCGGCGATCTGCCGGTACAAACCCTGAGCGACGTCATTATCCTTCGCGCCTGGGCGAACCAGACCGAAGAGGGGGATATCAGCACCTGCGCGAGCGTGCCGGAAGATTCCCCGGCCTGGCCGCTGGTGACCAGCACCAACGACAACTGCCTCGGCAGCGACTGTCCGCTGTATAAAGACTGCTTTGTGGTGAAAGCGCGCAAAACGGCGATGGACGCGGATGTGGTGGTGGTGAACCACCATCTGTTCCTCGCGGATATGGTCGTCAAGGATAGCGGTTTCGGCGAGCTGATCCCGGAGGCGGACGTGATGATCTTCGACGAAGCCCACCAGCTTCCGGACATCGCCAGCCAGTATTTCGGCCAGTCGCTTTCCAGCCGCCAGCTGCAGGATCTGGCGAAAGATTTCACCATCGCTTACCGGACCGAACTCAAAGATACCCAGCAGCTGCAGAAATGCGCTGACCGTCTGGCCCAAAGCGCGCAGGATTTCCGCTTACAGCTCGGCGAACCGGGCTATCGCGGTAACCTGCGCGAGCTGCTGGCGGACAAAAACATCCAGCGCGCGCTGCTGCTGCTCGATGACGCCCTCGAACTCTGCTACGACGTGGCGAAACTGTCCCTCGGCCGTTCCGCGCTGCTGGATGCGGCCTTCGAACGCGCCACGCTCTATCGCGGGCGTCTCAAACGGCTGAAAGAGATTAACCAGCCGGGGTTCAGCTACTGGTACGAGTGCACCTCGCGGCACTTCACGCTGGCGCTCACGCCGCTGACGGTGGCGGATAAGTTTAAAGAGGTAATGGCGGAAAAACCGGGAAGCTGGATCTTCACCTCGGCAACCCTGTCGGTAAATGACGATCTGCATCACTTTACGGAACGTCTCGGCATCGAGGAGGCGGAATCGCTGCTCCTGCCCAGCCCGTTCGATTACGAAAAACAGGCGCTGCTGTGCGTGCCGCGCAATCTTCCGCTGCCGAACCAGCCGGGTGCGGCGCGCCATCTGGCCGCGATGTTAAAACCGATGATCGAGGCCAACAACGGCCGCTGCTTTATGCTCTGCACCTCTCACGCCATGATGCGTGACCTCGCTGAGCAGTTCCGCGCCACCATGACCTTACCGGTGCTGCTGCAGGGAGAAACCAGCAAAGGCCAGCTATTACAGCAGTTTGTCAGCGCCGGTAATGCCCTGCTGGTGGCGACCAGCAGCTTCTGGGAAGGGGTCGACGTGCGGGGCGATACGCTCTCGCTGGTGATCATTGATAAGCTGCCGTTTACCTCTCCGGACGATCCGCTGCTGAAGGCGCGCATGGAAGACTGCCGCCTGCGCGGAGGGGATCCGTTTGACGAGGTACAGCTGCCGGACGCGGTGATTACCCTCAAGCAGGGGGTAGGGCGATTGATCCGCGACGTTACCGATCGCGGGGTGCTGGTCATTTGCGATAACCGGCTGGTGATGCGTCCCTACGGCGCAACCTTCCTCGCCAGCCTGCCGCCCGCGCCGCGGACGCGGGACATAAAACGCGCGGTGCGCTTCCTGGCAAACCCAACGGCGGAGTAATTTACCCCGGAGTGTGCTAAGATGCGCGCCATTTTGTGACTGACCCTTGCGAGAGCGCGACGACCCATGCGAATTCTGGCTATAGATACCGCAACAGAGGCATGCTCTGTTGCTCTGTTGAACAGCGATGCTGTTACTGCTCATTTCGAAGAGTGCCCACGGGAACACACCCAGCGCATTCTGCCCCTGGTAAAAGAGATCTTAACCCGTAGCGACACCTCGTTAACCGACCTCGACGCGCTGGCCTTTGGCCGCGGCCCCGGCAGCTTTACGGGCGTACGCATTGGAATTGGCATTGCGCAGGGGCTGGCCCTGGGCGCCGAACTGCCGATGATCGGCGTCTCTACCCTCGCCACCATGGCGCAGGGCGCATGGCGCATGACCGGGGCAACGCGCGTCCTGGCCGCGATTGACGCCCGCATGGGCGAAGTCTACTGGGCCGAATATACCCGCGACGAGCAGGGCGTGTGGCACGGTGAAGAGACGGAAGCCGTGCTTAAGCCAGAAGCGGTCACTGAACGACTGCAACAGCTCTCCGGCGAATGGGCGACCGTCGGCACCGGCTGGCCGGCGTGGCCTGATATGGCGAGCGGTACCGGGGTGACGCTGGTGGACGGCAACATGCTGCTGCCGGCTGCGGAAGATATGCTTCCGATTGCCTGCCAGCTGTTCGCAGCAGGAAAAACCGTTGCCGTTGAACACGCGGAGCCGGTTTATTTGCGAAACACCGTCGCGTGGAAGAAACTTCCGGGCCGCGAGTGAATCTCAGTAACAGGAACTGAGAAAAAGGAGTCGCATCATGGCGGTTCAGACTAAAGTAGTACGCCTTATTATGGCAGGCGCCGTTGCCATAGCATTGAGCGGATGCGTTTCCGTTCCTGATGCGATTAAGGGCACCAGCCCGACGCCACAGCAGGATCTGGTTCGGGTGATGAATGCGCCTGAGCTATACGTCGGCCAGGAAGCGCGTTTTGGCGGTAAGGTGGTCGACGTGCAAAACCAGCAGGGGAAAACCCGCCTGGAGATCGCAACCGTTCCGCTGGACAGCGGCGCGCGGCCGGTACTGGGTGAGGCCTCCCGGGGACGTATCTATGCGGACGTCAGTGGTTTCCTCGATCCGGTCGATTTTCGCGGACAGCTGGTGACCGTCGTCGGGCCGATTACCGGTGCCGTGCAGGGAAAAATCGGCAGCACGCCGTATAAATTTATGACCATGCAGGTCAACGGGTATAAACGCTGGCGGCTGGCACAGCAGGTGATCATGCCGCCTCAGCCGATGGATCCGTGGATGTGGGGTCCACATCCTTATCGTTACGGCTACCCGGGCTGGGGTTGGTATAACCCGGGTCCTGCACAGGTTCAGACGATCGTTACTGAGTAACTTGTTGTTATTTTTATAAAAGAGACAGCGGCTCAGCCGCTGTCTCTGTTTTTTTACGGATAAAACGAAAAAAAAGAGTGACGCGCTTCGCAACCTTAAATCTGAACAATTAATAAACTGGTACGCTGAGTTAATATAATGTTAACAAACTGTTTATTATCGGGGTTGTGATGACGACGAACACTCATTTCAGAGGTGATGCATTGAAGAAGGTTTGGCTTAACCGTTATCCCGCAGATGTTCCTGCTGAGATCAATCCTGACCGTTATCAATCCCTGGTGGAATTATTTGAACACTCGGTAAGGCGCTACGCCGACCAGCCTGCGTTTGTGAACATGGGCGAGGTCATGACGTTCCGTAAGCTTGAGGAGCGTAGCCGGGCATTTGCGGCATATCTTCAGGAAGGGCTGGGGCTGCAAAAAGGGGACCGCGTCGCGCTGATGATGCCGAACCTGCTGCAATACCCGGTGGCGTTGTTCGGTATCCTGCGAGCCGGGATGATTGTCGTCAACGTCAACCCCTTGTATACCCCGCGCGAGCTGGAGCACCAGCTGAACGACAGCGGCGCGGCCGCGATTGTCATTGTGTCCAACTTCGCCCATACGCTGGAAAAAGTGGTCGACAAAACCCAGGTTAAACACGTCATCCTGACGCGCATGGGGGATCAACTCTCCACTGCTAAAGGCACGCTGGTTAACTTTGTCGTCAAATATGTCAAACGTCTGGTGCCAAAATACCACCTGCCGGACGCCATCTCCTTCCGCCGCGCGCTGCACGCGGGCTACCGTATGCAGTATGTGAAACCCGACGTGGTGGCGGAAGATCTTGCGTTTCTGCAATACACAGGCGGGACCACCGGCGTCGCCAAAGGGGCCATGCTTACCCACCGTAATATGCTGGCAAACCTTGAACAGGTGAACGCCACTTACGGGCCGCTGCTGCATCCGGGCAAAGAGGTGGTGATCACCGCGCTTCCGCTGTATCACATCTTTGCCCTGACCATGAACTGCCTGCTGTTTATTGAGCTGGGTGGTCAGAACATCCTCATCACCAACCCGCGCGATATCCCGGGCCTGGTGAAAGAGCTGGCGAAATATCCGTTCACCGCCATGACCGGGGTAAACACCCTGTTTAACGCGCTGCTTAATAACAAAGAGTTCCAGCAGCTGGATTTTTCCACGCTGCATCTTTCTGCGGGCGGCGGCATGCCGGTTCAGCAGGCGGTCGCCGAGCGCTGGGTGAAGCTCACCGGTCAGTATTTGCTGGAGGGCTACGGCCTGACGGAATGTGCTCCGCTGGTCAGCGTTAACCCGCATGATATCGACTATCACAGTGGAAGCATTGGTTTGCCGGTTCCTTCCACCGAGGCCAAACTGGTCGATGATAACGATAACGAAGTCGCGCCGGGCGAGCCGGGTGAGCTGTGCGTTAAAGGCCCTCAGGTAATGCTGGGCTACTGGCAGCGTCCCGATGCGACCGACGAAATCATCAAAGACGGCTGGCTGCACACCGGTGATATTGCGGTAATGGATGACGAGGGCTTCCTGCGCATCGTCGATCGTAAGAAAGACATGATCCTGGTCTCCGGCTTCAACGTCTATCCGAACGAAATCGAAGACGTGGTCATGCAGCACAGCGGCGTACTCGAAGTGGCAGCAGTCGGTGTGCCTTCCGGCAGCAGCGGTGAAGCGGTGAAGATATTTGTGGTCAAGAAAGATCCTTCCCTGACCGAGGACGCGCTGGTAACGTTTTGTCGTCGTCAGTTGACGGGCTACAAGGTGCCGAAGCTGGTGGAATTCCGCGACGAGCTGCCGAAATCCAACGTAGGGAAGATATTACGACGAGAATTACGTGACGAAGCCCGTGGCAAAGTAGACAATAAGGCCTGAGCTTCACGCTAATCGCCCAGACGCCGGTTAAGCCGGCGTTTTTTATGGGCGCAAACAAAAGAGAACCCGTTTTGAATTACCAGATGATCACGACCAACGACGAGCTGGCTTCGCTGTGCGAAGTGACGCGCGACTTTCCTGCCATTGCCCTGGATACCGAGTTTGTCCGGACCCGGACCTATTATCCGCAGCTGGGTTTGATTCAGATGTACGACGGTAAACACGTGTCGCTGATTGATCCTCTCGGCATTACCGACTGGACGCCGATGCGTGACCTGCTGCTCGATACCGCCGTGACGAAATACCTGCACGCAGGCAGTGAAGATCTGGAAGTCTTTCTGAACACCTTTGGCATCATGCCCCAGCCGCTGATTGACACGCAGATCCTCGCGGCATTCAGCAATCGTCCGCTCTCGTGGGGCTTTGCCGCCATGGTGGAGGAGTATACGGGCCTGGCGCTGGATAAAAGCGAATCCCGTACCGACTGGCTGGCGCGTCCGCTTACCGAGCGTCAGCTGGAGTATGCGGCAGCTGACGTGTTTTATCTGCTGCCAATTGCCGGACAGCTGATGAAAGAGGCAGAAGCCTCCGGCTGGCTCTCTGCGGCGCTGGACGAGTGTCGTATGACCCAGCAGCGCCGCCAGGAAGTGGTCGACCCGAAAGAGGCCTGGCGCGATATCAGCAACGCCTGGCAGCTGCGTACGCGTCAGCTGGCGTGCCTGCAGCTGTTGGCGGACTGGCGTCTGCGTAAAGCGCGCGAGCGCGATCTGGCCGTTAACTTCGTGGTTCGCGAAGAGCATCTCTGGGCGGTCGCGCGCTATATGCCGGGCAGCCTCGGCGAGCTGGACAGCATTGGGCTTTCGGGCAGCGAGATCCGTTTCCACGGCAAAACCCTGCTGGCGCTGGTCGCAAAAGCGCAGGAGCTGCCGGAAGATGCGCTGCCGGAACCGCTGCTGAACCTGATGGATATGCCGGGCTATCGCAAAGCGTTTAAGGATATCAAAGCGCTGGTGCAGGACGTTGCAGCGGAAAGCAAGCTGAGCGCGGAGCTGCTCGCTTCACGTCGTCAGATAAACCAGCTGCTGAACTGGCACTGGAAGCTGAAGCCGCAGAATGGCGTGCCGGAAATGATGGCGGGATGGCGCGGGAAATTGATGGCCGATCGCCTGAATACGCTGCTGGAAGGTTATCCGCGATAAAAAAATATGCCGGGCGATTTACCCGGCATATTCCCCCGGTGGCGCTGCGCTTACCGGGGCTACGAAATCACAAACCTACGGACGCGACTCTTCCGCTTCCGGGAGCGTCACGTTCAGCTCCAGAATCGAAATATCCCCGTCTTTTTGTTCCAGCTGCACCGTGACCATCTCCGGGTCAATCTGCACATACTTACAGATCACTTCCAGGATGTCCTTACGCAGCTGCGGCAGGTAGTGAGGCTCGGCGTCGCTACGACGACGCTCCGCAACGATAATTTGCAGACGTTCTTTTGCGATGTTGGCGGTGTTCTTTTTCCGCGAGAGAAAAAAGTCCAGTAATGCCATAACTTATCCTCCGAACAGGCGTTTGAGGAAACCTTTCTTCTCTTCTTCAATGAAGCGGAAAGGACGTTCTTCTCCCAGCAGACGGTCAACGGTATCGGCGTAAGCTTTACCTGCATCTGCCATTGTATCAAGAATCACTGGCTCACCCTGGTTAGAGGCGCGTAACACGGACTGATCTTCCGGGATAACGCCAACCAGCTTAATGCGCAGGATCTCCAGCACGTCTTCCATGCTCAGCATGTCACCTTTGTTCACGCGGCCCGGATTGTAGCGGGTGAGCAGCAGGTGTTCTTTAATCGGGTCTTCGCCATTTTCCGCACGACGGGATTTAGAGGCGAGGATCCCCAGAATGCGGTCTGAGTCACGCACGGATGAAACTTCAGGGTTGGTGGTGATGATCGCTTCATCAGCGAAGTAGAGCGCCATCAGGGCACCGGTTTCGATGCCGGCAGGGGAGTCGCAGACAATGAAGTCGAAATCCATTTTTTTCAGATCGTCGAGCACCTTTTCCACCCCTTCACGGGTCAGGGCGTCTTTGTCACGCGTCTGAGAGGCCGGAAGAATGTAGAGGTTCTCGGTGCGCTTGTCTTTAATCATCGCCTGGTTCAGCGTGGCATCGCCCTGAATGACGTTCACGAAGTCATACACGACGCGACGCTCACATCCCATGATGAGGTCGAGGTTACGCAGACCGATATCGAAGTCGATAACGATGGTTTTCTTTCCCTTCTGGGCCAAACCAGTAGCGATGGCCGCGCTGGAGGTGGTCTTGCCAACGCCTCCTTTACCCGAAGTAACAACAATAATGCGTGCCATAGAAATTCCTTGTTAAAAAGGGATCAATTCAACGGTTGAACGGTCAACGCGTCGTCTGCCAGAAGCAGGCGAGCCGCTTTGCCATAAAATTCGGCTGGGATCTTATCGCTCAGCCAATATTCACCTGCGATGGACACCAGTTCCGCCGTCAGGTGAGTACAAAATATTTGCGCATCTCGATCGCCACTTGCACCTGCGAGCGCACGTCCACGCATCATACCGTATACGTGAATATTGCCATCTGCAATCAGCTCAGCGCCAGCACTGACGTGGCTTGTAACAATCAGATCACAGTTTGGTGCATAAATGCGCTGACCGGAACGAACCGGCACATCAATCATTCGCGTTTTTGTGACGGTAGTAACGTTTTGCACCGCAGGAGGGGGCGTTTGCACGGCTACGGGTGCCGCACGTGGGGCTTTTTCTTTGCCCTCACTTAGAAGAGGCAGCCCCGCACGTTCAATTTCCGCTTTCAGCTCAGTATCTTTGCAGCCGCTGATGCCCACAATACGCAGTCCGGTCGAGGAGACGGCCTGCTGGAGACGTTTCCAGTTAACCGGAGCCTCAAGGCCGCTGACGTTGATAACAACAGGGGCGTGCTTCAGAAAGGCGGGAGCCTGGGCGATTTTGTCTTCTAACGCCTGACGAATAACCTCGGGTTTTGCATCATGCAAATGTACCACTGATAAGGTGAAGCTACTGCCTTTAAGCTCGATGGGCGTGTTTGACATCCTGGCCTTACTCAATTTGCTATTAACCGCAACCACTCGCTGCGATATTCCGAAGAGTATCAGGCATGTTATAGTCAGGAGTATATTGAGGCAAGCAACCACCCATTAATTCAGAGTAAAAACATGTTTTGTGTGATCTACAGAAGTACAAGCCGTGACCAGACCTATCTTTATGTCGAAAAGAAAGACGATTTTTCACGCGTGCCTGAAGAATTAATGAAGAACTTTGGCCGACCACAGCTGGCGATGCTGCTGCCGCTTGATGGTCGTAAGAAACTGGTTAATGCCGATCTGGAAAAAGTGAAAACGGCGTTAGCCGAGCAGGGCTATTATTTACAGCTTCCACCGCCGCCCGAGAATTTATTAAAACAGCATCTTGAGGCGACCGGAAAAAAATAGTCTCAGCTGTTTTCGGGCATAACACATCAACCGTTTAGGGGTCGACCATGTATCAACATCATAACTGGCAAGGTGCATTACTGGATTATCCCGTCAGCAAAGTGGTTTGCGTGGGCAGCAACTATGCAAAACATATTCAGGAGATGGGCAGCGCGACGCCAGAAGAGCCGGTCCTGTTTATTAAGCCTGAAACGGCGCTTTGCGATATCCGCCAGCCGCTGGCGCTGCCGCAGGGGCTGGGCTCGGTGCATCACGAAGTTGAACTCGCCGTGCTGATCGGCGCGACGCTGCGCCAGGCCTCAGAAGCACATGTTCAGAAAGCGATTGCCGGTTACGGCGTGGCGCTGGATCTCACGCTGCGTGACGTGCAGGGCAAAATGAAGAAAGCAGGGCAGCCGTGGGAAAAGGCCAAAGGCTTCGATAATTCCTGCCCCATCTCGGCGTTTGTACCGGTGAGCGAATTTACCGGCGATCCGCAGGACACCCCGCTTAGCCTGAAGGTTAACGGCGAGATCCGCCAGCAGGGCACCACCGCGGACATGATCCACAAGATTGTGCCCCTGATCACCTACATGAGCCGCTTCTTTACCCTGAAACCGGGTGATGTGATCCTGACCGGAACCCCAGAGGGTGTTGGCCCGCTACTCAGCGGTGACGAGCTTGAGGTCGGTTTTAACGGCCTGTCGCTGAAAACCCGCGTGCTGTAACCCCATCTTGCCGCCTGAAGAGGGCGGCAAAACTTGCAACAACGTGCCAGACTCGTTATAAGGTGCGCTTTCTTTTGACGTGTGGACATCCTGATGAACGACATCCCTTTCTGGCAAAGCAAAACTCTCGACGACATGACTGACGCGGAATGGGAATCATTGTGCGACGGCTGCGGGCAGTGCTGCCTGCACAAGCTGATGGATGAGGACTCCGACGAGATCTATTTCACCAACGTCGCCTGCAAGCAGCTGAACATCAAAACCTGCCAGTGCCGCAACTACGAACGCCGCTTCGAGTACGAGCCGGACTGCATCAAATTAACCCGTGAAAATTTGCCGACCTTTGAGTGGTTACCGCACACCTGCGCGTATCGCCTGCTGGCGGAAGGAAAAGATCTGCCGAAATGGCATCCGCTGCTGACCGGCTCTAAAGCG
The DNA here is from genome assembly GCF_000493015.1 of Enterobacter sp. MGH 24. Taxonomy (NCBI): domain Bacteria; kingdom Pseudomonadati; phylum Pseudomonadota; class Gammaproteobacteria; order Enterobacterales; family Enterobacteriaceae; genus Enterobacter; species Enterobacter sp. MGH 24. Next base: position 4,182,406 of record NZ_KI535657.1, on the reverse strand, counting down.
GCTATGCACGGCGAACGCATTTCCGTGCGCCATATTGCGGTGAAAGAGTCTGAAGTGCGGGACTGGGAAGACCACATCATGAATCACCCTAATCGGTGATAATAAAAAACCCGCCTTGGCGGGTTTTTTATTATGCGCTGTTGTGTCGGGTGGCGCTGCGCTTACCCGACCTACAAAACCGTAGGCCCGCGCAAGCGAAGCGCCGCCGGGCAACTTAGCGCCCGAACAGATCGCGTTTCTTCGGTTTGAACGGCTGGGCAATCAGCACCAGCAGCGCCACGACGAAGTAGGCGGCAAAAATACCCACCAGCCACTGCGGCATCTCCAGCGTCAGGAATTCCCACTGACGTACGGAGCAGTCACCGGATGCGACAAACACCTGCGGCAGCCATTTGTCCAGCGGCAGCCAGCTCGGGAAGCGGGCGGCGAAATCACAGGTCATAAACGGTGACGGATGCAATTGCATCATGGTGTGCTGCCAGGAGAGTTCAAGCCCTTTCCAGGCGCTGTAGATCCAGATGGCAATACCGGCATAGCGAAGCGGCGATTTTGGGGCAATCGCGCCGACCAGGCCCGCCCCCATAATGCCGAACAGCGCGCAGCGTTCATAAATACAAAGCACGCAAGGCTTGAGTCCCATTACGTGCTGGAACCACAGCGCGACCATTTCCAGCGCAAAGGCGGTCAGGGCCATTAACAACCACGCTCCGCGACCGCGGGAGCACTGGTTTAAAAATCTCAACATAATCATTTCCCTGGAACATGCTTAGAAAGCGCAGTGTAAACGAATTCGTTTTTCGCGCCACCTGTACCTGACGAATTAAAACGTAATTGGATGTTTATCGTGCGAAAAGGCAAACGGGCAGCGAACTGCCCGAGATGCATAGTTTACTGCGCCGCAAGTATACCCGCTTGTATCAACCATTGCGTACAGGGAATGAGGGTAATTTTGACGCAAAGCAATCCCACGATCGTGAGCACCAGCGTGTAGGGCAGCGCCATCCACACCATCCTGCCATAAGAAAGACGTATGAGCGGCGCGAGGGCGGAGGTCAGCAGAAACAGGAAGGCGGCCTGGCCATTTGGCGTCGCCACCGACGGCAGGTTGGTGCCGGTATTGATCGCCACGGCGAGCAGCTCAAACTGTCCGGCGCTGATAACGCCTTGCTCCATGGCGGCTTTGGCCTCGTTGATGTAGACCGTCCCAACGAAGACGTTATCTGAGATCGACGAGAGCAGGCCGTTAAACAGGTAAAACAGCGAGAGCTGAGCATCCGGTGACGCCTGTAATACAAAGGCTATAATCGGCGCGAACAGATGCTGGTCGATAATCACCGCCACGACGGCAAAGAACACCGCCAGCAGGGCGGTAAACGGCAGGGCTTCGGTAAACGCTTTGCCGATGGCATGTTCGTCCGTCACGCCGGTAAAGGTGGTGGCGAGAATAATGACCGACAGGCCAATCAGCCCCACTTCGGCAAGATGGAGCGCCAGCGCCGCGATAAGCCAGATGCCGATGATCCCCTGAGCAAACAGCCGTAGCGTCTCCTGGCGCGTGCGCTGGCTTCGGCTCTGCAGATCGAATTTATGCAGTTCCTGACGTACCGGCTCCGGCAGCTGCGCCCCGTAGCCGAAGAGGCGAAACTTCTCCACCAGCAGACAGGTCGCCAGACCGCAGATCAGCACCGGTACGCTCACCGGCGCCATTCTCAGGAAGAACTCACCGAAGTGCCAGCCCGCCGCTTTGGCAATGATCAGGTTTTGCGGCTCGCCCACCATGGTCATCACGCCGCCCAGGGCGGTGCCGACGCCGGCATGCATCATCAGGCTGCGCAGAAACGCGCGGAACTGTTCCAGCACGTCACGGTTATGCGCCTCAACGTGGCTGTCATCCTGCAGGTCCTCATTTGGGCGAGAGGAGGCCACGCGGTGATAAATTCCGTAAAACCCAACCGCTACGCTTATCACCACCGCGACGACCGTCAGCGCATCCAGGAAGGCCGACAGGAAGGCGGCGGCAAGGCAAAACGCCAGCGAGAGGAACATTTTCGACGGAATGCTGAGCAGCAGGCGCGTGAAGATAAACAGCAGCAGCTGTTTCATGAAGTAAATGCCCGCCACCATAAAGATCAGCAGCAGAAGCACTTCGAGATTAGACGCCAGCTCGGCTTTGACATGCTCGGCGCTGGTCATACCGATGACGACGGCTTCAAACGCCAGTAAACCGCCCGGCAGCAGGGGATAACATTTCAGCGCCATGGCCAGGGTGAAGATAAATTCCGCCACCAGCAGCCAGCCGGCGATAAAGGGATTCACGCTAAAAATGATGGGATTAACGACCAGGAAAACCAGCAGTACCAGTTTGTACCAGTCCGGAGACTGGCCTAAAAAATTGCGCCACAGTGCGCGCCCAAAAGAAATTTCCACAACAGACGTCCTTCCCGTCAAGTAAGACAAAACATTAGTATACGCAAAAATCGCGGCCTGGAGGCGGATAAGGCTGCATTGTAAATTTCACAAAAATGAAACGGCGATCCCTCTTTTCTCTCTTTGCCGCGCTACCTGCCACTGCGTGCCTCTGGTATGATGAGTCCAATTTGCTAAAGCTGTGTAATGGAAATCTCACTATGGTCATTAAGGCGCAGAGCCCGGCGGGTTTCGCGGAAGAGTACATCATTGAAAGCATCTGGAATAATCGTTTCCCTGCGGGGTCCATTCTTCCGGCTGAACGCGAACTCTCTGAACTGATTGGCGTCACTCGCACCACGCTGCGTGAAGTGCTCCAGCGGCTGGCGCGCGATGGCTGGCTGACGATCCAGCACGGTAAGCCGACGAAAGTGAACAACTTCTGGGAAACGTCCGGGCTGAACATTCTTGAAACGCTGGCGCGTCTCGATCATGAAAGCGTACCGCAGCTCATTGATAACCTGCTCTCTGTTCGCACCAACATCGCGACGATCTTTATTCGTACCGCTTTCCGTCAGCATCCGGAGGACGCACTTGCGGTGCTGGCCAGCGCGAACGAGGTGGAAGATCATGCGGATGCTTTTGCCACCCTCGATTACAACGTGTTTCGCGGCCTGGCGTTTGCCTCCGGCAACCCGGTGTACGGCCTGATCCTCAACGGTATGAAAGGGCTTTACACCCGCATCGGCCGCCACTACTTTGCCAATCCGGAAGCGCGTAGCCTGGCGCTGGGCTTCTACCATAAGCTGAGCAAGCTCTGTACCGAAGGTCTGCACGATCAGGTTTATGAGACGGTGCGCCGCTACGGTCACGATTCCGGTGAAATCTGGCACCGTATGCAGAAAACGCTGCCGGGTGATTTAGCGATTCAGACCCGCTAAAAGAAAAAACCTCTCATATGAGAGGTTTTTTTTCGTCGGGTGGCGGCTGCGCCTTACCCGACCTACGGGTTTTGTAGGCCCGGTAAGCGTAGCGCCACCGGGCAAAAAAAGCTGCACTACAGCGTATTCAACCGCGCCGGGCAGCGTTCCAGCAGCTCGACGCTGCCGTCTTCATTCTGCTGCTCCAGCTGCACGTCGAAACCCCACAGGCGATGCACATGCTTCAGCACCTCTTTACGCCCTTTATCCAGCGGCGCGCGGTTGTGCGGGATATAGCGCAGCGTCAGGGAGCGGTCACCGCGCAAATCGACGTTCCACACCTGAATATTCGGCTCAAGATTGCTCAGGTTGTACTGGGAAGAGAGGCGAGAGCGGATCTCACGGTACCCCTCTTCGTTATGGATCGCGGAAATCTCCAGATAGTTGTTGCGGTCGTCGTCCAGCACGGTGAAGAAGCGGAAGTCACGCATGATCTTCGGCGACATAAACTGGCTGATGAAGCTCTCATCCTTAAAGTCGCGCATCGCAAAGTGCAGCGTTTCCAGCCAGTCAGAACCGGCGATATCCGGGAACCAGTACTTGTCTTCTTCCGTCGGCGACTGGCAGATACGCTTAATGTCCTGGAACATGGCAAAACCAAGCGCATACGGGTTAATCCCGCTGTACCACGGGCTGTTGTAGGGCGGCTGGAACACCACGTTGGTATGGCTGTGGAGAAATTCCATCATGAACCGCTCGGTCACTTTCCCCTCGTCGTACAGATGGTTGAGGATGGTGTAGTGCCAGAAGGTCGCCCAGCCTTCGTTCATCACCTGCGTCTGCTTTTGCGGGTAAAAATACTGGCTCACCTTGCGCACGATGCGCAGGATCTCACGCTGCCACGGCTCCAGCAGCGGGGCGTTCTTCTCCATAAAATAGAGCAGGTTTTCCTGCGGCTCGGACGGATAGCGACGCGCTTCGGCGATCGTTTTTTCCTCCTCACGCTTCGGCAGGGTACGCCACAGCATGTTCACCTGGCTTTGCAGGTACTCTTCGCGGCTCTTCTGCCGGGCCTTCTCCTCCTGCAGGGAGATTTTCTGCGGGCGTTTATAGCGGTCTACGCCGTAGTTCATCAGTGCATGGCAGGAGTCGAGCAGTTTTTCCACTTCGTCCACGCCGTAGCGCTCTTCGCAGTCGGTAATGTATTTACGGGCGAAGATCAGGTAATCGACGATGGAGCTGGCATCCGTCCAGCTGCGGAACAGGTAGTTATTCTTGAAAAAGGAGTTGTGCCCGTAACAGGCATGCGCCATCACCAGCGCCTGCATGGTAATGGTGTTCTCTTCCATTAAATAGGCAATGCACGGATTGGAGTTAATGACAATCTCATACGCCAGCCCCTGCTGGCCGTGCTTATACAGCCGCTCGGTTTCAATAAATTTTTTACCAAACGACCAGTGCGGATAGTTGATCGGCATCCCGACGCTGGAGTAGGCATCCATCATCTGTTCGGACGTAATGACTTCAATCTGATGGGGATAGGTATCCAGACGATACAGCTTTGCGACCCGGTCGATTTCGGCGAGGTAAACATCCAGCAGCTCGAAGGTCCAGTCGGGTCCATCGCTCAGACGTGTGTTGTCCTTGTTCAGGGAATCAATAGTAGCCATTAGCGCGCCCTCGTTGTGGGTGCTCTCTCTGTCTGGAGAGCCTCCTTTCAAGCATAGATCAACGTGTTAAAAAGCGTGCTGGGGCAGAAATTTTTTCTTTGCGATTTCGCGTTTTTGATACGGCAAAAAAACGGTATGTCTCAGCATATTATGCTGGTTAAAAATAACGCGCAGCAGGAGATCCCAAATTAGCACTATCCCCTGATGCTGGGGGATGTGTGAGGTAAGTCACCATAAAAAAGTCGTATGTTGAATAATATTTTCAACTAGGTTATCAATCTGTAATTAGAAGATTGTTCTTTTGCACATAATGGAGTGGCTATGCGTGTTGTCATACTGGGAAGTGGTGTCGTTGGGGTAACCAGCGCCTGGTATTTAAGTCAGGCGGGACATGACGTAACCGTTATCGATCGTGAATCCGGTCCCGCGCTTGAAACCAGCGCGGCGAACGCCGGACAAATCTCTCCGGGGTATGCGGCGCCGTGGGCTGCGCCGGGCGTTCCGCTGAAAGCGATTAAATGGATGTTCCAGCGCCATGCGCCGCTGGCTATCAGCCTTGACGGCACGCAGTTCCAGCTGAAGTGGATGTGGCAGATGCTGCGCAACTGCGACACCCGCCACTACATGGAGAACAAAGGGCGCATGGTGCGCCTGGCGGAGTACAGCCGCGACTGCCTGAAAGCGCTGCGCGCGTCGACGGGTATTGAGTATGAAGGTCGTCAGGGCGGGACGCTGCAGCTGTTCCGCACCGCGCAACAGTACGAAAATGCCACCCGCGATATCGCCGTACTGGAAGATGCTGGCGTACCGTACCAGCTGCTGGAAGCCAGCCAGTTAGGCCAGGTTGAACCGGCGCTGGCGGAAGTGGCGCATAAGCTGACGGGTGGCCTGCGCCTGCCGAATGACGAAACCGGCGACTGCCAGCTCTTTACGCAACGTCTGGCGCAAATGTGCGAGCAGGCGGGGGTGAAGTTCCGCTTCAACACCGCTGTCGACAAGCTGCTGTCGGAAGGGGAAAAAATTTACGGCGTGAAGTGCGGCGACGAGGTGATCAAAGCCGATGCCTACGTGATGGCGTTTGGTTCGTACTCCACCGCCATGCTGAAAGGCATTCTCGACATTCCGGTCTACCCGCTGAAGGGCTACTCGCTGACCATTCCGGTGAAAGAAGAGAGCGGCGCGCCGGTGTCGACCATTCTGGATGAGACCTACAAAATTGCCATTACCCGCTTCGATAACCGTATTCGCGTGGGCGGCATGGCGGAGATTGTCGGCTTCAACACCGAACTGCTGCAGCCGCGTCGTGAAACGCTGGAGATGGTGGTGGGCGATCTCTTCCCGCGCGGCGGCTTTGTTGAGCAGGCGACGTTCTGGACCGGCCTGCGCCCAATGACGCCAGACGGCACGCCGATTGTCGGACGCACGCCGTATAAAAACCTGTGGACCAATACCGGACACGGCACGCTCGGCTGGACGATGGCCTGCGGATCGGGCCAACTGCTGAGCGACCTGATTTCCGGGCGCACGCCGGCAATTCCGTTTGACGATTTAAGCGCCGCGCGCTATCAATCGGGGTTTACGCCTTCGCGTCCACAGCATCTGCACGGCGCGCATAACTAAGGAGCTGTCATGTCCCGTCCTGTTCTGGCCCAGCTGAACCTGCAGGCCCTGAAGGATAATCTGCAAATTGTTCGTCGGGCGGCACCGGGTTCGCGCGTCTGGTCGGTGGTAAAAGCGAATGCCTACGGCCACGGTATCGATCGTATCTGGAGCGCGCTGAGCGCGACCGACGGCTTTGCGCTCCTGAATCTGGAAGAGGCCATTCTGCTGCGCGAGCGCGGCTGGAAAGGGCCCATCCTGCTGCTGGAGGGCTTCTTCCACGCGGACGATCTGCCGCTGCTGGACAAGTACCGTCTGACCACCAGCGTTCACAGCAACTGGCAGATTAAGGCGCTTCAGGATGCGAAGCTCCATGCTCCGCTGGATATCTACCTCAAGGTGAACAGCGGCATGAACCGCCTGGGCTTCCAGCCTGAGCGGGTGCATACGGTCTGGCAGCAGCTGCGCGCCCTGAAGAACGTGGGTGAAATGACGCTGATGGCGCATTTTGCCGATGCGGAAAAACCGGACGGTATTGCCGATGCAATGGTCCGGATCGAGCAGGCGGCAGAAGGGCTGGATTGCCCGCGCTCGCTGTCGAACTCGGCGGCCACGCTGTGGCATCCCGAGGCGCACTACAACTGGGTGCGTCCGGGGATCGTTCTGTACGGTGCGTCTCCCTCGGGCCAGTGGCAGGACATCGCCAACAGCGGCCTGAAGCCGGTCATGACCCTGCGCAGTGAAATCATTGGCGTGCAGACGCTGAAGGCCGGTGACGCGGTGGGCTACGGCAGCCGCTACCGGGCAAAGGGCGAGCAGCGGATTGGCATCGTGGCGGGCGGTTATGCCGACGGCTACCCGCGCATCGCACCGACCGGCACGCCGGTGTGGGTGGATGGGGTGCGCACGGGAACGGTGGGCACCGTATCAATGGATATGCTGGCCGTTGACCTGACGCCATGCCCGCAGGCAGGGATCGGTTCACCGGTCGAGCTGTGGGGTAACGAAATTAAGATTGATGACGTCGCTGCCGCGGCGGGCACGGTGGGGTACGAATTGATGTGCGCGCTGGCACCGAGAGTGCCGGTTGTGACGGTGTAACGAATGGTTGTGTCGGGTGGCGGCTTCGCCTTACCCGACCTACAAACCCTCGAACGTAGGCCGGGTAAGGCGAAGCCGCCACCCGGCAAAAAACCGCTACTCGGTTTCCTCTTCCATCGGCCTGACGCCGACTTTTCTGACCGCGTTATCTTCTTTCTCCGCAACCGTCCAGATCATCCCGGCGAACTCCACCTGGTCGCCGACGACGGGGGCAGCCCCCAGCAGTTGCTGAATGATTTCCCCTAACGTTTGCTGCTTGTCGCGGTACTCCAGCCCTTCATCCAGGCCGTAAATCAGTGCCACATCGGCAAACTTGGCGCTGGCTTCCAGAATAAAATCGCCGAAGAAACGCTGGTCCAGCGCCACCGGAGGCGACTGGCTGAACAGCTTGCCCAGCGCGGGCAGGTCGCGCTCGCGGCCAATGACGCAGAGAATATCCCCTTCGCGCAGGCGGGTGCTGCCGGTAGGGTGCAGCAGGACATTATCGCGGAAAAGGGCGGCAATGCGCGTTTCGGCCGGCATGTGCAAATCGCGCAGCGAGGCCCCCACGCACCATTTGTCGGCGCTCAGCTGATAGACGAACTGTTCCCACGGGTTCTCCGGATGAATGTCGAGCCCCACGCGGGAGACCGGCCAGCCCACGGGAGGCACCACCACTTTGGCTTTTTTCGCCGCCCACCCGAGCGAGGTGCCCTGGAACAGCAGCGAAATCAGCACCACGAAGAACGCCACGTTAAAGAACAGCCGCGCGTTATCCAGACCGGCCATCATCGGGAAAACCGCAAGGATAATCGGCACCGCGCCGCGCAGGCCCACCCAGCTGATAAACACCCGCTCGCGCAGGTTGAAGCCGCGAAACGGCAGCAAACCTGCAAATACCGACAGCGGACGGGCGAAAAAGATCATCCACGCGGACAGCAGCAGCGCCGGAACGGCGATCGGCAGCAGGTCCGATGGCGTGACCAGCAGGCCCAGCACCAGAAACATGCCGATCTGCGCCAGCCAGGCCAGACCGTCGAAGTTCTGCAAGATGGCATGGCGGTTGCGAATAGGCCGGTTGCCCATCAGGAACCCGCAGAGGTAGACAGCGAGAATGCCGCTGCCGTCCAGCGCGGTGGTGACGGCAAAAATCAGAATGCCGCCGCTCAGCGCCAGCAGGGGGTAAAGCCCCGCGGGCAGCGAGATGCGGTTGATCATCTGCTGTAACAGGTATCCCCCCGCCAGGCCGATAACAATCCCCAGCCCGAACTGCTGCAGGATATGCCAGACGAACATCCAGCTCAGGCCCGTCTCGTGTTGCTGGATCATCTCAATCAGGGTGATGGTGAGGAACACCGCCATCGGATCGTTACTGCCGGATTCAATCTCAAGCGTCGAGCCGACGCGTTCGTTAAGCCCTTTTCCGCCGAGCAGGGAAAACACCGCTGCCGCATCGGTTGAACCCACGATGGCGCCAATCAGCAAACCTTCCATGATATTGAGATGGAAAAGCCACGCGGCCATCATTCCGGTGAGGCCAGAGGTAATCAACACGCCGACCGTGGCGAGCGACAGCGCAGGCCCTAAGGCCACGCGGAAGGAGCTCGCCTGGGTGCGCATCCCGCCGTCCAGCAGGATCACCGCCAGCGCGAGGTTACTCACCATGTAGGCGAAGGGGTAGTTATCGAATGGGATACCGCCAATGCCATCAATGCCGGCCAGCATGCCGATGGCGAGGAAAATGACAAGAATAGGTATGCCGAGACGCGATGAAAATGAACTTAATAAAATACTGCTGGTTACAAGGACGGAACCCAAAATGAAAAGGCTGATTATCGCTGCGGCATCCAATGTTCTCTTACTCCCACCTCAATGTTAACGCTGTTACTAAAACCCTAACATATTAACAACGGCAACAGCGTTTTATTAAGGGGGTATAACGGCTTTTTTATGCCTTTATGACAGGATGACCGCTGATGGTCAGCCGACTGCCGGAATCATTGTGGAGCAGGGAAGCATGCGCCCCCAGCGCCAGGGTCACGGTCTGCTGCTCATGGCCGAAATCGAGACCGGTGATGACCGGAATATCTAGCCGCGAGCGAACGAAGTCGACCATAGTCTCCAGGGAGTAACCCGCGTCATAGTCATTCGGGGCAGAGCCGCTGAAGCTGCCCAGCACAATCGCGGACTGGCGTTCAAGAATACCGGCATGATAAAGCTGCAAGAGCATGCGTTCGACGCGGAACGGATGTTCGTTGATGTCTTCCAGCACCAGAATGCCGTCCTCGATTTGCGGCATCCACGGCGTGCCGATGAGCGAGACCAGCATCGCCAGATTGCCGCCCCAGAGCTGGCCTTCACACTCCCAGTGCGGTCCATTGCCTTGCCACTCCACGCTGTAGGTGGAATTGCGCAGCGCGCGCCAGAAATGCTCTACGGTAAACGCATCCAGCTCCGGCGCGCCGAAGTTACCGGCCAGCATCGGACCGCTGAAGGTGATGACGTTATGCAGGGCCAGCAGCCCGAGCTGGATGACGGTGAAATCGCTGTGGCCGCAGATCAGCAGCGGATCCTGCTGCTGGCGCAGCGCCAGCCCCTGCCAGTCAATGCTCTCCAGCAGCCGGCTCGCACCGTATCCGCCGCGCACCGCAAGCACAATCCGGTTTTCGCCCGTCAGGTTCACCAGGCTATTGATATCATTCAGCCTCTGCGCTTCGGTACCGGCAAAACGCTGCTGGCGGCGGGGGATAATTGTCTGATTTTCTACCCGATGACCCGACTCCAGCAAACGCTGAACGCCCCGCTGCGCCGCGTCCTGGTTAATGCAGTAGCCCGACGGCGCGATGAGATGAAACTGAGACATGGCAATTCCTTGCTGAATGAGAAACTAATTGTCTATATCATGCCGCTTAAACGCCGCCTGCTTCAAGAGGCGGCGCACCGCGATGACCGGCTATAAGGATAGATGACGTGAAATTGAGATGGTTTGCTTTTTTGATTGTGTTGCTCGCTGGCTGTAGTTCAAAACATGATTATCAAAACCCACCCTGGAACCCGGAAGTACCGGTGAAACGGGCCATGCAGTGGATGCCGATCAGTGAACAAGCCGGGAAGGCCTGGGGCGTCAGTCCGCGCCTTATTACGGCGATTATTGCGGTGGAGTCCGGCGGTAATCCTGCGCTTGTCAGTAAGTCCAACGCGGTGGGCCTGATGCAGCTTAAAGCGTCAACGGCGGGGAGAGAGGTTTACCGCTATATGGGCTGGAGCGGTCAGCCGTCGACCAGCGAGCTGAAGAATCCGGAACGCAATATTTCAATGGGCACGGCCTATCTGAGCATTATGGAGCACGGCGTGCTGAAGGGCATTAAGGATCCGGAGGTGATGCAGTACGCGCTGGTGGTGTCTTACGTTAACGGTGCCGGCGCGTTGCTCAGAACCTTCTCCTCTGACCGCAAAGAGGCGATAGAAGAGATCAACGGCCTGGACAAAGATGAATTCTTTGAGCATGTGGCGAAAAATCACCCGGCACCACAGGCACCTCGTTATATCTGGAAAGTACAGAAAGCGATGGATGCCATGTAATGCCGCAGACGGGCGGCGGTCACGCTGCCCGATTTTCCTTACAGAACTTTATTTGCGCGTTCGCGCGCTTCCCGCTCCAGCGAATAGATGATGCGCTGCAGCTCACGCTCTGCACCGGGCCCGACGTTCAGGAAACGGAAGCTCAGGCGCGGCGTGGTGATGGTTTCATTTTTGCTGTCCACAACGGTACGGTCGCTGATGGCAATCAGCTGTGCATCGAAATAAAAGCGACCCCAGCCACCCATATCCAGCTCAATTTGCGAAAACCGCATGCCCTCGACCAGTCCGTCGGGTTTCGGCGTATCCATCAGTGCGCCCATGCCGCCCAGCGACAGGTCGAAGAGGCGGAAGCGGATCTCTTTTTTGTCCGGCATTTTGGCCTTACAAAAATAGGCGGGATGGAGCGGGGCGCTGATGCGGAAATATTCACGACGCTGGACAAACCAGAGATTGGTGGGAAGCGGGGTAGCAAAAGCAGGGAGTCCCTGGAATTCTCTCATTTCCAGCCGCGACAGGACAAACTCCACTTTGGCACCCTGCGTTTCGGCCATCACCGCGACATTTTCCGCTTTCAGCGCCGCGCGGTTTTCATACTCCTGACTGCCTAAATCAATCACCAGCCGCTCCTGCGAGGCGTCAAGGATCTTGCTGATGAACTGATTATTCGACCAGCTGATGCGCAGCGGCACTTCACCTTTTTGCAGGTCGCGTAATACCCCTAATACAGCCAGCGGATTTTGCTTGAGGAACTGCTCACTGTAATGACTCACGCCGGATGGCTCCTTGATTGATGACAGACTGTCTTAGCGTTATCGGCAATCTGCAATGAAACTTAATACAAACCGGTGAGTTTTTTTTGCCTCTTTACGCAAAGATAAGTCGGTGAGATGAAAATGGTTTTTCGGCGATGACCTATACTTACGTTAGCTGTGCAGAAGGTTTTCTGCGCACGCGTTAAACCTGCAAGAGGGCATCGCTATGGGTATCATCGCCTGGATTATCTTTGGTCTTATTGCCGGGGCTATCGCTAAACTGATCATGCCGGGAAACGATGGCGGCGGCTTTATTTTGACCTGTGTACTCGGGGTCGTTGGTGCGGTTGTGGGCGGCTGGCTGGCGACGATGTTTGGTTTTGGAGGCAACATAAGTGGTTTCGACCTGCACAGTTTTCTGGTCGCTGTCGTGGGTGCCATTGTGGTGCTGGGCATATTCAGGTTGCTGCGACGAGCATAAATTGACGTAAACGGCTCTCTGCGGAGGGCCGTTTTTTTGCCTGAGTATTGATTTGTTAATCTAAATGATAATAATTGTCGTTCCGTATTGCATCTCACAACAAGACGACATTATGAATAGCTCACGCTTTACGCTTTGCGCCCTGGCAGGCGCCGTCACGCTGGCATTGCAGGGCCCGGCATTCGCCGAAGAATCCACCATCGTCGTCACGGGCTCAGAGCAGGGCAACGCGCTGCCGGCCTGGACGAACAGCGCCACGAAATCGGCCGTTGCTGAAAGTAAAACGCCGCAGGTCATCACGACCCTCTCTGCGCCGGAAATTGAAAAGCGCCATGCGAATTCCGTGAATGAAATCCTGCGCTATGCACCGGGCGTCTCAGCCGAGGTGAGGGGGAATACCTCCTACATGAGCGAATATAAAATTCGTGGCTTTACCGTCGACCAGGAGTTCTATAACGGGCTGCAGCTGCCCTATAACGTCACCGGCAATACCAAAGCGCGTATCGATCCGCTGTTGATTGACAGCGTGGATATCCTGAAAGGCCCGTCATCGGTTCTTTACGGCGGCGGTTCGCCGGGCGGGCTGGTGAATATTCAAAGTAAAAAACCGCAGCGGGAAGCCCGAACCGAGGTCGGCGTTAACACCGGAAACCGTAATCTGAAAGAGGGCTATCTTGATTCAACCGGGCAGATAGCCGACAGCGACTGGAACTACCGACTGCTGGGCAAAGCCACGGAAAACGACGATCAGCCCCACACCACCCGGTATGAAAACTACCTTGTTGCGCCGTCCGTCACCTGGCAACCGGACAGCAAAACCCACCTCACCCTGGACGCGCTGGCGCAAAACACCCCGAGCCTGACGCCGTCTAACCCGCTGCCGCTCGCCTACCTGCGCTCTAAATATGCGGGCAAGCGCGATTACGCAGGAGACGAATGGAGCGGGTTTAAGCAGCGTCAGTGGATGCTGGGCTACAGCTTTGAACATGAGTTTGACAGCGGCTGGGGCTTTAATCAGAAAGCGCGCTATTTCGACGTCGATACCCACCAGCGCAGCGTCTACGCGACAGGGACGGGAAGCGAGGTGTATCAGCTCAACCGCTTTGCTTACACCACCGATGAAGATCTTAAGAGCTTCAACATCGACAACCAGGTGACCAAAACCGTTGCGCTGGGCGACTGGAAACACCATCTGCTGGCCGGGTTTGACTACCAGAAGCTGAACTCCCACTTCCACTATCGCTACGCGTCAGCCACGCCGGGCATTGATATGCGCCATCCTGACTATTCGCAGATCCAGGAAAGCGCGCTGGGGCTCTATACCGCCCAGAAAAACCGTCTCAGCTACCAGCAAAACGGCTATTACCTGCAGGACCAAGTGGAATTTGGCGGCCTCAACCTGCTGGGCAGCCTGCGCTACGATGATTACCGCTCCGTCACCACCAACTACCTGCAAAACGGCGATAAAGCCTGGGTATCGCAGGATCGCGTCACCAAACGCCTGGGTACGCTTTACGCCTTCGATAACGGGATTTCGCCGTTTATCAGCTATTCAGAAGGTTTTGCGCCGGTGTCACCGCAGGGAACGCTAGTGGCGAAAGACGTTAAGCCGACTACCAGCAAGCAGGTGGAAGGCGGGGTGAAATATCTGCTGGCCGACTACGCCACCACCTTTACCGCCTCGGTGTTTAACATCCGTCAGAAAAATGTCGTCACCTCCGATCCGGGCTTCCTGAACTATCGTCAGACCGGCGAAGTGGAATCTAAAGGGGCAGAGCTGTCCGCCATCAGCCGTCCGACGGACAACCTGACGCTGATTGCCAACTATGCCTACACCCACGCGATCAACAGGGAAGATGACAAGTACAAAGGTAAACGTCCTACGCAGGTCCCTGAGAATGCCTTCAACCTCTGGGGGGATTACACCTTTGAGAACACGCCGCTGAAAGGACTGATGCTGGGAGCGGGCGCACGCTACACCGGGCCGATGGAAATCTCTCCGGCAAACGATGCGGGAAAACTGGGCGGCACTACGCAGTACGATCTGGCGGCTTCCTACCGGATGGGCGAAATCCTGCCTTCGCTGGCAGGGCTGACGCTTAAGGCCAGTGCGCAGAACATCACCAATAAAGAGACGTTGACCTGCTACGACGCGACCAACTGCTGGATCGGGCGTGACAGGACGTATCAGCTAGGGGCGAGTTACAGTTTCTAAGTAACTCCCTGTGGGTTCAAAATGTAGGCCGGGTAAGGCGAAGCCGCCACCCGGCAATACTCCCTTACTGCGCCGCCGCTTTCACCGGCGCAGCCTCATCATTCGCCGCAGGCTGATTCTCCGGCACGCTGTCGCACGGTTTCGCTTTCGGGCAGACCCGATCCAGCATCTTGAGCGTCACGCCGTTACTCCAGCCGAAGCCGTCCTGCAGCGGATACTCGCCGCCGCCGCCGCCCGTACCGGTGGTCGACACGTCGTACTTCTCGACCAGTTTCTTTTCCCGGTCATAAGTATGCTGAACGTTCTTCAGGAAGCGCCAGGTCACATCCATCGAGACCTTCTCCTGGCCGTAATTCTGCAGCCCTTCCGCCGCCACCCACTGCAGCGGGGCCCAGCCGTTTGGCGCATCCCACTGCTGGCCGCTGTTGACGGTGGTGGTCGAAATACCGCCCGGTTTCAACAGGCGCGACGAGGTTGCCGCGGCGACTTTATCGGCACGATCCTGCGCCGCTGCCTTCACGTAAAGCGGGAACAGGGCTGCCGCCGTGAGCTGATTGCGTACCTTCTTGCTCTTCAGATCGTAATCCGCGTACCAGCCTTCTTTATCATTCCACAGGTGGCTCTCGATGGCTTTCTGACGCGCCGTTGCCAGCGCCTCATATTTGGTTGCGCTGGCGGTGTCGCCACTCTCCTGGCTTGCTCGCGCCAGCAGTTTTTCCATCCTGAACATCAGGGCGTTCAGGTCCACGGGGACAATGCTGGTGGTCCGGATGGTGCCAAGCTTTTGCGGGTCGTCCATCCAGCGGGAGCTAAAGTCCCAGCCTGAGGCGGCAGCGGAACGCAAATCGCGGTAGATCTCGGTTGCAGGTCGGTTAGGGTTACTTTTGGCGGTATTCACATCGTCAAGCCAGGACTCCGGGCGCGGGGTATCGCGGTCGTCCCAGTAGCGGTT
Source organism: Enterobacter sp. MGH 24 (assembly GCF_000493015.1). Lineage (NCBI taxonomy): Bacteria > Pseudomonadati > Pseudomonadota > Gammaproteobacteria > Enterobacterales > Enterobacteriaceae > Enterobacter > Enterobacter sp. MGH 24. Next base: position 4,166,749 of record NZ_KI535657.1, on the reverse strand, counting down.
GAGGATAGCGCCGTCATCCAGCTTCACCACGCGCTTGTTAGCCTGCCCCGGCTGAAGGGCGTCGACGCCGTCCATCCAGTAGGCATACTCTTTCTCCATCTGCGGACGATACTTCTTCAGCGCATCGCTGTCGTGCGTGGCCAGCAGTTCCACCATCAGCGAGAAGAACGGCGGCTGGGATCGGCTCAGGTAATAGCTGCGGTTGCCGTTGGGAATGTGGCCGAAGGTGTCAATCTCATAGGCAAAGTTATCCACCATGTCGCTGATTTTGTCCCAGTGATTGCTCTCTGCCAGGCCCAGCATGGTGAAATAGCTGTCCCAGTAGTAGACCTCGCGGAAACGTCCGCCGGGCACAACGTAAGGTTTGGGTAACGGCAGCAGGGAATCCCATTTATTGCTGGCTTTGTCCGTGGTGCGCGTCAGTACGGGCCAGAGATCGTCAATGTGCTCACGTAAACTTTGTCCAGCAGGCGGAACATATTTTTCCCCTTCCGCAGGGAGCGTAAAGTTCATCTCGACAAAGTGGCGTAAGTCAAAGCTGGACTGCGTGTGCTGCATCCGATAGTCCGCCAGAATCATCAGCGGGTCGCTTTTGGGGACGGCATCTGCGAAGGTTTTCTGATCGGGGAACAGTTTGGCGCTTTGCACATCATTAAACAGAGGGCCCAGCAAAATATCGGGTGAGGTGGTCTGGGCCGTGGGGCTATCGTCGGCATAGCCGAATGTCGTTACGCCGAGCAGCGCGCCTCCTAATGCAAGGGGCAAGAACGCGGGGCGTAGTGTACGAGGTCTTATCATTAGTTCGTCTCCTGTCTTCACTAAACAGCGTAACCGCTGTTGTCAATCACCTGAAAACCTTAGACGAATATTGCCCGCTTCGCGTTAAATATTGCTGGCCAGTCAGACCTCTTCCGGCGTCTGGCTGGCTTCCCGCAGCGTGCCCGGCGCATGTCCAATAATGCGCTTAAATGCCCGGCTAAATGCCGCCAGAGAGCCGTACCCCAGCCGCAGCGCGACGGTTTCAATCGGCTGATTTTCGTGGCGAATGTACTGAATAGCCAGCCGCATTCTCAGCTCGCTGAGATATTTTGCCGGGGTGGTTCCCGTCGCGGCCAGAAACCGTTCGGCAAACACGGAACGTGAGGTGCCCGCTTCTTTTGCCAGGTCCGCCACGCTCCAGTTCATGCCGGGCTGCTGGTGCATAGCGTAGATGGCCCGGCTCAGGCGCGGGTCGCGCAGAACCTGCACCCAGCCGGTGGCTTTACCACAGCCGCCTTCAACCCATCCGCGCACGATTAACGCCGCCACCACGTCGGCCAGGCGCGCAAGGATCCCGGCGTACCCGGCCTGACGTGCCACCGATTCCCGCTCCATCGCCGCCAGCAGCGGGTGGATCTCCGGCCAGGTGGACATCAACCGGCTGACCATCATCACTTCCGGCATCGCCTTGATCAGCGGCTGCATCCCGCCCAGCTCAAAATCCATGAACCCGCTAAAGATGATGGTGTTCTCGCTTTCCGGGCAGGGCTCGCAGGTGATGGCACACACCGAGCTGCAGATGGGCTCGCTGGGAAAGGCATTGATGGGCGTAATGGTTGCCTGCTCGTCGGAGAGCAGGGCATGGGAATTACCGCCTGGAATAAACAGGGCGTCCCCGCTGCTCAGTTCGAACGTCGCGCCGCTTTCCATTCGCAACAGGGCGCTGCCGTGGCTCACAAAATGAAACTGCGCTTTACCGGGCGCCTGATGAAACGCAACGCCAAACGGCGAGCTGGCTTCAATCCGTCGGTATTTCACCCCTGAAAGGCGCATGCCGCGTAAAAGTTCGCTGATCAAATCGGGTGACTGTACGGTCATGGCGCAACTCCGGACGAATAATCAATAAGTGGAGATTATATGTCATAGATCGTCCAGGGTGAACCTTCTATGCTTTTGCGACAGTTGTCACTTTTTTATAACGGGAGAAAAACAGATGAATTCATGTGTCGCGGCGAGCGAGGCGGTAGCGCCTGCAAAACCCGCCTGGCGGGCCGTCTATTCACTGGGGCTGGGGGTGTTTGGTTTGATTACGGCAGAGTTTCTGCCCGCCAGTCTGTTAACGCCGATGGCCGCGAGCCTGGGCGTGAGTGAGGGAATGGCGGGACAGGCCGTCACCGCCACCGCGCTGGTGGCGCTGGTGACCGGACTGCTGATTACCCCAGCGACCAAAAGTATCGACCGCCGCTGGGTGCTGATGTTTTTCTCGGTGCTGCAAATTATCTCCAGCCTGCTGGTGGCCTTTGCGCCGACGCTGCACGTGTTGCTGATGGGGCGTCTGCTGCTGGGGGTAGCCATCGGGGGATTCTGGGCGATGTCGACGGCGACCACGATGCGTCTGGTTCCTGCGGATAAAGTGCCGAAGGCGCTGGCGGTGATCTTCTCCAGCGTATCGATTGCCACGGTGGTCGCGGCACCGCTCGGCAGCTATCTGGGCAGCCTGATCGGCTGGCGCAACGTCTTTGTTCTCTGCATTCTGCCGAGCATGCTGGCGCTGCTGTGGCAGCTCTGGGTACTGCCGTCCATGAAGCCCGAGAGCAGCGGCAGCCTGAGTACGCTGTTCCGCGTGCTGCGTCGTCCGGGGATGATCGGCGGCATGCTGGCAACCATCCTGATCTTCAGCGGCCATTTCGCCTTCTTTACCTACCTGCGCCCGTTCCTGGAAACGGTGGGTCAGGCGAGCGTTGAGACCATTTCGCTGATCCTGCTCGGCTTTGGGCTGGCCAACTTTGTCGGCACCTCCGTTGCCGGGCATCTGCTGGCACGCAATTTGCGCCTGACGCTGGCGCTGGTGCCGTTCGCGATGGGCGTTCTCGCGCTCACGATGGTGGCGTTTGGTCATCTGGCGATGCTGGACGGGTTCCTGGTTGCGCTGTGGGGCTTTGCATTTGGTCTGGTTCCGGTGGGCTGGTCAACATGGCTTGCTACCACCGTTCCGGATGAAGCGGAAAGTGCAGGCGGGCTGCTGGTGGCCTCAATTCAGCTGGCCATCAGTGCCGGTGCGGCAGGTGGCGGCGCGGTATTTGATCTCAATGGCGCCAGCGGCGTATTTGCGGGAAGCGGTTTCCTGCTGGTGATGGCGATGGTGATTGTGTTTATGGGTGTGAAAGTAAAAGCGGAGTGAATTATTTGCCGGGTGAACGCATGCGCCACCCGGCTTCAGGCTTACAGTCCTTTCTTATCCATCCACACCGCCAGATCCACCAGGCGGCTAGAGAAGCCCCACTCGTTGTCGTACTACGCCAGGATCTTCACCATGTTCCCGTCAATCACCAGCGTCGCGCCGCCGCAGATGGAGGCAATACGCCGCGCATGGGACGCAGCAGGATGCAGCCAGTCTACCACGGCGGTGCTCTCCAGCTCATTCATGCTGCGTGGATCACCTGATGGGGCTGCGTGGTGGCGATGATGATGCGGTAACACGCCTGAGGCAGACCTTCCGGGTGCAGCCGGTTGGCTTGCATCAGAATGTCGGCTATACCGGCGGCTTCAAACAGCATACTACCGTCAGGAACGATAATCAGGATTTCTTCATGTCCTGAAAAGTAGCGTCATTACAAAATAAGTCATGAGGAAACAGTTGCGTAAACGCAATTTCTGGTTCCAGTTGTTCGCTTTAAGTAAGTAAGAGGATTGTTATAGAATAGGCAGTGTTTAGAAGAGGGGGCTGTTAAGCCCCAATGACAGATTATGCTACCGTATCAAGGATCTCCCTTAAGAAATCAGAGAAGTTATCAAACGAACCAAATAACTTTTCTGTACCTACATTGTCTCTAATTTGATACACATTTTCCTTGAGATCATATGTGAAAAAAGAAATGTTATCCTGACCAATAACAACGCGTTCAGATAAATCAGTATTAACAAAGATGTCATTATTTCTAAAGTTATCGTTGTAAAGGAAAATATTATTGACAGGTACATTATTCTCTTCAAGCTGAAGTGCAAAACTATAAAGTATTACCCCATCGAACTCAAAGCCATCCATTTTATTCAAAAAATAAAAATAATCCGGTTGCTTTTTCAAAAAAAACAAAATGTCATTATTTATATCCTCAAGAACGGGCGGTAAATCAGTGCTTGAAGAATTAGCTTTGGTCATTGATTCCAAAAAATTAGTGCTAACTGGCGGATAGATTCTATATCCATAATCTTCCATGAGTTTAGAAAGCTCATTCACCATCATGTCTATAACATTTTCCATAATATCACCCTCACTTTGGATAAATTGTACCTTGAGGTTTAACCCATGGGACTATTCTACTTTCACCGACAATCATGTCTCTTGTCATATTAAATTGATAATTAGTCAATGCTTGGTGATATGGATCATTTTTCATTAGTATTAAGTTATGAAAAGTATTTGTGCCGCTATCATCTAAAGGTAGCTTATGATGTACTTGCCATCCATCTGGATTTCTACCGATACTCATCCGTTCAAGCATTTCGGGGGGGGAATTTATTCATTGCCTCAGGGGTATTAGATAGATCTTTAAGAAAAGACTTCTTTACCGTGCCATTGAACTCCTTTCTTAATATTGCAGTTTCTTCTGCCGTTCTTTTAACATAATTAATTTGGGTTACTTCAACATTCTGTAGTAATACAGAATCCCCTCGAACTTTTCCTACAAATTTAGTTATATCTTGAACATCACCAAGCTTAATAGGTCGTTTAGATAACAGAATTGATGCCACTGCAATAGCTGTACCTGCTGTTTGTTCATTCAATACTTGATCATAACCCTGTACAGCTTCACTACCTAATTGTTCTGCTGTTTTCCTGAATCCTTCAATGTTTCCATTATAAATCCCGCCAGCGGCTAATAAACGTCCTGCTGCTTTGTTATTGATGGTTTTAGCTGATTGAGCATGTTGTATAGGGGCGTTTGAATAATGAGTTTTTTGTGTAGGTGCTGGTTTCCTGCCCGGATGATCATTTAAACACTTTTTGTATGCTTCCCTAACTTCCATTTCAAACCATGAATGCCAATGTTCCATAAAACAATCATAAACAAGATCACCGTTTTCATCAAAATAAAATGGATGCTTAAAATAATCCCATTGTTCAGATTCATCTATTCCAATAAACCAGCCAATGTCTATATTATGCTGCGTATGATCATAGGCACCGTCGTACATACCATTACATTTACGATCATACTTAGCTGAAAAGGGGTTGATAAATCCATTCTTTCTATTTGGCATTTGCTGGAGGCTAAAATAAGAATAGTTGTCAGAATCAAGATCGTAGTAAATTCTTGTTCTTTCAAAAGCGACTTCTGGCCTCAGTATGTATTGAAAATCTTCGGGGTTAAGCTCTCTTGCTGCATCCCATATCATTATCAATCTGAAATCGTGCATGTAGATCCCTCACAATATAAAAGGTTTATGTTACCACCAAATATTACATAATTAATAATTTATGCAGTGAATAGTTCTTGAAAATTCATTCATTGGATTGATGTGAAACGCAAGCTATAAGTAATTATAAAAGAATTCAATATAATGGAAGAGCATAAAAAAACAATAACGGAAAAGATGATTATCTACTTCTAAATTTCTCCGAGCATGGAGCTGCAAAAGTGTAGCGCTATTCGGCACAGTTATTTAAATATTCTATGACACTATCCTTTACCCCCGCAGTGGCGCGATCAAGCCTCAACGCGGGTTCTTTATTGGAACCTGGTTTTTCTAAAATTGATTTGCTGTAATACATAGCATATCCCTGTGGTATCCAGGGCTTGTCATGGTTTTTGTCACCGCCTAAAGACAGTGACCGTACCCGCACTTTTAAAAAAGTAAAATAAAGAAGAACCACTAATTTATTATCTAAATAAATCGGTGCTGTTATATAATTGATACGATGAATTTAAAGACGTTGAATAGAATTAAGATTATCTTGAATTATATATTCTGCGAGGGGTGGGGAGATATTACTTAATGAAGACAAAATTTGTAGGCCGGGTAAGCGCAAGCGCCACCCGGCATCACGGTAAAACTTACAGCCCTTTCTTATCCATAAATACCGCCAAATCCACCAGGCGGTTAGAGAAGCCCCACTCGTTGTCGTACCACGCCAGGATCTTCACCATATTACCGCCAATCACCAGCGTGGAAAGCCCGTCGATAATCGAGGAGCGCGGGTCGCCCTGGTAATCGCTGGAGACCAGCGGTTCATCGCTATAGCCCAGAATACCTTTCAGGGGCCCGTTGGCGGCCGCGTTGCGGAACGCGTTATTCACCTCTTCGGCGGTTACGTTACGGCTCAGCGTTACCGTTAAATCCACAATCGACACCACCGGCACCGGCACGCGCAGGGAGTACCCGGTCAGTTTGCCGTCCAGAGAGGGGATCACTTTCCCCAGCGCTTTTGCCGCGCCGCTGGAGTAAGGCACAATCGACAGCGCCGCCGCGCGCGCGCCGCGCAGATCTTTCTCCGGCTGGTCGTGCAGCGCCTGGCTGTTGGTGTAGGCGTGGGTGGTATTCATCAGGCCATGCTCAATCCCGAACTGCTGATGCAGCACCTGAGCGGCCGGTGCCAGACCGTTCGTGGTGCAGCTCCCGTTACTCACCACCGCGTGTCGGGCGGGATCGTACTGCTCGTGATTAACCCCCATCACAATCGTCAGGTCATCGTTCTTCCCGGGGGCGGAAATGATGACGCGCTTAGCGCCGCCGTGGGTGATATGTACCGCCGCTTTTTCCCGTTCGGTAAAGAAGCCGGTGGCCTCAATCACCACGTCAACGCTAACATCGCGCCACGGGATATTCGCCGGATCGCGTTCGCTAAATACGGCGATCCGCTGCCCGTCTACCTGCAGCGCGCCGTCTGCCGCTTCAACGGGTGCGGGCAGCTTGCCCAGAAGGGAATCATGCTTCAGCAGGTGGGCGAGGGTTTTACTGTCCGTCAGATCGTTAATGGCCACAATCTGCAGATCCGGGTTACCCAGCGCCGCGCGCAGGAAATTACGTCCGATACGGCCGAAACCGTTAATACCGACCTTAACCATGGTGCACTCCTTATCTTTCGTTGTCTGGAGTCACTGTAGGCGTCAGGGAGAATGGCGTAAATGACAAAAAAGGATCAGATTACGCCATCTTGCGGCAGTGGAATCGCTGGCGGTACTCGCCGGGCGTGAGGTGAAGCTGTTTCTCGAACACGCGTCGCAAATTAATACTGGTACCAAACCCGCTTTGCTCGGCAATGCGCTCAAGGGAATCGCTGGTCTGCTCAAGCAGCTGGCGAGCGGCGGCCAGACGCGCTTCGGTCACGTAGCGGGCAGGGGAGACGCCGGTTTCACGGGTAAACACGCGGGTAAAATTACGCGGGCTCATCGCTGCTTTCTCGGCCAGATTTTCCACGCACAGGTCGGCGGTGAGGTTCTGCAGGATCCAGGCTTGCAGCTCGCTTAACGGACCGGATGTGCCGGGCTGCTGCAGGCTGTAACGGCTGAACTGCAGCTGACCGCCGGGACGGCGCAGATACATCACCATATCCTGCGCCACGTCGCGGGCGAGGGTAAATCCGTAGTCGTCTTCCACCAGCGCCAGTGTCAGATCGAACCCGGAGCTCACGCCGCCGGAGGTCCAGATGGGGCCATCCTGAATATACAGCGGACCGCCTTCGACGTGGATAGCCGGATACTGGCTTTGCATCGTCTCCAGCAGCCGCCAGTGGGTGGTCGCACGGCGACCGTCCAGCAAGCCGGTCTGGGCCAGCAGCATCGCGCCGCCGCAGATAGAGGCTACCCGGCGGGCATGCGGCGCAGCGAGGTGCAGCCAGTCAACCACCGCCGTGCTCTCCTGCTCGTTCATGCCGCGTCCGGTGATGATAATGGTGTCCAGCGGTTCACGCGGATCCAGCTCCGGCAGGCGATAGTCCGCCAGCAGATTCAGGCCGGACTGGCCGTGGATCACCTGGTGAGGCTGCGTGGTGGCGATGATAATCCGGTAGCGCGGCTGCGCAAGCCCTTCCGGATGCAGCCGGTTGGCCTGCATCAGAATGTCGGCGATACCGGCGGCTTCAAACAGCATGCCGCCGTCGGGAACAATAATCAGGATCTTCTTCATGTCCTGAAAAGTACCTTTATCACAGAATAAGTCAAGCGACGCGTGCGTCCCACGTTTCTGGCAAAGCAATGCGATTTAAGTTCTTTGTTATTTCGGGCGTTATCCCCGATCGTCAGAGAATTATCTCTGGCGAAACGGCGTCTGAAGGAATGAGTCAACGAAGCACCCTCTATTTACATCCGCAACAACGCGAACACATCCGCCATCTTGCATCGGGTTTTTTATGGCGAAGCGAATTGCCCACGTGGCTGTTGATTATCACTATTTATGCCGGCTGGTTTGCCACGCTGGCGTTCTGGCAAACGCTCGGCCTGCTGCCCGCCACGCTGCTGCTGATCGGGTTCACCGCCTGGTACATGTCCCTGCAGCATGAGCTGATCCACGGGCACCCCACGCGTTTTGCCTGGCTTAACCAGCTGTTCGGCACGCTCCCGCTGGCGGTCTGGTATCCATATGGCCTGTATCGGGACTCCCATCTTGCCCATCATCGCCACCATAGCCTGACACATCCGGTGGATGACCCGGAGTCGTACTATTTTACCGACGAGAGCTGGGCGCGATTTTCGCCGTGGCAGAAACGCGCGATCCGCGCCCGGAATACCTTCGCCGGGCGGCTGATGCTGGCGCCGCTGCTGGATATCCTGCAGACGCTGGGCAGCGCCGCGGCGGCGTTTCGTCACCTTCACCTGCGGGCAATGGCGATGTGGCTGGTTCACGCATTGCTGCTGGTGGCACTCTTCGCCTGGATGACGCATGCCGGTTTTTCACCCGTCTGGTTCGTGCTGGCGGTCAGCTATCCGGCGCTGGCGCTGACCAAGGTCCGATCGTTTTTCGAACATCGGGCGGCGGACGATCCGCTGGCGCGCTCCGTTATTAATGAGGCGGGGCTGTTCTGGCGGGTGCTGTTTTTGAATCTCAACTACCATTCAGTACATCACGATCTGCCGGGCGTTCCCTGGTACGGGCTGAAGGCGATCTACGAGCAAAACCGGGAGGCGTACCAGCAGCGAAACCACGGTTTTCTCGTCAGGGGCTACGGTGAATGGCTGCGTCAGTTCTGGGTCAGACCCGTCGACGTCACCGTTCACCCCACAAAACGACAGGGAGAAGGGTATGAGTAAGCTGCTGGCATTTCCCATGTATGCCGTGGATCGCGCCGATACGCGCGCGCTCTGGCTGGCGGTAAAGGGGCTGCTGGCCGCGCGCGGTGTGTCCGTCGATCGCGATCCCGGCTGGCCGGAGTCCGATCTGCTGACCCACTGGCAGCACCCTGCGCTTATCCTTAGCCAGACCTGCGGTTATCCGCTGGTCACGCAGCTCCCGGACGTGCAGGTGGTCGGCTGTTTTCACTACACGGCACCGGGCTGCGAAGGGAGCCTGTACCGCAGCTTTCTGGCGGTGCGCGAGGAGGATCGGCACCTCACGCTGGCGGATTTTCGCGGACGTCGCGCGGTCTGTAATTCACCGGACTCGCAGTCCGGCTACAATGCGCTGCGAAAAAAAGTGGCTCCCCTGTTGAGTGGCGGTCCATTTTTCGCGCAAACGTCCTTTAGCGGCAGCCATCGCCAGTCGCTGATTGATGTGAAACGCGGTGCAGGGGATATCGCAGCCATCGACTGCGTGACCTGGGCACTGCTGCAGCGCCATGAGCCTGAACAGCTTGCGGGGCTGGCGGTCATTGACCGTACCCCGCTGACGCCGGGACTGCCGCTGATTACCTCGCATGACACCTCACCCGAAACGCTTAACGCCATTCGCGATGCGCTCCGCGCGCTGGTGAGTTCACCGGAATATCGGGAGATTTGCGACGCGGTGCTGATCGGCGGTTTTAGCGTGGTGACGCGCGAGGCCTACGCTTCACTGTCCGCGTGATAAATCTCCTGCGCGTCGGTAAAACAGCGCAGCGCCAGCGAGGAGACGGGCTTTTGCCTGCGCATAATCAGTCCGACGGGAGCCTCAATGTTCGCGTCGGCGATGGGGACAATCCTGAAATTGCCGTTCAGTGCCTCCAGCCCGTTGTTCAGCGGCATGACGGCGCAGCACACGCCGCTCTGAACGGCCTGAATGATCTGGAACGTGGAGTCGCTCTCGAAAACGGAGGTAGGTTGGATGCCGGCCGCGTTAAAACTGGCCTCCATATGCGCCCGGTAGTGCATCCCCTTGGTCAGAAACCCCAGCGGAAAATCCGTCAGATCGTGCCAGGTCAGCGTGGCCTGGCCGAGCTGGAAGTGGCGGACGTCGTGCAGCAGGCCCATCTTCGTGGTTGGCAGCTGAATAATGTCAAAGAGGCCGGTGTCGATGCTGTTGAGGTAGCAAATTCCCAGCTCAAGCTGGTTGCGGCTGACGCCGTCGGCAATCTGCGCTGAGGACATGGAATAGAGGCTATAGGTCAGCTCCGGGTATTTTTGCGTCAGCAGGCGAATAAAAATCATCGGATCCACGCTCGCCAGCGGCACCATCCCCAGACGTAATTCGCCTACCACCTGGCCTTTGCACAGCGCGGCTTCCGCCTGCAGCCCGTCGTGCGCGGCCAGCAGGGCGCGGGCCCACGCGAGGATGCGTTCACCCTCCGGCGTAAACCCTTCAAAGCGCTGTCCGCGGACAATCAGCACCAGCCCCAGCTCCTCTTCCAGGCTGCGGATGCGCATGGAGAGGGTCGGCTGGGTAACGTTGCACTGCGAGGCCGCTTTACTAAAGTGCCGGGTCTCGTCGAGTGCGATTAAATATTTTAACTGTTTAATATCCATCATATTCTCTGCGCGAGCAGCCTTACAGCATGCGGATCTCTTTTGAGCGCAGGGTGATGCGAACCGGAACGGATTTATACGACGGCGTTCCGCTGTCCTTGTCCAGATAGTCGAGCGGTACCAGCACGTTGGCCTCCGGGTAGTAGGCGCCGACGGTGCCCGGCGCGATGTTGTACGCCACCACGGTGATATCTTCCAGACGCTGAACGCTGTCGGGGAGGGCGGTTTCGATATCCACGCGGTCGCCGTGTTCCAGGCCTGACTGCGCCATATCGTCTTCGTTCATAAACAGCACGTCGCGGCGGCCAAACACGCCGCGGTAGCGGTCGTCCAGGGCGTAAATGGTGGTGTTGTACTGGTCGTGGCTGCGCAGGGTGATCAGGCGCAGAACGTGCTCACCTTCGCCGCTGGCGTTCTCGTGAACACCGTCGAACACCGAGAACATCGCTTTCCCCGTCGCCGTTGGCCAGATACGCTGCGTTGGCGGCAGCGGCATGCGGAAGCCGCCGGGAACGCGGATCCGCGCGTTGTAGTTCTCAAAGCCCGGAATGGTCTGCTCGATTAGATCGCGGATACGGTCGTAATCCTCAACCAGCGTCAGCCAGTCCACGCGGGTTTCCGGCAGCGTGGCTTTCGCCATGCCGGCGACGATAGCGGGTTCTGAACGGAGTAACGGCGAGGCGGGCTTCAACTTGCCGGATGAGGCATGCACCATCGACATGGAGTCTTCGACGGTAATGGACTGACGGCCGGTGGCCTGGAGATCCAGCTCCGTACGGCCGAGGCACGGAAAAATAAAGGTCTCTTTGCCCACCAGCAGATGGGTACGGTTGAGCTTGGTCCCGACGTGCACGCTCAAATCCAGGTTACCCATCGCCGGAAAACCCCGCTCGTGATCGGGCATCGCGACGGCAAAATTACCGCCGAGGCAGATGAGCGCTTTCGCACGGCCGTCGATCATCGCCTGCGTGGCCTGCACCGCATCGTGTCCGTGGTGAGACGGCGGCTCAAAGCCGAATACGTCCTTCAGACGGTTCAGGAAGGCCGGCGTGGGTTTCTCGCTAATGCCGACGGTACGGTTCCCCTGCACGTTTGAGTGGCCGCGCAGGGGACATATTCCCGCGCCGGGCTTGCCGATATTCCCGCGCAGCAGCAGCAGGTCAGCAATCAGGCGGACGTTCGCCGTGCCTTTATTGTGCTGGGTAATGCCCATCCCGTAGGTAATGATGGTGGCATTTGATTTCGCATAGGCGTCGGCCACCTTCCCGAGCGCCGCCCGGTTCAGGCCCGACTCGCGCTCGATCTCGTCCCAGCGGGTTTGCGCGATATCGGCGGCGAAGTCCTCAATGCCATGGGTGTGTTCGGCAATAAACGCGCGATCGAGCACGTCACCGCGTTCGGCCTCCATTTCCAGCAGGTGTTTAGCAATCCCTTTCAGCGCGGCGGCATCGCCCCCGGCCTTCACCTGGAAATAGGTCGAGGCGATATCCGTTGAGCCGTAGGTCGCCATTTCAATCACGCTTTGCGGGTCGGCGAAACGTTCGAGGGCGCGCTCGCGCAGCGGGTTAAAGACGATAATCGGCACGTTGCGGCGGGCCAGCTCATGGAGAGTACCCATCATTCGCGGATGGTTGGTGCCGGGGTTGTGGCCGATGGAGATCACCAGCTCGGTCTTATCGAAGTCGTCCAGCGAGACGGTGCCTTTCCCGATGCCAATCGAACGGGGCAAACCGACGCTGGTGGCCTCGTGACACATATTGGAGCAGTCGGGGAAGTTATTGGTACCGTATTCGCGAGCGAACAGCTGGAACAGATACGCCGCTTCGTTAGAGGCGCGTCCGGAGGTATAAAACTCGACCTGGTCCGGTTCGAGCCCGCGCAATACTTCGCCGATGCGTCGAAATGCCTCGTCCCAGTCGACGGGGCGGAAGGTATCGCTTGCCTGGTCATAGCGCAGAGGATGCGTGAGTCGACCGTAGCCTTCCAGCTCAAAGTCTGATTTTGCCAGCAGCGAGGAGACGCTGTTTTCTGCCAGAAACGCGGGGGTAAAGCGTTTGCTGGTCGCTTCCCAGGTTACCGCTTTGGCGCCGTTCTCGCAGAACTGGAACGTTGATTTGTGTTCTTTATCGGGCCACGCGCAGCCCGGGCAGTCAAAACCGTCAGGCTGGTTTGTGCGCAGCAGCGTCGCGGGGGCATCAAAGGTATCCATCTGGGTACGTACCGCGATGGCCGTGGCTTTTAACGCGCCCCAGCCTCCGGCAGGACCATCATAGTGTCTGATACCGGGCACTGCGCGTCTTTTACTGTTCATACCAACTCCTGATTCGTTCGGTCTTACGGCGCCTGAGCCAATAAATCCCTGAAGAAAACAATAAGCGAAAGCAATGACGGCCGGAGGGAGGCACCCATACGGCATAGCAAAATGCCTTATCTTAAATTGTTTTTATTACAGTGATTTATGATCTATGACGGGTAAATATTTAAAGAAATTATAACGAAATTTTATCATTTTAATAATAAATCTTATCTATCACACGGTAGGTGGGGTAGATGGTGGCAAGCACGGAAGAATGTAGCACCCGTTAAACTTCGAATGAAGCTTACGAGCGGCGAAAAAGACAATATCCGCGCCTGGCAGGCGGTCTGGCGCATTGGGCAACGCAAGAGTGACAGGAATGTTTACTCAGGCTTAATGATTAATGGATGTAATTTATGTCCTGGAAGGTAATTATCACAACGTGAAATATAAAGTTATTTTGTGGCGTGAAATTAACGCCGGGCTGCGTAAGTGAAATATTCCCATTTTGACTATTCATTACGACGACTATTAAAGATAACCTGTTAGTGCAACAAATAATTCATCGTTGATATATTCTGCTGACCTCACCAATACGCGAATTCTACTAATTATGGTAGTGGCGATAATAGCGTTATTGCGTTAATGAAAGTGGTTCTCTTTTGTGTTTTATGCTTTTAAAACAGCGTGTTATATCTTGTTGGGGCGGGGGAATAAGAAGGTGTAGGCCGTGTCGGCTTTTTTCATCAGATTAATCCTATAATTTTCCGAATGCTTCATTTACCATCAGTTGCGCAGCGGTAAATATTGAATTGATACGAAGCTCATGTAAACTTGTTTACCGTTTGTCAAAATATGTCAGGAAGACGCTGGGCCTTATTCTGAAGGGCTCGTGCGGTAGCTATGCCCTTAAAATAGTAACGCCCCGAAAATATCCTGGCTATTTTAACAATAGCACTTAAGTCAAACTTCACTCCCTTATCTTCATCATCGAAATATCGCTACGGAAAAGCATATGAAAATGCGCGTACTGTTTTCACTTCTGTTTGTAATGGCGGTGGCGGGCTGTAAAGCGCCGCAGAAACCTGTGATCAACGACGATACGATCGAGACCAGCCAGGTCAACGGCGTGACCTTAACCCACCGTCACGCCGTTACGCCGCCGGCGGAGTTCAACCCGGTCAACGAGCCGTACCGTGCCATGTATCCGGCCTCCCTGATGAGCCGTCCTGACTTCGGCGGCAAAGTTATCCGTAATCTCGACACCGGGAAAACGTACGTGGTGCTGGGTCAGGTTGAACACTACTGGATGGCGCTTGCCGATGAAGGTAACGATCAGCTGATTGGTTACGTCCCGATGCGCGCCGTGATCAAGGCCGACCAGTATGACGCCGCCGTGCGTAAACAGGCCATTCGTCCGAAGGCGCGTAAAAAAGCGACCTGTGTCGATGTCGATGGCAACAGCAAAGCCTGCAAAGACAGCGCTAACGGTACCTGGATCCTGAACTAAACGGCTTTCATGAGCGCATTTTTATGAATCATAAAAATTTTCATAAGCTGTGGTTATTCTTTTACGCGGTGGTTTTCGCCCTCGTCAGTGGTTGTACGTCGTCTTCACACAGCGACCCCTCCCGCTACAATCTGCAGTTTCAGGCTCATCCACAAATCAATGAATCTGCGCCGCTTAAGGTTCGGGTGCTGCTGCTGAAATCCGATGCGGATTTCATGTCCAGCGACTTCTACTCCCTGCAGAACAACGCGTCAGCCACGCTTGGCGCGAATCTGCTGAACAGCGACGTGTTCTTCCTGATGCCGGGACAGCTGTCCAAAACCCTCAGCGGGCAAAGCTCTCCGGAGGCCCGCTACATCGGCGTGATGGCGGAGTATCAGGTGCTGGATGGCAAAAAATGGCGCGTTTCACTCCCTCTGCCCGTGCCTGGCGAAAATCATATCTACCAGTTCTGGAAAGGGTCCGCAGATGAACTTCAGGCCAACGTTTTTCTCGACGTGAACGGCATTCGGGTCATCAGCCAGTAACGCGCTTTAACACAGGAAACACATCATCATGACGAAAGCAGAAAAGGTCGTCTGGACCGAAGGCATGTTCCTGCGTCCACACCATTTTCAGCGGACTGAAAGCTATCTGCTCAACCATGTTCGTGAATGGGGCGCGCTACAGCGATCGTATCTCTGGGGCTTTCTTGACGTTGAACTGGATGAAGCGATGCTTCGTCAGGGATGCATTGCCCTGAGCTACTGCAGCGGCTTGCTGCCGGACGGCACCTTTTTCCAGGTGCGTAACGGGCGCAACGGTCCTGCACCGCTGAAAATTCCTGACAATCTCACCAACGAAAAGGTGGTGCTCGCACTGCCGGTCCGTCGTGGCGAGAGAGAAGAGGTGATTTTTAGCGAAGAGCCGGCCTCGCTGGCGCGCTTCATCGCTTTCGAGCAAGAGGTGGAAGATGACAACGCCATGTCGGTGGGGGATGCCACCGTCCAGTTTGGCCGTCTGCGTCTGACCCTGATGCTGGAAAAAGACCTCACGGCAGAATGGACCGCTATCGGCGTGGCGTTTGTGACGGAGAAACGTAACGACAACCACGTGCGGCTCGACAACAGCTACATCCCGCCGATGCTCAACGCCAACAACAGCCCGCAGATCTACAGCATGATCAACGATCTGCACGGTCTGCTGGTGCAGCGCAGCCAGCAGATTGGCGGCCGTTTGCGCCAGCCCGGCCGCTTTAACACCTCCGAACTGATTGAGTTCACGCTGCTGTCGCTGGTTAACCGTCATCTGGGCGAGGTGTCTCATTTAAAAACCCTCCCGCTGCTGCATCCGGAAACGCTCTGGCGCAGCTGGCTGCCGTTTGCCACCGAGCTCGCCACCTGGACGTCGCAGCGTAACGCTGAGAGCGTGCTGCCGATTTACGATCATGACGATCTGGCAAACTGCTTTAGCAAGCTGATGCTGATGCTGCGCCAGGGGCTGTCGCTGGTGATGGAAGACCACGCGATCCAGCTGCCGCTTAACGAACGCTCTCACGGCCTGAACATCGCCACGGTGCCTGAAACCAGCATGGTACGTGAGTTCGGCTTCGTGCTGGCGGTCAAAGCCAATGTGCCAGGCGAACACCTGCAAACCCATTTCCCGGCGCAGATGAAGGTCGCGCCGGTCTCGAAAATCCGCGATCTGGTTCAGCTTCAGCTGCCGGGCATTATGCTGCGCGCCATGCCCGTTGCGCCGCCGCAGATCCCGTGGCATGCCGGCTACAGCTACTTTGAACTGGAGAAGGGCAGCGAGCTCTGGCACGAGATGGATAAGTCCGGCGCATTCGCCCTGCATCTTGCAGGGGAGTTCCCGGGGCTGGATATGGAGTTTTGGGCCATCCGTAGCCCGACAGAATAATAAAGCGAGCGCTTAATATGCAGGAACGACAGGACACCGGCAGCGATGCCGGGTTTACCGGAGCCAGTAGTAACAATCAGCTGGTGGCGGCCGCCAATCCGCTGCTCAATGCGATTCCGCAGATCCGTCATTCGGTCTCCCATGACGATCAGGTGGCGTTACGCCAGCGCCTGATCGATGAGATTCGCCGTTTCGAAGTCCGCTGCCAGCAGGCGGGGCTGCCTTACGAAGTGATCGTCGGGGCGCGTTACTGCCTGTGTACGGCGCTCGATGAGGCGGCCGCGCTCACCCCCTGGGGCAGCAGCGGCGTCTGGTCAAGCAACGGTCTGCTGGTGACGTTCCACAACGAAACCTGGGGCGGCGAGAAGTTCTTCCAGCTGCTGGCGCGCCTGTCGCAGAACCCGCGCGAGCACATTCTGCTGCTGGAGATGATCAACTACTGCCTGCTGCTGGGCTTCGAAGGACGCTATCGGGTGCTGGATAATGGCCGCACCCAGCTTGAAACCATCAAGCAACGCCTGTGGCAGATGATCCGCGGGGTGCGCGGCAGCTATCCGCCACCGCTTTCTCCCCATCCGGAAGATCGTCCGGTGCTGCGCAAGCTCTGGCGGCCGATGGTTCCCCTGTGGGCCTGCGTGGCGCTGGCCGGGTTTATCGCCTGTCTGTTTTATATCGTACTTAACTGGCGTCTTGGCGATAACACCAGCCCGGTGCTGGCGAAGATTTATCAGTCTCAGCTGCCGGAAACCACTATTCAGCAACCGGCCCGTCAGCTACCGGCGGTGCTGAACCTGCGCGGCTTCCTGAAGCCTGAAATCGAGGCTGGCCTGGTCGCGGTGAAAGACGAAGCGGATCGCAGCGTCGTTATCCTGAAGGGCGACGGGCTGTTTGCCTCTGCCTCTACCGTCGTGCGCGACCGCTATGAACCGGTCATCAACCGCATTGCGCAGGCGATGAATAACGTCAGCGGCAAAATTCTGGTGGTGGGCTACAGCGACAACGTGCCAATTCGCAGCGCGCGCTTTGCCTCTAACTATGAACTCTCTCTGGAACGCGCCCGCTCGGTACAGAAAATGCTGCAGGGAAGCCTCTCTCAGCCTGGCCGCGTGAAAGCGGAAGGGCGGGGCGAGATTAACCCGGTGGCACCGAACACGACGCCTGAAAATCGCGCCCGTAACCGCCGTGTGGAAATTACTCTGCTGGTGTCGCCTGAAAACACTCAGGCCGAGCTGAACGGATTGCCGCAAGGAAACTAAGGAATGCTGACTACACTTCTTTCCATTTTGACCAACCGCATTCTGTGGAGCTTCCTCGGCGTAACGGCGCTTGCGGCGGTGATCTGGATGATTGGTCCCCTGTTGTCCATCGTGGACACCCGACCGCTTGAGTCTGAACAGAACCGTATTATCAGCATCGCCGTGGTCTATCTGCTCTGGGCACAGGGCCACATTCTGCCGCGCCTGTACAATGCCTGGCTGAACCGCAAGCTGATGGACAAGCTCAAAGAGAATACCGCCAGCCCGGAAGCCGCAGATCCGCAGAAGCGGCTGAACAGCGAGGAGCAGATCCTCGCCAGCCGCTTTGATGAAGCCGCGCAGATGCTTAAAAAAGCGCACTTCAGCAAAGCGGGCCAGGGCGCCCAGTGGACGCAGCGCTTCAGCACGCAATATCTCTATCAGCTGCCGTGGTACGTCATTATCGGCGCGCCGGGATCCGGTAAAACCACGGCGCTGGTTAACTCCGGGCTGCAGTTCCCGCTGGCCGATCGCTTCGGTAAAACCGCGCTGCGGGGCATCGGCGGCACGCGCAACTGCGACTGGTGGTTCACTAACGAGGCGGTGCTGCTGGACACGGCGGGCCGCTATACCACCCAGGAAAGCGAGCAGGTGCAGGACGCCGGCGAATGGCTGGAGTTCATGGGGTTACTGCGTAAGTATCGCCGCCGCCAGCCGATCAACGGCGTCATCATCACCATCAGCATTTCAGACCTGCTCACCCAGTCCGCCGAGGCGTCCCGCCAGCAGGCGGTGAACCTGCGCCAGCGTCTGTCCGAGCTGCATGAACAGCTGGGTATCCGCTTCCCGGTGTACGTGATGGTGACCAAGGCCGACCTGCTTAAAGGCTTCCGCGCCTGGTTTGCCGACTACGATAAAGCGCAGCGCGACCAGATCTGGGGCTTTACGCTGCCGTGGGAGCAAACAAAACACGCCGATTACGACCTGATGGGCAACTTCCAGCAGGAGTTTTCTCTGCTCCAGCAGCGCCTCGACGCCGGGCTGCCGGAAACCATGCTGAAAGAGCACGACGCGAAAACCCGCGCCGAAGCGTATCTCTTCCCGCAGGAGTTCGCCGCGCTGCGTCCACTGCTGGCGGACTACCTGAGCACGGTCTTCGCCCGCTCTAACTTCGAAACCGAATTCTCTCCGCGCGGGATCTACTTCGCCAGCGGGACGCAGGAAGGCATGCCGTTCGACCGCGTAATGGGCGAACTGAACCGCGCGCTGTCGCTGCCGGAAGGGGGAGAGGCGGATAACTGGGATTCGGTCAGCAAAGAAGCGCCTATTCCGGGCGCTAAAGGTCAGAGTTTCTTCATTAAGAACTTGCTGCAAAACGTCATCTTCCAGGAAGCCGGGATCGCGGGTGAAAACCGCTGGTGGGAACTGCGCAACCGGGCGGTGATCTGGTCCGGCTACGCGGCGCTGCTGGCCCTGCTGGCGATCCTCGGCGGGCTGTGGCTGACCAGCTATGCCAAAAACAAGGCCTATCTGGAAGAGGTGGATGCGAAGGTGCCGCTGATCGACCAGCAGAGCAAGGCGTTGCAGAACCAGACCCAGCGTGACCTGTTCGATCTGCTGCCGCTGCTGAACGGTCTGGTTGACCTGCCGAAAAGCGACGCGTTTGATGTGAAGGATCCGCCCGTAACCCGCCGTATGGGGCTCTATCGCGGGGATGACGTCAGCGATGCCTCGCAGTCTCTGTACCAGAAAGCGCTGGATCAGATGCTGCTGCCTGCCGTCGCCATGCACATTACCACCTGGCTTCGTAACGACAACGGTAGCGATGTGGAATACAGCTATGAAGCGCTGAAAGCCTATCAGATGCTGTATCAGCCGAAGCACTACGACGGTAAATTCCTGCATTCGTGGGTGATGCTCAACCTGCAGCGCAACCTGCCGCAGAACGTCACGAAGGCGCAGCTGGAGCAGCTTGAATGGCACCTGACGCAGCTTCTGGAGCCGAAAATTCAGGCCTCGCCGTATGCCCAGGATGAATCGCTGGTTGCCCGCGAAAGAGCGTTGATCGGCCAGCAGCCGCTCTCCACGCGCGTGTACGGTCGTCTCAAGCGCCTGCTGGAACATGATGACAACCTGAAGCCGGTCTCCCTTTCCGACCTGGGCGGACCGCAGAGCGAGCTGGTGTTTTCCCGCAAAAGCGGCAAGCCGGTGAGCGAAGGCGTGCCGGGGCTGTATACCCCGGACGGTTACTGGAAAAGCTTTAACGGCCAGATTGACAGCGTAACCACCGCCCTGCACGAGGACGACGCCTGGGTGCTGGGGGCTGCTACGGCGCAGGAGGATAAACAGCAGATCGATAACGCCGTGCGCCAGCTCTACATGCGCGACTTTATCGCTAACTGGGATCGCTTCCTCGCCGACATTCAGCTCAATAACAGCGCCGATCTTTCCCAGCGCATCAACACCGCGCGCCTGCTCTCCGGCGCAAACTCGCCGCTGCGCCGTCTGGTGCAGAACCTGAGCCAGGTCCTGACGCTGTCACGCAATACGCCAGCCCCGGAAGATGCGGATAAAGCGCAGGCGCAGAGCAACCGCGCCACCCGTACGCTGGAGGCGCTGTTCAGCAACAATGACGCTGCGCCGACGCAGGCCGCCGTGATCACCCAGGCGCCGGAGCAGCTGGTCACCGACCACTATGCGCCGATGATCGAGCTGGCGCAGCCGCTGGAGAAGGGCGGGAAGACCATCGTGTTTGATGATTTTCTCAAGCAGGTGGATGAGCTCTATCGCTACCTGACCGCCGTCCAGGACGCCGCCAACAGCGGCATGCCGGCACCGGGCGGCGAGGCGATCAGCCGTCTGCAGGCCAGCGCCGGTCGTCTGCCGGGCGGTCTGCAAACTATGTTCAGCAATATGGCGGTGGGCGCCAGCAGCGATACCCAGCGCCGTGACCTGGAAAACGTGCGTAAGCGGATTAACGTTGAGGTGGGCGGTTTCTGCCGTCAGGCGATTGCCGGTCGCTACCCGCTGGTGCGCAGCGCCAGCACCGAGGTCACCCCAGACGATCTCGCGCGTATGTTTGCGCCAGGGACCGGTCTGATGGACGCTTTCTTCCGCGACAATCTGACCAATAAAGTGGATACCACGCAGGCAAACTGGCGCTTTATGCCGGGCATCGACGGTAAAACGCTGCCGGGAAGTGAAGGACTGCTGAGACCGTTCCAGCAGGCCCAGTCGATTCGCGACGCCTTCTTTGCTAATGGCGCAACCACGCCGTCCTTCAAGGTGACGGTACGCACCGTGCGAATGGATAACACCATTCTGAACCTGACGCTGGACGTTGACGGCCAGCTGCTGCGCTACAGCCACGGTCCGCAGGCCGTACAGATCATGAACTGGCCGGGGCCGGGCGGCACCAACCAGGTACGCATGCAGCTGGGGCTGGCTAACGGCAGCACGGCGACGCTGGTCACCAACGGCGCCTGGGCGCTCAACCGCTTCTTCGATAAAGCGAGCACCAGCCCGGGCGCGGGGAGCCTGAGCCGTCAGGCCACCTTCAACGTCGACGGACATCAGGTCACGCTGGAGTTTGCGCCAAACAGCATTCGTAACCCGTTCCAGCTTCCCCGTTTCTCATGCCCATAACCGCAAGGACAGCCGTATGACGAATACCCCTGCGATGAACCGCTACAGCTGGTATGGCAAATTACCCAGCGCCGGAGATTTTTTGCAGCGTCGCTTTCCTGACACTTTACAGCGCCAGTGGTCACACTGGTTCCAGGTTGGTCTGCTGGCCTGGCAGCAGGAAGAGCAGCGCAGCGGCGAGCGCCAGTTTCACAAAGCGCCAGTGTGGAATTTTGTGGTACCGCCGATGCTGGGCAGCCAGATGATCCAGATGGGCTGTCTGCTGCCTGGCCGCGACAGCGTTGGCCGACAATACCCGGTTTGCCTTCAGCTGAGCTTCACCCCGTCAGAGTGGTCGACCAGCCTGCTCAGCCAGGCCGAAAGCTGGTATCAGCAGATTGGGCGCCTGGGGCTGCACGCGGTGCGCAACAGTTTTTCCGCCTCGCAGCTCGATGAGATGCTGATGACCATTCCGGCGCCGCAGCCCATCGAGCCGCAAAAGCGTTCCGACATCCTTGATGTAATTGGCTATGACGAGGACGGCCAGAGCACGCTGGGCTGGCCTCAGGCGGCGGAGTGTTTTGATCCGCTGCGTCAGACCAGCTACTGGTGGACCAACCGCTGCGACGGCTACCCGCTGTACACCCACGTGCACAGCGGTAACTTTACCGGGCAGCTTTTCACCCTGCTGTTCGACCCGGCAGGGGGCGCCCGTCCGGGGCGTCACGGTCTCTATCCGCCCATGTTTGATTAAGCAGGGATCTCATGAATATTGAAGAATTTCTTGCGCCAATAAGCCCCGAAAAACCCTGCGGCGAAAACCTGGAGTACGACGCCGACTTCCAGATCATGAATCAGGCCAGTCAGGGGAAAGCGGAACAGCAGTTTGGCGACACCATTATCCCGGCAGAGCCTGCTGACTGGAACACGGTAGAAAAATACGCCACCAGCCTGCTGACCCGCACCAAAGACCTTCGCGTACTGCTGGCGTTAACCCATGCCTGGACGCGCCGCCGCGGGCTTGCGGGCTACGCGGACGGATTATTGCTGGTGCAGGAGGCGATCGCCCGTTACTGGGAGCCGCTCTATCCGCTGCTGGAAGAGTATGGCGAAACCGACCCGTTCTATCGCATTAACGCTCTGGCAGGGCTGAGCGATAAATCTGACCTCACCGTCGCCGTGCGAAACGCCTCGCTTCTGCGTTCCAACGGCGATGAAATTTCGCTCCGGGATGCCCAGGCCCTGCTGGACGGCAGCAAGACGGAATGTCCGGACTATCCCGGCGGCCGTCCTCGGCTGATTGACGAGCTGGCCCGCGGCGACCAGCCGGGAACCGCAGCGGTTATCGTAATCAACGAACGTCTGCTGGCGATTCGCGAACTGCTCACCGGGCATCTCGGTGAAAGCGGCGTGCCCGAGATGGAACAGCTGCTGAAAACCGTGGGGCTGGTGGCCAGCGCCTGTCAGGTGACCGACATCAGCAAGCTGCTGCCGAACCGCGAGGCGCAGGCAGAACCACAGGCCGAGCAGCAGTCGGCGGCAGCGCAGCCCGTTCAGCCGGTCACCGACTGGCGCAGCGTGCAGGTCACCAGCCGCGCCGACGCGCAGCTGATGCTGGAAAAAGCGAAGCAGTATTTTGCGCAGTACGAACCGAGCCACCCCGCACCGCTGATGATTGAACGGGTGCAGCGGCTGTCAGAACTTAACTTTATGGACATTATTCGCGACCTGGCGCCAGACGGCGTTAACCAACTTGAAAACATCTTTGGGCGCCGCGAATAACGCGTCCAGGCATTATGACGACAGGCATGGAGCCTGCCGTTTCACCTTCACCGCGCATCTTTGATGGAGAACATCATGGCAATGAGTAACAGTGGGCAGAAATTCATCGCACGTAACCGTGCCCCCCGCGTGCAGATCGAGTACGACGTAGAGATCTACGGTGCAGAACGTAAGATTCAGCTGCCGTTTGTGATGGGCGTCATGGCCGATCTGGTCGGCAAACCGGTTGAAAACCTGCCGGCCGTCGACGAGCGTAAATTCCTCGAAATCGACATCGACAACTTTGACGAACGCATGAAGGCGCTGAAGCCGCGCGTGGCGTTCCAGGTGGATAACACCCTGACCGGCGAAGGTAAGCTCAACGTCGATCTGACCTTTGACAGCATGGACGACTTCCTGCCGGATGCGGTGGCCCGCAAGGTTGAGCCGCTGAACAAGCTGCTGGAGGCGCGTACCCAGCTTTCCAACCTGCTGACCTATATGGACGGCAAAAACGGTGCGGAAGAGCTGATCGCTAAAATTCTGCAGGATCCGACGCTGCTCAAATCCCTGAGCCAGTTGCCGAAAAATGACGAAAGTGCGAAAGGTAGCGAGGAATAATCAATGAGCAACCAGACTCAACAACATGAGCAGCAGGCGGGTCAGGCGTTCAGCCAGGATGAATTCAGCGCGCTGCTGAACAAAGAGTTCCGCCCGAAAACCGATCAGGCGCGTTCAGCCGTAGAGAGCGCGGTCAAAACCCTGGCGCAGCAGGCGCTGGAAAATACCGTCACCTTCTCCAACGACACCTACCGCACCATTCAGAACCTGATCGCCGGTATTGACGAGCAGCTGTCGCAGCAGGTGAACCAGATCATTCACCACGACGAGTTTCAGAAGCTGGAGAGCGCCTGGCGTGGTCTGAGCTACCTGGTGAACAACACTGAAACTGACGAGATGCTGAAGATCCGCTTTATGAGCATCTCCAAGCAGGAGCTGGGCCGCACCCTGAAGCGCTTCAAGGGCGTGGGCTGGGACCAGAGCCCGATCTTCAAGAAAATCTACGAGCAGGAGTACGGTCAGTTCGGCGGCGAGCCGTTTGGCTGCATCGTGGGCGACTACTACTTCGACCACAGCCCGCAGGACGTTGAGCTGCTGGGTGAAATGGCGCGCATCGGCTCTGCGGCGCACTGTCCGTTTATCACCGGTACCGCACCGGGCGTGATGCAGATGGAGTCATGGCAGGAGCTGGCTAACCCGCGCGACCTGACCAAGATCTTCCAGAACACCGAATACGCGGCCTGGCGTTCACTGCGTGAATCCGAAGATGCCCGCTATCTGGGTCTGGTGATGCCGCGCTTCCTGTCGCGTCTGCCGTACGGCATTCGCACCAACCCGGTGGACAGCTTTGACTTTGAAGAGCAGACCGACGGCGCGAACCACAACAGCTACTCCTGGGCGAACGCTGCGTATGCGATGGCCGCCAACATCAACCGCTCCTTCAAAGAGTACGGCTGGTGCACCTCGATTCGCGGCGTGGAGTCCGGCGGGGCGGTGGAAAACCTGCCGTGCCACACCTTCCCGAGCGATGACGGCGGCGTGGACATGAAATGCCCGACCGAGATCGCCATTAGCGATCGTCGTGAAGCCGAGCTGGCGAAAAACGGCTTTATGCCGCTGGTTCACCGCAAAAACTCCGACTTTGCCGCCTTCATCGGCGCGCAGTCGCTGCAAAAACCGGCGGAGTATCACGACCCGGATGCGACCGCCAACGCGCGTCTGGCCTCTCGCCTGCCGTACCTGTTCGCCTGCTGCCGTTTTGCCCACTACCTGAAGTGCATCGTGCGCGACAAAATCGGCTCCTTCCGCGAGCGCGAAGAGATGGAGCGCTGGCTGAACGACTGGGTGATGAACTACGTGGACGGTGACCCGGCTAACTCCTCTCAGGAGACCAAGTCCCGCAAACCGCTGGCGGCTGCGGAAGTGCAGGTGCAGGAGATTGAAGATAACCCGGGCTACTACGCCGCGAAGTTCTTCCTGCGTCCACACTACCAGCTGGAAGGTCTGACCGTTTCCCTGCGTCTGGTTTCTAAACTGCCGTCGCTGAAGACGAAAGACGCGTAATTAAGGCTCATGCACAGACGGCCCCCTTTCCAGATGATTGGCATAATGCTGACAAAGTGCATTTTGTGAGTTTCGCCCGGCGGGGCTACGCTTGCACGGGCCTACAATACAACGTGCAATATATTAATATCGTTGCACAATGTAGGCCGGGTAAGCAAAGCGCCACCCGGCAATAAAGACGGCTAAATTGTTTATGACCGGGGTTGTCATCAATTTCATGACTGTATTAATTCAAAAAAGAACTCCTGATAATGCTGGTCCTGACAGGTTCCAGAATAACGCTCGGTAGTAAAAGACTTCACATTCTTTCCGTTTATTCAGGGGGAATGTAAGACTGTCAAATGACACGGGTCATTTGATGTGAGGCAGAGGTAAAATATGGACGGTTTTATTCAGCCCCATGCTTTCCTGTTTGCCATATAAGGGCTTTTTCGAAAGCAATATTGTTCATCCACGAAGAGTAGATATTATGGCTATTGATATGTTTCTGAAGGTCGAGGGTGTTACGGGCGAATCTAAAGATTCTAACCACACCGGCTGGACTGATATTACCTCCTTCTCCTGGGGCGCTTCCCAGCCGGGTAATATGAGCGTTGGCGGTGGCGGCGGTGCCGGTAAAGTAAACTTTAACGACCTGCACGTTAACGCGCTGATCGACAAATCCACCACCGCTATCCTGAAACACTGCGCAAGCGGTAAACACCTGACTAAGGTTGAACTGTCCGTTTGTAAAGCCGGCGGCCAGCAGGTGGAATATACCCGTATCACGCTGGAAGATGTGCTGGTCACTTCTGTTCAGTACACCGGTGCCGACAATGGCGATACCGTTGGTGTGACCTATGCCTTCCAGGCTGCGAAAGTGAAACAGCAGTACTGGGAGCAGACCACTGCTGGTGGTAAAGGTGCTGAAAGCAGCGCTGGCTGGAACATCAAAGAGAACAAAGAAGCATAATATTAGTGGGCCCGAAAGGGCTCACTTTATCCTGAGCATCTTACCAAGGAGAACTTGATGTCTCATATGCGTCCTGCTTTTGGTGCCGCCTGGAACCGATTCAG
Organism: Enterobacter sp. MGH 24; assembly: GCF_000493015.1. Classification (NCBI taxonomy): domain Bacteria; kingdom Pseudomonadati; phylum Pseudomonadota; class Gammaproteobacteria; order Enterobacterales; family Enterobacteriaceae; genus Enterobacter; species Enterobacter sp. MGH 24. The sequence continues at coordinate 4,140,391 of NZ_KI535657.1, read as the reverse complement.
AGAAGTGAACGTAAACGTAGAACAGGTTGGCAAGTTATTGGGTGGAAAAGTTCAGCATAATATCGACGCCGGTATTTTTAAAAATGCCTGTCCAATTCGTATGAGCTACGTTTTAAATTACTGCGGCATTCCGGTTCCTTCTAATAGCAAATATGCAACAGTGACCGGAAACGATAAAAAACGCTATATGTTCCGCGTTAAAGATATGATTGCATTTCTACCTACGGTACTGGGCAATGCCGATATGTCTGTCTCTTCTCCCACTCCTGCGCAATTTGCAGGCAAACAAGGCATTATCATCTTTACCGGGCACGGCTGGAGCGACGCAACCGGGCATGTCACACTCTGGAATGGAAATATTTGCTCTGATGATTGCCATTTTCTGGGCTCACCGGGTAATGGTTCGTTTATTCCGACCAACGCAACATTCTGGAGCCTGAAATGAAACGTTTATTAATGCTGGTATTGGCTATAAATGCCTCTGCTGTTTATGCCCAAACCCTGCCTGATGTCAGCACTTTTTCTCAGCAACAAATCTTTGAAAACTGGGTGCAAAATCGATGCATCAGTAAGATTGCGGACAGTAAAAGTCTGAAAGACGATGCAGAGGCCAGCGCGGCCGCATGGCTGGAAGCAAGCAATCTCCCTGCTGAGAATTTTGAAAAAGCTGACAAGGTGATTGTTTCTTTACTGCAAGAGAAAGTAGGCGGTACTGAACCGGGTCAATATCAAGTTTTAAAGTGCAGCTTAATCGCCAACAGCGACGCGATGCGTCCGCTCAAAACCGCAAAATAGAAGCCATGGAATCAGGCCCCAAACGCCGCCGTTCTCGCCCCGAGAGCGGCAGCGTTTGAGCGCTAATCATACCAGCAGGAATACGCCATGCGATTCACGATTATTTCTACGAAACCCGGTCATCAGCCGCCGCAAAGCAGCTGTGATTTTTACGCCCCGGGCGGCACCATTGGGCGCGGTACGGATAACAATCTGGTGTTGCCGGATAATGACCGCACCATCTCTCGGCTGCAGGCCATTGTTCACGTGGACGCCCAGGGCGAATGCCGCGTGACCAACCGTGGCAGCGTCACCCGCGTGGTATTAAATGATATTCCGCTGGAGCGAGGGCGTCAGGTTGAGCTGCAGGACGGCGACATTCTCGGTATTGATGATTACCGCATCGAAGTGACCGAACTGATCCACGACACCCAGCCCGTGAGCCGTATGGCCGCCAGCATGCATCAACAGGCGCGTCCGGCAGCCGCGCCTGCGGCCGCTCCACAACCGAAACCTGCGAGTGCCGCACCGCGCGGGAAAGCCGAGCCGACCGCCGTGCCAACGGAGATCTGGGATAGCCTGATGCAGGAGTTCTCCATCTCCGACAGCATCTCCAGCAACCGTACAAAACCGCAGCCTGCTGCATCGCACGACCCATTCTCCCAGCCTGCGGCCCCGGAGCGTAACGCTGAAGATCCGCTGGCGATGTTCAACGACAGCGATCCAAAGCTCGAGCGTAAGAATGTTGACCCGGACACGCTGTTCAGCGACGAAGCTTTGTTCAAAAAAGAGAGTATTTTTGACGACGTCACCCCGTCAACGCTGGTGCCGCCGGGCGAGAATACCCCCGTCAAGCCAGAAGACGAGGCGACGGACGAGCTCGATCCGCTGGCCCTGTTTGGCGGTAAGGCCAGCGCGCCAGCCGCGCGTAATGACGACCCGCTCGGGCTGATGGGCGGCGCGCCATTAACCCATCCGGAAGACATGATTGACGAAAAGCCTGCGCCAGTGCCGGAACCTGAGCAGGAAGAGGACGTGCTGGCCGATTCTCCGCTGTTCGCCCCCGAGCCGCAGGAAGAACCGCGTGCTGAAGAAGAGCCCGCGCGACCGGATTACGCAGGCTTCACCATGCCAACGCCGCAGGCCGTTGCGCGCAGCAGCGCTCAGGCCCCGAAGGGCCGCCTGCGCATCGACCCGGTCAATAACGCCGCCGCCCCAACCGCCACGGCGAACAGCGGTGAGAAGGGCGACGTATTGCAGGGCGAGCTGCTGGAGGCGCTGCTGGAAGGCATGGGCCTGAGTGAAATGCAGCCCGTCCCGCAGTTTGACCGGGAAAATATGCGTCAGCTGGGGCAAATCCTCGGCATGTTCTCTCAGGGGACCGTGGCGCTGCTCTCCTCGCGCTCCATCCTCAAGCGTGGCGTAAAAGCCGATATGACCATGGTGCTGGACGATGCCAACAACCCGTTCAAGCTGCTGCCGACCGGTAAAACCGTGCTGATCCAGATGTTCGGCACCCCGATGCCAGGCTTTATGCCGCCAACAAAATCCGTGCGCGACGCGCTGATCGATCTGCAGGCGCACCAGCTGGGCATGATCTCCGGTATCCGCGCCATTATTGCCGCGATGCTGCAATCCTTTAACCCGGAACAGCTGGAAGAGCAGGCGAAGCAGAACGGGATGACCTCTCGTCTGGCGCTGCCGGGCAGCCGCAAAGCCGCCCTGTGGGACTATTTTGTTCGCAGCTATGGCGAGACGGCTGGCGAGATTGAGGATGACTTCCACACCCTCTTCGGCGAGGCGTTCCTTCATGCGTATGACATGGAGGTGAATCAGTACAAAGACTCACAGAGCGGATCGGAAGACAAATGAATATCGCAACGGCTTCTCTCTCCCGCCAGGGGACGCGCGCCAGCAACCAGGATCAGACGGGAGAAACCATAGGGGAACGTTCGGCCTGCTTTGTCGTCTGCGACGGCATCGCGGGCCTGCCGGGCGGTGAGGTGGCTGCAGAACTGGCCCGCAACAGCATTATCTCCCGCTTCGATGGCGACAAACACCTTAATGCGCAGCATATCCGCGACTACGTGCAGACGGCGAACCGCACCATCCTCAGCGAACAGCAGGCCGTGCAGGACTATCGCCGGATGGGCACGACGCTGGTCAGCCTGTTCATTGACCGTGATTACGGGCTGGCCTACTGGGCGCACGCCGGAGACAGCCGCCTGTACCTGTTTCGCCGGGGATGGCTGTGGCATGTGACCACCGACCACAGCCTGGTGCAGCAGATGAAAGACGCCGGGCACCAGACCGACGATCTCAACAGCAACCTGCTGTACCTCGCGCTGGGGATTGAAAACGGCGGGCCGGAAGCGAGCTACAGCGACGTGGTGCAGGTTGAAGACGGCGATGCATTCTTACTTTGTACCGACGGGTTCTGGCACGGCGTCAGCGAAGAGCAAATGAAGCAGTCGCTGCATATGGTCAATACGCCGCAGGAGTGGCTGACCTTAATGAACCAAATCATTCAAAAGAATGGCGAACAGGAGGGGAATGCTCAGGATAACTATACTGCCCTGGCGGTATGGATGGGCAACCCTCAGGACACCACTTTGCTGCACACCCTCTCTGATGCAGCACAATTTCTTCCCTGCGGAACTGATTAGACACACAAGGAACGATATGAAACTTTGGCTATCGGGTTTGGCACTTCTGGCGGTCACCTCCACCGCGCAGGCTGAGAATTTCCGCATCGTGCAGTCTCCTGCGCAGAAGCTGGATATCTGGATCGACAACATCAAAGACAACACGCCGCAGAGCTGGTGTAAGCCTGAGGTGGCGCTGCGTATTGTGGCGAACGGCAAGAAAGACGTCTCCGTGCTGGAGAACTTTGTGCCGCGTCTTGGCTCCCTGCTGGAACACCAGTGCAGCAAAGTGAATAAGCTTAGCTGGACGCTCAACGATCCGGCGGGTACCACGCTGGCGCAGGGCACTGCAGGCAAAGCGCAGGACTGGGCGCTGGTGGTGAAGCAGGAGGAGGCCGCGCCTGCTGCGACCGTCACCGCAACTCCAGCCAGCGGCGCGTTACTGCCGCCGGACCAGAACGTGGCTTCCCGCACGGTTGCCGCTGACCGCACGCCGTGGCAGGAATTTACCCTGCAGGACGGCTGCCATCTTCGCACCTTCTGGGAAGGGGGCGCTTCCGCTCCGGCGCTCTTTATTCCGGATTCTGACACCACCCGCTGCGGTAACGGCAGCTGGCTGAGCGGACACACCGTTGTTTCGCAGTCCCGCAACGGTGAACAGAAAGAGATGGCGGTGACCTACATCCATGGCTTCCCGGTGACGGGGCTGAATCAAAGCGCCGATCCTGAAAACGCGCTGATCACCTCCGTCAACAAAGAGCGCATGGTATTCAGCACGCCAAACAGCGACCAGAGCTGGATGATCCTGCCTTACGATAACGCCCTGAACAGCTGGAAAAGCAACGGTACCGTAGCGGTGGAGATTTCCCGTGAAATCGCCAGCGATGACGCAAAACTGCAGGCGCGTATCGCGGCGGTGAAAAAAACGTGGAGCGCCTGGGTCGCACCCGGCACGCCGCTGAATATCGTTCTGATTGATACCCTGCGTCCTCAGCTGCGCGATCCGGCCGTCGGCGCATGGCGCGCGGCGAATTAAGGAGTGGCTATGAATACGCTCTATCAACACCTGGCGGGCGAGTCGCTCAACGACGCCCTGGCGCGCCTTGAAGCTGAAATCAAAGCCCGTCCGGCGGATGCCGACCTTCGCGCCGCGTTCGTGCAGTTTTTAACCCTCAGCGGCAACTGGACGCGTGCGCTGACCCAGCTGAAAAGCTGGCTGGCGCTCAAGCCCCAGGCGAAGCCCACCGTCACGCTGCTGGAGCAATCCATTCAGGGCGAGCTGCAGCGCGCGCAGGTGATGGCGGGACAGGCGCGTCCGTCCATGCCTGAAACCCAGTGGCCGTGGCTGACTGCCCTGGCCGCGGCGCTGGGCGAGGAGGGCGAGCGCGCGCAGGCGCTGCGTCTTGAAGCCCTTGAACAGGCTCACGCAAACCCAGGCCGCATCGCCCTCGAAAACGAGGAGACGCAGGCCTTTGACTGGCTGATGGATGGCGATGCCCGTCTCGGCCCGGTCTGCGAAACCATCGTCAACGGCCGCTATTTCTGGCTGCCGTTTAGCGCTATCGCGGAGATCCGTTTCCAGGCCCCTGCCAGCGTGACCGATCTGGTCTGGCGTCACGCGCTGGTGCGCCTGACCGACGGAACGGAGCAGGTGTGTCAGATCCCGGCGCGTTATCCGTTTGCTGCCGATGCCCCTGATGCGCTTAAATTGGGCCGCGTCACCGAATGGCAGCCGCTCGACGAAGACGGCACCCTTTACGAAGGTGTGGGCCAGAAAGCCTGGCTGAGCGAGGAAAGCGAAAGCCCGCTGCTGTCCTTAAGCCTCGTGACGTTTGCGACGGATGGAGCCGATGAGTAATCCCGCTGGCGAAGGCGATCTGCTGCGCAGCGGCTGGCAAGCCCGCAGCAAGCAGGAGAAGGTGGGGGCGCGCGACAAAATGCAGCCCTCGCTGCTGGATCGCCTCACCGATAATGACCCGGAAAAAAAACGCGAGTCGGCCAACAGCAATCTGATTACCCACGCCGCCCTGCGCCGCAACGTGCTGCGCGATCTGCAGTGGCTGTTTAACACCATTAACCACGATGCCTCCGGCGATTTGAGCGCCTTGCCGCACGTGAACCGCTCGGTGGTCAACTTCGGCGTCGCGCCGCTGGCCGGGAAAAGAATGTCGGATATCGAATGGCACGATATTCAGCGCAAGCTCACCGAGGCCATCATCAATTTCGAACCGCGCATTTTGCCGCAGGGGCTGCAGGTCCGCTGCGTCTCGGATACCTCCTCGCTGGATCTGCACAACGTGCTCTCCATCGAGATCAAAGGGCGTTTATGGTGTGTGCCGTACCCGCTGGAGTTTCTGTTTCGTACCGATGTCGATCTGGAAAACGGCCATTTTGAACTGAAAGATGCGGGGTAATCATGGAAAGTAAACTGCTCGAATATTACAACCGCGAGCTGGCCTACCTGCGCGAAATGGGGGCCGAGTTTGCCGAACGCTACCCAAAAGTCGCCGGACGGCTGGGCATGCGCGGCATCGAAGTAGCGGACCCGTATACCGAACGTCTGATGGAGGGCTTCGCCTTCCTGACCTCCCGCGTGCAGATGAAAATGGACGCGGAGTTTCCGCGCTTCTCCCAGCGTCTGCTGGAGATGATTGCGCCTAACTATCTTGCGCCCACGCCGTCGATGGCGATCGCGGAGATTGAGCCGGACAGCAGCCGGGGCGACCTGAGCAAGGGCTTCATTGTGCCGCGCGGCACCATGATGGACAGCCTGGCGCTGAAAAAAACCGGCGTGACCTGCAGCTATACCACGGCGCACGAGGTCAACCTGCTGCCGCTGAAAATCGACAAGGTCGAGCTGGGCGGCGTGCCCGCCGATCTGCCGCTGGCGCAGCTGGGGCTGAGCCAGCGTGGGATCGGCAGCGCCTTGCGGATCCGCATCGCCTGCGACGGCCCGCAAAACCTCGGGCACCTGGATTTCGACCGTCTGGAATTTTTCCTCGGCGGTCCTGACATTGAAGCGCTGAAGCTGCTGGAGCTGGTGATGGAGCACCACGCCGGGATCGTCTGTCAGACGGTCAGCCAGCAGCCGCAGCGACAGCTGCTGGCGTCTGACGCGCTGCGCCAGGAGGGCTTTGAGCCAGACCAGGCGCTGCTCCCGGACGATCTGCGCAACTTTGACGGCTACCGCCTGCTGCAGGAGTATTTCGCGTTTCCGGCCCGCTTCCGCTTCATTAGCCTGAGCGGCCTGAGCACGCTCATCCAGCGCTGTGAAGGCGAAAAAGCCTTCGACATCTTTATTCTGCTGGATAAATCGGACGAACAGCTGGAGCGCGTGGTCGATGCCAGCCATCTGGCGCTGCACTGCACGCCGGTCATCAACCTGTTCCCTAAGGTCGCGGCGCGTCAGAAGCTGAACGAAGGCCAGCATGAATACCATCTGGTGGTGGATAACATCCGTCCGCTGGATTATGAAATTTATGCGGTCAAAAAAATCTATGGCAGCGCCGACGGCCAGCGTGATGACCAGACGTTTCGTCCGTTCTGGAGCACCTGGAGCGGCGATGCGGGCAACTACGGGGCCTATTTTTCCCTGCGCCGCGAACAGCGCGTGCTGTCCGAGCACGCCCTGCGCTACGGCACCCGTACCGGTTACATCGGCTCAGAGGTGTTTGTCTCGCTGGTAGATGAACAGCACGCCCCCTGGCAGGAAAACCTGCGCTATATCTCTGCCGAGGTGCTGTGCACCAGCCGCGACCTGCCGCTGATGCTGCAGCAGGAGCTCGGGCAGTTCATTATGGCCGATTCCATGCCGGTGAAATCTCTCACGCTGCGCAAAGGCCCGACGCCGCCGCGTCCCGCGCTGGCAGAAGGGTTCAGCACCTGGCGGCTCATCAGCCAGCTGCAGATGAACTACCTCAGCCTGATGGACAGCGAAAACGAAGACGGTGCGGCCGCGCTGCGCCAGCTGTTAGGGCTGTACGCCAACCTGGCAGAAACGCCCGTTGCGCGTCAGGTGGAGGGGGTACGCCACTGCGTGCTGGAGCCGGTTCACCGCCGCGTGCCTGAACCCGGCCCGGTTGTTTTCGCCCGCGGGATCGGCATTACCCTGACGGTCGATGAGCGAGCCTTTTCCGGCGCCAGTCCGTGGCTCTTCGGCAGCGTGATGGAGCGTCTCTTTGCCCGTCTGGTGTCCATCAACAGCTTTACGGAGTTCACCCTGAAAAGTCAGCAGCGCGGCGAGATTGGCTACTGGGCGCCGCGGATGGGTAAAAGGGCGCTGATATGAGTGAGGCTGCCACTGCACCGCTGCGCGTGCATCGTCTGACCCGGCTGCCGGATACGTTCTGGAGCGGCGTCCGCGAGACGCCCTGGCGCTACGATCTGTTTCAGCTGTTAAGGCGCATCGATGCCCAGGGCAGCGAGCGCTACCCGCTGGGACGCGCGCCGCTGCCGAAATTCGAACCGCTGCGCATCGGCCAGCAGCCGTCGATGAGTTTTGCACCGTCGACGCTGGCTCAGGTCCGCCAGCGGGAGGAGAGCGGGCTGCATGAGGTGTCTATCCTCAGCTTCGGCCTGTTTGGCCCGAACGGCCCGCTGCCGGTCCACATGACCGAATACGCCCGCGAGCGTATTTATCATCATCAGGACACCAGCCTGAGCGCGTTTGCCGACCTGTTCCATCATCGCCTGGCGCTGCTGTTTTACCGCGCCTGGGCGGATGCGCAGCCGGCTGTCTCTCTGGATCGCGCCGATAACCGGCGCTTTGAGGGCTACCTGGCCTCGCTGATTGGGATGGGGCAGCCGGGTCAGATGAACAAAGGCAGCCTGAGCCCGCATGCCCGCTTTACCCACGCCGGACACCTGACCCGTCACGGGCGGGATCCGGAGGGCCTGGAGAAGATCCTGCGCAACTATTTTAAAGCACCGGTCAAACTGGTGAGCAACGTACCGCAGTGGATGCCGCTTTCCACGCGCGAGCAGGCGCAGCTTGGCGCAGGACGCCGCATGCCGCGCATGGGTGAGTCCGCTTTTCTCGGCGTTGCGGTGCGAGACGTGCAGCACAAGTTTCGCATCGAAATTGGCCCGCTGAGCGCGGAGGAGTACAACCGTTTTCTGCCGGGGGAAGCGTGGGTCACCGAGCTGCGCGACTGGGTGCGTCAGTACGCCGGGGTGGAGTTTGAATGGGAAACGCGGGTTATCCTGCGTGAAGACGCGGTGCAGGGCACCACGCTCGGCAGCAATGGGCGGTTAGGCTACAACACCTGGCTGGGCCTTCAGCCGCGGCCTGTCCCGCGTGGCGAACTGGTGTATCGCGCAGAGCGGTAATCCTTCCGTATACCGAATCATTGTTAATGGAAACTAACATGTCAGAAATTAGCCGTGCCGTGCTTTTCGGCAAACTGGATACGCTGTTATTTACCTCTCTGGAAAGCGCGACTGCGTTCTGCAAGCTGCGCGGCAACCCCTATGTTGAGCTGGTGCACTGGCTGCATCAGCTGATGCAGCAGCAGGATGGCGATCTGCAGCAGGTCATCCGCCACTTTGCCCTCGATGAACAGCAGCTGACGCGCGATATTGTTGCGGCACTGGATGTCCTTCCACGGGGTGCCAGTTCCGTTTCCGATCTCTCCGAGCATATCGACAGCGCCGTGGAGCGCGCCTGGGTCTTCGGCTCGCTGAAGTTTGGCGTCAGCCGTATTCGCGGCGGCCATTTGCTGATCGGCATGCTGAAAACCTGGAATCTGGCCAACGTGCTGAAAAGCATTTCGGCGCAGTTTACCCGCCTTAACGTCGAGGTGCTGATTGAGCAGTTCGACGCGATTTGCGCCAACAGCAAAGAGACCCAGCAGGCCGCTGCCGCCGTCGACGCACCGGCGGGTGCGGTACCGGCGGCGCAGGGGACGCTGGCCCAGTACGGCCAGGACCTGACCGCCCGCGCCCGCGAAGGGAAGATTGACCCGGTTGTCGGGCGCGACGAGGAGATCCGCCAGATGGTGGATATCCTGATGCGCCGCCGCCAGAACAACCCGCTGTTGACCGGGGAAGCCGGGGTCGGCAAAACGGCGGTGGTGGAAGGGCTGGCGCTGCGTATCGCCGACGGCGACGTCCCGGAGCCGCTGCAAAATATTCAGCTGTGGCTGCTGGATATCGGCATGCTGCAGGCTGGCGCAGGCATGAAAGGCGAGTTTGAGGCCCGTCTGCAGGCGCTCATTAATGAAGTCCAGTCCAGCGCCACGCCAATCATTCTGTTTATCGATGAGATCCACACCCTGATTGGCGCAGGCGGCCAGCAGGGGACCGGCGATGCGGCGAACCTGCTGAAGCCTGCGCTGGCGCGCGGACAGCTGCGCACCATTGGGGCTACCACCTGGGCGGAATACAAAAAATACATCGAGAAAGACCCGGCGCTGACCCGTCGTTTCCAGACGGTGCAGGTGCACGAGCCGGACGAAGCGAAAGCCATTCTGATGCTGCGCAGCACCGTGTCGCCGCTTGAGACGCACCACCAGGTGCTGCTGCTCGACGAAGCGGTCAGCGCGGCGGTGAAGCTGTCGCATCGCTACATTCCGGCGCGTCAGCTGCCGGATAAAGCCGTTGCGCTGCTCGACACCGCCTGCGCCCGCGTCGCGGTCAGCCAGAGCGCGCCGCCTGCGCAGCTGGAAGACTGCCTGCGCCACCTTGCCGCGCTGGACGTGGAAATTGAGATCGCTGAACGCGAAGCGCGCGTCGGCGCCGGTGATGCCGATCGCGTGACGGCCTTAATCGCCGAACGCGACGCGTATGAAACAAAACGCGAAGCCCTGTCCCGGCGCTGGGAAGAAGAGCGCAGCCTGGTGCAGGAGATTATTCGCCTGCGCGCGGCGCTGTTCGCGGCGGGCGATGAAGATAGCGCTGAGCTGCGCGCCCAGCTGGCGGAACAGCAGCAGGCGCTGAACGCCTTACAGGGTGATGAACCGCTGCTGTTTGCGGCGGTGGATGAAAACGTGGTCGCCGCCGTGGTCTCTGACTGGACCGGGATCCCGCTGGGCCGGATGGTAAAAAACGAGATCGACGCGGTGCTCAACCTCGCCGACACGCTGAACCAGCGCGTTATCGGCCAGCGTCACGGTCTGGATCTCATTGCCCGCCGGGTGAAAACCTCGCGAGCGAAGCTGGACGACCCGAACAAACCGGTGGGCGTCTTTATGCTGTGCGGCCCGTCCGGGGTCGGTAAAACCGAAACCGCGCTGGCGCTGGCGGAATCCCTGTACGGCGGCGAGCAGAACGTTATCACCATTAACATGAGCGAGTTCCAGGAAGCGCACACCGTTTCCACCTTAAAAGGTGCGCCTCCGGGATACGTAGGGTATGGTGAAGGCGGCGTGTTAACCGAGGCCGTTCGCCGCCGTCCGTACAGCGTGGTGCTGCTGGACGAAATTGAAAAAGCGCACCCGGACGTTCACGAGATCTTCTTCCAGGTCTTCGACAAAGGCTGGATGGAAGACGGCGAGGGGCGACACATTGATTTCCGTAACACCATAATTATTCTGACCTCCAACGTTGGCACCGACCTTATCAGCGCCATGTGCGCCGATCCGGAGCTGATGCCGGAGCCGGACGCCCTGAGCGGCGCCCTGCGCCAGCCGCTGCTGGAGGTGTTCCCACCGGCGCTGCTGGGCCGTCTGCTGGTGGTGCCGTACTACCCGCTCAGCGACGAGATGCTGGGGCAGATAGTTCGCCTGCAGCTTAAGCGCATCCAGCGTCGTCTGGAAGAGAATCACAGCATCATTTCTGAGTTTGACGACAGCGTAGTGGAACAGATTGTTCAGCGCTGTACCGAGGTGGAGTCCGGCGGCCGCATGGTGGACGCTATTCTGACTAACACCTTGCTGCCTCAGATGAGCCAGATCTTACTTACCGCCAGCCGCAGCGACGAGCAGTACCGACGTCTGCACGTCACCTGCGAGCAGGGCGAGTTTCACTGTCAGTTTGCCGCGTAATAATCATCAAGAGAACTGTAAAAGATGACGGATAATGATAACAATCGGACTGTCCCAAACGCGCTCCCGGTCGGGTACCGCTTCAACGAGTTTGAAATCAAAGAGGTGATCGGCGGCGGCGGTTTTGGCATCGTCTATCGCGCGTGGGATCACCAGCTCGAACGCACTATCGCTATCAAAGAATTTATGCCTTCCTCGCTCGCCGTGCGCGGCGACGACATGACCCTGGTGCTGCGCAGCGAGCGCTTTGGCAAAGCGTTTTCCGCCGGTCTCAACAGCTTTATTCAGGAAGCCCGTCTGCTGGCGCGCTTTAACCACCCGAACCTGCTGCACGTCCTGCGTTTCTGGGTGCAAAACGACACGGCCTACATGGGGACGCTGTTCTACAGCGGAACCACGCTTTCGCGCCTGCGCGAAGAAAAGCCGGAGCTGATCAACGAAGCCTGGATCCGCCGCACGCTGCCGATGCTGTTTGGCGCGATCAAGACCATTCACGACGAAGGCTACCTGCACCGCGATATTTCTCTGGATAACATTCAGATCCAGGATAACGGCCTGCCGGTACTGCTCGATTTTGGCTCTGCGCGCCGCACCATCGGTAACCTCTCTGACGAAACGGAAACCATGCTGCGCCCGGGCTTTGCGCCGATTGAGCAGTACACCGACGACAACGAAAGCGAGCAGGGTCCGTGGACGGATATTTACGCCCTGGGCGCCGTGCTCCGTACCCTGATTGTGGGGTCGCCGCCGCCGGTCAGCGTGGTGCGCTCCATTCAGGACACCTGTAAACCGCTGGTCGAGCTGATGCCGCAGGGCTATTCCATTCCGCTGCTTCAGGCCATCGACCGCGCGCTGGCGCTGCACATGGAGGACCGTCCGCAGTCAATCGACGAGTTCGCCGCGCTGATAGAGATGCCGGTCGCCGGTATCAACGACGTGCTGACGGCGAAAAAGCCCGGCACGATGCTGGTTCCGGTTGAAGACGAGAAACCGGCTTCACTGCTCGACTGGCGCCGCTACAAGATCCCGGGCATGGTTGCCGCGGGCCTTCTGGTGGGTGTTGTCGCCGGGGCGATGCTGTTCAGCGGCGGTAATGATGCTCCTGAGCAGGCTGCACAAGCACCGGCAGAGACGCGTCCGACTGAAACCGTCGCGAACGCGCCGGACGCGAAGCCGGAAACGGTGAAGGTTAACGAGCAGGCGACGGCGGAACAGACTCCACCGCCTGTCGAGGCCAGCCCCGTTGCGTTGGTCTATATCCGCATCCTCGAAGGCGAAACGCTGAAAGTGAACGGCGAGCCAAAAGCGCTGCGCCCGGCGACCAACGGCTATGCATCGCTCAAGCTGCCAGCCGGTGAAGTGAAGATTGAACTACAGGGCAACGGAAGAACGCGTGGCCAGACGCTGGATATCACCAAGCCGGGCACCTGGCTGGTGAATCCGTAAATACGATAAACAGGGATCCTTATGGAAGTGTACGATCTTCGAAGCCAAAGGCTTCGTCCAAAGGAATTCGAAAAGATTGTCTCTCCTGTTTATGCACGGAGCGATATAGGGCGTGAATTTGTCGTTGTGCGCGGAGCATCAAATCCGTTTCACAGCATCGATGGATTGACGTTACGACATCGCTTCGAATTTAACCCTAACGCGGTGTTTGATCCGCTTTACGCGCAGAATCTTAATAAGATTGAACGCTTAATTGATTCAGGCGAAGTTGTGTTAATCGATCGTCGCCAACGAACGAAAGCCATCTACCCCTTTTATATCTCTGAATCAGGAGAGTTATTTTGTGTAGATGAGGCTATGTATCGTCCGGCTTTTGTAAACTATGTCCTCGAAAGATACCGACATAATGTTGCGCTGTTTGGAAAACCCGCGCCAACGAGAGATGCTTTTGTCCCCTCCACGGCTAAATATGGCCCGGGATACTGGAAGACGGTAGATAATGATTATCATGGCACGAAAAATGTCGTGATTATGGCGATTAACCGGCTGACGAGTATGGGGGATGAGGGGCGAGTATTTGGTTCTGATGGTAAAGATTATATGAATACCTCGCGGGACAAAATCCAACACTGGACTCCTTTACCCGGCGATTTAGATGGCGATTCGCGCGCATTATTATCTGAAAAGTCGGTCATCAGGCGATTTGGGGAGCAGCGATCGATTTATCAAAAGTATCAGGAAGGGGATGATGCCTGGGCTGTAAGCGGTAAATCCTGGCAATGGATACCTGGAGTCAGAGAAGAGGATTATGAATTTAAAAAGTAAATTATGGTATTTCTGGGGATGCATGGATGTACTGGCTCTTTTGCTTTATTGTGTAAATTCGCTTCGCCAAGACAGGATTCCCTTCATTTCAGATATAATCGCGTTCACAGAAACCTCGGGTGTGGTTTCCGGAGGCGGTTACAACTTTATCGTAACACTCTTTTTTATATGTGATTTGCTCTTGTTGCTTTCACTTTTTGGTTCGTCCTGGCTCTTTTTTAAAAGAAAAGACGTTGCGATTAAATTTGCCCTTGTTCAGGAAATATTTCGTCTAATTTCGTTCAGATGTTCGGTTTCTATTTTCCCACTGCTGATAAGTGTATTTGGTATTTCAAGTGTCTGGGTAAGTTTAGGATTGTTTGTTATCTCGGAACTGCTGAAAGTATATTCTCTTGTTTACTTAATGGGCAAAAGAGAAAGAACTCATTCACTTTGATATATAAATGACGCTCATGCATAGATGCGAACCTCTTTTCTGAATCGCATAAGCTATATGGAATACAGATTATGCTCAACCGAATTACCGTTCAGCTCCCGGTCGAGGGGCTGCTCTTCTGGAAACTCTCCGGCCGTGAGGCGATGTCCGAGTCGTTCGCGCTGACGCTGACCCTGCTTGGCACCGACGCGCGCATCGACCGCAGCAAATTGCTCGGTCAGCCGGTCACGGTGACCATCCCGACGCAGAACCTGCTCACCTCCCGCTATATCAACGGCAAAGTCACGCGCGTGGCGGTGAGCGCCGTTGAGCTGACGGGCACCCGCTACGCGGTGTACCAGCTGACGGTGGAGCCGGACCTGTGGCCGATGAAGCGCGACCGTAACCTGCGTATCTTCCAGGGGCAGACGGTGCCGCAGATTGTAAAAACCCTGCTGGGTGAGCATCAGGTTAACGTTGAGGATAAGCTCACCGGCAGCTACCGGGTGTGGGACTACTGCGTGCAGTATCAGGAGTCGAGCCTGGACTTCATCAGCCGCCTGATGGAGCTGGAGGGGATTGCCTATCACTTCCGCCACGAGGCCGACAAACACACCCTGGTGCTGACCGACGCCGCGACGCAGCATCAGCCGTTCAGCGGCTATGAGGTCATTCCTTACCACCAGACGCCGTCCGGCGGCAGTACGGATGAGGAGGGCATCAGCCAGTGGGCGCTGGAGGACAGCGTGACGCCGGGGATTTACAGCCTCGACGACTATGACTTCCGCAAGCCGAACGCGTGGCTGTTCCAGGCCCAGCAGAACCCGGCGTCGCCGAAGCCGGGGAGCATCGACGTGTACGACTGGCCGGGTCGCTTTGTGGATAAGGGGCACGGGGAGTTCTATGCCCGTATCCGTCAGGAGCGCTGGCAGGTGGAGCACCAGCAGATTCAGGCCACCGCCACGGCGGCGGGGATTGCGCCGGGACACACCTTCACGTTAACCAACGCGCCGTTCTTCAGCGACAACGGTGAGTATCTGGTCACGGCGGCGGGCTACCACTTCGAGGAGAACCGCTACGCGAGCGGTGAGGGGGAAACCATTCACCGCACCGATTTCACCGTTATCCCGGCGTCGGTGTCCTACCGTCCGGCGCAGAGCACGGCGTGGCCGCGCACCTACGGCCCGCAGACGGCGAAAGTCGTGGGACCGCAGGGGGAGAGTATCTGGACGGACAAATATGGCCGCGTGAAGGTGAAGTTCCACTGGGACCGTCTGGCGAAGGGCGATGACACCAGCTCCTGCTGGGTGCGC
This sequence comes from Enterobacter sp. MGH 24, assembly GCF_000493015.1. Classification (NCBI taxonomy): domain Bacteria; kingdom Pseudomonadati; phylum Pseudomonadota; class Gammaproteobacteria; order Enterobacterales; family Enterobacteriaceae; genus Enterobacter; species Enterobacter sp. MGH 24. The sequence continues at coordinate 4,124,991 of NZ_KI535657.1, read as the reverse complement.
GTGTCGAGCGCCTGGGCGGGCCAGGGCTACGGCGGGGTGCAAATCCCGCGCGTCGGCGATGAGGTGGTGGTGGACTTTATCAACGGCGACCCGGACCGTCCGATTATCACCGGCCGCGTATACAACGAAGCAAGCATGCCGCCGTGGGCGCTGCCGGCTGCCGCGACGCAGATGGGCTTTATGAGCCGCACGAAAGACGGTTCAGTCGACAATGCCAACGCCCTGCGCTTTGAGGACAAGGCGGGTGCAGAGCAGGTGTGGATCCAGGCCGAGCGGAATCTGGATATTAACGTCAAAAACGACGAGTCGCATTCTACTGAAAAAAATCGTACCCAGTTTGTTGGTGAAGATGAAACGTTACGGGTAGCGAAAAACCAGAAATCAGGAATTAAAGGCGATGTGATATGCCTGACGGGTAAGAGTCGAACCGATAAAGTCGTTAACAACTTTATACTTTCCGCAGGGAATACACTGAGACTGGAATGTGGTGAGAGTGCCCTTGAGCTATCCAAAGACGGTAGCGTTCATATCATTGGTAATAACTTTAACTTTACTGCAAAACAGACTGCACAAATTAATACACTTTCCGGCGAGTTGCACCTGAACCCTGATGATGGACGAAACGTCATCGTTCCGCCTGGCGCATCCCTTCAGGGTGAAATCCAGCAGGAAGTAGATGGTTTTTTTGTAATTAATGCCAATAAGTAAGAGTGATCAGAATGGCCGAATATATTCTTCAGGAAGCAACTCTCGCCTTACCCGATGTATTTAAAGACAGAACAATGAATTTATTTACCCTGAGTGATAATGGAGCAAGCGAGTTTACTTTTGTTGTTTCTCGTGCGAGTGCTAAACATGAAGATAAAGTTCATGATGCGGCAACTCGCCTGGTACGAGAGCTGGAAATCACGGTGCCCGATTTTCGTCTTGAATCCTCTCAGATGACTTCTGTTGATGGTCACCCGGCGGTAGAGCTTTTTTATCAATTTAAAAATGATAACTCAGCCATCTTTCAGAAGCAGACGGTGATTTTGCTCGGTGACCATCCTGGCGGACAAAAGCTGGTGTGTTATATTGGCACATGTCCGGGCGAATTTAGCGATTATTATCATAATCAATACCGGGAAATTATTCGCAGTATTAAATTCCACAAACCAGCTCTGACCGAAACTAAAGAAATGCTCGCTGCCGACAGCCTGGGGCCATTTTTTGCGCTTGATGTTGAGAGTAAGGTACTTAGTGTTTTTGAAAATATTCAGGAACTTTATGGACATCTTTCGCTTCAGCGGGCGAAAGAGGGGCAGTATTTGCTTTTTGAAAAACAGGGTAAACCGCTCAGTATTGCACCCGTTCCGGGCAGCCAACCCCTTCGTTACGCGCTGTGGACGACTTTCGCAGACGAGTCACATCACTTACATTCACAGCTTTCCGTATGCCGCCAGGTCTCTGGTTCTGACCAACTTAATACACCCGATCGGATACGTGGGTATCTGATGGCACAGCGAGCCGAATAGTTATGTCAGAATGTCTGGCCGCACGCGTAGATGATGAGATTGCTCATACAGCCTCAAAAGGTTGGATGATCGCAGGGTTGGTTGGTGGGGCAATTCTGGGCGCAGCTGCCGTTGTCGTGACCGGAGGGACCGCGCTGGTTGCTGTTTCTGCCGTTGCGGCTGGGGCATGTGCTGCGGGTGGGTTGGGTGAGCTCCTCGGCAGTATGTCATGGGCTCCACGCCATACTACCGGTGCGCTAAAAGAAGGTTCACCCAATGTCTTTATCAACAGCCGAAAGGCTATCCGCGCGCATCTGTCAGCCGGAGAGTGTGATGAGCACAGCGGTAGCCTGCAACGGGTTGCGGAAGGATCGATAAAAGTTTACATCAACAACTTTCCCGCCTCCCGCATTGGCGATAAGTTGACTTGCAGCGCCGAGATTAGTCAGGGATCGCGTAATGTTATTATTGGTGGAAGCAAAGTTCAGACCGATGAAATAAGTCCTGAAATCCCTGAATGGGTAAACTGGACGATGCTCGCCGTTGGTGCAGGAGCGATGGCGGTGCTGGCCAGTCCGGCAATCGCACTTCTGAGTACCCTCGGTGCGATGGGCGGTGGCACTGTTGGTAGCTATGCGGGGGGAATGCTGTTTGGCGAAGGTAGCGACGGTCAGAAATGGGGGATGCTGATCGGCTCTGTTATCGGCGGCGGGGCTGGCATTAAAGGCGGGGCACGGTTTGATGCGTGGCGGGCTGGTAAAATACCGGCAGTTAGACCTGTCGAAGCAAGTCCATTAGGCGCTACAGCTTTAAATAAACCGAAGATGAGTTTATCCGAGGCTGTAGGTAAAGACCTGGCGAATACATGGGTAACGAAGGGAAGACAACTGGCTGAACAAGGGGATAAACGACTCTCCTCTCTGCTAACCGATGATGAGGTAGGGGCTCTTTACGGTTATACTACGAATGAAGGCTATCCGATGGTTAACAATGCGCTAAGAGGCCAGACTGAACTTACACCAGAAATTCAAGCTTTTGCGGATCACGCTACTAGCGCTCTTGATAAGCTTCCTTCCTATGAGGGGTTAACATATCGAGGCGCGACGTTACCTGAAAACGTACTAATGGAAAATCAGGTGGGTAGTATTGTTTCTGACCCAGCATTTATGAGCACCGATCAGAAAGTTCCTTTTTCAGGAGATACCACCATTACGATAAATGGTAAAACGGGTAAGCCTATTGATTTTCTTTCTGAATATAAAGGAACTGAAACTGAAGTGCTTTTCAAACCAGGTACCAAATTTGAAGTTGTTGAGCGTGTTGATGCTGGTGGTAAAACCGCGCTTACATATAAGGAATTATAATGATCGATCTGCACAGTGATTTAAATACGTTACTAAAGTATGTGGACAAATATCGACAATACTTACCCGTTAGCAGCCCTTTGGTTCAGCGAAGGATGCAGTATACTTATGATAATAAGCCCTTAGAATCATCCTCGAATAGTAATGTACAAGAACAATGGGACTTAACACCACAATGTAACATCTCACTCGCGGAATCACGCGATCGTGCTGTCGGTGCGCTTATAGGTCTTGCTGTTGGAGATGCTATTGGTACGACGCTCGAATTTTTACCTCGTGACAAAGCACATGTCAAAGATATGACAGGTGGTGGGCCATTTCGACTCCGCGCAGGTGAATGGACGGATGATACATCCATGGCATTATGTCTTGCGGAAACGCTTCTTGAGAAAGGTGATGCTGATACTATATGCTTCAGGAATAAACTACTGGAATGGTATCAGCATGGTTATAATAGTTCAAATGGCGTCTGTTTTGATATAGGCAATACAACTCGGTATGCTTTAGAGCAATATTTAACTGTTGGTCCTGGATGGAGCGGTAATACTGCGCCAGAAACTGCAGGTAATGCTTCCATTATCAGACAAGCACCTGTCTCTATTTTTTTTAGAAAGTCATTAAGTAAAGCGTTTTATGAGGCTAAAAAACAAAGTATAGCAACGCACGGAGCCGCGGAAGCAATAAATAGCACACAGTATTTAAGTTATTTACTTGTGCATATGATTAACGGTAGCAATAAGGATTTTGTTTTTTCTCCTCACGTCATGCCGCTACAGCCACGTGTAATGATTATCAACGTGGGTGAATATAAGCAAAAAACTCGCGATCAGATTCGTTCAAGTGGTTATGTTATCGATACGCTTGAGGCCGCGATGTGGTCCGTATGGAATACTGATAACTTTCGGGATGCGATTCTGCTGGCCGCCAATCTTGCTGATGATGCTGACAGCGTTGCGGCGACAGCGGGACAAATCGCAGGAGCATTATATGGTTATTCCGGTATTCCGCAGGAGTGGAAAAGCAAACTCGTACAGCACGAACGTATCGCCAAAATGGCAGGTGAACTGTTCGATAGAGCTCCATAGGATAATTTTTTATAATTATATTAGTCATCGGGCACGGGTATTGTACCGTGCCTCTTTCTATGTCTGTACCTAATGTTTTGTTAGCCGAACACGTGGCTTTTCCAGGCGCAGCAGAACCCGGCGTCCCCGAAACCGGGCAGCATCGACGTGTACGACTGGCCGGGCCGCTTTGTGGAGACAGGCCACGGCGGCGGGCTACCACTTCGAGGAGAACCGCTATGCGAGCGGTGAGGGGGAAACCATTCACCGCACCGATTTCACCGTTATCCCGGCGTCAGTGTCGTACCATTTGGACGTACGGGCGATCTTAATAGAGATATTAATATCCGTGCAAATCAAAAAATTGTTGATGATTTTATGCGTTCTCAGGTTGTGGAAGTAAGTAAAATACCAGCTTATCGCACCGGTATAGATCTTGAGCAGAGTGTGACAATTGAAACAATCAATAAAGATAAAATAGCCTATCAGAATCAATCCCCAGATAATTGGCAAGGAAACTGGTATTCTCTTGACGAATCGACCCCTGCCATAAAACTTGGCATTAACCCAGAAGGACAGGTCAGGGATACGGGGTTAATTGTTCCTAAAGAAGTAAAAGCTTATCAGGCGCAACAAAAAGTAGAAATGCTTCGAAGTAGTGCCACACCAGCCTTGGACACCTGGTCTGTACCAGACAAACCTTTCCAGACAGAAGGTGGTGGGACATAATGGTTTACCACTAAGCGTGATATTTTTCCTCCATATAATGAATGAAATGACAGCTCTAAATTATGTTGATAAAGCATTAATATTAGCAAAAAAGAGATATGCTGAGGTAAAAAATCTCAATCCCCATGCCCCTCTTTTACAAATGTACGACTCTATTGTACAACAATTATTATTTCTACGGGATTTAATCGAAGGCAAGGAAAAGGACAAGGCGAAATTATGGAAAATGACTTTCGGTATGTATGCAGTGAAGGAGTTTGATAATTGTGATGAGTTGTTTTTTGAAAGGTTGTCTGATGCCTGGTTTATTGTGGATCAAATCCGCCGAGGGTTAAAGGTTAGGCTGCCGCATGAGGTTGAGGCCAATTACAAAATAAAGCAACAAAATCTCAAGATGAAATACCCCAATGAATTTTAAGGTTTAATGTTAAATATATTTTCATGATGGGGATGTTGATTGATTTACATGCTAATTTGAAAGTATTGTTAAAATACTTAGGTGATGTTGTTTTCCTGAATCTGACATTGGGTCGGTCAAAAAACGAGCTTGCCAGCAAATAAGGTGGAAGGATAGCGTATTTTTCAAGATAAAAATCGGTGTAAGGATTGCACATGAATAAAGAAAACTATACTGGTCTGGATTACATTAATGATGCCATTGATATAACCAATCAACGATTGGAAATAAAACCTGATTCTTCACTATATGTTATGGTGAAGTGCCAGTTGGATTATATTAAATCGCTCTTAATCGGTGCTGAAAAAGATAAAAGTAAATTACATGCATTGAATCTTGGAGTACTCGCGTCCAAAGAATTTGATACAACATATGCCGAGCTTGCTGAACATTTATCTAATGCTAACTATATAGCTTCGCAGATGGGACAAGGATTAAAGATTATTCTTCCGCATGAACAAGCTTTGGAATATTTGAAAAGACAAAAAAGATATCGCAAGTGATCAAGGGTTTTCGTTTTAATATCTGATAAGATGTGAATGTCATGGCTCCGGCTGATTTTATTTTATTGTTTGTATGGTGACGAACAATAAGAGTGGAGAATGAATGGTGAAATGGATTGGTTGTATATTTTTCATTCTTATCACTTTGGTTCATATCTGGAATGGAAAAGATCTGTTCAATAAAAAACAATGGTTCCTGGCCGGGTTGATGTTTGTTCTGGTGCTGGTGGCTACGGTTGTTATTGGTTTTACGTTGAAATGGTTAGCTCTGTCAATGTCATTGTTCTCCGTCGCCACGGCGAAACAGTATTCGATTATCTTTTCCATGTCTTTGCTCTGCGTATGGGGACTAAAAGTTACCGTTGTGCTGCTCTGCACGATCTTTTCCGGGATTATAGGGAGGCACAAAAAATACAATGCTAAAAATTATGAAGCAATATCGTCTATAACACGCGTCGTTGCGCCTGGCTTACTTATCGTTGCTAAATGCCTGGTTTCCCTGGGTAGCGTCCTTATGTTTTCAGGTTTATGGCTTAAATAAGCACGATATTTAATAAAAAATATCTCAATGAAAACTGAGATGAGTCCATAGTGGAATAAAGATTATGCTCAACCGAATTACCGTCCAGCTCCCGGTTGAGGGGCTGCTCTTCTGGAAACTCTCCGGCCGCGAGGCGATGTCCGAGTCGTTCGCGCTGACGCTGACCCTTCTCGGCACAGACGCGCGCATTGACCGCAGCAAGCTGCTGGGCCAGCCGGTCACGGTGACCATCCCCACGCAGAACCTGCTCACCCCCCGCTATATCAACGGCAAGGTGACGCGCGTGGCGGTGAGCGCCGTGGAGCTGACGGGCACCCGCTACGCGGTGTACCAGCTGACGGTGGAGCCGGACCTGTGGCCGATGAAGCGCGACCGTAACCTGCGTATCTTCCAGGGGCAGACGGTACCGCAGATTGTCAAAACTCTGCTGGGTGAGCATCAGGTTAACCTCGAAGACAAACTTACCGGCAGCTACCGGGTGTGGGACTACTGCGTGCAGTATCAGGAATCGAGCCTGGACTTTATCAGCCGCCTGATGGAGCTGGAGGGGATTGCCTATCACTTCCGCCACGAGGCCGACAAACACACCCTGGTGCTGACCGACGCCGCGACGCAGCATCAGCCGTTCAGCGGCTATGAGGTCATTCCTTACCACCAGACGCCGTCCGGCGGCAGTACGGATGAGGAGGGCATCAGCCAGTGGGCGCTGGAGGACAGCGTGACGCCGGGGATTTACAGCCTCGACGACTATGACTTCCGCAAGCCGAACGCGTGGCTGTTCCAGGCACAGCAGAACCCGGCGTCGCCGAAGCCGGGGAGCATCGACGTGTACGACTGGCCGGGTCGCTTTGTGGACAAGGGGCACGGGGAGTTCTATGCCCGTATCCGTCAGGAGCGCTGGCAGGTGGAGCACCAGCAGATTCAGGCCACCGCCACGGCGGCGGGGATTGCGCCGGGGCACACCTTCACGTTAACCAACGCGCCCTTCTTCAGCGACAACGGGGAGTATCTGGTGACGGCGGCGGGCTATCACTTCGAAGAGAACCGCTACGCCAGCGGCGAGGGGGAGACCATTCACCGCACCGATTTCACGGTGATCCCGTCGGCGGTGGTGTACCGTCCGGCACAGAGCACGGCGTGGCCGCGCACCTACGGCCCGCAGACCGCGAAAGTGGTGGGGCCGCAGGGCGAAAGTATCTGGACGGACAAATACGGCCGGGTGAAGGTGAAGTTCCACTGGGACCGCCTGGCGAAGGGGGATGACACCAGCTCCTGCTGGGTGCGCGTGTCGAGCGCGTGGGCGGGCCAGGGCTACGGCGGGGTGCAGATCCCGCGCGTCGGCGATGAGGTGGTGGTGGACTTTATCAACGGCGACCCGGACCGTCCGATTATTACCGGTCGCGTGTACAACGACGCGAGCATGCCGCCGTGGGCGCTGCCGGCTGCGGCGACGCAGATGGGCTTTATGAGCCGCACGAAAGACGGTTCCGTCGACAACGCCAACGCCCTGCGGTTTGAGGACAAGGCGGGCGCAGAGCAGGTGTGGATCCAGGCCGAGCGCAACATGGACACCAGCGTTAAGAATGATGAAACGCACAGCGTCGGCGGCGAGCGCAGCCATTACGTGAAGAAAAATGAACTGCATCGCGTGGAAGCGAATCAGACCCAGGCCGTGAAAGGCGGAACTGAGATCCTGACGGGGAAAGGCAAGCTGGATGCGGCGGTAGAGCAGTACGTTATTGCTTCCGGAACGAAGCTGCGGCTGGTCTCAGGGGAAAGCGCCATTGAGCTGAATGCTAACGGCAAGATTAATTTGATCGGCAAAGAGTTTAACTTCTTCGTGGAAGGGGATGGCTATATTACCACGGGCGGTAAGCTGCACCTGAATACCTCTGGCACCAAGCCGGGCACAACGGCACCGGGATCGGGGCATAAAGGGGATATTGATGCGGCGGTGCAGGCGAAATTTACGGCCAAAGATGAGTAAAGCAGGTGCGGTGCTTATCGCGTTACTAACGACGGGAATGGCTGGAGGAGACGCGCAGAAAAAGGATCTTTGGATGTTTATTTCCGGGATGAGTGCATCGCTTAAGACGTTATCCGTTACAACCCTTAGTAACGCGCCGTTATCGTTTAAGATGACCAGGCAAAATGAATATATCAATTTCTACAATGCCGACGATATCAAACTCGCTGATGGAACGAACATAAACGCAATTGGGTTACGTTTAAGCAAACAAAACGACGGCATGGCGCCTTTACTGAATTTTTCACCTTCCTCAGGTCAATGCATAACGCTTGATACCGTTAAAAAGCGCTATCCGCAGCTCAGGTTAACTGATTATCCACGAGGCCGCTCTGAGAACGAAGTGACCAGCTATACAGCGCCAAAAGATATGAATGGACAAAAGGTGAGCTTCAGTTTCACCGTGAAAAATCCTGACTGTCTGGGTTCAGTCGTCATAAGCGCCGAATAAGAAACGCTGCTTCCATGTCCTGGCGGTGTTTCCAGCGGTGAGAAGCGCAATAAATATTCATTAAATGATAATTAATGTGAAAAAACATACTCCGACATTTCTTTGTTCTGCCCTGATGTTTACCTGTCTGAGCAGCAATGTGGTTTTGGCGCGGGTTAGTCCGCCTGTTCTGACAAAACAGGATTTTTCCGTCAAGGTTAAAGGCCAGCCCGTCGCATTAGGCGACAGATGGACGCCTGATATTGCCCGTAAAATTGCCGTGCCGCTTGAAGGCCATTTTGTCGGTAAGGTTCCTTTTGACGGTACGAACTATAAATTCTACCAGCATCAAAAGGATGGTTTAGCAATATTCACTTCAAATCTCTGGTGGGATAAAGCAGAAAGAAGCGTTGATGATTATATCGTCTCCCAGATTACGCTGACTGCCTCAGATATTTTAACGCCGCGTGGAGTTCATGTGGGTTCAACAATCAGAGCACTGAACAATGCATACGGCGATGGCCAGGTTGAAAATGATTCCGGGGAGCAGTGGATTTCCTATGAATTGGGTAAGAAATTGCTCTCTTTTGAGGTTAAAGACAGTAAGGTTGTGAAAATTACAATGAATTACGAAAATGGTTCTGCAGAATAATTTATGACCAAAAAGTATCTGGCAGCCGTATTGTTCACCGCTTTATTGGCTGGCGTCGTTGAAGCGTCATCGGCGCTTGAATTATCGCAATACAATAAGCTCGATACGGTTAGCCGCATCGTTAACGACAGCGAAGTGACAGACAATCTCAAGGCGTTGCTGGGAAATCATTACCAGACCTTTATTGATAACTTTGATGTCTTAGGTGAACCGCATACCACCGCAGGTGGCGGATTGTTTGTTGAAGGCTGGCTAAAGGATCTCTATCTGGAGAACGCGTCAGCGCTGGTCATCGATCCTGACGGCAAAATCTTTGCGGCATGGGTGGTTCCGGAGTCGGACGTTATACAATATCGGTCATCTGATAATAGCCCAGTTATTAATGCCGATATTCAGCAATGGGCCGCCAGATTCAATGCGATGCATTTAGCAACGAACAGCCAATCAGAACTTGCGTTTGACGGGGAGTGGGCTGGCGAATTCGGGAACGACTCGACGTTAACCCTGCGGTTAGCTGAATCAGGCAACCGTATCACCGGGTCTTATTGCTATATATCCCAGAAAGGAAACCGCATAGATTGCCCGGAAGATGATGAGCGTAATCTTACCGGTACGATCGCTGGCAATCGTGCCAGCGTTGAGTTCAACTCATCGTTTGGCGGCCCAGGCGGACGTGCTGTTCTGGAAATAAAGGGGAGTGAAATGGAATGGCGTTTAGCTACTCCTCCTCAAAATGGAAATTATTATGCCCCGCAGCGTTATACGTTACGTAAAGCCGCTTCGGTTCATAACGCTGAAATCAGAAAACTGGATACCGAAAAGTTCGCTATTTCGCTGATAAACAGGTGCGGTCATTTCGATAGCGAATGTGGCCAGATGGTTTATCTCGGCGTGCGCAAAAGTGATAACAGTACGATCTCCTTAAAGGGAAAAACATTGCACGACTCCGCAGGTAAAATAATCGACTCAACGTACAAGAATGGCGAGATCGTTTATACCGTGACGTATGCACCCGCGAAATTGGTTGTCAGCAAAGGCAACCATGTTTTAGTCGAACAGTCAGGTCAATGGCGTAAATAATAAAACAGCCAGCCAGAGGGCCAGCATGGATTGGCTTTTTGTTTCTCACAATATTAATCATCCCGAGTTCACTTATGAAATACACCCTCCAGGAAGGTTCGTTTTCCCTTTTTCCTGCTGCCTGGCAGGATAACAGCATGAACATTATTCGCGATGACGAAAGCGGGCTGTCCGTGGTGGTCAGCCGCGGCGTTATCCCCGATGGCAGCGACTATGAACAAGAGTTCCATCGCCAGTGGGATGTGCTGCGTCCTCAGATGGGCGAAATTGCCCAGAGTGAATTCCGGAACGTAAAAGCCGGGCCTGACGGAAAAATTAACGGGCTGGAAGTTGAAACGACGTTTGACCGTAACGGGCAGCGCCTCTGGCAAAAACAGCTGGCCGTTCAGACGCCGGGCAAACCGGTTTTGATGATTTTTACCCTCTCGGCGCTCAGGGCATTCACCGAAGAGGACGAAGTGCGCTGGAGCGCGCTTAAGCAGAGTCTGACGCTAAACGACAACCGGAATGTGTAAGGCATGAGCGATAACAACGCGGCCCGTAAGGGCGACGAGATTATTCACTCCAGCATTTTTGCTGACATCACCAGCATTGTGGCGGAAGGTGCCGCCTATGCGGTGATCGGCGCGGCAGTCGGCGCTGCAGCAACGGTGGCGGCACCATTGCTGGGGGCGGGTGCCGCGGCAGCGGGCGTGGCGGCAATTGGATCCAGCTGTCTGTTAAGCGGCATCATTGGCGGCGTGCTGGCGAACGTGGCGGGGATCACCGACGATATCAGCAACGCCGCTGAGGGGTTAGGCAATGCGCTTTTCCCGCCATCGCCTGCGGGTAAAATCACTACCGGTTCCAGTAACGTTCTCACCAACGCAATCCCCGCCGCGCGGGCGGCAGGCACGCTGACGCCAGCCGATACCCCGTCTCCTGAGCCGCAGTCGCCGGGCAGCTTTGCCGATTACGCGGGCATGCTGCTATCCGCTGCCGGTCAGTTTGGTAGCGAAATGTGGCAGCCGAGCGTGGCCTCTGCCGCCGCGGGAACCTCGCCGCTGGAAGAAGACAAGGTGGCGTGCGAAAAGCACTCCGGGCCGCAGTATCTGGCGGAAGGTTCTAAAAGCGTCTTTATCAACGGACAGCCAGCGGTGCGTGCGAAAGATCGCACCACCTGCGAAGGCACCGTTTCCGACGACGTCTCTCCGAACGTGATCATCGGCGGCGACACGCTCACGGTTCGCGATATCAAAAGCGGTAAAACGCCGGGGCTGGCGCTGGGGATGATTGCGCTCTCGCTGCTGCGCGGGCGTCCGGGCAAGATCCTGAAAAACATGCCCTGTGCGCTGGCGGCGGCCGGCGGAGGGATGCTGGCCGATATGGCGGTGAATGCGGTGTTTGGCTCCTCACACCCGGTTCACGCCGCCACCGGCGTGAAGGTGCTGAATGACGACGACGAACTCGACTTCTCGCTGCCGGGGCGATTCCCGCTTCGCTGGCAGCGTAGCTACAACAGCCTGACCACCCGCGAAGGGCTATTTGGTCTGGGCTGGGCAACCACCTTTGACAGCTATCTGGCGCTGGACGATAACAATGCCACCTGGTTCGACGAAACCGGGCGCGAGCTGAGCTTCGAGCTGCCGCCTGTCGACCACGCGTTTTACAGCATCAGCGAAGGCATCATTATCCGCCGCAATGAGAGCGGCGACGTGGCGATTGCCGACGATGACGGTGCGGTGTGGCGTCTGTATAAACCGACCCGGGCGAATCCATCCATCCTGCGTCTGGCCTCCCTCAGCGATGAATACGGCAACGCGCTGCTGACGGAGTGGGACGAGCACGGCAGGCTGGTTGGTCTTCACGACGAGCCGCGGGCGATAGACGTCACCCTGCGCTATGAAGATGAACGATTCCCGCAGCGCGCTACCGCTGCCAGCCATTTCGACGGCAGCCAGACATGGCCGCTGATGCAGTGGGGCTACGACGCGCGCGGCCAGCTGGCGAGTGCGACGGATGCCTCCGGCGTGGTGACGCGTGAATACCGCTATAACGAGCACGGGCTGATGGTCTGGCACCGGTTGCCGGGCGGTCTGGAGAGCGAATACCGCTGGAAAAAATTCGATCACTGGCGCGTGGTGGAAAACCGCACCAGCACCGGCGACGGGTGCCGCTTTAGCTACGATTTAGCCGCCGGGCTGACGACCGTCGAGCACTACGACGGCCAGACGCGCCGCCACTACTGGAACGCGCAAAACCTAATTGTCCGCTACGTTGACGAGCGCGGTGAAAACTGGCTCTACGAGTGGGACGAGAACGAGCTTCTGACGCGTCGCATCGATCCGCTCGGCAATGCCGTTACCTTCGTCTACGACGACATGGGCAACCGGGTTCAGGAGATCGACGCCGACGGCAATACCCGCACCACCGCCTGGCTGGAGCACCGCGCGCTTCCTGCGGCTATTATCGAAGCCGACGGCAGCGCCACCCGGTTCTGGTACGACGAACATCACGGGCTTAAGCGCGTGGTGGACCCGATGGGGCAGACTACGCAGCTGCGCCGGGACGCGTTCGGCCAGGTCGTTGAAGAGATCGATGCCGCCGGAAACAGCCGCTACCAGGAGTACAACGAGGCCGGGCAGATTGTTCGTTCGACAGACTGTTCCGGGCGTATTACCCGCTACCGCTACCATCCGCTGGGCTGGCTGGTGGCCGAGACTGGCGCCGACGGGGAAGAGACGCGATATCGCTACGACGCCGCAGGGCGTCCGGTGCAGCTCGATCGCCCGGAAGGCTGGACGGAATCGCTCAAATGGAACGAACGTGGCCTGCCGGTGAAGCATGCGGGCGCCGACGGTAAAGAGAGTGAGTTCAGATACGATGAGGCAGGGCGCTTAACCGCGACGCGTAATACCCAGGGTGAAGAGGTTCGCCGCCGCTGGGACAGCCGCGGGCGTCTGATTGCCCTGGAAAACGAAAACGGCGAAGCGTATCAGTTCCGCTGGGGCGCGGACTCGCTGCTGCTGGAAGAGGTGGGGCTGGATGGCGTAGCCTCGCAGTATCGCTATGACGCCTGCGGACGCACGATAGCACGCACGTTTGCCGCCGGTCATCCGGAGGCCATCACCCACGCCTTCGCCTGGAGCGCGAGCGGCCAGCTGGTCGCCCGCACCACGCCGGAGGGGCAGACCCGCTATCACTACACGCCGTCCGGACTGTTAAGCCGGATAGGGCTGCATCCTGCGCTTTCAGCCGACGCGTGGACCACCGAGGCAGAGCAGGAGCTCGCCTTTGACTATGACGCGCTTGGTCGCGTGACCCGCGAGGCGGGCGAGCACGGCGAGCTGGCGTGGGAGTATGACGCGCTGGGCAACCGCACCTCCGTCACGCTGCCCGATGGCCGCGAGCTGAAGCAGTTTTACTACGGCAGCGGGCATCTGCTCAGCATTGCTCTCGATAAGCTGTCGGTCTCCGATTTTACCCGCGACGAACTCCACCGGGAGACCAGCCGCACTCAGGGGCTGCTGACCACCCGCAGCGAATACGATCGTCTTGGGCGACTGCATCGCCGGGACGTCTTTACCGGCAACGTCCAGCGCCCGTCGCCGCGCCGGTGGTCCCGCCGCTGGGATTACGACTACCGTAATAACCTGGTGCGGGAAGAGCGGGACGATAACCCGTTTAGCTGGTACCGCTGGCAGTACGACAGCGCCGGGCGTCTGCTGGTCCAGGACGGTACGTTGCCCGGACAGGAACAGTGGCGCTGGGACGCTGCCGGTAACCCGCTCGAAGGTTCTGCTGAGAAGATCACGCACAACCGCCTGACGCAGCTGAACGGCATTCGCTGGCGCTATGACATCCACGGCCGCACCGTGGAAAAAGATAACGGCCAGACCCGCTGGCACTACCGCTACGACGGTGAACACCGCCTGACGGAGGTCATTAGCCAGCCGCGGGACCGCAATAAACCTCAGACGCAGGTCAGCTTCCGCTACGATCCGCTCGGGCGACGCATCAGCAAAACGCGACGCCAGATGCTGGGCGGACAGCCAACCGGCAAGCCGGTCACCACCCGGTTTGTCTGGGAAGGGTTCCGCCTGCTGCAGGAGGTGCACGGGGACGTGCCGCTGACCTACGTCTACAGCGATCAGGACAGCTACGATCCGCTGGCGCGTATTGACGGCGTGGAAGCGCCGGAGATTTTCTGGTTCCACTGCCAGCCGAACGGCACGCCGGAGCGGATGACGGATATCGAAGGGCAGGTGCGCTGGGAAGGGGTAAACAGCGCCTGGGGCAAGCTGCTGCGGGAAAGCGAGACGAAGTTATCAGGATATTCCCAGAACCTGCGCATGCAGGGGCAATACCTGGACCGTGAGACAGGGCTGCACTACAATCTGTTCCGGTATTATGACCCGGACTGCGGACGGTTTACGCAGCAGGACCCGATAGGGCTGGCGGGGGGGATAAACCTTTACCAGTATGCGCCGAATGCGCTGGGGTGGGTGGATCCGTGGGGGTTGAGTTGCCGTAAAAAATTTATGGGAAGAACCCCGGGAAAAAATAGTAAAACTGGACGTGAAGTAATCGCACGAATGCGAGGAGAAGGACGTATTCGTGGTACGGGCGATAGGATGCAATTTAAAAGCTCAACTGATGGTAAATGGTACCGTATTCAGGATGCGGACATGGCTCATTTAACAGATGCAGTTAAATACTGGAATCAGAAGGGTGGCTACTATGGTCCTAAATCTCGTGAGGTCAGAGCCTTTATGAGAGATTCCAGAAATTATGAGCTTGAATATTATGGCCACAATCGGTCTCAGGGAGCGCTGCTACCTGATAGATATAAAGATTCCGCTGATTTTATTGGCCCACAGGAAAAATCCCAATATTTCCAATGAAGGAGCATTGTTCCATGAAAGATCTTGAAGACCCAAAAATTGAATCCGAAATTAACTCCTTTGTTGAAAAAGGAAACGAGTTTCACGATGACAAAAAATACGCTGAGGCTTTAGAGCAATACCAAAAAGCATGGCAAGCTCTCCCTGAACCAAAGCTTGAATGGGAACTTGCCAACTGGATCTCTGCGTGCATGTACAGCGCATATTTTGATCTCGCCGATTACGATGAGGCGAAGAAATGGGGAGAGACGACGTTGCGCACTCGTGGATCGGATATAGACACTGCACCATCAATCGACCTCGGCATGGTCTGTTACGAGTTGAATCAATTCGATGAAGCGTATAAATATTTCAACGATGCTTATAACTACGGCAAAGAGCGTGCGTTTCAGGATAGACCTAAAAAATACCTTGAGTTCTATCTGCGCAAGAGGGCATAAAATCGGTAATTAATGAAAAAAATCCACGCCTTGGCGTGGATTTTTTTCATTCAAGGCGAATCAGACGTTAAACAGGAAGTTCATTACGTCGCCATCTTTAACGATATAATCTTTCCCTTCCGCACGCATCTTGCCTGCTTCTTTCGCGCCTTGCTCACCCTTGTAGGTGATGAAGTCTTCAAACGCGATTGTCTGCGCACGAATAAAGCCTTTCTCGAAGTCAGTGTGGATTTTACCAGCCGCCTGAGGCGCAGTTGCACCTACAGGGATGGTCCACGCACGCACTTCTTTCACGCCAGCGGTGAAGTAGGTCTGCAGGTTCAGCAGCTCATAGCCAGCGCGAATTACGCGGTTCAGGCCCGGCTCTTCCAGACCCAGCTCGGCCATGAACTCTTCACGGTCGGCGTCGTCCAGCTCGGCGATGTCGGATTCAACGGCAGCGCAAACTGCCACAACCACAGAACCTTCAGCTGCTGCGATTTCGCGCACTTTGTCCAGGTACGGGTTGTTCTCGAAACCGTCTTCGTTAACGTTGGCGATGTACATGGTTGGCTTCAGGGTCAGGAAGCTCAGGTATTTGATTGCCGCTTTGTCTTCTTCAGTCAGGTTTTTCAGCGCGCGCAGCATGCCCGCGTTTTCCAGCTGCGGCAGACATTTTTCCAGCGCGGCCAGTTCCGCTTTCGCGTCTTTGTCGCCGCCTTTGGCTTTCTTCTGCACGCGGTGAATCGCGCGTTCGCAGGTGTCGAGGTCAGAGAGCGCCAGCTCGGTGTTGATGACGTCGATGTCGTCAGCCGGATCCACTTTGTTGTTTACGTGGATAATGTTGTCGTTCTCGAAGCAGCGCACAACGTGGCCGATTGCTTCGGTTTCACGAATGTTGGTCAGGAACTGGTTGCCCAGGCCTTCACCTTTGGATGCGCCTTTTACCAGGCCCGCGATGTCCACGAATTCCATGGTGGTTGGCAGAATGCGCTGCGGCTTCACGATTTCCGCGAGCTGGTCCAGACGCGGGTCCGGCATTGGCACAACGCCGGTGTTAGGTTCGATGGTACAGAACGGGAAGTTCGCCGCTTCGATACCCGCTTTGGTAAGCGCGTTAAACAGGGTGGATTTGCCCACGTTTGGCAGACCGACGATACCGCATTTGAATCCCATTTCTAAATCACCTTAATATCTTGATAATCAATCCGTTAACGATAACCGACTGATGAAAAGTAAATAACTACGCCTATTATACACGTAACCCGCATGACGCGCGGTAAAAATGCCGTACCGGGCGGATTATTGCGCTTTGAAAGCGTGTAAGCGGTTTGTCGCTTTGGTTAAGCCGTCTTTCAGCCAGATTTCGGTGCAGCGCGCCGCTTCGTCTACCGCCTCGTCAATCAGTTTCTGCTCAGAAACCGGGGGCTTACCGAGTACGAAACCGACAACTTTGTTTTTATCGCCCGGATGGCCGATTCCCACGCGCAAACGGTGGAAATTCGGGTTATTACCCAGCTTGCTGATGATGTCTTTAAGACCGTTGTGGCCGCCGTGCCCGCCGCCCAGCTTGAATTTTGCCACGCCGGGCGGAAGGTCCAGCTCATCGTGAGCCACCAGAATTTCATCCGGATTGATGCGATAAAACGTTGCCATTGCCGCCACGGCTTTACCGCTCAGGTTCATAAAGGTGGTGGGCACCAGTAAGCGAACATCCGCGCCTGCAAGATTGATACGTGAGGTATATCCGAAGAATTTAGGTTCTTCACGCAGGGGAGCACGTAAGCGCTCGGCCAGCAGATCGACGTACCATGCCCCAGCGTTGTGGCGGGTGGCCGCATACTCTGCGCCCGGGTTGGCGAGGCCGACAATCAGTTTAATCGTCACGATTCAATTCCTAATGGGTTCCAGATCTGGCGCGTAGTTTACTGTCTGGCGCGCCGCTTGACAAAATTCTGCGATCTTCTCGGCGAAATACGAATAATTTCTGATTTGAACAATTAGAATTTCAAGCTGTTCAAAGCCTTATTTGTAAACTTTTGTTTGGGACTTATCTGTAATTGTGATCATTCACGCAACTCATAAAAGTGGCGTTGTCTATACTTTACACACAAGGATTAGGGGCTTTTCCCCTGACAACCCAAAGTTCCGGAGGTGACACATGAAACGCAAAAACGCTTCGTTACTCGGTAACGTGCTGATGGGATTGGGGCTGTTCGTGATGGTAGCCGGCGTGGGTTATTCAATTTTAAACCAGTTGCCGCAGCTTGATCTTCCGCAATACTTCGCCCATGGCGCGATACTGAGCATCTTCCTCGGTGCGGTATTGTGGCTCGCCGGGGCGCGCATGAGCGGACATGAGGAAGTGTGCGATAAATACTGGTGGGTGCGCCACTACGACAAACGCTGTCGTCGCGACCAGCATAAGCACAGCTAGTGCTACGATAAAGAACACCGAAACGGCTCCTGAGGGAGTCGTTTTTTTTTGCATCAAGGGTTGACCCTCACGTAACGTAAGGCTCCAGAGTGATGCCACTGGCAAAGAAAAAGGAGCAGTTATGTTGATTCAGGTGGGTGAGCTGGCGAAACGTGCCGGGATCACCGTGCGGACATTGCACCACTATGAGCAAACAGGGTTGTTGCTGCCTTCTGCCAGAAGCGCGGCAGGTTATCGGCTTTACAACCTGGCGGATGTCCAGCGTCTGCACATGATTCAGGCGCTGGCAAAAGCGGGGCTGGAACTTGCTGAAATCAGGGATTTCCTGGAACAGGAGTCGCTGTCGTTAACCGAGTTACTCGATGCGCAAATCACGCTGCTGGATAAACAGCTGCGCAGCATACATACGCTGCGCGACCGGCTGGTGGAGCTGCGGACCGGGCTTCTCGACGATGCGACGCCGGATCTGGAATCCTGGCTACAGACTCTGGAGTTAATGAATATGTACGATCGCTGGTTTAGCAAAGAAGAGTTACAGCAGCTGCCGTTTGCGGTGCAGAAGGATGCGCTGGCGGCTATCTGGTCAGGGCTGGTTGCAGAGGCCAACACGCTGCTGGAGCACCATATATCCGTTACGGACGCGCGGGCGATGGACCTGGCGACGCGCTGGATGGAACGCCTGGAGCAGGACACGGCGGGCAAGCCGGAGTTTCTCACCCGGCTGAATGAGATGCACAGCGTTGAACCGCAGATGCAGGCGCAGACAGGCATCACGCCGGAGATGACGGATTACATCACGCGCGCGTTTGCTGAGTCTAAGCTCAGCATATGGGAGAACTATCTCACTGTCGAAGAGATGGCTTTTACCCGTAAACACTACTTTGACCGCATGATGGAGTGGCCGCCGCTGGTGGCGAAGCTGCACCAGGCGCAGCGGGAAAATCTCGATCCCGCCTCGGACGATGCGCAAAAGCTGGCCGAAAACTGGCTGGCGCTGTTCCAGTCTTACGCGGGCACGAACCCGGAGACCCAGCAAAAGTTTCGCGTGGCCATGCAGCAGGAGCCGCACCTGATGAAGGGAACTTGGATGACGCCTGCCGTGCTTGCATGGCTCCAGCAGGCGATTGGGGTGATGATGCAGAGACGTTTCTCTGCATCAGGTCACTCACAGATCCGCTAACGCGGCCTCACGGTTAGGGTAGAAGGAAAGTCGGCCAGGGATAGGCTGCATGCCCGCGCGCGCCATGGTGCGCAGGGGCTGAAATTCCAGGTTACTCACCCGCAGCTCGCAGCCTTCCGGCAGACGTTTCACAAAGCGCTGGAAGGCATCCAGGCCGCCTGCATCCAGTACAGGTACGGCATCCCACTTCAGTACCACAACCCGTTTGCCCGCGATGCGGGATTCCAGATCGCTGAAGAGACCTTCCGCCGCAGCGAAGAACAGCGGGCCAATCACGCGCAGCACCAGCACATCGTCAGGCACCTCCACGTTAACCGGGGAGAGGCGCGTCATCTGCGCAATACGGCGCATAAACAGCAGGGACGCCAGCACGATCCCGACGCTGATGGCGATAACCATATCGAACAGCACGGTCAGCGACATGCAGATCAGCATCACGATGATGTCGTCTTTCGGCGCGCGACGCAGCAGGTTCACCACCTTATGCGCCTCACTCATGTTCCAGGCCACCATTAGCAGCAGGGCGGCCATGGCGGAAAGCGGCAGCCAGGAGAGCAGCGGAGCGAGGATCAGCAGGGCGAGGATCACCAGCAGGGAGTGGATGACCGCCGAAACCGGTGACGTCGCCCCTGCGCGGACGTTTGCCGCAGAACGGGCGATGGCTGCCGTTGCGGTAATACCGCCGAAGAATGGCGCCACGAGGTTGCCCAATCCCTGACCGACCAGTTCGCTGTTGGCTTTATGTTTGGTGCCGGTCATGCCGTCGAGCACCACGGCACAGAGCAGGGACTCAATCGCCCCCAGCATCGCCATAGAGAACGCGGCGGGAAGCAGGGCACGCAGGGAATCCCAGCTTAGCGTAAAGCTGGAGCCGGGCATGTCCCACGGCAGCACCAGCTGCGGTAGCAGTTGCGGAATGCCTTTACCCTGTGAACCGTCCGCCAGAACATAGTGGAACTGCGAGCCGATAGTCGCGACGTGACCACCGAGCATATTGACGATCGCCATCACCGCGCAGCCCAGCAGCAGCGCGGGCAGATGGCCCGGCAGACGAATACCGAGGCGAGGCCAGACGATCAGCGTGCCCAGCGTCACAATCCCGATGGCGGCGTCGCCCAGATTGGCCGTAGGCAGCGCCATAAACAGCGCCCCCACTTTTTGCAGGTAGTGCTCCGGTACGTGGGGCATCTGCAGGCCGAGGAAGTCCTTGATCTGCATGGTTCCGATGGTAATACCAATCCCCGAGGTGAACCCCAGCGTCACGGAAAGGGGAATATATTCAATCAGGCGACCAAAGCGGGCCAGACCAAACAGAATCAAAAAGACGCCGGACATCAGGGTGGCGACCAGCAGTCCTGCCAGACCAAACTGCTGCGAAACCGGGTAGAGGATCACCACGAAGGCGGCGGTCGGGCCGGAGACGCTGAAGCGCGAGCCGCCCGTCAGGGCAATGACAATCCCGGCAACGGCCGAGGTGTACAGGCCGTACTGTGGCGCAACGCCGCTGCCAATTGCCAGCGCCATCGCCAGCGGGATGGCGATAATGCCGACGGTGATCCCGGCAATCAGGTCACGGACAAAGCGTGACGAGGTGTACTTCTCTTTCCAGCAGGCGTCGATGAGGGCGCGAAAGGGCAGAACATGTGAGGAGGCTACGTTTTTCACAATTATCTATCATCCGTATGCGCATCATCTGTCATGTGAATGGCAGGTGAAGGAGGCATTAATCATACAAATAAAACCCGGAGACAAAAAAACCCGCCGCAGCGGGTTTTTCGGCCGTGTTCGATTAGTGTTCGAACATTGCTGAGATCGATTCTTCGTTGCTGATACGACGAATCGCTTCGGCCAGCATCCCGGACAGGGTCAGCGTACGCACGTTTGGCAGTGCTTTGATCTCGTCGCTCAGTGGGATGGTATCGCATACCACCACTTCGTCAATGACGGAGTTGCGCAGGTTGTTTACCGCGTTACCGGAGAAGATCGGGTGGGTCGCGTAAGCGAACACGCGCTTGGCACCACGCTCTTTCAGCGCTTCAGCGGCTTTACACAGCGTACCGCCGGTATCGATCATGTCGTCAACCAGCACGCAGTCGCGGCCAGCCACGTCACCGATGATGTGCATCACCTGAGAAACGTTAGCGCGCGGACGACGTTTGTCGATGATCGCCATGTCGGTATCGTTCAGCAGCTTAGCGATGGCACGGGCACGTACCACGCCGCCGATGTCCGGAGAAACCACGATTGGGTTATCCAGGTTCAGCTGCAGCATGTCTTCCAGCAGAATTGGGCTGCCGAATACGTTATCAACCGGAACGTCGAAGAAGCCCTGGATCTGCTCTGCGTGCAGGTCAACGGTCAGTACGCGGTCAACGCCGACGCTGGACAGGAAGTCAGCGACAACTTTAGCGGTAATTGGCACACGTGCGGAACGGACGCGACGGTCCTGGCGGGCATAGCCGAAGTAAGGGATTACAGCAGTGATACGGCCTGCTGAAGCGCGACGCAGGGCGTCGACCATAACAACCAGTTCCATCAGGTTGTCGTTCGTTGGAGCACAGGTGGACTGGATGATGAAAATATCACCACCGCGTACATTTTCGTTAATTTGTACGCTGACTTCGCCGTCGCTAAAGCGACCTACGGCGGCGTCGCCGAGGGAAGTGTACAGGCGGTTGGCAATACGTTGTGCTAGTTCCGGGGTGGCGTTACCAGCAAAAAGCTTCATATCAGGCACGAGAAGAACCTCAGGCATGCGTCCAGTGGTGGATAGCGTTCGCCGCAAACTGTGCGGGCCAGGCGAAGGCTATCCAGGCGGTGTATTAAAGAGCGCGATGCAACGTCTGGAACAGGGTGACGTTGTCACCGAAACTCAGTCTGCGCCAGAATGGCCTGCTGTAGGGGGGAGGTGTTCATCCCGCGCGCTACAAAACCATGCAGCCAAACCGGCGCTTGCTCAAGCACCTGACGAGCGGCGGATTCGGTGTCAAATTCAGCAAAGACACAGGCCCCTGTACCAGTCAGGCGCGACGGCGCGTATTCTAACAGCCAGGAAAGCACCGCATCAACCTCGCGAAAACGTTTTCTTGCGATATCCTCGCAATCGTTGCTGAATTCACAATTTAATAACGTTTCTATTGACCGAACCGGGGTATTCCTTTTCAGGTCAGGATCTTTAAAGATGACCGGGGTCGGAATGCTCACGCCAGGATGGGCAACCAGATACCATTTCTCCGGCGGTTCAGCCGGGGAGAGGATCTCACCCACGCCCTCGGCAAAGGCCGCATGACCGCGCACAAACACCGGGACATCCGCCCCCAGCGTCAGGCCTAAGGCTGCCAGTTCGTCCTGCGACAGCCCGCAGCCCCAGAGGTGGTTCAGCGCAACCAGCACGGTGGCGGCGTTGGATGAGCCACCGCCCAGACCGCCGCCCATCGGCAGGCGCTTCTCAATACGGATATCCGCACCGCTTCCTGCCGGCAATCGTCCGGCGTCTGCCGCGGCTTTCATCAGCAGACGCGCGGCGCGTACGATCAGGTTGTCCTCATGCGCCACGCCGTCGACCGGCGTGAGCAGGCAAATCTGCCCGTCCTGGCGCAGCTCGATAGAGATCGTATCGCCATAGTCAATGAACTGAAACAGCGTCTGCAGGGTGTGATACCCGTCAGCACGCTGGCCGGTAA
Source organism: Enterobacter sp. MGH 24 (assembly GCF_000493015.1). Classification (NCBI taxonomy): domain Bacteria; kingdom Pseudomonadati; phylum Pseudomonadota; class Gammaproteobacteria; order Enterobacterales; family Enterobacteriaceae; genus Enterobacter; species Enterobacter sp. MGH 24. Next base: position 4,102,050 of record NZ_KI535657.1, on the reverse strand, counting down.
TGTATAAAAACAGGTTCAGCTTTGCCGGAGAGGGCCAGTGGGTCATCATTTAACGATCCAGTTGTCCATTTTCAGCTTGATACGCTGGCTGCCCTGGGTCAGTTCCATATTCGACGGCAGCGACGGTTTACTCTTACTGTCATAGGCGCTGTACACCACTTTCCAGGTTTTGCCGTTCTGGGTGTAGTTCACCTGGCTCAGACGGTACTGGTCGTCAAGGCTGTAGTCAGTTGCCTCTCCCGGCAGGCCAAGGATCCACTGACGCAGGCTGTTGAGCGGGATAGGCATCCCGGTCAGCTTGCCAATCATCTCTTCGGCATCGGTCGCGGTATAGTGCTGGCCTTTGTTATCGGTGATCTGCGCTTCACCCGGTTTGGCGATAAGCTCCAGCTCGGTGCTGCCCAGCGGGTTCAGCAGCAGCAGGCGATAGTTGTCCTGACCCGTCTGCTGCCAGAAGAAGCGGGCATAAACCTTTTGTTCGTCAGAGAGATAAGCGAAAGCGCCGCGGGTCTGGTACTGGTTCAAATTACGGACGTCCTGCTGGTGCTGACGCCACTGTGGTGAATCAGGGCTTTTGCCCGGGCCTTTTGGTTGGGTGACGGTACAGGCGGTCAGAACCAGTGCTGCCAGCGGCAGCAGGCGAATCAGTCGGGTCATAATGAGGACAAATCCTTGAGATACGTTGCAGTTATAACTGTTAATGCTAGCGTCGAAGGGGGCTACCGTCTACGTTCAAATTATCTCAAAGGGTTGTGTAACCTATTACTCCGAAAGGAGGCAGTCCCTTTTATTGATCTCGCGCATCCTGTATGATGCGTTCTGCTAACCTTATTAACGCTGGTACTACTCCCGCTCAACATGACCCTATTAGCACTCGGCATCAACCACAAAACGGCCCCGGTTTCGCTGCGAGAACGCGTAACGTTTTCGCCGGATACGCTTGACCTGGCGCTGGACAGCCTGCTTGCACAGCCGATGGTGCAAGGTGGCGTGGTGCTCTCGACGTGCAACCGTACTGAGCTGTATTTAAGCGTGGAAGAGCAGGACAACCTGCACGAAGCGCTGATCCGCTGGCTATGTGACTACCACAACCTCAATGAAGACGAGCTGCGCAACAGCCTGTACTGGCATCAGGACAACGATGCGGTCAGCCATCTGATGCGCGTCGCCAGCGGGCTGGATTCGCTGGTGCTGGGCGAGCCGCAGATCCTGGGTCAGGTTAAAAAAGCCTTCGCGGACTCGCAAAAAGGGCATCTTAAAGCCAGCGAGCTGGAGCGCATGTTCCAGAAGTCGTTCTCCGTGGCGAAGCGTGTGCGAACCGAAACCGACATTGGCGCCAGTGCGGTTTCAGTTGCTTTCGCGGCCTGCACCCTTGCGCGCCAAATCTTTGAGTCCCTGTCTACCGTCACCGTGATGCTGGTGGGCGCGGGCGAAACCATCGAACTTGTGGCGCGCCATCTGCGCGAGCATAAGGTGAAAAAGATGATCATCGCCAACCGCACCCGCGAACGCGCGCAGGTGCTGGCGGATGAAGTGGGCGCAGAGGTGGTTGCCCTGAGCGACATCGATGAACGCCTGAAAGAGGCGGACATTATTATTAGCTCTACCGCCAGCCCGCTGCCGATTATCGGAAAAGGGATGGTGGAGCGTGCGCTGAAGTCCCGGCGTAATCAGCCGATGCTGCTGGTGGATATCGCCGTCCCGCGCGATGTTGAGCCGGAAGTGGGCAAGCTGCCTAACGCCTACCTCTACAGCGTGGATGACCTGCAAAGCATCATTTCGCACAACCTCGCCCAGCGTAAAGCGGCGGCGGTTCAGGCGGAAACCATCGTTGAGCAGGAAACCAGCGAGTTTATGGCCTGGCTGCGCGCGCAAAGCGTCAGCGAGACCATCCGCGAGTACCGCGGGCAGGCGGAGCAGGTGCGTGATGACCTGACTGCCAAAGCGTTAGCAGCCCTTGAGCAGGGCGGCGACGCAAATGCGATTATGCAGGATCTGGCATGGAAACTGACCAACCGCCTGATCCATGCGCCAACCAAATCTCTTCAGCAGGCCGCCCGTGACGGGGATGATGAACGCCTGACTATTCTGCGCAACAGCCTCGGGCTGGAATAGCGCCCTCTACCCATTTTCTAAGACAAGGTGCACTTACGCCTATGAAGCCTTCTATCGTCGCTAAACTGGAAGCTCTGCACGAGCGCCATGAAGAAGTACAGGCGCTGCTCGGGGATGCCGGGACCATTGCGGACCAGGAACGTTTTCGCGCGCTCTCGCGTGAATACGCGCAGTTAAGTGATGTTTCTAAATGCTTTACCGACTGGCGACAGGTTCAGGAAGATATCGAAACCGCGCAGATGATGCTCGACGATCCTGAAATGCGCGAGATGGCGCAGGAAGAGTTGCAGGATGCGAAAGCGCGTTCTGAAGAGATGGAGCAGCAGCTTCAGGTGCTTCTGCTGCCGAAAGATCCGGACGATGAGCGTAACGCGTTTGTAGAAGTGCGCGCCGGTACCGGCGGTGACGAAGCGGCCCTGTTTGCCGGGGATCTGTTCCGCATGTACAGCCGCTACGCCGAATCGCGTCGCTGGCGCGTGGAGATCATGAGCGCCAACGAAGGCGAACATGGCGGCTACAAAGAGGTTATCGCCAAGATCAGCGGCGACGGCGTGTACGGTCGTCTCAAGTTTGAATCCGGTGGCCATCGCGTGCAGCGCGTACCGGCCACCGAATCTCAGGGGCGTATTCACACCTCAGCCTGTACGGTAGCGGTGATGCCGGAGCTGCCGGAAGCAGAACTGCCGGACATCAATCCGGCGGACCTGCGTATTGATACATTCCGCTCCTCTGGCGCGGGCGGTCAGCACGTTAACACCACCGACTCCGCCATCCGTATTACCCACCTGCCAACCGGCATCGTCGTCGAATGTCAGGACGAGCGTTCACAGCACAAAAACAAAGCCAAAGCGTTGTCCGTGCTGGGCGCGCGTATCCACGCAGCGGAAATGGCGAAACGCCAGCAGGCGGAAGCGTCTACGCGTCGTAACCTGCTGGGCAGCGGCGATCGCAGCGATCGTAACCGCACCTATAACTTCCCGCAGGGCCGCGTGACCGACCACCGCATCAACCTGACGCTGTACCGTCTGGACGAGGTGATGGAAGGAAAGCTGGATATGCTGATTGAGCCTATCGTGCAGGAATACCAGGCCGACCAGCTGGCGGCGCTGTCCGAGCAGGACTAATGGATTTTCAGCGCTGGTTACGTGAGGCGGCCGGAGAGCTTTCAGAAAGCGAAAGCCCGAAGCGCGATGCCGAAATTTTGCTTGGGTACGTGACGGGCAAAGCCCGCACGTATCTGCTGGCCTTCGGTGAAACCGAACTGACTGCGGACCAGGAAACGCAGCTCGCCGCGCTGCTTGTCCGTCGTAAAAGCGGCGAGCCGGTGGCGCACCTTGTCGGTGAGCGTGAGTTCTGGTCGTTACCGCTGTACGTCTCGGCGGCGACGCTGATCCCGCGTCCGGACACCGAGTGTCTGGTCGAGCAGGCGCTGGCGCGTTTACCGGCGGCGGCCTGCAGCATTCTCGATCTCGGGACGGGGACAGGTGCTATCGCGCTGGCGCTGGCCACCGAGCGGCCCGACTGCGCGGTAACGGCGGTGGATGTTATGCCCGATGCGGTAGCGCTGGCGCAGCGTAACGTGGAACGACTGGGCGTAACTAACGTGACGGTGCTGCAGAGCAGCTGGTTTTCCGCGCTTGGGAATCGCACGTACGCAATGATTGTCAGCAACCCTCCTTATATTGACGAGCATGACCCGCACCTTGCACAGGGAGATGTTCGCTTCGAACCGCTGACGGCGCTCGTGGCCGCCAACGCGGGATTAGCCGATCTTGATCACATTGTGACAACGTCACGTAAACATTTACTTCCCGGCGGCTGGCTGCTCGTGGAGCATGGCTGGACGCAGGGAGAAGCCGTGCGGGCACTGTTTACGCAAGCAGGTTACGCCGCAGTCGAAACCTGCCGCGACTACGGCGGCAACGACCGCCTGACGCTGGGGCAATGTTCTTGAGTTCCGGGTATCTGCCATTTACTGATAAAGGCGTAAGGCTGACTGAAAGGCAGTTTGGCGTTATCATCTACATCGTTTTGAGTTTTATCGCGCCTGAGCGTCATTGTTCGCTCAGTCGTTACTGGGGTAAGTCATGAGGTCCTTAGCCGATTTCGAATTTAACAAAGTGCCGCTTTGCGATGGCATGATCCTGATTTCTGAGATGATTCGCGACGATTTTACGTCGCAGTTTGTCTACGATGAGCTGGAGAATCTGGTCAGCCTGGCGCGTGAAGAGATTAATCAGGCTCGCCCGCAAGACTGGCAATTAGAGAAGCTGCTGGAGCTTTTCTACGGCGAATGGGGTTTCTGCGACACGCGGGGCGTATATCGCCTGTCTGACGCGTTATGGCTGGACCAGGTCTTAAAAAATCGTCAGGGCAGCGCCGTGGCGCTGGGTTCTATTTTGCTGTGGGTTGCGCATCGTCTGGATATTCCCCTGGTGCCGGTCATTTTCCCGACGCAGATGATTCTGCGTGCAGAGTGGCTGGACGGCGAAATGTGGCTCATCAATCCCTTCAACGGCGACACGCTGGATGAACATACGCTGGACGTGTGGCTGAAAGGCAATATCAGCCCGGTGGCTGAGCTCTTCAACGAAGATCTCGACGAGGCGGATAACGCAGAGGTCATTCGCAAGCTGCTGGATACGCTGAAATCCGCGTTAATGGAAGAGCGTCAGATGGAGCTGGCGTTGCGCGCCAGTGAAGTGCTGCTGCAGTTCAACCCGGAAGACCCGTACGAAATTCGCGATCGCGGGCTGATCTATGCGCAGCTCGACTGTGAGCACGTGGCGCTGAATGATCTGAATTATTTCGTCGAGCAGTGTCCGGAAGACCCGATTAGCGAAATGATTCGTGCTCAGATCAACGCGATCTCGCACAAACAAATTACACTGCATTAATCTTAATTCCGATTCACACCTGAATAAGGCGATCCTATGAAACAAAAAGTGGTTAGCATTGGTGATATCAAGGTAGCAAACGACCTGCCGTTCGTACTGTTCGGCGGCATGAACGTGCTGGAATCCCGCGACCTCGCCATGCGTATCTGCGAACACTACGTGACCGTGACCCAGAAGCTGGGCATCCCGTACGTGTTTAAGGCCTCTTTTGACAAAGCCAACCGCTCCTCCATCAACTCTTACCGTGGCCCGGGCCTGGAAGAGGGGATGAAGATTTTCCAGGAGCTGAAGCAGACCTTTGGCGTGAAAGTGATCACCGACGTGCATGAAGCCTCACAGGCGCAGCCGGTGGCAGACGTGGTGGACGTGATTCAGCTCCCGGCGTTCCTCGCTCGCCAGACCGACCTGGTTGCGGCGATGGCGAAAACCGGTGCCGTGATTAACGTGAAAAAACCGCAGTTCGTCAGCCCAGGCCAGATGGGTAACATCGTCGATAAGTTCATCGAAGGCGGCAACGATCAGGTCATCCTGTGTGACCGTGGTGCAAACTTCGGTTACGACAACCTGGTTGTCGACATGCTGGGCTTCAGCGTGATGAAAAATGTCTCCGGCCAGTCTCCGGTGATTTTCGACGTGACCCACGCCCTGCAGTGCCGCGACCCGTTCGGTGCCGCGTCCGGCGGCCGTCGCGCTCAGGTGACCGAGCTGGCACGTGCCGGTATGGCAACCGGTCTGGCCGGTCTGTTTATTGAAGCGCACCCGGATCCGGCTAACGCGAAATGCGACGGCCCATCTGCGCTGCCGCTGGATAAACTGGAGCCGTTCCTGAAACAGATCAAAGCGATTGACGATCTGGTGAAGAGCTTCGACGAGCTGGATACCAGCAACTAATAAAAAAACCCGCTTCGGCGGGTTTTTTTATGGGGCATATTGCCGGGTGGCGCTGCGCTTACCCGGCCTACAAACCCGTAAAGGCTACGCAAAAATCGTCATCAGATACGCAATAAACAACGCCATATGCGCCGCGCCGTTCAGCACGTTGGTGCGTCCGGTTGAGAACGAAATCTGGCACAGCAGCAACGAGGCAACCATCACGATCATCTCCGGCGCACCCAGCGCAAACTGCAGCTCGTTGCCGGTCATAAAGGCAATCAGCGTCACCACCGGTACGGTAAGTGAAATGGTCGCCAGTACGGAGCCGAAGAACAGGTTCATTGCGCGCTGTACCTGATTATTCAACACCGCTTTCAGCGCGCCCAGCCCTTCAGGGGACAGGATCAGCAGGGCCACCAGGAAGCCGGTAAACGCCACGGGCGCGTTCAGCTCGGTTAACAGCGTTTCCAGCGGGTTGGCGTTCATCTTGGTGACGGCAATCACCGCAATCAGATGTACGATCAGCCAAACCGTATGCCACGCGCTGCTGTGGGCCGACGGCTTGCCGTGGTGCGGGTCATCGTCGTCGCCGTCATCTTCATGCTCGTACACAAACAGGCTCTGGTGCGTTTTGGTCTGAATCAACAGGAATACGCCGTACATGGCGGCGGAAATCAGAGCGACCAGCAGCGCCTGCCCGGTGGAAAAGTTTGCACCCGGCAGCGCCATCGGGAAGACCAGCACGATAATCGCCAGCGGGAAGAGGGCAATCAGATACTGTTTGATGCCGAACAGGTTCATATACTGGGTCGCGAACTTGCGGCCGCCCAGCAGCAGAGAGAAGCCCACCAGGCCGCCCGTCACAATCATAATGATCGAGTAGAGCGTGTCGCGCATCAGCGTCGGCGCGGCATCGCCGGTTGCCATGAGCGCGGAAATCAGGCTGACTTCGAGAATCACGACGGAAAGGCTGAGAATTAACGATCCGTACGGCTCACCGAGACGGTGGGCCAGGACGTCCGCATGGCGAACGACGCTAAATGCGCTGGTTAAGATGCCGACCAGGGCCAGAATATTGATACCAACCACCACTGGCAGTGACTGACTGCTTCCCCAGAAGAGCAGCACAGCCAGTGCCAGAACCGGGAAAATGAGAGACGTCTCCTTGTGGCGGGTCTTTACCGCCTCGTGTGTTGCTGTCATGTGCTTCTCCATCAATGCAGGTGCTTGTAATTATAGATAGATTTTTGAGGTCATTAAATTAACAGATCTCTGTTAAATACCCTCTATTTTTTACTTAATTTTACCCTTTGTCATTATTTTCATTGATGATGGGTATAATTCAGATTCTTTGTTGATTACTCATTAAATAACAATAAATTAAAAATGTAATTTATTCATAAACTATTGCCGGGTGGCACCATGGTGTATCGTCGTCCACACTTATCTCTTTAACCAAAAGAGAGGTCAGTGATGCCCTATAAAACGAAACGCGAATTACCCGATAACGTGCAAAACGTGCTGCCCGCCCACGCGCAGGATATCTACAAAGAGGCGTTTAACAGCGCCTGGGATCAGTACAAAGACAAGGACGATCGCCGGGATGATGCCAGCCGTGAAGAGACGGCGCACAAAGTCGCCTGGGCCGCCGTAAAACATGAATATGAGAAAGGAGACGACGATAAATGGCATAAAAAGAAATAGCCGTGAAATAATTCGCTGACTTCATTTTGACTTTTCAGGCGGTTGAACTTCCGTTGTATTGCAACTGGTCCGCTAATTGCTTATCGTTATTTGACTGCTGGCAAAATGACCAGCACATATACCCGTCATACTTCAAGTTGCAGATGCGTTGGCTGCGCTCGTTCACCCCAGTCACTTACTTATGTAAGCTCCTGGGGATTCGCTCTCTTGCCGCCTTCCTGCAACTCGAATTATTTAGGGTAAAATGCCGGGAAGGCGAATTACAGATGTCGCAAGGAAGCATGCAGTGGCGGAGGTGGAAAGTGTTAACGCGTGATTTCTTAATGAAGGCAGATTGTAAGACGGCATTTGGTGCTATTGAGGAATCGCTTCTCTGGTCAGCTGAACAACGTGCGGCGTCGCTCGCTGCCACGCTTGCCTGCCGCCCGGATGATGGCCCGGTATGGATTTTTGGCTACGGCTCCCTGATGTGGAACCCGGCTCTGGAATTTGTCGAATCGGCAACGGGAACGCTGCCCGGCTGGCATCGCGCATTTTGCCTGCGACTGACGGCCGGACGCGGCAGCGCGTGCCAGCCGGGGCGCATGCTTGCCCTGAAAGAGGGCGGGCGCACCACGGGCGTGGCGTATCGCCTCCCGGATGCCACGCTGGAAGAGGAGCTCACGCTGCTCTGGAAGCGCGAGATGATCACCGGCTGCTATATGCCGAGCTGGTGCAAGCTGGAACTGGACGACGGTCGTACCGTCAACGCGCTGGTGTTTATTATGGATCCGCGCCATCCGCTGTATGAAGCGGATACCCGTACGCAGGTGATTGCCCCGTTGATAGCCGCCGCGAGCGGGCCGCTGGGCACCAACGCGCAGTATCTCTTCTCCCTCGACCAGGAGCTAACCCGCCTCGGCATGAAGGACGACTGTCTGAATGAGCTGGTGGTGAAGGTGAAGGCGCTGCTGGAAGGGAACCCGCTCAACGGCACGCTGCGAGCAGGCTTTGCCTGATAATACGCCCGGCTTGCCGGGCGTTTAATTTTATGCGGCAACGTAGCTGACGGAATGCTCCAGCGACTGACTGTGGCTGTCGATCAGCACATCCCACGTGCCGGTATACGGCACGGTAAGCCATGCTTTATCATCCTGCACGGTCAGAATATCCGCCTGGGATTGTTTTTGTGCTTTCGCACTCATCAGATGAATACGACAGCGCTCTGAGCAACGCACCACTACCGTATCCCCGCCAAACAGTTTCAAACTTGTTTTTACCAGTGCCATTTTTTTACCCCGTCGATTTTGCCCATCCCGAGCGTGATATTGTTCACAAATTACTCATTGCATAACACCAAAGCGGGGGGCGAGGGATGATGATTTTGATCAAAAAATGGCATAACGTTTAAACAAAAATGACAAAATGCCTGAAAGCATTCAGCTGGCGCGGGTTTTACCCGGAAAACCCGCGCCGGAATAAAATTAAATGCGGAAATGGCCGGCGGTTTCAGCAAGGTCGCCCGCCTGGCTCTGCAGGGCACCCGCGGCGGCGGCGGATTCCACCACCAGCTCGGCGTTCTGCTGAACCATTCTGTCGAGATGGGTTACCGCGTGGTTGATCTCATGAATGCCTTTCATCTGCTCGCTGGTGGCGATGGAGATTTCGCGCATGATGCCGGAGACGCTGCCGATGCTGGAGCGGATCTCGTCCATGCTTTCCCCGGCCAGATGCACGTAGCGGGAGCCGGTTGCCACGCTGTTGGTGGTGGAATCAATCAGCGATTTGATCTCTTTCGCCGCCTGGGCGCTGCGGCTCGCCAGGTTACGCACTTCGCCTGCGACGACGGCAAACCCGCGCCCCTGCTCACCGGCACGCGCCGCCTCGACGGAGGCGTTCAGCGCCAGAATGTTGGTCTGGAAAGCAATGCCGTCAATCACGCTGGTGATATCGCCAATTTTAGCCGACGCGACTTCAATGGACTGCATGGTGCTGATCGCCTGCGATACCACCTCGCCGCCGCGCGCCGCGGCCGCTGAGGCTTTGCTCGCCTGATCGTTGGCTTCTGCCGCCGATTCATTCGACTGCGTCACGGAGGCGGTGATCTGCTCCACGGCGCTGGCCGTCTCGCGCAGGCTGGATGCCGCCTGCTCGGTACGTCCGGAAAGGTCCTGGTTACCTGCGGCAATCTCCTGCGCGGCATTTTTTACCGATTCGCTGGCGTCGCGGAGCTGCACCATCACCACCGACAGCTTATCGCTGAAGGCGTTAAAGGCCTGGGCAATCTGCGCGACCTCGTCCTCGCCGCTGTCCGGCAGGCGCTGGGAGAGATCGTTAGTGCCGTTAGCAATGTTGTGCATCGCGTCGCGAATGTCGGACAAGCGCTTGAGTAGGCGGGCAATCAGGAAGTGAACAATGGCCGCGCTCAGGAGAGCCAGGATCACCAGCGAAATTGCCGATGCTTTGAGCATGGAACGCATCCCGGAGGTGGCGTCGCCGCTGTCGAGCGCCACGACTAATAGCCAGTTAGTGCCCGGCACCGCTGTCGCCACGAAGGTTTTTTCAGCGTCGTTCAGCGTTCCGTCGACGAGGTTACCGCTTTTCAGCGCAGCAAAATCAATGCCTTTGATCGTCTCACCAAACGGTTTCAGCGTCAGAGCCGGATCGTTAGCGGCAATCACGCTGCCGTCGCTGTTCAGAAGCAACCCGCTGCTGGCCGGGGTTGGATGGATCCCGCGCACGTTAGCCACCACGCTGTCCATCGCCACATCGCCCGCCACGACCGCTTTTAGCGTGCCATTTTCTTTCACCGGCACGGCGAAGGTCACCACCAGTTTACCGGTACCCGCGTCGACGTAGGGTGCGGTGACAACCGGACCGTCCGTGCTGACCACCTGCTGATACCACGGGCGAATAGTCGGGTCATAGTCCGCCGGAACGCCCGCCGGTTCAGAGAATTTGGCAGTTTTGCTGGCGTAGCCAACATAGACGTTGGTGAATCCACCCGCCTGCGCAAGCTGTTTAAACACCGGAACCGGGTCGTCGCTCAGCGCAACGGTCTGCGCGGAGGCGATCACCGCCATCTTGCTTTTTACCCAGTCGGCAATCGCCATGTTATGGCTGGCGCTGGTGCTGGTCAGAATATCGCGCTGGGACTGCTGGTTATCCTGGCGCGTGACCTGGAAGTTGATAACGGTGTTAAGGAGAAGGGCGACGACCAGACAGCCTGCCGTCGCCACGATGATGCGTGCACGAATCGATCTGAACATAAGTGAAATACCTGCTGTGTTGTTTCCATGCCTATCGGCAACCCCGCAGGTAAACTTGATGCTGAAACCGCGTCCATAAGAAAATAATATTTTTACGGGTTTATTATTAAAAAGTTAATACTTTATCGGCGGACAGCGTCCACTCGGCCAGCTCAACCAGCGTACCAATCTCTACGCCATCAATCAGCGGCAGACCGGTAATGCCGCGGCCGTCGGTGCAGGTCTTGCACAGCTTCACCGGCACGTTTTGCGCGGTCAGAATTTCAAGCATCTGCTGAATGTTATAGCCCTCTGCCGGTTTTTGACCCTTCAGCCCCGCGGTGACCGCGTCCGACATTAAAAAGAGCCGTAACGCCAGGTCGCTCTCTTTTTCACGCAGCGCAATCGCCAGGCGCAGGCTGTTAAAAAGGGATTCGCTGCCGTAGGCCGCACCGTTGGCGACGATCACAATCTTTTGCATGTTGACTCCTGTTCTTATAAAGGCACGAATAATATAGGGTTTACCGAGTTTACGCTGCTTGCAGCCGACAATAAACTTCAGGATATTCCTGAAATGTCCCGTAAGGCTGCAATTCTTTCCTAATGACGTTAAGGTAAGAGAGTCTTTTACAAAACTCAGGCGCAAATCCCGACGTTGATGGCTGTATCGTCCCGCATTCTTTTTCTGTTATTACTCCCCCTTGTTACGGCCGGAGCCGTTCACGGTGCGCCGAATTCCTTTACGCATCAGGCGCAAAATCCCTTCGATAATAATGGGGATAGTTTGCCTGACCTCGGCATGGCGGCACCAACGGGCGAGGGGGAAAAACACCTGGCCGAAATGGCGAAAGCGTTTGGTGAAGCCAGCATGACCGACAACGGCCTGACAACGGGCGAGCAGGCGCGTCAGTTTGCGTTTGGTCAGGTGCGCGACGCCTTGAGCGGCGAAGTGAACCAGCAGATAGAATCCTGGCTGTCGCCCTGGGGTAACGCCAGCGTGAACTTGCTGGTAGATAACGATGGCAAATTTAACGGCAGCAGCGGGAGCTGGTTTATCCCCTGGAACGATAACAACCGCTATCTGAGCTGGAGCCAGCTTGGCCTGACCCAGCAGACGGATGGCCTGGTGAGTAACGCTGGGCTCGGTCAGCGCTGGGTCGCCGGAAAATGGCTGCTGGGTTACAACACGTTTTACGATAACCTTCTGGATGAAAACCTGCAGCGTGCCGGGCTGGGCGCGGAAGCGTGGGGGGAAAATCTGCGCCTGTCGGCCAACTATTATCAGCCCTTTGCCGGCTGGCGCGATCGCTCCGACGTCCAGGAGCAGCGCATGGCGCGCGGATATGACGTCACCGCTAAAGCCTGGCTGCCGTGGTTCCATCATCTGAATACCAGCGTCAGCTTCGAGCAATACTTTGGCGATAACGTCGACCTCTTCAACAGCGGAACCGGCTATCACAACCCGGTGGCGGTGAATCTGGGGCTTAACTATACCCCCGTTCCGCTGGTCACCCTGACCGCCGCGCATAAGCAGGGAGAAAGTGGCGCGAGTCAGAATAACCTCGGACTGAAGCTCAACTACCGCTTTGGCGTGCCGCTGGTTAAGCAGATTTCCGCCGGTGAAGTTGCCGCCACGCGCTCCCTGCGCGGAAGCCGCTACGACTCTCCGGAGCGCAATAGCCTGCCGGTGATGGAGTTCCGCCAGCGTAAAACGCTGTCCGTGTGGCTGGCAACGCCGCCGTGGGATCTGAAAGGAGGCGAGACCGTTATGCTGAAGCTTCAGGTTCGCAGTACACACGGCATTCGTCAGATCCACTGGCAGGGGGATACGCAGGTACTGAGCCTGACGTCGCCGGCGAAAAGCAACAGCAGCGACGGCTGGAGCGTGATTATGCCTGCCTGGGATGACCGTGAAGGGGCGACAAACCGCTGGCACCTGTCGGCGGTGGTGGAAGATGAGAAGGGCCAGCGCGTCTCGTCCAATGAGATCGTGCTGACCGTCGTGCAGCCGCTGGTCGCGTTGCCTGATAACGACCCGCGCTGGAAGCTTCTGCCGGAGGAGTAATCCTTAAAAAATGCGTTCCTGATGCACCCACACGGCGGCTTCAACGCGGGATTTGAGCTTCATTTTCTTCAGCATATGCTTCACGTGCACTTTGACCGTGCTTTCGGTGATGTCCAGACGGCGGGCAATCATTTTGTTCGGCAGGCCCTGAGCAATCAGCTTCAGAATATCGCGCTCGCGCGGAGTTAACTGGCTGACGTCACGGTCAGAGGTGGCGCGGTTGGCGCGCAGGCTGGCGGCCAGCACCGGCGTTAAGGCTTCGCTGAGCACCATCTCGCCCGCCGCGGCCTGCTGCAGCGCCTTAAGCAAGTCTTCCGGCTCCATATCCTTCAGCAGATAACCATCCGCCCCGCGCTTCAGCGCCGTGACCACATCCTCTTCATGGTTTGACACGCTAAAGACGACGATGCGCCCGGAAAGCGATTTTTCCCGCAGCTTGTCGAGGGTTTCCAGCCCGTTCATGCCGGGCATATTCAGATCGAGCAGGATCAGATCGGGATCGAGGGATTCGGCAAGCTCAATGCCCTGTTCACCGTTGCTGGCTTCGCCAACCACGGTGATATCGGGTGCCATGCTGACCAGCTGTTTCACGCCAGTACGCAGCATCGGATGGTCGTCGATCAACAGGATAGATGCCGGTTCCTGATTAGTCATGGGTTTCTCCTTGAGCAGTTGTAAGCGGTTTTTCGGGAACAAAGGTGACGACTACTTCCGTGCCGCCCGTCTCTCTCCGGCGAACCTGGCAATCACCGCGCAGGCTTTGGGCGCGGTCTCGCATAATAATTAAACCATAGTGGTTAGTGCGTTCGGCATTTTCCGGCACGCCGCGGCCGTTGTCGTGAACCGTGAGCTTCACCTGACTGCCGTGCTGGCTGACGGTGACCGTTACCGCCGTCGCGCCGGAATGCTTGAGCACGTTACTCAACGCTTCACGGGCGATCTGCAGTAAATGGATGGCCTGGTGGGAGGGGACAAACCGCGGCGGCAGCTGGTAGTCCAGCTTCACCGGGAAACCCAGCCGGGCGCTAAATTCCTGGCAGCTGGCTTCCAGCGCCGGGCGCAGGCCCGGCTCGGTCAGCTGCAGACGGAAGGTGGTCAGCAGCTCGCGAAGCTGTATCCAGGAGGTGTTCAGCTCGTTGCGGATCTGGCTGAGCAGCTGCTTGTTGCTTTCCGGCATCTCCGCATCCTGCATCTGCAGGCAACTCACCTGCATTTTCATACAGGAGAGCGACTGGGCGATAGAGTCGTGAAGCTCGCGGGCGATGGTTGCGCGCTCTTCCATGACGATCAGCTGCTGCTGCTTTTCCTGATGCCTGTCGAGCGCCAGCGTGGCCGTTAGCTGTTCGACCAGCGTGTCAACCAGCTGCTGCTGGTCGTGGCTCAGGTGGCGCCCGGCAGGCAGCGTTGCCAGCAGAATACCGTACTGGGTGTGGCTGTCGGTCAGGCGCCACTTCAGGGTGGTGCCGCCGGACGTCAGCGGCGGCAGGCCGCGAGGGCAAAGATGGCAGCCTTTGTCATCGCAGGACATGTCGGACTGACAGGTAAATTCCTGATGGTTATCTTCGTCTTCCACATCGTAGACCCGCAGCTCAAGGTCGTGAAGCAGGGTCAGATTTTGCAGACCGTTCAGCACCGGCGAGAGGCGTTCGCATAGCGGCACCTGCATGTGCAGACGACGGTTGGCCTGCCACAGGAAGGAGAGGATCTCGTTTTTCTGCTCCAGCCCGGCCGTTTTTTCCTGCACGCGCTGCTCCAGCACCGCGTAGCTTTCGGACAGCTCTGCTGACATGGTATTCAGCGCCTGACCGAGCATGGCCATCTCGTTGCGTCCGCTGATGTGCGTGCGCTGGGTAAAATCGCGTGCGGTGACCGCGCGGGCCATTGCCAGCAGCTGTTTCCACGGATTCAGCAGCCGCGCGCGGAGCCAGACGATGGTGAAGATCAGCAGCAGACCCATAAACAGCGCCATCGCGCGGTGCACCATCACCACCCGGTCAATGCGTAATTCGGTGGTTTGGTCAAAAGAGGAGACCAGCGCATCAATGCGCGAGACGAACCCCGCGACGTCCTGCGCAACGGTTTCTGTGCTGCGCGCCTGCTTCAGCCCGGGCGCCAGCTGGGTGTGCCAGTAGCCCTGAAGGGCGTTAAGCTGGGACTGCTGACCGGCGCGGATGGCGGCGTTTTCCAGCTCGGGGCTGGAGACCGTGCGCTCCATTTCATCAATCAGGGGACGATCGTCCTGCGTCAGGGGAACCGATGCCAGCAGGCGATAACTCTGCATGCGTAGCGAGCCTGCCTCGTTGATGGCATGCGCATTACCCTGTACTCCCTGTACCAGCCAGCCGGAGATCGCCATGCCGGTCACGCCGATGGCGGTGGACAGCAAAACAATCAGAGCGAGCTGATTCACGAGCGTCAGCGGAGATAAACATCTTTTTAACATAGAGGTGGCGTGCTCCTGACGTGGCCTGCTTGCAGGAATGGCGCTATTCTGGTGCATACCCTGGAGTATACCCATACCAATAAAGGATTACCCCTAAATTGCCAACGGAGTAGGGGGAAGGAGGTGGGGGTAGCCAGGAACCGTCAGTGCCGTGAAAAACCACGTCTTTTTTACCGAATTAGCCTACTCACTAAGGGTAAGGCCTTATTTTGCGCCGCAAATCCTCCCACTTTTCCTTTGATTTATATCAACTTACCGCCGCCCTAAAACCCTAATGTTTGCAGCATCATTCGAGAATCAGAGGTGTCTATGAGTCACTCATCCGCTCCCGAAAGGGAAAATGGTGCCGTTATTACAGACTGGCGTCCAGAGGATCCGGCGTTCTGGCAACAGCGCGGCCATCGTGTAGCAAGCCGGAATCTATGGATTTCCGTGCCGTGTTTATTATTAGCGTTTTGCGTATGGATGTTGTTTAGCGCGGTGGCGGTCAATCTGCCGAAAGTTGGGTTTACGTTTACGACCGATCAGCTGTTCATGCTGACCGCGCTGCCGTCGCTGTCAGGCGCGCTGCTGCGGGTCCCTTACGCGTTTATGGTGCCGGTGTTTGGCGGTCGTCGCTGGACGGCATTTAGTACGGGCATCATGATCGTCCCTTGCGTGTGGCTCGGCTTCGCGGTGCAGGATACCTCTACGCCGTTTAGCGTGTTCGTGATTATCTCCCTGCTGTGCGGTTTTGCGGGGGCGAACTTCGCCTCCAGCATGGCGAACATCAGCTTCTTCTTCCCAAAAGCGAAGCAGGGCGGCGCGCTGGGGATTAACGGTGGTCTGGGCAATATGGGCGTGAGCGTGATGCAGCTCATTGCCCCGCTGGCGATCTCGGTGTCCATTTTTGCGGCCTTTGGCGGCGGTGGCGTTGAGCAGGCGGATGGTTCGTCCCTCTATCTGCAAAACGCCGCCTGGATCTGGGTCCCTTTCCTGGTGGTCTTTACCCTCGCGGCCTGGTTCTTTATGAATGACCTGTCCGCGTCGAAGGCATCGCTGAGCGAACAGCTGCCGGTGCTGAAGCGTGGGCATCTCTGGGTGATGGCCCTGCTGTATCTGGCCACCTTCGGCTCGTTTATCGGCTTCTCTGCGGGCTTCGCGATGCTGTCGAAAACGCAGTTCCCGGAGATTCAGATCCTGCAATTTGCCTTCTTCGGGCCGTTCATTGGTGCTCTGGCGCGTTCGCTGGGCGGCATGGTGTCTGACCGCCTCGGCGGTACCCGCGTGACGCTGGTTAACTTCGTCGTGATGGCGGTCTTCTGCGCGCTGCTGTTCCTTACGCTGCCAGCCGACGGGCAGGGCGGTAACTTCATCGCCTTCTTCGGCGTGTTTATGGTGCTGTTCCTGACGGCCGGGCTGGGGAGTGCGTCTACCTTCCAGATGATATCCGTGATCTTCCGCAAGCTGACCATGGACCGCGTGAAAGCGCAGGGGGGGAGCGAAGAGCAGGCAATGCGTGAAGCGGCGACGGATACGGCTGCGGCGCTGGGCTTTATCTCTGCCATCGGCGCGATTGGCGGCTTCTTTATCCCGAAAGCGTTCGGTATCTCTCTGGACCTGACCGGCTCTCCGGCCGGTGCCATGAAAGTTTTCCTCGTCTTCTATATCGCCTGCGTTGTGATTACGTGGCTGGTATATGGCCGTAATACCAAGAAAAATAAGTAAGTGTGATTATCCGTTTACGCGGCCTTCGGGCCGCGTTTTTTTTTGTGCACTGAAAACCCCCAGCCAGGCTGGGGGGCCGGAAAGCTTTCAGCTTTAAGTCAGTTATAAAAACCCCTTTTGATTTGTTAAAACAACTTGCGGTCTGGCAACTGCAGGAAAGAAACAAGAAATCAAAAGGGGGGGCAATGAATGACTGAATGAAACTAAGTAATTTATTTCAGTTACTTAGGTATGCATAATGCATCGCAACCACGAGTTTACTCATCATGCGAGAACTTTGTGAGATATGAAGTTAGAATTGATCACATTCTAATACAAATGTTTGATATCTGAGCACAATCAGTAGAAAATCCATGTGGTCATCATGGATAAAAAGGATATTCGATGCTCAGACTCTACACGTTATGGGAGCTGGAAAAAGAAGTATCTCCCGAGGAATATCAGCACATACTGACCCCAGATTCAGCGATGGAAAAAGCGCTATGCTGTTACGATCTGGATTATCGGAATTATATTGCTCCACCATTTGGCGAAGTACCTAAAAAGCTCAGTGTTTTTGCGAGCAAATCATACACACGCGCAGACAGGTCTATTTATGATCCGGTTTATGACGATCTGGAAATGAACATGGCTGAAGGCTGGATCGTAGGGTTAGATACTGATGAAGACTGGAGCAATACAGTTAATCCATTCTACATTGATGACAAGGGTGAATTGATTTTTGACTGCCATGACAGTTTTTGCTGGGTGGTCAGTGATTTTCAAAGCGCATACAAGAAAGCAATAAACAACCAGAATGGCAGAAAGCCCGCTTCAACAATTAAATTTATGACCTCCGGGGAAGCAGTGCAACACGCGCAGTCTGCAAAAACCATCAATAGCAAAGCTGCGGGGCGGCTGCTGGCTGCGGGAGGTGTCTACAATGGCAACATTGAAGATTTTCATAATACGGCTAAACAACTCGGCGGTGATGCCCCGGCGGGATATGATCACATAATGAATGACCAGACCAAGGGCTCTATTATTGCGGCGGCATCCGTTGCCACCGCTTTTGGGCTCGGTCGGTTTGGTTCTGCGTCAGAGATTAGTGAGCTTTCAAAGGTATCAACGGCTGATGTAGGTTCATACTTCCCAACAGGGCGTTCGGGCTATCCGATGAACGTGTTAGGAAATAATGCTTCAACTGTCATCGGTGATTATAGCTATTCGGCCCACGCCATCGACCGTATGCAAGGTCGAGGTGTTCCGCCGTCTGCGATAGAGAGTACAATCAAGTCAGGGGAGTTATTTCCTACGAAGGTGGGAACGACTGGCTACTATGATTCGATTAACAACCTGCGTGTAATTGTAAATTCAAATACTGGGAATGTTGTGACAGTTATCCCTGGAGCGCCTAAATGATGGATAAAACAATGCTGCATGAAACCGTAAAATCAATTCTGTTAAACGAATGGGATCCTATAGGTATCAATGAGTTTGAAGAGGCCAATGACGAATACGATGCATACGTTGCTCCTATTTGTCATATGATCGCCGAGGGCAGGAGTGTCTCTGAATTTCATAGATTTCTCTGTTCGGCTATTGATGCAATGGGCCTTGATGGCGACGGTCAATCCGAACAGATCATTGCTGAAAAGCTGGCGACTCTCGTTCCGGCTCATCTAAGCCAGCAAATCAACAGGCTCAAAGATTGAAGCCCCACATTTAGGGGCTTAAATGAGACTGTGTGTAACCTTGTTGATTAACCATGCCGCCATCGCTTTACAGGGCGCTCTACCCCTTAATACCTAAGATGTTAGATTTCACCCTGCCTTTTGTACGATAAAATAAAAATAACGATATATTTCATATTGATACGGAATTTGTAAAGATACCGCTTTGGTGGTATTTGGTGTAGCCCCTCCCCGAAAAGTCCCTCCTCGTCTTGATCGTTATCAATTCTCCCCCTCTTTCAGGGCGTTACCTTCGCTGCAAATCAGCAATGTCGATTTAGAGAGCCACAGGCTCCACACAGGAGATACCCGATGAGCAAATTTTTGGACCGGTTTCGCTACTTCAAACAGAAGGGTGAAACTTTTGCCGATGGGCACGGCCAGGTTCTGGATACCAACCGGGACTGGGAAGACGGTTACCGTCAGCGCTGGCAGCATGACAAAGTCGTCCGTTCGACCCACGGCGTGAACTGTACTGGCTCATGTAGCTGGAAGATTTTCGTTAAAAACGGTCTGGTGACCTGGGAAATGCAGCAGACCGACTATCCGCGCACCCGCCCGGATATGCCAAACCACGAACCGCGCGGCTGCCCGCGTGGCGCCAGCTACTCCTGGTATCTCTACAGCGCTAACCGTCTGAAATACCCGCTGATGCGCAAGCGCCTGATGAAGATGTGGCGTGAAGCGAAAGTGCAGCACAGCGATCCGGTGGATGCCTGGGCGTCCATTATCGAAGACGCGGACAAAGCTAAAAGCTTCAAGCAGGCTCGCGGTCGCGGTGGTTTCGTTCGCTCCTCATGGAAAGAAGTGAACGAGCTGATTGCCGCTTCCAACGTCTACACCGTCAAAACCTACGGTCCTGACCGCGTGGCGGGCTTTTCGCCCATCCCGGCGATGTCGATGGTCTCTTACGCCTCCGGCGCGCGTTACCTGTCTCTTATCGGCGGTACCTGCCTGAGCTTCTACGACTGGTACTGCGACCTGCCGCCTGCATCTCCGCAGACCTGGGGCGAGCAGACCGACGTGCCGGAATCTGCCGACTGGTACAACTCCAGCTATATCATCGCCTGGGGCTCAAACGTTCCTCAGACCCGTACGCCGGACGCGCACTTCTTTACTGAAGTCCGTTACAAAGGCACCAAAACCGTGGCGGTGACCCCTGACTACGCGGAAATCGCCAAGCTTTGCGATCTGTGGCTGGCGCCGAAACAGGGTACCGACGCCGCGATGGCAATGGCGATGGGCCACGTCATGCTGCGTGAATTCCACCTTGATAAGCCAAGCCAGTACTTCACCGACTACGTTCGCCGCTACACCGACATGCCGATGCTGGTCATGCTGGAAGCGCGTGAGGGCTACTATGCCGCGGGCCGCACGCTGCGCGCCGCCGATCTGGTGGACTCGCTGGGCCAGGAAAACAACCCTGAGTGGAAAACCGTTGCCTATAACAGCAACGGCGAGCTGGTGGCGCCAAACGGCTCTATCGGCTTCCGCTGGGGCGAGAAGGGCAAGTGGAACCTGGAGCAACGCAACGGCACCACCGGCGAAGAGACGGAGCTGCGCCTGAGCATGCTGGGCAGCCAGGACGAGATCGCTGAAGTCGGGTTCCCGTACTTCGGCGGTGAAGGTTCAGAGCACTTCAACAAGGTTGAACTGAAAAACGTTCTGATGCACAAACTGCCGGTTAAACGCCTGCAGCTGGCCGACGGTTCTACCGCACTGGTCACCACCGTTTATGACCTGACCATGGCGAACTACGGTCTGGAACGCGGTCTGGGCGATGAAAACTGCGCAACCGGCTATGACGACGTGAAAGCCTACACCCCGGCCTGGGCGGAACAGATCACTGGCGTGCCACGCGCGCACATTACCCGTATCGCACGTGAGTTTGCAGAAAACGCGGACAAAACGCACGGTCGTTCGATGATCATCGTCGGCGCGGGTCTGAACCACTGGTATCACCTCGATATGAACTATCGCGGTCTGATCAACATGCTGATCTTCTGCGGCTGCGTTGGCCAGAGCGGTGGCGGCTGGGCACACTACGTCGGCCAGGAAAAACTGCGTCCGCAGACCGGCTGGCAGCCTCTGGCGTTTGCCCTCGACTGGCAGCGTCCGGCACGCCACATGAACAGCACCTCCTACTTCTATAACCACTCCAGCCAGTGGCGCTACGAAACGGTTACCGCGCAGGAGCTGCTTTCGCCAATGGCGGATAAATCCCGCTACAGCGGCCACCTGATTGACTTCAACGTGCGTGCTGAACGCATGGGCTGGCTGCCGTCTGCGCCGCAGCTGGGCACTAACCCGCTGCGCATTGCGGAAGCGGCGAAGCAGGCGGGTATGTCACCGGTGGATTACACCGTGAAATCCCTCAAAGACGGCTCTATCCGCTTCGCGGCAGAACAGCCGGAGAACGGTAAAAACCACCCGCGTAACCTGTTCATCTGGCGCTCCAACCTACTGGGCTCGTCCGGTAAAGGCCACGAGTACATGCTGAAATACCTGCTCGGTACCGAAAACGGTATTCAGGGGAAAGATCTCGGCAAGCAGGGCGGCGTGAAGCCGGAAGAGGTGGAGTGGAAAGACAACGGTCTCGACGGCAAGCTGGATCTGGTGGTGACGCTGGACTTCCGTCTGTCCAGCACCTGCCTGTACTCCGACATCGTGCTGCCTACTGCCACCTGGTACGAAAAAGACGACATGAATACCTCGGATATGCATCCGTTTATTCATCCGCTGTCTGCGGCCGTTGACCCGGCGTGGGAATCAAAAAGCGACTGGGATATCTACAAGGACATCGCGAAGAAATTCTCTGAAGTTTGCGTAGGCCACCTGGGCAAAGAGACCGACGTGGTGACGCTGCCCATCCAGCACGACTCCGCCGCCGAACTGGCGCAGCCGCTGGACGTGAAGGACTGGAAAAAAGGCGAGTGCGACCTGATCCCGGGCGTGACCGCGCCGCACATTATTCCGGTCGAACGTGATTACCCGGCAACCTATGAGCGCTTTACCTCTATCGGCCCGCTGATGGAGAAAATCGGTAACGGCGGGAAGGGGATCGCCTGGAATACCCAGAGCGAAATGGATCTGCTGCGCAAGCTCAACTACACCAAAGCGGACGGCCCGGCCAAGGGCCAGCCGATGCTGAACACGGCGATTGATGCGGCAGAGATGATCCTGACCCTGGCCCCGGAAACCAACGGCCACGTGGCGGTGAAAGCCTGGGCGGCGCTGAGCGAGTTCACCGGTCGCGACCATACGCACCTGGCGACGAATAAAGAGGAAGAGAAAATCCGCTTCCGCGATATTCAGGCCCAGCCGCGCAAGATTATCTCCAGCCCGACCTGGTCTGGCCTCGAAGATGAACACGTCTCTTATAACGCGGGCTACACCAACGTTCATGAGCTGATCCCATGGCGCACCCTGTCAGGCCGTCAGTCGCTGTATCAGGATCACCAGTGGATGCGCGACTTCGGTGAAAGCCTGCTGGTCTACCGTCCGCCAATCGACACCCGCTCCGTGAAAGCCGTGATGGGCGCGAAATCGAACGGTAACCCTGAGAAGGCGCTGAACTTCCTGACGCCGCACCAGAAGTGGGGTATCCACTCCACCTACAGCGACAACCTGCTGATGCTGACCCTGTCGCGCGGCGGTCCGATTGTCTGGATGAGCGAAGCGGACGCCAAAGATCTGGGTATCGAAGATAACGACTGGATCGAAGTGTTCAACAGCAACGGTGCCCTGACGGCGCGTGCGGTGGTGAGCCAGCGCGTACCGGCCGGGATGACCATGATGTACCACGCGCAGGAACGTATCGTTAACCTGCCGGGGTCTGAGATCACCGAGCAGCGCGGCGGTATTCACAACTCCGTGACCCGCATTACGCCGAAGCCGACCCACATGATCGGTGGTTATGCCCAGCTGGCCTACGGCTTTAACTACTACGGCACCGTAGGATCGAACCGCGATGAGTTCGTGGTGGTACGTAAGATGAAGAATATTAACTGGTTAGACGGCGAAGGTAATGACCAGGTACAGGAGAGCGTAAAATGAAAATTCGTTCACAAGTCGGCATGGTGCTGAATCTGGATAAATGCATCGGCTGTCATACCTGCTCGGTCACCTGTAAAAACGTCTGGACCAGCCGTGAAGGTATGGAGTATGCCTGGTTCAACAACGTGGAAAGCAAGCCGGGCACCGGCTTTCCGACCGACTGGGAAAACCAGGAGAAGTGGAAGGGCGGCTGGATCCGTAAAATCAACGGCAAGCTGCAGCCGCGCATGGGCAACCGCGCGATGCTGCTGGGTAAAATCTTCGCTAACCCGCACCTGCCGGGCATCGACGATTACTACGAGCCGTTTGACTACGACTACCAGAACCTGCACAACGCGCCGGAAAGCAAACACCAGCCGATCGCCCGTCCGCGCTCGCTGATCACCGGTCAGCGCATGGACAAAATTACCAGCGGTCCAAACTGGGAAGAGATTCTGGGCGGCGAGTTCGAGAAACGCGCCAAAGACCAGAACTTCGAGAACATGCAGAAGGCGATGTACGGCCAGTTCGAAAATACCTTCATGATGTATCTGCCGCGCCTGTGCGAGCACTGCCTCAACCCGGCGTGCGTGGCGACCTGCCCAAGCGGCGCCATCTACAAGCGTGAAGAAGACGGCATCGTGCTGATCGACCAGGACAAGTGCCGCGGCTGGCGCATGTGTATTACCGGCTGCCCGTACAAAAAAATCTACTTCAACTGGAAGAGCGGCAAGTCTGAGAAGTGCATCTTCTGCTACCCGCGTATCGAAGCCGGGATGCCAACCGTCTGCTCAGAAAGCTGCGTAGGGCGTATTCGCTACCTCGGCGTGCTGCTGTACGACGCGGACGCGATTGAAAATGCCGCGAGCACCGAGCACGAGAAAGATCTGTATCAGCGTCAGCTGGACGTGTTCCTCGATCCGAACGATCCGAAGGTGATTGAGCAGGCGCTGAAGGATGGCATCCCGCAGAGCGTGATTGACGCGGCGCAGCAGTCACCGGTGTACAAAATGGCGATGGACTGGAAGCTCGCGCTGCCGCTGCACCCGGAATACCGCACCCTGCCGATGGTCTGGTACGTGCCGCCGCTGTCGCCGATTCAGTCCGCGGCTGACGCGGGCGAACTGGGCAGCAACGGCATCCTGCCGGACGTTGAAAGCCTGCGAATCCCGGTTCAGTACCTGGCAAACCTGTTGACCGCAGGGGACACCCAGCCGGTCCTGCTCGCGCTGAAGCGTATGCTGGCGATGCGTCACTTTAAACGTGCGGAAACCGTAGACGGTGTGACCGATACCCGCGCGCTGGAAGAGGTCGGTCTGACCGAAGCGCAGGCGCAAGAGATGTACCGCTATCTGGCGATTGCCAACTACGAAGACCGTTTCGTGGTGCCGAGCAGCCACCGTGAGCTGGCCCGCGAAGCCTTCCCGGAGAAAAACGGCTGTGGCTTTACCTTTGGCGACGGCTGCCACGGGTCAGACAGCAAATTCAACCTGTTCAACAGCCGCCGCATCGACGCCATGGATGTGACCAGCAAAACGGAGCCGCACTCATGATTGAACTCGTCATTGTTTCGCGTCTGCTCGAGTACCCGGATGCTGCGCTTGCGCAGCATCAGCAGGAACTCTTTGATGCACTCGCGTCATCTGAAAACCTGGATAAAGAGGATGCCCACAAGCTGGGCGTTTTCCTCCGCGATCTGCTTGCGCGCGATCTTCTGGACGCGCAGTCGGACTACAGCCAGCTGTTTGACCGCGGTCGTGCGACCTCGCTGCTGCTGTTCGAACACGTGCACGGTGAATCCCGCGACCGCGGTCAGGCGATGGTTGACCTGATGGCGCAGTACGAGCAGCACGGCCTGCAGCTCGACAGCCGCGAGCTGCCGGACCATCTGCCGCTCTATCTGGAATATCTGGCGCAGCTGCCAAAAGAGGAGGCGCTGGGCGGTCTGCAGGACATCGCGCCGATCCTGGCGCTGCTCGGCGCGCGTCTTCAGCAGCGCGAGAGCCGCTACGCGGTGCTGTTCGATCTGCTGGTGAAGCTGGCCAACGCGTCGGTCGACAGTGAAAAAGTGGCGGAGAAAATTGCGGATGAAGCCCGCGATGACACGCCACAGGCGCTGGATGCGGTCTGGGAAGAAGAGCAGGTGAAGTTCTTTGCTGACCAGAACTGCGGCGAGTCTGAAATCTCCGCTCACCAGCGTCGTTTTGCCGGCGCGGTTGCCCCGCAATATTTGAATATCTCTAACGGAGGACGGCACTAATGCACTTCCTGAATATGTTCTTCTTTGACATTTACCCGTATATCGCGGGCACCGTGTTCCTGGTGGGAAGCTGGCTGCGTTACGACTACGGCCAGTACACCTGGCGTGCTGCCTCCAGCCAGATGCTGGATCGTAAAGGGATGCATGTGGGCTCTAACCTGTTCCACATCGGTATTCTGGGGATTTTTGCCGGTCACTTCCTCGGGATGCTGACCCCGCACTGGATGTATGAAGCGTGGCTACCGATTGAGGTGAAGCAGAAGATGGCGATGATCGCTGGCGGTGCCTGCGGCGTGATGACTCTGGTCGGTGGCCTGCTGCTGCTGAAACGCCGTCTGTTCAGCCCGCGCGTGCGTGCGACCACGACCGCAGCGGACATCCTGATCCTCTCCCTGCTGATGGTGCAGTGCGCGCTGGGCCTGCTGACCATTCCATTCTCGGCGCAGCACATGGACGGCAGCGAAATGATGAAGCTGGTCGGCTGGGCGCAGTCCGTGGTGACATTCCACGGCGGAGCCTCCGCGCACCTGGACGGCGTGGCGTTTATCTTCCGCGTTCACCTGGTGCTGGGGATGACGCTGTTTGTGCTGTTCCCGTTCTCTCGTCTGGTGCATATCTGGAGCGCGCCGGTAGAGTACCTGACGCGCAAATACCAGATTGTGCGCGCCCGTCGCTAATTCGCCGTTTTGATACCAACCCCGCACTCGCGGGGTTTTTTTTCGCCCCAGCCCAGGTTGTTGCCCGCGGCAGCAAACAGGATCAGCGCGCCGCCCGCCAGCTGCGTCAGGTTCAGGGAGTGTCCAAACACCAGATTATCGACAACGATCGCCACTACCGGATAGATAAACGACAGGGAGCCGGTAATGGGCGTAGGCAGCTTCTGAATCGCGCTGTAGAGCAGCTGGTACATAATGCCGGTATGGACGATGCCCAGCGTCAGCAGGATCGGCCAGGGGAAATCACCGGAAAAAGACGGCATGCTGGCAAACGGTAAAAGCATCACGACGCCCGTCAGCACCTGGATAAAGGCAATATGCTGCGGCGCAACGGATCTGAGCTTGCGGGCAATAATGGCCGTGACCGCATAGAAGAAAGCCGCGGCCATCGCCAGACCGATCCCGGCGAGCCATTCACTGCCATGCGCGCCGGTCAGCTCGCTGGAGAGCAAGATCACCACGCCGCCAAAGGCGAGAAACAGCCAGCCCCATTTCACTACGCTGACGCGTTCACCTAAAAACATCCCCATCAGGACCAGCATAAACGGCTGGGTGTTATAGACCACGGTCGAAAGACCAATCGAGATCCGCTCATAGGCTGCGAAGAGCAGCAGCCAGTTCACCACTAATGCCACGCCGCCGAAAATGGCCAGCAGCAGCGTGGTGCGGGTGAGGGGACTAAAGGGCTTTGGACTTACCCGGATAAAAATAAAAAGCGCTATTGCCCCGATAAGACAGCGCCAGAACACCACTTCCGTTACCGGCAGACCGCTGAGTAAAACAAACGCACCGATAGAGCCGGAAATTAACATCGCCAGGCTCATTTGCCAGACGCCTTTATGTAAATCACGCATCACCCACCTCCTGATTAATGACGCTATTGTCGAAAATTGCTGTCGGGTTTTACAGGGGTGATATAAGGTTGAATACGTTAATGACTTTTTAAAATTAGGTGAAAGCGATGGAATACCTTCTCGATGATATCGACCGACACATTTTAGCCTGTCTGGTCGAGGATGCGCGCATGTCTTTGAAGGTGCTCAGCGGGCGTATCGGTCTGACGTCACCCAGCACGGCAGAACGCCTGAAAAGGCTGGAAGAGCGCGGTGTGATTCAGGGGTATGGCGCACGGGTGAATCTGGCGGCGCTGGGGTATACGCTGCAGGCACTGGTGCGCGTGCGGCCTTTGCCCGGGTTGTTGCATAAGGTGGACAAGTACATTCAGGCGATGCCGGAGTGTATTGAGAGCGACAAGGTGACCGGGGAAGACTGTTTTGTTATCCGGCTGGTGGTGCGGTCAATTGAGCAGCTGGATGTGCTGCTGGACGGCCTGGCGGAACATGCCCAGTGCAATACGTCGATTGTGAAGAGCTCGCCGGTGAAGAGACGGTTGCCACCGATGTAGGGTTCTGGCTTCTGTCGCCGGGTGGCGGCTGCGCCTTACCCGGCCTACAACGACGGATTCGGTTCAGTTTTATAATGATTTTTTTGGATTATTCTGGAAGTGATGGTGGTGGGGGAAGGATTCGAACCTTCGAAGTCGATGACGGCAGATTTACAGTCTGCTCCCTTTGGCCGCTCGGGAACCCCACCACGGGGTAATGCTTTTTTACTGGCCTGCTTCCTGCTGGAAGCGGGGCGCATCATATCAAATGAGACGCCCCTGTAAAGCATTCCTTTAGGTAAATGAAGCTGTTTGCCTGCTTTTTATCCGTAAAGGCGCAAAGCTAATCAATTCATTTTCCGAAAGATTAAAGAATGATGGTTCTGTTGCCGTACACGAAGACCCGCTGCGCCAGCACCTGATACAGCGCACGGCTAAGCACGTTCTTCTCGACGTCACGCCCGGCGCGCATCATATCCTCGGCGGTGTAGGTGTGGTCCACATGAATCACGTCCTGCATGATGATTGGGCCTTCATCCAGGTTATCGTTCACGTAGTGTGCGGTCGCACCGATGATCTTCACGCCGCGCTCGTACGCCTGATGATATGGGCGAGCACCGATAAAGGCCGGCAGGAACGAGTGGTGAATGTTGATAATTTTGTTCGGGAAACGCGCCACGAAGGATGGCGTTAACACGCGCATGTATTTCGCGAGCACTACGTAGTCCGGGTTATGCGCTTCAATGGCCTGTGCCATCAGATCGTCGTGTTCTTCGCGGGTATGGCCTTCGTGGCTCACCAGCTCGAACGGAATATCAAAACGTTCGACCAGCGTGCGCAGCGTCTCATGGTTGCCAATAACGGCAGCAATTTCAACGTCCAGACCGCCATAGTTGGCTTTCATCAGGAGGTCGCCCAGACAGTGTGCTTCTTTGGTCACCAGAATCACAACACGGCGTCGACCCGCTGGGGTCAGTTCACGCACGGAACCTTCCGGAAGCGCGCTGTCCAG
Organism: Enterobacter sp. MGH 24; assembly: GCF_000493015.1. Classification (NCBI taxonomy): domain Bacteria; kingdom Pseudomonadati; phylum Pseudomonadota; class Gammaproteobacteria; order Enterobacterales; family Enterobacteriaceae; genus Enterobacter; species Enterobacter sp. MGH 24. The sequence continues at coordinate 4,073,900 of NZ_KI535657.1, read as the reverse complement.
ATCGGCAAGCAGGGTGGTGTCGTTGAAAATACCTTCCAGTTCGGTACGCATAAAGAAGCGGCCGGTTCGGTGGTCAACGAACTCGTTGTTCTGCACGATATTCAGTTCGTGTTTGTAGCAAATGTTGGTAATTCGTGCGATCAGCCCTTTTTGATCGGGGCAGATAGTGCGCAGAACTTTACGTTGTAATGATTGCATCGCCGGGAAATCCTGTTTGTATTTGCGAAGTCTGGGTTGTCAGGCGTTACTGCCCGCAACACTTTTTAAATTTTTTACCTGAACCACAAGGGCAGGGATCGTTACGACCAAACTGTGGGCGCGTACCGTCAATATAATACCACTGCCCGCTTTCCTTTAAGAACCGGGAACGCTCGATAATGGCACCAGGTTTATTATTCTCGGTAAAGCGGGCAACAAAGCTGACGTAACCCTCATCGACATGACTGCCTGTTGAGGATTCATAGACGGTAAGGCCGAGCCACTGCGTGTTCGTAAACCCGGCTTCGATGTCCTGTCTGAATTCGGCAGCGCGGCAGGAGGGATGCCAGGTTTTAATCAGATAGTCTGCGTCTTTGATCACAAAAGCAGTGTACCGTGAACGCATAAGGTGTGACGGGTCTGGTGCAACCTGATCGCCAGACAGATATCGCTGGCAACATAGGCTATACTCCAGAGCGCTACCACAAGGGCAGAGTTGAGACACGATTCTCTTCCTGGAACAAAATATAAAGGCGTAAAACGCTTCGGGTAGCACTATGTTAACTGAGGCGTTGCGTTGACGCTATGTCAGGAATCCAGGGGAAGTAAAACAGGACTAATGAGAAAGGTTAAAATTGGGCTGGCGCTGGGTTCAGGTGCCGCCCGGGGATGGTCACACATCGGCGTAATTAATGCCTTAAACAAGATGGGCATTGACGTTGATATCGTCGCAGGGTGTTCAATCGGATCGCTTGTCGGCTCCGCTTACGCGTGCGGGAAGCTTCCGGAACTCGAGACCTGGGTGCGCTCCTTCAGCTACTGGGACGTCCTGCGTCTGATGGACCTTTCATGGCAGCGTGGCGGGCTGTTGCGCGGGGAACGTGTCTTTAACCAGTTCCGCCAGGTTATGCCTCTCGAAGACTTCACTGATTGTCAGATGCCTTTCGGCGCCGTCGCGACGAACCTCAGCACAGGACGCGAACTCTGGCTAACCGAAGGGGATATTCACCTTGCGGTGCGCGCCTCCTGCAGTATGCCGGGGCTCATGGCGCCTGTCCCACACAACGGTTACTGGCTTGTCGATGGTGGCGTCGTGAATCCGGTTCCCATCTCTCTGACTCGTGCTATGGGGGCGGATATCGTGATTGCCGTTGACCTGCAGCACGACGCCCACCTGATGCAACAGGACCTCATGCCGGTCAATCTTCAGAGTGAAGAGGCCGAGGGCGAGAAGCTGGCCTGGCATGAACGCCTGCGAGGACGAATCGGGCGTATGGCTGCACGTCGCTCGGTTGCCGCGCCGACGGCGATAGAAATCATGACCACGTCAATCCAGGTGCTGGAGAATCGCCTTAAGCGCAATCGTATGGCAGGCGACCCGCCAGATATTCTTATTCAGCCTTACTGTCCGCAAATATCTACCCTTGATTTCCATCGGGCTGAGGCCGCCATCGCAGCGGGCTCGTTAGCCGTCGAAAAGAAAATGGACGAATTGTTGCCTTTTGTGCAAACAGCACGTTAAGCACCTTTTTTTGATTACTTCAGCAAAATCTGACAGGCGATAGTGCCGATCGCATGCCACTATTTAGTTACTGTCAGCCAGGGGAGGAACCATGACGCAGCCATTGGCCGGAAAACACATTTTGATTGTTGAAGACGAGCCCGTTTTCCGATCGCTACTGGATTCGTGGTTATCCTCGCTGGGAGCAATCACTTCACTGGCTGAAGATGGCATCGACGCTCTGGAGAAAATGATCAGCATTACCCCCGATTTGATGATTTGCGACATTGCGATGCCGCGCATGAATGGGCTGAAGCTGGTTGAACATCTGCGCAATGAAGGCAATCAGACGCCGATTCTGGTGATCTCTGCCACAGAGAACATGGCGGATATCGCCAAAGCATTACGCCTTGGGGTGCAGGATATTCTGCTTAAACCGGTCAAGGATCTGAACCGGCTACGAGAAACGGTTTTAGCATGCCTATATCCGAATATGTTTAATTCCCGGGTAGAGGAAGAGGAGCGTCTTTTCCAGGACTGGGACGCTCTGGTGAGTAATCCACCTGCCGCAGCGAAACTGTTGCAAGAACTCCAGCCGCCCGTACAGCAAACTATTTCGCACTGTCGTGTAAATTATCGCCAGCTGGTGGCGGCCGATCAGCCAGGACTGGTGCTGGATATTGCACCACTGTCTGATTCCGACCTTGCGTTTTATTCTCTGGATGTCACCCGAGCGGGGGATAATGGCGTATTAGCCGCGTTACTTCTTCGCGCGCTATTTAATGGTTTGCTGCAGGAACAGTTATCGCATCAGGGGCAACGGCTGCCGGAGTTGGGCAGTCTACTCAAACAGGTAAACCAGCTTTTTCGGCAGGCCAATTTGCCCGGACAGTTTCCGCTGCTGGTCGGCTATTACCACAGCGGTTTAAAGAATTTGATTCTGGTTTCAGCAGGTCTCAACGCTTCACTGAATACCGGTGAACACCATATTGAGGTGAGTAACGGTGTGCCGCTTGGGACATTGGGAACGGCGTATCTTAATCAAATTAGCCACCGCTGTTCCTCCTGGCAGTGCCAAATTTGGGGCGCCGGGGGACGGCTACGCCTAATGTTGTCCACAGAATAAGCAATCGGATCTTAATTTTAAGATTGCTTTACCTGTGTTTTACGGGGAGTGCTACTATCGCTGCCCAGTTTCATGCGTATTTATCCTAATTGATCGGCAACGCGTTCTTTTCAGACCCGGACTGCGGGGCGAGACTGATATACTCAACGCGTTATTTATTGCATAAAAGTTCAAAACTTGAACAGCTCAGGAGAATTTGAATGGCTGCCCTAAATTCGAAAGTCAGAAAGGCCGTCATCCCGGTAGCGGGATTGGGGACCAGGATGTTACCAGCAACTAAGGCAATTCCTAAAGAGATGCTGCCTCTGGTTGATAAGCCATTAATCCAGTATGTCGTTAATGAATGTATCGCTGCCGGCATCACTGAAATTGTGCTGGTTACGCATTCATCAAAGAACTCTATCGAAAACCATTTCGATACAAGCTTTGAACTTGAAGCCATGCTGGAAAAACGTGTTAAGCGCCAGCTGTTAGAAGAAGTTCAGTCTATTTGCCCTCCACACGTCACCATTATGCAGGTTCGTCAGGGCCTGGCTAAAGGTCTGGGCCACGCGGTCATGTGTGCACATCCTGTTGTGGGTGACGAGCCTGTAGCGGTAATTCTGCCAGACGTTATTCTGGACGAATACGAATCCGATCTTTCTCAGGATAACCTTGCTGAGATGATCAAACGTTTTGACGAAACCGGCAGCAGCCAGATCATGGTTGAGCCTGTTGAAGACGTGACGGCATACGGTGTGGTTGACTGCAAAGGTGTTAACCTAGAGCCGGGCGAAAGCGTGCCAATGGTTGGCGTGGTAGAGAAGCCTAAAGCCGACGTAGCGCCTTCAAACCTGGCCGTTGTGGGTCGCTATGTCCTGAGCGCTGAAATCTGGCCTCTGCTGGCGAAAACGCCTCCAGGAGCGGGGGATGAGATCCAGCTGACGGATGCCATCGATATGCTGATCGAGAAAGAGACCGTTGAGGCTTACCATATGAAAGGTAAGAGCCACGACTGCGGTAATAAGCTCGGTTATATGCAGGCGTTTGTTGAATATGGTATTCGCCACAATACCCTTGGTGAAGAATTTAAAGCCTGGCTCAAAGAGAGCGCAGGTATTAAGAAATAAGTCAGGGCTGCAAATGTTCGAAACCGGTGAGGCGCTGCCCACCGGTTTTTTTTATGCCCAAACCCCCCGCAACGAGCAGGGTTGTAAGCGTGGTGAAATAGCCCAGCAACGCTTTATGACAGAATGTAAGGGGATGTTTGCGACAAATTTTGGTTAAAAAAAATCCCGCATTATGCGGGATTTTTCTGAATGTGGCGGGATTAATCCTTGATCAGGAAATCATCCAGCTGTTTACCTTGCTCATCCATGGCTTTCTTGATAACAGCAGGAGTACGACCCTGGCCAGTCCAGGTTTTAGTTTCGCCGTTCTCGTCAACGTAGCTATATTTAGCAGGACGAGCAGCACGCTTGGCTTTGGTACCGGTTTTAGCAGCAGCCATGCTGTTCAGCAATTCATTTGGATCGATACCATCAGCAATCAGCATTTCACGATATTGCTGCAGTTTACGAGTGCGCTCTTCGATTTCAGCAGCTGCAGCGCTTTCTTCTTCGCGACGTTCATTAACTACAACTTCTAATTTTTCCAGCATTTCTTCAAGCGTTTCGAGGGTGCATTCTCTTGCCTGCGCACGAAGAGTACGGATGTTGTTCAGAATTTTAAGTGCTTCGCTCATTGTAGTAATCTCAAACTTATAATGGGGGGTGGTTTGTTGTCCTAATAATAGAGCCATAAATTCAGATGTGCAATAGCCAGGAATGTAAGGAATTCAAAAAATACTAAATAATGCCGCTATTATTAATTACGCTAACTTAAATTTCATCACCCGACAGTCTCGCTTGTTATCACGTAAACCTGCTTAACCCGGCCGATTGCATCTTTTTTTTGTGACATTTACCGCAGGAATTATAGTTGCGGCGGATAAATATCAGCCTTTTGTATTAGTTCCCACCCGTGATGTTAAGACTGAAATAGTTAATAAATAGTGAATTTTAATGAACGGTGATTCCACTATAAAAAGAAGTGTTATGTTTGGCTGAGCTTATAACATATTGGCTTTGCTGAATGCGTTTACTTCATGTTTTAACGGGTTATTTTCGAAAACAGAAGGTTCTGAACTCAGCGTTGAACCGCGTCCTCTGTGCGCTGTATCGCTGATGACCAGACAAAATATGGTACAATGACTCATCGGGAATATTACACATTGATTAGGGTTTTACGGCCAATGGCACAACTTTATTTCTACTATTCGGCGATGAATGCCGGTAAATCCACCGCGTTGCTGCAATCCTCGTACAATTACCAGGAGCGTGGGATGCGTACCGTTGTTTATACGGCTGAAATTGACGATCGCTTTGGCGCAGGGAAGGTGAGCTCCAGAATAGGGCTCTCGTCGCCTGCCAGACTGTTTAATCCGAAAACCGATCTGTTTGAAGACATTCGCACAGAACATGCTGCTCAGCCCATTCACTGCGTCCTGGTAGATGAGAGCCAGTTTCTGACGCGTGAACAGGTTCACGCCCTTTCAGAGGTGGTTGATGAGCTCGATATCCCGGTGCTTTGTTACGGGCTGCGCACGGATTTCCGTGGGGAGCTCTTTGCAGGGAGTCAGTATTTGCTTGCCTGGTCGGATAAACTCGTCGAGCTAAAAACTATCTGCTTCTGCGGTCGCAAAGCCAGCATGGTGCTTCGTCTCGACCAGGCTGGAAAACCTTATGCGGATGGTGAGCAGGTAGTGATAGGCGGTAATGAACGCTATGTATCGGTCTGCCGTAAGCATTATAAAGAAGCGTTGTCTGTAGGCTCGCTGACGGCGATTCAGCACGACAACAGGAAATAACGTAAGCCTTGTTATCCAGACATAAAAAAACCCGCCATAAAGGCGGGTTTTTCATTTGCTGTCAGTTAAGCGCTTTTCTTCGCTTTCTTGTCAGCTTTGATGACAGGAACGTCTGTTTTCACAGCAGTAACGTCATTTTCTTTGAACTCACGACCGTAGAAGGTATCCAGCAGAATCTGTTTCAGCTCGGAGATCAGTGGGTAGCGCGGGTTAGCACCAGTACACTGGTCATCAAATGCGTCTTCAGACAGCTTATCTACGTGAGCGAGGAAGTCAGCTTCCTGAACGCCCGCTTCACGGATGGATTTAGGAATACCCAGTTCAGCTTTCAGGCTTTCCAGCCATGCCAGCAGTTTCTCAATCTTCGCAGCAGTACGGTCGCCCGGTGCGCTCAGACCAAGGTGGTCTGCAATTTCAGCATAACGACGACGTGCTTGCGGACGGTCGTACTGGCTGAAAGCAGTCTGCTTGGTTGGGTTGTCGTTAGCGTTATAACGGATAACGTTGCTGATCAACAGGGCGTTCGCCAGACCGTGAGGAATGTGGAACTGAGAACCCAGCTTGTGCGCCATAGAGTGGCAAACACCCAGGAAGGCGTTCGCAAACGCGATACCGGCGATGGTTGCTGCACTGTGAACGCGTTCACGTGCTACCGGGTTTTTAGACCCTTCGTTGTAGGACGCTGGCAGGTTTTCTTTCAGCAGTTTCAGAGCCTGCAGAGCCTGACCGTCAGAGAACTCAGACGCCAGTACAGAAACGTAGGCTTCCAGGGCGTGAGTTACCGCATCCAGACCACCGAACGCACACAGTGACTTCGGCATTTCCATGACCAGGTTCGCATCAACGATAGCCATGTCTGGGGTCAGAGCATAGTCAGCCAGTGGGTATTTCTGACCTGTTGCATCGTCTGTTACAACCGCGAATGGTGTTACTTCTGAACCGGTACCGGAAGTGGTGGTGACCGCGATCATTTTCGCTTTTACGCCCATTTTCGGGAACTTGTAGATACGTTTACGGATGTCCATAAAGCGCAGCGCCAGTTCTTCGAAGTGGGTTTCAGGATGCTCGTACATGACCCACATGATTTTCGCGGCGTCCATTGGGGAACCACCACCCAGTGCGATAATCACATCTGGTTTGAAGGAGTTAGCCAGCTCAGCACCTTTACGCACAACGCTCAGGGTAGGGTCAGCTTCAACTTCAAAGAACACTTCAGTCTCAACGCCAGCCGCTTTCAGCACAGAGGTGATCTGGTCAGCGTAGCCGTTGTTGAACAGGAAACGGTCAGTCACGATGAGCGCACGTTTGTGGCCATCAGTAATCACTTCATCCAGCGCGATTGGCAGTGAGCCACGGCGGAAGTAGATAGATTTCGGAAGTTTGTGCCACAACATGTTTTCAGCTCGCTTAGCAACGGTTTTCTTGTTGATCAGGTGTTTTGGACCAACGTTTTCAGAGATGGAGTTACCACCCCAGGAACCACAACCCAGAGTCAGGGAAGGTGCGAGTTTAAAGTTGTACAGGTCACCGATACCACCCTGAGAAGCAGGGGTGTTAATCAGGATACGTGCAGTTTTCATCATCTGACCGAAGTGAGCAACACGCTCTGGCTGGTTATCCTGGTCGGTGTACAGACAAGAGGTGTGACCGATACCGCCCATAGCAACCAGCTTCTCGGCTTTCTCTACCGCGTCTTCGAAATCTTTCGCACGGTACATGGCAAGCGTTGGAGACAGTTTTTCGTGTGCAAACGGCTCGCTTTCGTCGACAACTTTTACTTCACCGATCAGAATTTTGGTTGTTGCCGGAACGGTAAAGCCTGCGAGTTCAGCAATTTTGTACGCTGGCTGACCCACGATAGCGGCGTTCAGCGCGCCATTTTTCAGGATGATGTCCTGAACCGCTTTCAGCTCTTTGCCCTGCAGCAGGTAGCCGCCGTGGCTGGCGAAACGTTCGCGAACCGCATCGTACACGGAATCGACAACAACAACAGACTGTTCAGATGCACAGATCACGCCGTTATCGAAGGTTTTAGACATCAGTACAGACGCAACGGCACGTTTGATGTCAGCGGTTTCGTCGATAACAACAGGGGTGTTACCCGCACCCACACCGATAGCTGGTTTACCGGAGCTGTATGCGGCTTTAACCATGCCAGGACCACCGGTCGCCAGGATCAGGTTAATGTCTGGGTGATGCATCAGCGCATTGGAAAGCTCAACGGAAGGTTGGTCGATCCAGCCAATCAGATCTTTTGGTGCGCCAGCCGCGATCGCCGCCTGCAGGACAATATCCGCAGCTTTGTTAGTCGCGTCTTTCGCACGTGGATGTGGAGAGAAGATGATTGCGTTACGGGTCTTCAGGCTAATCAGTGATTTGAAGATAGCAGTAGACGTTGGGTTAGTTGTCGGAACAATACCGCAGATGATGCCGATAGGTTCAGCGATGGTGATGGTACCGAAGGTGTCGTCTTCGGACAGCACGCCACAGGTTTTCTCATCTTTATAGGCGTTGTAGATATACTCGGAAGCGAAGTGGTTTTTAATCACTTTATCTTCCACGATACCCATGCCGGATTCGGCAACGGCCATTTTAGCGAGAGGGATTCGAGCATCTGCAGCAGCCAGTGCGGCCGCGCGGAAGATTTTATCAACCTGTTCTTGGGTGAAATTGGCATATTCACGCTGGGCTTTTTTAACGCGCTCGACGAGGGCGTTCAGTTCAGCGATATTAGTAACAGCCATAATGCTCTCCTGATAATGTTTAAACTCTTTTAGTAAACCAGCGCTCGATACGTCAGACAGTATAGACAGAGCCGATACGACTTGCGTAACACAAAGTAAAACAAAGAGTTACTTTCTGCGTCAGCACACTAATTTACTAAAAGAGCCTTACCTTAGCATCATCCCTTTTTGTCAGGCGATCTCCCTGGGGGCGTAACCAAGATTACTCACTTCTGAGTACGGAAATCATGATCTGTGTCAATTTTCTCCTAAGCTGATACCTTTCAGCAGGGTTATTTTGTGCTGATTTTTCCAGTGTTAAATAATTACGTAAGTATTGGAAGCGACGCTATCATTGATTATACATATGTTTAACATCCTGAAATGATAACGTTTTGGTACAGATTTCAAGTGAAGTATGCTGATAAAAAGGGTATCTTCAGCGCGATTTCTCACAACAAATTGTCAGTCCCGGGCATGTGTATAAGCGGAGCAAAACGTGATCCAAACGCTCTTTGATTTTCCAACGTATTTTAAATTTTTTATTGGTTTGTTTGCCCTGGTCAACCCGGTGGGGATCATTCCTGTTTTCATTAGTATGACGAGTTACCAGACGGCGGCGGCCAGGAATAAGACCAACCTCACCGCTAACCTGTCAGTGGCTATCATATTGCTCACCTCCCTTTTTTTGGGTGATGCCATTCTCCAGCTCTTCGGAATTTCGATTGACTCTTTCCGCATTGCGGGTGGGATCCTGGTCGTGACCATCGCGATGTCCATGATCAGCGGTAAGCTGGGCGAGGATAAACAGAACAAGCAGGAGAAGTCAGAAACCGCCATCCGCGAAAGTATTGGCGTAGTACCGCTGGCCTTACCGCTGATGGCTGGCCCTGGCGCAATCAGTTCAACGATTGTCTGGGGCACGCGTTACCATAGCCTGATGCACCTGATTGGTTTTTCCATCGCCATTGCGCTTTTCGCGCTCTGCTGTTGGGGCGTATTCCGCATGGCACCCTGGCTGGTGCGCCTGTTGGGGCAGACGGGCATTAACGTCATAACGCGTATCATGGGCCTGCTGTTGATGGCGTTGGGGATTGAATTCATCGTCACGGGTATTAAAAGCATTTTCCCCGGTTTGCTGCATTGATATTTCGTATGAAAGAACGGAGCAACGGCTCCGTTTTTTTACATCATTATCAGTAAATCCTATAACTAAAGTTGAAATGCTCACATATCATAATAAATTCTACTAATAATGTTCATTGCTTGTATTTCAACAAGTTATTAATTCCCGCCAAACCCGCCTGCGCAGAAAACCTTCGATCGAACTGTTATTTTACTCACATGATACTCTGGGGCTTGCTGAGAGATAACCGAAATGATATTAGTAAATTCAACATTCCCCTAGATGAATGTGCTAAATAATAACCAGTTGTTAAATTTTTGTACAAAATCACTCGATGATAGCGCAGCGACGCGCTTGTAGAGAAAAAAATCTCTATCTTATTGAATATCATGTTTTTTTAGTGATGTTCAATGTCCGGCAGGGCTGCCCTCAACGATACGATACTCACCGTAAAAGAGAATTGCTTAACAAATTTGCAAAATGTATTGGCGCGGGTTTACGCCATTTGATACTTTCCGGCCTAATATTTTGCAGCATAAAACAATCAGATGAGAATTATTTTCATATGGTTCTCTTCTCAGATATCCAGTGCAGGTCTCAAACAGGGGAGGCCTGTAAAGAATCGACGCAAGACGGCCATACGAGCGGTCAGTAATAAAAAAGTCGGTGATAGCAAGCAGTAAAAGAAGAACCTGACAGCAGCAAAAAAAACTCCTGCGCTGTACAGGCCCCAACAGGGGATTACACAGCTGGCGAAGGCCAGTCATTATAATGAGTGGAGTACCAACACAATGTCCATCATCACAAAAAAAAATCTGGTAGCGGCGGGGATTTTAACTGCGCTAATCGCGGGAAACGCTGCAATGGCTGCGGACGTTCCTGCTGGTGTTCAACTGGCGGAGAAGCAGACGCTGGTGCGTAACAACGGTGCGGAAGTTCAGTCTCTTGACCCGCACAAAATTGAAGGTGTTCCTGAGTCTAACGTTAACCGCGACCTGTTCGAAGGCCTGCTGGTGACAGACGTAGACGGCCACCCGGCGCCGGGTGTGGCAGAAAAATGGGAAAACAAAGATTTCAAAGTCTGGACCTTCCATCTGCGTAAAGATGCGAAATGGTCCGACGGTACGCCGGTCACGGCCGAAGATTTCGTTTATAGCTGGCAGCGTCTTGCGAATCCAACGACCGCCTCTCCGTATGCGAGCTACCTGCAATATGGCCACATCGCCAATATTGATGACATCATCGCGGGCAAAAAACCGATCACCGATCTGGGCGTTAAAGCGATCGATGCCAATACCTTCGAAGTCACGTTGAGCGAACCTGTTCCGTACTTCTATAAGCTGCTGGTTCACCCGTCCGTCTCCCCGGTACCAAAATCTGCCGTGGAAAAATTTGGTGAGAAATGGACGCAGCCTGCCAATATCGTCACCAACGGTGCCTATAAGCTGAAAGACTGGGTGGTCAACGAACGTATGGTGCTTGACCGTAACCCACAGTATTGGGATAACGCGAAAACCGTCATTGACCAGGTGACCTACCTGCCAATTTCGTCCGAAGTGACGGATGTTAACCGCTACCGCAGCGGTGAAATCGACATGACCTATAACAACATGCCGATTGAACTGTTCCAGAAACTGAAAAAAGAGATCCCTAAAGAAGTTCACGTCGATCCGTACCTGTGCACCTATTACTATGAAATCAACAACCAGAAAGCACCGTTCACCGACGTACGTGTCCGTACCGCGCTGAAGCTGGCACTGGATCGCGATATCATCGTGAACAAAGTGAAAAACCAGGGCGATCTGCCGGCGTACAGCTATACCCCGCCGTACACCGATGGCGCAAAACTGACCGAGCCAGACTGGTTCAAACAGACTCAAGAACAGCGTAACGCAGAAGCGAAGAAACTGCTGGCCGAAGCGGGCTACACCGCTGATAAGCCGCTGACCTTCAGCCTGCTGTACAACACTTCCGATCTGCACAAAAAACTGGCTATCGCCGTCGCCTCCATCTGGAAAAAGAACCTGGGCGCGAATGTGAAGCTGGAGAACCAGGAGTGGAAAACCTTCCTCGACAGCCGTCATCAGGGCACCTTTGACGTGGCGCGTGCAGGCTGGTGTGCGGACTATAACGAACCGACCTCCTTCCTGAACACCATGCTGAGCGACAGCTCGAACAACACCGCGCACTATAAGAGCCCGGCGTTCGACAAGCTGATTGGCGACACGCTGAAAACGACTGACGAAGCGCAGCGTACAGAACTGTACTCTAAGGCCGAGCAGCAGCTGGATAAAGATTCCGCGATCGTTCCGGTTTACTACTACGTTAACGCCCGTCTGGTGAAACCGTGGGTAGGTGGATATACCGGTAAAGACCCGATGGATAATATCTACGTTAAAAACTTGTATATTATCAAGCATTAATGGCAATGAGTGGGGCGGGCGAGCTCGCCCCACGGTGTCTAACCAACGTCACATAATATAGGCACACGCCAGAAGGTACGGGCAATGTTGAAATTTATCCTACGTCGCTGTCTTGAAGCGATTCCAACGCTATTTATTCTCATCACGATTTCCTTCTTCATGATGCGCCTTGCGCCGGGTAGTCCATTTACCGGTGAGCGTACGCTGCCGCCTGAAGTCATGGCGAATATCGAAGCGAAATACCACTTAAACGATCCTATCTCCACCCAGTACTTCAATTATCTGAAGCAGCTGGCTCACGGCGATTTTGGACCGTCATTTAAATATAAAGACTATTCCGTTAACGACCTGGTTGCGTCCAGCTTCCCGGTTTCGGCTAAGTTGGGTGCTGCGGCATTCATTCTGGCCATCGTTTTCGGCGTCACCGCAGGCGTTATCGCCGCGCTCAGACAAAATACCAAATGGGATTATGCCGTAATGGGGGTGGCAATGACCGGGGTAGTCATACCCAGCTTCGTTGTCGCGCCATTACTGGTGATGATATTTGCCATCACGCTGAAGTGGCTGCCTGGCGGCGGCTGGAACGGCGGGGCATTGAAGTTCATGATTTTGCCGATGGTGGCATTATCTCTGGCGTACATCGCAAGTATCGCGCGTATCACCCGTGGTTCAATGATCGAAGTGCTGCACTCAAACTTCATTCGTACCGCGCGCGCTAAAGGGCTGCCGATGCGTCGGATTATCTTCCGCCATGCGCTCAAACCGGCGCTGTTGCCTGTGCTCTCCTATATGGGACCGGCTTTTGTCGGGATCATCACCGGCTCTATGGTTATCGAAACAATCTACGGCCTGCCTGGCATTGGTCAGCTGTTCGTTAACGGCGCGCTCAACCGCGACTATTCGCTGGTACTGAGCCTGACGATTCTCGTCGGTGCGCTGACCATTCTCTTTAACGCTATCGTCGATGTGCTGTATGCCGTCATCGATCCGAAAATCCGTTACTAACGCTGGAGCACGCCATGATGTTGAGTAAGAAAAACAGCGAGGCGCTGGAAAACTTCAGTGAAAAACTGGAAGTAGAAGGTCGTAGCCTCTGGCAGGATGCGCGCCGTCGCTTTATGCACAACCGTGCAGCGGTTGCCAGTCTGGTTGTTCTGGTGATCATCGCGCTGTTTGTGACCCTGGCGCCGATGCTGTCGCAATTTACCTATTTCGACACCGACTGGGGCATGATGTCCAGCGCGCCGGATATGGAATCAGGCCACTATTTTGGCACGGACTCCTCAGGACGCGATCTGCTGGTGCGTGTCGCTATCGGAGGTCGTATCTCGCTGATGGTTGGTATTGCTGCCGCGCTGGTGGCGGTGATCGTGGGTACGCTCTACGGTTCACTTTCCGGCTATCTTGGCGGCAAAATTGATTCGGTAATGATGCGTCTGCTGGAAATCCTGAACTCCTTCCCGTTCATGTTCTTCGTCATCCTGCTGGTGACCTTCTTCGGCCAGAATATCCTGTTGATCTTCGTGGCCATCGGGATGGTGTCCTGGCTGGATATGGCGCGTATTGTTCGCGGCCAGACGCTGAGCCTTAAACGCAAAGAGTTTATCGAAGCCGCGCAGGTAGGCGGTGTATCCACCGGGAATATCGTGGTTCGCCATATCGTTCCTAACGTGCTGGGCGTGGTGGTGGTCTATGCCTCACTGCTGGTGCCAAGCATGATCCTCTTTGAATCTTTCCTGAGCTTCCTGGGGCTGGGTACACAAGAGCCACTGAGCAGCTGGGGCGCACTGCTGAGCGATGGCGCAAACTCGATGGAAGTTTCACCGTGGCTGCTGCTTTATCCGGCGGGTTTCCTGGTCGTCACCCTGTTTTGTTTTAACTTTATCGGCGATGGCCTGCGTGATGCCCTCGATCCGAAAGACCGTTAAGGAGCGCCGTCATGACAATTATTGAAACGGCCACTGCGCCACAGGTTCAACAGCAGAACAATCTTCTGCTGGATGTAAAAGACCTCCGCGTGACCTTTAAAACGCCGGACGGGGATGTTACCGCCGTCAACGATCTCAACTTCAACCTGCGCGCGGGTGAAACGCTGGGGATCGTAGGGGAATCCGGTTCCGGAAAATCCCAGACGGCCTTTGCGCTGATGGGGTTGCTGGCCGCTAACGGCGTGATTGGCGGCTCCGCTAAATTCAACGGTCGCGAAATCCTCAATCTGCCTGAGCACGAGCTGAACAAGCTGCGTGCCGAGCAGATCTCGATGATTTTCCAGGATCCGATGACCTCGCTGAACCCGTACATGCGCGTCGGCGAGCAGCTGATGGAAGTCCTGATGCTGCATAAAGGCCTGGGCAAAGCGGAAGCCTTTGAAGAGTCGGTCAAAATGCTGGATGCGGTGAAAATGCCGGAGGCGCGTAAGCGTATGCGCATGTTCCCGCACGAGTTTTCTGGCGGTATGCGTCAGCGCGTGATGATTGCGATGGCGCTGCTGTGTCGGCCAAAGCTGCTGATTGCCGATGAACCTACCACCGCGCTGGACGTTACCGTGCAGGCGCAAATCATGACCCTGTTGAACGAGCTGAAGCGTGAGTTCAACACGGCGATTATCATGATCACCCACGACCTGGGCGTGGTGGCCGGCATCTGTGACAAAGTGCTGGTGATGTACGCTGGTCGTACCATGGAATACGGCAAAGCGCGCGATGTCTTCTATCAGCCTGCGCACCCGTACTCCATTGGTCTGTTGAATGCGGTGCCGCGTCTGGATGCGGAAGGGGAATCTCTTCTCACCATTCCGGGCAACCCGCCAAACCTGCTGCGTCTGCCGAAAGGCTGTCCGTTCCAGCCGCGCTGCCCGCACGCGATGGAAATCTGCAACAGCGCTCCGCCGCTGGAAGAGTTTGCACCAGGCCGTCTGCGCGCCTGCTTTAAGCCGCAGGAGGAGCTGGTATGAACGCATTAGATGAAAAACGCAACGTGCTGCTCGAAATCGCTGACCTTAAAGTGCATTTCGACATCAAAGACGGCAAACAGTGGTTCTGGCAGCCGCCAAAGACCCTCAAAGCGGTGGACGGCGTCACGCTGCGCCTGTACGAAGGGGAAACTCTGGGCGTGGTGGGAGAGTCCGGCTGCGGTAAATCGACCTTCGCGCGAGCCATTATTGGTCTGGTAAAAGCCACCGACGGAAAAGTGGCCTGGCTGGGCAAAGATCTGCTGGGCATGAAACCCGACGAGTGGCGCGCGGTGCGCAGCGATATCCAGATGATTTTCCAGGATCCGCTGGCGTCACTTAACCCGCGTATGACCATCGGCGAGATTATTGCCGAGCCGCTGCGGACCTATCATCCGAAGATGTCTCGTCAGGAAGTGCGCGATCGCGTTAAGGCGATGATGATGAAAGTCGGTCTGTTGCCTAACCTCATCAACCGCTATCCGCATGAATTCTCAGGCGGTCAGTGCCAGCGTATTGGTATTGCCCGTGCGCTGATCCTCGAACCGAAGCTGATTATCTGCGATGAGCCGGTTTCCGCGCTGGACGTCTCCATTCAGGCGCAGGTGGTTAACCTGCTGCAGAAGCTGCAGCGCGAAATGGGGCTGTCGCTGATCTTCATCGCGCATGACCTGGCCGTGGTGAAACACATCTCTGACCGCGTGCTGGTAATGTACCTGGGTCATGCGGTGGAGTTGGGCACCTATGACGAGGTGTACCACAATCCATTGCACCCATACACCAGAGCGCTGATGTCCGCAGTGCCGATCCCCGATCCCGATCTGGAGAAAAATAAAACCATCCAGCTTCTGGAAGGGGAATTACCCTCACCGATTAACCCGCCGTCGGGCTGCGTCTTCCGCACCCGCTGCCCAATGGCCGGGCCGGAATGTGCAAAAACGCGACCGGTTCTTGAAGGTAGTTTCCGACATGCGGTTTCCTGCCTGAAAGTAGACCCGTTATAATCGCAAGGGCTGACATGATGTCAGCCCTTATTTTTTGCGAGGTTACTGTGTCGCGTGTATTCACGTTAGCCCGTCGGCGGCTATATCATTTTTTATTCGATCCTGAAACGGTATCCGGGCGACGCTTCGAAGGTCTTTGCGGTTTATTTGCGCTCCTCAGCGTGGTTGTCATCTTTATTGAATCCGGTGCCGGGACGCAATACCACCTGACGTTTGACGAATGGCATATCTTTGTCTGGCTTGAACTGGCGATTACCCTGGTCTTTACCGCCGAATATCTCCTCAGAGTAATAGCCTGGCCCAACCCGGCCAGATATGTTTTCAGCTTCTGGGGATGTATTGATTTAGCCACCATCCTGCCGCTCTACGTGATGTGGCTGTGGCCGGAGATCAGCCTGAGCTATGTCTTTGCCTGGCGAGCGATGCGCGTGATTCGGGTATTACGTATTCTGAAATTACTGCGCTTTATGCCGTCATTACGCGTGTTCTGGAGTGCGATCGTCAGCGCGCGGCATCAGCTTATTTTGTTCTACTCGTTTATTGCCATCGTCATGATCGTTTTTGGCGCGCTGATGTATTTAATAGAAGGGTCCAAATATGGCTTCACGACGCTGAATGCCTCCGTTTACTGGGCGATAGTGACCGTGACGACCGTGGGGTATGGCGATATCACGCCCCACACGCCGCTGGGACGCATAGTTGCATCAGTATTGATTCTGATTGGTTATTCGGTGATTGCGATCCCGACGGGGCTGATAACCACGCACATGAGTAGTGCCTTTCAGAGTCGCAAGCAGCAGCGCAAATGTCCTCATTGCCAGCAGGGCGAGCATGAACACAGCGCGCGGTTTTGTTACCGCTGCGGCAGTGAATTGCCGGAGTAAATAAAAAAGGCTGCAATCGCAGCCTTTTCTATTATTCGCGCCAGAGTATATGACACAGCTTGTGGTCTTTCTCACGACACAGCAGGACGCGAGCGAAGATATCGTTAATTTCGCCGCCGTCTTCATCGGCCAGCCCAATCACCACTTCGGCAAAGAAGTCCGGATTCAGGTCGAAATCCACATGCTCAGCCCAGTCTTCTGAAGGGTCGAACAGTTCAGCGCCGCCGCGCTCTTCGAACTGCAGATTGAAGAGGATCACGTCTGCGGGATCGAGGTTATCAACCGCCAGTTCGAGAAAAATGTCATAGGCCTGCTCGAGCGTTTCGTCTTCGGTCAGGCGATTGTTCAGATCCATTTCCATGATGACTACCTGTTTAACATCGTTGGGCACGTTTTACAGCAACGGACTAAAGAAGTAAAACAGTCGTTCGGCAATTCTCTGCCACAGCGGACGTTTTACCCACAGTCTGGCATCCAGCAGCCGCGAGCGGGAGATATAGTCATCCTGCACCGCGGCGAGATCGCCGCCAAAGCCGGCATCGTCAATGACCAGCGTAATTTCAAAGTTTAGCCACAGGCTGCGCATATCCAGGTTGACCGTTCCCACAAGGCTCAGTTCACCGTCGACGAGAACGCTCTTGGTGTGGAGTAATCCGCCCTCAAACTGGTAAATTTTCACCCCGGCGGCCAGCAGTTCGCTAAAGAATGCCCGGCTGGCCCAGCCTACCAGTAGGGAGTCATTTTTGCGCGGCAAAATGATGCTCACATCGACACCGCGCTGCGCTGCGGTACAGATCGCGTGGAGGAGGTCGTCGCTGGGGACAAAGTAGGGCGTCGTCATGATCAGATATTCACGCGCTGAGTAGGTTGCCGTCAGCAGCGCCTGATGAATTAAGTCCTCCGGGAAGCCCGGCCCGGAAGCAATGGTATGAATAGTGTGACCACTGGCCTCTTCAAACGGCATTATATTGCCGTCCGGTGGAGGCGGCAGGATACGCTTGCCGGTTTCAATCTCCCAGTCGCAGGAATACACGATGCCCATCGAGGTGGCAATCGGCCCCTCCATTCGCGCCATCAAATCAACCCATTGACCTACCCCCGAGTCCTGTTTAAAGAAGCGCGGGTCAACCATATTCATGCTGCCGGTATAGGCAATATAGTTATCGATCATGATCATTTTGCGGTGCTGGCGGAGATCCATTCGGCGCAGAAACACGCGAAGGAGATTTACCTTCAATGCCTCAACCACCTCAATACCGGCATTGCGCATCATGCCCGCCCAGGGGCTGCGGAAAAATGCCACGCTGCCTGCAGAATCAAGCATCAGGCGGCAATGTATACCGCGACGCGCGGCGGCCATCAGCGACTCAGCGACCTGGTCAGCCATCCCGCCGGGCTGCCAGATATAAAAAACCATCTCGATATTATGACGAGCCAGCTGGATATCGCGGATTAACGCCTGCATGACGTCATCGGACGAGGTCAGCAGCTGCAGTTGATTGCCCTTAACGCCGCCAATCCCCTGACGGCGCTCGCACAGCTTAAACAGGGATGAGGCGACGCTGCTGTTCTCCTCGGCAAAGATATGTTTGCAGGCTTTAAGGTCGTGGAGCCACTTCGCGGTAGAGGGCCACATGGCACGGGCCCGTTCGGCGCGGCGTTTACCCAGATGTAGCTCGCCGAAAGAGAGATAGGCAATAATTCCCACCAGAGGGAGGATGTAGATTATCAGAAGCCAGGCCATGGCAGAGGGTACGGCTCTGCGCTTCATCAGGATGCGTAATGTCACACCCGCGATTAACAGCCAGTATCCCAAAATGACCAGCCAACTCACCACGGTGTAGAAGGTTGTCATAGGTAAAAAAATCCTTTTGAAAGCGTATTGTTATGAGTGTACGCATCAGGATTCATCTGGCAAATAAAAACGCCAGGTAAAAGCGCTGGTTTGCTGCCGGGTTGGGTTTATAATGGCCTCTCTTTTAGAGAAAAAGTGTTAGAGAAAGAGTTGTAGACATGAAGCGCAGTAGAACTGAAGTAGGGCGCTGGCGCATGTTGCGACAGGTGAGTCGTCGCAAAGCTCGTTGGCTGGAAGCACAATCCCGCCGCAATATGCGTATTCACGCCATCAGAAAATGTGGATTGACCAGGCACCGCAATGCGTTGCTGTTCGCAGTCCAGGATATCTGAAACCATGAGGGCACCGTAATGGTGCCCGCTGATTTTATAGCGTCTGATTTTTTGGGAATAGCGTATTTGCAGCGTTGTTCCAGTTGCGTTTAGCAAAAGGAGGGAGAAGTGTTTGCGGAGTTTGGCGTACTGAATTTCTGGACGTATGTTGTTGGCGCATTTTTTATCGTGCTGGTGCCAGGACCGAATACCCTGTTTGTGTTAAAAACCGGGATCGGACACGGCGTTAAAAAAGGGTATCTCGCCGCCACGGGCGTATTCATCGGCGATGCGGTGCTGATGTTTCTGGCCTGGGCGGGCGTCGCGGCATTAATTCAGACTACGCCGGTACTGTTTAATATCGTGCGCTATCTCGGGGCCTTCTATCTGCTCTGGCTGGGGGGCAAAATGCTCTGGTCGGTGGTGAACCGCCAGAAAAATGCCCATGAGAGCGGCCCTGAACCTGCCAGTATGATCATGAAACGTTCGCTGGTGTTAAGCCTGACCAACCCCAAAGCGATTCTTTTCTACGTATCGTTTTTCGTTCAGTTCATTGACGTGAATGCACAAAGTACCGGCACTTCTTTCCTGATCCTCGCGACGACGCTGGAGTTAATAAGCTTTACGTACATGAGCTTCCTGATTTTCTCAGGCGCCTTTGTCACACGTTATCTGAAAACCAAAAAGAAACTGGCAAAGGTGGGGAACGGTCTGATTGGGCTACTGTTTGTCGGGTTTGCGGCGAGGTTAGCGTCGCTGCATTGATGGTTAAAAAAGGCTCCTGAGGGAGCCTTTTTTATTATGTTTGACAATCCCTCATCATTTGGTTGTATAGTACAACTAAATGATGAGGACAGAACATGCACAGCGAAACCCCGGTAGTCAGTGTTATTCGACGTTCCTCGCGCCTGATGGTGCGAGAGTTAGGTTTTATGGCCTCGACCCTGGCCTCAACGAACTATTCGCCTTCGGCCGTCCATACCCTGGTCGAAATAGCCCTGCGCAAAGAGATGACGGCAAGCCAGCTGGTGCAGCTGCTGGGCCTGGAAAAGTCCAGCGTCAGCCGGATGCTGGCTCGCCTGATTGCCGCGGGTGAACTCGAGGAGGTGACTTCAACTGAAGATGCGAGAGCGAAGAGCCTCAGGCTGACCGCGAAAGGTCATGAGACCGTCAGTAAAATCAATACCTTTAGCAACGAGCGCGTGGTCTCAGCAATAAAGAGTCTTGCTCCTGCCCAACAGCAGACCATTTCTGAGGGACTCTCTCTTTACGCCAACGCGCTGCTGGCGTGCCGTGAAAAGACCAACGACACGCGCCCCGACGAGCTCACGATAGTGCAGGGGTACATTCCTGGGATGATTGGCCGTATCGCGGAGATGCACGGGGTCTATTACGCGCGCGAGCATCATTTTGGCCGTTTTTTTGAGGCCAAAGTGGCTACAGGGGTTACAGAATTTAGTGAGCGGTTGGATAAACCGTGCAATCAGATCTGGCTGGCGGTGATGAACGGCAGGATAGTGGGATCGGTGGCGATAGATGGCGAGGATTTAGCGCCGGGTGAAGCCCATCTTCGCTGGTTTATTCTTGACGATGGCTGCCGGGGACACGGGGTGGGGAAAAAACTGCTGACCGAAGCGATGCGCTTTTGTGACAGCGTTGGTTTCTCTGCCGTGCATCTCTGGACATTCAATAAGCTGACCGCCGCCCGGCGTCTGTACGAGTCGTTTGGGTTTAGGTTGGTAAAAGAGTGGGAAGGTGACCAGTGGGGAAGCCTGATTACAGAGCAGCAGTTTACCCGGCATAGAGACGCATAACCGCCGCAATAAAAAGGCTCCTTTCGGAGCCGCTTTGGTATCAGAACACTTTCTTATACGGTCTGACCGTCACTTTTGCATACACCCCCGCTGCAACGTAAGGGTCTGCGTCAGCCCAGGCCTGAGCGGCTTCCTGGGATTCAAACTCAGCAATCACAGTGGAACCGGCAAAACCGGCGGCGCCCGGATCGTTGCTGTCTACTGCTGGCATTGGGCCGGCGGTCAGTAAACGGCCTTCATCCTGGAGCAGCTGCAAACGTGCCAGATGCGCAGGGCGCACAGACTGGCGTTTTTCGAGCGAATCAGCAACATCTTCAGAGTAAATCACGTAAAACACGGCGAAGCTCCTTAACCGGTAAAAGTGTCAGTTACGTTATGTGAAAGGTCAAATGACTGCAATGTAAAATAAAAACAATGTTAATACCCTGATCTGACTGCGCCTTTTTTGGCCTCTCATGTGCGAAAGTTGCGCCAGAACAAAGTGTCTTATTGAATATGATTGCTATTTGCATTTAAAATCAGTGTTCGGTTTTTTAACGTTGATGATTATGACTTCGATGACCCTTGATTTACCTCGCCGCTTTCCCTGGCCGACGCTGCTTTCCGTCGTGATTCACGGTGCTGTTGTGGCGGGCTTGCTGTATACCTCGGTTCATCAGGTTATTGAAATGCCCGCGCCCGCGCAGCCGATTTCGGTGACGATGGTCTCGCCAGCGGATCTCGAACCGCCGCAGGCTGCACCTCCGCCACCGCAGCCGGTAGCTGAACCTGAGCCAGAGCCCGTTCCGGCGCCACCGAAGGAAGCGCCGGTGGTGATCCACAAGCCTGAACCGAAGCCAAAACCTAAGCCGAAGCCAAAGCCGGTGAAGAAGGTCGAGGAGCGTCCAAAACGCGAAGAACGTCCGGTTGAACCGCGCGCGACCCAGACGGTGGAGAATGCGGCGCCTTCGCGTCCGGTAATGAATAACACCGCAACAGCGCCTAAGCCGACAGTAAGTGCCCCTGCGGGCCCGCGCGCGCTGAGTCGCAATCAGCCTCAGTATCCGGCGCGAGCTCAGGCCTTGCGTATTGAAGGCCGCGTAAGGGTGAAATTTGACGTGACCGCGGATGGCCGCGTGGATAACGTGGAGATCTTGTCCGCTCAGCCTTCGAATATGTTTGAGCGCGAAGTGAAATCGGCGATGCGCAGATGGCGCTATGAAGCCGGAAAACCGGGCAGCGGTCTGATTGTGAATATTGTTTTCCGCCTGAATGGCGGGGCGCAGATGGAATAAAAAAAGCCTCCTGATGGAGGCTTTTTTTTTGCCTGTCGATCAGGCCTGCGGAAGTTGACGAGGTTTACCCTCGCTGTCCACGGCGACATAAATAAACAGCGCTTCGGTGGCCTTATAACGCTGTCCAATAGGTTCAGAAGAGACTTTCTTAACCCATACTTCGATGTTGATTGAAATAGAGGTGTTGCCGCGCTTTACGCAGCGCGCGTAACAGCAAACCACATCTCCCACCGCAACCGGGCGCAGGAAGGTCATGCCGTCAACCCTCACGGTGACCACGCGCCCGTGGGCAATCTCTTTTGCCAGAATTGCGCCGCCCATATCCATTTGCGACATCAGCCAGCCGCCAAAAATATCGCCATTGGCATTGGTGTCAGCGGGCATTGCCAGTGTGCGTAAAACCAGTTCGCCCTGAGGGGCGTTATTTGTTGTCATTGTTTTAACTCGTAACGGAAGACTTCAGGCGGGATGCTACTATGATTTCACAGCGGAGAGAATAGACCAGAACGCCTGTCGTTGACGTTCTGGTCAGTCATTAATCAGTGCTTGTCGTCTTGCGGCATGTGGCGATAGATGTATACGCCGCTTAACAGCGTGAAGATAAGCGTCAGCGCGGTCAGGCCGAAGACCTTAAAATTGACCCAGATATTCTGCGGCAGCCAGAAGGCAATATAGATATTGGCAAGACCACAGAGAATAAAGAAGACCGCCCAGGCGATATTCAGACGGGACCAGACTTCCTGAGGCAGCGTTAGCTCTTTGCCCAGCATGCGCTGGATAAGCGGCTTCTTCATGACCCACTGGCTAATTAACAATGCGCCCGCAAACAGCGCGTAAATAACCGTCACTTTCCACTTAATAAATTCATCATTGTGGAAGAACAGCGTAAGCCCGCCGAATACGGCGACCAGGACAAACGTTATCAGCGCCATTTTTTCGACTTTACGG
The DNA here is from genome assembly GCF_000493015.1 of Enterobacter sp. MGH 24. Lineage (NCBI taxonomy): Bacteria > Pseudomonadati > Pseudomonadota > Gammaproteobacteria > Enterobacterales > Enterobacteriaceae > Enterobacter > Enterobacter sp. MGH 24. The sequence goes on along the minus strand of NZ_KI535657.1, from coordinate 4,050,876 downwards.
TAGCGAACCCAGCTGTAGATCAGGACTACGGCGGTCGCAACGATCAGCGCAGTGGTCGCGGCATAAATGTCGTACAGCTTATAAAAAGCAAAAAAGACCACGAGCGGTAAAAAATCAAGAAACTGCTTCATTCTGTGATTCCATCTTCTGAGCGGGGCGGGGGACGGTGAAGTCCTCCGCCTCAGGATTACTGACGAATTAACATAAACAGGCGGAACAGATAGACCAGCAGTACCGCTGAAATTAGATTGCTCAGCGTATTCGCTACCACCGCGCCAACATTAGGCGTTAATACCGCAAAATTCGGTGCAAACAACAGCAGGAGCGTTTTGGCGAGCAGCCAGCCGATCACGGCGGGCGCTACCAGACGCATATTAGCCCATGCCAGTCTGATGCTGCTGCGCATCGCGGTAAAAATCCCCATTTTTTCCTGTACAACCATAACAGGCGCAAATGAGAGCACGATAGCCAGTAATACGCCCGGCACCACGACCAGCATAATCCCCATTTGCACCAGCAGGGTGGTTAAAAAGATCAGGATAAACAGCTTAGGTAGGACTGGCGCACTGGCACCAATCGCCCGTAAGGCGCTGACCCGGTGACCCGCCGAGACCAGTTGAATCATCAGCAAAACGCCGCCCGCCAGAACCGCATTACCAATCAGGCCTGAGAACGTTGACGCGGCAGACGCCCGCAGCAGAATTTGCTGCTGCTCCGGCGTCATGTTTTGCACCAGCTCAAATAGCCCCACGCTACCCGCAAGATGATCGCCCTGGCTCAGGCTGGCAATCTGTTCATCACTCGGTGAGAAGGCATGGCCCAGCACCACCGTGATAAAGGCACATAGCAACGCGATCAGTAAAAAGGTTATGAACTGATTGCGGAAAAAGTTTCCCGTGTCACGGTAGACAGACTTCGCCGTGATAGACATGCACTCTCCTTGAGTATTGCAGGTGTTAATTAGCCGGCAATTGTACACCGGATGCGCCTGCTGTGGCAGCATCAAGGCTTGTATGGAAAAGCATATCTTTGTAAAGCGGCGGTAATCCAACGCGCGCCCGGGCGCGATTGCAGGCTTCGTTGACCTGCCCATCTTCCCCGGACATGGCAAATTCCCGGCACGGGCTGGGCCGGTCCTCATAGATGGAACATCGGGTAGAGACCCCGGGCTCACCCTGTAGCGCCACGCAGCGAGCCTGTTTTTGGTTCGTGCCGCTCATGCAGCGCAAAAAGGGGGTTAACGGCTCAGTAAGATGAACCGGAACGGTACCGCCGCCATCGCTGGCTTCGGCCCAGTAGAAAGAGACTCGAAAATACGCACAACAGGCTCCGCACGTCATGCACGGGTTCATATCACTCATGGCACACCTGCAAAAGAAGAACGCATCAAATCAACTTGTGAGAGCGATAAATTATCCAGCCGCCAGAGGAAGAGCAAGAGGGGGAAAACGGAAAATTTTGTAACCGTGAAATGCCAAAAATTGACATGGAAACAACTTATCGCTTTTGAATGCGTAACAAAAAATTAATCCAGATCAATGAATGTTAAGTTACTGGTTTTAATGTGATCTGTGGCAGATCACTTATTACTCTTTTGTGAGTATATTCTCACCCGCGATTAAAACCACAACGATGGAGCGGATATGAAAAAATTAGCGGTGGCAGCCCTTGTATTAAGCAGTCTCTCTGGCGGCGCGTATGCGCATGAAGCAGGCGAATTCTTTATTCGTGCCGGTTCGGCTACGGTTCGCCCAACTGAAGGATCGGATAACGTGCTGGGAATGGGCGGGTTTAACGTCAGTAATAACACCCAGTTAGGTTTAACCTTTACCTATATGGCGACGGATAACGTTGGTGTTGAGCTTCTGGCTGCAACGCCATTCCGTCATCGTGTCGGTTTAGGGCCAACCGGCGATATCGCCACGGTTCACCATTTACCGCCAACGCTGATGGCGCAATGGTACTTTGGCGACTCAAGCAGCAAGGTGCGTCCTTATATTGGCGCCGGTGTGAACTACACCACCTTCTTTGACGAGAAGTTTAACGATACCGGTAAAGAGGCCGGTCTGACTGACCTCAGCCTGAAAGATTCGTGGGGTATGGCGGGGCAGGTCGGTCTGGATTATCTGATTAACCGCGACTGGCTGATCAACGCCTCGGTCTGGTACATGGATATTGATACGGACGTACGCTTCAAGGCGGGCGGTCAGCAGCAAAGTATCAATACGCGCCTGGATCCGTGGGTGTTTATGTTCTCTGCGGGTTATCGCTTCTGATCCGCCGTCAAACTGGCCACAGGGTGGCCAGTTTGCTTTGCTCACTTCAAAACGACGGATAAACCGGCCGCTCATCAAGCTTTACGCAGTGCCTCAGGATCTTTTCCCCATCATATAAATAGCTGAAAGCGTCGCTGGACAGGGAATGGAAGAGAATATCGCCGTTGGCAAACGGGATAATTTCGGTATCACCCGCACGTTTATGTCCCGCGCCGGTTTCAAAATGACCGCGCCATCGTTCCTGGGTATGGTCATAAACGTGCAGAATGACCTCTACAAGTCCTCTTTGCGGACAATTAAGGCGCAGGAAGGTAGAAGAGAAATTCAGGGACAGCGCATGGAAAGGAATTAATAAGGCGAAAACCAGTAAAGCTCGTAAATACATCAAACCGCGAAAACCTCCTTCAAAAGGGAAGTGAGATTTTACTTAAGTCAAAAATCGCGTTTTTGCCGTGGATCAAGATGTCTTATAATTCAATACGATAAAGGCCCCTGATGAGGCCCTTAGCGATCATTTTTGAATCAGATAGCGAATGGTTGGGCCATCCTGCTGGATATCCAGCACCGTGTAGCCGTGGTTTTTCGCATCCAGCGGTATGTTGTTGATAGACTGCGGGCAATCGCTGACCACTTCCAGTATTTCCCCTTTTTTGAGCTGTGGCAGCGCTTCAAGCGTGGCAACAGCCGGATAAGGACAGGGCTCACCAACCATATCCAGACGGTAATCGGGCACGATATCTTTCATACAGCATTCTCCTGGGTTTCTGTCTTAACACTCGCACGACGGAAGAAGCGTTTCTCCTGCGCGACAACTAGTAAAAAAGCGACCAGCAGCAGGGCATAGGTGACCAGCAGGCCGCCGAGGGGGCCGAAGGTGTTCAGCAGATTAACCTTGTCCCAGCTGGTGGCCAGAACAGGAGACACGTCATCCCAGTAGTACGCCAGGATCGTCGAGCCAATCACATTTCCCAGACCCACCCACCAGTAGTGCACCTGGCCTTCGACGGCACGATACATCCAGCCGGTTTCACACCCGCCAGCCAGTACGATCCCGAAGCCGAACAGCAGGCCGCCAATGACCGCGTTAGGACCGGCCCACATAATTTTCGGTTCGACGCCCAGCTGGACATAGCTGAAGATGCCGATGGCGCTGACCGCCATCCCGGCGATAATCGCTTTCGCCATCATCGTGCGCCCGGTGATCCACATATCACGAAAGGCGGAGGTGAAGCAGATCTGCGCGCGTTCAATGAGCAGACCAAAACCCACGCCGAACAGCATGGCCAGTCCGAGTTTGGGCTGATTCATTGCAGTGCAAAGTGCCCAGGCGACCATCGCAAAAAAGACCAGCATACCGAGGCGGAAACGGCGACGCGCCTGGTCTGGCTTCTGGGTTAACGGAGATGCTGCACTGACTTTTGTCATTTTCACCGGAATGCGGAACAGCGGCAGCAGGGTGAATTTTGCGCCAAAGTAAGAGCCGATGGCCGTGGCGACGGCAAAGAACCAGGCGTGAAGTGAAAACTGAGGAATACCCGTAAAGAAAGCGGCCAGGTTACAGCCCATCGCCAGACGGGCCCCAAACCCGGCAATGATACCGCCGACCACCGCCTGCATAATACGAATACGACTTTTGGGCATCCGCAGCTTAACGTTGTTTGCCCACAGCGCCGCCGCGAAACAGCCGCCGAACATGCCGATGATCATCATCCCGTCGATGCGGGTGAGCGGGGTGCCGTCCAGATGAATGAGCTTAAAGTATCCCCACTCTTCGGTATGCACGCCTGCGAGTTGCAACAATTGACCACCCCAGCGGGTGAACTCGCCGGTCACGGCCCAGAAGGTGCCGGTAATGCCGAAATAATAAGTAGAGAGAATGCCTGCCGCGATAACGGCCGGAACGGGTGACCAGAACTTAACCAGGTAAGTCTGTTTGAAGGAGTGCCATGACATGAATAAGCCTCTGAACTCAGAAGGTGTAAGTGAATTTAACAGACTGGAATATATATCTTTTTCGGTGATCTCAAAACCTCTCCAAATCTTTTCTCCAAAATACCACCTCTTTTTATGACCTCAGTCATTAAACCGTGCTGCGTTTTGATTTTTCCAGCGGCTGCGGAATTCAGAGAAGCAAGAGCCGTTGATATAACTGATGCTCTGACAGGTATAAAAATTTCACTTTAAGAACACAGCACTAAGAGGATTCCCGCAATATGAGTCAAATATAGACAAAAGGGGTTGCTTGAAAGCCGACTTTTATCAGTACCGCTGCTTAAAAACGACTTTTATATGTATCTGGTTTTTCAGAATATCCTCATGCTAATTGCCTTCGCTAAATTAGAATATTCACATATGGGTTGTTTAGTCTTTGATTTTGTTACTTTCGGTTATTAAGCGATATCAGACATAGGTGTTGGTAACCCTAAAATTTTTGTGAATGGACGCCTCTGTTCGTATTATGTACGTTTAAGGCCAGGTAAGGAGAGAGTGATATGGAAGATGTTGTTTATGTTATTGATGATGATGATGCATATAGGCTGTTTGTTGTTCAATTGTTAATGGCGAAAGGCTATCAGACTTTTGACTTCAAAAATGCCGCAGAATTTCTCTCCTGCCCCATAGCCGATCAACCTTCATGCTTAATACTTGAAATCAACACGCCAGACACTAACGGATTCAATGTGATAGATGCCCTGAAGGAACGTGGCTGTACAATACCGATAATTATCCTGACTAAGGCCAGTTCAATCCCACTCTGTGTACGAGCGATGAAAGCAGGTGTTCGGGATTTTTTGACGAAGCCAGCCGAACCTGAACACCTTATAAATGTCGTGAAAGATGTGCTAATCGAAGCGACTAATAATTTTTTAGAGCAGCAAAGAATATTCGAACTTTGTAAAAACTATCAGGCATTGACACGGCGTGAGAAGCAGACTTTTGAGTTGGCGATTAATGGCCTGCAAAATAAACAAATTGCGTCTGAACTGGGCATATCAGAAATTACCGTGAAGGCCCATCGACGTCGGGTTATGGATAAAATGCAGGTTCGTACTTTAGCTGATTTGGTCCATGCTGCCGGCACTTTACAAATTGGTAAGTCCCGATGTCCGCCCCGGAAACGCTATTAATAAAGCACAATTGAATCAGTCGTCATTATTGGCCTGTCTATTACGTTCTTAAATAGCGGCCCGCACGTCAGCAGTATGAAGAGTGATAACCAGGAAGGATAACCGTCTGGCACGGAGCCAGACGGCAGAGAGGTTATGCTTTGCGCGTTGCGGCTTTCATGCTGCTGACGAACGCTTTCAGTTCGGCCAGCATCTGCTCTGGCTTGTCGACGTTCCTCTCAATGATTTTGACGATAGCAGAGCCGGAAATCGCACCTGCCGCCTTCGCGTCAATCGCTGCGCTGACCTGATCGGGAGATGAAATCCCGAAGCCCTGCAGCGGAGGTGCGGCGTGGTATTCAGCCAGCTTTTCCACCAGATGATGCAGCGGCAGCGCCGCCTTGTTCTCGGCACCGGTCACGCCCGCGCGGGAGAGCAGGTAGGTGTAACCGCGCCCGTAAGAGGCTATCTGGCGCAGCAGTTCGTCGTCCGCGTTCGGTGGGCAGATAAAAATAGGGGCGACGTTATGGCGCATCGCAGCCTGGCGGAATGGCGCAGACTCCTCAACCGGCACGTCTGCCACCAGAACGGAGTCGACGCCCACGCGCGCGCACTCGGCATAGAACTCATCAATACCGCGGTTGAACACCAGGTTGGCATACATCAGCAGGCCGATCGGAATGGTGGGGTGCTTCTGGCGAATCGCCGCCAGCATCTCGAAGCACTGGGTTGGCGTCACACCGGAGGCAAATGCGCGCAGCGTCGCATTCTGAATGGTCGGGCCATCCGCCAGCGGGTCAGAGAACGGAATACCCAGCTCCAGCGCGTCGGCACCGGCTTCAATCAGGGTGTCGATAATCTTCAGCGACTGCTCCGGGCCAGGATCGCCCAGGGTGACGAAGGGAACGAACGCGCCTTCCTGGCGGGATTTCAGTTCTGCAAATACGTTATCGTAGCGTTCCATCAGATTTCCCCTCGTGCTTTCAGAATATCGTGAACGGTGAAGATATCTTTGTCACCGCGGCCGGAAAGGTTCACCACCAGCAACTGCTCTTTTTCCGGGTTCTCTTTCATCATTTTCAGCGCGTGCGCCAGGGCGTGAGACGACTCCAGCGCCGGGATGATCCCTTCGCTGCGGCACAGCGTTTTAAAGGCTTCCAGCGCTTCGTCATCGGTAATGGAGACATAGTCTGCACGACCGGTGCTGTTCAGATACGCATGCTGTGGACCGACGGACGGGAAGTCGAGGCCAGCAGAGATAGAGTAAGACTCTTCAATCTGGCCCTCCTCGGTTTGCATCATCGGGGATTTCATCCCGAAGTAGATGCCCACGCGGCCATGCTTCAGCGGCGCGCCGTGTTCACCCGATTCAATGCCGTGACCGGCAGGTTCGACGCCAATCAGACCCACGCTGGTGTCGTCGATAAAGTCTGCGAACATGCCGATGGCGTTAGATCCGCCGCCAACGCAGGCGATCACCGCATCCGGCAGGCGACCTTCTTTTTCGAGGATTTGCGCTTTGGTCTCTTCACCGATCATGCGCTGGAATTCGCGCACGATAGTCGGGAACGGGTGCGGGCCCGCCGCGGTACCAAGCATATAGTGTGCGGTTTCATAGCTGCCGGACCAGTCGCGAAGCGCTTCGTTACAGGCATCCTTCAGCGTCGCGGAGCCGCTGTGTACCGGGATCACTTCTGCGCCCATCAGACGCATACGGAAAACGTTCGGAGACTGACGCTCAACGTCTTTCGCCCCCATATAGATGCGGCATTTCAGACCGAGCAGGGCGCTGGCAAGCGCAGAGGCCACGCCGTGCTGACCCGCACCGGTTTCGGCGATGATTTCGGTTTTACCCATACGTTTCGCGAGCAGCGCCTGGCCCAGCACCTGGTTAGTTTTATGCGCGCCGCCGTGCAGCAGGTCTTCACGCTTCAGATACAGCGTGGTTTTAGTGCCTTCCGTCAGATTGCGGCATTTGGTCAGCGCGGTCGGACGACCGGCGTAATTCTTCAGCAGGTCGGTAAATTCCGCCTGAAACGCCGGATCTTTCTGCGCGCTGACAAACGCTTCTTCCAGCTGGCGCAGCGCGGGCATCAGGATTTGCGGGACGTACATCCCGCCGAATTCTCCAAAATACGGATTAAGTAATGTCGTCATCTTCTCTTCCTTAATATGCACGCAGAGTTTTAAAAACCGAGGCCAGCTTGCTGGCATCTTTAATACCCGGTTCTGACTCTACGCCTGAATTGAAATCGAGGCCTGCGCAGCCCGTTTTGGCGGCTTCTACGCAGTTATCCGGGCTTAATCCGCCCGCCAGCAGGACGTTGTCCAGTTTTTCGCCGTTCAGCAGCGACCAGTCAAAACGCTGGCCGGTGCCGCCCTGGCCGTTATCAAGGACGTATCTGTCCACATGGTTCAGGTTACGCGAGGGCAACGTATCGCCAACGCTTTGCGCTTTCCAGATTTGCACCTGTGGTGGCAGCGCGGCGCGCAGGGCATCGATGTAGCTCTGGTCTTCATCGCCGTGGAGCTGCACCGCGCTCAGGGATAACGCCTCGGCTTTGGCCGCAACGTCTGCAATATCTGTATTGCGGAAAACGCCCACGTAGCTGAGCGGAGCCGCTGCGATGACCTTACGCGCCTGCTCTTCGCTGACCGCGCGTGGAGAGGAGTCCACAAAGATCAGCCCGCCATAAATCGCCCCGGCTTCATACGCGGCCTGGGCATCCTGTTCGCGGGTCAGGCCGCAGACTTTGTTCTCACCCAACAGCACGCGGCGCACGGCCGCATTGAGATCGTCATGCTCCATCATCGCGGAACCAATCAGGAAACCGTTGGCGAAGTGGCTCAGCTCGCGCACCTGGGCGTAGCTGTTAATGCCGGATTCGCTGATCACCGTGACGCCTGACCCCAGGCGCGGTGCCAGCTGGCGCGTACGGTTCAGGTCAATGGACAGGTCACGCAGATCGCGGTTGTTAATGCCAACCACTTTGGCTTCCAGCGCAATTGCGCGCTCCAGCTCCTCTTCGTTACTCACTTCGGTCAGCACGCCCATGTTCAGGCTGTGCGCCACGGCGGAAAGCTGGCGATACTGCTCGTCGTCGAGCACCGAGAGCATCAGCAGGCAGGCGTCGGCCTGGTAAAAGCGCGCCAGCCAGATCTGATACGGGTCGATAATAAAGTCTTTGCACAGGATCGGCTGCGGCGCGATGCCGCTGACGATCGGCAGAAAATCGAAGCTGCCCTGAAAATATTTCTCATCCGTCAGCACGGAGATGGCTGACGCATGATGCTTATAAATGCCGGCAATACGCGCCGGGTCGAAATCGTCACGAATAACGCCTTTAGAAGGGGACGCCTTTTTGCACTCAAGAATAAACGCGGTGCCCGCACCCTGCAGGGCATCATAGAAACGACGTTGGCTTGGTACGACGTCATTCTGGAAACTGGCAAGCGGCTGCTGTTGCTTGCGGGCTTCCACCCAGATGGCCTTATCGGCAACGATTTTCGCTAAAACGGTCTGCATTCTTTACCCTCTTGCCGCAAGTGCGGTAACGCGATCGTAAGCTGCACCGGAGCGCAGTACATCCAGAACTTTTTGAACGTTGGCCTTCAGGTCTTCCTCACCGTGCAAACGCATCAGCATGGCGACGTTGGCAGCAACGGCGGCCTCATGGGCGACCTCTCCCTTACCTTGTAATAAGCGCGTGAGAATGTCACGGTTTTCTTCCGGCGTACCGCCAGCCAGCGCTTCCTGGTGGTATGGCGCAAGGCCGAAGTCGGCAGCCTCCAGCTGATAGCTCAGGATTTCACCGTCGCGCAGTTCGGCCACCAGCGTCGGCGCATGAAGAGAAACCTCATCCATACCGCCGCTGTGCACCACGGCGGCACGTCGATAACCCAGCACGCGCAGCGTCTCGGCAATCGGCAGGACCAGCTCAGGGCTGTAAACGCCAATCAGCGCCAGCGGCGGGTGCGCCGGGTTGATCAGCGGGCCGAGCACGTTAAACAGCGTACGGGTTTTAAGCTGCTGACGAACCGGCATCGCGTGGCGGAAACCGGTGTGATACTTCGGCGCAAACAGGAAGCAGACGCCCAGATCGTCCAGCGCTTCACGGGAACGCTCGGCGTTCATATCGAGATTAATACCGAATGCGGCGAGCAAATCGGAAGAACCTGACCGGCTGGAAACGCTGCGGTTACCGTGTTTCGCGACCTTCAAACCGCACGCCGCCGCCACGAAGGCGCTGGCGGTGGAGATATTGATGCTGTTACTGCCGTCTCCCCCGGTGCCGACAATATCGGCAAACTGATAGTCCGGGCGCGGGAACGGGGCGGCATTTTCCAGCAGGGCCGTAGCGGCACCGGCAATCTCCTGCGGGCTTTCGCCGCGCACCTTCATGCTCACCAGCGCGGCCGCCAGCTGTTCAGGCTTCAGCTCGCCGCGAACCACGGCTGAGAAGAGCTGATGGCTCTCCTGCTGGCTCAGGGTCTGCGCCTGGTACAGTTTCTCGAGGATCGGTTGCAGGGTGTTGGTCTGCTCCAGCTTCTGTAATGCCCAGTCGAGCGTCTGCTCCAGCAGGCGGGCGCCGTGGGAGGTCAGGATCGATTCCGGGTGGAACTGCAGGCCGCATACGCGATCCGTATCATGGCGCACCGCCATCACCATCCCTTCAAACGAGGCGTTGATGGTCAGCCCGGCGGGAATATTGCTGCCAACCAGCGAGTGATAGCGCGCGACCGGGAGCGGGTTTGGCAGCCCGGCAAACATCGCCTGGCCGTCATGTTCAATGCTGGACGCTTTACCGTGCAGGATCTCACCCGCCTGGCCAACGTAGCCGCCGTAGGCTTCCACAATGGCCTGATGACCGAGGCAGATGCCGACGATCGGCAGTTTGCCGCGCATGCGGGTCAGCAGCTCCGGCATACAGCCCGCTTCGCTCGGTGCGCCTGGTCCAGGGGAGAGCATCAGCACCGGGTTTTGCATGGTGGCCAGACGGTCAATCAGGGTCTGCGCCGGAACGTGGTTGCGGTAGATAACGACGTTGTGGCCATTCGCACGAAGCTGATCTGCCAGGTTATAGGTAAAGGAGTCGATATTATCGAGCAGCAGAATGTCAGCCATCAGAAAATCTCCTGTGCATGGTGTGCGGTTGCAATGGCGCGAAGGACCGCACGGGCTTTGCTGCGCGTTTCGTCAGCTTCAGACTGCGGAACAGAATCAAGGACAATCCCGGCACCCGCCTGTACGGTGGCAATGCCGTCTTCAACATAGGCGGAGCGGATCACGATGCAGGTGTCGAGATCTCCGTGGGCGGTGAAGTAGCCCACCGCGCCGCCGTAGCTGCCGCGACGGCGTCCTTCGGCGGCGGCAATCAGCTGCATGGCGCGCACTTTCGGCGCACCACTTAGGGTGCCCATGTTCATGCAGGCGCGGTAGGCGTGCAGCACGTCGAGGTCGTGGCGCAGCTCGCCGACCACGCGGGAGACCAGGTGCATCACGAACGAATAGCGGTCAACTTTGGTCAGGTCAGCCACGTAGCGGCTGCCGGGGGTGCAAATGCGTGCCAGATCGTTACGCGCCAGGTCAACCAGCATCAGGTGCTCGGAGAGTTCTTTCTGGTCGGTACGCATCTCCAGTTCGATGCGGCTGTCCAGATCGCGATCCAGGGAACCGTCGGCGCGACGCCCGCGCGGACGGGTACCGGCAATCGGGTAGATCTCAATCTGACGGCTGGTGGCGTCGTATTTCAGCGAGCTTTCCGGCGAGGCGCCGAACAGCGTGAATTCGTTGTCCTGCATGAAGAACATGTACGGGCTTGGGTTACTCTTTTTCAGCACGTCATAGGCTGCGAGCGGCGACGGGCAGGGCAGCGAGAAGCGACGGGACGGCACGACCTGGAAAATTTCCCCGGCGCGAATCGCCTTTTGCATCTGGCGAACCACGGCGCCGTACTGGTCGTCGGTCTGGTTAACGTCGCACGTCATTTTCTCCACGCGCTGCACAGGCAGCGCAGGTGGCTCTTCTGTCATCTGCTGCTGAAGCTGAGCGATGCGGTGCTCAAGACGGTTTTTCTCAGCGGTCGATGGAGTGAACAGGCTGGCCTGAACGCGGGTGTATTTTTTCTGATGGTCGATCACCAGCAGGGTTTCAGCCAGATAGAAGCAGTAATCCGGGCAGCGGTTACCCTGTTCCGTTTCCGGCAAATCTTCGAAACCGGCAACCAGGTCGTAAGCAAACAGCCCGCCAAAGAACATCGCCTCACGCTCGTCTTCCGGCACGGTGACCAGGTTCTGCAGCAGGCGGAAGGCATCAAAAACGGACAGGGAGCAGAGGCGCGCGTCTTCGTCCAGCAGCTGGCTCACCGGCGGGAAATACAGAATGCGCATTTCTGGATGACGTTCATTTTCAATGCCTGAAGGCAGGGCGGCATCCAGCAGCGGCAGCAGCGATGCGCCATTGTCTGACAGCGCCTTGATGGTGACGGTGTCACCTAAAGCGGTAATGCGCAGCGCGCTGTCGACCAGCAGCAGGCTCTTGAGATCGTCTTTGCTGTCGATGTCCGCAGATTCCAGCAGCAGCGTTGCCGGGCGAGCCCCGCACACCTGATGAAACAGCGCGGTGGGGTTGTGGCGATAGGCCGCCTCGCAGGTCAGCAGTTCGAGATGAGGTTTGGCTGTTTGCATGTTGTTGTTCTCATATTTTGTTCAAAAAAAAGCCCGCTTAGTCGCGGGCTGGGTATCTGTTTGCATTTCGCAGACGCGTGACACGGCCCGAGGATCAGGAAGTACGCCACCAGCCGTGCAGAGTGAAATGTGCTGTCATTTTCAGATACCTTTCTCGTGTGAACTTGTGTACTAGTTAACTAGTTCGATGGCAAGTTGTCAACCCTTGATTTCAGAATTTCGCGTTAAGTCGGTATCATGGTGTTTTCGGATGTCTCCAACCTGTTATGGGAAGTGCTTTGAGCGATACCACCTACGCCATTATTTATGATTTACACAGCCATACTCAGGCCTCTGATGGCCTGCTGACACCCGAAGCCCTGGTTCATCGCGCCGTTGAAATGCGCGTCGGTACGCTGGCGATTACCGATCACGATACGACAGATGCCATTCCGGCGGCCCGCGCTGAGATCGCCCGCAGCGGGCTGGCGCTGAATCTGGTGTCCGGCGTTGAGATTTCAACCGTCTGGGAAAACCATGAGATTCATATTGTTGGCCTGACTATCGATATAGACCATCCGGCACTGACGGCATTTTTGCAAGAACAAAAAACGCGGCGTAACCAGCGTGCAGAGATGATCGGCGAGCGTCTCGAAAAGGCGCATATTCCGGGCGCGCTGGAAGGCGCGCAAAAGATGGCAAACGGTGGGGCGGTCACTCGCGGTCATTTCGCCCGTTTTCTGGTCGAAGCAGGCAAAGCGACGACCATGGCGGATGTCTTTAAAAAGTATCTGGCACGCGGTAAAACCGGATACGTTCCGCCACAGTGGTGTACAATAAAACAAGCTATTGATGTGATTCATCATTCTGGCGGTAAGGCCGTGCTGGCCCATCCGGGGCGGTATAATCTTTCTGCTAAATGGCTGAAAAGGCTGCTGGCGCACTTTGCCGAATGCGGCGGTGAGGCGATGGAAGTCGCCCAGTGTCAGCAGGCGCCCAACGAGCGCGCGCAGCTCGCGACCTATGCCCGCCAGTTCGGCCTGCTTGGGTCACAGGGGTCTGATTTCCATCAGCCCTGCGCCTGGATCGAACTGGGGCGCAAGCTCTGGTTGCCCGCTGGCGTTGAGCCTGTCTGGCAGCTCTGGGAACAGCCGCAGCAAATTGAAGAGAGGGAAGTATGAGTCAGTTTTTCTATATCCATCCGGATAACCCGCAGCCACGTCTGATCAACCAGGCCGTGGAGATCGTCCGCAAAGGCGGCGTCATTGTCTACCCGACCGATTCCGGCTACGCGCTGGGCTGCAAAATTGAAGATAAAGGGGCAATGGAACGCATTTGCCGTATTCGCCAGCTGCCTGACGGCCATAACTTTACCCTGATGTGCCGCGATCTCTCTGAGCTGTCGACCTATGCGTATGTCGATAACGTGGCGTTTCGCCTGATTAAGAACAACACGCCGGGTAACTACACCTTCATCCTGAAGGGCACAAAGGAAGTACCGCGTCGTCTGCTGCAGGAGAAACGCAAAACCATCGGTATGCGCGTGCCGTCGAACCCGATTGCGCAGGCGCTGCTGGAAACCCTCGGCGAACCGATGCTCTCTACCTCGCTGATGCTGCCGGGAAGTGAGTTTACCGAGTCCGATCCGGAAGAGATTAAAGATCGTCTGGAGAAGGTGGTCGAGCTGATTATTCACGGCGGCTATCTCGGCCAGCAGCCCACAACCGTGGTCGACTTAACCGAAGATGCGCCGGAAGTGATTCGTGAAGGCGCGGGTGATGTAAAGCCTTTCTTGTAAAGGTATAAGCAGATATACTACGCGGCCATCAAAGCAGGGCTCAGCCCTCTTTTGACCTGATTCGACGCCTGTGAAGGCGACACCTGAGGAAGCTCAATGAGCGAGAAGTTACAGAAAGTGCTGGCGCGTGCCGGCCACGGCTCACGCCGTGAAATCGAAGCCATTATTGAAGCGGGCCGCGTGAGTGTGGACGGTAAAATCGCCACGCTGGGTGACCGCGTTGAAATCGTACCGGGGCTGAAGATCCGCATCGACGGTCATCTTATCTCCGTAAAAGAATCCGCTGAGCAGATCTGCCGCGTGCTGGCTTACTACAAGCCGGAAGGCGAGCTGTGTACCCGCAACGACCCGGAAGGTCGCCCGACGGTGTTTGACCGTCTGCCTAAACTGCGTGGCGCTCGCTGGATTGCCGTCGGTCGTCTGGACGTGAACACCTGCGGTCTGCTGCTGTTTACCACTGATGGTGAACTGGCAAACCGTCTGATGCACCCAAGCCGTGAAGTGGAACGTGAATACGCGGTGCGCGTATTTGGCCAGGTTGATGAGAATAAACTGCGCGATCTGTCGCGTGGCGTTCAGCTGGAAGACGGTCCTGCGGCGTTCAAAACCATCAAGTTTACCGGTGGGGAAGGTATTAACCAGTGGTACAACGTGACCCTGACCGAAGGCCGTAACCGCGAGGTGCGTCGTCTCTGGGAAGCGGTAGGCGTCCAGGTAAGCCGTCTTATCCGTGTCCGTTACGGCGACATTCTGCTGCCGAAAGGTCTGCCGCGTGGTGGTTATACCGAACTGGATCTGACTCAAACCAACTACCTGCGCGAGCTTGTCGGCCTGACGCCGGAAACCACCTCAAAAGTGGCGGTGGAGAAAGATCGTCGTCGCATGAAGGCGAATCAGATTCGCCGCGCGGTGAAGCGACACAGCCAGGTGAGCAGCAGTCGCCGCTCCGGCAGCCGTAACAACAACGGTTAATGTAAAAGCCCGGTCAACACACCGGGCTTTTTTCTTTAGTAATCAATTCCAATTTGCGCTTTGATGCCTGCATCAAACGCATGCTTGACCGGACGCAACTCGCTGACGGTATCGGCCATCTCCAGAATATCCCGATGACACCCGCGCCCCGTGACGATAACCGTCTGGTGTACAGGACGATTCTTCAGAGCATCCAGCACGGCGTCCAGCGGCAGGTAGTCGTAGGCGACCATATAGGTGATCTCATCCAGCAGAACCATATTCAGCGAGGGATCGGCCAGCATTCTCTTTGCATGCTCCCAGACGGCGAGACAGGCTGCAGTATCCGTTTCCCGGTTCTGCGTATCCCACGTAAACCCGGTCGCCATCACCTGAAACTCAACGCCGTGTGGTTCAAGCAAATTCCGCTCGCCGTTGGGCCATTCGCCTTTAATAAACTGGATCACGCCCACTTTTTGCCCGTGACCGACGGCGCGTGTCGCCGTGCCGAATGCGGCGGTGGTTTTACCTTTTCCGTTGCCGGTAAAGACGATGACGATTCCACGCTCGTCCTGTGCCGCCGCGACGCGCGCATCGACCTGTTCTTTCAGACGCTGCTGGCGCTGCTGATGACGTTCTTCACTCATTGCGAAATTCCTGGTTTACGGCCCGGCTGGGCGTCAAAGGTCATCCCGGTTTTACGGCGGCTGTCGTCGCCCATCAGCCAGAGATAGAGCGGCATAATGTCTGCAGGGGTTTTCAGCTTCTGCGGATCTTCGCTCGGGAACGCGCTGGCGCGCATTTTGGTGCGCGTACCGCCCGGGTTAATGCAGTTTACGCGCAGATGGCGGTTCTGATACTCCTCCGCCAGCACCTGCATCATACCTTCGGTCGCGAATTTTGATACGGCATAGGCTCCCCAGTTTGCGCGTCCTTCACGTCCAACGCTGGAAGAGGTAAAGACCAGGGACCCTGACTCGGATTTCAGTAATAAAGGAAGCAATGCCTGTGTAAGGAAAAACGTGCCGTTGACGTTGACCTGCATCACCTGCTGCCAGATATCAGGATCCTGTTCATCCATCGGACGCACTTCGCCTAACAAGCCGGCGTTATGCAGCACGCCGTCGAGTCTCGGATAGTGGGCGCTGATGCGCTGGGCTAACTCCTGGCACACCGCGGGCGTGCAGGTCAGCAAATCCAGTGTATACCACGGGGCCGGCGTGCCGCATACGGCCTCAATCTCCTGAGCGACGTTTTTCAGTTTTTCTTCGTTGCGCCCGATCAGAATGACGTTCGCGCCGTATTCGGCGTATGTCAGGGCCGCTTCGCGGCCAATCCCGTCGCTGGCACCGGTGACAAGAATGATCCGGTTTTGCAGCAGATTTTTTTGCGGTTGATAATGCACGGTGACTCCTCAGGCGACTGGTGACGCAATGGCGCCTTTATGATGACTTTTCGGCTTTATGCCCGAATTCGCCTGATAATTCAATCAGTCTACAGGACGCATTACTGTAAAATTAACAATTTGCAAATATTTAAACCCCAGACCGGGGATTCCTGAAGGCGGCTCGCAGAGGTAATGTCACGAGCGAGACGCATGGGCAGGGCTGTTGTACACTGCCGTGAAAGATTCGTGGTTAAATCAAGGTGGAACGCGTGGAATTACTTTCTCAATATGGGTTGTTTTTGGCCAAAATCGCGACGGTGGTGATTGCCATCGCGGTGGTTGCCGTTCTGATTGTCAACCTGACGCAGCGCAAGCGTCAGCGAGGGGAGTTACGCATCACCCGCCTGAGCGAGCAGTATAAAGAGATGCAGGAAGAGATGTCTCTGGCGCTGCTTGATAGTCATCGACAGAAACTCTGGCTGAAAGCGCAGAAGAAAAAGCATAAACAGGAAGCCAAAGCGGCAAAGGCAAAAGCAAAGCTCAATGCGCCGCAGGACAAGGCCACGCCACGCGTCTATGTGCTCGATTTTAAAGGCAGTATGGATGCGCATGAGGTTTCCTCTCTGCGGGAGGAAGTGACTGCCGTTCTGGCCGTGGCGACGCCGCAGGATCAGGTTGTCGTGCGTCTTGAAAGCCCGGGCGGGGTGGTTCACGGTTACGGACTGGCCGCCTCACAGCTGCAGCGCCTGCGTGAAAAACAGATCCCGCTGACCGTGGCGGTGGATAAAGTGGCAGCGAGCGGTGGCTACATGATGGCCTGCGTGGCGGACAAAATTGTTGCCGCGCCGTTCTCCATTATTGGCTCGATCGGCGTGGTCGCGCAAATTCCGAACTTTAACCGCTTCCTGAAAAATAAAGAGATTGATATCGAACTTCACACGGCGGGTCAGTACAAACGTACCCTGACGCTGCTTGGTGAAAATACGGAAGAAGGGCGTCAAAAATTCCGTGAAGATCTCAACGAAACGCATCACCTCTTTAAAGATTTTGTGCACCGTATGCGCCCGACGCTCGATATTGAACAGGTCGCGACGGGTGAGCACTGGTACGGCGTTCAGGCGCAGGAGAAAGGGCTGGTGGATGAAGTCGGAACCAGCGACGATCTGCTGCTCAACCTGATGGAAGGGCGGGAGCTGGTGGGCGTGCGCTTTACCCAGCGCAAGCGACTCCTTGATCGCGTTACCAACAGCGCGGCAGAAAGCGCGGACCGCCTGCTGTTGCGCTGGCTACAGCGCGGACAAAAACCGCTGCTGTAAACAAAAACGCGAGGCACATGCCTCGCGTTTTGCATTAATCGACCAGGTGATATTTCTCGGAAAGCGTATGCGCCAGGTATTTGAACATGTTAAACACGGCGGTGCTTTTCGGGGTCGGTAAGCCCTGTTCGTCAAGGAAGTATTCGCCGCTGAAAATCAGCACGCCATTACGCTGCTCGACGCCGGTGGCTTCAATACCCGCCAGCGTATCTTCGTGGTCACGGATAAGCTTGTTTGCTTCGATAAGCAGAGAGGCTCGGTCAATAGGTTGGGTCGTATTCTGCATAATCCACTCCTTAAACAGTGACAATAGTCTACGCCGAGGGCGCTTTGGGGGCAAATTTTCCCTGTAATGTGAGGGGATAAGGTGCAGGGGCCTGGCTGGCGGGATTTGCTTTTGCATGCTAATAAAGTTGCGTAACGAATTTTATCAGGTAGAGTGTGCGCTTTCGTCATTCTGGCAACAGAATTGCTTGACATTCAACCGGGAATTCGTCACGAATTACACGAGATGTGAGAAAAATACCCGAAAACTCAATCACCTGGGCGTCTTTTCATTAACGCCCGGTAAGACAAAAGGGTTGATATCTCCTGCCGCAGTCGCAATATCATTGGCTCGTCGTCAGCGGAAGGGAAATCAACGTGCGGCGTATTCCTGGAAGAATTAAATTAGGTAAAGGTGAATATGGGTAAAGCTCTCGTCATCGTTGAGTCCCCGGCAAAAGCCAAAACGATCAATAAGTATCTGGGTAATGACTACGTGGTTAAGTCCAGCGTGGGTCATATCCGCGATTTGCCGACCAGTGGCTCAGCCAGCAAAAAGAGCGCAGACTCTACCTCCACCAAAGGGGCTAAAAAGCCTAAAAAGGATGAACGTAGCGCGCTTGTCAACCGCATGGGTGTTAACCCATGGCATAACTGGGACGCACAATATGAAGTGCTGCCCGGGAAAGAAAAAGTCGTTAACGAGCTGAAGCAGCTTGCTGAAAAAGCAGACCACATCTATCTCGCAACCGACCTTGACCGCGAAGGGGAAGCCATTGCGTGGCACCTGCGGGAAGTGATCGGTGGTGATGACAAACGCTACAGCCGTGTAGTGTTTAACGAAATTACGAAGAATGCGATTCGTCAGGCGTTTGAAAAGCCGGGCGAACTGAATATTGACCGTGTAAACGCACAGCAGGCGCGTCGCTTTATGGACCGCGTTGTGGGCTACATGGTTTCTCCACTGCTGTGGAAAAAAATTGCCCGTGGTCTGTCCGCAGGTCGTGTGCAATCCGTCGCCGTGCGTCTGGTCGTTGAGCGTGAGCGCGAAATTAAAGCCTTCGTGCCGGAAGAGTTCTGGGAAGTTGACGCCAATGTGACCACGCCGGGCGGTGACGCTCTGCCGCTGCAGGTAAGCCATCACAACGATAAGCCTTTCCGTCCAGAAAACCGCGACCAGACCATGGCCGCCGTAGCGCTGCTGGAAAAAGCACGCTATCAGGTGCTGGAACGTGAAGACAAACCGACCAGCAGCAAGCCGGGTGCGCCGTTTATTACCTCTACGCTGCAACAGGCTGCAAGCACGCGTCTGGGTTATGGCGTGAAGAAAACCATGATGATGGCCCAGCGCCTGTATGAAGCGGGCTACATCACTTACATGCGTACCGACTCCACCAACCTGAGCCAGGACGCTGTTAATATGGTTCGCGGCTACATCAGCGATAATTTCGGCAAAAAATACCTGCCGGAAAGCGCTAACCAGTTCGCCAGTAAAGAGAATTCCCAGGAAGCACACGAAGCGATTCGTCCTTCTGATGTCTCGGTGTTAGCGGAATCGCTGAAAGACATGGAAGCCGATGCCCAGAAGCTGTATCAGCTGATCTGGCGCCAGTTCGTGGCGTGCCAGATGACCCCAGCAAAGTACGACTCTACTACGCTGACCGTTGGTGCCGGTGAGTTCCGTCTCAGAGCACGCGGTCGTATCCTGCGTTTCGACGGCTGGACAAAAGTGATGCCTGCGCTGCGTAAAGGTGACGAAGACAGAACGCTGCCTGCGGTAAACAAAGGTGACGAGCTGTCGCTTGTCGATCTGGTTCCGGCACAGCACTTCACCAAGCCGCCTGCGCGCTTTAGCGAAGCGTCCCTGGTGAAAGAGCTGGAAAAACGCGGTATTGGCCGTCCGTCGACCTACGCGTCCATTATCTCGACGATTCAGGACCGTGGCTACGTACGCGTTGAAAACCGCCGTTTCTATGCGGAAAAGATGGGTGAGATCGTCACCGACCGTCTGGAAGCTAACTTCCGCGAGTTGATGAACTACGATTTCACCGCGCAAATGGAAGACAGCCTCGACCAGGTTGCCAGCCATCAGGCGGAATGGAAAAAGGTACTCGACAGCTTCTTCAGCGATTTTACCGACCAGCTTGAAAAAGCCGAGAAGGATCCTGAAGAGGGCGGCATGCTGCCTAACCAGATGGTACTGACCAGCATCGACTGCCCAACCTGCGGCCGCAAGATGGGGATCCGCACCGCAACCACGGGCGTATTCCTTGGCTGCTCTGGCTATGCACTGTCACCAAAAGAGCGCTGCAAAACCACCATCAACCTGGTGCCTGAGAACGAAGTTCTCAACGTGCTGGAAGGTGATGATGCGGAAACTAACGCTCTGCGTGCCAAACGCCGCTGCAAAAAATGCGGCACGGCAATGGACAGCTACCTGATCGATCCAAAACGTAAGCTGCACGTCTGCGGTAACAACCCAACGTGTGACGGGTATGAGATCGAAGAGGGCGAGTTCCGCATCAAAGGCTATGACGGCCCGATTGTGGAGTGCGAGAAGTGTGGCTCTGAAATGCACCTGAAAATGGGGCGTTTCGGTAAGTACATGGCCTGTACCAACGACGAGTGTAAAAACACGCGTAAAATCCTGCGTAATGGTGAAGTCGCTCCGCCGAAGGAAGATCCGGTTCCGCTGCCAGAGCTGCCGTGCGAGAAATCCGACGCGTACTTCGTGCTGCGTGACGGCGCTGCGGGTGTCTTCCTGGCCGCCAACACCTTCCCGAAATCGCGTGAAACCCGTGCGCCTCTGGTGGAAGAGTTGCATCGCTTCCGCGATCGTCTGCCTGAGAAACTGCGTTATCTGGCCGATGCGCCACAGCAGGATCCTGAAGGCAACAAAACCGTGGTACGGTTCAGCCGTAAAACCAAGCAGCAGTATGTTGCGGCCGAGAAAGAAGGTAAAGCGACCGGATGGTCAGCCTTCTTTGTCGATGGCAAATGGGTTGAAGGCAAGAAATAATCTTCCCTTACCGTAACTTACCTGTAAAAGGGCCGGATTTCCGGCCCTTTTTTATTGCCTTGTTATTATTTTTTGTTCCGTACTATACAGTCAGGCTATAAATGATATAGTGGTTATAGTTAACCTTTTTCTTATTATTAAATCGTCTTAAGCGATTGACCGCGTGCGCTAAATCGGATGGTCTGGCATGAAATTACAGCAGCTTCGTTATATCGTTGAGGTGGTGAATCATAACCTTAACGTCTCTTCTACCGCCGAGGGGTTATATACCTCGCAACCGGGCATCAGCAAACAAGTTCGTATGCTGGAGGACGAGTTAGGTATCCAGATATTTGCCCGCAGCGGTAAGCATCTCACTCAGGTGACGCCTGCGGGGCAGGAAATTATCCGCATTGCGCGGGAAGTCCTATCCAAAGTCGATGCGATTAAGTCTGTGGCGGGGGAGCACACCTGGCCGGATAAAGGCTCGCTGTATATTGCCACGACGCATACCCAGGCGCGCTATGCGCTACCCGGTGTTATCAAAGGCTTTATCGAGCGTTATCCTCGCGTCTCTTTGCACATGCACCAGGGCTCGCCAACGCAAATTGCTGAAGCCGTTTCCAAGGGTAATGCAGACTTCGCCATCGCCACCGAAGCGCTTCATCTGTATGACGATCTGGTGATGCTTCCATGCTATCACTGGAACCGTTCAATTGTGGTGACCCCCGATCACCCTCTGGCGGGTAAAGGGTCAGTCACTATCGAAGAGCTGGCGCAGTATCCATTGGTGACGTATACGTTTGGCTTTACCGGCCGGTCGGAGCTTGATACGGCCTTTAACCGGGCAGGGCTAACGCCGCGCATTGTCTTTACCGCGACGGATGCCGACGTGATTAAAACCTATGTGCGGCTTGGGCTGGGAGTAGGCGTCATTGCCAGCATGGCGGTGGATCCGGTGTCAGACCCTGACCTGGTGCGTCTTGATGCACATGATGTTTTCAGCCATAGCACCACAAAGATTGGATTCCGTCGCAGCACCTTCCTGCGCAGCTATATGTATGATTTTATTCAGCGCTTTGCCCCTCATTTAACGCGTGACGTGGTTGATACCGCCGTTGCATTACGCTCAAATGAAGATATTGAAGAGATGTTTAAAGACATTAAACTTCCCGAAAAATAATCACACCCGGTATCTTTCCCTTAGGGAAAGATACCGAAATAACGCCTCAAAGCTAAATTAGAATTATCATCATCTACGCGTTCCCTGTCATATAATGTCATTATCCATTTAATCCGTAAGGTTATAATGTCGCGAATTGGCGACAAAAGTAGAAACTAATTTACGGCTTCGCAAATTTTTCTTTTCAATTATTTATTTCTGGTCAAAAGATTGAATATTTCATACCTCCCGGTGCGTAAATTCACTGGCTTTTCGGCTAAAGTTTCTTTAGGATTTATCTCAACAGATGATTAATTGTACCAATTGTTTGGTCCTAAATGATAAGCGATGTCGATTGTATGAGGTTAGCAATGCCTTCAGGAAGTGAAGAACCGCAAAGGGATCCTGCGCTCAAGCGTAAAGCCTGGCTGGCGGTCTTTCTCGTCTCTACCCTGTTTTGGGTGGTGGTTGCTCTCCTGGCCTGGAGATATTGGGGTTAAATATGGCAGTGACGGTACGTACAGAAACGGTTAAACAGATGTGTCAGCATCGTGACAACGGCCACCGAGGGCGTAAAGCACCTGCGACTGTTGTTCCCGCATCCTGGAAACTGACGCCGCAGCAGCAAGCGTTTATTGATGTGTTCGCAGAAGACGAACCCAAAAAACAATAATTTAGTTAATTGCGTAATGATGCAAATAGTCTGAATATCGACTCTGCACTTTTGTACTCTTTAATAAATACACATCAGCAATATAGCACTGAGGACAAACCTCGGAACTTCTTATAAATAATGCCTGGTGTCCCTATGATGAATAACATGACGTCTCACAAATACTGGTCATGGATCGGCGTTTTTACCGTGTCGATTCTGTTCTGGAGTCAGCTCATCTGGTTGGCCCTCCACTAAATTGAAAACCTCGCTGCGGCGGGGTTTTTTGTTTTCCCCTTCTGGACCAATCCTAAATTTATCAATTTGGGTTGTTATCAAAACGTTACAGCATCTTTGTGTTATCTTTAATTACGGCCCTGATGATTGTCGGGACATCTCTGTGATTAAGGAGGAGCTTATGTCGTTAACCCTACGCGAAGCCAGTAAGGACACATTACAGGCAGAAAATAAAACCTGGCATTACTACAGCCTGCCGCTGGCTGCCAGAACGCTTGGGGACATTTCGCGTTTACCCAAGTCATTGAAAGTTTTACTGGAAAATTTATTGCGCTGGCAGGACGGTGACTCTGTCACCCTCGATGATATCCAGGCGCTGGCAGGGTGGCTTGGAAATGCCCATGCTGACAGAGAAATCGCCTACCGCCCGGCCAGGGTGCTGATGCAGGACTTCACCGGTGTCCCTGCCGTCGTTGATTTAGCCGCGATGCGCGAGGCCGTTAAGCGTCTCGGCGGAGATACGGCCAAAGTGAATCCGCTTTCCCCCGTTGACCTCGTCATTGACCACTCCGTAACCGTTGATCGCTTTGGTGATGACGACGCCTTTGGCGAGAACGTGCGTCTGGAGATGGAACGTAACCACGAGCGCTACGTGTTCCTGAAGTGGGGGCAGCAGGCGTTTAGCCGGTTTAGCGTGGTCCCGCCGGGAACCGGTATTTGTCACCAGGTTAACCTTGAATATCTGGGTAAAGCCGTCTGGAGTGAATTACAGGATAAAGAGTGGGTTGCCTATCCGGATACGCTGGTGGGCACGGACTCCCATACCACCATGATAAACGGTCTGGGCGTGCTGGGCTGGGGTGTCGGGGGTATCGAAGCGGAAGCAGCCATGCTCGGCCAGCCGGTGTCCATGCTTATTCCGGATGTGGTGGGCTTCAAGCTCACCGGCAAACTGTCTGAAGGCATTACCGCCACCGATCTGGTGCTCACCGTCACCCAGATGCTGCGTAAGCATGGCGTGGTAGGCAAGTTTGTAGAATTCTACGGTGACGGACTCGATTCGCTGCCGCTGGCCGACCGTGCCACTATTGCCAATATGGCGCCGGAATACGGTGCCACCTGCGGCTTTTTCCCCATCGATGATGTGACGCTGGAATACATGCGCCTGAGCGGGCGCAGCGAAGAGCAGGTCGCGCTGGTAGAGGCCTATACCAAAGCGCAGGGCATGTGGCGTAATCCGGGCGATGAACCGGTCTTCACCAGCACGCTTGAATTGGATATGGGAAGCGTCGAGGCGAGCCTCGCCGGGCCGAAACGCCCGCAGGATAGGGTTTCGCTGAGCGACGTGCCAAAAGCCTTTGCCGCCAGCAATGCGCTGGAAGTGAACGTGGCGCAGAAAGACCATCGTCCAGTCGACTATGTTCTGAACGGACATCAGTATCAGCTCCCGGATGGCGCGGTGGTTATTGCCGCCATCACCTCCTGCACCAACACCTCGAACCCCAGCGTATTGATGGCGGCCGGTTTGTTGGCGAAAAAAGCGGTAGAGCTTGGGCTAAAACCTCAGCCATGGGTTAAGGCTTCGCTGGCACCGGGTTCTAAAGTGGTGTCGGATTACCTGGCGAAGGCCAAACTGACGCCGTACCTTGACGAACTGGGCTTTAACCTTGTGGGCTACGGCTGTACAACCTGTATTGGTAACTCCGGCCCGCTGCCTGAACCTATTGAAACGGCGATCAAGCAGGGCGACCTGACGGTAGGCGCGGTCCTGTCCGGCAACCGTAACTTTGAAGGGCGTATCCACCCGCTGGTGAAAACCAACTGGCTGGCCTCGCCGCCGCTGGTGGTCGCTTATGCCCTGGCAGGGAACATGAATATCAACCTGGTGACCGACCCGATTGGCCACGATCGCAAGAATGACCCTGTCTACCTGAAAGATATCTGGCCATCTTCGCGTGAAATCGCGCTGGCCGTTGAAAAGGTCTCAACCGAGATGTTCCGCAAAGAGTATGCGGAGGTCTTTGAAGGCACGCCGGAATGGAAAACCATCAACGTTATTGGCTCGGATACCTATGACTGGCAGGATGACTCGACCTATATCCGTCTGTCGCCGTTCTTTGATGAGATGCTTGCCGAGCCGGCGCCGCTTAAGGATATCCACGGCGCGCGCATACTGGCGATGCTGGGGGATTCTGTCACAACTGACCATATTTCTCCGGCGGGGAGTATCAAAGCCGATAGCCCGGCGGGTCGCTATCTGCAAAGCCGGGGCGTCGAACGCCGTGATTTTAACTCCTACGGATCGCGTCGCGGTAATCATGAAGTCATGATGCGCGGGACGTTTGCCAACATCCGCATTCGTAACGAAATGGTGCCGGGCGTGGAAGGCGGCATGACGCGCCATCTGCCGGGTACGGAAGTCGTTTCGATTTATGATGCGGCGGTCAAATATCAACAGGAAGGTACGCCGCTGGCGGTGATCGCCGGGAAAGAGTACGGTTCCGGCTCCAGCCGCGACTGGGCGGCGAAAGGTCCGCGTCTGCTTGGCGTTCGCGTGGTCATCGCCGAATCGTTCGAACGTATTCACCGCTCGAATCTGATCGGTATGGGGATCCTGCCGCTCGAGTTCCCGCAGGGCGTGACGCGTAAAACGCTGGGACTGACCGGGGAAGAGCAGATTGACATTAGCGGTCTGCAAAACCTGCAGCCGGGTAAAACGGTGCCGGTGAAGTTAACGCGGGCAGACGGGAAAACCGAGGTGCTGGATTGCCGGTGCCGTATTGATACGGCAACCGAGCTGACCTATTACCAGAACGACGGCATTTTGCATTATGTGATTCGTAAGATGCTGGACTGATGAAACGAGCCCGGCACGCGTGCCGGGCTTTTTAGCATTACTCTTTCAACAGATGGCCCATTTTGGCGGCCTTGGTATCAAGGTAATGGGCGTTTTTCGGGTTACGGCCGACAATCAGCGGTACGCGCTCGACGATGTTGATCCCCGCTTCGGTCAGGATCTCCACTTTTTTCGGGTTATTGGTCAGCAGGCGAACTTCGTCCACGCCCAGCAGCTTGAACATATCTGCACACAAGGTGAAATCACGTTCGTCAGCAGCAAAGCCAAGCTGATGGTTTGCTTCAACCGTATCGTAGCCCTGGTCCTGAAGCGCGTAAGCGCGGATTTTATTCAGCAGACCGATATTACGACCTTCCTGGCGGTGATAAAGCAGCACCCCGCGACCTTCCTCTGCAATATGAGACAGGGCGGCTTCCAGCTGGAAACCACAATCACAGCGCAGGCTGAACAGCGCGTCGCCGGTAAGACACTCTGAATGGACGCGGGACAACACCGGCGTCTGCCCTGAAATGTCGCCATACACCAGCGCGACATGATCCTGTCCGGTTGCCAGTTCTTCAAAACCCACCATCAGGAAATCGCCCCATGGGGTTGGCAGTTTGGCTTCTGCCACACGTTTAAGCTGCATGTGATTCTCCAGAGTAGGCTGACACGTTTCGTGTCTTTGCCCTGTTTTGCTTTCTGTATCAGTTCATTTTGCCACAAGCTCAGCAGGTTCGCCTAATGGGCACCATGCTATATGAACGTTAAACGCACGATCCGACATCTCCACCCAAAGGATTAATTTCAGTTATGATTGTGACGCTTAGCGAAAAAGGAGAAGACATGCTTTCAATCGGCAGACGTACGGCAGCAGGCGCGGCCATTTTACTGATTATGCCCCTGGCCGTATGGCTTTCAGGCTGGATGTGGCAGCCAGGGCAGAACGCCCTGTGGCTGAAAACGTTATACTGGATAACGGAAACGGTGACCCAGCCGTGGGGAATTATTACCCACGTCATCCTCTGCGGCTGGTTTCTGTGGTGCCTGCGCTTTCGTCTGCGCGCGGCGCTGATGCTCTTTGCGATCCTCGGTGGCGCTATCCTTGTCGGTCAGGGCGTGAAGTCCTGGGTTAAAGATCGCGTACAGGAGCCGCGTCCTTTTGTCGTCTGGCTGGAAAAAACGCACCATGTTCCGGTGGATGAGTTCTACAATTTAAAGCGTAAAGATCGCGGCGCGCTGGTGAAAGAACAGCTTGCGGAACAGCAGGATATCCCGAAATTCTTGCGTAAACACTGGCAGAAAGAGACCGGGTTCGCGTTTCCTTCAGGTCATACCATGTTTGCGGCCAGCTGGGCGTTGCTGGGGGTTGGGCTGCTTTGGCCAAGGCGTCGTACGATCACTATCGTGATATTACTGGTCTGGGCGACGGGAGTCATGGGCAGCCGCTTGCTGCTGGGGATGCACTGGCCGCGGGACCTGGTCGTCGCCACGCTCATCTCATGGCTGCTGATCGTGCTGGCGACCTGGCTCACTGAACGATTCTGCGGCCCGCTAACGCCACCGCCAGAAGAGAAAGAAGAAATAGCCGAAAGGGACGAAACAGACGCCTGACGGTTGATATTCCGCATTTTGCCCATAGATCCATGACCTGCGCGTCACTTTTTCCGTTTCGCGCTCGTCGCTAAAATGGTAGTTTATAAGGCTGATTGCGGTGAGTTGAACACACTTTATTCGCTTGAACCACATAACGGGAAGTAATGTGAAATATTTACTCATTTTCTTACTGGTATTGGCGATTTTTGTCATTTCAGTCACGTTGGGTGCACAAAACGATCAGCAGGTGACGTTTAACTATCTGCTGGCTCAGGGTGAGTATCGCGTCTCGAGCCTGCTGGCGGTCTTATTTGCTGCTGGCTTTGCCATTGGCTGGCTGGTTTGCGGTCTGTTCTGGCTTAAAGTCCGTGTTTCTCTTGCGCGCGCTGAACGTAAAATTAAGCGACTCGAAAATAACATTGCCCCTGCGTCTGACATCCCGGAAAACTCTGGTGTGCCGGTCGTGAAGGAATAATCGACTATGCTGGAGTTGTTGTTTCTGCTTTTGCCTGTAGCCGCAGCCTATGGCTGGTATATGGGCCGCAGAAGTGCGCAACAAACAAAACAGGACGAGGCCAACCGGCTCTCCCGCGACTACGTTGCGGGCGTGAACTTCCTCCTGAGCAATCAGCAGGACAAAGCGGTAGACCTGTTCCTCGATATGCTGAAAGAGGATACGGGGACGGTTGAAGCCCATCTCACCCTGGGTAACCTGTTCCGCTCGCGCGGTGAGGTCGATCGCGCCATTCGTATTCACCAGACTCTGATGGAAAGCGCCTCGCTGACCTACGATCAACGTCTCCTTGCGGTGCAACAGCTGGGGCGTGATTACATGGCTGCGGGCTTGTACGATCGCGCTGAAGATATGTTCGCGCAGCTGGTGGACGAAACAGATTTCCGCATCGGCGCGCTGCAGCAGCTCCTGCAGATTTATCAGGCCACCAGCGACTGGCAGAAAGCCATTGATACCGCTGAGCGTCTGGTGAAGCTGGGTAAAGATAAGCAGCGCGTTGAGATAGCCCATTTCTACTGTGAGCTTGCGCTTCAGCAGATGGGCAACGACGACATGGATAAAGCCATGGCGCTGCTGAAGAAAGGCGCCGCCGCGGACCGCAACAGCGCGCGAATATCCATCATGATGGGGCGCGTCTTTATGGCGAATGGCGACTACGCCAAAGCCGTTGAAAGCCTGCTGCGGGTTATCGACCAGGACAAAGAGCTGGTCAGTGAAACGCTGGAAATGCTGCAAACCTGCTATCAACAGCTCGACAAGCAGGAAGAGTGGGTAGCATTCCTGCGGCGTTGCGTGGAAGAAAATACCGGTGCCACCGCTGAGCTGATGCTCTCAGACGTTGTTGAGCAGTATGAAGGAAGTGACACCGCGCAGGTTTATATTACGCGTCAGCTGCAGCGTCATCCGACCATGCGGGTGTTCCATAAGCTGATGGATTACCATCTGAACGACGCTGAAGAGGGGCGCGCCAAAGAGAGCCTGATGGTGCTGCGCGATATGGTTGGCGAGCAGGTGCGCAGCAAGCCGCGCTATCGCTGCCAGAAGTGTGGTTTTACCGCGTATACGCTCTACTGGCACTGTCCTTCCTGCCGCGCCTGGTCCACCATCAAGCCAATTCGTGGCCTGGACGGGCAGTAATTTTTTAAAACACTCCACTTTAGTTACAACATACTAATGGCTTTTACTACATGTCATACATCGTGCGGTTTGCTGGCCTGGCAGGCGCGTAAATGGATCCTGTTAATTTGCGGCGTCGGCAGGTAGAATGCTGGCCGTTTATCTGTTCCGCGCCGCTGTGCGCCCATAGACGAAAAGGGCTGGTCATGACGTCTGTTACATCCTCCACTTCCCGCGTAATTACGGATTCTCCTGTTGTTGTTGCGCTTGATTACAATAAGCGTGACGCCGCACTGGCGTTTGTCGACGGCATTGACCCTCGCGACTGCCGTCTGAAAGTTGGCAAAGAGATGTTCACGCTGTTTGGACCGCAAATCGTACGCGATCTGCAGCAGCGCGGCTTTGACGTTTTCCTCGACCTGAAATTCCACGATATCCCGAATACCACGGCGCACGCCGTTGCCGCAGCCGCAGAGCTGGGCGTATGGATGGTCAACGTCCATGCATCGGGTGGGGCAAGAATGATGACGGCCGCCCGTGAGGCGCTCCTGCCGTTCGGTAAAGATGCACCGTTGCTGATTGCGGTCACCGTGTTGACCAGTATGGACGAAAATGATTTACGCGACCTGGGCGTGACGTTGTCACCCGCCGAGCACGCGGAACGCCTTGCGCGGCTGACGCAGCATTGCGGCCTGGATGGCGTTGTTTGCTCCGCGCAGGAAGCGGTACGTTTCAAATCAGCACTGGGCAAGGATTTTAAACTGGTCACGCCGGGGATCCGCCCTGCAGGCAGCGACGTGGGCGATCAGCGCCGCATTATGACGCCTGAGCAAGCGCTGGCTGCTGGCGTTGACTACATGGTCATCGGGCGTCCGGTGACGCAGTCTGCAAACCCGGCAGAGACGCTTAAGGCTATCAACGCATCGCTGAAAAAGGGGGCGTAATGACCGATTCCAACAGCCGTCTGGTCTATTCAACCGATAGCGGGCGTATAGATGAACCGAAAGCGAAAGCGGAACGTCCCAAGGGCGACGGTATCGTTCGGATCCAGCGCCAGACCAGTGGACGAAAAGGGAAAGGGGTTTGCCTTATCTCCGGCATTGACTTGGACGATGCGGAACTGGCAAAGCTGGCGGCCGAGTTGAAAAAGAAATGCGGCTGCGGCGGTGCCGTGAAAGACGGCATTATTGAAATCCAGGGGGATAAGCGCGATTTAATAAAATCTCTGCTGGAAGCCAAAGGGATGAAAGTCAAACTCGCAGGCGGCTAAAATAAATGAGCCACGGCAAATGCCGTGGCTCGTGTTATATACGTGCGTATGTCAGACCTGAAATGCGTTCAAATATCGCAATACCGGGGAAGGCTTAGATAATAATTATTTGCCAACCTGGTGACCGATAATACCACCGACAGCAGCGCCACCTAATGTACCCAGCGTACTACCATCCGTTAATACTGCACCACCGAGAGCACCGGCACCGGCACCAATAGCGGTGTTACGGTCACGTTTAGACCAGTTAGAGCACGCGCTCAGGGACATTGCTACAGTGATTGCCAGAACAGCGGCGGCTAATTTTTTGCTGGTTAAGGTCATAATACTTTCTCCTGAATTATCGATTCACGGAAAGATGTACACGTTAAGTATAGACGAATCGAATACTTAATTCTGTTCTCCGTGAAAGCTGGTCGCGCAGGCGTTACGTAATCACGCAGGTGATAGTCACTTCCTGTTATATCGCTAACATTAATTTTACGACTTTAATGCAGGTTAAACAGGTAAAAACTCTTAAAGAAGTACCAGGAATCATCTCAGAGAAAGAAGGGCGTATGCGCCCGATATTCGGGCGCGAAGGGGACTCAGGCGGTTGTTTTAATAATATTGACGATCAGTCCGTCATCTTCCAGTTTATTACGGTGCGCGTCGCTCAACCGTTCATCGGTAATCACGCGGCTAAAGCGTGAAACGGGGCCCATCGTATAAGGGTGAACGGCGCCAAACTTAGAGCTGTCGGTGAGCACAATGGCTTCACACTCTTTTTCCAGCACGGCATTCACAACGTCAGAGCGCATCATATCCCGGCCGGTAAAACCTGTCTCCGGCTGCCAGCCGTCAATCCCGATAAAGGCCTTGCTGAAATGGACCTGCTGGACATACTGACGGGTCAGCGGGCCTACCATGCTTTCACTTTTTTTCTGGTAAATACCGCCGAGCAGAATGACCTCGCAGCGCGTCTCTTTGAGCAAATGCGCGATATAGCTGCTGACGGTGATGATGGTCACGTCCTTTTGATCGGCAAGCGTGCGCGCCAGAAGGGCATTACTGCTGCCGTTTTCAATAAAGACGGTCTCACCGTTGTTCACCAGGGACGCGGCAAACTCCGCCAGTTCACGTTTGAGCGCGTAGTTATTCATCATGCGCGTCTCAACGTCATCGCTGTCCAGCGGGACAGCATATCCGTGCGCGCGACGCAGGTAGCTCTGTTTTTCCAGCAGATTAAGATCCTGACGGATTGTGACTTCAGACACACCGGTGGTTTTAGCGAGATCGACTACGCTTACGCGTCCCTGATCGATGACCATCTGCAAAATGAGTTGTTGTCGGGAATTCATAGCATCCATTTAATAAAGCGAAACGAGGTCGGAGACGGTGGGGTTAAACTTCCCACGGCGCTTTTGGCTGTCTGTTTTCAGGCGCGTTGTCAGCACCATTCTGAGCAAGAAGTTCAGACTTCAGGATCTCGAGATTACGGATAGCAGAGTGATAATCGCCCGCCACCAGGATATCCAGCACGGTATCAATTCGTTGTGCTACAGCTTGTGCGTCAATAGTCGACATAATCTCACCCCAGGCGCGAAAAGTTAATATTTTCAATGATGCAGAAATTAGGATCAAAAGAGAAGGGAAAAAATGCAATAACTAAATTACATAAACGTAAGTGATAAATTTATTCCCCCTCATACAGCGGGCCTATTGAGTGGATTAGTCTAAAACTGCGCGCAAGGCGCTTTTTTATAAGAGGAATTAGACTATGACAGTTATCAATCAGCCTACCTGCACACTGTTTACCGATACTGAACGGTTCACGCAGCTGTCAGGGTATTACGAGGCGGAGCGTCACACGGTGTGGATGATGCTGCGGGCTCAACCACGTCCTTGCTTTAACCATGCATTAATCGAGGAGATCATGAACTTTTCATGGCTGGTTCGCCAGTCTGGTTTTGCGGTTGATTTTTGGGTAACCGGATCGCTGGTTCCCGAAATGTATAATGTGGGCGGTGATTTACAGTTCTTCGTCGAGTGCATTCAGAACGGACGTCGGGAGGCGTTACGGGCGTACGCTCGCGCCTGCGTTGATTGCGTCCATGCGGCCTCACGGGGGTTTGACACGGGGGCCATCTCTCTGGCCATGGTCGAAGGCAGTGCGTTAGGGGGCGGGTTTGAGGCCGCTCTGGCGCACCATTTTGTCCTGGCTCAGCGTGATGCCCGCTTAGGTTTCCCGGAGATTGCCTTCAACCTGTTTCCGGGTATGGGGGGATATTCCCTGGTTGCACGCCGTTCAGGCATGAAGCTGGCGGAGGAACTGATCTATAAAGGGGAATCCCATACGGCTGAATGGTACGAGCAGCACGGGCTGGTGGATGTCCTGTTTGAACCCGGACAAAGCTATGTCTCCACCCGAACCTTCATCGATACGCTGCGGCCAAAACTGAATGGCGTAAGGGCGATGCTGCGCGCCCGTACGCGCGTTCTGCAATTGCCCCGCAGTGAACTGATGGACATCACGGAAGACTGGGTAGATGCCGCTTTCTGCCTGGAGCCGAAAGATATCGCTTACATGGAGCGTCTGGTCACGCTGCAAAACCGCCATCATGCGGCGGGCTTGCGTAAAGCCAGTTAACGTTGATTTCGCGCTTGATATCGTTTTAGCCATCGCTCGAATGCGGCAGCGGGCATCGGCTTAGCAAACAGAAAACCCTGCCGTTCGTTGACGCCGTTCTTGGTGAGAAAGGCGTCTTCTTTTGCACTTTCCACACCTTCGGCAATCACCTGCAGATTTAACGCCTGCGCCACCGCGACGATAGCGCGCACCAGAGACTGGGAGATGGACTGCTTATGAATATCCCTGACAAAAGATTGATCGAGTTTAATGGCGTCGATAGGGAAGCGGGCCAGTTGAGAAAGGGAAGAGTAGCCGGTGCCGAAATCATCCAGATGAATTTGCGCCCCGAGTCGGCTGAACTGCTGGATCACGGACAGCGCAAGCTCTTCGTTCTCGATAAGACAGCTTTCGGTTAATTCCACGTCGACCGGGCAGTATTCAAAATTCAGATCCTTCAGCGCCTGCTTTAAGTCGCTAAAGATGGTCTGGTCGGCCAGCTGGCGTGCAGAGACGTTCACCGCCACGCGCAGGTTTATTCCCTTATCGCGCCATTTCGCCACCTGGCGAACCACGTCGAGCATCACCCAGCGGCCCAGGGGCACAATCAACCCCGACTCCTCGGCATAAGAGATAAACTCCAGCGGCGGGATCAGGCCGCGCTCTGGTGATTGCCAGCGGACCAGCGCTTCAAGGCTTCTGACTTCCCCGCGCCAGGTTATTTTCGGCTGATAGTGGATCAAAAGCTGATCGTTATCCAGGGCCTTACGCAGGTTGGTATCCAGCCAAAGATACTCAAAAACGCGCTGGTTCATCTCGGGGGAGAAGACGCAGAACTTGCCCCGGCCATTCTCCTTGGCGGTGTACATGGCGGTATCGGCGTTACGGATGACGCTTTCCCTGTCGTTCCCGTGCTGCGGGGCGAGGGCGATACCCAGTGAGCAACCGGTATAAATTTCAATCAGACCAATTCGGAACGGCTGGCGCAGGCGGGTTAAAATGCGCGATGCCATCGCCTCCAGAGAGCCCTGAGAGGTATTGATAGCCATGACGATAAACTCATCACCGCCAAGTCGCGCCAGCACCTGATTCTCATCCAGACAGCTCAAAATGGCGAGGGCGACAGCCTGTAACAGCTGGTCGCCAAACATATGCCCGTAAGCGTCATTGACCTTTTTAAAGTTATCCAGATCGAGATACACCACGCCCACCTGCGTGTCGCCGCGGTTGTCGATGGCGTCAGAAATCAGGTCGTGGATCGCATTGCGGTTTGGCAAGCCGGTGATGGTATCGGTATTGGCCAGCACCCGCAGTCGCTCCTGAGCGCGGCGCTCCTCGGTAATATCGGTCCCGGAACAGATAAGGAAAATTTCATTTTTACCGCTGCCGCTGTGCACGAATTTGTTTCTGAACAGAAACAGCCGCTGCCCTTTACGCGTTTTGATCCAGCGTTCGACTTCGTAGGAGCTGCCGTTGCGAAAAAAACCGGTAATATTGCGCTTTGAGGCTGCCGCTTCGCTGCGGCTCATAAACAGCTTAAATACGTTCTGGCCAATCACTTCTTGCTCTTTCAGGCCGGTGTACTCTTCGCTAAGCCGGTTAAAACGCTGAATATTGCCGTGCTGATCGAGAATAACAATGACGGAGTTGGCCTCCGAGACAACCTGTTCCGCGAAAGAGAGCCCCTGTGCCAGATCGCGCGCCACGGAGGGCGTATCGTTCCAGGCGGAAGCGGTGCCTGCCCACTCGTTACGGGTAATCTTACGGCCCACAAGATGAACCGGGACATCTTCACCGTACAGGGAGAGCATCATGGAAATGCTGGAGGTAATAACGGTTAAATGACGGATGAGATCGGCCTGTTCATCGTCCAGCGCCACGACCTGAGTGACATCGGTATTTTCGCTGGTGGAAAGGTGCAGTGCGTTGCTGTCAGCTGACAAGCGCCACCACGGGCTGTGAGTCCCCATGTAGCGAAACAGCAAATTCTGCTCCAGATCGTCCATCATGTTTTCTCCCGCAGCTTTTCATTAGCGCACAAATTATTCATTTGCAGTCGACTTTTCCGTTGAGAAACAGCGGCAAAACCGAAGTGAACCTGTTGTTTTTTCCCTGTTTTCTTATAATAAAACGAGTCAGGTTAAAAAGGATACTGAGCGTATATAAATTCACGTAACCGAATATAACAACACTCTTTTACTGTAGATAATTATGGCGCTTTTGGGCGAAGGGATACTGAAAATAGTAAGGAAAAATAATGATTTTGTGGCGGGGATAAAAAGAAAAATTGTCGGCCTTTCCGAAAAGGAAAAGACCGACAATTGAAGCGGTTATCAGGCGACAGGACGCGCGATAATGCTGCGGGTTTCCATGCGAACTTCGGCGATAGTAACGTCAATCACGTCGGTGACTTTGTAAACTGTTTCACCTTTAATTTGCACGGTACCGTTTTCCTGACTACAGACCATTTCGTCGCGAACCGCATGCAGGAACGGCGCAGGTATAAACGCGACAGCACCGTTATCGACCAGGCGCACGCGCATCCCCCCACGGCTGATATCGATGATCTCAGCGGCGAAACGGGTATCCGTACCGGCTTTATCCTGCAGGAAGCGTGCGTACAGCCAGTCACCAACGTCACGTTCCGCCATGCGGTTAAGACGGCGGCGATCGGCCATCTGGAGCGTGGTGTCTTCCTGAGGACGGGCAATGGTTTCACCTTTAATAATCGCTTTCAGCAGACGGTGGTTAACCATATCGCCATACTTACGGATCGGCGACGTCCAGGTGGCATAAGCGTCGAGACCAAGACCAAAGTGCGGGCCCGGTTCGGTGCTGATTTCCGCGAAGGACTGGAAGCGACGAATGCGGCTGTCCAGGAAGCCCGACGGCTGCGCGTCCAGTTCGCGGCGAAGCTTGCAGAAGCCCGGCAGCGTCAGCACTTCTTCCGGGTCAACGTGCACATCGTGGTTCTTCAGCAGGGCCGCCAGCGCTTCGGTATTCGCCGGATCAAATCCGGTGTGGACGTTGTAAATGCCAAAGCCCAGCTTGTCGCGCAGCACGCGTGCGGCACAGATGTTGGCGGAAATCATCGCCTCTTCAACGATGCGGTTCGCAATGCGTCGCGGTTCGGCCACGATGTCCAGCACTTCGCCTTTCTCACCCAGAACAAAGCGATAATCCGGGCGGTCTTTGAACACCAGCGCATGGGTTTTACGCCACTCGCCGCGGTTCAGGCAGATGCGATGCAGCAGACGGATTTGCGCGGCAATGGCGTCCGATTCAGGTTTCCAGCTACCGGTATTTTCCAGCCAGTCGGAGACGTTATCGTAGGCCAGCTTGGCTTTCGACTCGATGGTGGCGGCAAAGAACTCGATATCGTCTTCAATCGCGCCATCTGCGGCGATGGTCATGCGGCAGGCAAGAACCGGGCGCACTTCATTCGGACGCAGCGAGCAGAGATCGTCTGACAATTCGCGCGGCAGCATCGGAATGTTGAAGCCCGGCAGGTAGTTGGTGAAGGCACGGATTTTCGCCGCGTCATCCAGCTTGCTGCCTTCGGCAATCCAGGCGGTGGGATCGGCAATGGCGACGGTCAGATGCAGTTTGCCATCGGCGCTCTCTTCCGCGTACAGCGCGTCATCCATATCTTCTGTGCTGGCGCTGTCGATGGTGACAAACTCCAGTGCGGTGAGATCGCGACGCGTCAAACCTTCGTCCTGCATCTCAGTCGCTACGCCGTTCGGCGCTTCTTTTTCAAGATTGTGGCGTGCCAGCGTGACCCACCATGGCACGAAATGATCGGCGCCGAAGGTGATGAACTGGGTCAACTCGGCATAAAAACCGCGATCGCCTTTCAGAGGATGACGGCGCATTTCTGCTACGGCCCAGTCACCTTCTTTAAAATCATGCTCAACGCCACGGGCGGCGCGGCAGGGAATGGCATCTTTCAGCAGGGGATGATCCGGCACGATAGCAAGACGATCGTCTTTTCTCTGCACCTTACCCACAAAACGGGTCAGGAACGGCTCGATCAGTTCTTCCGGCTCGGCAGACTCTCGGTCCTTCTCGGTATGAATGACGGCCATGACGCGATCGCCATGCATCGCTTTCTTCATCTGCGGTGGCGGAATGAAGTAGCTTTTCTGCGCGTCAACTTCAAGGAAGCCAAAGCCCTTTTCCGTGGCTTTTACGACCCCTTCTGCACGCGGCGTCTGGGAATGCAGTTGCTGTTTAAGCTGCGCTAGCAGCGGGTTGTCCTGAAACATAATGTTCTATTTTCGTAGCCATTGAGCGGCTGACAGTTTTACGCGATTCTCACTGTCTCAGCAAGCGGTCTTTGGGTAATTAGTATGGTTATTCCTCTTTACCAAACGCGACTTTCAGACGATTGAGCCAGCCGTCAAACGCGCTCCGGGTAAGCAGCGTGATGGCATGTTCGCCGGAGAGTCCTTGATCCGTGAGAGGGGTAAACTGCGCGGCGCTGAAGCGGTCCGGAGAGCGTGTCAGCAGCTCGACCGCCGCCGAAAGCGCGGGGGACGTCAGCGGGATCTTTTCGCGGGTGTTTAACAGGATTTCTCCGGTCAGGTCGAGCAGCGACGGCTCATGGCAAAGGACCGGCGTCAGCGCCTCCAGCGCGGGTTCTGCCTGCCAGCGGGACAGCGACTCAAGCTGATGCGCGCTCGCATAGCGCAGCTCGACGACGGGCAAAAGCGGCACCCACGCGGCGTGGCGCGTGGGCAGCGTGTGCGGCTGAATATGATGGCCTGGCAACCAGCGAACGGGGTGTCCCAGCAGCGCCTGAAAAACCGCGACCACGCGCGCCTGAAAACCGATAAACCCGATAATCTGGTTAATCACCACAATGTCATACGTCGACAGGCCAACCTCATCAAGCTGGTTCTGCGCTTTATCATCAATCACGTCAGGAGAGCTGGCGAGCTGGCGGGCATACTGTGTAATTTGCGCCAGACGTCGGTTACTTTCGCGCGAGGAGTCCGGGCCGGGAAGCGGGGCGAGGAGGGCGGCGTAATGGTTACAGAGCCGCTGAACGCCGCATGCCTGTGCGACCGTTAGCGCGGTACTGAGCCGATCGTAGGCGCTGAGCGTATGCAGGCGGTTCACGGGAATCGAGAGCGGAAACAAGAGGTGGCATAGGGCTCTGGCAGGGGAAAGCCAGCCAGAACAGGCGGCGACAATCTCATCAGGCAAGGCTAAATCGAGCAAAAAACGATCGTCGACGTTAGCGGCTTCGGGCACCAGAGGCAGAACATCCGTCTGCGCGTGGTTTGACTGGGTCTCGTGATACCAGTGGCCTTTGCCGGAAAAACGGCGTTGTTCCATGTGCGTTCCTTGATCTCAAAATGGCGATCAATATCCTGGCGTAAGGCAGATAAAGGGAAAAATATTGTTAGGTGATAACAAATAGCAGAACGGAATAACGGAGGGAGGGGGCGGGGGAAAACTCTCTTCCCGTGCGGGAAGAGAGTCACAGCTTATTTAATTTCCAGCTCGTTCATTGCAGCGATGTTGAAGCCGCCGTCAACGTGAACCACTTCGCCGGAGATACCAGCGGAAAGGTCAGAGCACAGGAATGCTGCAGAGTTACCCACATCTTCAATGGTAACGGTACGACGAATCGGGGTAACCGCTTCGCAGTGTGCCAGCATTTTACGGAAATCTTTAATACCGGAAGCGGCCAGGGTGCGGATAGGACCTGCAGAGATGGCGTTAACGCGCACGCCTTCAGGACCCATTGCGTTCGCCATGTAGCGTACGTTCGCTTCCAGAGACGCTTTAGCCAGACCCATAACGTTATAGTTAGGGATAGCACGTTCAGCGCCCAGGTAGGACAGGGTCAGCAGGGCTGCGCCCGGGTTCAGCATCGCACGGCAGGATTTCGCCATCGCAACGAAGCTGTAGGAGCTGATGTCGTGAGCGATTTTGAAGCCATCACGGGTAACCGCGTTCACGTAGTCGCCATCCAGCTGGTCGCCAGGAGCGAAGCCAATGGAGTGAACGAAACCGTCGAATTTCGGCCATGCTTTTGCCAGTTCAGCAAACATGCCGTCGATGCTTTCGTCTTGTGCAACGTCACATTCCAGAACAATGCTGGAACCCAGCTGCGCGGCAAACTCTTCAACACGGCCTTTCAGCTTGTCGTTCTGGTAGGTGAACGCCAGCTCAGCGCCTTCGCGATGCATTGCCTGTGCGATGCCGTATGCGATGGACAGTTTGCTGGCAACGCCAGTCACCAGAATGCGCTTACCGGAAAGAAAACCCATAGCTTTAATCCTTATATTCATTGCTTATTTTGCCTTGTAATTCATAGCGTTACAGGCAGTATTTCAAAATCATTCGAAATTAGCTCGAAATTATAGCCCACTCACAGCCCCTTGTGTCACGATATTTCTCGCACTTCTCCGAAGACGCCTGCCCCGAAGAATGCGCCGAGGACCCGCGGGGGCTCAAAATTTCAGCATTCGTCCAGTATATCACCCGGAAACAGCTTCGCCTCATCCAACCAGAGAGGGAGCGCGATTCCGCCAGGGTATTTACACTTTCCTGATGTTGTCGACGAAACGCGCAATGACGATAAAGAAAACCGGTACGAAGAAGATCGCGAGAAGCGTACCGCTGATCATGCCGCCAAATACGCCGGTACCGATGGCATGCTGCGTACTGTCGCTGGCACCACTGGCCAGCATCAAGGGAACAACCCCTAAGGTGAAGGCTAGCGATGTCATCAGAATGGGACGCAGGCGCTGGCTTGCGGCATGGATAGTTGCCGACAGCAGGGGCTGCCCCTGGCGATGTAGCTGCCTCGCAAATTCAACAATCAGAATAGCGTTCTTGGCCGACAGGCCGATAAGCGTAATCAGGCCGACCTTGAAGAAAACGTCATTCGTCATGCCGGCAACGGACACCGCGATCGCCGCGCCGATAAGACCCAGCGGAACCACCAGCATGACCGCAAAAGGAATAGACCAGCTCTCATACAGGGCGGCGAGTACCATAAATACGACCAGTATCGACAGGACGATAAGGCCCGGAAGCTGAGATTCCGATTTTCTCTCCTGCAATGAACTCCCGGCCCACTCGCCCGCCATGCCCTGAGGCAGGCTCCTGGACACGTCCTCCATAACCTTCATTGCGGTGCCGCTGGACTCTCCCGGCGCCGCATTTCCGGTAATGCGAATCGCAGAATATCCCTGGTAACGCGTCAACTGCTGCGGCGCAACGTTCCACGAAAGCGTGGCAAAGGTCGATACCGGCACCATCTGACCCATCCGGTTTTTCACTGATAAATTCAGTATCTGCGCAGGCTGCATTCGGTATGGCGCATCGGCCTGAATAATCACCTGCTGAACGCGGCCGTTGTTCGTATAGTCATTGACGTAATTTGAGCCCAGGGTGACGGAGAGCGTCTGGTTGATTTCATCAAATGAGACGCCCATCGCTTCCGCCTTTTCTCTGTCTACCTGGAGCGCAAGGCTTGTTCCTTCCGGCAGACCGTCTATGTAAACGTCACTCAGTTCAGGGCGCTGGTTAGCGTGCAGGACCAGCGCGTCGGCAGCGCGCTTTAACGCCTCGTAGCCCAGTCCCGCTCTGTCCTGCACGTACCAGGTGAAGCCCGAGGAGGTGCCCATATCCGAAATGGCCGGCGGGAGCAGGCTCATCGTGACGGCATCAGAGACGTTGGCCATTCTGGCCTGGATATGGTCGGCTTCACCCTGAGCCGTCGAGCCCTGCCGATTTTTCCAGTCCTTAAGCGTGGTGAAGGCCATAGCCGAATTTGGTCCTGAACCTGAGAATCCAAACCCCAGGATCATAATGTTGCTTTCAATATCCGGCCGGGCCGCAATTTCCGCTTCAAACTTTTTAACCACGTTGAGGGTGCGCTGCATCGTGGCGTCAGAAGGCAGCTGGATTGAGGACATAAAGTAGCCCTGATCTTCGTCCGGCAGAAAGGACGACGGTAACGAAGACAATCCCAAAAACAGCGCAGCGCAAAGCGCAACGTACAGAAGCAGCATACGTCCGGTTCGCTTCAGAACGGCACCCAGCCCGGCTTCGTAGCAGACGGTGAGCGAACGGAAGCGCGCGTTAAACCCGGCCGCGAACCGTCCACTTCCGATCTTTCCTGCCTTATGCGGCCTGAGTAACGTTGCGCACAGGGCGGGCGTCAGCGTCAGGGCCAGAAACGCGGACAGCAGTATGGAGACCGCCATGGAAATACAAAATTGTCGGTAGATAATCCCGACGGATCCTTCAGCAAACCCCATGGGGATAAAGACCGCGGTTAGCACCAGCGTGATCCCTATAATCGCCGGGGTGATTTCCTGCAT
The DNA here is from genome assembly GCF_000493015.1 of Enterobacter sp. MGH 24. Taxonomy (NCBI): domain Bacteria; kingdom Pseudomonadati; phylum Pseudomonadota; class Gammaproteobacteria; order Enterobacterales; family Enterobacteriaceae; genus Enterobacter; species Enterobacter sp. MGH 24. The sequence continues at coordinate 4,009,774 of NZ_KI535657.1, read as the reverse complement.
GGCTTGCCGCGTGGCGTCACGCGGGGACAGGCTTTTTTCCTCCATCAGCCGTTCAACGTTTTCTACGACCACGATGGCATCATCAACGATAATCCCGATCGCCAGCACCATGCCGAACATCGTCAGAATATTGATGGAGTAGCCGCTCAGCAGCATCACCGTGAAGGTGCCAAGAAGCGCGACGGGAGCAACAATCGCCGGGATAAGCGTACAGCGTATCTTATGCAGAAACAGCAGCATAACCAGGAAGACGAGGACCATCGCTTCCACAAACGTCTGAACAACCTTCATGATAGAAAGTTTCACAAACGGCGCGGTATCGAAGGGCACCGTAAACGCCATTCCGTCGGGTAATACCCGGGAAAGTTCGTCGATGCGCGCACGCACGCCTGAAGCCGTACTCATTGCGTTGGCGCCTGGCGACAGCTGAATAGCCGCCGCCGTCGCAGGAACCCCGTTTTCGCGGATACCAAAGGCGTAGCTTTGCAGGCCAGATTCAACCCGTGCAATGTCGGACAGTTTCAGGCGGGCGCCGGATGCGTCAGATTTCAGGCTGATATTCCTGAACGCCTCGACCGAGGAGAGTTGTCCCTTCACGGTGATGGGATACGTCACCCCTTGTCCTGCAGCTGCGGGCTCATCTCCCGTTTTACCGGGCGAAACCAGGGCATTTTGTTGGCCAACGGCGGTAAGAACATCACTTACCGAGAGCCCATAGCCGTGGAGCTTCATGGGATCCAGCCAGATGCGCAGCGCTTTTTCGCCGCCAAACAGCTGTACTTTCCCTACGCCGGGCACGCGACGAAGCTCGTCGCTGACGTTTCTGGCAAAATAGTCGCTTAAATCGGCTTCCTCAAATTGACCTGCCGTGGACTTCAGCCCCACCATCATTAAAAAGCCAGAATTAGCGGCCTCGACGTTAATACCGTTTTGCCTTACCGCCTGAGGCAGACGAGGCTCAACGATCTTAATCTGATTCTGCAGGTCCATCTGCGCCAGCTTGATATCCGTGCCCGGTTTAAACGTGACGGTAATCGATGCCGACCCGGTTGTGTCACTGGATGATTCGAAATAGAGCAAGTTATCGACGCCAGAGATTTCGCGCTCGATTAACGACACCACCGACGTATTCATGATATCGGGGCTGGCACCCGGGTAACTGACGGAAATAATGATCCCAGGCGGTGCCACCGCCGGATACTGTGCGACGGGTAAACGGGGAATAGACAGCAGTCCCGCCAGAACAATAAAAAGCGCCACCACCCAGGCGAATATGGGGCGTTCAATAAAAAAATGAGGCATTAAAATAACGTCCAGTTACGTGAATATAAGTCAGTAGAGAGTCTACCGCGAGCCTGTTTAGCGGACATGGGCGGTTTATGGAGGACGTGTGGAGCAGCGGCTCAAATCATTCTCAGAATGAGGTACAGCGGTGCTCCGCCAAAAAATATAATCAAATAACACTCGTAGTAGAAGATCAGATCCTCGATATCGGGCATCGCGTTTAACAGCACGGTGAACGTAATAATGAGATAAACAAAAATCACCATTAGCCAGAAGGCGACGACAAGCAGCTCGGTCAACGCGCCAGCTTTATTTTGGATCATCAGAGAGACCACCGACAATGCGATACAGCCATAGATGATGGGTGAAGAGAGCAGCGTCGAGGCGACTTTTTCATCCATTCTGTGTATTAGCACCAGCCAGGTATAAAGTAATCCCCACGACAGCAGCAGAAACAGGGAATATATACCCAGTTTTTTGGGAGAGAAATATTTAGAAAGTTCCGTGTTCATTATTCCAGCCAGCTTCATAAAGTCTTTAAGTAACAGGATTAATTTGCAACGCTCACTGCAAAAAGGGTTATACCCCAATAGCGATTTTGAACCGACATTGTCGAGTCTTTATTGACGGAATGTGTAGGCTGTATGGAGAAATAACCGCGCAGGTAAATCAGCCGGGAAATTTTCGCGACTACGGCACTTTTTCCCGGAGGCTGTGTCTTATTGTCCTAAAGATATCTGATAGCGAGCTCAAAGGGATTTCACCCGCGGAGATAAAATGCACAAAAATACGCTGATCCTTGTTGTTGAAGATGAAGACGACATCGCCGATATACTGATGAGTTACTTAGAGCGTTCAGGAATGAAAACGCTCAGAGCCATGCAGGGCGAACAGGCCATCGCACTCAATCGCCTGCATAAACCGGATCTCATATTGCTGGACATTCACTTGCCCGTATGTGACGGCTGGAGCGTGCTTACCACGCTTCGTCAGGAAAGTGCTGTCCCCGTCATTATGGTTTCCGCACTCGATCAGGATGTCGATAAGCTCATGGGGCTGAGACTGGGGGCGGATGATTACGTGATCAAACCCTTCAACCCTTCTGAGGTTGTCGCGCGGGTTGAGGCGGTGCTGCGCAGGACAAAACCCGCGCTTCAGCAGGCGGGTTCCCTGCCGCTCAGAACGCCTTTTATTACGGTCTATCCGGATGACTTCTATGTGGAAGTTACCGTTGGCGAAGAGGTTACCTCTCCGGTATTAACGACGACCGAATTTAAATTACTGACCTGGCTGGTGCGATATCCACGAAAGGTTTGTTCCCGCGAGGAGTTACTCAACGCGTGTCTGCCGGAGGGGGATACGCTCGACAGAACGGTCGACAGCCATATGAGCAAGTTGCGTAAAAAACTGGAGCTTGCCGGTCTTTATGGTGTTCCCGAGAGCATCAGAGGGATGGGCTACCGGCTTGGGGAAAAAAAATGAACAAAGAGTCTGTCCTGAGTCGTCAGATCTTAACGTACATGCTGTTGCTGACGTTTACGATAATCGCTATCGCCGTACTGGGCTCGTGGTTTTTTTACTCCTTTATTCTGGATCACCTCCCCGGCGGCCCTGCTGCGGGCGATGACGAGCAGATGACGATGTGGGACTGGGTATGGATTGGGACCGCGACAACGATCAGTCTGATTATTGCCCTCTTTTTCACGGTCAAACTGTCATCGCGAATCCTCACCCCGCTAAACGCGGTAGCGTCCAGCCTGAAAAAGATTTCTCAGGGCGATCTGGACGCCAGGGCATTCTGCGCCAGTTCCAGGCTGGGTGAGATCAATCACCTGGTGACGGATTTCAATGAAATGGCGGAAAAATTACAGACGCTGGATATTCAGAGGAAATCCTGGAATGCCGCTATCGCGCATGAGCTGAGAACCCCGGTCACGATCTTACGCGGACGGCTTCAGGGGTTGGTTGACGGAGTTTTTACCCCTGAGCCGGTGCTGTTTAATAATCTTCTTAAACAGACGGAAGGGTTAACCCGACTGATTGAGGATCTCCGGGTTGTCAGTTCGAATGGCGGAGCGGGATACACGCTGTGCCAGTCAAGAACGGATCTAAAAGGGACAATACAGAACGCACTCGATACGTTCATGCCCGAGTTCAGCCGTAAGGCGTTTACCGTCAATACAGACCTGAGGGAGCAGCAATGCGTATTCGATCCGTTACGCATCAATCAGTGTCTGACCGTTTTATTTGATAATGCCTTACATTATTCAACCTCGCGCACGCTCATCGTGAAAAATGGCGTTTCGGATAAAGGCAATTATATCCTTATTCAGGACGGCGGACCGGGCATACCCAGGGAGTTTCATGATTTCCTGTTTCAGCCCTTTCAGCGCGATAATGGCGCCAGACATGTGAACCCGGAAGGCTGTGGTTTGGGCTTGTCGGTGGTAAAAGCCATCATGCTTGCGCATGGTGGCGATGTTACCTATACCTTATCGACGCAAAACCACTCGATATTTAAACTTACCTGGCCCGACGCGTGAGTTTCAGCGGCAGGTCAAATGCGCCTGCTGGCGATAAATGCCATATTTTTCCTAACTTAGCATCCCATTCCTGCGGGGTAATCGTCAGTTTTCCGCGCCTCGGGCTTAAGGTTATTTCACTGAAATAGATTTCATCTTTCTTTAGCATCAGGTCAACGCGGCAGTAGTCAATTCCATCCGCCAGCTCCTGGGAGGCCAGCAATGCCTGTCGGAACAAAAGCGGTTCGCCAGGCTCTGCTGAAGTATTTGGATATTCCATCCGGAAGGGTTGTAAGTTCCAGTGCCTGTCATAAACGTTGATAAAACCGTTGCCGTTATCATCGGTAAAATCCGCTTCTACATAGTGGGCAACGCCGTGAAAGCAATGGATCCGCAGCATTTCGGGCGTGGTGTTCCTGTCAGCATCGTCGAAGAGATCGACAAACGGCTCGCAAAGAATACTCGGGGTAATGTTTTTGTATTGCCATTCGCGCGTGGTGTAGTACAAATTTTTCCTTAATGCGAGGCTCAGTTTTTTACACGCTTCCCTGACATTAAATTGCGCTTTGTTGGTACATATTATTGTGCTGCCGCTGTCATGGTTGCACTTAAGGACGAATTTGTCAGGGAGTACTGAAAAATCAATCTGCGACGGCCGGGAATAAACGCCAATTAATGGCACCGTCTTCACGCGCGTTGTTCTGGAGGAAACGTATGCCCGAACGGCGAGTTTATCGGCGAGCATCGTGTAGAAGTTATTATGGTCATAGACCAGACGATGACATATTTTTTCACTCAACGTCGTGGGTGATTGAATGTCAGGGGTTTCCCCGGCTGTTTTCTTAAGCCTTACAGTATGAAAGTGCAGGTCCGTCATTAAAAATGAACGGCATTTTCTGATGAGATACTCGGTGTATTTTAGAACGTAAGTGGTGGTGTTCATCTCTTCTCCTCCGTAATGACCGGATATTCTGGAGAAGGACTGTTGGTTTATTTTGCTTAGAATATGGAGCAGGAGTGGAGATGAAAAAATTGAAGGACTAAACAGCGTGTAAAAGCTATTTAATCCTTATTGAACAGTGCAACGTTTATTTAACGGTCTTTGCGCCATGCATCGGCGGTTAATGCTTCACCGAAATGACCGGCAATCAGCCGTTTTGTCAGCTCATGAAGCGGGGAGGCCATCACATCCGCCGTGCTGCCGCGCTCGACAACTTCTCCCTGGTGCATGACCATCACCTGATCGCTGATGTGCTTCATCATTCCCAGATGTTGGGTGACGTAGATATACGAGATCCCCTGTTTTTCCTGCAATTCCAGCATCAGGTTAATCAGCTGTGAGCGCATCGACATATCCAGCGAGGCAAGCGCTTCATCGGCAATGATCACTTTTGGCCGCAAAATCAATGCTCGCGCCAGACCCAGACGCTGTTTCTGGCCGGGGGCCAGCATATGTGGGTAGTAGCTTTCGTGATCCGGTAACAGCCCGACCATACGCAGGGTTTCAAATACGCGCTTACGGCGGGCCTCCGGCTCAAGGTCGGTGTTCAGACGCAGCGGAAAATCGAGGATCTGCGAAATGCGCTGGCGCGGATTAAGCGAGGTAGACGGATCCTGGAAGATCATGCGGATGCGCTGGCTACGGAAAGAGTAATCGCCGAACGTCAGAGGATGATCGTCAATCAACACCTCGCCTGCAGTCGGTTCAACCATGCCGGCGAGCATTTTCGCCAGGGTGGATTTCCCGGAACCGTTCTCGCCGATGATCGCCAGGGTCTGTTTTTCACGCAGCGTAAAGCTCAGCGGCTTCACCGCGTCGACAGTCTGGCGATGAAACAGCCCCGTGCGGTAGCGAAAGGTCTTACTCAGGTTGCGGACTTCCAGTAAGGTTTCGACCATTTCACTCTCTCTCCATGTTCAGGGGGAAATGACAGGCGTATAAATGATTTTTGGCCCCGGTCAGGCGCGGCGTCTCGATACATTTACGCTGAGCATAGGGGCACCGCGGACCCAGACGACAGCCTATCGGCAGGGATTCCAGCAGCGGAATCGCCCCCGGCAGGGTATTCAGGCGGCTTTTATGCGGCATGGCGCTGCCAAAATCCGGAATGGCGCGGATAAGCGCCTGCGTATACGGATGATGCGGGGCGTTAATCAGATCTTCACTCGGCGCGGTTTCGACCGTTTGCCCGCAGTACATCACGTCAATTTTATCCGCCCATTTGCTGAGCATTTGCAGGTCATGGCTGATCAGCAAGATGGTGGTGTTGTTATTCTGGTTAAGACGCGACAGCAGGCGGAAAATTTGCGCCTGCGTGGTGGGTTCCATCGCGTTGGTGGGCTCATCCGCAATCAGCAAACGCGGCTGATTTGCCAGCGCGATGGCAATCATCACTTTCTGACATTCGCCGTCGGTCAGCTCATAAGGGAAGCTGCGCATCGCGTCTTTGTGATCTTTTATCCCGACGCGGTGTAAAAGCTCGATGGCACGACGCTTGCGCCAGCCAACGCGTTGCCACCAGCGGCCTTTATAGGTCCAGCCGGGAATGTTCTGCATCAGCTGTTTCCCCACGCGTTCGGACGGGTCGAGACAGGACTGCGGCTCCTGGAAAATCATCGAGACGTTATGCCCGACCAGCTTACGCCGCTCGCGGGGGGAGAGGCGCAGCAGGTCGATATCATCAAAACGCATACGGTCTGCGGTCACGCGCCAGTTGTCTTTCGCCACGCCGCAGATAGCTTTGGCAATCAGGCTTTTTCCCGAGCCGGATTCCCCCACCAGCCCGCGAATTTCACCCTCCGCAAGGGTGATACTGATGCGATCGACGGCTTTAACCCAGCCTTCACCGGTTTTGAATTCGATGGTGAGGTTGCGAATATCAAGAAGCGGCATTATTGCACCCCCGCGTTAATTGCACGGCGAATACCGTCGCCCAGCAGGTTGATGAGCAGCACGCTCACCATAATGGCCGCCCCCGGCAGCATGACCGTCCAGGGCGCAACGTAGATTAACTCCAGCGCGTCGCCGAGCATCGCACCCCATTCAGGCGACGGCAGCTGTGCACCGAGGTCGAGGAAGCCGAGCGCCGCGATGTCCAGGATCGCCATGGACAGGGCGCGGGTGATCTCCGTGACCAGCCCGGCGGCGATGTTTGGCAGCACGGCAAACCACAGAATGTTGAAGGTCGTCGCGCCGTCCAGACGCGCGGCGACGACGTACTCTTTTTCCAGCTCATCATGCACCATACTGTAAACCGAGCGCACGATGCGGGGCAGGATAGCCAGCCAGACCGCGAACATGGCATGCGACAGGTGCGGACCGGCAAAGGCAACAACGATGATCGCCAGCAGCAGGGACGGAATCGACAGCAGCGTATCCAGAATGTGGTTAAGCACCGCCGAACGCAGGCCGTGCGTGGATCCTGCAAAAATACCAAGCGCCAGCCCACAGATCGTGGCCGCCAGCGTCACCACAAATGCGCCGCCCACCGTCGGGGCTGCACCGCTCAGCAGACGGCTCAACACGTCACGTCCGAGGTCGTCCGTTCCCAGGAAGAAAGAGACTTCGCCGTAGCGCGACCAGGACGGCGGCAGCAGCTGATAGCCAAGGAACTGCTGGTCAATGCCATAGGGCGCAAACCACGAGCCAAAGACGCAAAGCAACGCCAGGCCGGCACAGCCGTAAAGGCCGATCATTGCCGTGGTATCACCATAGAATTTTCGCCACACGGTGCGCAGCACACCGGGCGTGCGCTTTTCACTGTATACGCTATCGTAAGGCATACCATTCCTTATGCTTCAATGGGTTGGCCATGGCACCCAAAATATCGGACAACACGTTAACAATAATCACCAGCGAACCAATCACCATCACACCCGCAGAAATAGCGGCGTAATCCTGCTGGCGGATGGCGTTAATCAGCCATCGCCCCAGACCCGGCCAGCTAAAGACCATCTCGGTGATCATGGCCAGCGTCAGCATGGTGGAAAACTGTAATCCCAGACGCGGAATAACCGGCGGCAGCGCGTTGTGCAGGACGTTGCGGCGCAGTATGGTCAGGCGGGACAGCCCTCGCGTAGCGGCGGCTTTGACGTAGTTCTGGTCAAACACCTCAATGGTGCTCAGGCGCATCAGGCGGATCACTTCGGTGGTCGGCGCAACCGCCAGCGTCAGCACCGGCAATACCATATGGCGCAGGGCGCTGACGATCATCTCATGGCGCCACACCGAATCGGAGAGCCATGCATCAATGATGGCAAAACCCGTCACCGTTTTCACCGTATAGAGCAGGTCAAAGCGACCCGAAACCGGCAGCCAGCCCATCGTCAGCGAGAAGAACAGCGTCAGCAGCAGCGCCAGCCAGAATACCGGGATAGAGAAGCCGAGCAGGGCGAGGGCGCTGATAAACTTGTCCTGCCATTTGTTGCGATAGATCCCGGCCAGCATGCCTACGGGGATCCCGACCATCAGGGCAAAGCCGAAGGCCAGAATGCACAGCTCCATCGTGGCCGGGAACACCTCTTTCAGCTGCTCGGAAATGAGCTGCCCGTTAATGCTGGACACGCCGAAATCCCAGTGCAGCAGTCCGTTAAACCAGAAGAGCCAGGCATCCCACAGCGACGACCCCTGGAGCGGGGCGTGGGGCGTGAAATAGCTCAGGCTAAAGCCGACAAAGTTCAGGAAAAAAAGCGTCACCAGCAGCAAAAGGAGCCGACGTAAGGTAAAAATAATCATGGTTTTTTCACCTCTTGATCTTTCTCACGCGACACGCCGGCGAACGAGGCGTTGCCGAACGGACTCAGCACCAGACCTTTAATATCATAACGATAGGCCTGAAGACGCAGGGAAGAGGCCAGCGGCAGCACCGGCAGTTCCTGGGCGAGGATCTTCTGCGCTTCATCATAGGCGTCAATACGCGAGGCCAGTTGCTGGGAAGCCAGCGCTTTTTGCAGCACGGCGTCAAACTCCCGGTTACACCAGTGGGCGTAGTTGGTCTGCGAGTTTATGGCCGCACAGCTCAGCAGCGGCCTAAAGAAGCTGTCCGGGTCGTTACTGTCGGTCGCCCAGCCGGTCAGGGTTAAATCATGATTCATGTCCATCAGGCGCGCCTCCTGGAAACGGCCCTCAACCGGTACGATGACCACCTTGACACCCACCTGCGCCATGTCCGCCTGCAGCAGTTCGGCGGTCTTGAGCGGGCTTGGGTTCCACGCTTGGGAACTGGTTGGCACCCAAAGCTGCAGCGTCAGGTTTTCCGCCCTCAGCGCTTTTAGCTGCTCACGCGCTTTTGCCGGATTGTATTCCGTAATTTTAGCTTCACCGTCATAGGCCCACGAGGCGCGCGGTAAAATTGAGGCGGCGGTTTCCGCCGTGCCGTAGTAGATCGACTGCATCAAACGCTGGTTGTTAATCGCCAGCGCCAGAGCGTGACGTACGGCAGGGTTATTCAGCGGCGGCTTATCCGTGTTAAAGGCCAGATAAGCGATATTCATGCCGGGGCGTAACGTCAGGCGCAGGCGCGGATCGTCGCGCAGGATGGTGAGCTGGCTGGCCGCGGGCCAGGCGAGCACGTCGCATTCCCCGGTGAGCAGTTTCGACAGACGTCCCGTTCCGCCTGAACCGAGATCGACCACCACCTGCGGCATCAGCGGGGTACCGCGCCAGAAATGCTCATGGCGCTGCAGACGAATATATTGCCCGGCGCGGTATTCGGCCAGCTGGAACGGACCTGTGCCGACCGGCTGACGATCGATTAACTCCTGACGATCCTTTTTCGTCAGGTTCGCCGCGTATTCAGCGGACATGACCGACGCATAGTGGGTCGCCAGGTGCCAGAGGAAAGAGGCATCCGGGCGCGTCAGCGTAAATTCGACCGTCCGGTTATCGAGCTTACGCACGCTTTTGACGGTGTCGGCAAACTGCAGGCTGTCGAAATAGGGGAAGTTGCTGCCGTTAACGTTATGCCACGGATGGTTGCGGTTAAAGATACGCTGGAACGTGAAGACCACGTCATCTGCGTTCAGCTTGCGCGTGGGGGTAAACCACGGTGTGCGCTGAAACGCGACGTCATCACGCAGATGAAAACGGTAGGTTGCGCCGTTATCCAGCACTTCCCAGCTTTCCGCAAGCTCAGGCACCAGACGGTAGGTATACGGGTCAACATCAAGCAGACGGTCGTATAGCTGTGCGGCCAGGGTATCCACGATCAGGCCGCTGCCCGCTTTTTGCGGGTTGAAGGTATCTACCTGGCCGCTTACGCAATAGACGAAGCCGCTGTCACGAATGTCAGGCTGCGGCGTTAGCCCGGGCGCGGCAAAGGCCAGGCTGCTAAACAGACCGAGTGCAAAAAAGGACGATAAAACCAGACGCATAATTTTTAAGGTTTTTAGGTTCGATCTGCAAAGTGTATCGCACTTACGCATGCTTCGTAAAAATGTCTGCAGGTAAGTGCCGATATTGTCAGCGCATTTGATGCTTTTTAAGCAATGCCCTTAACTGATGGTAGGTCAGACCCAGCAGTTCAGCCGCCCGTTTCTGGTTATATTTCGCCGTCTTCAGGCTTTGTTCCAGCAGCTGTTTCTCCTGGTCGTTCTGAAACTGGCGTAAATCAAGGGGGAGAGAGGGGGCGTCGCCTGAAGACGATGGTGCGGGCAGCGGCGGTGCGCTGCGCTGAAAAGGATCGATAATGATGCTATCCAGCTCCGTTTCGCTGCTGCCGTGGCGATAGACGGAACGCTCCACGACGTTTTTCAGTTCGCGGATATTTCCCGGCCAGTGATAAGCCAGCAGCGTCTCCTGCGCATAATCGCTGAAGCCGGGGAAGAGCGGCAGACCGAGCTCGCGGCACATCTGAATCGCAAACTGGTCTGCCAGCAGCATAATGTCGCTTTTGCGCTCGCGCAGAGGAGGAAGCTGAACGACGTCAAAGGCCAGGCGGTCAAGCAGGTCGGCGCGGAATTTCTCCTCCGCCACCATTTCCGGCAGGTTGGCGTTCGTGGCGCACACCAGGCGCACGTTAACCTGCAGCGGCTGGCTACCCCCGACGCGCTCCAGCTCGCCGTACTCAATCACGCGCAGCAGTTTTTCCTGTACCAGCATGGGCGCGGTGGCCAGTTCATCAAGAAACAGCGTACCGCCGTCGGCGCGCTCAAAGCGCCCGGGATGGCGTTTCTGGGCACCGGTAAACGCACCCGCTTCATGGCCGAAGAGCTCGGTGTCGAGCAGGTTTTCATTCAGCGCCGCGCAGTTAAGGGAAATGAAGGGGCCGTCCCAGCGCCCGGATAAATAGTGCAGACGGTTGGCTATCAGCTCTTTCCCCGTTCCGCGTTCACCGATAATCAGCACCGGTTTATTGAGCGGCGCCAGGCGAGAGACCTGTTCCAGCACTTCCAGAAAACTGTTTGCTTCACCGAGTAAATTGTCTTTGTATCCAGGCATGATGAAATTAACCACTCCTTAGCGATATTCACCAGGGAAGGATAGTTCTTCACTGCATGAAAATCAATCAGTCCCAGTTAAATCAATAAGATAAAAAGTTGGCACGATGTTTGTATTATCTGTACAGCAGGGCATAGCCCGATAACAGAACTATGAGGATTAGATTATGGGTATTTTTTCTCGTTTTGCCGACATCGTGAACGCCAACATCAACTCACTGCTTGAGAAAGCGGAAGATCCGCAGAAGCTGGTACGCCTGATGATTCAGGAGATGGAAGACACGCTGGTTGAAGTGCGTTCTACCTCCGCCCGCGCGCTGGCGGAGAAAAAACAGCTTACGCGTCGTATTGAACAAGCGACCGCTCAGCTGAACGAATGGCAGGAAAAAGCGGAACTTGCGCTGCGCAAAGATAAAGAGGATCTGGCCCGTGCGGCGCTGATCGAAAAACAAAAGCTGGCCGATATGGTCGCGACGCTTGAGCATGAAGTGACGCTGGTGGATGACACGCTCACCCGCATGAAGAAAGAGATTGGCGAGCTTGAAAACAAACTGAGCGAGACCCGCGCGCGTCAGCAGGCGCTGACCCTGCGTCACCAGGCGGCAAGCTCTTCCCGCGACGTGCGTCGCCAGCTGGACAGCGGTAAGCTAGATGAAGCGATGGCGCGTTTTGAATCGTTTGAACGTCGTATCGACCAGATGGAAGCGGAAGCCGAAAGCCACGGTATTGGTAAGCCGAAGTCGCTGGATCAACAGTTCGCCGACCTGAAGGCCGATGATGAAATCAGCGAGCAGCTGGCGGCACTGAAAGCCAAAATGAAGCAAGACAACCAATAATAATTCCTGCGGCACCTGAGCGTGCCGCATCGTAAGACAAGGAGTACACATGAGCGCGCTTTTTCTGGCCATTCCCCTGACAATTTTCGTGCTGTTCGTTTTGCCGATTTGGCTATGGCTGCACTACAGCAACCGTTCTTCACGGGGCGAACTCTCCCAGAGTGAACAACAGCGTCTGGTACAGCTTACTGATGAGGCGAACAAAATGCGCGAACGCATTCAGGCGCTGGAAGCCATCCTGGATGCTGAACATCCAAACTGGAGGGACCGTTAATGTCTGGACTGAATCTGAACAAAAAGTTGTGGCGTATTCCGCAGCAGGGCATGGTGCGCGGCGTTTGTGCCGGGCTGGCTCATTATCTTGATGTTCCGGTCAAACTCGTGCGCGTGGTCACGGTGCTATCGATCTTCTTCGGTCTGGCGTTTATTACCCTGGTGGCATACATCGTCCTGTCGTTTGTCCTTGACCCGATGCCGGAAGGAGAACTGGCTGCGGAAGGTGCCCCCACCAGCAGCGATCTTCTCAATGCGGTTGATGCGCAACTCGCCGCCGGTGAGAAGCGGCTACGGGAAATGGAACGCTATGTCACGTCGGATACCTTTACGCTGAGAAGTCGCTTTCGTCAGCTTTAAGAGAGAGATGAGATGAAACAACGCTGGCAACAGGCCGGTCAGAAGGTAAAACCCGGCCTGAAAATCGCAGGTAAACTGGTCCTGCTGACTGCATTACGATTCGGCCCGGCAGGTGTGGCGGGTTGGGCGATAAAATCCGTTGCCCGCAAGCCGGTTAGAATGGTGCTGGCCGTGGCGCTCGAACCGCTTTTGCAAAAGGTGGCAAAACGGCTTTCACGCCGCTACTTATCCCAATAATTCCCGCTGACGTTAGCCCTTTCCTTTCAGGGAGAGGGACTGGCGGCGGTTAACCGCATTATCTTTTTTCCCATGCTTTCTTTGCGGCAGCTCACAATATTGCGCTGAGCTGCTTTGCAAACACCTTTTTCTCCTCCCCGGTCCGTTGACAGATATTTTTCATGGGAGTAGATTGCCACTCCGTGGGACCGCTACCATGGAAAGTGAGATGAATCCAAAAATTAAAGAACTTATTAATCTTGTTTACGGGGAAACGTTTTCTGAAGCCCATCTTGCTGTGCTGAAGGGAAATATTGAAAAGGCCGCTTCTGTTATTACAGAAGAACGTAAAAAGGCCTGGGATGAAAAAGATGTTGTTCTGATCACCTATGCCGATCAGTTTTCAGCGAAAGGGGAGAAGGCGCTGCCGGTTTTTACACGCTTTTATAACAAATGGCTTTCTCATTCTTTTTCACACGTCCATCTTTTACCTTTTTATCCCTGGTCTTCAGACGACGGGTTTTCTGTTATTGATTATCATGAAGTTGCTCCTGAAACGGGTACGTGGCGAGATGTTGCTGAGTTAAAACAGTCTGCCAGCTTAATGTTTGATTTCGTCTGCAACCATATGTCAGCCAAAAGCAAATGGTTCGCTAATTATCTTAAGCAAACGCCGGGCTATGACGATTTCTTTATTTCTGTCGATCCTGAAACAGACTTATCCGCGGTGACGCGTCCGCGCGCCTTACCGCTTCTTACGCCTTTCACGCTGCATGATGGCAGCGTGCGACACCTGTGGACGACCTTCAGCGAGGACCAGGTTGATCTCAATTTCGCTTCTCCGCAGGTGCTGATCGCGATGGTCGACGTGCTTCTGCATTACCTGATTGAAGGGGCGCGATACATCCGTCTGGATGCTGTAGGCTTCATGTGGAAAATACCCGGAACAAACTGCATTCATCTTGAGCAAACCCACCAGCTTATCCAGCTTTTCCGCGCTATCACCGAGGCCGTCGCCCCGGGGACGGTGATTATCACCGAGACGAACGTTCCGCATAAAGATAACGTTGCTTACTTCGGTGACGGTGAAAATGAAGCGCAGATGGTTTATCAGTTCTCATTGCCCCCGCTGGTACTGCATGCAGTGCATTGTCAGAACGTCCGGACGCTGAGCCAGTGGGCAGCGTCGCTTACGCTGCCTTCCACGAAAACCACCTGGTTTAACTTCCTGGCCTCGCATGACGGGATTGGTCTGAATCCGTTACGCGGCATTTTACCTGAGTCGGAAATCCTCTCACTGGTGGAGAAACTTCAGGCTGAAGGGGCGCTGGTTAACTGGAAAAATAACCCGGATGGTACTCGCAGTCCTTATGAAATTAATGTGACCTATCTGGATGCATTAAGTACGCGTGATAGTCTTGATAGCCATCGGATTGCCCGGTTTATTCTGGCGCATGCCGTCCTCTTAAGCTTCCCCGGCGTACCTGCGGTTTATATTCAGAGTATTCTCGGCTCGCGTAATGATTATGCAGGTGTTGAACGCCTGGGATACAACCGCGCAATAAATCGTGAGAAATACACAGCAGGACAAATTGATAGCGCGCTTGAAGATAAAAAGAGTCTTCGTTATCAGGTCTATTGCGCGTTAAGTCAGCTAATCTCGCTGCGCCGGGCGGAAAAAGCATTCCACCCTGACAGTGAAGCTTATTTTAGCGCGTGTGGTGAACATGTTTTAAAAATCGTTCGCGTGGCGAACTGTGGCGAGAGGATAACGGCGCTGTTTAATTTCAGTGATGGTATTAAAACGGTGGGATCTGATATTCAAGGCGGGACGGAGTTGATTACTGGAGAAGATATTACAGATAAAACGCTGACCCTACATCCATGGCAGGTGTTGTGGATTAAAGAAAACTAAAAAGGACCTTAAAAATGAAAATGCCCAGAATTGTGCTGATATCAGCACTGGTTTCGTGCGCCCTGTTATCAGGCTGTAAGGATGACAAAAAGTCTGCTGTCACCATCGAGTTTATGCACTCATCGGTCGAGCAGGAGCGTCAGGCGGTTATCACGAAGCTGATCGAAAAATTTGAGAAAGAGAACCCTGGCATCACGGTGAAACAGGTGCCGGTAGAAGAGGATGCCTACAACACCAAGGTCATTACGCTCGCCAGAACGGGCGCGCTGCCTGAGGTGATAGAAGTCAGCCACGACTACGCCAAAGTCATGGACAAGGAACAGCTGCTGGATCGCAAAGCGATTGGTGAAGCCATTAAAGCGGTAGGCGAAAACACCTTCTATGACGGCATCTTGCGTGTTGTTCGTACGGAAGACGGTTCTGCCTGGACGGGCGTGCCAGTCAGTGCCTGGCTCTCCGGCGTCTGGTATCACAAAGATGTGCTTGCTGCAGCCGGTATCCAGGAGCCACATAACTGGGAACAGCTGCTGAAAGCCAGCCAGAGCCTTAACAACCCGGCCAAAAAACGTTACGGCATTGCGCTGCCCACCGCGGAAAGCGTGATGACAGAGCAGGCATTCTCCCAGTTTGCGCTTTCCGGTGGCGCGAACGTTTTTGATGCCAAAGGGAACGTCAACATTGAAACCCCTGAAATGGCAAAAGCCCTGGCGTTTTATAAAGCCCTGGCCGCGACCACCATGCCGGGTTCAAACGACGTCATGGAGATCAAAGATGCCTTCATGAACGGTTCTGCGCCGATGGCGGTTTACTCCACCTACATCCTGCCCGCGGTATTTCAGGACGGAAACCCTGCCAACCTGGGCTTCGTTGTCCCAACAGAAACATCTTCTGCTGTTTACGGCATGGTCACGTCCCTGACGATTACCACCGGTCAAACCGAAGAGGAAACTCAGGCGGCTGAAAAATTTGTGACCTGGATGGAGCAGGCTCAAAACGCAACCGACTGGGTCATGATGTCGCCTGGCGCGGCACTGCCGGTTAACAAGCTGGTGGTGGGCACCGATACCTGGAAAAACAACAATGTAATTAAAGCGTTTGGGCAACTGCCTTACGAACTGATTGCGCAGTTCCCGAATGTGCAGGTCTTTGGTGCCGTGGGCGACAAAAACTTCACACGTATGGGCGATGTAACCGGGTCCGGCATTATCAGTTCCATGGTGCATAACGTCACGGTGGGAAAACACGATCTCAGCAACACGCTTAGTGACAGCCAGAAGCGACTGACTGATCTGATTTCACAACGATAGGAGCGCTCTGCGGAAGGAAATTATGAAGACGTTGTTTTCTGGTCGTTCAGATATGCCTTTCGCCATGCTGCTGTTGGCCCCCAGCCTGATTTTGCTGGGGGGCCTGGTGGCCTGGCCAATGATTTCCAATATTGAAATCAGTTTTTTACGACTGCCGCTTAACCCGCGTATTGATGCGGTGTTCGTTGGGCTCGATAACTACATCCGCATTCTCGGGGATGTTGCGTTCTGGCACTCCCTGTGGATGACATTCTGGTACACCGCGCTGGTGGTGATCGGCAGCACGGGGTTGGGGCTGGCTGTTGCGGTCTTCTTTAACCGTGAGTTTCGTCTGCGGAAAACGGCGCGTTCACTGGTGATTTTGTCCTACGTAACGCCGTCCATTTCGCTGGTGTTTGCCTGGAAATACATGTTCAACAACGGCTACGGCATTGTGAACTACCTGGGCGTTGACCTGCTGCATCTGTATGACCAGGCGCCCCTGTGGTTCGACAATCCTGGCAGCAGTTTTGTACTGGTGGTGCTGTTCGCCATCTGGCGGTACTTCCCGTACGCGTTCATTTCGTTCCTGGCGATTTTGCAGACCATTGATAAGTCGCTGTATGAAGCGGCGGAAATGGACGGCGCGAATGCCTGGCAGCGTTTTCGAATCGTTACGCTGCCCGCGATTATGCCGGTGCTGGCAACGGTGGTGACGCTGCGCACTATCTGGATGTTCTACATGTTTGCGGATGTCTACCTGTTGACGACCAAGGTCGATATTTTGGGCGTCTACCTCTACAAAACGGCATTCGCTTTCAATGATTTGGGTAAAGCTGCGGCGATTTCCGTCGTGCTGTTCGTGATCATCTTCGCGGTGATTCTGCTGACCAGAAAAAGGGTAAACCTCAATGGCAACAAATAAACGCGTACTGAGCCGTATTGGTTTTTATCTGGGGCTGGCGGTGTTTCTGGTCATCACGCTGTTCCCGTTCTTCGTGATGCTAATGACGTCATTTAAGAGTGCGAAAGAGGCGATATCGCTTAACCCGACCATATTGCCGCAGGCGTGGACGCTGCAGCATTACGTCGACATCTTTAACCCGCTGATTTTCCCGTTTGTGGACTATTTCAAAAACAGCATGGTCGTGTCGCTGACCTCCTCGGTGATTGCCGTGTTTCTCGGCACGCTGGGGGCTTACGCTCTATCCAAACTGCGTTTTAAGGGCCGCACGACGATCAATGCGAGTTTTTACACCGTCTACATGTTCTCCGGAATATTGCTGGTGGTGCCGCTGTTCAAAATCATCACTGCCCTTGGGATCTACGACACCGAGCTGGCGCTGATTATCACCATGGTGACCCAAACGTTACCGACAGCGGTGTTCATGCTGCGCAGCTATTTCGACACCATCCCGGACGAAATCGAAGAAGCCGCGATGATGGACGGCCTGAACCGCCTGCAAATCATCTTCCGCATCACCGTACCGCTGGCGATTTCCGGGCTCGTATCGGTGTTTGTCTACTGCTTCATGGTGGCGTGGAACGACTATCTGTTTGCGTCCATTTTCCTGTCCAGCGCCAGCAATTTCACCTTGCCGGTCGGGCTGAACACGCTCTTTAGCACGCCAGATTATATCTGGGGTCGCATGATGGCGGCATCGCTGGTGACGGCGCTTCCAGTGGTCATCATGTACGCCCTGTCTGAACGTTTTATTAAAAGTGGTTTGACCGCCGGTGGCGTGAAGGGCTGAGGCGGCCAATTTTAACAAGGAGTCAGTCATGAAAAAATTAGTTGCGACAGCGCCTCGTGTGGCGGCGCTGGTGGAGTATGAAGATCGTCCGGTTGCGGTTCATGAAGTGAAAATTCGTGCCCGCTTTGGCGCGCCGAAACACGGTACCGAAGTGGTGGATTTCCGTGCGGCAAGCCCGTTTATTGATGAAGATTTCAACGCAGAGTGGCAGATGTTCACGCCGCGTGAAGAGGGGGCCGCGCGCGGTATCGAATTCGGTAAGTTCCAGCTGGGCAACATGATTGTTGGCGACATTATCGAATGCGGTGATGACGTCACTGAATATCAGATCGGCGACAGAGTCTGCTGCTACGGCCCGCTGCAGGAAACGGTTATCGTCAACGCGGTGAACAACTACAAGCTGCGCAAAATGCCGCAGGGCGCGTCCTGGAAAAACGCCGTTTGCTACGATCCCGCGCAGTTCGCCATGAGCGGCGTCCGTGATGCCAACGTCCGCGTGGGCGACTTTGTGGTCGTGGTCGGTCTGGGAGCCATTGGGCAGATTGCGATTCAGCTGGCGAAAAAAGCCGGGGCCTCCGTCGTTATCGGCGTCGATCCTATCGAACACCGCTGTGAGATCGCGCGCCGTCACGGTGCGGATCACTGTCTGAACCCCATCGGCACTGATGTCGGTCTGGAAATCAAAAAACTGACCGGGAAGCAGGGCGCGGACGTGATCATCGAAACCAGCGGGTTTGCGGATGCGCTGCAATCTGCGCTGCGCGGACTGGCCTACGGCGGCACCATCTCCTATGTCGCCTTCGCAAAACCGTTCGCGGAAGGCTTTAACCTTGGCCGCGAAGCGCACTTCAACAACGCGAAGATTGTCTTCTCCCGCGCCTGCAGCGAGCCTAACCCGGACTACCCGCGCTGGAGCCGCAAGCGTATCGAAGAGACCTGCTGGGAATTGCTGATGAACGGTTATCTCAATTGTGACGATCTGATCGACCCGGTTGTGACCTTCACCACCAGCGCTGAAAGCTATATGAAGTATGTCGATCAGCACCCGGAGCTCAGTATCAAAATGGGTGTCACTTTTTAAGCTAAGGAGAGCAAATTATGAAAATCGCAACACAAAACCAAGCCTTTTTCCCGAGCACTATCCTGGAGAAATTCAAGTACATCAAAGCAATGGGTTTTGATGGCTATGAAATTGACGGCAAGCTGCTGGTGGAAAACCTCGCCGATGTGAAAGCGGCTATTAAGGCCACCGGCCTGCCGGTGACGACGGCCTGCGGCGGATACGATGGCTGGATTGGTGATTTTATCGAAGAGCGTCGTCTGAACGGGTTAAAGCAAATCGAACGCATTCTGGAAGCGCTGGCCGAAGTGGGCGGCAAGGGCATTATCGTGCCTGCTGCCTGGGGAATGTTTACCTTCCGTCTGCCGCCAATGACCTCTCCACGCAGCCTTGAAGGCGACCGTAAGGCGGTGAGCGCTTCGCTGCGCTGGCTGGATGACGTCGCGGCACGCACCGGGACGACCGTTTATCTGGAGCCGCTGAACCGCTATCAGGATCACATGATCAACACCCTGGCTGACGCGCGCCGCTATATCGAAGAGAACGGCCTGAAGCACGTGCAGATCATCGGCGATTTCTATCATATGAACATCGAAGAAGACTCTCTTACGGACGCGCTGCATCAGCATCGCGATCTGCTGGGCCATGTGCACATCGCAGATAACCACCGCTATCAGCCGGGCAGCGGCAGCCTCGATTTTGCCAGCCTGTTCGATCAGCTCCGTGCGGATAATTACCAGGGGTACGTAGTGTATGAGTGCCGCGTACGCGCCGAGGATCCGGCTCAGGCATACCAGGACTCGCTCACTTATCTGCGTGAATGCTAAGGATGACGAGCGTGATGAGTGCTTCTACACCTTCGCCTCTGCGCGTCGCCATTATTGGTGCCGGGCAGGTCGCGGACAAAGTGCATGCCTCGTATTACGCCACGCGCAGTGATGTTCAGATGGTGGCTGTCATGGACAGCCACCCTGAACAGGCTCGGGCGTTTGCGGAACGTCATGGTATTTCCTCGGCATGGCAGGATGTGCGAGAGATGCTCGAGGCGGTTAAGCCGGATGTGGTGAGCGTCTGTTCGCCTAACCGGTTCCACTTCGAGCACGTCATGGCCGCGCTGGAAGCGGGCTGCCACGTAATGTGTGAAAAACCGCCGGCCATGACGCCGCAGGAGGCCGATAGGATGCGCATGGCCGCGCGCAGGGCGGGAAAAGTGCTGGCGTATGATTTTCACCATCGTTTTGCTCTCGATACGCAACTGCTGCGTGAGGCTGTGATGAAGGGGGCGCTGGGGGAAATTTATTACACCACGGCGCAGGCGCTACGACGCTGCGGGGTTCCCGGCTGGGGCGTCTTTACCAACAAAACGCTTCAGGGCGGTGGGCCGCTGATTGATATCGGCATCCATATGCTCGATGCCGCGATGTACGTGCTGGGGTTCCCGGCGGTAAAAAAGGTGACGGCACATAGCTTCCAGAGGCTGGGAAACCGGAAAAGCAGCGGCCAGTTTGGCGAGTGGGATCCCACGCACTTTACCGTTGAGGATGCCCTGTTTGGCACGATTGAGTTCTGCAACGGTGGCCTCCTGCGTCTGGACACCTCTTTTGCGCTTAACATCCGCGAACAGTCCATCATGAACGTCGCATTCTGCGGTGAAAAGGCGGGGGCAACGCTGTTCCCGGCGCACATCTACAACGATGAAGCCGGTACTTTAGTCACCCTCACGCAGCGTGAAGAAGCTGACGACCAGCGTCATATGCGCAGTATGGATGCCTTTGTACGGCATGTGCAGGGTGAGCCCGTCACGATAGCTGATGCGGAGCAGGGGCTGGTTATCCAGCAGCTTGTCGCCGCGCTGTATGAATCAGCAGAAACAGGGGAAAGCGTGACGCTATGCTAAACGTGTCTGTATTAACCGACCCGGGCTTTTGTCCACACAGCCTGAATAAATACGCCTCCATCATGGCCTGCGGTAACGGCTACATGGGGATCCGCGCTGCGCACGAAGAAGATTACACCCAGCAAACCCGAGGCATGTATCTTGCGGGTCTCTATCACCAGGCGGGGCGTAACGAGAGCACTGAGCTGATCAATCTGCCGGATATCACCGGTATTGATGTTGAGCTGGATGGCGTCAATTTCACGCTCCTGTCAGGCGAAATTCTTGAGTGG
This sequence comes from Enterobacter sp. MGH 24, assembly GCF_000493015.1. NCBI lineage: Bacteria > Pseudomonadati > Pseudomonadota > Gammaproteobacteria > Enterobacterales > Enterobacteriaceae > Enterobacter > Enterobacter sp. MGH 24. The sequence goes on along the minus strand of NZ_KI535657.1, from coordinate 3,988,662 downwards.
CAGCGCGAGCTGGCGTTTGCCAATGGCGAACTTCGTCGCCGCGTCGTCTGGCGCTCGCCTGACGGGAAACGCTATCGTCTGGAAAGTCGTCGTTTTGTGTCGCTGGATCAGCTTCCGCTTGTGGCCATGCAGCTTGCGATCACCCCGCTTGATGATGCCTCGCAGGTGTTGATGAAAACCGGCATTGATGCAACGCAAACGAACAGCGGCAGACAGCATCTGGATGAAATGTCGGTCAGAGTGTTTGACCAGCAATACATGCAGGGCGTGTATGAAACGCAGGACCGTGCGTCAGAAGTTGTTGTTTCTGCGTTTTGCCAGCTTTCCGCGAAGAGCGACAGCTGTTTCACTGCCAAAAATCGTCGTCTCAGCGTTCATCATTCGCTGAAGATTGCGAAGGGTGACACTGTCACGATAGAGAAAATCGTCTGGGTGTCACATCGCAGCGATAAAGCACTGTCGCAGGCGTCTTTCGCTCGCAACGCGCTGGCCGATCTTAAGGTCTGTGCGGCAAGAGGCTACGACGCGTTGCTTGAGAGTTCATCGTATGCCTGGGAAGAGGTCTGGCGTGACGCTCGGGTGGAAGTGGACTCTACGGAGTATCAGGATCAGATGGCGCTGGATTACGCCGTCTGGCATTTGACGACCATGACGCCTGCCCATGATGAGCGAAGCAGTATCGCCGCCAAAGGGCTGACGGGCGAGGGGTACAAAGGCCACGTCTTCTGGGATACCGAAATTTTCCTGCTGCCTTTCCATCTTTTCACTCGTCCGCAAGTGGCCCGCAGTCTGCTGCGCTATCGCTGGCTGAACCTGGCCGGGGCCCGGGAAAAAGCCCGCCGAAACGGTTGGCCGGGCGCGCTGTTCCCTTGGGAGAGTGCCGCGAGCGGCAAAGAGGAGACGCCGGAATTTGCGGCTATCAACATCCGTACGGGCACGCGGCAGAAAGTGGCCTCCGCCCTGGCCGAACACCACATCGTGGCGGACATTGCCTGGGCCGTTGTGGCCTACTGGCAGGCCACGCGCGATGATGCCTTTATGCGTAATGAAGGGCTGACCCTGCTGGTGGAGACGGCAACGTTCTGGATGGGCCGCGCCACGGAGGTCAACGGGCGCCTGGAAATTCATGATGTGATTGGGCCGGACGAATACACCGAGCATGTGAATAACAACGCCTACACCAACTATCTGGCCTGGCACAACGTTGCCTGCGCGCGCCGGTTTATGGCGATGTTTGGGCGCGAGGATGAAGGTTTTACGCAGAATGCCACGCGGTTCCTGACGCGCTTATGGCTGCCGGAGGCCAATTCAGACGGTGTGATCCCGCAGGATGATACCTTCATGGCGAAACCAGCCATTGACCTGAGCCGCTATAAAGCGAAAGCGGGTAAGCAGACCATTCTGCTCGATTATTCCCGCGCGGAAGTGAACGAGATGCAGATCCTTAAGCAGGCTGATGTGGTGATGCTTACCTACCTGTTGCCGGAGCGGTTTACCCCGCAGCAGTGCGCCGCCAACCTGGCGTTCTACGAGCCCCGCACGATCCATGACTCTTCGCTGAGCAAGGCCATTCACGGCATTGTGACCGCCCGCTGCGGTGACACCGAGGGTGCCTACGCCTTCTGGCGTGAGGGTGTCGCCATTGACCTTGGAGACGACCCGCACAGCTGCGATGACGGGATTCACGCCGCTGCGACCGGCGCGATCTGGTCCGGCGTCATTCAGGGCTTTGCCGGCATACAGATTGTGGAAGGGGAACTGCACCTTGCGCCGAGGTTGCCAGCCCACTGGCGAAGACTTACTTTCCCCCTGCGCTGGCGGAACGCAACGCTGCACTTTACCTATGAAAACGAGGTTTTAACCCTTGAAACTTCGGCGCCGGTCACGCTGACGCTGTGGGGCAAAACGCTTCACGTATCGGGGCATAAGGTTTGCGCTTATAAGGACTTTCTTACATCTGTAAATGGGACCGCTACCACGGAGGTGCGGCATGATGCTTAAGGCTGTTGTATTCGATCTGGACGGTGTGATCACCGATACCGCACACCTCCATTTTTTGGCCTGGCGTGCAGTGGCGGAGGAGATCGGCATCGCCTTCGACGACGTGTTTAACGAACAGCTGAAGGGCATTAGCCGCATGGATTCCCTTCAGCGCATCCTGAAGCACGGCGGGAAAGAGGGGATATTTAGCGATGAGCAGTGCCTCGCGCTGGCGACGAAAAAAAACGCGCTCTATGTCCAGTCTCTGGCGTCACTGACGGAAGATTCTCTGCTTCCCGGTATTCGCGACGTGCTGGCGGATATCCGTGCGGCGAACGTCAAAATTGGGCTCGCCTCCGTTTCCCTGAATGCCCCTGGCATATTGCGTGCCCTTGGCATTCAGCAGGCTTTTGATTTTTGCGCTGATGCTTCCCTCATTGTCTGTTCGAAGCCAGACCCGGAGATCTTCCTCGCCGCCTGTGCAGGCCTGAATGTGCGTCCTGAAGAGGCCATGGGCATCGAAGATGCACCGGCTGGCGTTGAGGCGATCAACGCGGCGGGCATGCTGTCGGTCGGGGTTGGATCTGGCCTGACCCATGCGGGATTACAACTTCATTCAACGCGGGAACTGACCTGGAAATGCCTGACCGAGTTTTGGGCATCCCGGACGTATTGATAAGGAATTAACAATGGCTCAACTGTCTCTGAAACACATTCAGAAAATCTATGATAACCAGGTCCACGTGGTTAAGGATTTCAATCTCGAAATCGAAGACAAGGAGTTCATCGTCTTCGTCGGGCCTTCGGGCTGCGGTAAATCCACGACGCTGCGTATGATTGCCGGTCTGGAGGAGATCAGCGCGGGGGAACTCGTGATTGACGGGGTTTGCATGAACGACGTGCCCGCCAAGTCACGCGACATCGCCATGGTGTTCCAGAACTATGCGCTTTATCCGCATATGACGGTCTACGACAACATGGCGTTTGGCCTGAAGATGCAAAAAATTGCGCCTGCGGTTATTGAAGAGCGCGTTAACTGGGCGGCACAGATCCTCGGCTTACGGGAGTACCTCAAGCGTAAACCCGGCGCGCTGTCCGGCGGCCAGCGTCAGCGCGTGGCGTTAGGCAGGGCGATCGTGCGCGAAGCAGGCGTGTTCCTGATGGATGAACCGCTCTCCAACCTCGATGCCAAGCTACGCGTGCAGATGCGGGCTGAAATCAGCAAGCTGCACCAGAAGCTGAACACCACGATGATTTACGTGACCCACGATCAGACGGAAGCCATGACGATGGCGACACGCATCGTGATCTTAAAAGACGGCATTATTCAGCAGGTTGGTGCACCGAAGCAGGTCTATAACGAACCGGCAAACATGTTTGTCGCGGGGTTTATTGGATCGCCTGCCATGAATTTCATTCGCGGCGCTATCGACGAGCGCTATTTCGTCACGGAAACGCTGCGTCTGGCGATCCCGGAAGACAAGCTCGCTTCACTGAATGCTGCAGGGTATCAGCGCAAAGCGGTGGTCTTTGGGATCCGCCCGGAAGATATTCTCACGCTTCAGAGCTGCGGTGAAAACATCGCGGCGAAAGTCAGCGTAGCCGAACTGACCGGCGCAGAGTTCATGCTCTACGCCACCGTTGGCGGTCATGAGCTGGTTGTTCGCGCGGGAGCTGCGAATGATTATGCCGCAGGGGATAATATCGGCATCCAGTTCGATATGAATAAGTGCCATTTCTTCGACGCTGAAACCGAAGCGGCTATTAGATAAGAAAGGTGTTTGCCGGAAATACCCATTTCCGGTTTTTTTGTTTGTTACTTATAAAGGGAATATTTGATGAGTACTCTACTAAAAAGTGCTGCGCTCGTGCTGTGCGCAGGGGTTGGCTGTGCACATGCAACAGAAACGGCTAAACAGTGGGAATTTAATATTGGCGCGATGTATGAAATAGAAAACGTCGAAGGTCAGGGGGAGGATAAAGACGGCTTATATGAACCTTCCGTGTGGTTTAATGCAACATGGGATGCCTGGACTATTTCGCTGGCGATGTATCAGGAAGGTCCGGTTGATTATAGCAGCATGACCCGCGGCACCTATTTTGATCGCCCGGAATTTGAATTGCGCTATCGCTTTATCGGAACCGATAATTTTACGTTCGGTCTGACCGGCGGCTTCCGTAATTATAGCTATCACTTTAAAGATGAACACGGCGCCAGAGACGGCAGCGCAAACATGCAGCGCTACAAAATTCAGCCTGACTGGGATATTAAATTAACCGACGACTGGCGCTTTGGCGGCTGGTTTGCCATGTATCAGTTTGCTAACGATCTGCAAAAAACAGGTTATTCTGACAGCCGCGTTGAAACCGAAACGGGCTTTACCTGGACCATTAACGAAACCTTTGCCGCTAAAGTGAATTACTATTTAGAGCGCGGTTTCAATATGGACGGTTCACGTAATAACGGCGAGTTCTCCACCCAGGAAATTCGCGCCTATCTGCCTGTTTCATTGGGCCAGACTACCTTAACGCCTTACACCCGACTGGGGCTCGATCGCTGGACTAACTGGGACTGGCAGGACGATCCTGAGCGTGAAGGGCATAATTTCAACCGCCTGGGTATGCAGTACGCCTATGACTTCAACAACGGTTTATCTATGACGCTTGAATACGCCTATGAGTGGGAAAACCATGACGAGGGTGAAAACGACCGCTTCCACTATGCGGGCGTTGGGGTAAATTACGCGTTCTGACCTATAGGTTTCCAGGGGCTCCAAGCCCCTGGTTTTAGCGCAGCGAGGCCGCCAGTAAAAAATGGGTATCAACAAGCACTTTTTGCGGGGCGGGCTTGCCCGCAATACGCCTGAAGAGAAGATCGCAGCTCTCTTCCCCGAGTTTTCGGGTGGGGATATCAAAGCCGCCGGGTGCGGGCGTTAAAATGAGAGACAGCATCGGGTCGCTGTATCCGGCTATCACCACCTGTTCCGGAATCATCAGATTCAACTCATCCGCCGCGCGATAAAGGCCGAGTAATTTCATGCTGTCGGTAGCAAATACGGCATCAGGCGGCGTGGGTGAAGAGAGCAATTCCAGAGCTGCCTTAAGCGCACTCTCATGGGTATAACCGCCGTCCATGATCCAGTCCGGGTTCATCGCAATATGGTGCTTTTCCAGACTGGCTTTATAACCCGCCAGGCGATCGATCGAAACATGATAATCAAGCGGCGCATGCAGACAGGCAATTTTTCGGCGACCGTTTTTAATAAAGGTTTCCGTCAGCGTGGCGCTGTCATGGAAATTATCCGTATCGACGGAATAAATATTCTGATACTCACCTTCCACTTTGCCGATCACCACAACCGGTACGCCATAGGCATCCAGCGTGGTGAAAAAGGATTCATTTGCGGGTGAACTCAGCATAATGATCCCTTTGATCATCTTCTGTTTTATTTTACTCACGCATTTCAGCAGATCGTCTTCACTGCTTTTTGAGGTTTGCAAAATAACATCGAATCCTTCTTCTTCCGCTTTTGCCGTAATAGCATGAAGGACATCGGAGAAAAAAGGATTACCGGCAGTGGTTTTGGTTGATCGGGTCGAAATAACCATAATGGCATCGAAGCCTGAAGAGGTCAGGGCGCGTGCCAGTTTGTTGGGCTGATAATTTAATTCATCAATCGCCTTTAGCACTTTGTCACGCGCTTCGGGAGAAATATTCGTTTGTTTATTCAGAACGCGGGAAACGGTTGATTTCGATACGCCCGCAACCCGTGCGATATCATAGATGGTGGGTGACATACACCTTACTCACTCCGGACTGACTGCAATGTCGTTCATCTTACTGGAGAGAAAACGACAATAGCAATAAATAAGAATTGATAATCAACGATCTGCCCCCATTTATTGTATTCTGAAGCCATGCATTCAAGGCTTCCAGGCAACGAAGGACGGCGATGAAGCGACTTAAAAACGAAATCAATTCACTGGTGAACCGTGGCGTTGACCGTCATCTGCGTCTCGCCGTGACGGGGCTGAGCCGAAGCGGCAAGACGGCGTTTATCACCGCGATGGTAAACCAGCTCCTGAACCTGCACGCCGGGGCGCGTCTGCCGTTGCTTAGCGCGGTGCGCGAAGAGCGCCTGCTGGGCGTGAAGCGCGTCCCACAGCGTGATTTTGGTATTCCACGCTTTACCTATGACGAAGGGCTGGCGCAGCTTTATGGCGATCCGCCCACGTGGCCGACGCCGACGCGAGGAGTCAGTGAAATTCGCCTTGCGCTGCGTTTTCGCTCGAATGAATCTATGATGCGCCACTTCAAAGATACCTCCACGCTGTACCTGGAAATCGTCGATTATCCCGGTGAATGGCTACTCGACCTGCCGATGCTGGCGCAGGATTACATTTGCTGGTCCCGCCAGATGACGGGGTTATTGCAGGGGCAGCGCGCCGGGTGGTCGGCCAAATGGCGACAGCTGTGCGAAGGCTTAGACCCGCTTGCCCCGGCCGATGAAAACCGTCTGGCGGCCATTGCCGAAGCCTGGACGGCGTATCTGCACCAGTGCAAACAGGAAGGGTTGCACTTCATTCAGCCGGGGCGTTTCGTTCTGCCGGGTGATTTAGCGGGCGCCCCTGTGCTTCAGTTCTTCCCTTGGCCGGATGTGGATGGGGTGGGCGAGTCGAAGCTGGCGCAGGCCGACAGGCACACTAACGCCGGGATGCTGCGCGAACGTTACAATTACTACTGTGAAAAAGTGGTCAAGGGATTCTATAAAAACCACTTTTTGCGATTTGACCGCCAGATTGTGCTGGTGGATTGTCTGCAGCCGCTCAACAGCGGGCCGCAGGCATTCAACGATATGCGTCTTGCGCTGACGCAGCTGATGCAAAGTTTCCACTATGGGCAGCGGACGCTGTTTCGCCGCCTGTTCTCTCCGGTGATCGACAAACTGCTTTTTGCGGCTACGAAGGCCGATCACGTCACGGTCGACCAGCATGCCAATATGGTATCGCTGCTGCAGCAGCTGGTGCAGGACGCCTGGCAAAACGCTGCCTTCGAAGGGATCGGCATGGATTGCCTTGGGCTCGCCTCCGTGCAGGCGACGCAAAGCGGGCTGATTGACCTTAACGGCGAGAAAATACCGGCATTACGCGGAAACCGGCTCAGCGACGGTGAACCGCTTACCGTGTATCCGGGCGAAGTGCCTGCGCGGCTGCCGGGTCAGGCCTTCTGGCAGAACCAGGGATTCCAGTTTGAAGCCTTCCGCCCGCAGGTCATGAATGTTGATCAGCCGTTACCCCACATCCGTCTGGATGCGGCGCTTGAGTTTTTGATTGGAGATAAATTGCGATGACGGAACCGTTAAAACCGCGCATAGACTTTACCGGAACGCTTGAGCAGGACCCTCAGGAGGCGTTCAAAACCGCGCAGACGTTCAGCGGCACGCAGGCTGATAACTTTGCTCCGGCGCTGACGGAGGAGCCGGGCGTCGAGGAAGGTCCGGCAGAGGCGGTTGTGGAAGCCGCTCTGCGCCCCAAACGCAGCCTGTGGCGTAAGATGGTCACCGCCGGTCTGGCGCTGTTTGGCGTAAGCGTGGTTGGGCAGGGCGTGCAGTGGACGATGAATGCCTGGCAAACTCAGGACTGGGTCGCGCTGGGCGGATGTGCCGCGGGCGCGCTGATTGTGGGGGCGGGCATCGGGTCGGTTGCTACCGAGTGGCGTCGGCTCTGGCGATTGCGCCAGCGTGCGCATGAGCGTGATGAAGCGCGGGATCTGCTCCATAGTCACGGCACCGGCAAAGGTCGCGCGTTTTGTGAAAAGCTGGCCAGCCAGGCAGGTATCGATCAGTCGCATCCGGCGCTTCAGCGCTGGTATGCCGCCATCCATGAAACCCAGAATGACCGGGAAGTGGTGACGCTCTATTCCCATATGGTTCAGCCGGTGCTGGATGCCCAGGCGCGACGCGAGATCGGCCGTTCTGCGGCGGAATCCACCCTGATGATTGCCGTCAGCCCGCTGGCGCTGGTCGATATGGCCTTTATCGCCTGGCGTAACCTGCGACTGATCAACCGTATCGCGAACCTTTACGGCATAGAGCTGGGTTACTACAGTCGGCTCAGACTGTTTAAGCTGGTTCTGCTCAATATCGCGTTTGCCGGGGCGAGTGAACTGGTGCGCGAAGTGGGCATGGACTGGATGTCGCAGGATCTGGCGGCGCGTCTTTCTGCTCGTGCCGCCCAGGGTATTGGCGCGGGATTATTGACGGCGCGTTTGGGGATTAAAGCAATGGAGGTCTGCCGTCCGCTGCCGTGGATCGATGGCGACAAGCCCCGACTGGGGGATTTCAGGCGTGAACTGATCGGCCAGCTCAAAGAGACGCTCAATAAAAAACCTGCTCCGTGAGGTTTTGTTCACTAATCGTGCTGGCTGTCAATATTTGTTGACAGCCATCTTCCGGATCACCGTGTTCTGACATATCATTTTACTGTTATTGGCTTAAAACGGTGAATTTCCCATGCGTCTTGAAGTCTTCTGTGAAGACCGTCTCGGTCTGACCCGCGAATTACTCGATCTTCTTGTTTTACGTAGCATTGATTTACGTGGCATTGAGATCGATCCTGTCGGGCGAATTTACCTCAATTTTGCCGAAATTGAATTTAATACCTTCAGTAGCCTGATGGCGGAAATCCGCCGTATCGCTGGCGTTACGGATGTACGCACCATTCCCTGGATGCCCTCTGAGCGTGAGCACCTGGCCCTGAGCGCGCTGCTGGAAGCCATGCCAGAGCCGTTCCTCTCCCTGGATTTGAAAAGCAAAGTTGAGCGCGTTAACCACGCGAGCTGCCAGCTTTTCGCGCAGAGCCAGGAGAAGCTCAGCAATCATAACGCCGCGCAGCTGATCCCCGGCTTTAACTTCCAGCGCTGGCTGGACAGCAATCCGCAGAACACGCTTAGCGAGCATGTGGTGATTAACGGGCAGAATTTCCTGATGGAGATCACGCCGGTCTATCTGAAAGGGGAAGGGAATACCCGCGTACTGACCGGGGCGGTGATCATGCTGCGCTCGACGTTACGCATGGGCCGTCAGCTGCAGAACATTTCCAGCCAGGATGTTGGCGCCTTTAGCCAGATTATTGCCGTCAGCCCGAAAATGCGCCATGTGGTGGATCAGGCGCGCAAGCTCGCAAGCCTGACCGCGCCGCTGCTGATTACCGGGGACACTGGCACCGGAAAAGACCTGCTGGCTCACGCGGTGCATCTGGCGAGCCCGCGTGCGGCCAAGCCTTATCTGGCACTTAACTGCGCCTCTATTCCGGAAGATGCCGTTGAAAGCGAGCTGTTTGGCCACGCGCCGGAAGGCAAGAAAGGGTTCTTCGAGCAGGCTAACGGCGGCTCCGTGCTGCTGGACGAGATCGGGGAAATGTCGCCGCGCATGCAGGCTAAGCTGCTGCGTTTCCTGAACGACGGAACGTTCCGCCGCGTCGGAGAGGATCACGAAGTGCATGTGGACGTGCGCGTCATTTGCGCCACCCAGAAAAACCTGGTTGAGCTGGTGCAAAAGGGGATCTTCCGCGAGGATCTCTATTACCGCCTCAACGTCCTGACGCTGAATATTCCCCCGCTGCGCGATTGTCCGCAGGACATCATGCCGCTCACGGAGCTGTTCGTCGCCCGCTTTGCCGACGAGCAGGGGGTGCCGCGTCCGAAGCTGTCTGCCGATCTCGGCACGGTGCTCATGCGCTACGGCTGGCCGGGCAACATTCGTCAGCTTAAAAACGCCGTCTATCGTGCGCTGACCCAGCTCGAAGGCTATGAGCTGCGTCCGCAGGATATTCTGTTGCCTGATTACGACGCGGGGACGGTGTCTGTCGGCGAAGAGGCGATGGAGGGGTCGCTGGACGATATCACCAGCCGTTTTGAGCGCTCCGTGCTGACGCAGCTGTACCGCAGCTATCCCAGCACCCGTAAACTGGCAAAACGCCTGGGCGTCTCGCACACCGCGATCGCGAATAAGCTTCGCGAGTACGGTTTGAATCATAAGAAAGGTGACGAATAACAAAAAGCCTCTGTAAAGAGGCTTTTTTATTTTACGTTTATTCCTTCGCCAGAGGCGTGGTCACGATTTCTGTTTTTGTCTCTCCCTGAATCGACGCAATCCGGCTTTCGACGTCTTTCACCTGCTGCGGGCTGTGAAGCAGGGTATAGGTCAGGTCAAACTGCGCGCTGGCACCGGGCTGCAGCTGCTTAACCCGCTTCTGCTCGCGTTCTATTGTGACGGGGTAGGCGTAGCTGGTGCCTGGCTCAATGCCCGTGACGTACCCCTGCTTCAGCGTGTCGGTATTTTTCCATAAGGTCAGAACGGGCAGCTGACGGGTATCAAACTGGATTGACGCGCCTTTATCTCCGGCTTTATTGACCACTGCTGCGAGCGTTTCGTGGTTATTGTCCGCAAGCGGTTTGATATTAAAGACCATCTCATCAAAGCCTTTTGTCGGCCCGGCATAGGTTTGCCAGTCGTTAACGCCCGCTTTGGCGTAGTCATTGAACGGGCTCACGCTCACAGCTGGTGCAAGGAAACGAGCACCTTCTTCGAGGATCGGCGTCCCGAAGTTGCTGTGATAGATGATTTGGTAATCATGAGGGTAATCTGCATGGTTGGTCAGCACATCGTGCAGGCTGAACTGGTTGGTTCCGGGAACGTAGCGCAGTTCGGTCATGGTTTGCAGATCCGATTTTTTAAACGTGCTCTCTTTGATCAAACCCCGAACGCGGATCTCATGCGGAGCGGCATCCGCGATTTCAACCTCGACCTGTGAAACAGGGGTATTACCGGCCCTGCCGTGCAGGGTGTAAATTTGCCCGTCCGCAGTGACCGGGTGCCCTGTCCACTCATAGCCACAGCGCACCATCATCTCGTTGAAACCATCCAGCCAGCCGAGACCGTTGCGGCTTTCTAGATTGATATACGCCGGATTTACGACCTCTTTGACGGGAGAGTTCCACCCCAGCCGGGTGCCAAACCCTTCTACGTGCAGAAGGTTCATCCCGCGGGTTGGGCTCAGGGTAATGGTCAGGCCATCTTTGCTGCTAATAATGATGACTTTGCTGCCTTCCTGTTTACCGCCGTGTAAGACTTTTTGCTCAATGCTGAACATTTGATCTTTAACGTTCAGCTCATTACTGGAAATCTTCCAGTTTCCTTTCTCTATGCTGCTTTCAGCGCTTGTCAGCACCCAGGTTTTAGCCGCTGCATGGCCAGAAGTCAGTACCGCAAGGAGCGTAAAAGCGAGTTTGATCTTCATATTTTATCCTTTTTGCTGAAACGATTATTTTCTTTCGTAAGCAAATCTAATGTTTAGGCAGAAAGGGAAATGTGATGAGCTTCACTGGAGATGAAAATAGGGAATTTTAACGATTATTATGCGTTATTGATCACGCTCATGTTACATATCATCTGTGTAATTGCATGATTAATGTGACTTGTGAGCATTTATGCTTTAACGATTCAGCTTTGGCATAATAAAAAACCCCGCCGCAGCGAGGTTGAGAATTAGCTGTATAGAATGCTAAGTAGTTATTATGCTTTCAGCACGTCCAGCGCGGCAGTGTAATCCGGCTCGGTGGTGATTTCGTTAACCAGTTCGCTGAAGACAACGGTGTCGTTTTCATCAAGAACCAGTACAGCACGTGCTGCCAGACCTTTCAGTGGGCCTTCCGCGATGCTGACGCCGTATTTCTCAAGGAAATCTGCGCTGCGCAGGGTGGAGAGGGTAATGACGTTGCTCAGGCCTTCGGCACCGCAGAAACGGGACTGGGCAAACGGCAGGTCAGCGGAAATGCACAGCACAACGGTGTTGTCCATTTCAGTCGCCAGCTGGTTGAATTTACGCACGGATGCGGCACAAACGCCGGTATCAATGCTTGGGAAAATGTTCAGTACTTTGCGTTTACCCGCAAACTGAGCCAGTGTGACGTCAGACAGATCTTTAGCCACCAGAGTAAAAGCCTGCGCTTTGCTGCCAGCCTGCGGAATGGAACCTGCAACAGCAACCGGGTTGCCCTGGAAATGAACGAGTTGTGACATAGATATCTTCCTGTTTACATATAGTTAACGTCGTGGCTAGTGTATGCCATCAGCGGATAACACGGCAAACCAAATTTTTCGCCTTTCCGGGCCGCAAGGAGTCAGTGATGAGAAGCGTGAAGGTCTATGAAGAAGCCTGGCCATTGCATACCCCGTTTGTAATCTCCCGCGGCAGCCGAAGTGAAGCCAGCGTGGTGGTGGTTGAAATCGAAGAAGAGGGGATTAAAGGCGTCGGGGAATGTACGCCTTACCCGCGCTACGGAGAAAGTCCTGCGTCGGTGATGGCGCATATCATGACCCTGGTGCCTGACCTGCAAAAAGGGCTCACGCGCGAGGCATTACAGCAGCGTTTACCCGCCGGGGCAGCGCGTAACGCCGTCGACTGTGCGCTCTGGAGCCTTGAGGCCGCTAAGCGGCAGCAATCGCTGGCGTCCTTGCTGAGCGTGGTGCTGCCGGAGTCCGTCGTGACGGCGCAAACGGTCGTGATTGGTGAGCCGGAGCAGATGGCCGCCAGCGCAAAAGCGCTCTATGACGCCGGAGCCACGCTGTTAAAAGTGAAGCTCGACGATCGCCTGATCAGCGAGCGGATGGTCGCCATTCGCTCGGCGGTGCCCTCGGCCACGCTAATTGTTGACGCCAACGAGTCGTGGCATCCCGAGGGGCTTGCCGCGCGATGCCAGCTGCTGGCCGATCTGGGCGTGGCGATGCTGGAGCAGCCTCTGCCAGCGAATGATGATGCGGCGCTGAAGAATTTTATCCATCCGCTGCCCGTCTGCGCGGACGAAAGCTGCCATACCCGCGAGAATTTGAGCGCGCTTAAGGGCCGCTATGAGATGGTCAATATCAAGCTCGACAAGACCGGCGGGCTGACAGAAGCGCTGGCCCTGGCGGCAGAAGCGCAGGCGCAGGGCTTTTCCCTGATGCTGGGATGTATGCTCTGCACATCCCGGGCGATCGGCGCGGCGCTGCCGCTGGTCAATCAGGTGCGTTTTGCCGATCTGGACGGCCCGACGTGGCTGGCGGTTGACGTTTCACCGGCGCTTAATTTTACCAGCGGCGTGCTTCATCTTTGAGGCTGCCAGCGCAGAAGCTCCATCATCGCTTTTAGGTATTTTTCGCTGGCTTCGTCGGAGGAAATCGGTGGGAATTCAGCGGTAATACAGGGCAGGCTCAAATCGGCGCACCAGCTTCCGAAGGACCCGGGGGTCTCGTAGCCCACGCTGGTGACGAGCGGCAGGGCGAAAGCCTCCGCCAGCCACGCGCCCAGATCGGAGTGACGCGGATCTTCAATACAGGCCAGCGGGTCGTGGAAGGAGACAATCCAGGAAGGGTGGATCTTATGGATAAGCTGGCACAGCGCCTGCGTTTCCGGCTCGGAGCCGGGCTTGTCTCCCGTCAGCAGGACCACGTCCCGCTCCTCGGCGGAGCTGTTCCAGCGATAAACCGTTTCTCCGGCGCGCCAGTTTGCCGCCGGGAAATTACGGTTCAGGTCGACTCCCCTCGCATTTGCCCGTAATCCAAGCTGACAGCCGTCCGGATTGACGGCAAGAATCACATGGTGACGTCGCAGTGCAGGGGTGAGCGTGCGCAGCGCGCAGGAAAGTGTGACGACGGATGAGTTCTCATCCCCGTGCGTACCGGCAATGATCAAACCGCTGTCTCGATCGGCATCGGGGGCCGGGAACCAGATCAGCGATGCGCCTAAAAATGAGCGGCCATATTGCTCAGCGCCCGGTGGAAAGGCGCCGCGTTCCGCTCGTGGTCGGGTGGTTGCCATACGAAATCCTGATAAAGAAGTCTCTACTGGCAGTGTTGTGCAAAACTCGCTGTTAATCAAATAGTTTCCGTGACGTCTGAGAATTGCCTCAAATCACTATTCCTGACGAAGGTATTTGCATTTCTCTTTGTCGAAACAAATAATTACGCATCTGCTTGTTACCTGAATTCATTAAAGGGGATCTTATGAAGCATCCTGTTTCGCGTCTCTGTGCTGCACTGTACCTGTGCGGACTCTCTACACTTTCGTACGCTGCTGATGTGCCACAGGGCACGGTACTGGCGCAAAAACAGGAGCTGGTCAGGCATATTAAAGACGAACCGGCTTCGCTCGATCCGGCAAAAGCGGTGGGATTACCCGAGATTCAGGTGATTCGCGATCTTTTCGAAGGGCTGGTGAATCAGAACGAGAAGGGGGAACTGACCCCGGGCGTGGCGACGCGCTGGCAGAGCAACGATAACCGTATCTGGACGTTCACACTGCGCGATAACGCGAAATGGTCTGACGGTACGCCCGTCACCGCGCAGGATTTTGTCTACAGCTGGCAGCGTCTGGTCGACCCGAAAACCACCTCTCCGTTTGCCTGGTTTGCAGCGCTGGCGGGTATCAACAACGCCCAGGCCATTATTGACGGTAAAGCGGCACCAGACACCCTGGGCGTGACGGCGGTGGATGCCAGAACGTTACGCGTCCAGCTGGACAAACCGCTACCGTGGTTTAGCAACCTGACGGCAAATTTTGCCTTCTATCCGGTGCAAAAAGCGAACGTTGAAAGCGGTAAAGAGTGGACGCGTCCGGGCGCCCTGGTGGGCAATGGCGCATACGTCCTGAACGACCGCGTGGTGAATGAAAAACTGGTTGTCGTTCCGAATACTCATTACTGGGACAATGCGAAAACGGTCCTGCAAAAAGTGACTTTTATACCGATTAATCAGGAATCATCCGCCACCAAACGCTATCTGGCGGGGGATATTGATATTACCGAATCGTTCCCGAAAAACATGTATCAGAAGCTCCTGAAGGACATTCCTGGGCAGGTGTATACGCCGCCTCAACTTGGAACCTATTACTATGCGTTTAACACGCAAAAGGGCCCGACGGCCGATGCCCGGGTGCGTCTTGCGCTAAGCATGACTATCGATCGCCGCATTATGGCGGAAAAGGTGCTGGGTACCGGCGAGAAGCCGGCCTGGCATTTCACCCCTGACGTGACGGCGGGTTTCACCCCTGAGCCTTCACCGTTCGAGCAGATGTCCCAGCAGGAGCTGAATGCGCAGGCGAAAACCTTGCTTCAGGCCGCAGGTTACGGTCCTCAGCGTCCGCTGAAGTTGACCCTGTTGTACAACACCTCGGAGAACCACCAGAAAATCGCCATTGCGGTGGCCTCCATGTGGAAGAAAAATCTCGGGGTGGATGTCAAACTGCAAAACCAGGAGTGGAAAACCTATATCGACAGCCGTAATACCGGCAATTTTGATGTGATCCGCGCGTCATGGGTAGGCGATTACAACGAGCCCTCGACCTTCCTGTCCCTGCTGACCTCAACCCACAGCGGCAATATCTCGCGTTTCAATGAACCGGCCTACGATAAAATTATCAACCAGGCCACGCTGGAAACCACCGCGAAAGCGCGTAATACGGACTACAACATGGCGGAGAAAATCCTCATGGAGAAAGCGCCCATCGCGCCAATTTATCAGTACACCAATGGTCGTCTGATTAAGCCCTGGGTGAAAGGCTACCCCATCAATAACCCGGAAGACGTGGCGTATAGCCGGACGATGTATATTGAGAAGCACTGATGTTTAACGAGAACTGGCGCATTCGTGCGCCAGGTCTGCAATACGGGGTACTGCTTCATTCGTTCTGCGCGCCCTGATGCCGGGTCTCTATTATTCTAACAGCGCACTAAACTTCGCCAGCCACTGCGGATGCGCGGGCCAGGCGGGAGCCGTCACCAGGTTGCCGTCTACATGCGCCTGATCGATGCCGATAGTGGCGTAGTGTCCACCCGCGAGGCGTACCTCAGGCGCACAGGCCGGATAGGCGCTACAGGTTCGTCCTTTCAGGATACCTGCGGCAGCAAGCAACTGCGGGCCGTGGCATACCGCAGCAATCGGCTTACGCGCGGCGTCAAATGCCTGCACCAGCTTTAACACGTCCTCATTTAACCGCAGATACTCGGGCGCTCTCCCGCCGGGGATCAGCAGCGCGTCGTAATCCTGCTCCTTTACGGTGGAAAAATCGGCGTTGACGGTAAACCGGTGACCGGGCTTTTCGCTATAGGTCTGGGCGCCGTCAAAGTCATGGATTGCCGTCATGATGTAGTCGCCCTTCGATTTATCGGGGCAGACCGCATCCACCTGATGACCAATCATCTGCAAAGCCTGAAAAGGCACCATGGTTTCGTAATCTTCGGCGTAATCACCAACCAGCATCAGGATCTTCTTGCTCATCATTCCTCACCTTTTTCAATAAAGATGATTAAGATATAGCCTGGCATGGCTGAATTGCCGGAAATAAAAAAGCCCGTCAGAGCACGGGCAATATAAGCAAGTGAATAAGTGATTCGTTATCAACGTTGTTGGAGGATAACGCCGCGTATTTTACGCGGCCGCGAGAGAAGCAGATACCTGACATATTCGGTAGGTGAAACAAGCGATTAAACGTGCGTTAGGGCGCATCGAAGGTTGGGTAAAGACTATTTTCAAAAAACTCTACGAGATACCAGATCTCACCGCTAAAAATAAACCAGAAGCCAAATATAATAAGGAGCAAAATAATTAAGGTGAGTATTATTTCTGTTCTTCCCATTGTAGCTTTACCCACCTGAAGCTCATTGATTCGAGGTGGGCATTGTAGCGGGGCTTTCCTGGATACTCCAGTTTCATGCCGCAAGGACCTTATTGCGTCCGTCATTTTTAGCGCGATACAGCGCATCGTCCACCCGCTTAAACAGCTCATCAATACTCTCCCCCTGATCGTGCCGCGCCACGCCAATGCTGACGGTAAATCGCGGTAATCCCGGGATAGTAATACGGGCAACGGCTGCACGGACTGACTCGGCAATCTGCAACGCGGTATCAAGAGAGGTATGCGGCAGCAGGATGACGAACTCTTCACCTCCCCAGCGGAACACCATGTCACCCTCCCGACTACAGGCTTCCAGCGTTCGGGAAAGGGTGATAAGCACCTCATCGCCTTTCAGGTGGCCGAACAGGTCATTAATGTTTTTGAAATGGTCGGTATCCACCAGCAGCAGGCTAAATTGCTGCTGCGCAGGAAGTTTATTCAGGTTGCTTTGATCGGTAATTGCGTAGAACTGTCGGCGGTTGAGTAGCCCTGTCATGGAGTCACGTAACGCCGCATGTTCCAGCTCCTGCTCCAGCCTTTTTTGCTCGGTGATGTCGTGGATGATGCATAGCATCAGCTTGTCACCGTATATCTCAATGGGCCCGGCATACGTTTGAACGTGGCGGGTGGAGCCATCGGCAAGGCGGTGAACAAAATTGAGCGGCTTGTGTCCGCCGGGCAGTGCGGCAATCGCAGTCATAATGGGCATCACATCACGCCCCAGGGTGTTGATTTCCCAGGTATGCTTACTGCACATGTCATCGTGCGAATAACCATAAAAATTGAGCGCGGCCAGGTTAGCATCGACGATTTGACCATCGCGGGCAGGATCGATTAGCAGCATCGGCGCGCTGTTGGTCAGAAAAAAGCGCGCGTAAAAACCCTGTTTTTTCCGCCGGTAGGTGGCGGAACGGCTGGCCTTCAATCCTGAGAGTATCTGTGGGGCGATCCCCTCGAAAACAATCACATTTCCCCAGGGGGCGTAGTGGGCGAGCGAAAGACGACAGCTTAACGCCGTATCCTGTCCCTCCCGGCTTATTGTCCAGATTTCAACGATCTCCTGCTCTGTTTTCAGTTCAGGGACATACATCGACAAGAGGGTTTGCGCACTGGCAGAGTAGATCCCTTTGCGCAGGTCATTGAGTGTTTTATCTCCCATGACCTGCGTTGCGGCCACATTCGCAAAAATGATCTGTTCCGACACGGGTGAAATGAGCCACACGGGTGTTTTAATTACATTCAACGCATCAAAACAAGGTTGTGACATAGGCATTTCCTGTTCATCGGCACAGTGTGCCTGATATTCATGACAGAATTGACTCGCATGTACTCTTTGGAAACATACTCTACAAAATCCTGTCAGGCATGGCTTTTTTGCGAAATAAATGTGGGGTCCGTTTGAATTTTATTAATGGGTATAATTTGCCTGTCGGAGTTTATCTGCAGAAGCAGCCATGGCACCTGGTCGGCAGGTAAGGGGCGGGAGAAAAGATACCCCTGAAGATAGTCGCAGCCGAGACGGGTGAGGACCGCCTGCTGTTCTTCCGTTTCGATCCCTTCTGCCACCACATTCATCTCCATGGTCCGGGCAATGCTGATGATGGTTTCAACCAGCTTATAGCTTTTTTCATTTTCCAGCATCGAGGTTACAAAGCTTCTGTCGATCTTGAGTTCCTTAGCCGGAAGCACGCTGAGCATCAGCAGGTTGGAATAGCCCGTACCAAAGTCATCGATCGAGACCGTGATCCCCGCCTGATTAAACGCATTGAGCAACTCAATGCTGCGGTCGAGATTTTTAAGCGCAGTGCTCTCCGTTACCTCAAGGATCAGCCGGGACGGAGACAGGTTATATTTTTCCAGCATCGACGAAATGATAGGGAAAATGTCCGGCTGCTCGAACTGGACGGGGGAGAGGTTGAGCGACAAGGTCCACTGGCTGAACCCTTGTTCAGTCCAGAAATGAAGCTGTCGGCATGCCGCTTCAATGGCCCAGTTACCTACCGGAATAATTAAGCCGGTTTGTTCCAGCGAAGGGATAAACAGATTAGGCAGCACAACCCCTTGCTCAGGATGTCGCCAGCGCAGAAGGGCTTCAAAACCGTGAATGGTTTTCTCACCCGCATGCCAGGTTGGCTGGTACCACAGTTCAAACTGATCGCGTTCAAGCGCCTGAGAGAGCTCCTGCAGGAAACCGGGTTTCGCCGGGATCGCTGTTGACATCTCGGCCCGGTAAATCACCCAGCCGTTGCGGCCATCTTCTTTAACGCGATGCAAAGCTGCATCCGCCTTGAGCTTCAGCTCGTGCAGCGTTTCGCCATCCTGAGGATAGAGGCTGACGCCCGCGCTGATCGTCGTGCTCAACGTATGTCCACTGATAGACAGAGGGCGTCGTACATCCTCCAGCAACGAGGTGAGCAGGGCGTTGAGCTTGTCGTCATCACATTCCGGCACCAGCAGGATAAAAGCATCCCCTCCCAGCCTTGCCAGGGTCATCTCGCGCGTGAGTCGGGCCGTGATGCGCTGTGCGACGGTGATCAATAGCTCATCACCGACGCTGTGCCCCCACGTATCGTTAACGCGTTTGAAGTGATCGACATTCAGGAAAATAACCGCAAAAGGCTTCTTGCTTAGCAGCGCGCTGCGCAGACAATCCTGCATACGGAGATCCATCTGGTGGCGGTTTGCGAGCCCGGTGAGCGCGTCAAAGCGCGCCTGTAGCTCAAGCTGACGATTGAGCTGCTGCAGATTATCCGTCAGCCGACTGGTGCGCCGGTGGGAATCGATAAGTGAAATGATTAACATCACGCCGAGCAGGCAGAGCGTGGTGACCGAAACCCAGATGGATAACCCTAGCTCCCCAATCCCACCGGGCAGGGTATGCGCCATTTCCTGAAACTGCGCGGCGCTCATGCCGGTATAATGCATCGCACAGATGGCGGCAGCCATGACGAAGGCCGCGAGAATGCGATTGATAAAGACGCCTTTATGTTTATCCCGCAGACGGAAAGCCAGCCACAGCGCCGTACCGGAGGCAACAACGGCAATACCCACGGACACCCCCACAATGCGGCGATCCCAGATGATGCTGCCATCCAGCATCAGGGCCGCCATACCGATGTAGTGCATAGACACCACGCCAGCGCTCAGGATCGCCGTAGCAAAGATCAGTCGAAAGGGAGACAGTTTTTGGCCCGCGACGGCAATATTAAGTGCCGTGGTCGATGCAACCACCGCGACGCCCAGTGATGCAAGGGTTAACCAGAGGTCGTAGCTCATCATCATGGGCATTTGCATCGACAGCATGCCGATAAAGTGCATCGACCAAATGCCAATGCCCAGCGTGACCCCACCGGCAATGCGCCAGAACAGGGCAGCCTTTCGGCTGGAAAGGGGGATCTTTCCGGCGCAGTCCAGCGCCACAAAGGAGGCGATAAACGCCACCAGATAAGAGATAGCGATTAACACAGGGTCCCACGATATATTGAGCATTATGCAATCCCACGCCTGAGAGGGTTACCGGTTTCGCCTGCCGGGTACATCTTTATCGGGCAACGAACATGCGCATTAAAACCATATTAGTTATTTATCGTGAAAAATGACCAGTCATATTAATACTCTAAAACTTATTAAGAATATAAAATATATTCTCTTTGTTAATGTATTAAGCATTGCTAAACCAAAACGAATAACTGTAGCAAAGCTCCTTAAATATGAGGGCGATCGTATCGTCTCACCGCGGGCGATACTATCGCTTAACATGGCCGGAGACCAGTATGACAGCATCCTGAGCAGAACATTTTCACTAATACGCTCTTTTTATCTGACTTAAGACAAATCTCAGGATGCTAACGGCGAAACCAAAAACAAGCGTCGTTTGCGATGAAAAACTTCTGGGCCAATGCTATAAGTCTAAGTGCCGACCAAATATAAAACGTGGGTATTATCATGCTGAAGAATATTAGTGTCAGGACCTTTATTATCGGGTTCCTGTTATCTCTTTTTTTGGTAAATGCGGGTGTCGTTGTTCTATTTTCCAGCAGTCCAGCTCTCTTTATTTCGCTTAATGTCATCAATTTCGTTGCGCTATTTTTACTCTGGGTCTATATGACGAAGTTTCTTGTGACGCCAATCAACACGGTGAAGAGAAGTATTGAAGAGGTGACCGCAGGAAACCTTGGTGTATCTATCCCTGAATTTGGCAATAACTGTGCGGGCCGGCTCATCCCGGGGATAAACAGCCTTTCCGGCAATATTGCGACGCTGGTGCGTGAGATCAGGGCGTCATCGCAGACCGCCATGACCTTATCGGATCAACTCTCGGCACGTAGCGCTCAGCTATCGGTGAAAACCGAGCAGCAGTCTGCGTCTTTGGTGCAAACTGCAGCCAGCATGGAGCAAATGGCCGCGAGCACCAAAAACAATGCCGATAACACCCGCCTGGCGAGCGAGCAGGCAAATGTGGCGACGTTACAGGCGCGTAAGGGGGGCGAGCTGATGGGGCAGGTCGCCAGCAATATGCAGTCCATTACCGAATGCGCGCAGCAGATGACGGAGATTATCTCGCTGATTGACGGCATTGCGTTCCAGACGAATATCCTGGCGCTCAATGCGGCCGTTGAGGCGGCAAGGGCCGGAGATCATGGAAAGGGTTTTTCTGTGGTCGCGGAAGAGGTCAGAAACCTGGCACACCGCAGCGCAGAGGCCGCGAAGAATATCAAAACGCTGATTGACGTCACCAGCAGTAACGTCACGCAGGGAGCCAGCGTTGTGTCACAGGCAGAGAAAAACATGCATGAAATCGTGGCGGGTTCGGGGAATGTCAGCCGCTTAATGGACGACATTTCCGCGTCAACCTCAGAGCAGGAGAAAGGCATTTCTCAGATTACCCTAGCGCTATCGGAGCTGGAGCGGGTTACGCAAAGTAACGTGGCAATGGCAGAAGAACTCAACGGCTCCTCTGATGTATTGCGCAATCAGGTGATTGAGCTGCAGGCCCGAACGCGTAATTTCAGGCTCGATCCGGGTTCCTCTTCCTCATTACCTGGCGGCTCGCCATCCTTTCTTCAGCGGCCCGAGCACTCAATGTGACAGAACCTCAAAGCCTGGCATGCCAGGCTTTTTTACGCCTCTGTCCAATTCCTGAGCGATATCAGCGCGATGGGATACATAGTTGTTGCTTAACCCTTGATGACAGCTAGACTGACACCGAAAGAGCTAAAAAGGTGGAGGTGCTGTGGAAAGCATTAAAGGATCAGAACTTAACGTTCCAGATGCAGTTTTTGCGTGGGTGCTGGATGGTCGCGGCGGTGCCCGCCCGCTGGAAGACAATGATGTGATCGATAGTGCGCATCCCTGCTGGCTACATCTGAACTATACCCACCCGGACAGCGCTGACTGGCTGGCATCGACCCCGCTTTTGCCTAACAACGTGCGCGATGCGCTGGCGGGGGAAAGCCTGCGTCCGCGCGTGAGCCGAATGGGCGACGGTACGCTGATCACTTTGCGATGCATCAACGGTAGTACGGATGAGCGTCCTGATCAGCTGGTTGCGATGCGTGTCTATATGGACGATGGGCTGATTGTCTCCACCCGGCAGCGTAAAGTCCTCGCGCTGGATGACATCGTCAACGATCTGAAAGAGGGCACCGGACCGGTCGACTGCGGCAGCTGGCTGGTGGACGTCTGTGACGCGCTTACCGATCACGCGAGCGAGTTTATTGAAGAGCTGCACGACAAAATCATCGACCTGGAAGATAACCTGCTCGATCAGCAGATCCCGCCGCGCGGTTTTCTGGCCCTGTTGCGTAAGCAGTTGATTGTGATGCGTCGCTATATGACGCCGCAGCGCGACGTGTACGCGCGTCTGGCCAGCGAGCGGCTCGCCTGGATGAATGACGATCAGCGACGCAGAATGCAGGATATCGCCGACAGGCTGGGACGCGGGCTGGATGAAATTGATTCCTGTATTGCCAGAACGGCGGTGATGGCGGACGAAATCGCGCAGGTGATGCAGGAGTCGCTGGCGAGAAGAACCTATACGATGTCCCTGATGGCGATGGTCTTTTTACCCAGCACGTTTCTTACCGGGCTGTTTGGCGTGAACCTGGGCGGAATTCCGGGGGGCGCTTATCGCTACGGCTTTACCGCGTTTTGCGTCATGTTAGTTGTTTTGATTGGTGGTGTTGCATGGTGGTTGCATCGTAGTAAATGGCTGTAAATTTACGCTTTTTTCATCTTTTTCGGGGATCAAAACGCTCTTTTAATTGAGCGAAGTCAATAAACATCTACCCCGTAAGGTGCAATATGACTCCCGCAGGTGAATGCAACGTCAAGCGATGGGCGTTGCGCTCCATATTGTCTTACTTCCTTTTTTGAATTACTGCATAGCACAATTGATTCGTACGACGCCGACTTCATAGTCGGCTTTTTTTTGCCTCCTGATTCTCAGCGTCTACCCTAAAAGGGACGACAGCAAATTCTGGAGGGAATGATGAGCATCCTGAACGCTCTGCTACTGCAACAATCGCGTCAATCCGATCCTATCCCCAGCGATCCGGTGCCAATGCCCGATCCCATCCCGCGCCCGCAGCCGATGCCCGACCCGCCGCCAGACGAAGAACCGATTAAATTGTCGCATCGGACCGCGAGATCTGCGAGGATACGCGCCATCTGACCGCAAAGATGACCACGAGAGACTATTGTGACCGCTTTTTCTACCCTGAATGTTTTGCCTGCCGCCCAACTCGATAACCTCAACGAGTTGGGATACCTCACGATGACGCCTGTTCAGGCAGCCGCGTTGCCCGCTATTCTCGAGGGCCGTGACGTGCGCGTGCAGGCGAAAACGGGCAGCGGGAAGACGGCGGCATTTGGCCTTGGTCTGTTGCAGCACATTGATGCGGCGCTTTTTCAGACCCAGTCTCTGGTGCTGTGCCCGACTCGCGAGCTGGCAGACCAGGTTGCGGGTGAACTGCGTCGACTGGCGCGTTTCCTGCCCAACACCAAGATTTTAACTCTGTGCGGGGGGCAGCCGTTCGGCGCGCAGCGTGACTCACTCCAGCATGCGCCGCACATCATTGTCGCCACGCCCGGACGCCTGCTGGATCACCTCCAGAAAGGCACCGTCTCGCTGGATGCGTTACAAACGCTGGTGATGGATGAGGCAGACAGGATGTTGGATATGGGCTTCAGCGATGCGATTGACGAGGTGATTCGTTTCGCACCGGCCGACCGCCAGACGCTGCTGTTCTCGGCAACCTGGCCAGACGCTATCGCCGCCATCAGCGGGCGCGTGCAAAAAAATCCACTCACCATTGAAATCGACAGCGTAGATGCGCTGCCCGCCATTGAGCAGCAGTTCTTTGAAACCTCGCAGCAGGGGAAAATCCCGCTCCTGCAGAAATTGCTGAGCCAGCATCAGCCTGCGTCCTGCGTGGTGTTCTGTAATACCAAAAAAGACTGTCAGTCGGTCTGTGATACCCTCAATGCCGCCGGACAGAGCGCATTGTCGTTGCACGGCGATCTGGAACAGCGCGATCGCGATCAGACGCTGGTCCGTTTCGCTAACGGCAGCGCCCGTGTTCTTGTTGCAACCGACGTCGCCGCGCGGGGTCTGGACATTAAATCCCTTGAGCTGGTCGTGAACTATGAACTGGCGTGGGATCCCGAAGTGCATGTGCACCGTATTGGCCGTACCGCACGTGCAGGGAACAGCGGTCTGGCGATCAGCCTCTGTGCACCGGAAGAGGCGCAGCGCGCTAATATTTTGTCTGAGATGCTGCAGATTAAGCTGAACTGGATGAATGCCCCTGCTGGCGTAAGCCTGGTGCCGCTGGAAGCCGAAATGGCGACGCTGTGCATTGATGGCGGTAAAAAAGCCAAGATGCGTCCAGGTGACGTATTAGGCGCGCTGACCGGGGATGTGGGTCTGGACGGAGCGGATATCGGTAAGATTGCTGTCCATCCCGCGCATGTCTATGTGGCGGTTCGCCAGGCGGTGGCCCATAAAGCATGGAAGCAGCTGCAAAACGGGAAAATTAAGGGTAAAACCTGTCGTGTACGCCTGCTGAAATAAAGAATGAAGCGTCTCAGATGGTGTTTCTGAGACGCTAATCGCTTACTTCACTTCAAGCACGTTCAGACGTAACTCTTCTAACTGATTGTCATCTTCTTCCGGCTGCCAGCCAGCAGGCTGCATGGGGATATCTTCCCGGTCAAACGCCAGGTCACCGCCATTCACCACGTCTGAGTCATGGTTGATGCCTTTAAAGTCGAACAGCTCCACATCCGCGAGATGAGAAGGGACGACGTTCTGCATCGCGCTGAACATGGTTTCGATACGACCCGGATAACGCTTATCCCAGTCGCGCAGCATGTCGCCAATCACCTGACGCTGCAGGTTCGGCTGAGAGCCGCAGAGGTTACATGGAATGATCGGGAACCCTTTCGCCTGAGAAAAACGCTCAATGTCTTTTTCACGACAGTATGCAAGCGGGCGAATCACAATGTGTTTACCGTCATCGCTCATCAGTTTAGGCGGCATGCCTTTCATCTTGCCGCCGTAGAACATGTTGAGGAACAGCGTTTGCAGGATATCGTCGCGGTGATGGCCCAGCGCAATTTTGGTCGCGCCCAGCTCCGTCGCAGTACGATACAGAATGCCGCGGCGCAGACGAGAGCAGAGTGAGCAGGTGGTTTTCCCTTCCGGGATTTTCTCTTTCACAATGCCGTAGGTATTTTCTTCTACGATTTTGTACTCAACGCCCAGCTTCTCGAGGTATTCCGGCAGAATATGCTCCGGAAAGCCCGGCTGTTTCTGGTCAAGGTTGACCGCCACCAGGGAAAATTTCACCGGTGCACTTTGCTGAAGATTGCGCAGGATCTCCAGCATGGTGTAGCTGTCTTTACCCCCTGACAGGCAAACCATGATGCGATCGCCTTCTTCAATCATGTTGAAGTCTGCAATGGCTTCGCCCACGTTACGGCGCAGTCGCTTTTGCAGTTTGTTCAGGTTGTATTGCTCTTTTTTGTTAATCTCTTGATTCTCTTGCATTGAGTACTACCTTCGGAGCCAGCAGGGGCAAATATTGTATGCCGCGTATGGTACGGATTCCGGCGGCGAATACCAGCACGTTTTGCAGCGGGGTTATATCTGACGTTGCAACTCGCTGTCAGCCTGCGCTGTGGTTTCAAGACCTATAGCATCTTACTCGCACTGGTTTTCCATATTTGTTATATGACGGCAGGGAGCTTATATGGCATAAGATCGTGAAAAGAACATCACAAGGAATGACGTTATGTCGCTTTATGACCTCAAAACCGAAGCACTTGCATTACCAGAGACCTGGCACTCTCGTGTATTAGGCCGCATTGGAACAACGAATCTCAAAGTTTTACGAATGGATGAGCGCTCAGTGATTGAAGAGGTACATGAGTATGACGAGGGGTTACTGGTCATTGATGGACGTCTGGAGCTGAGCGTTAAGGGTAAAAAAATCTCTGTAACGGCTGGACAGCTTTATGTAGCCAAAGCTGGCACTCCCCATACTGTAGAAACAGGCAGTTTTGGCACGCTGGTTATCATAGATTTACCAGAAGCGTAAGTGGCTCGCGATGAAGTCACAGATTGTCTGGGTTGTTCGAGGTGCTGATCCAAACTTTGATTAGACTCAAGGTTATCAACCCCATAACAGCGGCAACAGTGGTTACTATAATATAAGATGTCATAAAATAATCTTTCCTGGTAAGTGTCTTCATTTGACTCATTTCATTTGCATTAGTTCCTGCAAAGAGCAAAATTTTAATGAAAAGAAGTGTCGAGTTTAAGTCTGTATTATGTAAATAAAAGCGAAGTGGCGTTTGGTTGCAGCTTTAATAAAAAAAATGCCTGCATTTAGCAGGCTTTAATAGTTAGGCTTTTTTATTATTTTAATTCAAAAGATAAAGCCTAAAAGCGCTCTCTGAAAATACTGGCGATTTTACTGAGGTTTTATCTTTTCTATTGTGAAGTGGCTGAGATTTAGCCGAAAATGCAGCTCACAAATGGATTTTTGCTGCATCAAGTATTTTCTGCGAGGTGAGTTCTCTATCAGAGGCAACGTAAACAAAGCTGCGATCTCCGGTTAAAGATGGAAAACCAGCAGACATGATCTGAAGGTGTATTTCTTTACCATCCGGATACTCCTGCCTTACGGACGTCGTTCCTTGTTGCACCGTGACAATTTTACCAGGTTTCCCATTGAAAAAAACGATAACATTCTTCATAAACCACCCTGTGTTTTTGGGAGTATTTGAAAACTAAAGCAAGCAATTTTTAGCTTTAACGTGTATTGTAGCAGTCCGTAAAATCAGGAGATGCCTATGTCTGGACGTAAAAATGCACAGTTTCGTCGAAATCATTTAGTCAAATGTCCATGTCCAAATTGCTCAAAAGATTCAGAGCACAGTTTTAATCGCGTGCAAAAGGGCGCTCAACTTGTCTGCCCGTACTGCAACGCTTTGTTTAAATCTACTCAACGATTCTAAATCAAAGTAGTTAACATAAAGAGTTAGCCTTTAGTTTTAGACCATTCACGCAGCAGTTCTGCGCTTCATCACATCGGTTAGCACACTTGTTAAGAAAATATGCTGGCTGTTGATATGAATAACAGTCATATTATCCAGGGCCCGGTTACTCAAGAAAGCTTTTTGGTAATCGCGGGCCATTGATAATTTTATCTATCTAAAAGTATTACATTTGCAGCAGCAGGGCCCTTATCGCCGCTCAGAATCGCAAATTCGACTTTCTGACCTTCAAATAGCGTCTTGAAACTCTCTCCCTGCAGGGCAGAGAAATGAACAGAAACATCTTTACTGCCATCAAGTGGGGAGATAAAGCCAAAGCCTTTATCTTCATTAAACCACTTAACCAGACCTTGAATTCGTGAAGACATGAATACTCCTTTTAAAGACTCTTTAAATGATAAGAAATGACAAAACGTATGGACTCAAAAGGAGGGGATATCAGCGATAGCGCCTGGTTATGAGGACTGCCTGATGAAATATTGCATTCGGTATTGCATCGAACCAACTAAATCATTAAGGCACGGACTGCGTTGATAAGCAAACATTATTTTAGCCATCCAGGTGGTTAAAATAATGTTTCCAGTAACGTTGAATCTGGTACCTACTCTCGATAAAAAGTCGTCGACTTTATGTTCGCCTTTGCGAATCAGGGCATGAAAAAGGGCTGCGCGTATTGACCTTGAGAATATATTTTGATTAGGCTAATTATGTCCAGCACAACGCTTTTTTAGAAATTTTATCCCATTGGAAGGGTTTTACGTGTTCAAGCTTAATTCATCTCTACTGTGCATTTTACTGCTGTCAGGTTGTAGCTCTGATCTGGTTCTCAGTCCACCTCAACAACCCGAATACAAGGCTATGCCTGAAATAACCCAGTCTGTGACGCCATCACAGCAGCGTGCAATCATGGCTGGCGAGAGGCCTGACTGGTCAGAAAGAACGCCAGTCAACACCACAAAGCGCTATTAAAAAAGCGTATCAGCAGGGCTGCCATTCGGTGGCCTTTTTGTTTCCCCTCGATTATGTCGTTTATTGCACCATGGGCGCAGATCAAATATTCGTGTTTGAACGAAAATTTTCGACGCCTGACATGGTAATTATTACGTTATCTACCATGATTAAGACGATGACAATTCAATCACTTCAGCAGCGTTGAAGCGGTAACCTCACTCTAATCGAGAATTCTAAATGCGCCATGCATCTATCCCCGTAGCTGCAGCCACGGCAATATTTTTGCTGGGCGTTTTTATCATCAATTTACAGGTTTGGTATTCTGCACGGGCTGACAGCCTTGAAGGGGCGCACTATGTCGTGCGGAACATTAATGTCATTCTTAAAGAAGCCCGTCATGCGACTCAGCTGGCGAAGCAACTTGCTGAGAATGAGTGTGATGCGGAAGGGCAATATCGGCTAGGCACTGAGGCTGCATTACAGCCTCATCTGAGAACGGTCGTTATCCTGAAAAATGATGCGGTCTGGTGCTCTTCTTTACCGGGAAACCGCGTGTTGTTGGTCAACAGCGCAGTGCTCCCGGAATCATCGTTGCTGCTCGTCCCTGCGGGAAGTACCGTCAACGGCCTGCCTGTGCTTTTATACCAAACCAATCATGCCGGAAGCCGAATCATCGTGAGCATCAGCGACAGCCATATCCGGGATGCGCTGGATATGCCATTAAATGGCGTTGAATATGCACTTCGAGTAGGCAATACCCTTTTGGGCCTGTCAGGCGATGTGGCGACGGCAGGCCATTCGAAGAAAGAGGTTCTGACGGTAAAAGCCTCTAATTATCCTTTCGAGATACAGTTTAACGCGCCAGTCCTTTTCAGCCTTAAGAGATTGTTCAATCGAGCCGGCGGCGTGGTGCTATTTCTGCTGATAATATCGTCTCTTTCTGCTTATATACTTCAGCGATATCTCTCTAAAGATGTTTCACCAGAAGAATCATTGCGCACCGCCATTTACAGAAATGAAATTACGCCGTATTACCAACCGGTTGTTAGCGGCAGGGAGGGAACTTTGCGAGGTGTGGAAGTTCTGGCCAGATGGAAGCATCCGCAGTCAGGGTTTATTTCTCCCGCATCTTTCATTCCTCTCGCTGAAAAATCAGGGTTAATTATTCCTCTGACTCAGAGCCTAATGAAACAGGTTGCAAAACAAATGAACGCTATTTCTACATTGCTGCCAGAAGGGTTTCATGTAGGGATTAACTTCAGCGCTTCTCACATCGTAGCGTCCACCTTTGTGGAAGAGTGTCTCCACTACAAACACAGTTTTATTCAACAGGATCTCAACCTTGTCATTGAGGTAACCGAGCGCGAACCGCTACACATCGATGAACATCTCGTCAGGGCGCTGAATGAACTGCATAACAACGGATTTGCCATTGCGCTGGATGATTTTGGCACGGGATATTCCGGTCTTTCCTATCTGCAAGAACTGCATATTGATTACATTAAAATCGACCAAAGTTTTGTGGCCAGGGTTAACGCCAATGAGGACTCAACCCTGATCCTTGATTCGGTACTGGAATTAGCAAAAAAACTCTCAATTAGCATTGTGGCGGAAGGTGTTGAAACGCAAGAGCAACTTGATTATCTCATCCGTAATAACATCCGGTTTTTACAGGGATTCTTCTTCTACAGACCTCTTGCTTTCAAGGAACTGGTCAAAGTCCTTTTGTCGAAGCCTAAAGTTAAAGTGACGGTGGAATGAGGTTTATCCAGCTATAAGTGTTTCTCCCGAAACATGACGAAGATAACGTATAATGCGTCTTCCAAACCGCTCAACAATCCAGTGACGCATTCAATGACTCTCAATCGCTTTTGTTACTCACTCCTGATATTCGCTGCAATCGGCAGCCTTTTATCATCGAATCCTGTGGTCGTGTGGTTTCTGCTGATCAATGTGCTGACAGTGGTGCTATATGGTGCCGATAAAATGGCGGCGCGGAAGGGGATGAGAAGAGTGCCGGAAGCGACGTTGCTGGTATTTGGCGTGACCGGAGGCTGGCCTGGCGCCATTGTGGGCCAACAGCTCTTTCGCCATAAAACACAAAAGCAGCCTTTCAAAACCTACTTTTTCTTGAGCATTGTCGTCAGCATCGCCGTGATGGCGGCGGTTTACCATTTCTCTCCTGTTTCTTCGTTATGAGCGTATTGACATCAAGTTAACTTGAGCTTTTAAGATGTCAGCACCACGTTGATAAAGGAGTAACATCATTAAAATGAAAGACATTGATGTAGGTTTCACTCATGTCGCGTTTATGGTCAGGGACCTGGAAAAGAGTATTGCCTTCTATCGTCGCTATGCCGGTATGGAGGTCATTCATTTGCGTGAACCCGACATCCCTGATGCAAGAAAAGTAGCATGGCTTAGCGACCATACCCGTCCTTTTGCACTGGTTCTGGTACAGGCCGACACCGTGACCGACACGCCACTGGGTCGCTTCGGGCATCTGGGTATTGCCTGCGCGAACCGCGAAGAAATTGACAGAAAAACCGCGATGGCCACCGCTGAAGGTGTGCTAAGGAAGGCGCCTGAGAATGTAGGCGATCCCGTCGGCTACTATGTCTTTTTTGCCGATCCCGATGGAAATACGTTAGAGTTGTCATTCGGACAGCGCGTCGGTCTGGAAGCGATCCGAATGGCCGGTCGGAATAAATAAAGCGAACATACGTTAGCAACAGGAGACACACCGCATCGCGCATGCGGTAATTAACCCTCCATCACTGCCAATAGTAGTAGGACTATTCTTAAGTTGTTGCTGTTTTTTGCACAATCTGAATAATACGTGCAACACCACGGACGATGACATCCCATGAAAATAGTATCTATTATGCTGGCAGTGTTGGCGTGTTTTACTGCGCCTGCCTGGTCCGCTTTTCAGGAGCGGGAATATAACACCTGGTATATGAAAAATGCGGTGCTTTACGATATGACGCAGACCTCGGCAGGTTATCCCGTCATGGTGAGCGTATTCCAGCCTGGGAGGAAATCCGCTAATTTGCTCGTGTCATATATTACGGAAGGCCGCTGTGGTGAGAATAATCTACCGCTAAATGTCAATGGTAAAGTGCTGCCCGCCAAATATAATTGTGTCCAGATAGGGCAAAACAGAATTGAGCATTTTTCAGTGGTGGATGCGGAAAGCGTCAATGGTATGGTGATGCACCTGAAATCTGATTTCACTATTCTCCTGCAAAATGACATCAAAATTTGGTCGGCAAATATCAACACGCCAAAATATGGACTCACGCCGAGATTCTAACGGCGGACATATATTTTGATGGGCTGGCCTGATGAGAAGTCCATTCAGTTACTTCAATGCTGCAGAAATGTAATGAAAGAAAATTCCCGGCTATTAATTTTTGAGCCACTTATTAAAAAAGAAAATAATGAACAGGGTCGATTTGAAATTGACCTTCTTCTGTTAACAAGCTTTGATGGAGGACGGGCACGAACAGAGTCTGAGTATCAGGCCTTGTTTGAACAGACCAACCTGAAGTTGAACAAAATAATAGACACCCGTTCGTATCTGTCGATTCTGGAAGTCGTACCTGCCTGAACTGTTTAAATAATATTCACAGAGCGTGTGTCCGGCATTCCGTTTTACCGTATTCCTGCTACGCTTGTTTGTTGTACCAGGAGCATGAATATGAAAAACAAAGATGAACAAACCGGATTAGTGGGGCTGGCGATTGGGGCCGCCGTTATTGGGCTGGTTTCTGCGCAGAAACCGATCCATCGCAACAGCATTGTCGATGAGCTGGTCAGGCTCGGCAGGCAAAAAGGCGATGGTGTAGAAGACGAGGTTTTCGTGAAAGCCGCCGAGCTGGTGAGAAAAGGGGTATAGCCCATGGCTGAAAGACGTAATGCGAAGTGCCATTGCGGCGCGGTGGCATTCACCGTTGAGCTTACCGATGGCCTGAACACCGCGCGGCGCTGCAGCTGTTCTTTTTGTCGCATGCGGGGTGCGGTCGTTGTCTCTGCGCCTTTGTCAGGGATTAAGGTGACCAAAGGGGAAGATAAGCTCACCGAGTACCGTTTTAACACGGGCACGGCACGGCATTTCTTTTGCTCAGTGTGCGGAATTTACACGTTCCATCAGAGGCGTTCTAATCCAAATGAATACGGCGTGAACGTCGCCTGTTTTGAAAGCGTTTCTCCGTTTGATTTCCCTCTGGTAACAGTGATGGACGGTGTCAACCATCCCACGGATGGGAAAAGTGGCGTATTTGGCTATCTCTCTTTTCGCGAGAAAGGGGAAGAGCAGGCATGATTGCCGTCTGGCCGCTTTTTAATCAGTATAGTTAACTGCCATCCAGATGGTTTAACAGCGCGCCGAGATGCCCGACAATATCACCAAAATCAAAAATTAACGCCATCCACAGCATAGCTAAAAGGGTAAGTACTGCAAGGGATACACGACTAAACAACGCTGTTATCCTTAGTGACGAAAGGGCTATCACCTGAGTTTAACCAGCTTTCTTTCAACTTACCCTCAACCAACCGCTTTCTGAAACTGTCTTTTGTGACGAGTTTCAAAAAAACGAGCCCGCATCATGATGCGGGCTCTGACAATTAGAACTGGTAAACCAGACCTAACGCGACGACATCATCCGTGCCAATGCCGTTGTTTTTGTAGAAACTGTCATCTTCATCCAGCAGGTTGATTTTGTAATCAACGTAGGTGGACATGTTTTTATTGAAGTAGTAGGTCGCGCCTACGTCAGCGTATTTAACCAGATCCTGATCGCCCTGACCGTTGCCCAGGTCCTTGCCTTTAGACTGCAGGTAGGAAAGGGATGGACGCAGGCCGAAGTCGAACTGGTACTGCGCAGTCACTTCGAAGTTCTGGGTTTTGTTCGCTACGGCGTCGGTGTTATCACCATACGGGGTCATATTGCGGGTTTCAGAATACATTGCCGCCAGGTAGATGTTATTGGCGTCATATTTCAGACCCGCAGTCCACGCATCCGCTTTGTCACCACCCGCTGTGGTGTTCATCACCTGCTCGTTGGTACGGTCAGAAGAGGTGTAGGCGGCACCCGCAGTAATCCCCATGCCAAAATCATAGGTGGTAGAGATACCAAAGCCATCACCATTCTCGTGACGCGTGTCGCGACCATTGTTGGTGCCTTCCTGATTGTTGCTGGCATCTTCATTCTTGCCCTGATACTGCAGCGCAAAGTTCAGCCCCTGCACCAGACCATAGAAGTCGGTATTACGGTAGGTTGCTACGCCGTTGGTACGGCCGGTCATGAAGTTGTCGGCTTTGGTGTAGGAGTCGCCGCCGAACTCAGGCAGCATATCGGTCCAGCCTTCCACGTCGTACAGCACGCCATAGTTACGACCATAATCGAAAGAACCGTAGTCGCCCACTTTGACACCGGCGAAGGCCAGACGCGTCCAGGACTGATTATCAGACCCTTCGGTGTTATTGGCCTGAATGTTGTATTCCCACTGCGCATAGCCGGTCATCATATCGTTGATCTGGGTTTCGCCTTTGAAGCCCAGACGCATATAGGTTTGATCCCCGTCAGCGCCTTTATCGTCGGAGAAATAGTGCAGACCATCTACTTTTCCGTACAGATCTAATTTGTTACCGTCTTTATTATAAATTTCTGCTGCATGTGCAGAACCAGCCATTAACAGAGCCGGAATCATCAGAGCCAGTACTTTTCTTTGCATTGTGATATTCCTTTGCAGTTGTTTTTATTTAATTACCTGTTGAACTTTCAGAATGAGAAAGTTGTCTCATGCTAAATCACTCCCGTGTAAGAGTAATAAAATAGAATTGTTACTAACTAAGTAAAATCTAAACTGAATAAATCAGCGGAAATGATCATTGATCGTATGAATGATTTAAAAGTAAGTATATTAAATTGAAATTATTAATCAGGCGTTAATTAAGGTAATCTTGCTGGCGTTATATGCCTTTAAGATGATTCATCCATAATTAACATGAATGCTATTAAGAGAACTCAATAGATATTCATTGATTATCTGGATTCGCCCGGTGTGAATACGCCGGGCTTTTTTTATGGCAAAAAAATGCCCGGACAAGCCGGGCAGAGGAGTTAGCGCTAGTCGCTGGTCGGTTTTTCGGCTTTACCCGCCATTTGCGCCAGGAAGTCATAACGTTTTTGCAGGTCAGCAGCGGCATCTTTCCAGAGCTGCTCGGCCACTTCCGGCTGCTGCGCGTTAAGGCGACGGAAGCGTTGTTCCTGCATTAACGTCTCGGCCAGGGCGTCTGACGGCGGACGCGAATCCAGCGCCAGCGGTAATTTACCCTCGTCAGCACGACGCGGGTCGAACCGGTACAGCGGCCAGAAGCCGGTCGCGGTCAGCTGACGCATCTGGTCGTGGCTGAGTGCCAGGTCGTAGCCATGCTCTTCGCAAGGGCTGTAGGCAATGATCAGCGACGGGCCAGGATAGGCTTCCGCTTCCTGGATGGCTTTTACCGTCTGGTTTAGCTGAGCACCCAGCGAGATTTGCGCGACGTAAACGTGACCGTACATCATCATGCTCACACCGAGATCTTTGCGCGCCTTGCGTTTACCGTGCTCACCAAATTTCGTCACGGCGCCCAACGGTGTGGCTTTCGACGCCTGACCGCCGGTGTTGGAATAACACTGCGTATCCAGAACCAGGATATTGACGTTTTCGGTCAGGCTCAGCACGTGATCCAGTCCGCCAAAGCCGATATCGTAAGCCCAGCCGTCACCGCCAATCAGCCAAATTGATTTTTCGACCAGGGCGTCAGCGTCGGTCAGCAGCTGTTCCGCTCCCGCCACGCCCTGAAGCGCCTGACGCAGCTCGGCAACCTGCTCACGACGTTCTTCTGGCGTTGCGTCCGCGTGAAGGGCGTCATTGAGCTCAGCAGGGATCTGCCCGGCAAACTGCTCCAGCAGACGCATCACGCGTGCGCGATGCTGGTCGACGGTCAGGCGGAAGCCCAGACCGAATTCGGCGTTATCCTCAAAGAGCGAGTTTGCCCACGCCGGACCGCGACCATTCGCGTCGGTGGTGTAGGGCGTTGAAGGCAGGTTACCGCCATAAATCGAGGAACAGCCGGTTGCGTTGGCAATCAGCATCCTGTCACCGTACAGCTGGGTAAGCAGCTTGATATACGGCGTCTCACCACAGCCGGAGCAGGCCCCGGAATACTCAAACAGCGGCGTAATCAGCTGTGAAGTCCGAATATCAATACGTTCCAGTTTGCTGCGATCGATCTCCGGCAGATTCAGGAAGAAGTCATAATTGACCTTCTCCTCTTCAACGTGCTCGAGACGCGACATCATATTGATGGCTTTGATCTCCGGATCCTGTCTGTCCTTCGCCGGACAGACCTCGACGCACAGGTTACAGCCGGTGCAATCTTCCGGCGCGACCTGCAGAACGTATTTCTGTCCGCGCATATCACGAGATTTCACATCCAGGGAATGCAGGCTGGCAGGCGCGGCTTCCATCTCTTCCGGTGACACCACTTTGGCGCGAATGGCAGAGTGCGGGCAGGCCGCCACGCAGTGGTTGCACTGGGTACACAGCTCTTCTTTCCAGATGGGGATCGCTTCGGCGATGTTGCGTTTTTCCCAGCGCGTGGTGCCCATCGGCCAGGTGCCATCCGGCGGTAGCGCAGAGACGGGCAGGGCGTCGCCCAGACCGGCCAGCATTGCCGCCGTCACGGTCTTAACGAAATCAGGCGCCGCATCGGACACCACCGGAGGGCGATTCGGACTTTCGGTGTTGACCGGCTGCAGCGGCACCTCAAACAGCGATTCGCGCGCCAGCGCCAGCGCCTGCCAGTTGCGCTCGACCAGTTCCTGGCCCTTGCTGCTGTAGCTTTTAGCAATCGCACCCTGCAGTTCCACCAGCGCGCTGTCGCCCGGCAGGATATTGGTCAGGTGGAAGAAGGCCATTTGCATTACGGTATTAATACGCGCAGCAAGGCCACATTCGCGGGCAATTTTCGCGGCGTTGACCACGTAGAAACGGGCTTTTTTCTGGTTCAGCACCGCCTGAACTTCCTGCGGCAGCCGCGCCCAGACTTCGTCCGCGCTGTAAGGCGTATTGAGGAGGAAAATACCGCCGGGTTTCAGGCGCTCAGCCATCTGGTATTTGTCAATGAACTGCAGCTGGTGGCAGCCAACAAAATCAGCCTGAGAAATAAGATACGCAGAGCGAATGGGTTGTTCGCTTACGCGCAGGTGGGAAACGGTCAGGCCGCCTGCTTTTTTGGAGTCGTAAACGAAGTAACCCTGGGCGTACCACGGCGTTGAGTTGCCGATGATTTTGATGTTGTTTTTGGTCGCGGAGACGCTGCCGTCGCTGCCCAGACCATAGAACAGCGCCTCAAGTTTGGCGGTCGAGGGCAGGGTATTTTCCGGCAGCGACAGGGACAGGTTGGTCACATCATCATAAATGCCGACGGTAAAGCGCGCCCTGGGTTTCGCCTCGCTTAACTCGTTGAATACCGCCAGCACGCAGTCCGGCCCAAACTCCTTGGAGGACAAACCGTAGCGCCCCCCGATCACGCGCGGCAGCGTTTCACGTTCGCCCTGATTAAAGGCTTCTGCCAGGGCGGTCATCACATCCAGATAGAGGGGTTCAGCCTGTGCACCCGGCTCTTTGGTACGGTCGAGCACCGCCACGGCGCGCGCGCTTTCAGGGAGAGCCGAAAGCAGATGTTTGGCCGAGAACGGACGATAGAGACGCACCTTAAGCACGCCCACTTTTTCGCCGCGCGTCAGCAGCTCGTCAACCACCTCTTCACAGGTCCCAATGGCTGAGCCCATCAGCACTATTACCCGTTCCGCCTGCGGATGGCCGTAGTACTCAAACGGTTTGTACGCCCGGCCGGTCGCGGCGGCAACGTCATTCATTGCCTGTTCAACATGGTCGTAAACCGCGTTGTACCAGGGGTTCGTGGCCTCGCGGGACTGGAAGTAGGTATCCGGGTTCGCCGATGTCCCGCGAATAACCGGGTGTTCAGGATTCAGAGCCCGGGCGCGATGGGCGTCGATTTCCGCCTGCGGCAGCAGATTCAGGATAGTATCGTCAGCCAGCGGGACGATTTTGTTGATTTCGTGAGAGGTGCGGAAACCATCAAAGAAGTGAATAAACGGCACGCGGCTTTTGAGCGTGGCGATATGCGAAATTAAGGCAAAGTCCTGCGCTTCCTGAACGCTGCTGGCGCATAGCATCGCGCAGCCCGTCTGGCGCACGGCCATCACGTCAGAGTGATCGCCGAAGATAGAGAGCGCGTGGGTGGCAACGGTACGCGCAGCAACGTGCAGAACGAAGGGCGTCAGCTGACCGGCGAGTTTGTACAGCGTTGGGATCATTAACAGCAATCCCTGAGAAGAGGTAAACGACGTGGAAAGTGCACCGGTCTGTAGCGCACCGTGTACCGTGGCAATCGCACCGGCTTCAGACTGCATTTCAACCACTCTCGGGACATCACCCCAGACGTTTTTTAATCCGTTACCCGCCCAGGCATCCGCCTGCTCGGCCATGGTAGAACTTGGCGTAATCGGGTAGATGGCGATAACTTCACTGGTGCGAAACGCGACTGAGGCAACTGCACCATTGCCGTCAATAGTTTGCATAGGACAACACCCTTACATTGCGCAAAAAATAGGGGTCTGTGTTACGGCAACAAACCCTGAATATTATCAGTGTATTCTAGCAAACGAGGGATTTTACGATTTTCGCTTTTGTGTCCTTGGCATTCTTGCCATCAATGAGTAGATCAAGCTTTTGGCGAAAAAATTGCGAGAAATTGTTTCTGGAGCGCATAAATACGCACTTCGACTCTCGACGACACGGGATGTGATGCCTATTATGCATAGGTTTCGCATTATTCATGGGGGAGAGAGCATGCGCTCAGCATTTTTGGTAGGGTGTGCCGCATTATTGTTGTCGGCATGTAGCAATGAACCAGTCCAGCAGGCAACGGCAGCCCACGTGGCGCCGGGAATGAGAGCGGCGATGTCCAGTTCTGGTCAGGCCAACTGCGCAATGATTGGCGGTTCGCTGTCTGTCGCCCGCCAGCTTGATGGTTCTGCTATTGGGATGTGCGCCTTGCCAAACGGCAAACGCTGTAGTGAACAGTCGCTTGCCGTTGGAAGCTGCGGTAACTACTGATTATTCTACACGCTTAAACATCAGCGTTTTATCGGCTGTCGCCAGCGTTAACTGGTCCTCAGTCAGGTCGACCTGCGCCCCTTTGCGCAGCATGTCGCCGATGGTCTGATCCAGCTCATTCAGCTGCGGTTCAGTGCAGAGCTTGCGCGTCATGGCCAGCGTTTTAACCTTAAGCTCGCCTTCGGACAATTTCCCCTGTCCGTTGAAGCGGTTACACATCTGGCCGGAAACGCTGATGTTATTCACCAGGCTGATATCTGGCAGCGCGCTAAAACCGATCTCAGGTTGCGTTGTCGCGGTCTTCACGGCCTTACCGTTTACATTTTCCAGCACAAAGCGGTGGTTTTTAAGTTGCTCCGGCTGAACGGAGGCTTTACCCGGATTAACGCACCCGGTAAGGACAAGACTAATAACACTTAACGCAATGAGCTTTTTCATTTTTCTTCTCAAACTATAAATACCGTGAATCTTTTTCCAGTGTAACGATACTCTGCCGCGCGTTAATGGGGTTTATCTGAAAGTGCGGGGGAAAGTACCGGGCAACGGAGCGGTTGCCCGGAGTGACGTTAATGCGATTTAAACCCTGCCGCCGTCATCAGCATGCGGAAGAGCATACTGACAGCAGCCAGCGCCAGTACGCTGCCGCCCCAGATAATGGCCAGCCACAGCAATCTTTTCCAGACCGGTTGTTGCATCAGTGATAACCCTCCCCATGCTGAACTTTGCCGCGAAATACGTAGTAGCTCCAGAAGGTGTAGACCAGAATAACGGGAATGATCAACAGCGCGCCTACCAGCATAAAGCCCTGGCTTTGCGTCGGTGCGGCGGCCTGCCACAGGGTGATAGACGGTGGAATAATATGCGGCCAGATGCTGATCCCAAGCCCGCTAAACCCAAGGAATATCAGCCCCAACGTGAGGATAAACGGTCGGCTATGGCTGTCGGGATTATTCAGGCAGCGCCACTGGTACAGGCTAAAAATCACCACCAGGGCAGGGACAGGCAGCAGATAAAACAGATTCGGCAGCGTAAACCAGCGCGCAGCGATGGCCGGGTGTGCAAGCGGCGTCCAGAGGCTGATCGCTGCAATAAACGCCAGCAGCACGAGTAACAGCGTTTTTGACACCTCTCGCATCCGCTGCTGCAGCGCGTTTTCGCTTTTCATCACCAGCCAGGTAGAGCCTAACAGCGCATAAGCCACCACCAGCCCCGCGCCGCAAAACAGGTTAAACGCGGTAAACCAGTCAAAGGGGCCGCCGGTATAGGCCCGACCGGTGACGGTAAAGCCGTTAATGACGGCGCCTACCGTTACGCCCTGGGTAAATGTCGCCAGAATGGAACCGCCAATAAACGCCTTGTCCCAAAAGGGACGGTGCGCCGGGGTGGCCTTAAAGCGAAACTCAAATGCCACCCCGCGGAATATAAGCCCGATCAGCATTAACGTCAGCGGAATGGTCAGGGCGTCAACGATCACCGCATAGGCCAGCGGAAATGCGCCGAACAAGGCGGCACCGCCAAGCACCAGCCAGGTTTCATTTCCGTCCCAGACCGGCGCGACGCTGTTGACCATCACGTCGCGATCGTCGGCGTTCTGCGTTGCCGGGAACAGAATGCCAATCCCCAGATCAAAACCGTCCATCACGATATACATCAGCGTGGCAAAGACGATGATCACAAACCAGATAATGGAAAGATCGATACCCATTATGGCTGCTCCTTATGTTCAGCTATGACGGCAGAAAGCGGGCGCGCCGGACGTCCGTCGGACTCGGTGGCGAATGATTCATGCGGCTGCGGGCCTTTTCGGATGAGGCGCACCATATAGCTGTAACCCACGCCGAATACCGAGGTATAGACGACGAAGAAGGCCAGAAGGCTCACGCTCATGTGCAGATCGCCGTGGGCAGACACCGCATCCTTCGTTCGCTGGAGCCCGTAGACCACCCACGGCTGGCGGCCCACTTCGGTGGTGATCCACCCGGCCAGGATGGCAATCAGCCCGGTTGGCCCCATCAGCAGCGCAAACCACAGGAAGGGGCGCGACGAATACACGCGTTTTTTGTAGCGCAGCCAGAGTGCCGTCACCCCGAGCAGCAGCATCAGCATGCCCAGGCCCGCCATAATGCGGAATGACCAGAAGACAATGGTGGAATTCGGACGGTCTTCCTTCGGAAACTCTTTGAGGGCCGGAACCTGTTTATCCAGACTGTGCGTCAGGATTAGGCTCCCCAGCGCCGGGATCTCCAGCCCAAAGCGGGTGCGCTCCTGTTCCATATCCGGCCAGCCAAACAGCAGCAGCGGGGTAGGCTCACCCGGCGGGTTTTCCCAGTGGCCTTCAATGGCGGCAATTTTCGCAGGCTGGTGCTTTAAGGTGTTCAGCCCGTGCATATCGCCAACCATGGCCTGGATGGGGGCGACAATCAGCGTCATCCACAGCGCCATCGAAAACATGGCGCGGATGGCGGGGGTATTATTGCCCCGCAGCAGATGCCATGCCGCGGATGCGCCCACAAACAGGGCGCTGCTCAGGAATGCGGCTATCGACATATGCAGCAGGCGGTAAGGGAAGGAGGGGTTAAACACCACGGCGAACCAGTCCACCGGCACCACCTGACCGTTGACGATCTCATAGCCCTGCGGGGTCTGCATCCAGCTGTTCGACGAGAGGATCCAGAAGGTGGAGATAATGGTGCCCAGCGCCACCATGCAGGTGGCGAAGAAGTGCAGACCCGGCCCGACCTTGTTCCAGCCAAACAGCATCACGCCGAGGAACCCGGCTTCAAGGAAGAAGGCGGTAAGCACTTCATAGGTCAGCAGCGGGCCGGTAATGCTGCCCGCAAACTGTGAAAATCCGCTCCAGTTGGTGCCAAACTGGTAGGCCATCACCAGCCCGGAGACCACGCCCATGCCAAAGTTGACGGCAAAAATCTTCGACCAGAAATGGTACAGCGAGCGCCAGACCGGATTTTTTGTTTTCAGCCACAGCCCTTCGAGCACGGCAAGATAGCTGGCAAGACCAATGGTGATTGCCGGAAAAATAATGTGAAAGGATACGGTAAACGCAAACTGTATCCGCGCAAGGTGAAAAGCATCTAAACCAAACATGCACAGCCTCAATGTCAAACGGTGTGCTGTTATGGTATAGGGGCGAAGTTCGGACTATCAGACGCAGAAAAGTGATTTTTAACCATAACAGTTGGCATAAATCTCATGCTTTAACCATCTGATATACTTCGCGCTGAGGAATAAAAACTGTATTTTTATGATTTTTACGCATAAAACCGCTTGCTTTGTCGTCAGCGCCGTGCGTTAATGGTCTTCTGGTTTTGAGTCCAAATAAATATCTGACGTAGTTTTATAAAGCAGTTCTCATCACGTTGTGCCTCTCCGCAGCCTCTCTTGGGTCTTTATCTACTTTCCGATTCGTTTTGTTTAAAACCATTATTGCCCAATCGGCCCATTAGTAATTTACGTTTTTACGTTCACAGGAGAATCCTATGACTTCTTATATTCATTTCCGCTGCCCATGCTGCCATGGCTCGCAGTACCGTACCTCAGTCTTTGATATGTCTGAGAAAAACCCGCTCGGCGCGAAATGCATCTTTTGCAAATCGTCGATGATTACGCTCGATCACCTGGCCGCTGCGCGTCAGGCGCAAAGCCATGTTACCGAGTACCGTAAGTAATTCATTTCGCGAACCATAACAGTTAGCTAAATCTTCTCTTTTTCTCCTGCTGATATACACTGTCGGTCATAAGGAGAATCTGATGAAAAAGTACCAGCGTCTGGCGCAACAAATTATCTCGCAGATCGAGCTTGGCGTATGGCTGCCGGGCGATAAGCTGCCTTCGCTGCGAGAGCAGGTGGCGAGTAGCGGCATGAGTTTTATGACCGTTGGCCACGCGTATCAGATGCTGGAAAGTCAGGGGCGCATTGTCGCCAGACCGCAGTCGGGCTATTACGTTGCCTCGCGCCCGACCGCACAACAGCCTGCTCCACCTGCCCAGGTGATGCGTGACGAAGCGGTAGATATTAACACCTACATCTTTGACGTCTTGCAGGCCAGCCGCGACCCGTCCGTTGTTCCTTTTGCCTCCGCGTTTCCCGATCCCCGACTTTTCCCGCTGCAGCAGCTCAACCGCTCGCTGGCGAACGTCAGCAAAACCGCGACGGCGATGAGCGTGATTGAGAACCTGCCGCCGGGTAACGTCGATCTCCGCCACGCCATTGCCCGTCGCTACGCGCAGCAGGGGATGAATATCTCCCCGGAAGAGATCGTGATCACCGCAGGCGCGCTTGAAGCGCTCAATCTCAGCCTGCAGGCGGTAACCGAGCCGGGCGACTGGGTGATAGTCGAAAACCCGTGTTTCTACGGTGCGCTGCAGGCGCTGGAACGCCTGAAGCTCAAAGCGTTGTCGATTGCGACGGATGTCCGCGAGGGGATTGACCTGAATGCCCTTGAACAGGCGCTGAAGGAGTACCCGGTTAAAGCCTGCTGGATCATGACCAACAGTCAGAACCCGCTTGGCTTCACGCTGAGCGCGGAGAAAAAAGCGCAGCTTGTCGCGCTGTTAACGCAGCACAACGTCCCCCTGATTGAAGACGATGTCTACAGCGAGCTCTATTTTGGCCGCGAAAAGCCGCTCCCGGCGAAAGCATGGGATCGCCAGGACATGACGCTGCACTGCTCGTCCTTTTCAAAATGTCTGGTAGCCGGTTTTCGCATCGGCTGGGTTGCGGCAGGAAAACACGCGCGACGCATTCAGCAGCTGCAGCTGATGAGCACGCTCTCCACCAGCTCACCCGTGCAGCTGGCGCTGGTGGATTACCTGGCGACGAAACGCTACGACGCCCATCTGCGCCGCCTGCGGCGTACCCTTGCCGAGCGAAAACAGCAGGCCTGGCAGTCCCTTTTGCGCCATATGCCTGCCGGCGTCAAAATCCACCATAACGACAGCGGCTACTTTTTATGGCTGGAGCTTCCGGCGCAGCTGGATGCGGGGCTGCTCAGCGAAAAAGCCTTAACGCACCACATCAGCATTGCGCCCGGAAAGATGTTCTCCACCTCCGACGCGTGGACACCGTTCTTCCGGTTTAATACCTCCTGGGCCTGGGGAGAGCGAGAAGAGCAGGCGGTCATTCAGTTAGGGAAATTAATTAGCACGATGCTGGAATAAACTTTTCTCCGTGATTTAAATAATCAATTCTTATCCTGATGACGGCGCTGCGAATATTTCGCGGTGCCCTGTCATAGGAAATCTGCATACCGCCTCTCGCGGCTAACTCCTTGTCTATAATCCAGTTAACGGGGAATGCGCCCTCGGTCACACCTTGATGAAATTTCCTGAAGCCGTACGGTGCGGCGCATTTGCGCGGTCTACGTTTAATAAGGGAGATATTTTTACGGCACGGCTGCCGCTAAATTTCATTGCGACAGGAGTAACTCTTATGAGCAAACATTTTGCCCGCAGCAGCCTGTGCGCGCTCGGCATGACTATCATGACAGCGCAAGCCTCAGAACCACCAAAGGCCATCGGCGACGGGGAAGGTCGGCTGGATATTATCGCCTGGCCGGGATATATCGAACGCGGACAGACGGATAAAAATTATGACTGGGTTACCCAGTTTGAAAAAGAGACCGGGTGTGCGGTCAACGTCAAAACGGCGGCCACGTCGGATGAAATGGTCAGCCTTATGGCGAAAGGGGGCTATGACCTGGTCACCGCCTCGGGTGACGCCTCCCTGCGCCTGATCATGGGGAAACGCGTTCAGCCTATTAACCCCGACCTTATCCCCAACTGGAAAACCCTCGACGCGCGGATTGTGAAAGGGGAATGGTTTAACGTCGGCGGGAAAGTCTACGGCACGCCGTATCAGTGGGGGCCAAACCTGCTGATGTATAACACCAAAACCTTCCCGACGCCGCCGGACAGCTGGAGCGTGGTCTTTACCAAACAGGATCTGCCGGACGGTAAAAGCAATCAGGGACGCGTGCAGGCGTATGACGGCCCGATTTATATCGCCGATGCCGCGCTGTTCGTTAAAGCCACGCAGCCACAGCTGGGTATCCAGGACCCGTACCAGCTCACCGAAAAACAGTATGCCGCTGTGCTCAAGGTCCTTCGCGACCAGCATGCGCTGATCCACCGCTACTGGCATGACACCACCGTTCAGATGAGCGATTTCAAAAACGAGGGCGTCGTGGCCTCCAGCGCCTGGCCGTATCAGGCGAATGCCCTGAAGGCCGAGAACCAGCCCGTTGCCACCGTCTTCCCGAAAGAAGGGGTGACCGGCTGGGCGGACACCACCATGCTGCACGCGCAGGCAAAACACCCGATGTGCGCCTACAAATGGATGAACTGGTCGCTGACGCCGAAAGTGCAGGGCGATCTGGCAGCATGGTTTGGATCCCTGCCCGTGGTTGCAGAAGGGTGTAAGGCCAGCACGCTGCTGGG
Organism: Enterobacter sp. MGH 24; assembly: GCF_000493015.1. Classification (NCBI taxonomy): domain Bacteria; kingdom Pseudomonadati; phylum Pseudomonadota; class Gammaproteobacteria; order Enterobacterales; family Enterobacteriaceae; genus Enterobacter; species Enterobacter sp. MGH 24. The sequence goes on along the minus strand of NZ_KI535657.1, from coordinate 3,943,803 downwards.
TGATAAAGGCTGCGAAACAAACGGTTATAACGAGTTCGACAAAATCTTGTTCTGGAAAACCCCCATCGCAGAAGGCGGTAAATTTGTCCCTTACAGCCGCTGGACGCAGGATTACATCGCCATCATGGGCGGTCGTTAATTGCCCGGGAGCAGAACATGACGTACGCGGTAGAGTTTAACAATGTTTCCCGTCTGTACGGCGACGTACGGGCGGTGGATGGGGTCACCATTGCCATTCGTGACGGAGAGTTTTTCTCCATGCTGGGGCCTTCGGGCTCCGGCAAAACCACCTGCCTGCGTCTGATTGCCGGCTTTGAGCAGCTGTCAGGCGGCACGATTTCTATCTTCGGCAAAGAGGCGAGCGCGCTGCCGCCGTGGGAGCGGGATGTGAACACCGTCTTTCAGGACTACGCCCTGTTCCCGCATATGTCGATCCTCGACAACGTCGCCTACGGGCTGATGGTCAAAGGCATCGACAAGAAAAAACGCCATGCGCAGGCCCGTGATGCTCTGGAAAAAGTGGGCCTGAGCTTTGCCGTTGCCCGTAAGCCTTCGCAACTTTCCGGCGGCCAGCGGCAGCGCGTCGCCATCGCCCGGGCGCTGGTCAATGAGCCGCGCGTCCTGCTGCTGGACGAACCGCTGGGTGCGCTCGATCTCAAACTGCGTGAACAGATGCAGTTCGAGCTGAAGAAGCTTCAGCAGGAACTCGGCATCACCTTTATTTTCGTCACCCACGATCAGGGCGAGGCCCTTTCTATGTCAGACAGGGTGGCGGTGTTTAATAACGGGCGCATCGAGCAGGTGGATACCCCGCGCGATCTCTACATGCGTCCGCGCACGCCGTTTGTCGCCGGTTTTGTCGGCACTTCTAACGTCTTCGATACGGGCCTTGCGCAGAAAATATGCGGCATGGAAGGCAGCTATTCCCTGCGTCCGGAACATATTCGCCTTAATGAGGGCGGAGACGTTCAGGTTCAGGGCATCGTGCAGGCCGTTCAGTATCAGGGAGCCGCCACGCGGCTGGAGCTGAAGCTCGCCGACGGCGCCAAACTGCTGGTGAGCCAGGCCAATCTCAGTGAAGCCTCGCCGCTGGGCGGCATTGCGCCGGGGCAGGCCGTCACGGCGTCGTGGTCACGCGAGTCGATGATTCGCCTGCACGAGGAGAGGTGAAATGGATATGAGCGTTGCGCATCCTCCCGCCTCGCGCGGCCGCTTAAGCCGCATGACGGCGCTGTTCTGGCGTAAACCGTCGCTCGGCCTGTTCCTGCTTCTGCTCGCGCCGCTGATGTGGTTTGGCATCGTCTATTTAGGGTCGCTGCTGACCCTGCTGTGGCAGGGGTTCTACACCTTTGACGATTTCACCATGTCCGTCACGCCGGACCTGACGCTGGCGAACATTCAGGCGCTTTTTAACCCGGCAAACTACGACATCATCCTGCGTACGCTAACGATGGCGATTGCGGTGACGATTGCCAGCGCCATTCTGGCCTTCCCGATGGCCTGGTACATGGCGCGATACACCCGCGGCAAATGGAAAGCGTTTTTCTATATCGCTGTGATGTTGCCTATGTGGGCGAGCTACATCGTCAAAGCCTACGCCTGGACGCTGCTGCTGGCGAAGGACGGGGTGGCGCAGTGGTTTCTTGGTCATATGGGGCTGAAGCCGATCCTGACCTCGCTCCTTACGCTGCCGGCGATTGGCGGCAACACCTTGTCCACTTCCGGGCTGGGGCGGTTTCTGGTCTTCGTCTACATCTGGCTGCCGTTTATGATCCTGCCCGTCCAGGCGGCGCTGGAACGCCTGCCTGCCTCGCTACTGCAGGCCTCAGCCGACCTCGGCGCGCGCCCTCGCCAGACTTTTCGCTATGTCGTTCTGCCGCTGGCGATCCCGGGTATTGCGGCAGGCTCAATATTCACCTTTTCCCTGACGCTGGGGGATTTCATCGTTCCGCAGCTGGTGGGGCCGCCGGGCTACTTCATCGGTAACATGGTCTACTCGCAGCAGGGTGCCATTGGCAATATGCCCATGGCCGCCGCGTTCACGCTGGTGCCCATCGTGCTGATTTCACTCTATCTGGCGTTCGTGAAACGTCTGGGAGCATTCGATGCACTCTGAACGCGCACCGCTGTTCCTGAAAGTGGCAGCCTGGGGAGGCGTCATCTTCCTGCACTTCCCGCTGCTGATTATCGCGACCTATGCCTTTAACACCGAAGACGCGGCCTTCAGCTTTCCGCCGCAGGGGCTGACGCTGAAGTGGTTTAGCGTGGCGGCCGGACGCGGCGATATCCTTGAATCCGTGACGTTGTCACTTCAAATTGCGGCGTTATCCACCGCAATTGCCCTCGTGCTTGGCACGCTTGCTGCAGCGGCGCTGTGGCGAAGCGAGTTTTTTGGCAAGAATACGATCTCACTATTGCTGCTGTTACCGATTGCGTTACCGGGGATCATCACCGGTCTGGCGCTGCTGACCGCATTCAAAACCATCAACCTTGAGCCGGGCTTTTTCACCATCGTGGTCGGACACGCCACCTTTTGCGTGGTGGTGGTGTTTAACAACGTGATTGCCCGCTTCAGACGCACCTCCTGGAGCCTGGTGGAGGCGTCGATGGATCTCGGGGCCGACGGATGGCAAACCTTCCGCTATGTGGTGCTGCCCAATCTGGGTTCCGCGCTGCTGGCCGGGGGAATGCTGGCGTTTGCCCTGTCGTTTGACGAGATAATCGTCACAACGTTTACGGCGGGACACGAGCGCACGTTACCGCTGTGGTTGCTCAATCAGCTCGGCCGTCCGCGCGACGTGCCGGTCACCAACGTCGTAGCGCTGCTGGTGATGCTGGTGACAACCATCCCCATTCTGGGAGCCTGGTGGCTAACCCGCGACGGTGAGAGCATCGCCGGCAGCGGGAAATAACAGTGAATTCAACAGGACAATGCTATGCAAACACATCTGCTGATTAAGGGTGAACTGGTTGCCGGAGAGGGCGAGAAACAGCCGGTTTATAATCCGGCCACCGGAGAGGTACTGCTGGAAATTGCTGAAGCCTCGCCGGACCAGGTCAACGCGGCGGTAGAGGCCGCTGACCAGGCTTTTATCGACTGGGGGCAAACCACACCGAAAACCCGTGCCGAGTGCCTGCTGAAGTTGGCGGATGCGATTGAAGCGCATGGGGAGGACTTTGCCCGGCTCGAATCCCTCAACTGCGGCAAGCCGCTGCACTGTGCTCTGGGTGATGAAATTCCGGCGGTGGTCGACGTTTTCCGTTTCTTCGCCGGGGCCGCCCGCTGTCTTAACGGGCTGGCCGCCGGGGAGTACCTTGACGGCCACACGTCGATGATTCGCCGCGATCCGGTGGGCGTGGTTGCCTCTATTGCCCCCTGGAACTACCCGCTGATGATGGCAGCCTGGAAACTGGCGCCCGCGCTGGCGGCAGGGAACTGTGTGGTGATTAAGCCCTCAGAGATTACGCCGCTGACCGCGCTGAAGCTGGGAGAGCTGGCAAAAGATATTTTCCCGGCAGGTGTGCTGAACGTGCTGTTCGGACGCGGTAAGACGGTCGGCGATCCGCTGACCGGGCATGAAAAAGTCCGTATGGTCTCGCTGACCGGTTCGATTGCGACCGGGGAACATATCATCGGCCATACGGCGTCCTCCATTAAACGCACCCATATGGAGCTGGGCGGTAAAGCGCCGGTTATCGTCTTTGATGATGCCGACCTGGATGCGGTTGTCGAAGGGGTGCGGACGTTTGGTTTCTACAATGCAGGACAGGACTGTACGGCGGCCTGCCGGATTTATGCCCAGAAGGGCATTTATGCCGCGCTGGTAGAAAAGCTGGGCGCCGCGGTCGCCAGCCTTAAAATGGGTGCGCCGGAGGATGACTCTACCGAACTTGGGCCGCTCAGCTCGGCCGCCCATCTTTCACGCGTCTGTAAGGCGGTCGATGAGGCGAAAGCGCTCGGTCATATCCGCGTTGTCACGGGTGGGAGCAAAAAAGAGGGGGCGGGCTACTACTTCCAGCCAACCCTGCTGGCGGGGGCAAAACAGGACGACGCCATCGTTCAGCGCGAGGTGTTTGGCCCGGTGGTGAGCGTCACCGAATTTGACGACGAGGCGCAGGTGCTGGCCTGGGCGAACGATTCGCAGTATGGACTGGCGTCATCGGTCTGGACCAAAGACGTGGGCCGCGCCCATCGTCTGAGCGCCCGGCTGCAGTACGGCTGCACCTGGGTGAATACCCATTTTATGCTGGTGAGCGAAATGCCGCACGGTGGCATGAAATTATCCGGCTACGGCAAAGATATGTCGGTCTATGGGCTTGAGGATTATACGGTCGTGCGGCATGTGATGATCAAACACTAAGCCCGTCATGCCTGGTCGCATTCGCGGCCAGGCGTTCGCCACGCTCGCCATGAGTGTTACGCATGATACTCAATTGTTATTATCCGTAATTTTTAAGTGGTTATTCTGTAACGAAAAAACTTGATCTGTATCAACATATGACGCATATTGCGTGCGGTTATTTTTTCGGCTCTGGTATACAGAATGACGTTGTATCAAAAGATGTTGGTTTTTTACGCAATCATGGCTTCCATCTGCGCATTAATTACCTGGTTCCTCTCCAAAGACCGCAAACGTATCCGCCTGCTCAGCGCTTTTCTGGTGGGGTCAACCTGGCCAATGAGCTTTCCCGTTGCGCTGCTGGTCTCGCTTTTCTGAAGCACGCTTCCATTTTTAAAAGATGAATATGGCATTCCAGATACGGTAACTGTATAAATACACAGTGCATCGTAAAAGGAGTGCTTATGAACAGTTTTTACTCGCAGCAGGCCGGTTGTAACGTGCGCTGGCATGACCTGCCCGGCACCGGCGATCCCGTGGTGTTCATTCACGGGCTGGGCTGCGCCTCTTCCTATGAATATCCCCGCGTCGTTCATGACCCGCTGTTTGGCGCTCGCAGAGCGATTCTCATCGATTTGCCCGGCAGCGGCTACAGCGACAAGCCTGAGCACTACCGCTATAAAACCACCGACCAGGCCCACGTTGTGGCGGAGCTGATTGACCACCTTAAGCTGGATGCCTTCTGGTTATACGGCCACAGCATGGGCGGCAGCATTGCAATCGAAACGGCGGGGCTGCTTGCAACGCGCGTGAAGGGGCTGATGGTGTCAGAGCCCAATTTTCATGCGGGTGGGGGGATGTTCAGCCGGTCTATTGCAGCGCAAACCGAGCAGCAGTTTCTGAACCAGGGCTATGACGCCATGCTCAGCGCAGAAAAAACGGCGTGGGCGGGATGCCTGCAGAGCAATGCGCCGTACGCCGTCTGGCGGGGCGCATCGAGCCTGGTGGCGGGCGTTGAGCCGGAATGGGAAGCGCAGTTCCTGTCACTTCCTTGCCCGGTAACGTTGATTTTCGGCGAGCTGTCTCTCCCGGATGACGATGTGGATAATCTGAAACAAAAGGGCGTTGAGGTAAAAATCATCCCTGCGGCGGGGCACTCTATGTCGTGGGAAAACCCGTCTGCGCTGGCAGAGACGTTAGCCGGGTGTATGACGGAGTGATGAGCGCAAAAGTTTCGCCCGGCGGCGCTACGCTTGCACGGGCCTACAACGATGAAGAGTGTAGGCCGGGTAAGCGGCAGCGCCACCCGGCAAGAAATGCGGCTACATTGTTAATCAGCGTTTAGCGTAATAATGCGTGCAAGGCCTGACGTGCGTCAGGCTGAACATCATGCGGATGCTGGTAATCAATGTTCTCTATCGCGCGGTTATAGAGGGCGACCAGCCAGTCGTATACGTACGCGGTGGCCGCATGTACGGGCTGTTCCCCCAGGCGCGTCAGGCGGGGCTCGGCACTGCTGACCACCGGCGTGACGAAGATAGCCTGGCCCTTGCGGATGCGGCTTGCCGGACGTACCGCCACCGGCGTCTGGTCGTAACCCAGCCAGCCAATGAAATTGCCCATCACGGCATGCAGTTGCGCAGCGCTGCTTTTATCCGCTTCGACGATACGCTGAAGCTGTTGAGGGAGATCAAGCCGGTAGCTGGTGGTCACCAGCACATCCGCGATTTGCTGTAACACTGCAGGTTCCAGCCCCAGACGGGCGGCCGCGGCCTCATTGCGGCTCCACTGGCGCAGATGATTTATCCAGACTCTGTGCGCCAGTCGCGCTTTGTCTTTTGTCTGGAACAGTCCGACGCTTTCCTGTGCATTCTCGGCAAACAGGTCAATGGTGTCCGTAAACAGCCCGTTCACCTGCTCCTCGCGCGGCTGCTGAACGGCGAGCAGCGTTTCAAAGGCTTTCAGCGGCGGCAGCAGGCCTTCAAGCAGTTCGCCGTGGCGGGCGGCGCTGCTTTGCAGCATGCGCACCATGTTTTCGGCCTGAGCGCGTCTTGTCCCCGGTTCATCAACCAGCGGCGCCAGATAGCTTTGCATCAGCGATGAGAGCTCCTGTCGCAGCAAGCCTTTCAGCGTGCTGAGACGTTTCTGTCGCTGTGCGGGAAGCGTGGCCTGAGACAGCCACTCGATGACGCGCTGCATGCTGTGGCTGTCCAGCGCCTGCAGCGTGCCCCAGCGTAAACCCGGTTTCCCGAGCAGATGCTGTACGGCTTCATCGAGATTCTGCCGTGTGGTAAAGCGGGCGTCGTGAGGGGTTATCGCCCATACCAGCCCCGGCAGGGCAGATTCTTCAGCAGGCTGCGTCTCCTTGACCCAGTTCATCAACACTTTTGCTTTTTTGGCCGTCTGCTCGTGCTGCGCCGTCGCATTGCAAATCACCAGCACATCCGGTTGAAGCTGCTGACGGTAATGCTCGAGCAGCCACTGGGATTTCGCCTGGCGTAACGGGTCGGCACGGTTATCTTCAAAGACCGGAATATCAATAATATCGACGTGATCCAGTACGCCGTTCTCTACCGGCAGCACCAGCTCGCGGGTCAGGAAGGCCAGCACGTCGACGGGGATGCTGATGGCGTTCAGCATTTCACCGTTATTCAGCGGATGAAGCAGCGTCTCCTGCGCGTCCTTAAGATCTAACGTGCCGTCGTGCGTCAGGAACCCTTCACCCGGCAGGCCAAAGCTGTCCACCAGCAGGCTAAGCGGGGCAGCAAGCTCGCCGGCATGGCTGGTTTGATGCAGCACGTGGGCCAGGTTCAACCACTGCTGGGTCAGCTCCTGCTGCTCGCCCCACAGCAGGGACCATACGCTGGCCCGCGTGCTGAGATCGAGCGATGGCACCAGCCGGGCAAATTCATGCCACAGGGCATCATCAATTTGCTGTTTCGCGGCGGGTACGGTGCTTTGCCAGAAGCGGGCAATCGCACCCACTTCCTGAGCCGTGATGCCGGGCACGCCCTGCGGCTGGCGCAGCCCGCGCCATTTCTCCAGGCGTGTCTCAATGACCGCCTTATCCACCGCGCGCATCTGAGGATGCAGCGTCGTGCGGGCAATAAACAGCTGTACCAGCTCGGCCTCGGTGACCAGACGCAGGCGCAGTGGGAACGCCTCATCCGCCGCCTCCGGGTTTTCCCGGCTGAAGCGGACGGCCATGTTGGTCAGGGCATGTCCCGGATTGATATGCGAAAAATAGTCAAAGGTGCGCTGGCCCGGCGTCACGTTGAGGCGCCCATTACCGCTGCCGCACAGAGATAACAGCAGGTGTGCTTTCGCGCTCTGCGAGTGACCGTACAGCCCAATGCTGCTCTGGCGGGTCATGGCGCGTTCAATAGCCTGCTCCCGCGCCTGCGCCGCGTTGATGCGAGCAAGCAGGGCGTCAGCATCGTTATCCAGCACAGGGGCGTTCAGGCGCGTCTCATTAATCCACCCGATTAAGGCCTGAGTGGTGGTCGTCGTCGCTGTCATTTCAGGTATACGCTCCCGCTGTCGATCCAGTAGTGGCTACCGCTGTGTCGGCGATCGGCCAAAGTATTCAGTTTGAAGGTTAATGCGTCAGGCGCAACCGGCGTGCCGTCCTGCAGCCAGGCATCGCTCAGCTCGAAGGCCTCCGGGCCTGCCTGCTTGCTGCCGCCGCAGAGCTTCAGCCGCACGTTCAGCACGCCGTCACCGGCAATGGCTTTCGCCAGTTCAGCCGAGTTAATGCTGAGCGTGTAGAGCGGCGTGGCAGGCCAGCGCGCGTTCGCCAGCTGGCGGAAGCCGAGGGTGACGTTACCGCGCAGCGGGAAGTGCAGACGTGCGTCGAGCTTCGCGCCCGGCTTATCAAGGTCGATATCCTGATACCAGACGTTTTCCTCGCGCAGGGTATTGACGGTGTTATCCAGCACGCCGAGATAGCGCACGGTTGAATACGCGCCAATGTCCGCGGCTTTAAAGTTGAAGCGCGGCAGACGCAGATCGAGCGCCAGGCTGCAGAGCATGGCGCCCACCGCGGCTGTCGATTTCGGGTTGCCAATGCGCCCCTGCTGGCTGAACGGATACCACTCGTGCACCTGGTATTTATCCAGCCAGACGATGCGATTGACCGGCACCGGCTGCAGATGACGAATGAGCGCCTGAACGCCCGGCAGGCAGCCAGGACGTCCGGTGATCAGCAGAATATCGCAGCTGTAATGGGATATCGCCTCGCACACCGCGTGGAGCGGTGAGGCCAGCGTAAACTGCCCGGCCAGCATCGCATCCTGCATTTCGCGGAAATTCACGTGCAGCGGCACGGCGAACAGGTCAAACGCGTCTGAACCCGCAGGCAGGGCATGATCGATCGCCTGCTGCAGATAATTCATCACGTTACGGGTCGGCTTCTGCGCCAGGAGATCGCCAAAGGTGGCATGCAGACCGGCCAGCGGATCGTCAACGTCGCTCGATTCCCACGCGGCAAGAATGGCATGGCCAATCGGCATAAAGAGCTGAAGCGCCGTCTGCTGGCGGAGTACGGCCTGGGTATCAATCCGCCCTGAGTCGCCGAACAGCGAAGCCATGAGCAGCGAGGCGTCCGCGATACCGGACTTCTGCAGCTGCGTTTGCAGGGCAGGCAACACGTAGCGCTGAATCACGTCCAGAAGCGTATCGTCACCCGCGACCTTAAAGCCTTCACGGAACAGCAGCTGCGGGGTGATCTTGACGTTATTGCCGGAACCGTCGTCCAGCTGATAATGGGTGATCGCCATATCCGTTGTGCCGCCGCCGATGTCGATGGACGCGACGCGCAGCGCGCGGCCCGGCTGGCTACCCGGCTCAGGCTCACGGTCCGGTCGGGCGAGGGAGGCGAAGAAGGCTTCGGTCTGTCCGCCAAAGCGGGAGATCGCCTCGTTATACAGCCAGACCAGCTGACCGCAGCTCGCTTCATCCCACTCCATCTGGATTTCAGGCACCGGCACCACGCTTTTATCCTGCTGTTTGCGGGTGACAAAATCCTCATCCTGCGGGTGCCAGCCCATCGCTTTCCAGACGATGGCGATGGCTTCAAACATGCGGCGACGGAAAATCTCGCGCTCCTGCTTTGGCATGGCCGAAGGCAGCGTCAGGATCAGGGTGCGCAGCTGGCGCGGCGACGCCGGGAAGCCCAGACGTAAGCGCGTGGCGACGCTGTTGATCTGCCCCAGCGCCTGCGCCAGCAGCTCGCACAGCATGTGCGTCATCAGGGTGCTGCGGCTGTACTGCGGCGAGAAGACCGGCAGCCGCTCGTCCTGCGGCAGCGTGAAGAGCGGTTCTCCGTCATCGTTCATCAGGTTCATCAGCGGAAACGCGGTGGCAAGCGGTTCACGCTGGGTTTTGCTGTTCATCTGGCTAAAGCGCCAGTCCTGCACGACCGGCGTTTCATCCCACAGATAGCGGCGCGGGCTGGAGATGCCGCTATTGCCTTCCGTTCCCAGACGCTGCATCGCCAGCTTACGGGCTTCATCGCCGACGCGAACAATCGACGGCCAGACAAAGGCGTCTTCGCGACCGCTTTCAACCGAGAAGTGCTGCTTGCCAAAACGCGCTTCCGAAAACTCGAGACGGCTGGTGAACAGCGGCTCGTTCAGGAATTGCGGCTCGCTTAACGAGCGTACCTGCAGCTCGGCGGTCTGGCGCAGTCCATCGTTGGCGTCGCCGTGGTCTTCAATAATGACGCCGCAGGTGTGGGTATTGCCCACGTCGAGGATCAGGTCGACCGGAATGGCAGGCGTGCTGAGCGTATGGGTAACAAATTTCACTTCCGGCACGGTGAGCTGTTCACCGAGCATGGTCATCAGGTTGAGCCAGTGGGCCTGATATTCAAAACCGCGCATCGCCTGCTGGAGATCGCGTTCGGAGCGGTTCTCAACGCCGTCGGCATACTGGGTAAATGCCTCGCGCAGCCAGCCGTCAATCCAGGTCTGGTCGAGAAAACTTTCCACCTCATTGTCTCGCCAGGCCAGCGCGAATCGGGTCCCGTTCAGAATATCGTTTTCAACCGGGGACAGGGCAGACGTGGCGTGTTCAGCTATCTGGCTGTCAAGGGCGAGAGTAACGCGGTGCGTATTACCTGCCGTATCGGGTGTATCCAGCCTTCGCACCTGAACGCGGGCCCAGTTATCCGGCCCCTCAACAAAGGTTCGCGGCGGGTTGAAGCGCAGGAACGGGACCGGAAGCCAGACGCCGTCCAGCACCGTCAGAGACTGATGCAGCGGAATGGTGGTTTCCGGTTTGACCACTTCAGGCTGCCCGCCGTTCGTCCCCGGCACGGTATAGCGCCCGTTGACCAGGTCGAAATCGAGCCGCAACAGCGGGCCGTTCGCGGTTTTACGTACGAAGCGCCCGTTGCTGGCGGTATCCTGCGGCGTCAGCCCGAAATCAAGGAACTGCACGCCGCTGTTGGCAATAAGCGTGACGCTTTGTTTATAGTCGCAAAGATTAACCAGCATAGGATCAGGCACCTGCTTTCTTGAACGTCAGTGGGACGACGGTATTGGCATCATAACGGGCGCGACATTCTGCGATATCGCTGGTGCCTGCTTTACAGGCAATCTCCGGCATCGGGTAGCGGGAACCGTCGGTGCAGCGGGCAGTACCGCGACTTTTAATCATCAGCTCGCCGTTGCTGTGCAGCCCGGAGAAGACCTCCGCGCGGCAGACAACGTTGTCGCCATGGACAACCCGGGCGAAACCTTTATTGTTCTGAATCTGATACCGCATTGACGGCGGCTTGCCGGTGACCGGATCTTTCACGTCGAGAACCGCACGCCAGGTGCCGTTCAGGAAGCGCGTCGATCCCGCTTTCACCTGATTCGCTTCCATCACCATGGCATCTTTCGGGATGGCGACAATCACCACCGGAGCGGGCTGTGGCGCAGGAACAGGAGCAGGCTCTTTTTCTTTGCTTACCAGGACCTCTGCCTGATGCAGCGGTAATTTCATGGCCAGCGGCTCAACCGCTTTGATCGGTTTTGGCGCAATCTCCACGGGCTCAGGTGCGGGCATCGGTGCGGGCTCAGCGGAAGGCGACTGTTTTGGCCACAGCAGCGGTGCGGCAATAGCGGCTACAATCACGGCGGCAACCGGCAGCGTCCACAGGGGAACGCGGCGCTTTTTCGCGACAATTGCCGGAGCCGGTTCCTGAACGGGTTGCGCAACAGCCGGAGCTGGCTCGGGTTCATACAGCTCCTCCGGCGTAATGCGCACCACCGTGGAAGGGGCGATCAGCGGCTCGTCAGCGTGCTCAAAGGTCATCACCGGTTCGGGTTCTGGCTCGGGTTCAGGATCTTCAATCACAACGGGGGCAGGCTCAGGGATCAGCGATTCACGCAGGCAGTCGAGGACATCGTCGCGCGCATTTTCGTTCAGGTTTACAAACCCCCAGAAGCTGATGACCGGCTTTCCCTCCACCAGGAACAGGAAATTTTCCCCCGGGAACTGGAACGCCTTCGACAGCAGAGATCCAAAAAGCTGTTGCGCGGTTTTGGGCGACTGGAGGCATTTCTTACTTAACGACTCGACGCTGGCAAGCGTGTTTTCCAGATAGCGCAGGGCGCGATAGCGGTCATCTTCATCGGCCGCTTTCCAGCTGGTTACGCTCCCTTCCACAGGGGAATACCAGTCCACGCGGTCACCGCTGTCGTTGACCTGAGGAATAGCCAGACAGTCGACGATGGCCTGTTGTTTGCGCAACCGGAGCGCTTCCCGGATTTGTAACGCTGATTCAAAAACGGCTTGTCCGCCGCCGCCAACGGCCTGAAAATCATCCAGGTTACCGCTGCGTAAAAGAGTTTTTGCCACGATTTGATCCCATATACTTCTTCACACCGTTACTTTAACGAAACGAGGAAGCAAACAAACGGAGGAAGAGACGCCAAAAGGGCCGATTTCTTGCGGCATAGAAAGTGACGGTTGTGCTTGACGAATAATGGCACTTAAGGCAAATCATCTTTTTGGGCGCTGGCTGTAAAACCAGCGAAAAACGCGGCTTTAGAATAACCTGATAGTGTTTCGTTATTTGCCAGGTCATAACGCCTGTGCTGTTATTACTGTCCTATATAATAAAACTGTCAGGGTTATAACCATGTCTACAGGGAAAACACTGCTCGCCCTTGCGCTGAGCGCTTTTTTACCAGCCGGTGCCGCATGGGCGGCAAACAACGATACCCTTATTTACTGTTCTGAAGCGTCCCCCGAGTCCTTCAACCCGCAAATCGCCAGCTCTGGCCCGTCATTTGTGGCCAGCTCTCAGGTGCTGTACAACCGCCTGATCAATTTCGACCCGGTGAAAAACACCCCGGTTCCGTCGCTGGCGGAGTCCTGGACGATTTCACCGGACGGTAAGACCTATACCTTTGCCCTGCGCAAAGGGGTGAAGTTCAACAGCAATAAATACTTCAAACCGACGCGCGACTTTAACGCCGATGACGTTATTTTCTCGGTTATGCGTCAGAAAGACCCTAAACATCCGTATCACAACGTGTCGCAGGGCAACTACGAATACTTCAACGATGTGGGTCTCGATAAGCTGATCCAGGACGTGAAAAAGGTCGATGATTACCACGTCCAGTTCACCCTCAGCGAGCCCAACGCCGCGTTCCTGGCCGACTGGGGGATGGATTTCGCCTCCATACTTTCCGCCGAATACGCTGACGCAATGCTGAAAAAAGGCACGCCTGAAAACGTAGACACCTGGCCGATTGGTACCGGGCCTTATGCGCTGCAGCAGTACAAGGTGGATTCGCTGATCCGCTACGTCGCTAACCCGAACTACTGGGAAGGCGAGGTGCCGACTAAGCATCTCATTTTCTCCATCACGCCAAATGTGGAAACCCGCCTGGCGAAGCTGCAGACCAACGAGTGCCAGATTATTCCTGCACCGTCCCCGGTCCAGTTTGACGCGATCAAGAACAACAAAGACCTGACGCTGCACTCGGTCGATGCGCTGAACGTCGGCTATCTGGCGTTTAACACCGAGAAAAAACCGTTTGATAACGTGCTGGTGCGTCAGGCGCTTAACTACGCGACCGACAAGAAGGCCATCGTTAATGCGGTCTTTATGGGGTCCGGTACGGTGGCAAAATCGCCGATCCCGCCAAATATGCTGGGCTTTAATAAAGACCTGAACGACTACAGCTACGATCCAGAAAAAGCGAAAGCGCTGCTGAAGCAGGCGGGGCTGGAGAAGGGGGCGGAAGTCACGCTGTGGTCAATGCCGGTTCAGCGTCCGTATAACCCGAACTCGCGCCGTATCGCGGAGATGATCCAGAGCGACTGGGCGAAAGTGGGCGTGAAGGCCAAAATCGTCTCTTACGAGTGGGGGGAATATCTCTCCGGGATGCGTAAAGGCGAACATGACTCCGCGCTGTTTGGCTGGATGTCCGATAACGGCGACCCGGACAACTTTGCCGACGTGCTGCTGGGCTGCAATAGCATCAAAACCGGATCAAACGCCGCGCGCTGGTGCGATAAGGGTTATGATGCTCTGGTGCAAAAAGCGAAGCTGACCAGCAGCCCGGCCGAGCGTGCGAAGCTGTACGGCCAGGCGCAGGAGATTTTCTACCAGCAGGCGCCGTGGATCGCACTGGCAAACGGGAAAACGTTCTATGCAACACGCAGCAACGTGACCGGATACAGCGTGAGCCTGATGGGCAGCGATTTCTCCAAAGCGAAGCTGAACTAAGCGTTTTATCGCCGGGTGGCGGCTACGCCTTACCCGGCCTACATTTGGCACCCGTAGGCCCGGTAAGCGTAGCGCCACCGGGCACATAACAAGGAGTGACAATGTCACATTTAAGCGAAGTTACCGCCCGTGTCGATGCCGCCATCGAAGAGAGCGTCATCAACCACATGAATGAACTGCTAATCGAATTAAGCGATGACGCAGAGCTTAGCCGTGAAGATCGCTACACCCAGCAGCAGCGTCTGCGTACCGCGATTTCACACCACGGTAAGCAGCATAAAGAGGAGATGGATGCGCGTGAGGAACAGCTGACCAAAGGCGGCACCATACTGTAACGTTCAGAATTGGCGTCGCGCCACCAGCCAGGCCCCGACCACCAGCATCACCGCGCCGCACACCGGGCCAATCAGGGCGCGGAGCGGAACGCCATGGCTCCTCAGCACGTCCATCACCAGCCCGCCAATTAGCTGGCTCGCCACCAGCACGGCGATGGTCGTCGCCGCGCCAACGTTCTGATACCCGCTGATGCTGGCAAACACGAAAAACGACCCCAGCAGCCCAGGGATAAGCGTCCACCAGCGCACCGTTGCGGCCAGTTCGCTAAACCCGGCGACGCCCTGTTTCAGCAGCAGAATACTGACAAACAGCACAATACCGACCAGGGAGTTCAGCAGCATCGCGATAAGAATAGTGGAGGAGGACTGGGTGATACGCACCATTAAGGTGTTTTGCACCACCAGACCGATCCCCGCCGCCACCAGAAACGCCAGCGTCAGTGACTGATTCATGGGATGGCGTCCGGATCGCTGCGCTCGTCGAGCTGAAGCTGCATAAAGGTTAAGTCCAGCCAGCGGCCAAACTTGGTCCCCACCTGCGGCATCTGCCCCGTTATCACAAAACCGAGCGTTTCATGGAGATGAATCGAAGCGTGGTTTTGCGCCTCAATTCCCGCCACCATGACATGTTTGCCGATCTGACGAGCTTCGATTATCAACGCCTTCATCAGCGTGCGGCCAATACCTTTGCCCTGATGATCCGGGTGGACGTAGACCGAATGTTCAACCGTATGACGGAAACCGTCGAAGGCGCGCCAGTCGCCGAAAGAGGCGTAACCGGTGATTGCCCCGTCTTCTTCACTCACCAGAACCGGGTAACCCGCGAGCGTGCGCGCCTCAAACCAGGCGATGCGGTTATCGGTATCGACGGTTTTATCGTTCCAGATCGCGGCAGTATGCAGCACCGCGTGGTTGTAGATCTCTCCTATCGCGGCGCAGTCTTCTTTGCAGGCATGACGAACGATCATGATTAACCCTCTGTGTGTTGTTCACTATAGTATTACGTCATTCCTACGATATTACACAACCGTATCGCCCGATCGCTACGGCATAAGGCATATTTTTTTGTTATCAAAAGCCCATTGAAATGCCGTTCATACACTATAGTATGACGTCATGAACACCATAACAGACACAATGAATCAACGGATTAGCGCAAGAATTCGCCTTGAACGCGAGTCTCGCGGATGGTCCCTGAGCGAGCTTGCCGACCGGGCAGGGGTCTCACGCGCGATGATTCACAAGATAGAGCGCGGAGACAGCAGCCCGACGGCCACCTTGCTGGCCCGCCTGTCCGGCGCGTTTGGCATCAGCATGTCAACGCTTATTGCCCGGGCCGAAATGCAGGAGGGCAAGCTGCTGCGCCTGGCAAACCAGCCCGTCTGGCGAGATCCGCAGACGCACTACCTCCGCCGCCATGTCTCTCCCCGTACCGATCTGCCCATCGACCTTGTCCAGGTTGAACTGCCCGCGGGCAGCGATGTTCCGATGCCTGCCTCTTCTTACGCGCTGGCACGTCAGCTGATCTGGCTCCAGTCCGGCGAGCTGGTGTTTCAGGAGGGCGATACGCGCCACGAAATGCACGCCGGGGACTGTCTCGAGCTGGGGCCGCCAAATGACTGCCGGTTCATCAACGAAACGAATGAACCCTGTATTTATCTGGTTGTACGGCTTAATCAGTCAGGCTCGTAATGCTAATGCGATAACGCCGATCGTGAGCCAGGCTGTAATGACATTTGTAGCAGAAGGAGATCCCGATGAATCAATCTGTTTCGCAAAATCGCCGCTGGGTACTGGCCTCTCGCCCGCAGGGTGCACCGGTCCCGGAAAATTTTCGTCTCGAAACGCAGCCTGTTCCCGTACCCGTTGAGGGCCAGCTTTTGCTGCGTACCGTCTGGCTGTCGCTGGACCCTTACATGCGAGGGCGCATGAGCGATGCGCCATCCTATTCACCGCCGGTTGAGCTGGGCGCGGTGATGGTGGGGGGTACGGTTAGCCGCGTTGAACAGTCAAATCATCCCGACTTCAAAGCCGGAGAGTGGGTGCTGGGCTACAGCGGCTGGCAGGAGTATGAACTCTCAGACGGCAGCGGTCTGGTGAAGCTCGGCGAAAATCCGACTCATCCTTCCTGGGCGCTGGGTATTCTGGGCATGCCGGGCTTTACCGCCTATATGGGGCTGCTGGATATCGGGCAGCCCAAAGCGGGCGAAACGCTGGTGGTTGCCGCGGCGACGGGCCCGGTGGGTGCGACCGTCGGGCAGATCGGCAAAATCAAAGGTTGCCGGGTGGTCGGCGTCGCCGGTGGGGCTGAAAAATGCCGCCATGCCGTTGAGGTCCTCGGGTTTGACCTGTGTCTCGATCATCACGCGGCCGATTTTGCCGAACAGCTGAAACGCGCCTGCCCGAACGGGATTGATGTCTATTATGAAAACGTCGGCGGGAAAGTATTTGATGCCGTGCTGCCGCTGCTGAATACCTCCGCGCGCGTGCCGGTGTGCGGCCTGGTGAGCGGCTACAATGCGACGGGTTTGCCCGAGGGGCCGGATCGTCTGCCGCTCCTGATGGCGACCATCCTGAAGAAACGCATTCGTATGCAGGGCTTTATCATCGGTCAGGACTACGGGCACCGCATTAAGGAGTTCCAGGAAGAGATGGGACGCTGGGTGCAGGAAGGCAAAATTCACTATCGTGAACAGGTCACGGACGGGCTGGAGAACGCGCCCGAGGCGCTGATTGGCCTGCTTGAAGGGCGTAACTTCGGCAAAGTCGTGATTCGCGTCGCGAGTGACAATAAATAAACAGCGTTATGGCGGGGTTTCCCGCCATATTTATTTGTGAAGATACGATATATTGTCTTTAATTAATGGACATGGTTTTTCGCGCCCGTATCCCGGATGGGCCCGAAACCGATAAAAAACAAATTTTGCTTTTTTTGATGTTTTTACGTTCTTCCCACCACCAGGCATGACGATACAGGATATATCGGACCAGCGTCGTTTTATTAAAACTGGCGTTTAAAAATAGCATTAAGTTTTAGCTACAGGAATTGAACATGCTTGATTTGGATCACTTAGAAAAAGCCCAAAGGATCAGTCTTACTATGCAAGTTGAACTCAGTTTGAAAGGGGCGTTAATTACAGGCTCCCTCAAACCTGGGGCACGACTGATTACGAAAGAGATCGCCGATAAATTAGGAACCAGTATTACGCCGGTTCGCGAGGCGCTTTTGCGCCTGGTGTCATCCGGGGCGTTACACGCCACGCCCGCACAGGCATTTCTGGTTCCGGAGGTGACGCTGGAGCGTTATAACGAGATTAACGCCATCAGAAAACAGCTTGAGCCGATGGCGGTCGCCGCTGCATGCCAGAATATGTCAGAGGGCAAGCTGGAGGCGTTGCGCAAAATGTCTGACGCATTCCATGAGGCCATGCGCAACGGAAACGTTCAGCAGGCGCTTCATGCAAATCGCGTTTTCCGCTTTACGCTTTATCAGTATGCGGAAATGCCGACGCTTAATGCGTTAATTGAACAGCTCTGGGTGCGCATCGGACCCTGTATGAACTATCTGCATCAGGAGCTTGACGACATCAAAGCGTCGACATATCACTATGACGAACTCCTTTCCGCCCTTGAGCGAAGAGATGTTGCTGCCTGCCAGAAGGCGATTGATAAGGTGATTGATGAAGCGAATTTGCTTTTACAGCGACAATATTTTAACTAAGAGATTATTTAGTAAAGCGACTATATACCGCACCTAATTATTTATCTGGTGAATAACTCCTGATGGCAATAAGCCATCAGGAGGGTTATTTCATTAATAAAATAAACTTTTTTTTGCTTACTCGAAGCGATAAGAAACCGACAGCCCAACCCCGTAGTTACGGCCTGGTGCAGGTTCGTAATAACGACCGTTGGACTCGTTAACAATTACCGAGCCAACGTATTCTTTGTCAAACAGGTTATCGACGCGGCCAAAGACGTCCATGCCCCAGTTGCCATAGTTGAATTTATATCCGGTATTCAAACCGACGACCGTATACGACGGCGCTTTCGCCGTGTTCTCATCGTCGGCCATAATATCGCTCATGTAGCGCACGTCCGAACCCGCGTACCAGCCTTCCTCCGGCTGCCAGCCAAACGAAGCATAACCCATGTTGCGGGCGATGCCCGGCATACGGTTACCGTTGCAGTCTGCGTCGCCGCAGACGTTGGTGCGGTAGGTCGCGTCCAGGTAGGTCCACGCCAGCTTCAGCTTCCAGTTTTCAGCAAACTGCTGGTCGAGGGAGACTTCCACCCCCTGACGACGGGTTTTACCGGCATTTTTATAGCTGGTACGTCCGCCAGAGCTGGCATCCACCACGATCTCATCATCCGTATCGGTGCGGAACAGGGCAGCGGTCAGCAGGCCATTGCCGATGCGGGTTTTGCTGCCCACTTCGTACGTGTTGTTCGTGGACGGCTTCAGGCCAATGTTCAGACCGCCCTGATTATCGGCACGGTAGGAGAGTTCGTTGATGGTTGGGGTTTCGAATCCACGCCCTGCGGCAGCGTAAAGATTCCAGGCGTCCGTCACCGCATACTTCACGGAGCCCGCCGGGAGCCACTTGTGGTAGCTCGCGTCACCGCTGTCATCGCCGTTGCCCGGCGTAACGTAATGGTCGTTGGAATCAAACCAGACCGAGCTGTAGCGCACTCCCGCATCCACGGACAGCTTCTGCGTCAGCTGCCAGCTCGTCTGGAGATAGGGATCGACGTTCCACATCAGGTTACGTTCGTTTCGACGCTTGTCGCCCTTCACGCCGTAATCCGGCACGCCGTTGTTCATCACGAAGTTCTCGTATCCGCGACGATCTTCGCTCAGGTTTTCGTAGTTCAGGCCGGTGGTAAAGGTGACCGGTACCAGCAGCTCGCCGCGGTGCGTCCAGCGGGTATCAATACCCTGATAGTGGCGCTGCATATCAATCACCCCGCCGGAGTGGGAAGGTTTCAGCTGCGGCTGATAGGGAATCGACTGGTACTGCGTCATTTCACGCTCGCCGGCGTACATCATCACGCTGAGGTCGTCCTGCGTGCTGAGCTGGCGATCGTAGCGCAGACCGGCCTGGGTCTGTTTGATGGTCTTGCGGGTGTTGTACTGATCGCCGCGCGGAGACTGACGCGGATTATTCTGCCACTCCTGATAGCTCAGCCCGCCCGGATCGTTGGCCTTCATGTCCACGCTGTTGAAAATCAGCGTCAGCTTGCTGACGTCATCAATTCGCACGCCCAGTTTGGCGTTAGCGAGGTTCTTCCGCGCGCCGCTGTGGTCACGGTAGCCTTTGGTGGTGAAGCGGGTGGTGGAAACGGTGTAATCCACATCGCCCGCGTGGGTGCCGTCACCCATCGCGCCGGTGGCTTTCATGCCGTAGCGCCAGGTACCGTAGCTGCCGTAATAGCTGCTGGCTTCAATGGTCGGCGGCTGCTGCCCGGTCTGGGTGTTGATGTTAATCACGCCGCCAGAGGCGTTGCCGTACAGGGCAGAGAAGGGGCCGCGCAGCACTTCAACGCTCTCCACGCTGGAAAGGTCGATGTTGGAGGTCTGGCCCTGTCCGTCCGGCATGGTGGCAGGGATGCCGTCGACGTACATACGGATACCGCGCACGCCAAACGTTGAACGGGCGCCAAACCCGCGCATCGAAAGCTGGAGATCCTGAGCATAGTTCTGACGGTTCTGAATTTGTAGTCCCGGGACGCTGCCGAGGGATTCAGACAGGTTGATGCGAGGCGTGGCCTGGCGCATGTCATCGCCATTGACGACGCTGACCGCGGCCGGGGTATCCAGCTCCGATACGGTTTGCGGCGTGGCGCTGACGATCATGGTCTGTTCCTCTGCGCTCATGGCAGTGAGCGGCGCAAAAATAACAGGAACCAGCAGCAGCGGGAGAGAAGCCTTACGGGCAGAAATGATTTTCATGAATAAAACCGGTTGTGGTGTATAAACGAACCAAATGGAACATGTCCATATATGTTAAAGGTTTTGTAAAAGTTTTGAAAACTATAACCGCACATTGCGTTAATGGAAGGCGAGACGCGAAAGAAAAACTCCACATTCAACACATTAATGATTACTATTCTCATTATCAAAAGGCAATGCCATGACGTTGTCTGCCGGAAGTGATGTCAGCCCAACCCCACTTTTCAGAAAAGGAATTGTTATGTCTTTACGTCAACTGTGCTCGCCGCGTCTGAGCCTGTCGCTGCTGTCTGCCACTTTACTGCTTGCCGGGACGTTCCAGGTGCATGCCGCCGAAGAGGTGCTGCGTAAAGCGGTGGGCAAAGGGGCGTATGAAATGGCGGTCAGCCAGCAGGAGAATGCGCTGTGGGTGGCAACGTCGCAAAGCCGCAAAACCGATAAGGGCGGGGTTATCTATCGCCTTGATCCGGTTACGCTGGACGTGACGCAGGCGATTCATAGCGATCTCAAACCCTTTGGTGCCACTCTCGACGGCGCGACGCAAACCCTGTGGTTTGGCAACACTATCAACGGCGCGGTGACGGCCATCGATGCGAAAACGGGCGACGTGAAAGGGCGTCTGGTGCTCGATAATCGCCAGCGCAGTGAAACCGTCAAGCCGCTGCAGCCACGCCAGCTAGTGGCGGATGACGCGACCAACACGATTTACATCACCGGTGTCGGCAAAGAGAGCGTGATTTGGGTGGTGGATGGCGCAACGCTGAAGCTGAAAGAGACCATTGCCAATACCGGTACCTATAGCACCGGCCTGGCGCTGGATGCGCAGGCGAAACGCCTCTATACCACGAATGCGGACGGCGAGCTGGTGACGATTGATACGGGCACGAACAAGATCCTGAGCCGTAAAAAAGTGCAGGATGACGGTAAAGAGCACTTCTACCTGAACCTGAGCCTCGATACCGCCGGTCAGCGTGCCTTCCTGACCGATTCAAAACAGCCGGAAGTGCTGGTGGTGAGCCTGAAAGACGGCAGCGTGATCGAGAAAATCGCCGCGCCGGAGTCTCTGGCGGTCCTGTTTAACCCGGCCCGCAATGAAGCCTATGTGACGCACCGGGAAGCCGGTAAGGTGAGCGTGATTGACGCGAAATCTTATAAGGTCACAAAAACCTTCGACACGCCGGTTTACCCGAACAGCCTGGCAATCTCTGGGGATGGTAAAACGCTGTACGTGACGGTGAAACAGAAGTCGACCCGTCAGCAGGAAGCCACTCAGCCTGACGACGTCATTCGTATCGCGCTGTAAGGTGGGAATTGCCCGGTGGCGCTGCGCTTACCGGGCCGACAAAACCATGAGAAGTAGGCCGGGTAAGGCGAAGCCGCCACCCGGCTTTTTTATTAACGCGAGGTTTCTTCTACCAGCGGTGCGTCGTGTTTATCATCGTCGTGATGAACCGGCGCGGTGCTGTGGATCTCGTGAACGCGCTTACGCACGCCGAACCAGCCGGCAATCAGCAGCACGGCCAGCAGCGGAATGGTCGCGATGGTATAAGTACCGTTCGGGTAATCAAACGCCATCAGCACCAGCACGCTGAACAGGAACAGCAGGGTGAGCCAGGAGGTCACCGGTGCGCCCGGCATCTTGAAGCTCACATCAGCCGCTTTGCCCTCTTTGATTGCTTTGCGCAGACGCATCTGGCAGACCACAATGAAGGCCCAGGAGGCGATAATCCCCAGTGCAGCCACGTTCAGAACGATCTCAAATACGCGGGACGGCACCAGATAGTTCAGGAATACGCCAAAGACGTAAACCACCAGCGTTGCCAGAATCCCCGCATAGGGAACCTGCTGCTTGCTCATCTTCGACATGAACTTCGGCGCAGAACCGCCCATCGACATAGAGCGCAGGATGCGGCCGGTAGAGTAAAGGCCGGAGTTCAGGCTGGAGAGCGCCGCCGTCAGGACCACGATGTTCATGATACTGCCCACGTAAGGTACGCCCAGCTTAGAGAAGAAGGTCACGAACGGACTCTGACCTGCCTGATAGGCAGTCCACGGGAGCAGCAGAACCAGCAGCACCACGGAACCGACGTAGAACAGACCGATACGCCAGATCACGCTGTTGATGGCTTTTGGCACCATGGTCTGCGGATCTTTACATTCACCTGCTGCGGTGCCCACCAGTTCGATAGAGGCGAAGGCGAACACGACGCCCTGAACCAGCACCAGCGCAGGCAGCAGACCGTGCGGGAAGAAACCGCCGTTATCGGTTATCAGGTGGAAGCCGGTAGCATTGCCGTCCAGCGGTTTGCCGCTGCCGAGGAAGACGGTACCCACAACCAGGAAAATCACAATGGCCAGCACTTTTACCAGCGCAAACCAGAACTCCATCTCCGCGAACCACTTCACGCCGATCATGTTCATGGTGCCGACAATCGCCAGCGCGCCAAGCGCAAATACCCACTGCGGCACATCGCCAAACGCGCCCCAGTAGTGCATATACAGCGCAACGGCGGTGATATCGACGATACCGGTCATCGCCCAGTTGACGAAGTACATCCAGCCCGCAACGTAGGCCGCTTTTTCACCGAGGAATTCGCGGGCGTAAGAGACGAAGCTTCCGCTGGAAGGGCGATGCAGTACCAGTTCGCCCAGCGCGCGTAGAATGAAGAAAGAGAAGATCCCGCACACCAGATAGACCAGGGCGAGAGCCGGGCCAGCCATTTGCAGACGCGCACCCGCACCTAAAAACAGACCCGTTCCGATAGCGCCGCCGATGGCGATCATTTGAACCTGACGGTTGCCCATCGCTTTGTGGTAGCCCTCTTCGTGGGAGTTCAACCAGCGACGTTTAGCAGCATGATGATCGGCTGCGCTTTTATTGCTTGTTTTCATTGAGTTACCTGTTTGCCTGTCTGAACCATTATCGTGATAGTCCTGCCTGGCAGAGCGCAATACAAACGATTGCTTCTGCGCAAACACATGTCGCCTTCCCAGTCATTCTGCGTATGGATAAGGCGAAACATGGCGAGGCATCCTACCTGCAATTCATAAGCGACGCAAAATATAACCGTGCCGAAAGTGATGCACGTCGAAGGAAATCGTGTGGTCAGAGCAGACGGCGATCACAACACGCTGAATCGTGGTGAGTTTTTAGACAAAACAGTTGGCGGGTTGATTATTTAATCATCAGATTCTCTTAATTATTACCAGGTGGTCAAGATTTTGATTGCTGCAGAGCATCTAGCAGTAACCTGAAAGCGGTAGTGTGTTGGCGACGGCTTGGATAATAAAGGTGATACCCCTCGAAAGTAGGGCACCACGCGTCAAGAACCCTGACCAGCCGTCCGTCACTCAGCGCCCCCAGAACCGACGCCTCCGGCACGTAGGCTAGTCCGAGTCCATTCTCAGCGGCGTCGATGCGCTGCGACAGGTTGTTCAGCGTAAGCTGCCCCTCAACCCGCACGCGAAGCTCGCGCCCGTCGCGCTGAAACTCCCAGTGGTATAACCCCCCTCGCGTGGGCAGGCGCATATTGATACAGCGGTGGTTAGCGAGCTGCTCCGGCGTCTGCGGTACACCAAAGCGTGCCAGATAATCCTCGGAGCCAACGACCGCCATGCGCATGTCCGGCGCGATCCGTACCGCAATCATATCTTTTGCCACCTGTTCACCCAGGCGAACTCCCGCGTCGAAACGGCCATCCACGATATCCGTCAGGCCATTATCGACCGTCACTTCGACGTTAATCTCAGGATACTGCACCATAAACGCCTTCAGTACCGGCCAGAGCACGGCATCCATGGCATGCTCGCCGGCGACGATGCGAATAGAACCTGCGGGTTTGTTGCGCGCGCTGCGAAGCGCCGTGAGCTCCTGCTCAATCTCAAGCAAATGCGGGCTCAAGCGCGCAAAGAGCTGCTCACCCGCCTGGGTGGGAACCACGCTGCGGGTTGTGCGGGTTAAAAGGCGAACGTCGAGCCGCGCTTCAAGCTTGCGCATGGCATGGCTTAGCGCCGATTGCGAGACGCCCAGCTGCGCCGCGGCGCGCGTAAAGCTGCGCTCGCGGGCAACCACCATAAAGGAGAGCAGGTCGTTGAAATTATCTTTTAGCACCGCGATTGCCTCTATTTATGAATTTCAATCATATTTCCTATCTGATTATGCACGCTAATGCTCCGGATTGCTTTGCGCTACTGTTAACGCAACAGTAAAAGAGGAGCATAAGATGAAAATTATCCGCAGCGGGTCATTACCTTCAGCAAAGGGACCGGAAGCCTGGTTCACAGGCACGGTCCGCATTGACGCGCCATTTCAGGCGAGCGAACCTGCCAGCGTCGGCGGGGCAACCGTGACCTTTGAGCCGGGCGCGCGCACCGCGTGGCATACGCATCCCCTTGGGCAAACGCTGATTGTGACGCAGGGGCGCGGCTGGTTACAGGAGTGGGGCAAAGCGGCGGAAATATTGAATCAGGGCGATATTGCCTGGATCCCACCCGGCATAAAGCACTGGCACGGCGCAAGCGCGCAAACGGCGATGACGCATATTGCCATCGCCGAATCCGTTAACGGCAGCCCGGTAACCTGGCTGGAAAAAGTCACCGACGAGCAGTACCCGAACGGCTAACCGCCAAAAACGGCAATCGCCTGCTGCAGGCGCGTCGTGCGCTGCGTCAGGTGATTCGCGGCGTGAGCGACGTTATCCACCATCCCCGTATTGTTGTGGGTCATTGCGCCGATACGGGAGATGGATGCGTTGATGAGCGTCAGCGCCTGGGTTTGCTCCTGCGTGGCGTGGCCGATCTCCTTAATCAGGGAGGAGACCCGCAGCACGTTGTCGATCATCACCGTCAGCTGCGTTTCGGTCTGTTCCACTTTTTCCACGCCCGCGTTGACGCTGGCGACGTTTTTCTCAATCAGCGCTTTGATCTCTTTCGCCGCCGTCGCGGAGTGCTGCGCAAGGTTGCGCACCTCGGCCGCCACCACGGCAAAACCGCGCCCGGCTTCACCTGCGCGCGCCGCTTCCACGGCAGCATTCAGCGCAAGAATATTGGTCTGGAAGGCAATACGATCGATAACGCTGATAATATCGACGATCTGGCTGTTATCCTGCGACACGGACTGCATCATGCCGATGGTCTCTTTCATCATCGCTTCGCCGCAGTGGGCGCTGTCGCGGGTGCGATCCGCCATCTCCGTGGCTTCTTTCGCGGTTTCTGCCGTCTGCTCCACCGCGCTGGCGATCTCCTCCACCGCCGACGCGGTCTGCTGGAGAAAGTCTGCGGTCTCTTCTGAGCGCGTCTGCAGCGCTGCACCTTCTTTCGCGACCTGCTGGCTGATGGTGCCAATCCCGCTGATTTGCGCCCCGACATCGTCAACCAGCGAATTCAGATTCAAGCCTGATTGATTCACCAGGCGCATCATCAGCCCGATGTCGTCGATCCTGTCAAAATGGTAATAGTCGGTTTTACGTCCTGAAACTATGCGCTGCATCTGCTGCACAATGGATTTTACCGGACGGGCGATCTGCGCATGAAGATAATAAGCCAGGGAGGTAAACAGCAGAACCAGACTCCCCGACTGCACCAGTTTATCAGGGAATAAATACACCGCCAGGCAGGAGAGTAAGGCCGTCGTCGCAATACCAAGATGGATGCGTTTGCTGGTGCTGAGGCTTTTAAAAAGCGACATAAACGAAAATAAACCGCGGCGGACCAGTAATCCTTTATAAAAGCGGTAATGTTTTAATTCGTTATTACGCACTTTGGCATACAGTTTTTCACTGGCCGCGATCTCTTCCCGCGCGGGGATATTTCGCACGGAAATATAGCCCGTCAGGGATCCTCCCTGCCAGACCGGCGTCACGTTAGCCCGCACCCAGTAGTGATCGCCATTATGACGACGGTTCTTCACCAGCCCCGTCCAGGTCTCGCCTTGCTGTAGGGTAAACCACATGTCGCCAAACGCTTCGGCAGGCATATCGGGATGACGGATGAGATTATGCGGCTCACCCAGAAGATGTTCTTCTTTATATCCGCTGGCTTCAATAAAAGCGGAATTAGCATAGGTAATATGACTTTTTATATCGGTGGTCGACATTAACGTCGAACCATCGTTAAGTAAATACTCGTTTTGTGTAACGGGACTGTTACGCCTCATGAGTAACTCCATGATGATGTGCAAGAATAAAAAAACGTCCGGAAAATGCTCCGGCAAGATTAATGTGATTATTTTTATATAACGGCCTGCTGCATATTCTCTCTGAAATTCTGACCGTCTGAAATACCCGTTGTTCATTATTTTTAATCTGTTAATGCTGGCGAATGTAATAAAAATGAAAATATTTTCAGGGGCGTTTTTTTGAGTCGCTGCAAATAAACGACATAACCCAAACTGAAAGAGGGAGATCGTCTCTCAGGAAAAATTGCCATGCTGAAATAGCGTTTCGTTAACAGGATGAAAACGCTATGATTTGGGCTGTTTTCGATAACACAGTGAGGCTGAGGTGAAAATTAACGTCATCGGAACCAGCGGGAGCGGAAAAAGCACGCTGGCGAAGCAGATTGCGACCGAACTGGCTATTCCCTATATCGAGATGGACAGACTCTACTGGCGACCCGACTGGCAGGGCACGCCGGACGATGTGTTTCAGGAAAAGCTGGAGCAGGCGCTACAGGCGTCGCCAGACTGGGTGCTTGACGGCAACTATAACCGCACGCGGCCGGTGAAATGGCGTAATGTCGACGTTGTGGTCTGGGTCGATTATGGCTTTGCCCGCACCCTCTGGCAGGCCGTCATCAGGGCCATCAAACGGGCCTGGCATAAGCACGAGCTCTGGCCCGGCACCGGGAACAAAGAGAGTTTCCGGCGCGCGTTTTTCAGCAGAGACTCCATTCTCATCTGGACGATAAAAACCTGGCGTAACAACCGCACGCGCTATGAAGCCGATCTGCAAAACCCGCAGTATGGGCATATTCGCTTCATCCGCATTACCCGGCGCGGGCAGGTGGAAACGCTGATTGCCGACTTAAAGTCTTATTCTTAGCATGGTTTTATATATCTGATTTCCGGCAAACTAAATGTAAATTAATTGTTTCTCAGTGGTGAAATGCGCCTTTAATAATGTCGACATGTTAAGTCAAACGAGAACGCAACATGTCATGGCGAATCAGCATTCTGGATAAAAGCCCCATCGCTGAAAACGAAACGGCTGCCGATGCACTGGCGCGTACCCTGGCGCTGGCGCAGCAGGCAGAAAATCTGGGCTATCACCGCTTCTGGATTGCCGAACACCACAATACTCCCCACCTTGCCAGCCCCTCGCCGGAGCTGCTGATTGCCTGGATCCTCGGGCAAACCACGCGCATTCGGGTTGGGTCCGGCGGCGTAATGCTTCAGCACTACAGCCCTTATAAAGTCGCCGAGAATTTCAACGTGCTGGCCGCGCTGACGCCTGGCCGTGTGGATCTCGGCGTCGGGAAAGCCCCCGGCGGATTACCGCTCTCAACCCGCGCGCTGCAGCAGGGCCTGAATCAACAGGAAAAGGGCAGCTTCGCCGAACAGCTGGCCCAGCTCGACCGCTGGATCCGTCCTGAACATCCGTCAACCGAGGATGCCGTCCGCGCCACGCCTCTGCCACCGTTGCCTGCTGAGGGTTTCCTGCTGGGCGCGAGTACCAAAAGCGCGCTGCTGGCCGCCGGGCTCGGCTGGCACTTTGTGTTTGCCGCGCACCTGAACGGTGACCCGGACCTGCTGCGTGAGGTGATTACCACCTGGCGTGAGAACAGCACGCGGGACGCGATAGTGGCGGTACAGGCGATTGTCGCGCCGACGCAGGCCGAGGCAGAAGCCCTGGCGCAAAAGGTCGAAGTGTGGGGCGTCGAGCTGGCAAACGGCCAGCGCGTCACCGTCGCCAGCGAAGAGCAGGCCTACGCCTTTGCGCGTCAGGCGGGCAGCGAGCCGGTACGCATTGCACGTCGGGCGCAGTCGCTGCTGGCGGGTACGGCTGAGTCGGTGGTCGAACAGCTTGACGCCCTGCATGAAAAGTGGGGCATTGACGAATTTATCATCGACACGCCGGTAGCGGAGGGAGCAACGCGCGTCGCGTCGCTGCGCCTGCTTGCCGAGGCGCGTCTTAACAGGGAGGTCACCGTATGAGCTTTGGCGAACAGCTGATTGCCTGGCGTCGCGAACTGCACCAGAACCCGGAGCTGTCCGGCCAGGAAGTGGAGACCACGACGCGCCTGCGCCAGTGGCTGACGAATGCCGGGATTACCCCGCAGCCTTACGACCTGACTACCGGGCTGGTGGCGGAAATCGGCTCGGGCAACAAACTGATTGCGCTGCGGGCCGACATTGATGCTCTGCCGATTGAAGAGCGCAGCGGCGTGCCGTTTAGCTCCCAGCGTGCAGGCGTAATGCATGCCTGCGGGCACGATATCCACACCAGCGTCATCCTCGGCGCCGCGTTGAAGCTGAAAGAGCGGGAAGCGTCGCTTAACGGCCGGGTGCGGATCCTGTTTCAGCCTGCCGAAGAGAACTTTGGCGGTGCGAAGAGCATGGTACGGGCCGGTGCCCTGCGTGACGTTAGCGCCATCTTCGGCATGCACAACGAGCCCAGCCTGCCGGTGGGTGAGTTCGCGACCCGCGGCGGACCGTTTTATGCCAACGTCGATCGCTTCGTGATCCGCATTACCGGTAAGGGCGCGCACGCCGCACGACCTCATGAAGGCAACGACGCCATTGTGCTGGCGAGCCAGCTGGTGACGGCGCTGCAAAGCGTCGCCAGCCGCAACGTCAACACGCTGGATTCGGTGGTGCTGAGCGTGACGCGCATTGCAGGCGGTAACACCTGGAACGTGCTGCCGGAAAGCGTCGAGCTGGAAGGCACGCTGCGCACCCACCGCACGGAAGTGCAGCAGAACGTGAAAGCCCGCGTGGGCGAAATCGCCGCCGGGTTTGCCAGCGCCTTTAGCGCGCAGATTGACATCACCTGGTATGCCGGGCCCACCGCGCTGGTGAACGACGAACGCTGGGCCGATTTCGCCACCTCGGTCGCACGGGACGCCGGATATGAAACCCGGCACGCCGAGCTGCATATGGGCGGGGAAGATTTCGCGGTCTATCTGCAGTCCATTCCCGGCGCGTTTGTCAGCATCGGCAGCAACAGCCCGTATGGTTTGCATCATCCGGCATTCAACCCGGATGAAGCCTTAATTGAGCCCGCTGCCCGCTATTTTGCACAGCTTGCGGAAAAAGCCCTGCAACACGTTTAATTCTTAAGAGGTGAATATGTCTGCAACCCGACAACTGCGGCTGGGGACCATTTTGCATGGCGCATCCGGAAATATGTCCGCCTGGCGTCACCCTGAGGCCGTCGCCGATGCCAGCATCAATTTTGATTTCGTCAAAGCCACTGCGTTGAAGGCGGAGGAGGGCAAACTCGATTTTCTATTCGTTGCCGACGGTCTCTATATCAACGAGAAATCGATCCCGCATTTTTTAAACCGCTTTGAACCGCTGACGGTGTTATCGGCTCTTGCCAGCATCACCTCGCGCCTGGGGCTGGTGGGAACCTTATCCACCTCCTACAGCGAGCCTTTCACCACGGCGCGCCAGTTCGCCAGCCTCGACCACCTGAGCAACGGACGCGCGGGCTGGAACGTGGTGACTTCGCCGCTGGAAGGGTCGGCAAAGAACTTTTCCCGCGAAAAACACCCCGAACACGCGCTGCGCTATCGCATTGCCGATGAGTATCTCGACGTGGTGAAAGGGCTGTGGGATTCCTGGGAGGGCGACGCCTTTGTGCGCAATAAAGAGAGCGGCCAATTCTTTGATTCGGCAAAATTGCATACCCTGGACCACCACGGTGATTTCTTCCAGGTCGCCGGGCCGCTGAATATTGGTCGAACGCCACAGGGACGACCGATTGTCTTTCAGGCCGGCGCGTCTGACGACGGGAAAAAGCTGGCGGCGAAGCATGCAGATGCCATTTTTACCCATCACGAGACCTTCGACGAGGCAAAAGCCTTTTACCGCGACGTGAAGCAGCAGCTGGAAAGTAACGGACGCCGCGCGTCAGATTTACATATTTTCCAGGGCGTCAGCGTGATTGTGGGTAAAGACGCCGATGACGTGGAAAACCAGTATCAAACCACGGCGGCGCTGGTGTCGATTAACGATGCCCTCAACTATCTCGGACGCTACTTCGAACATCACGATTTCAGCCAGTATCCGCTCGACGAGCCGTTCCCGGATATCGGCGACTTAGGCAAAAACAGCTTCCGCAGCACCACCGATGAAATCAAGCGCAATGCCCGCGAGCGCAGCTTAACCCTGCGTCAGGTTGCGCTGGAAGCCGCCTCGCCGCGCCCGCGCTTTTCCGGTACGCCGGAAGAGGTGGCCGACGGCCTGCAGGCCTGGTTTGAAGGCTATGCCGCAGACGGCTTCATCATCCAGGGCGGTACGCCGGACACCTTCCCGCGCTTTGTTGACCAGGTGGTGCCCGTTTTACAGGCCCGCGGTCTGTTCCGCACCGACTACCCGGGCACCACGCTGCGCGAAAGTCTGGGTTTAGACGAACCTAAAAACCAATACACACAACAATAAAAGAGAACACCGCTATGCAGAAAACATCGCTTATTCTGGCGCTCGCGCTGGCCTTTACCCCTGCCGTCTGGGCAGAGAATGTGAATATTAACGGCACCGGCGTGAGCATCGAGGCCAACAAAACGCCGGTTAATACCGCCAAAAACAACGATGCGGTGGCACAGCTGCCGAAAGATTATCGCTTCGCCGTGCCGGGGAAATTTACCGTGGCGGTGGCCGCGCTTAACTCGCCTCCGCTGACGGTCTTCTCCGATGACAACAAAACGCTGCTGGGGAGTGAAGTGGACGTCGCCCGTCTGGTCGCTGACAGCCTGGGGCTGGAGCTGAACGTGGTGCCGACCTCCTGGGAAGACTGGCCGCTGGGCGTGGCCTCCGGGAAATATGATGCCGCCATCAGCAACATCACCGTCACCAAAGAGCGCAAAGAGAAGTTTGACTTTGCCACCTATCGTAAAGATTCCCTCGGGTTCTACGTGAAATCAACCAGCCCGATCAAGTCGCTTGAGAAGGCTGAGGACATCGCCGGGCTGCGGATTATCGTCGGCTCCGGCACCAACCAGGAGGCCATCCTGCTCGCATGGAATGCCGAAAACCTGAAGAAGGGACTGAAGCCCTTCACCCCGATCTACACCAAAGACGATGCGGCACAAACGCTGGCGCTGCAGTCCGGACGCGCGGACGCCTACTTCGGTCCGAACGTGATTGGCGCCTGGAAAGCGGCGCTGAACGGGAAAACCAAACTGGTGGGTAGCGTCGACGGCGGCTGGCCGAAGGCGGCGCACATCGCGGTCACGCTGAAAAAAGGCAGCGGGCTGGTTGAGCCGGTGCAAACCGCGCTGAACGGCGTCATCAAAAACGGCGATTACGACAAAGTGCTGAACCGCTGGGGGGAAGGGGTTGAGCGCATTCCTCAGTCCGAAGTGAACCCGGCTGGCCTGGGCGATTAAGGAGGCGTGATGAGCGAACGATTTCGTGATGTTTCCCCGGAAGACGCTGAGCTTCAGCCCATCATTGAGGGGCTGTTCGGCGAATATGCCGCCCGTTACGGGGACTACTTCTCTAAAGACGCGGAGGTGGAGCTCACCGAGTGGTATTTAGCGCCGCAGGGGCTGTTTATCGTGCTGGAGCGCGACGGGAAGATTATCGCCACCGGCGCGTACAAACCTTTCGACGAACGCACCGCGGAAATCAAACGCATCTGGACGGACAAAACCCTGCGTCAGCAGGGGCTTGCCGGACGTGTGGTGCAGGAGCTGGAGCGCAGGGCGGTGCTGGCAGGCTATAGCCAAATCTACCTGACAACCGGCTTTCGCCAGCCGGAAGCGGTCAGGCTCTATCTCAGCCAGGGCTATCAGCCGCAGTTCGATCTGAACCGCGATCCGGAAGAGTACAGCCAGCCGCCGTTTGACGGTCGGCTGCGCTTCACCAAAACGCTGGTACGCGAAGCGTTCAGTAAAACCGCATGAGGAACGACGATGAGCAACGTTGAAACCATTAAGGTGGTCCCGGCGCGTTATCCGCTGCGGACCGTCGGCGCCGCGGTGGCGCTGTTTTTCCTGGCGGTCGTGATTCAGTCCGTGGCCTTTAACCCGCGCTGGGAGTGGTCGGTGTTCGCCCGCTGGTTTTTTGACCCGGTGATCCTTGAGGGCGTAGGGCAGACCCTGCTGCTGACGCTGATCGGCACCGCGCTGAGCGTGGTGTTGGGCGGCATGCTGGCGCTGGCGAGACTGTCCTCGTCATGGCTTCTGAGCAGCCTGGCGTGGGCCTACATCTGGCTGTTTCGGTCGCTGCCGCTGATCGTGGTGCTGATCGTTCTGTACAACTTTTCCTATCTCTACGACACGCTCTCGCTCGGCGTGCCGTTCACCAGCATCACCTGGGGCAGCTTTGAAACCATCAACGTGCTGGGGCAGTTTTCTACCGCCGTGGTGGGGCTGACGCTGGTGCAGAGTGCCTATACCGCCGAGATCATTCGCGGGGGATTCCTCGGGGTCGATCATGGCCAGTACGAAGCCGCCGCCGCGCTCGGCCTGCCGGCCTGGCGACGCACGGTGCGCATCATTTTGCCTCAGGCGTTGCGCACCATTCTGCCGTCGGGGTTCAATGAAATCATCAGCCTCGCCAAGGGCACGGCGATGGTGTACGTCCTGGCGATGCCGGAACTGTTCTATACCATCCAGATGATCTACAACCGCACGCAGGAGGTGATCCCGCTGCTGATGGTCGGTGCCGCGTGGTACCTGGCGATCACCACCGTCCTGTCCGCTATACAGTATGGCGTCGAGCGCGCGCTTGCCCGCAGCGAACGCCGCTCTGCCGTTAATCAGAACCGTGCCACCCGTCGTACCCGTTCTGTCACCACCGCACCAGCACAGGAGCCTATTCATGCAAGCCTCTCCTGAAGGACATATTTCGATTACCGGCGTCAGCAAATTTTTTGGCCGCCATAAGGCGCTCGACAACGTTTCGCTTGAGATCCCGCCCGGGTCCGTGACGGTGATCCTCGGACCGTCCGGCTCCGGTAAATCGACGCTGCTGCGCACCATTAATCACCTGGAGCGCGTCGACGAAGGCTTTATCCAGATCGACGGGGATTACATTGGCTATCGTCGTCAGGGCGATAAGCTCTATGAGCTAAAGGAGAAGGAGATCCTCAAACAGCGCGTCAACGTGGGCTATGTGTTCCAGAACTTCAATCTCTTTCCCCATCTCACGGTGCTGGAAAACCTGATAGAGGCGCCGATCGCGCATAAAAAGCTCAGCAAAAAAGAGGCGGTGGAAAGGGCGTACAGCCTGCTGGACGTGGTTGGGCTGCGGGATAAAGCCGATGCCTGGTCACGCCATCTTTCAGGCGGTCAGCAGCAGCGTATCGCGATTGCCCGCGCGCTGGCGCTGCGTCCCCGCGTGATGCTGTTTGATGAGCCTACCTCGGCGCTGGATCCGGAGCTGGTGGGGGAAGTGCTGGACGTGATCAAAAAGCTGGCCCGGTCCGGCACTACGCTGGTCGTGGTGACCCACGAGATCGGCTTTGCCCGGGAAGTGGCGGATCAGGTGGTGTTTATGGTCGACGGAAAAATCGTCGAGCAGGGAAGCAGTGACGAGGTATTAAACCGTCCGTCACATGCGCGAACGCGCCAGTTTCTCTCCAAAGTCTTGTAAGGAGCGCCAATGAAATATGGACTTCTGGCGGGGCTGGTCTTTACGACGGCGAGCCACGCCAGCATTGATTTGAAAGCCAACGAACAGCCGCTGCCGGTGACGGTGGATCGGCAGGCCGTAGCGAAGATCCCCGCAAACTACACATTCGTGGAGCCGGGTACGCTAACGGTCGCCGTTTCGGCGCTGAATTCTCCGCCGCTGGCGCTGCTGGCCAGCGATAACCGCACGCGCATTGGCAGCGATCCGGATATCGCCCGTCTGCTGGCGGGCAGCCTTGGACTGAAGCTGAAGCTGGTGCCGACGGCGTGGGAAGACTGGCCACTGGGGATCGCCTCCGGGCGCTACGACGTGGCGCTGGTAAATATTGCGGTGACCGAACAGCGTAAAGAGAAGTTTGATTTTGCGACCTACCGCGTCGATTCGCTGGCGTTTTCGGTGAAATCCACCAGCGAGATCCAGTCAATCAAAAGCGCGGAAGATCTGGCCGGGAAAAAGGTGATTGTCGGCTCCGGTACGAATCAGGAGCGCATTCTGCTGGGCTGGAACGAAGAGAACAAAAAGGCGGGGCGGACGCCTGCGCTGCCGGTCTATCTTCACGACGATGCCTCGGGCAATCTCTATATTCAGTCCGGCAGGGCGGACGTGTTCTTTGGCCCTCAGTCGGTTTCAGCTTACAAAGCGGCGCTCACCGGCAAAACCCGCGTTGTCGGTTTAGGGCCGAAAAAAGCCTATGTCGCGACCACCACCAAAAAAGGCAATGAGCTGGTGTACGCGCTGCAGGCCGCGCTGGACGGCGCGATTAAGCGCGGAGATTACCAGAAGGTGCTGGCCCGCTGGGGCGAGCAGGGGGAAGCGGTGGCGCAGTCGGAGGTCAACCCGCCTGGGATAACCTACTAATGGTGCTCTACACTTAGGGTTTTCATCCCTCAGGGGGCAACATGATTAAACTCTACGGCGTACCCGGCTGGGGCTCGGCAATCGGTGAAGTGATGCTAACCCTGGCTGATATCCCCTATCAATTTATCAACGTGGACGGGTTTGACCAGCCCGGCCCGCAGCGTGAGCTGCTGCAAAAGCTCAACCCGCTGTGTCAGGTACCCACGCTGGCGCTGGAAAATGGTGCCATCATGACCGAAACAGCGGCGATTGCCCTGATGGTGCTCGACCGATGCCCCGATCTCGCGCCGCCCGTGGGGCAGGCCGAACGCCAGCAGTTTCAGCGTCTGCTGATCTGGTTTGTGGCCAACGTCTATCCCACATTTACGTATGCGGACTATCCCGAACGCTGGGCGCCGGATGCGCCGGAACAGCTTCAGAAAAACTGCATCGAATACCGGAAATCCCTCTATTTGTGGTTCGACGCTCAGCTCAAGGCCGCCCCGTTTGCGTTAGGTGAACGGCTGACGCTGCTGGATGTGTATATCGCGGTGGTGCGGACCTGGGGGCCTCGCCATGGCTGGTTTGCAGCCAATACGCCGAAACTGACGGCCATCGCAGATACCGTCTGCCAGCTGCCGGAACTGCACAAGGTGTTAAAGGCCAACGGTATTATCTGATAACGTGGAGCTCTTACTCACAACTGGAAGCCTGCATATGCCACACGTAGATATCAAATGTTTTCCCCGCGATTTGAACGACGAACAAAAAACCGCACTGGCCGAGGATATTGCTGAGGTCATTATTCGCCATTTCAACAGCAAAGACAGCTCGGTGTCCGTTGCGTTGAATCAGGTGAACCAGGAGGACTGGAAAGCGCAGGTCTGGGACACCGAAATAGGACCAAAGCTGGACGAGTTAATCAAAAAGCCAGGCTATTCAATGTAAGCGCAATTGCCGGGGGGAGCGCTCCTTCCCGGTTTTTCCCGTCACGTCTTCCTGCTTTTTCGCAAAAAACGATAAAAATGCGTTTTGTCTTATCCGCTACACTTAACGTTTCTGACTGACAGCTCATCAATCCTTAGGAAAGATCTCCAACAGAATCAGTTAAGGACAGACACGTTAAAGGATAATTTTCTCATGACAAAATTACCCCGTTTTTCACTCGCCTTTCTTCATCCCCGTTACTGGCTAAGCTGGACCGGCATTGCCGCGCTGTGGCTCATTATGCTGCTCCCTTATCCGCTTCTGTTCAGAATCGGTCATGGGCTTGGTCGACTGGCGATGCGCCTGCTTCCGCGCCGCGTTGAGATTGCCCGCCGCAACCTGGAGCTCTGTTTTCCGGAGATGAAAAAGGATGAACGCGAGACGTTGCTGCAGCGTAATTTTGAATCGGTAGGAATGGGGGTGATCGAAACCGGAATGGCATGGTTCTGGCCTGCATGGCGGGTGCGGAAATGCTTTACCGTGACGGGTTATGAGCACATGGAAAAGGCCAGGGCGCAAGGAAAGGGCGTGGTGCTGGTGGGGATGCATTTTCTAACGCTTGAGCTAGGCGCGCGGATATTTGGCATGCTTAACCCCGGTATTGGGGTGTATCGTCCCAACAATAATGCGCTGCTGGACTGGCTCCAGACGCGCGGACGCCTGCGCTCCAATAAAACCATGCTCGATCGCCATGATTTAAAGGGCATGATTCGCTCGCTGAAGCAGAATGAAATTTTGTGGTACGCCCCGGACCATGACTATGGCAAAACCAATAGCGTCTTCGTGCCGTTTTTTGCGGTGCCGGATGCCGCCACGACCGCGGGAAGCTATATGCTGGTCAAAAGCGCTAAGCCTGCCGTTATTCCCTTTGTGCCGCGCCGCAGGGCGGACGGCACCGGTTACGAACTGATCATTCTGGAGGATATCAGCGAGGCGTTGCAGGGGGGAGATAAAGAATCTGTTGCGACGCAGATGAACAGGGCGATTGAGCAAGCGGTACGGATGGCGCCTGAGCAATATATGTGGCTGCACCGTCGCTTCAAAACGCGTCCTGAAGGTGTACCCGATCGGTATACCCGCCTGAAACAGACGGCAACACGGGGTGATATTCTCTCCGCTAGCGATTTTTCTGACCGTTCAGGCGTACAGCACTAAAACCTCAGCGATGCCCTCACCCTGGGGTGAGGGCATGACTGGCGCTATAGCGCAGACCGGCGGTACGGCGCATAGTCCGCCTGCCACCAGGTCTTCTCAATACGCGCCATCAACGTCTCATCATCTATCGCCGGAGCCATGCCCTGTGCAATCGCGGCCCGGGCGACGGCAACGGCAATCTGGCGTGACACCGTTTCAATCTCATCTACCGGCGGCAGCAATCCCCCTTTTTCCGTAGTGACCAGTGGAGACTGCGCGGCCAGGCTGCGGCTTGCTGCCATTAGCATCTCTTCCGTCACCCGGCGCGCGTTACAGGCCAGTACACCCAGCCCCAGGCCCGGGAAAATATAGGCGTTGTTGCACTGGGCGATCTCGTAGTGTTCATTCTCCCAGAATACCGGGGCGAACGGGCTGCCGGTGGCCACCAGCGCGGCTCCCTGGGTCCAGGCGATAAGATCCTGCGGCTGGGCTTCCGCCCGCGAGGTTGGGTTCGAAAGCGGCATGATGATGGGGCGCGGACAGTGGCGATGCATCTCTTTGACAATCTCTTCGCTGAACAGCCCCGGCTGGCCTGACACGCCGATCATCACCGTAGGATGCGCGTTCTTCACCACGCCAAGCAGGGAAATATTCTTCGCCTCTACCTGCCAGCGGCTAACGGCGTCGCGCGCGGTAAGCAGATTTTTCTGGAAATCGAGCAGGTTAGTCATGTCGTCGGTCAGCAGGCCGAAGCGATCGACCATAAAGATCCGGCTGCGCGCTTCGGACTCGGTCAGGCCGTCATCCACCATCAGCGCCACAATTTTTTCAGCTATCCCGCATCCGGCAGAGCCGCTGCCCAGGAAGACCACGCGCTGATCGCGAATGCGCGTGCCCGCCGCATGCGCCGCCGCCATCAGCGTCCCTGCTGTGACGGCGGCCGTGCCCTGGATATCATCATTGAAGCAGCACAGCTGGTCGCGGTAGCGCTGGAGAAGTCGGGTGGCATTTTTCTGCGCGAAGTCTTCAAATTGCAGGAGAACATTGGGCCAGCGCGCTTTAACGGTGCTGACAAACATATCCATAAACTCAGCGTACTGGTCGTCGCTGATGCGCGGATGACGCCAGCCCATGTACATCGGGTCGTCGAGGTGTTGCTGATTATTGGTGCCGACATCCAGCATAATCGGCAGGGTAGAGGCCGGATGGATCCCGCCGCAGGCGGTATAAAGCGACAGCTTGCCAATGGGGATGCCCATTCCGCCGATACCCTGATCGCCAAGCCCTAAAATACGTTCCCCGTCCGTCACCACAATCACGCGAACGTCGTTGCGCGAAAAACTTTGCAGCATCTCGTCAATACGATGGCGGTTAGGCCATGAAATAAACAGGCCGCGTGCGCGTCGATAAATCGTGGAGAAATGCTCGCAGGCTTCACCGACCGTCGGGGTATATATAATCGGTAACGTCTCTTTCAGATGCGAACGCAGGAGATTATAAAAGAGCGTTTCATTGGTGTCCTGAATATTTCGCAGATAAACATGACGCGAAATATCGCTTTTAAAATGGCAGAACTGCACCCAGGCGCGCTCGGTTTGTTCTTCAATGGTTTCAACGTTGTGCGGCAATAACCCATGCAGATTAAAATTGTCACGCTCTTCTTTAATAAATGCGAGCCCTTTATTTAGCAGCGGATTTTCCAGCAATACGGCCCCGTTATAGGGGGTGTACAGAACTTCTTTCCGGGACATGGTTAACTCCTGAATATTTAAGCAATACAGATAAAAGGCGAGTAAAAACAGTGGCTTTACTGGGTGTAAAGACACGGTTTGTTGTGCGTTTGATTGGGGGGTAATTTAGCGCTTAGCTAACGGAGCAGGAGTGATAAAGTTCACATTCTTTCTGGTTTTATTAATTTCAAAAAGGAATGCACCGATCGCCATGAATAACTTTAGTTACATAATGATGAATTAAATTATTTAAAAGGAAAGAGTTATTGCGTTCACATTTCTCTGCGGGAGCACATGCTAATTTCACCCTGAGCCTGTTTTTAGAAAAGGCCGCATAATTCATTATTTATATTTAAGAACATTTTTTCGTATCAGGAATAATTTCAGTTATTCCTTTCTCTGTATATCCGAACACAATTTTCAGGTGATTATATGAAAGATAATCCTGTACCGACTTCTGAGCTGTCTACCTCGCGTTTTGCCTTTGGGCTCAACAATGCCGAGGTGGGCACGGTCCCGTTGATGCTGTTCGTCGGGATTGCCGCCATTGTGGCGACGTCCGCCTGGGCAGGGCTGCTGCCGAAAAATATGATAGGTGGTCTCGCGGTCATCATGACCCTCGGCTTCGCGTTTGCCAAAGTGGGGCGTCAAATCCCGGTGCTGAAGGATATCGGCGGCCCGGCGATCCTGTGCCTGATGGTTCCCTCCGTGCTGGTCTATTTTGGCGTATTCGGGAAACAAACCCTTGATACCGTACACCTGCTGATGAAAGAGGCGAATCTGCTCTATTTCGTCATCGCCTGCCTGGTGGTCGGCAGCATTCTGGGAATGAACCGGGTGCTGCTGATCCAGGGGATGATGCGCATGTTTGTTCCGCTGGCGGCGGGGACCTGCATGGCCGTGCTGAGCGGCCTCATGGTGGGCTCACTGTTTGGTTATACGCCTTACCACACCTTCTTCTTCATCATTGTGCCCATCATCGGCGGCGGAATTGGCGAGGGGATTTTGCCGCTGTCCCTGGCCTATTCGGCAATACTGGGGCAGACGCCGGACGTCTACGTTGCGCAGCTGGCACCCGCTGCGGTCGTCGGGAATATCTTCGCCATTATTTGTGCGGGCTCGCTGGCGCGTCTCGGCGCGAAACGTCCTGCGCTTTCGGGAAACGGCATGCTCACGCGGAGTAAAGACGACGCCAGTCTGTTTGCCGGGGCACAAAGCGCTCAGCAGACGGATTTTCATCTGATGGGGGGCGGATTGCTGATGGTGTGCGCGTTTTTCATCGTCGGCGGATTGTTTGAAAAACTGGTCCACATTCCCGGCCCGGTGCTGATGATCCTGATTGCCGTCCTGTGTAAATACTTCAGGGTGATCCCAGCCTCAATGGAGCAGGGCGCGCACAGCTGCTATAAATTCGTCTCGGCTGCGCTGGTCTGGCCGCTGATGATCGGCCTCGGGATGTTATACGTGCCGCTCGAGAGCGTGGTGTCGGTTTTCTCCGTGGGATACGTGGTGGTATGCGGTTCGGTCGTGATTGCGATGGCGCTGAGCGGCTACGTTATCGCGTCGCGTCTGAATATGTATCCTGTGGAAGCGGCCATTGTGACCTGCTGCCACAGCGGGCTGGGCGGGACGGGGGATGTGGCCATTTTGTCCGCGTCTAACCGGATGTCGCTGATGCCGTTCGCGCAGATCGCCACCCGCATCGGCGGCGCGTCGACGGTGATTTTCGCCACGCTGCTGATGGGCTGGATTATGGCGCACTGATCCGAAACGTCAGGATACTGAATCGCAACGACATTTTCAGGGTGCCGCTGCGGTTCAGTCCTTTATAAAACTCACCGCGCTGTATAGAATTACCGCATCCACAGCGACGGGATACCACACGATGACCGCAAGAGTTGATTATCAAATTGAAAAATATCTCCTTACCGAAGCCGCCGAGCCGGAGCGCCTGACGCGCCAGTGGGCAGAGGTGATGGAGGAGTGTCGTGAGCAACAGTCCGGTGCAGAGGAGCGGCTGCGTCTCGCGTTGCTTAATGTGGATTACGTCACCAGCTTCGAGCTGCCCTTCAGGCTGCTCCTTACCCGTGCGCCCCAGCTGATAGACGCTGTCAGAAAAGAGCTTCAGCTCAGTCAGAAAAATGTTCTGTTTAACGGGAAGCGCTTTGGCTGCGTCTATAGCCTTAAAAGGGATCTCGACGGAATACCTGACGAGTTTACCTATCAGCTGAAAACGCGGATCCAGCGCAGTAATGCGAGAGGATGTAATGAATTGCCTTACCGGCAAATTGCCCAGCAGGTTAAAGCCCCTCGCGAACGCCTTAAGCTGGCGCTGGAAAATGGGTTAGCGGTAACGGCACTCGACGGGCTTTTCTGGTTTGGCATTCAGCGCATCGCGGCGGATGTACAGAGATTACGCAAGACAGGGATGAGGATCGTGACGTCCGACGCCGAGGTGTTTGATACACTCACCAAAACAACCCGGCGGATCCCGGTCTATCATCTGGAAGAGACTGAAATTATTTAACCTGCAGCAGTATCTTCATCAGCCCTGGAAAGCGGGCATCCAGATCCTCTCTTCGCAATGAAATCATGTTTTCGCGTCCCTGCGGGCGCTGCCAGATCACGCCGCTGTCGCGCAGTACGCGCCAGTGGTGGGTCATCGTGGACTTCACCACGTCTTCCGGGCGCAGCGCGTTACAGCTGAGTTCGCTGCCATCGGCCAGCCGGCGAATGATCGACAGCCGGAGCGGGTTGCCGAGGGCAAACAGCACATTTTCCAGCAGTATTTGTTCAGTTTCAGGGTGGTTGGGGATCATCGTTTTCCTGCGTTTGGCGTCAGATTGAGCTATATCAACAATAGGTCAACCGTTAAAAAATAGTTCGATAATACTCGTACAATAGGACTATTATAGCAAACGAACGAATGCACGACCATCCTGGTCGTCACAAACAAGTCATAGTGACTAAGGAAATATCATGCCCCGACCCATCCCTCTCGAACGTTATCGCAACATCGGTATCTCCGCGCATATCGATGCCGGTAAAACCACCACCACCGAGCGCATCCTGTTTTATACCGGGATGAGCCACAAGCTGGGTGAAGTACACGATGGCGCGGCAACCACTGACTGGATGGCGCAGGAGCAAGAGCGCGGGATCACGATTACCTCCGCGGCGGTCAGCTGTTTCTGGCCGGGCATGGACAGGGGATATGAGCCGCACCGGATCAACATCATCGACACCCCGGGGCACGTGGATTTCACCATTGAAGTGGAACGTTCCATGCGCGTACTCGACGGTGCCGTAATGGTGTATGACTCCGTGGGTGGCGTGCAGCCGCAGTCGGAAACCGTCTGGCGTCAGGCCAATAAATATCACGTTCCGCGACTGGCCTTCGTCAACAAAATGGACCGTCCGGGTGCCGATTTCTTCCGCGTCGTGCGGATGATGCAGGAGCGCCTGAAGGCCAATCCGGTGCCGATTGTCATTCCGGTGGGCGCCGAAGATCATTTCACCGGCGTGGTGGATCTCATCAAGATGCGCACCATTCTGTGGGATGATGCGACGCAGGGCATGGTGTTCACCTATGCGCCCGTCCCGGATGATTTAGTCAGTACCGCCCGTGAATGGCGGGAAAAAATGGTCTCTGCGGCGGCGGAAGCCAGCGACGATCTGATGGATAAATACCTGGAAACCGGCGACCTGACGGAAGCGGAAATTATCAAAGGGCTGCGTATTCGCACCATCTCGGGTGAAATTCAGCCGATGCTGTGCGGCAGCGCGTTCAAAAATAAAGGCGTGCAGCGCATGCTCGACGCGGTGATTGAGCTCATGCCGTCGCCGCTGGACGTGCCGGCCATTGATGGCGTGGATGAAAAAGGGCAGCACGCGGAGCGTCATCCAAGCGATGATGAGCCGTTCTCCGCCCTGGCGTTCAAGCTGATGAGCGATCCGTACGTCGGTCAACTGACCTTTATCCGCGTGTACTCTGGCGTGCTGCGCAAAGGCGACGCGGTGTACAACCCGGTGAAAGGGAAGAAAGAGCGTATCGGGCGTATCGTGCTGATGCATGCCAACGATCGCCACGAGGTGGACGAACTGCGCGCCGGGGATATCGCGGCCTGCGTGGGGCTGAAAGATGTGACCACCGGCGACACGCTGACCGATCCGAACGCGGTGATCACGCTTGAACGCATGGAGTTCCCGGATCCCGTTATCTCGCTGGCGATCGAGCCGAAAACCAAAGGCGATCAGGAGAAAATGGGGATCGCGCTGCAGCGTCTGGCGGCGGAAGATCCGTCTTTCCGCCTGCATACTGACGAAGAGTCCGGCCAGACCATCATCTCCGGGATGGGTGAGCTACATCTTGAGATCATCGTCGACCGCATGAAGCGTGAGTTTGGCGTCGAGGCGAACATTGGTCGTCCGCAGGTAACCTACCGTGAAACCCTGCGTAAAACGGTGAAGGATATCGAAGGTAAATTTGTTCGCCAGTCCGGCGGTAAAGGGCAGTACGGCCATGTGGTCCTGAGCCTGGAGCCGCTGGAGCCAGGTAGTGGCTTTAAATTTGAAGATGCCACCAAGGGCGGCGTGGTGCCGCGCGAGTATATCCCGTCCGTTGAGAAAGGGCTGCGGGAAGCGATGAACAGCGGCGTGCTGGCGGGTTATCCGGTAGTCGATGTCAAGGCGACGCTGACGTTTGGCTCGTATCACGACGTTGACTCCTCGGAGATGGCGTTCCGCATGGCGGCGATCCTCGGCTTCAAAGAGGGCGCTCGCAGGGCGGATCCGGCTATTCTCGAGCCGATCATGCACGTGGAGGTGGAAACGCCGGAAGAGTACGCGGGTAACATCATGGGCGATCTCTCTTCCCGCCGCGGCATGGTGCAGGGGATGGCAGAGCAGTACGGAAGCCAGATTATTCGTGCTGACGTGCCGCTGGCAGAGATGTTTGGTTACGCCACGACATTGCGCTCGATGTCCCAGGGGCGCGCGACGTATACGATGGAGTTCCATCATTTTGCGGAAGCACCGCGGAATGTTGCGGATGAGATTATTTCACGACGTGCGAAGTAGTGAATGAATTGCACACGGTAGCCGCTGGGCTACCGTGTGCTTTTTCCTCTGCAACAGAGGGCGTTTCCTTTCATATCACGTTGTTACTTTATCAGCGTGGCCGAGCGAACTTTCCATACGCCTTTTTCCTGAACGAGACAATCTGCTACAACGTGATCTTGTTTCTTACCAAACGCGATATAGACGTTTGTGCAAACGGCATCAAAATCAGAGTGTAAGACGGTTATCTGATTCCAGTCTTCATCCCAATCCTGCGATTTGATGAACATATCTGCATCTGGCATGTCTTTTTCGTTACTGTCGCCAGAGTACATTTCTTTAATTGCTGCAAGGGTCCCTGAGGCTACGTACTCGTTCATGATGTCTGGATTAAGTACTGGCGGTTTGTTCTGATCTAATTGCGCGATATACCATTGATTGAATTTTAGCGCCGCCTGGCCCGGTGAAGAGATGCTATCTGCGACCGCGAACGGCGACAGGGCGAAAAGAAAAAAACAGAGTGTTTTCATTAGTCATGCCTGAACAGTTCGTAATGGGGTTGATCAAATACCAGTCGGAGGAAATGGAGCACTGCCATTCAGACAGTGCCAATAGCTTATGCTACCACTCTATGGTTCCAGCTATCTTTGTAAACGATATTACCATCACAGTGCTTCCAGGTAATACTTTCATAACGTAGAAGGATTGTTTCAAGGTGAGTGCCAGAGCCTGCGCCA
Organism: Enterobacter sp. MGH 24; assembly: GCF_000493015.1. Classification (NCBI taxonomy): domain Bacteria; kingdom Pseudomonadati; phylum Pseudomonadota; class Gammaproteobacteria; order Enterobacterales; family Enterobacteriaceae; genus Enterobacter; species Enterobacter sp. MGH 24. The sequence continues at coordinate 3,899,161 of NZ_KI535657.1, read as the reverse complement.
GGATATAAATCAGGTGTTATCGATGTGATTTTAACATTCTCCAGGAAAATGTTAAAATATTCGCTTTCTATTCCAGCTTCGTTAATTACGTACATTTTTATCACTGCTGATTTGAGTGTGGCTCCGGTAGTTAAAGCTTTATACAAGAGAGGGGTCACCCGATCGAATTCCTTCTGAAACATAATTGGTGCGTGAATTCGTGTACCCGTTAGGCGACCAGTATTGCTATCGGCTGGGATATTGACATTATGAGTCAATGATTTTAGCTCAATAGCACCGATACGCCCGAAGACCAGAGATGAGCCAACCATTGGTGAACCATTTTCATCCGTTAACCACATATAAGCTGGATTGGACATAGTAAATCCTTTTATTTCAGTTTTGTTATGCGTGAAGTTACTCGAGGAAGTAACCAGATTAGAATAATGATTGTGAGCAAAGTCAATGTTAGGCAGTATTCGGGGAATTCGTGAAGCCATAACAAACCAAAACCTATGACGAGTGCAGGAAAGGCTATACTTTCTAAAAAAAGTCTTATTAGATTTTTAAACATTTAAATCACTTTGCATAAAATCGGCTAAATCATCCAGGTTTGAAAAAGCATTTAATTTCATTTTTTCAAATAACTTTGATAGGGTTGGCTCACAAAAATAATAGAGCATCTCGAGTTTTTCCTGGTACAGAATCCAGTAATAATCGGGATTAATAACTTTCAAATGACGGGCGGCGAGAGCACATTTCTGTTGAATGCCATAAAACTGGAGAGCGAAGACTCCTTGTGGTAATTTTGCAGAAAGACGTTCAACAACAACTTTCGAAATGAGGTTGGAGTTAGAAAGGGCGATCGAGGCCGCAGTGGCAAACGCATAGCGCGTTGCTCCCGCTACGTTCATGTGAGAGCTGAATTCTGCAATTCTTTTTGTGAGCTTACGGGCTGAACCTTCTGGATTGCCATCATCTATGTCATCACATATCGTTTTCAGGTACAGATAAAATATGTGTGCAATGACATCGGCGTGTTTGAAAATCGACTCTATTGAGTAGAGCGTTCTGATTTCTTCTGCTTTTAACTCCTGACAGACATCATTGTACTGGGGAATAAAACATGATGAATACCAACTGACTCGCTCGATACCAGAATATATATCGGATGCAACACCTCTTGCCGATCGCAAAACACCCCCAATTGCGTTTTGCATAGTGAGCGCCAAATGGCGGTCGCTCTGAAATTTTATCCTTAAATAATCAGAAGCCTTCATGATGTGAGATCCTTAATGCGTTTTATATTTTACGTTGTTATTGCTACCACATAATTAATATCCTCTTTTTTTTCTGACAGCTGGTAAGCTTTTAATGTTATATGAAATCATTATATTTCATTGGCATCTGATTGATCTTACCAATCCAGCGCCTTCACCATCTTCCCGCTCGCCACAAACGTCCCGGCCCCAAGATGATGCAGGGTATTCAGCTTATCCTCGTCAAACTGCCAGCGTCCGGCGACAAACGTGCGTTCATCGGCTGCCGCTGAAACCACTTCCCCAAACAGCGTGTCGTATTTTTCTGCCACGGAGGTGACGGGTAATAACCGACACTCCATCCATGCCAGACATTTTTCTTCAATCACCGGCAGGCCAAGTTCAGGACCGTTCACGACCGGGATCCCGTAGCAGTTGAATTTGTCTTCATCGCGCCCGCTGACGCTACCGACCGCGTAAGTCCAGTTGGCCGCCGCCACGCCGGGGATGACGATGCCAAATTTCCCGCTGCGTTCAATCAGCTCACGTGACCAGGTACTTTTATCTACTACTATAGCGATACGCGGCGGCTCAAACTCAACGGGCATTGACCATGCGGCGGCCATCACGTTGCGTCTGTCGAGGCTTTCATCCCGACTGGTGATAAGCACAGTAGGGCCGTGGTTCAGAAGACGGCTGGCATGACGTAATTCAACAGGGCGAAAGTGGCTCATAGGTTCTCCTCATCTATACCGATGAGTATGACGAAAAAGCACGTAAATCAAAGTGAGTGCGTAAAATTAGTTTATAAACAGAACATCACAATCAAAGGAAACTGATTCATGTCCCCATTCCTGACCGCCTATTTCGCCCGCATCGGCTGGACGCAACCGACACGAGTGGATATCGACACCCTGCGCGCGCTGCATTTACATCACAACTGTGCGATCCCTTTTGAGAATATTGATGTCGTTCTGCCGCGCGAAATCCAGCTTGACGATCGGTGCCTGGTCGACAAGCTGGTCGCCGCACGTCGCGGAGGGTACTGCTTTGAGCAAAACGGCCTGTTCGAACGCGTATTGCGTGAGGTCGGGTTTACGGTGCGAAGCGTGCTGGGACGCGTGGTATTAGCGAGTCCGCCGCAAATGCCCCCGCGCACGCACCGGCTGCTGCTGGTCGAGCTTAACGGTGAGCGCTGGATAGCCGATGTCGGCTTTGGCGGCCAGACGCTGACGGCGCCGATTCGTCTGCTCGCCAGTGAAGAACAAGAGACGCCGCACGGGCTGTATCGACTGCTGAGCGAGGGTAATGACTGGGTGCTGCAGTTCCGTCACCACGAGCACTGGCAGTCGATGTACCAGTTTGACCTCACAACGCAGTATTTCAGTGATTACGTGATGGGGAATTTCTGGTCGGCGCACTGGCCGCAGTCGCATTTCCGCCACCATCTGCTGATGTGTCGTCATCTGCCGGATGGTGGCAAACTGACGCTGACCAACTTCAACTTTACCCACTGGCAAAATGGTCATGTGGAGGAGCAGATCCATTTACCGGACGCTGAAGCGCTTTACCGACTGATGCAGGAACGCTTCGGACTGGGCGTTGACGATGCAAAACACGGATTTTCACTGGCGGAGCTGACGGCGGTAATGGCGGGCTTTGATACACATCCTCAGGCCGGGAAATAATGCGCAAAGGGGCTCAGGCCCCTTTACCGTTTCAGGGTTTATAGCTGAGTAAACTTGCCGATCCAGGGGCTGCTGTTTTCGCCTGACCACAGATGTAGAATCAGCTCCCGGAATTTTTCCGCCGCCGGACTCAGGGTCGTTTCGCGGCGCTGCACGAGGCCCAGCGTACGACGTATGACGGGTTCAATCAGCGGACGGCTGACAAGGACATGATGTTCGTCGGTCGGCATCGCCAGGCTGGGAACGACAGACACGCCAAGACCCGCTTCCACCATCCCCAGCGACGTTGACAGATGACGCACTTCATAAAACCAGTTCGGTTTCCAGGCCATTTTCTCGAACGCCTGATCGATAAGCGATCGGTTCCCGCTGGAGCGTCTTACGCCAATCAGCTTCATGCCAGCCAGATCGTCCCATGTCACCAGCGGTTTTTTCGCCAGCTCGTTGTCCCGTCGGCATGCCAGAACAAAGGGTTCATTCACCAGCGGCGCAAAATCGATATTTGGATGTGTGACGTTTATCATATTTATGCCGAAATCTGCGTCGCCATTTAACACCGCTTCGAGACAATCGCTGGCACTGTGCTCAAGTATGCGGATACGGATATTTGGATAGTCATTGTTATAATCTCGTATCACTGAAGGCAGAAAATAGAATGCGGCGGTGGGGATACAGGAAACGGTAATAACTCCTGCCTGATGCGTCGCCATTTCTTTAATACTCAGGATCGCGCTTTCATAAAAATCGATTAAATTCTTTGCCTTAGGTAAAAATTCCCGGCCCACGGTTGTGAGCTTGACGCTGCGCGTGGACCGTTCAAACAGCATAGCCCCAAGGCTCTCTTCGAGCTTCTGAATTCTGCGTGTTAAAGCCGGTTGTGAAATATGAAGAAATTGAGATGCTTTTGTAAAACATCCGATTTCTGCAATTTTTACAAACGCTTGTATTCCCTGTAATTCATGCTGCATATCCGCACCTGATTATTACTTTCCCATACCCACGATAACGCAAGGGCTATTAATACGCAAAGCGTATTAATCATGCTTTTTTTGACATTAGAGTTATCAACGGGAGTGTGAAAACCTTATTGCGTTCCTGATAAACGTGAAATGAGAAAAAGACATGTTAAAGATCCCTTGCGTATTAATGCGTGGCGGTACCTCAAAAGGCCCGGTCATTCTGGCCAGCGACCTGCCTGCGGAAACCGACGCGCGTGACGCGGTTTTACTCAGCCTGATGGGCGCAGGCCACGAACTCGAAATTGACGGTATTGGCGGTGGAAGTCCGCAAACCAGTAAGGTGGCGATCGTTAGTCCGTCCGACAGCCCGGACGCGGATGTAGATTACCTATTCGCCCAGGTGATGGTGAACGAACGTCGCGTCGATACCACGCCTAACTGCGGCAATATGCTCTGTGCCGTGGGCCCCTTTGCCATTGAAAAAGGGCTGGTGAAGGCGCAAAGCCCGGTGACGACGGTGCGTATTCGCAATCTCAACACCGGAACGCTGGTCGACGCTGAAGTGCAAACGCCTGAGCATCGCGTTGTGTATGAAGGCGATACCCAAATAGACGGTGTGCCGGGGACAGCGGCACCGATTGGCTTAACCTTCCTGAATTCTGCGGGGTCGAAAACCGGGAAACTGCTGCCAACGGACAGCGTGACAAACGTGTTCGACGGTATCGAAGTTACCTGTATTGATATGGCAATGCCGATGGTCCTGATTGACGCCTCGGCGCTGGGCAAAACAGGCGGGGAGTCACCGGCAGAATTAGATGGCGACAGGGCGTTTAAGGAAAGGCTGGAGAACCTGCGCCGTCAGGCTGGCGCGGCGATGGGCTTAGGGGACGTGTCCAACAAAGTGATCCCTAAACCGGTTCTTCTCAGCCGCGCGCGAAACGGCGGAACGCTTCAGGTGCGCTATTTCATGCCGCATACCTGCCATAAATCACTGGCGATTACCGGCTCGATTGGTATCTCAACCGCGACGCTTATTGAAGGCTCCGTCGCCGCTAAAATTGTTGCCGACCGTCGAAAGGAACGCTTTACCAACATTATTGATATTGAACACCCCAGTGGAAAAATATCCGTATCGTTGCTGAGGGACGGAAATAATATCGAAAATACCCGAGCTGCGGTTATTCGTACGTCACGCAAATTATTTGAAGGCGTTGTTTGCGTGCCAGAAAAAATGCTCTCTGAAGTTGATTAAGTAAAGTCCTAACTAAAAAGCTATCCATCTTACAAAAATACATTCTGTACCTTAACTATAATACTGAGGTTATTATGGCGTTAACGCATGCTAACAATACCCTGAAAGCCCCCGATCCGGTAAAAGCCAGCGCGCATATTCGCGTGATTCTGGCGCTGGCATTATCCGGGCTTGCGGAACTTGCTTCGTTGTTTTTTATTCAGCCGCTGCTCCCGACGCTTGCTGTGGAATATAATGTTCCGGTCAGTCAGGTGAGTATTATCTTATCCGCAGAAACGGCGTTGCTGGCAATTGGGCTGCTGTTTACCGGGACGTTATCCGATCGCTACGGCAGGAAGCGGTTAATTATCGTCTCCCTCCTGCTGGGCGGCATTCTGACGCTGCTCTGCCCGCTGGTGGAATCCTGGGCGATGCTGGTTGCGCTGCGGGCGGTAATTGGTCTGGCGCTGAGCGGCATCGCGGCGGCGGCAACGGCCTACATCAGTGAAGAGGTCGCCCCGGTAGCGGCAGGCATCGTAACGGGATATTTTGTCTTTGGTAACTCGATGGGCGGCATGTCCGGGCGTATTGTTGCCAGCCAGCTGATCGATCACGTTTCAATCAATGTCATCTTTTACGGGTTTGCGGTCAGTCTGATTGCGGTTGCCATTCTGGTGAAGTTCCTGCTGCCAGAATCGAAGAACTTCACGCCTACGCAGAGTCTGAACGTGATGCGCATGGTAAAAGGGGCGGCATCGCATTTCAAAAACAAAAATCTGGCGCTGGCGTTTGTTATCAGCTTCATTATTTTCGGCGCATTTACCTCACTTTATAACTATCTGGCCTTCTTTCTGAAAGGCGAGCCATTCCATATTTCACCGGCAAACGCGGGCCTGCTCTCCTTTAGCTTCGCCCTGAGTTTCTTTACCGCTCCGCAGGCAGGTCGCTTATCGGCGAAATATGGCGCCATGAAAGTCCTGCGCGTGCTGTTCCTGATCATGGCCTTAGGGATGCTGCTGACGCTGACGTCAAATGTCGTCACCTTTATTGTCGGCGCTGTGATTTTTACCGGCTGTTTCTTCGGCTGCCACTCTATCGGTTTAAGCTGGGTCAGTAAAAACGCAACGCATGCAAGAGGCCAGGCCGTCGCGCTCTATTTATTCTTCTACTACATGGGCGGTTCGGTTATTGGTTTTATCAACGGTTTTGTCTTCCACTCAATGGGCTGGCAGGGGATGACCGGATTTATTCTGGCATTACTTGGCGTAGGCGTTGTGGTGGCAACGTATCTGGCATCCGGCAATAAACAGGTACTGGTTCCAGCGCAGTCAGCTGAATAAATAGCATGGCAATGTGTTCACGCCTCGGGGCGTGAACACAGGATGAGCACGTATATCAAACGGGTATTATTATGAAATTAGCAAGTTATATTCATCAGGGCCGTAAAAGCTACGGGATTTATACACAGTCCGGCATTATCGATCTGGGAAATAAAATCGGCCATCACTATGCGACTTTGAAAGACCTTCTACAATGGGATGCGGTTGACGTCGCCAGGCAATATCACGATTGCCCTGTGGATATGATGCCTGAAGACATTACCTTCCTGCCCGTGATAGAAGAGCCAGGAAAGATTTTCTGCGTTGGGATGAATTACGCTGAAAAAAGAAAAGAATTTGCCGAGACGAATAATGCCCCCACGCTGTTTATTCGCTTTCCTGATTCCCAAACCGGGCATGCGCGGCCGGTTTTAAAACCGGTTCTCTCCAGCGAGTTTGATTACGAAGGCGAGCTGGCCGTGATCGTCGGTAAACCCGGCACCCGAATTGACGTCGAAAACGCACTCAGCCACGTCGCGGGCTACAGCTGCTATATGGATGGTTCCGTCCGCGACTGGCAGCACGCCTGGTTCACCGCCGGGAAAAACTGGAAGCAAACCGGCGCCTTCGGCCCGTATATGACCACGGCGGATGAGATCCCCGATCCTCACGCGTTGACCATCCACACCTGGCTGAACGGCATGCTGGTCCAGAATGACTCCACCGGCAGCATGATCCACAAAGTGGCAGATCTCATTGCCTATATCAGCACGTTCACCTCCCTCAGCGCCGGAGACGTCATCATTACCGGCTCGCCCGGCGGCGTCGGGAAAAAACGTAACCCGCCTCTGTTTATGCGCGATGGCGATCGTGTCGAAGTCGAAATCGAAAACATTGGCCGCCTGATGAACACCATCGTGGAAGCGCAACTCCAGCAGCAAGAATTAACCGTCTAGACGCTCAGGAGAGAGACGATGTACACCGCCACCACGCCAGAATTTGAGGTGATTAAAGCCGGTAACGCTCAGGCCAGAGAGGAGGTCGCCCGCTTCCTGGCCCGCAACGGTTTAGGCATTGATAACGATATTGAGCAATTTATCGTTGCGCGCTATGAGCGTCAGCTTGTCGGCTGCACCGGCATTGCGGGTAATACGCTGAAATGCATCGCCGTGGATGCCGGCTGGCGGGGCACGTCGTTAAGCCTGACGTTAATTCATGAGGCCGAGCTTCTGGCGGCACAAAACGGCGAACATCAGCTCTTTCTTTTTACCTGCCCGGATAACGTAAAGTCATTTCGCGGATGCGGGTTTTATCCCCTGGTGACGATCGAGAATTGTGCGGCATTAATGGAGAATACGCCCGTCGGAATTCATCGTTACTGCAGCCAGCTGCGTCGCCACCATTTCGTGCCGGGGCAAAACACTGGCACGATTGTGATGAACGCGAATCCGTTCACCCTGGGCCATCAATATCTTATCGAGCATGCGGCCAGCCGGTGCGACTGGCTGCATGTTTTCGTGGTGCAGGAAGATGTCTCCGCTTTTTCGTTTAAAGAACGGTTGGCGATGGTCAGAGACGGATCGCGGCATCTGCAAAATGTCACTGTGCATCCGGGGTCGGCATATATTATTTCTCGCGGGACATTCCCGGGCTATTTCTTAAAAGATAAGCAGGTCATCGATAAAGCCTACGCCGCCATTGACCTCATGCTGTTCAGAAATTACATCGCCCCCGCGCTGAATATTACTCATCGTTTTGTCGGTACCGAGTCTTTCTGCCCGTTAACCGCCGAATATAACCGGGCGATGCACCGCTGGCTGGAAGACGAAACGTGTTCGGCGCCGCGTATCAGCGTACACGAAATAGAAAGAAGAACGGATGGCAATAATGTGCCAGTGTCGGCTTCAGCCGTTCGTCGTTTATTAAATGAAAATAAACTCTCTGCCGCCAACCGCATGGTGCCGGCCACCACGCGCGCGTTTCTGAATAAAGAGGTCCAGCATCAGCCCTGTTTATCCGAACCGATGTCGGCAGCGGTTTAACCGCATTATCACAGGAAAAATGATATGAAAATTGTGCAAGCCGCAATGGCGGGAACGCTGGAGTCCAGCGACCTGATGGTGAAGGTGAGCCCCGTCGAGAGCGGGCTGGATGTGGTCATCCAGAGCGAAGTGTATAAGCAATTCGGCGACCGAATTACTGAGGTAGTCAATGAAACCCTGGCCGCGTTCAACATCGAGCAGGGGCTTGTCGTAATTGATGATAAAGGCGCGCTGGACTGCGTGATCCGCGCCCGCGTACAGGCTGCTCTGCTCAGAGGAATGGCACGGGAAGACATTGCATGGGAAACGTTATAATGAAAAAGTTACGCCGCAGTATGTTATTTATTCCCGGTTCAAGTGCCGCCATGCTTTCAACGGCATTTATCTATAAACCTGATTCCATAATGTTTGATCTGGAAGATGCCGTCGCGCTAAAAGAAAAAGACAGCGCCCGTCTTCTGGTATTTCACGCCCTGCAACATCCGATGTACAGCGATATTGAAACCGTTGTCAGAATTAACCCGCTGAATACGCCTTTTGGATTAAAAGATCTGGAAGCCGCCGTCAGGGCGGGTGTCGATGTCATTCGTTTACCCAAAACCGATTCCCCGGAAGATATTCATCAGCTCGAACGCGAAATCGTCCGCATTGAAGAAACCTGCGGACGTCCCGTTGGCTCAACGAAATTAATGGCGGCGATAGAATCTGCCGTTGGCGTGATTAACGCTGTCGCTATTGCGAAATCCTCCGACCGCCTGATGGGTATTGCGCTGGCCGCCTTTGACTACGTGATGGATATGCAAACCGAGCGGGGCGACGGGACGGAACTGTTCTATGCCCGCTGCGCCGTATTACATGCCGCGCGCGGAGCCGGTATTGACGCCTTCGACGTGGTGTACGCCGATGTGAACGACGAGGCCGGTTTCCTGAAAGAAGTGGATCTCATCCGCCGGATGGGCTTCAACGGTAAATCGCTGATTAACCCGCGACAAATTGAAATTCTTCATAACGCCTACGCGCCAACGCAGGAAGAGGTGGATTACGCAGAGCGCGTGCTTGCCGCCGCTGAGGAGGGTGAACGCAACGGACTGGGGGTGATTTCACTGAACGGCAAAATGATCGATGCGCCAATCATCAACCATGCCCGCGTTGTGATTGAACGCAAAAATGCCTCCGGCATTCGTCAGTAATCCCCTTTACCGCAAGCGACAGGATGAAAAATGAAAAACCAAACTGAAACCCTGCACCACATTCCTGGCTCTCGCCGTGAGTACGTCGCCTTCAGCGGCGCTAACGCGACGACGCCTTATCTTGCTGACAGCCAGCAAAAGACTCAGCGAAAACTGTTTACCAGCGTGGACGATGTGCTGGCCCGCTGCGATCTGCATGACGGCATGACCGTCTCTTTTCATCACGCCTTTCGTGAAGGGGATAAGGTTATCAATTACGTGATGGATAAGCTGGCCCAGCGCGGCCTGAAGGGGATCACGCTCGCGTCCAGCTCGCTGATGTCGTGCAATTCACCGCTTATAGAGCATATTCGCAATGGGGTGATCGGTAAAATCTACACCTCCGGGATGCGTGGTGAACTGGCGGATGCGATTTCGCACGGGCTGATGGACGAGCCGGTGCAGATCCACTCCCACGGCGGGCGGGTGAATTTGATTCAGAAGGGCGAGATTGCCATAGATGTCGCGTTTCTGGCGGTCTCCTGCAGCGACGAATACGGTAATGCCAGCGGCAGCGGCGGCACCTCTCAGTGCGGCTCTCTCGGCTATGCGATGGTCGACGCGAAGTATGCCAAAAAGGTGGTCTTGCTCACCGAAACCCTGAAGCCGTTCCCCAACCTGCCAGCCAGTATCGTTCAGGATCAGGTTGACTATGTTGTGCAGATTGAGAGCGTCGGCGACCCGGCAAAAATCAGCGTCGGTGCCGCCAGGGTGACCAGCAATCCGCGCGAGCTGATGATTGCCCGCTCTGCCGCCGACGTTATCGAACACTCCGGCTATTTCCGCAACGGCTTTTCCATTCAGACCGGTTCAGGGGCGGCGTCAACCGCCTGCACGCGGTTTATGGAAACTCGTATGCGCAAGCACAATATTGTCGCCCGCTTCGCGCTCGGCGGGATCACCGGCAGCATTGTCGATCTGCATCAGAAAGGGTTAATTGAAAAGATCCTCGATACGCAAAGCTTTGACGGCGCGGCTGCGGCCTCCATGGCGGTCAATCCCGACCACGTGGAGATCTCCACCAACGTGTATGCGAACCCGGCCGCAAAAGCCGCCTGCTGCGACAGGGTGGACGTGGTGATCCTCAGCGCGCTGGAGGTGGATACCCAGTTCAACGTTAATGTCCTGACCGGCTCCGACGGCGTGATGCGCGGCGCGTCGGGCGGACACTGTGACGTCGCCGCGGCGGCAAATCTCACCATCGTGGTTGCCCCGCTGATCCGCAGCCGCATTCCTACCGTCGTCAGGCAGGTCACCACGCTGGTGACGCCGGGCGAAAGTATTGACGTTTTGGTTACCGATCACGGTATTGCCGTTAACCCGGCACGCCCGGAAATTCGCGAACGCCTGATTAACGCCGGGCTGGCCGTTGTCGACATCGACGCGTTGTATCAAAAGGCGCTGCTCATCTCGGGTGAACCTAAGCCTGTTGAGTTCACTGACCGTATCGTCGGCGTGGTTCGCTACCGCGACGGCAGCGTGATTGACGTGGTTCGCCAGGTGAAGGAGTAATCGTCATGACGGATAAAGCTTGGAACGCGAAAGTCTCTCTGGAACAGGTAATGAGCGCCAGAGAGCAGCGAGCCCGTCGGCAGCAGGCGTGGCTGTTTCAGTCGGAACATACGGTTGTATCCGTCACGCTGGTCTGGCCGGGGGAGGTGAAGGATACCGACCTGGCCAGGCGGGTGATGGCCGCCGCGAATCAGGCGCTCGGCGAGGTATTCCGCACCCATCAGTGGACGGTCTGCCGGCATCAGATCCTGCAGCCGGTCACCGGCCCCGAAGCGCTCTGGTCGGTGTCGGCACCGGCGTGGATGATCAAACACGTCACGGCGCATCTGGAAGATAACCATCCTCTGGGGCGCCTGTGGGACATCGACGTGTTTTGTCCGAAGACGGGGCTGCTGAAAAGAAACGCCATCCAGCAGCCGATGCGCAGATGCTTTATCTGTCATGAACCGGCCCACGTTTGCTCGCGCGCGCGGCGTCATTCGCAGGCCGAACTCGCGCGCGTAATCGAGGCGTTAACCGATGACTACTTCGCTTGCCAGATGTAATGCGTCAGACGCTCAGCACACCTTCGCTGAGCTGGCTGCCGAGGCCATGTATCGGGAAATTCGCTTAACCCCGAAGCCGGGTCTGGTGGATCGCGTAAACAGCGGGGCGCATAGCGACATGGATTTTGCGCTGTTCATGACCAGCATCGCGGCGATTGCGCCCTGGTTCTCAACCTTCTTTCACGTAGGCAGAGAGACGGCTCGTCATGCTGGGCCGCAAACGCTGCGGGCCATAAGACCGACCGGCCTGGCCTGCGAGCAGGCGATGTTTGACGCCACCGGTGGGGTGAATACCCATAAAGGCGGGATCTTCTCTATGGGGTTGCTGTGCGCCGCGGCGGGACGCCTGACGCAAAGGGATGAAACGCTCACGCAGCGCAGCTTATGCCGTGAGACCCGCATTATCTGTACCGGCATCGTGGAGCAGGAGCTGAAAACCACCGGCATCGCCAGAACGAAGGGCGAGCAGCAGTACCAGGCATACGGCTTTACCGGGGCGAGAGGGGAAGCGGCCAGCGGTTTTATGACCGTCCGCCAGGCGGGTCTCCCGCTCCTCTACACCGCGTTAGGTCAGGGCGAATCCGAAGACATGGCGCTCTTGAGGATGCTGCTGGGTTTGATGGCCGCGAATCCGGATACCAACCTGGTTTCTCGTGGGGGAATAGAAGGGCTGAATTACGCCAGACGCTATGCGAGGCGGTTATTAAAAATAAGACGTCTCCCGGCGGATAAATTGGTTAACGCGCTGCTCAGAATGGATGCGGAATTTATCAAACGCAATTTAAGCCCCGGCGGTAGCGCCGATCTTATTTCCGTTGGCTGGCTATTGTCGCAGTTTCCACCCGAATAATCGCGAATAGCGTAACAGGAAAACGTCATGATTGAACAACGCCTGCAGCAGCTCAGTAAGGTTTACACCCTTGTTCTGGTCCCGGGTCTCAGAGACAGCGATGAACATCACTGGCAAAGCTGCTGGGGGCGGCGTTTTCCCTTCTGGAAACGGATCCAGCAGAAAAACTGGTTAGAGCCCGATATCGAAAACTGGGTCTCGGCCATTACCCGCGAGCTGGCAGTGTGCCCGCTGCCCGCCATTCTCGTCGGCCACAGCTTTGGCGCGCTGGCGTCCTGTCGGCTGCTGCAAACGCGGCGGGTAAACGTCGCCGGGGTGGTGATGGTCGCACCGGCAGAGCCTGCTTTTTTCGGACTTGAAGAGGCCATTCAGCCAACGCCATTACCCGTCCCCTGCATGATCTTTGCCAGCCGAAACGACCCTCTGATGCCTTATGCACGCGCTCACTATTGGGCCACGTGCTGGCGCGGTCATCTCATCGATATCGGTGAGGCCGGGCACATTAATTCTGAGTCCGGTTTTGGCGAATGGCCGTATGGACTCGAACGATTAACCGAATTTTGCGAACAACTTTAGCTTTAACAGGAGAACCTATGTTAGATGATTATCACCAGCACCAGAAAGCGCGCGCTGAGTCGGGTATTCCGGCGAAACCGTTAACGGCGGAACAAACCGAAGCACTGATTCATCGTTTAATAAAAGATGAGTCCGCACATCATCCACAATTATTGGATTTATTAACCCACAGCGTTCCGCCGGGGGTCGATCCTGCGGCAAAGCTAAAAGCCGATTTTTTATTTAAGGTGGCATTGCAGGAATACCGTGTTAACGGGCTTTCTCCCGACGCGGCCACAGCGCTTCTGGGATCCATGCAGGGGGGCTATAACGTCCAGCCGCTGATTGAGCTTCTTGACCATCCGAACCTCGCGCCGCTGGCCGCCGGGCAGCTTTCTTCAACTATCCTGATCTTTGAAAAATTCAGCCTGGTGGAAGCCAAAGCGAAGAGCGGCAACGTCCGGGCAAAAGAGGTGCTTCAGTCCTGGGCTAATGCCGAGTGGTTCACGCGCCGTCCGGCCATGCCTGATAAAATTACCCTGAAGGTGTTTAAGGTACCCGGTGAGACCAATACCGACGATTTGTCTCCGGCACCGGAGGCGTGGTCACGTCCGGATATTCCGCTGCACGCGCTCTCTATGCTCAGTAACGTCAGGGAAGGGGTAACGCCTGATGAACCCGGCGCGCGCGGCCCTTTGCGCCAGCTGGCAGAACTGAAAGCCTCGGGCTGGCCGCTGGCGTACGTCGGTGACGTCGTGGGGACCGGATCCTCACGTAAATCCGCCACCAACTCCATCCTGTGGCACATCGGGAACGACATTCCGTACGTGCCGAATAAACGTAACGGCGGGTTTGTGTTTGGCGGCAAAATCGCGCCCATTTTCTTCAACACCCTGGAAGATTCCGGCGCGCTGCCGGTAGAGATGGACGTCTCCGCGCTGACGACCGGGATGCTGATCGATCTTTACCCGTACAAGGGCGAAATTCGTGAGACAGAAAGCCAGCGGCTGGTGACGACCTTTACCCTTAAAACCGAAGTGCTGCTGGACGAAGTGCGCGCCGGCGGGCGGATCCCGTTGATTATCGGACGCAGCCTGACGGCGAAAGCGCGGGAATCACTGAAGCTTGAGCCTTCAGCGGTATTCCGCACGTCCGCTTCACCTGCGCCATCCGCAGCCGGCTTTACGCTGGCGCAGAAAATGGTGGGTAAAGCCTGCGGCGTGGCGGGGATCCGCCCCGGGCAGTATTGCGAGCCGAAGATCGCTACCGTCGGTTCTCAGGACACCACCGGCGGGATGACGCGCGACGAACTGACCGACCTTGCCTGCCTCACGTTTTCAGCCGATCTGGTGATGCAGTCCTTCTGCCACACCTCTGCGTACCCTAAGCCGGTAGATGTCCAGCTGCATGAAACCCTGCCGCAGTTTATCACCCGCCGGAATGGGGTGGCGCTCAGGCCGGGCGACGGCATTATCCACTCCTGGCTTAACCGCATGCTGCTGCCGGATACGGTAGGCACGGGTGCCGACTCCCATACCCGCTTCCCGCTGGGGATCTCCTTCCCGGGCGGTTCCGGGCTGGTGGCGTTCGCCGCCGCAACCGGCATCATGCCGCTGGATATGCCTGAATCGGTGCTGGTGCGCTTTACGGGCGAGATGCAGAAAGGGATCACCCTGCGCGACCTGGTGCATGCCATTCCGCTCTACGCCAGAAAGCAGGGGCTGTTGACGGTCGAGAAAAAGAATAAGCGCAACGTTTTCTCGGGCCGGATCCTCGAAATTGAAGGCCTGGAAACATTAAGCGCAGAGCAGGCGTTTGAACTGGCTGACGCCTCCGCCGAACGGTCCGCCGCCGCGTGCGTTATGCGCCTGGCGGAAGAGAATGTCGCGCAATATCTTCGCTCCAATGCGGCTCTTTTGCGCTGGATGGTTAATCAGGGGTATGAAAACGCCGCCACGCTTGAACGACGCATTGCTGAAATCGAGGCGTGGCTGGCTAACCCGTCGCTGCTCCGCGCCGATCCTGACGCGGAATATGCGGCAGTCATTGAGATCGATCTCAATGAAATTACCGAACCGGTGGTCTGCGCGCCGAACGATCCGGACGATGCTCGGTTACTTTCGGAGGTTGCCAGCACTCCTGTCGAAGAGGTGTTCATTGGCTCCTGCATGACAAATATCGGTCACTTCCGCGCTGCGGGTGAAATCATGGCCGGTGCCAGAGAGAACCAGGCGCGCCTGTGGCTCGCACCGCCGACAAAAATGGATGCCCAACAGCTCTCCCGTGAGGGCTATTTTAATCAGTTTATTAAAGCGGGAGCGAGAATCGAGCCCGCGGGCTGTTCCCTGTGCATGGGGAATCAGGCGAGGGTGCGTGAAGGGAGCAGCGTGGTATCGACGTCCACCCGAAATTTCCCGCATCGTCTGGGAACGAATGCGAAAGTGTTCCTTGCCTCAGCTGAATTAAGCACCGTTGCGGCCATGCTCGGAAAAATGCCAACCGTGGAAGAATATTTTGACTATACGAATAAACTTCACGATGCGCATGAAAATATCTACCGCTATCTCAGTTTTGATACTCTGTCCGAATATCAGTCCAGGTGGAGTGATAATATCAATATTGTTAGCGTGTAACTGTTAATTATTTATTTGATAAATGTATTTAATCGGTGGAGGCTTCTCTCAGGAGCGGTCTCCGCTATTCAGGGACCCTTTTCTCATGGGTGAGATATGCTTAATTCCAATGTTTTAAAAACAATCTTACTTGCCGTAATAATATTATTATCAATATTTATTCCTCCACCTGATGGATTAACCAAAGAGGCGTGGATACTGGCAGGCATATATTTGTCCGCTATCGTTGGGCTGGTCATTAAACCGTATCCCGAACCCGTCATTATGCTGGTCGCGGTGGCATTAACCTGTTTTACGGTAACAAAATTCCCGGATTCTCCTGTCAAATCAATGGATGTCCTGAGCGGATACGCCTCGGGCACGACCTGGCTGGTGTTTAGCGCCTTTACGCTGAGCGCGGCCTTTGTCACAACGGGGCTTGGAAAACGTCTTGCCTACTGGTTTATCCTCAAGTTTGGCAGCACGACGCTGAGGTTGGGGTATGTGACCGCCTTACTGGATTTAGTGCTGGCACCCGCCACGCCCTCAAATACCGCGCGGGCAGGCGGCGTGGTTTTTCCTATTATTAACAGCATCGCGATGGTATTAGGCTCAACGCCAAAAGAGACGCCGTGCAGGGCTGGGCGTTATTTAATGGTCAATGTCTATATGGTGACTAAAACGACCAGCTATATGTTTTTAACGGGCTTTGCCGGAAACGCGTTAGCGCTACAGCTCATTTCCGACATTTTCCATATTCATATTAGCTGGATCGGCTGGATGCTGGCAGGGGCTCCGCTGGGGTTATTGATGCTGTGTATCATTCCCTATATTTGCTACCGGGTTGCTTCCCCGGAAATTAAACATATTGATAATATCGCCATTGCGACCAACGGCCTGCAAAGCCTCGGGGCAATGAGCATCAAAGAGAAGGGGCTGGTGGTAATTTTTATCGCCGCGTTATTGGGCTGGATCTTCTCTCGTTACCTTGGGCTCAATGAATCCGCCGTCGCCATTATCGCGATGGGGGCAGCGCTGCTGTTTAATATTATCGGCTGGAGCGACGTACAGAAAAACAAAGGCGGCTGGAATACCCTGATGTGGTACGGAGGCATCATCGGTCTGAGCGCCACGCTGAGCAAGGAGGGATTTTTCCGCTGGCTGGCTGATTTCCTGTCAGCGCACCTCGATTTTCTCAGCGCGGGGAATATGACCATCGTTATTATCGTGTTTCTCAGCGTGCTGGTTCGCTATTTCTTTGCCTCAGGCGGGGCGTACGTTGCGGCGATGGTGCCGGTCTTTGCCACCGTGGGGCTGGTCACCGGAACGGCACCCGTTCTGCTTGCCCTCGCCATTCTCTTTTCCAACTCCTATGGAGGTTGCATCACGCACTATGGCGGCGCAGCGGGGCCGATTATCTTCGCCGCCGGGTATAACGACATCAGGTCATGGTGGACGATAGGCACGCTCGTGGCGCTGTGCACGTTTTTAATCCACATGTTCCTCGGCATTCCCTGGTGGGGTTTCCTGATGCAGCACGGCATGCTGCAGTCTTAACAGACCGGGAGTAGAAAAAGGTAGGCCGGGTAAGGCGTTGCCGCCACCCGGCAACATCACTGCTTAGACGGGGTATTAAACAATTCGAGCGTGATTAATGTATCGAGATGGTTGTTAAACGCGGCTTCGTCCATTTCGGGCATGTTTAAGATATACATTCCGTCAAGACCGCACACCAGACCAATCAAGCGCCAGGCAATATTTTCCGCCCGATCGCCCGGCTTCAATTCTCCCGCCTCCGTTCCCGCTTTGATAAGCGCCACCGTTTCCTGGTGCCACATCTCCATGGTCATCACATAGGCACCCTTGATGTCGGCATCACGGCTGGCAAGGATCTGCGCTTCCCGCCACAGGCGAATATAGGGCTCAAACCTTCCGTCATCGCTGCCGAGCATGGCATGAAGCTGCTCGCGCCATCCGGCCTGTTTACTCGCGACGTCCGCATCCAGCAGCTCGCGAATCAACCGTACGAAGGCCAGCGATTTTAGCTCTCCGCCGGACGTAAAGTGATGATGCACCTGGCCGGTGGCGACCCTGGCCTCGGCGGCAATACGGCGTACCGTCATTGCCGCCAGTCCTTCAGCCAGCGCCACGCGCATGGCGGCCTGTAAGATGGCTTCCCGCCGTTCATCCTTGCTCAGATATCGCATGTTTACTCACTCTCAATGGGAATGAAACGAGTGTAACAAAAAGCTGGACATGCGTTCAACTTTACGTAGGATCGCATCCTGGACATGTGTCCATGTTTTAAAAGAAAAGGATATTTATGTTTCGTCAGTGGTTAGCGTTAGTGATTATCGTGCTGGTGTATATCCCGGTGGCGATCGACGCGACGGTGCTGCACGTGGCGGCGCCGACATTGAGCATGACGCTGGGCGCCAGCGGTAATGAATTGCTGTGGATTATCGATATTTACTCGCTGGTGATGGCGGGTATGGTGCTGCCGATGGGTGCCCTGGGTGACCGCATTGGTTTTAAACGACTGCTCATGATTGGCAGCACGCTGTTTGGCCTGTCGTCGCTGGCGGCAGCGTTTGCCCCGTCAGCAGGGTGGCTGATTGCGGCGCGCGCCTCGCTGGCAATCGGTGCGGCGATGATCATTCCGGCTACGCTTGCTGGGATCCGCACGCTGTTTATCGACGCGCGGGATCGTAATATTGCGCTCGGCGTCTGGGCCGCGGTGGGTTCCGGCGGGGCGGCGTTTGGCCCGCTGATTGGCGGTATGCTGCTTGAGCATTTCTACTGGGGCTCGGTATTCTTGATCAACGTGCCGATCGTGCTGGTGGTGGTTTCGCTGGCCGCGCGTTTTGTGCCTCCTCAGCAGGGCCGTCCGGAGCAGCCGCTGAATATTAGCCATGCCATTATGCTCATTGTGGCGATTTTGCTGCTGGTCTACAGTGCGAAAACCGCGCTAAAAGGCGTCCTGTCACCGTGGGTAGTCGCGTCCGCGCTGGTGACCGGCTCGGTGCTGCTGTTTATCTTCGTGCGTATTCAGCTCCGCGCGCTCGTACCAATGATCGACATGCGTCTCTTCTGCCATCGCATCATCTTGAGCGGCGTGGTGATGGCGATGACCGCCATGATTGCCCTGGTCGGGTTTGAGCTGCTGATGGCTCAGGAGCTGCAGTTTGTTCATGGCTTTACGCCGTTTGAAGCGGGAATGTTCATGCTGCCGGTGATGGTCGCCAGCGGGTTCAGCGGACCGATCGCGGGTGTGCTGGTCGGGCGTTTGGGGCTACGCATCGTCGCGGCCGGCGGAATGGGGCTCAGCGCCGTCAGCTTTATCGGCCTGTCGATGCTCGACTTCAGCACGCAGCAGTGGCAGGCGTGGGGGCTGATGGTGCTGCTCGGCTTCAGCGCCGCCAGCGCGCTGCTGGCCTCAACCTCGGCAATTATGGCGGCCGCACCGAAAGAGAAAGCCGCCGCCGCAGGGGCAATTGAAACCATGTCCTACGAACTGGGGGCCGGGCTGGGGATCGCCATCTTTGGTCTGCTGTTGACCCGCAGCTTCTCGGCGTCGATTGCGCTGCCGCAAGGGCTGAATGCTTCTCTCGTCGATAAAGCCTCGTCATCCATTGGCGAGGCGATGAAGGTGGCGCAGGATCTGACCCCGTCGCTGGCGGAGTCGGTGATTGGGGCGGCGAAAAGCGCGTTTATTACCTCGCACAGCGTGGCGCTGGGCAGCGCGGGCGGAATGCTGCTGCTGCTGGCAGTGGGGATCTGGTTCAGCCTGGCGAAGGTCAAGCCGCAGTAATACAGGACGCGCGGTTGGCGCGGGCGGGGCAGATGGGCTATGTTTTTTATAGGATTATCTGACTCTTGCTGGAAAATATGCGCCCTCGCGACAGCAGTGAACCCTCCCAACCGCTCTCCCGGTTAACCCTGCTTGCAGGGGGCGCGCTGGGCGTCGTTTTTGGTGATATCGGCACTAGCCCGCTCTATACCTTCCGGACGGTGCTTTCGCTCTCTGAGCATGACCCAACGCCCGGCGTCATACTGGGCCTGCTCTCGCTGATTACCTGGACACTCATCCTGGTAACGTCCATAAAATATGCCGCCTTCGCCATGCGAATTGATAATCATGGCGAGGGGGGCATCATGGCCTTGATGTCGCTTCTGGTAGAAAAAGGCAAAGGCGGGCGCTGGGTGATTTTTGCCGCCCTGATTGGCGCAGCGCTGATTTACGGTGACGGCGCGATAACCCCGGCGATCTCCGTGCTTTCCGCTCTGGAAGGGCTGGAGATGGTGATCCCTGAGTCCCAGCCGTACATATTACCCCTGACGGTGGCAGTTCTGCTGGCGCTGTTTCTTATCCAGCCTTTTGGTACCGCCCGAATAGGGAAAATATTTGGCCCGGTGATGGCGCTGTGGTTTCTGGCGATTGCCGCGCTGGGCGTCTGGGGCATCATTCAACACCCTTCGGTGCTGTTGGCCCTGAATCCGGCTTACGGCATCGCGTTTTTGTTCTCAAACGGGTACACCAGCTTCCTGGTCCTGGGCGGCGTTTTTCTCTGCGTAACGGGGGCCGAGGCTCTTTATGCCGACATGGGGCATTTCGGTAAAAAGCCGATCTGGCTTGCCTGGTACGGCGTCGTTTTTCCTTCCCTGCTGTTCAACTATGCCGGCCAGTCGGCGCTGATCCTGGCGGGTGCCGACAGCAAACAAAATCTCTTTTACCTGCTGTGCCCGCCGGTGCTGCAGGTTCCGCTTATCGTTCTTGCCGCGCTGGCGACGATCATTGCCAGTCAGGCGATTATTACCGGCGCGTTTTCCATGACGCGTCAGGCCATTCAGCTTGGCTGGTTACCCCGATTACGCATCAAACAGACGGCGGCAGAAAGCTACGGTCAGATTTATATCGGGATCATAAACTGGCTGCTGATGGTGGTGACCATCGGGCTGGTGGTGTTCTTCAAATCCTCCGATAAGCTTGCCGCGGCGTACGGCATCGCCGTGTCGTTAACCATGCTGATGACCACGGGGCTATTGTTCGTGGCGATGCGGGAAGTGTGGCGCTGGAGCCTGGCCAGCAGCGCGGTGATTGCCCTCTGTTTCCTGGTGATTGATGCCACCTTCTTGTTTGCCAATCTGATTAAGGTCCTGGAAGGCGGCTATATTCCGCTGCTGATGGCCGCAGCGATTTGTACGGTGATGCTGATCTGGCACCGCGGCGTTAAGGCGGTATCCGCATCGGTGGGCGAGAAGGGCGTCAGCGTGGATGCGTTCTTTGCCCAGCTTCAGCAAAAGACGGTGCCCAGGGTGGCGGGCTCCGCCGTCTTTTTGACCCGTACGCAGAACAATATCCCGCCGGTCATGCGCTGGCACGTCGCGCGAAACCGGGCGCTACAGCAGGACGTCTTGTCGCTGACCATTGATATTCTCAACGTGCCCTACGTCGGAGAAGAACAGCGCATCAGCGTGGAGCAGCGCGCGCCGGGCTACTGGCACGGCGTGGCGCAGTACGGCTTTATGGAACACCCGGACATCCCGCGCTTGCTGCAGGGCGTCAGCGAGATTAACGCGCTTTTTGCCACGGATGACGCCACCTGGTACGTCGGGCATGAAACCATTGTGGCTGGCGAAGGCGGGGCCGGAATGGCGGCGTGGCAACGACACATTTTTGCCTTCATGAAGCGCAACTGCACGCACGTCATCAACCACTACCACCTTCCCAGCGATCGGGTTGTCGAAATCAGCCGGCGCGTTGCCGTCTAGCGCCGCGCCTATTTCTCCTGGGCCGCGGAGAGGACGCTGTGTAACAACACATTCGCCCCTTTCTCTGACCACTCCGGGAGGATCCTCTCCGCTTCGTTATGGCTGATGCCTTTCACGCAGGGGATAAAGATCATGCTGGCGGGCGCAATTTTGCTCACATAGCAGGCGTCGTGTCCCGCGCCGGAGACCATCGGTTTCGACGAATAGCCCAGATCCGCCACGGCCTTCTCCGTACGCGCCAGGCATTCGGCATCAAATGCGATGGGCGCGTAGTCAAAGATGCGTTCAACGACAGCCGCGACGCCGCGCAGCTTCAGACTTTCAGCCACCTTGTGCAGCGCCGCTTCCATGGCTTCCAGCGCCTGCTGCGCCGGATGGCGAAACTCAACGCTGCATTCCACGCGGGACGGCACAACGTTGCGCGAGTTTGGCGTAACCTTCGCCATACCGATCGTCGCGCGTCCATCCGGCGCATGCCGATAGCCAATCTCTTCCACCTTCAGCGCCAGCTCTGCGAAGGCGGTCAGCGCGTCGCGGCGGCTGTGCATCGGCGTC
Source organism: Enterobacter sp. MGH 24 (assembly GCF_000493015.1). Taxonomy (NCBI): domain Bacteria; kingdom Pseudomonadati; phylum Pseudomonadota; class Gammaproteobacteria; order Enterobacterales; family Enterobacteriaceae; genus Enterobacter; species Enterobacter sp. MGH 24. Next base: position 3,877,054 of record NZ_KI535657.1, on the reverse strand, counting down.
GTGCCCGCGTGGGCGGCGAATCCGTCCAGCGTCAGGGTAAACCAGCGCTGGCCCATTGCCGCGCGGACTAACCCGATATCCAGACCTTCATCTTCGAGAATCGGGCCCTGTTCGATGTGCAGTTCGTAGCAGGCGTGAAGCGGAAACGCGCGGGCAGGGGCTTCACCCCGGTAGCCAATGCTCTCCAGCGCTTCGCCCACGGTGGTGCCATCGTTATCCGCGCGGGCATGGGCGTACGCTTCGCTAAACTGTCCCGTCCAGACCCCTGAAGAGAGCATGGCTGGCGCGAAGCGCGCGCCTTCTTCGTTGGTCCAGTTCACCAGCACAATATCGCGCTCCGTCCCAACGCGATGGTCATTGAGGGTGCGCAGCAGCTCCAGCCCGGCCAGCACGCCGTAAACGCCGTCGTAGTTACCGCCCTGCGGCTGAGTATCCACGTGCGAGCCGGTCAGGACCGGCGCGAGAGCCGGGTTTTCCCCCGCGCGACGGATAAACATATTGCCCATGCTGTCAACGTCGCAGGTGAAACCCGCGTCCAGCGCCCAGTCGCGCAGCAGGTTACGCGCAATACGATCTTCCTCACTCAATGCCAGACGGGTCACGCCACCGGCGGGCGTGCCGCCGATCTGCGCCATCATCTCAAGCGTTGACCACAGCCGTTCGGCGTTAACGCGGATCATGTCTTGTCCTTATTGCTGCGGTAGCGGAAATCACAGCACGCGCCGCCCTGCATGATGGTGGTCGTGCGGGTCAGCTTCACGTCCGGCGCATAGCCAACGATGAACTTTTCATCGCGCGCGCAGGAGAGCAGATGACCAATCTCGCCCAGCCCCATCTCGTGATACATCTCCGCGTAGCGGCAGCGGGTGACGTTGTAGTTGTACTGCTGGTCGTCGGCGTCGATCACCTTCACGTCCAGGGCGTTATCTTTCTCCCACAGATACTGCAGGGCGATAAAGCTTTTGACGTCCGCGCCGTTGGGTTCTTTGCTGGCAAACGCTTTGCCAGCGTCAATCGCCGCCTGCTCAATGGCCTCGCCAATGACCGCCTGGGCGCGGGTTTTCCCTATCTCGCGCACCAGGATTTCATAGATTGGCTTAATAATTTCTGCTTCAATTTTGCGGCGGGCGAGAATGCCCAGCTCGTTATTATCACTCATCACATTGCCCTCACTACGTTACTTCGCTTTTGCGCCACCCAGCACGGTCTGCGGCTGCCATTTGCCGTCGACAACTTTGTAAACGGTGAAGGACGGCGATTTCAGGTTTCCTTCTTTATCAAACGCGATCTGTCCGGTGACGCCGGAGTAGCTGATGGCGCGCAGGGCGGGCAGATAGTCGGACGGCTCAACGGAGTCCGCTTTTTCCATCGCCGCAACCAGCACGCGGGTGGCGTCATAGGCGAACGGGGCGTGCAGTTCGATATGGGTGTGGTAGCGGGACTGATAGGCCTGTTCGAATGCCTTTCCACCCGGCATCTGGTCAACGGGCAGACCCGGCTCCAGCGCGACCACGCCTTCGCCTTCTTTCTGCGCCAGCTGCAGGAACGTCTGGCTGACAAATCCGCCTGCGCCCATCAGGGTGGCGTTCATGCCCAGCTGTTTGATACGACGCGCCAGCGGTGCGGCCTGGCTGTCGACGCCGCCGAAGAAGATCAGATCGGCGTTTTTACTCCGGATGGCGGTCAGCACGGCGCTGAAGTCCACCGTTTTGTCATCCACGTACTGACGATCGACAACCTTCACGCCCTGCGCTTCCAGCGATTTAATAAACTGGTCCGCCAGACCCTGACCAAAGGCGGTACGGTCGTCGATCACCGCAATGCGTTTGGCTTTCAGGGTATTCACCGCGTACTGGCCGGCGAGCTGACCGCCGTCATCGTCGTGGCCCATCACGCGGAAGCTGGTGTCAAAACCCTGTTTGGTATAGGCATGACCGGTCGCGACCGGTGCCACCTGGGCAATACCTGCATCGTGATAAATGCGGGCCGCAGGAATGCTGGTGCCGGTATTCCAATGGCCGACAACGCCCGCCACGCCGCTGTCCACCAGACGCTGCGCCACGGCCACGGCGGTGCGCGGGTCGGACTGATCGTCTTCGGACTGCAGTTTGAAGGTCACCGCTTTGCCGCCGATGGTCGGGTGCTGCTTGTTAATGTCGTCAATGGCCAGCTGCGCGCCGTTCTCCAGATCTTTACCGATACGGGCGGACGGGCCGGTGAGCGGGCCTGCCAGACCGATAACCACGGTTTCACCGTCGGCTGCCCACGCGGCCGTCGAGGCAAAACTGCCGAGGAGGATAGCGGCGCTGAGCGCACTGATTTTTACTGTTTTCATTGTATTTCCCTGATGTTGGCTGGTGTTGTTAAACGGGCATTTCGCCCAAATAAATCTGTGCAATCTGGTCGTCATTGAGCAGCGCTTTCGATTCGCCATGATGAACAATGCTGCCGCTGTCCATCACCCACGCGCTGTCGGTGACTTCCAGCGCCAGGCGGGCGTTTTGCTCGATGAGCAGCAGGGCAACGCCGCGCTCGCGCAGGCCGGCAATGACGGCAAAAATGTTTTCGACCATCTTCGGGGCGAGGCCCATCGAGGGTTCGTCGAGGATCAGCAGGCGCGGTCGGCTGAGCAGGGCGCGGTTAAGGGCCAGCAGCTGTTGTTCTCCGCCGGAAAGCAGGCCGGCGAGCTGGTGCTGGCGTTCTCCCAGGCGCGGGAAGCGCTCGAAGATCTCGTTCATCTCACGCTTAACGGTGACAGTGTCACGCCTGAGCCAGGCGCCCATCTGCAGGTTTTCCAGCACCGTCATGCGGGAGAAGATCCCCCGACCTTCCGGAACCATGACCAACCCGTCGCGGAGCAGGGTTTCGGGGGTGTGCTTACGTACCGCTTTACCGTTGAATTCAATACGGCCGCTAAAGTTTTCCAGCCCGGTAATGGCGCGCACGGTGGAGCTTTTCCCCGCACCGTTAGCGCCGATCAGCGTAGCCTGTTCGCCCTCGTGCAGGGTAAAAGAGACATCGCGTACGGCCTGAATGCCGCCGTAATGCACGTCCAGACGTTCCACCTTCAGTAATTCAGACATGGGCGTTGCCTCCAAGCCAGGCGGCGATCACTGCCGGGTCGCGACGCACGCTCTCCGGCGTGCCGGTGGCGAGCGTTTTGCCGTAATCCAGCACCGTCAGGCGATCGCAGATGCCCATCACCAGCTTGACGTCATGTTCAATCATCAGCAGGGTTTTGCCGTCATCGCGCAGTCGGATAAGCAGCTCGCCGAGCGCCACTTTTTCCGCTGCGTTCATCCCGGCTGCGGGTTCGTCCAGCGCCAGCAGCAGCGGATCCGTTGCCAGCGCGCGGGCGATTTCAAGCCGACGCTGATGGCCATAGGCCAGATCGCAGGCGCGGTAGTGGGCGAACTTCGCAATGCCGGTGTACTCCAGCCAGTGCCAGGCCAGTTCCCGGGTCTGCGTCTCTTCCGCGCGGGCGCGTTTGTGGCGACTCAGCGCGGCCCACAGGCCGTTACGGGTGCGCACGTGGCGACCTACCATCACGTTTTCCAGCACCGACATGTCGTTAAAGAGGCGCACGTTCTGGAAGGTGCGCGCGATCCCGGCGGCGGTGACTTTCTCAATGTGCTTTGGGAAATAGGGCTTATCGGCAATGGAAAATTCACCGCTGTCCGCCGGATAAAGCCCGGTGATCAGGTTAAAACAGGTGGTTTTTCCCGCCCCGTTAGGACCAATCAGCCCGTAGATCTCGCCCTTGTTTACGGCGATCGAAACGTCATCCACGGCGGTAAGCCCGCCGAAGCGTTTTGACATATTGCGTACGGTTAACAGGCTCATGTATTCACCTCCTTATGGCGTACCGGCCAGATCCCGGCAGGACGCACCAGCATGACCAGTACCAGCGCCAGGCCGTAGAAAAGCTGACGCAGCACTTCCGGGTCAATCAGCACCGTACCGAACAGCGCCTGCTGAACCGGAGCAGCCTGACTGCGCAGCAGTTCCGGCAGGGCGGTTAGCAGTATCGCGCCGAGGATCACGCCCGGAATATGCCCCATGCCGCCCAGCACCACCATCGCCAGCACGGCAATGGATTCCTGTAACGTGAAGGATTCCGGGGAGACAAAGCCCTGAAACGCGCCGAACAGAGCACCCGCCACGCCGCCAAAAGAGGCACCCATCGCAAAGGCCAGCAGCTTATAGTTACGCACGTTAATGCCCATCGCGCGGGCGACATCCTCATCTTCACGGATGGCGTGCCAGGCGCGACCAATACGAGAATGCTGCAGGCGCAGGCAGACAAAAATAATCGCCACAATCACCAGCATCAGCAGGTAGTACCACAGCCACAGCGCGGGCACTTTGAAACCAAACCAGTGGTATACGCCGCTAAACTTCAGGCCGAACAGGTTGAGCGTATCCACCCCGGTAATACCCTTCGCACCGTTGGTGATGTTCACCGGTCGGTCGAGGTTGCGCATCAGAATGCGGATAATTTCGCCAAAGCCGAGGGTTACTATCGCCAGGTAGTCCCCGCGCAGCTTCAGCGTAGGAGCGCCCAGTAAAATGCCGCAGACCGCCGCGACGAGTGCTGCCAGCGGAATAATCAGCAGATATGACGTGTGCAGCCCGTCCGGGAACCAGACGCCGAGGAGAGGAAACACCTCCAGCAGGTGTGGCGAGGCCATCAGTGCTGCGAGGTAAGCCCCGACCGCGTAAAAGGCGATAAACCCCATATCCAGCAGGCCGGTATAGCCCACCACAATGTTGAGCCCCAGCGCCAGCATGATGTAGAGCAGGGCGAAGTCGATAACGCGCACCCAGTAGTTGCCGCCCAGCTGCGTGGCCACCACGGGGGCAACCAGCAGCGCGAGGCAGAACAGAACCATGCCTGACCAGAATTTGCGCGTCGCCGCCGGGGTTTGTAGTTGAAGTGTTGTCATCTTTTTCCTTACGCCCTGTGCGCCACGCGCTCGCCCAGCAGACCTGCCGGACGGAAGACCAGCACCAGAATCAGGACCATGAAGGCAAAAACGTCCTGATAGTTGCTGCCAAAGACGCCGTGGGTCAGTTCACCCAGGTAGCCCGCGCCCAGCGCTTCGATAATGCCGAGCAGGATCCCGCCAATCATTGCGCCACGAATGTTCCCAATGCCCCCTAGCACGGCGGCGGTGAAGGCTTTTATTCCGGGCAAAAAGCCCATCGAGAAGCTGGCGTTGCCGTAGTTGCTCGCCATCATCACGCCTGCCAGCGCGGCGAACACGCCGCCAATGGCGAACGTCAGGGTAATAATGGCATTGGGGTTAACCCCCATCAGCGTGGCAACGCGCGGGTTTTCCGCCACGGCGCGCATGCCGCGGCCCAGGCGGGTGTATTCAACCAGCAGCCATAGCCCGATCATCACCGCAAGCGCCAGCGCCACGGTAACAATGCCGGTGACGGTCACAATGGCAGGGGGATGCAGTTCACTTCCCGACGTTACGGCGATCGGGTCCATGGGCAGGATCTGCGGGAACATCAGCGGATTGCGCGTCCAGATAATCATCGCCACGGTTTGCAGCAGGACCGAGACGCCGATACCGGAGATCAGCGGTGCCAGGCGCGGGGCGTTGCGCAGTCGGCGGTAGGCAAAGCGCTCCACGGCCATTGCCAGCAGGGCGCAAACGGCCATGGCAATCACCAGGGCAGCGCCAAGCTGCAGCAGCAGCGGCATGTGCGGAAAGGTGGCATTCAGGGCGTTAATGGCGGAGAGCGTGGTGAGCGCGCCGACCATCAGAATATCGCCGTGAGCAAAGTTAATAATGCGCAAGATGCCATACACCATGGTATAGCCCAGCGCGATCAGCGCGTAGATGCTTCCCAGCATCACACCGTTGATCAGTTGTTGTATGAATGTATCCAACGTCTGTACCCGCAAAGTGCTCTGTCTGCGGCTACCATCCGATAAATGAATTAAATTGTAAAATACGCATCTATTATTTCTTATGATAAATAGATATTGCCTTATCTTTATGATTTATATAAAGATAACGAAAGCCTGCTTTTGGGTGAAAAGCCTAAAGAAATCAACATATGAATAAAACAGAACAATCAGTTGGCCTATCTGCGTATGCAGAAAGTCGCCTTGCAAACGATCCGCCGCTTCGGGCCGTGCGTGCCTTTGAGGCCATCGCCCGGCTGGGCAGCGTCACGCTGGCCGCGCAGGAGCTGGCTATCTCTCCGTCGGCCGTCAGCCATCAGCTGAAGGTGCTGGAAGGGTATCTGCAAATGCCGCTGACGGAGCGTCAGGGGCGCAGGCTGGTTCTGAGCCAGCACGGGCGTGAATACTACCGCTCGATCCGTGCGGCGTTTAACGTGCTGCGCCAGGCGACGGAGCATCTGGCTGAGCAGGCGCAAACGCGTCAGGTGACTATCAGCCTGATCCCGCTTTTTGGTATGGGGTGGTTTATCCCGCGTTTGCCTGATTTCATGCGTGCCAACCCGCAGACCGAGATCAACGTTGTGTATGCCAACCATCGTAACTATCTGAGCGATGCCTCGGATATGTCGATTCGTTTCGGTAACGGTCAGTGGGCGGGCTATCAGAGCGAAAAGCTGATTTCCGGGCAGATGGTGCCGGTGTGCAGCCGCGCGTTTTTGCGCATTCATGGCCATATCGACACGCCTGAGCAGCTGCTGCAAATGCCGCTGCTGCATGATGAGGAGCGCACCAGCTGGCCGCAGTGGTTTTTGCAGCAGGGGGTAAAACGCCCACTCCGGCGCAGCGGCCCTCTGTTCGAAGACGGGCTGTTAACGCTGGCGGGCGTGCAGGCCGGGCTGGGCTGCGCGTTAATGCGCGAGCCGCTGATCGCACCTTATCTTGAGAGCGGCGAGCTGGTGAAGATATTTGACTTACCCATTGATGACGGGCGCGACTATCACCTCTGCGTTCGTTCAGATTCAGAGATGACCGAGGACGGTAAGCTGCTGCAAAACTGGCTGCGTCGGGCAGCGAGCGTTGAACCGCTTACGGCGTAAGCAGGCAGTGTTGGTTCAGCGCTTCAACTTCCGATCCGCTGTAGCGCGCGTATTGCCCGGTCAGGCCAAAAAACGCAGGTTGGGTTTCGGTGTAGATTTCTGCCGCGAGCACCAGCCGACGTCGTTCATCCTCACTCATCTCAAGCAGCGTCCAGGGAATGAAGTAGCGCGAGGTTGAGGTCAGTTTGAACCACAGCGGGCAGCCGCAGCCGGGACAGAACCAGCGTTCGCCGCGTGCGGATGACGCAAAATGAGAAGGGGAAATGGAGTCTTGCTCTACCAGCGGCTGGCCCTGTGTCTCAAGATACATGGCAATACCGCCCGACCACTTCTGGCATTGCGTGCAGTGGCACGCGTACACGTCAAAATTGTTGAGGCTCACGCTGAACTGACTCATTGTGCACAAGCAGCGTCCTTTGAATATGTGCATGGCGTACTCCTTTTTGACGCCAGAAATCCGTATAAAAAAAGCCAGCCACAGGGGCTGGCCTTTTAACGTGACAAATCTTAGAACTGGTAGGTCAGACCTACAGCTACGATGTTGTCGGTAGCAACGCCAGTTGCTTTGGTGAAGCTGTTGTCGTCAACCAGGTTGATTTTGTAGTCAACATAGGTAGACATGTTTTTGTTGAAGTAGTAGCTCGCGCCAACGTCAACGTATTCCACCAGATCCTGGTCGCCGTATGAACCGATGTCTTTACCTTTGGATTTCAGGTAAGCGATGGATGGACGCAGGCCGAAGTCGAACTGGTACTGAGCAACAACTTCAAAGTTCTGAGCTTTGTTCGCGATATAACCGTTACCGAAGTTGGTCATGTTGCGGGTTTCAGAGTAGGTGGTTGCCAGGTAGATGTTGTTCGCATCGTATTTCAGGCCAGCAGCCCATACTTCTGCGTTCTCACCGCCAGCGTTAACGGTGTTAGCGACGCGACCTGCAGCAACCTGACGGTCAGTACGGTCAGATTTCGCGTAGGTTGCACCCACACCGAAGCCGTCCATTTCATAGGTAGAAGACAGACCCCAGCCGTCACCGTTCGCTTCGGTGATGTCATTACGGTCGTTTTTACCCTGGTACTGAGCAGCAACGTTCAGACCGTCAACCAGACCGAAGAAGTCGGTGTTACGGTAGGTTGCAACGCCAGTCGTACGGCCAGTCATAAAGCCATCGGTCTGAGTCCAGGTATCGCCACCGAACTCTGGCAGAACGTCAGTCCATGCGCCGATGTCGTAAGCAACACCGTAGTTACGACCGTAGTCGAATGAACCGAATTCGTTGAATTTCAGACCCGCGAATGCCAGACGGGTTTTGTTGCCGTCAGCGCCCTGGGATTCAGAACGGTTGCCTTTGAACTCATATTCCCACTGGCCGTAACCGGTCAGCTGATCGTTGATCTGAGTTTCGCCTTTGAAGCCCAGACGAACGTAAGTTTTGTCGCCGTCGTTGCTGGAATCATCAGAGAAATAGTGCAGACCTGTTACTTTACCGTACAGATCCAGCTTGTTACCGTCTTTGTTATAAACTTCAGCCGCGTTTACAACGCCTGCCGCCAACATGGAAGTCACTGCCACTGCAACTAATTTAAGTTTCATCTTAAATATTCCTTATAATTTTCTTTGGTATTTCCTGAGCCACTTTGAACGATTTCTAAACGAGGCTGTTCGTCAATGGCATGCTATTTTTAAAAATCTTGTAGTCCTATTTCAATAATAAGTTTCAAATTATTAGCAATAATTTCAGTTAGTGTGATCGAGATCGGGTAAATGGCGATGAAACAGCGTGAAATGTTCAGTGTTTAATCAATTTATTCTGGGATTGGTTGTCGTTAATATAATTTCTACATGGTTTTATAAAAAGCGGTAATTATCGGTATTTTCGTTCTTTTAAGGGGGTTTGGTGATAAATTGAACCATAAACCCTTGTTGTAAACCTAAAGAGTGCGGAAATTCCGTTGTATTGAATGAAATAAACAGAAACATACTATTGCACTTTGTGCTATTAAGATCGTGAGTATTCGCAAAGAACTAATCACGCAAGGGTGTCAAGTTGTGTCAATAGAAGTGAATGAGAATTTACGAAAGGACGCTAATATAAACAGAATCTAAACACGCGCTCTACCGGCCTGATGAATATTCTGGCGTGCGCTCACATATTAAATTTATGTTAAGTTTTCGCTATCGGGATAAATACTACCCGACAGCGAAACCGGAATTATTTTCTGGTTGCGTACCAGCAGAGCAACGACCCGGCGCAGACCATCAGCGCGCCTTGCCAGAACGAGAATGAGAGGGGGGAATTCAGCACTGCGGCGGCAAGCGCGGCTGAGAGGACAGGGGTAAAATACGATACGGCAGCCAGTACCGTGACGTTACCGTGAAGGATGCCAATATTCCATGCGGCGTATCCAAACCCGAGTGCGATACCGCACATGACGAGTTTCACCACCACCGGAAGCGTGAACACCATCTCTGGCTGATCGCTCAGGGCATATTTCACCCACAGGCTCAGCGCGGTCAGCAAAACAAACAGCGTGATGCCGTTTTGTCCTTTCGCAAATTTGCTGGTTACCGTGCAGTAGGCGGCCCAGATAAATGCTCCGGCAAACGCCAGCGCGTAGCTTAGCGGGCTGGAAACGATATTGCGGGTTATTTCATCAAGATGTAAACCCTGTTCACCGCCCAATACCCAGCACACGCCCAGCAATGAGACGGCTAAGCCGGGGATCACCCACAGGGTTGATTTCTGTCCGTTGAACAAGATGGCAAACACAATGGTCAGGCTTGGCCAAAGGTAATTGACCATGCCCACTTCAATAGCCTGCGAACGCGTTGCGGCATAGCCCAGCGACAGCGCCAGGCATATTTCGTAGCTGACAAATAAAACGCTGCCGGCAATAAGATAGCGGGGTGAAAACCGCCTGACATCAGGAAATCCTACCGTCACCAGACACAGTAATCCGCTGAGGGTGTAGATCATCGCCGCACCGCCTACCGGGCCCAGTCCCTCACTCACGCTGCGAATAAGGCCGACCATGGTGCTCCATAACAGTATTGCCGCCAGCCCAATTAGCGTTGCTCTTTTTCTGTCCATTACTTCGCCATTGCAATAAAAATCAAACGAAAAATGTATCGCATTCTTCCTGACGCTGTCGCGAATTATTCTCTTAAGCCGTTAATCAAAAAGGGGTATTTAACCGTACCGGAGGTGACTATTAAGGGGGTGAAGACAGATGACCTTGATTTGACGCAAAAAAATCAGGGAGGTTGCTGTTAGTTTGCGCCACGAAGTCTTTTCAGATAACGAGGACAACAATGGACGTCAGCCGCAGACAATTTTTTAAAATCTGCGCGGGCGGTATGGCCGGAACAACGGCAGCCATGCTGGGATTTGCTCCCAAAATGGCTCTGGCTCAGGCACGCAACTATAAGCTGCTGCGCGCGAAAGAGATCCGTAACACCTGCACATACTGCTCCGTAGGTTGTGGGCTTTTGATGTATAGCCTGGGCGATGGCGCGAAGAACGCCAGAGAAGCGATTTACCATATTGAAGGGGACCCGGATCATCCGGTGAGCCGCGGGGCGCTTTGCCCGAAAGGGGCGGGGCTGCTGGACTATGTTCACAGCGAAAACCGTCTGCGCTACCCGGAATACCGCGCGCCGGGTTCAGATAAATGGCAGCGTATCTCCTGGGACGAGGCCTTTTCCCGTATTGCCAAATTAATGAAAGCCGACCGCGACGCCAACTTTATTGAAAAAAACGCGCAGGGCGTAACGGTCAACCGCTGGCTCTCCACCGGGATGCTGTGTGCGTCCGCGGCGAGTAATGAAACCGGCATGCTGACGCAAAAATTTGTGCGCTCTCTCGGCATGCTGGCGGTAGATAACCAGGCGCGCGTCTGACACGGACCAACGGTAGCAAGTCTTGCTCCAACATTTGGTCGCGGTGCGATGACCAACCACTGGGTTGATATCAAAAACGCTAACGTCGTGGTGGTGATGGGCGGTAACGCCGCTGAAGCCCATCCGGTGGGGTTCCGCTGGGCGATGGAAGCGAAAAACAACAACGACGCGACGCTTATCGTTGTCGATCCGCGCTTTACGCGCACGGCATCGGTGGCCGATATCTATGCGCCAATCCGCTCCGGCACGGACATTACGTTCCTGTCTGGGGTACTGCTGTACCTGATCGAAAACAACAAAATTAACGCGGAATACGTTAAGCACTACACCAACGCGAACCTGCTGGTGCGGGATGATTTTGCCTTCGATGACGGGCTGTTTAGCGGCTATGACGCTGAAAAACGCCAGTACGACAAAACGTCCTGGAACTATCAGTTCGACGAAAACGGCTATGCGCTGCGTGATGAAACCCTGACGCACCCGCGCTGCGTGTGGAACCTGCTGAAGCAGCACGTTTCCCGCTACACGCCGGACGTGGTGGAAAACATCTGCGGCACGCCGAAAGCGGACTTCCTGAAGGTCTGTGAAGTGCTGGCCTCAACCAGTGCCGCAGACAGAACCACGACGTTCCTGTACGCGCTGGGCTGGACGCAGCACACCGTCGGCGCGCAGAACATCCGCACCATGGCGATGATCCAGCTGCTGCTCGGCAACATGGGCATGGCAGGCGGCGGCGTAAACGCGCTGCGCGGTCACTCCAACATCCAGGGCCTGACCGACCTCGGCCTGCTGTCGACCAGCCTGCCGGGCTACCTGACGCTGCCGTCTGAAAAGCAGGCCGATCTGCAAACGTATCTTGAGGCCAATACGCCAAAAGCGACGCTGCCGGACCAGGTGAACTACTGGAGCAACTATCCGAAGTTCTACGTCAGCCTGATGAAATCCCTCTACGGCGATGCGGCGCAGAAGGAAAACGACTGGGGCTTTGAGTGGTTACCGAAGTGGGACCAGGCGTACGACGTCATCAAGTATTTCAACATGATGGATAAGGGCAACGTCACGGGGTATATCTGCCAGGGCTTTAACCCGGTGGCCTCCTTCCCGGACAAAAACAAAGTCGTTCGCAGCCTGAGCAAGCTGAAGTACATGGTCGTTATCGACCCGCTGGTAACCGAGACCTCCACCTTCTGGCAGAACCACGGCGAATCAAACGATGTCGATCCGGCGTCGATCCAGACCGAAGTGTTCCGCCTGCCGTCTACCTGCTTTGCAGAAGAAGACGGATCTATTGCCAACTCCGGCCGCTGGCTGCAGTGGCACTGGAAAGGCCAGGACGCCCCGGGCGAAGCGCGTAACGACGGCGAGATCCTGGCCGGGATTTACCATCGTCTGCGCGAAATGTACCGCACCGAAGGCGGCAAAGGCGCTGAGCCGCTGCTGAAGATGAGCTGGAGCTATAAGCAGCCGGACCATCCCGAGTCTGAAGAGGTCGCGAAAGAGAACAACGGCGTGGCGCTGGCGGATCTCTATGACGCGAACGGCACCCTGGTGGCGAAGAAAGGCCAGCTGCTGAACAGCTTTGCGCTGCTGCGCGACGACGGGACGACGGCCTCGTCATGCTGGATCTACACCGGCAGCTGGACGGAGCAGGGTAACCAGATGGCCAACCGCGACAACGCCGACCCGTCCGGGATGGGCAATACGCTGGGATGGGCATGGGCGTGGCCGCTCAACCGTCGCGTGCTGTACAACCGTGCGTCGGCGGACATCAACGGCAAGCCGTGGGATCCGAAACGCATGCTGATCCAGTGGAACGGGGCGAAGTGGACGGGGAACGACATCCCGGACTACAACACCGCCGCGCCGGGCAGCAACACCGGGCCGTTCATCATGCAGCCGGAAGGGCTGGGACGCCTGTTTGCCCTCAACAAGCTGGCGGAAGGGCCGTTCCCGGAACACTACGAGCCGATGGAGACGCCGCTGGGCACGAACCCGCTGCACCCGAACGTGATCTCCAGCCCGGTAGTGCGCATCTACGAAGACGACGTTCTGCGCTTAGGTAAAAAGGACAAGTTCCCGTACGTAGGGACGACCTACCGCCTGACCGAGCATTTCCACACCTGGACCAAGCACGCGCGGCTTAACGCTATCGCGCAGCCGGAACAGTTTGTGGAGATCAGCGAGACGCTGGCGAAGGCGAAAGGCATCGCCAACGGCGACCGCGTGAAGGTGAGCAGCAAGCGCGGGTTTATTCGCGCGGTGGCGGTGGTGACCCGTCGTTTGCAAAGTCTGAACGTGCACGGCCAGCAGGTGGAAACCGTCGGTATCCCGCTTCACTGGGGCTTTGAGGGCGTGGCGCAGAAAGGTTACATCGCCAACACCCTGACGCCAAACGTCGGCGATTCCAACTCGCAAACGCCGGAGTACAAGGCGTTTCTGGTCAACATCGAGAAAGCGTAAGGAGCGATTCAATGGCGATGGAAACACAAGACGTTATCAAACGCTCCGCGACCAACCCGATAACGCCCGCGCCCCGCGCGCGGGACTACAAGGCAGAGGTCGCCAAGCTTATCGACGTCTCCTCATGCGTGGGCTGTAAGGCCTGCCAGGTGGCGTGCTCTGAGTGGAACGATATCCGCGACGAGGTGGGACACTGCGTTGGGGTCTACGACAATCCGGCGGATCTGAGTGCCAAATCCTGGACGGTAATGCGCTTTAGCGAAACCGACCAGAACGGCAGGCTGGAGTGGCTCATCCGCAAAGACGGCTGCATGCACTGTGAAGATCCGGGCTGCCTGAAGGCGTGCCCGTCTGCCGGCGCGATTATTCAGTACGCCAACGGGATCGTCGACTTCCAGCAGGACAACTGCATCGGCTGCGGCTACTGCATCGCGGGCTGTCCGTTTAATATCCCACGCCTCAATAAAGAGGATAACCGGGTATACAAATGCACCCTGTGCGTGGACCGCGTCAGCGTCGGGCAGGAGCCTGCCTGCGTGAAAACCTGTCCGACCGGGGCTATCCACTTCGGCACCAAAAAAGAGATGCTGGACGTGGCGCAGGCGCGGGTGGATAAGCTCAAAGCGCGCGGCTATGAGAATGCGGGCATCTATAACCCGCAGGGCGTGGGCGGGACGCACGTGATGTATGTGCTGCACCACAACGACCAGCCGGAGCTGTATCACAAGCTGCCGAAGGATCCGGCGATCGATACCTCCATCAACCTCTGGAAAGGGGCGCTTAAGCCGCTTTCGGCGGCGGGCTTTATCGCCACCTTTGCGGGGCTGATTTATCACTACATCGGTATCGGGCCAAACAAAGAGGTGGATGAAGACGAGGAGGATCGTCATGAGTAAGTCGAAAACGATCGTGCGCACGAAGTTCGTTGACCGCGCCTGTCACTGGACGGTCGTGATCTGCTTCTTCCTGGTGGCGGTATCCGGGATTTCGTTCTTCTTCCCGACGCTGCAGTGGCTGACCGAAACCTTCGGTACCCCGCAGATGGGGCGCATTCTGCACCCGTTCTTCGGCGTGCTGATTTTCGTGGTGCTGATGTTTATGTTCGTGCGCTTTGTCCACCATAACATCCCGGACAAGCAGGATATCCCGTGGGTGAAAGGGATCGTCGAAGTCCTGAAGGGGAACGAGCATAACGTCGCGAAGGTGGGGAAATACAACGCCGGGCAGAAGATGATGTTCTGGACCATCATGAGCATGATTTTTGTGCTGCTGGTGACCGGGGCGATTATCTGGCGTCCCTATTTTGCGCACTACTTCCCGATTCAGGTGATTCGCTACGCGCTGCTGCTCCACGCCACGTCGGCCATCATTCTGATCCACGCCATCCTGATCCATATGTATATGGCGTTCTGGGTAAAAGGATCGATTAAAGGGATGATTGAAGGGAAGGTGAGCCGCCGCTGGGCGCAGAAACATCACCCGCGCTGGTATCGTGACGTGGAACGTCTGGAAGCGAAAAAGGAAAGTACGGAAGGAATGAAGTGAGTCCTGCGCCGTCGGCTTTGCCCGGCGGCGCTGCGCTTGCGCGGGCCTACGTTATGTATTGGTCACGAACGCATCTATCGCAGCAATTACAGTGCTTCTCGCGCCGCGAAGATTGCATACATAATTTTTATTATTTAGTTTCTTTTTCTCCACGTGTGTTATGCCAGAGGTATTAAGAAAATATCGCTCAAAATCAATATTCACTAAAGGCGTTGCGGCGTTGATATGTCCGCGTAAATAGCTGTGGTAACTTAATGGAATAATTAGTCTTGTTGATAAATCATCATAATAGTCATGTTGAATTATCATAAAATAAGGCTGATAGTCCCGTGTTCTCTCTGAAGTGTTACGGTAAACGTCAAACTGAAAGCACATTAAATCCCTCCAAAGAAAGGGTCGTCTGATAAGAGTCCCGCTTTAGCCGTAAATTCATTCATGGCTCTTATGAACTCTTTATCTTGCTTTTGCTCTCGTCTTCGCGCCTCTGGTGTCCGGGCTTCGCGGGAGACTCCACCCGCCACGCTCTCCCTTTTGCCATAGTCTTTACTTCGGTTTGATTTCATTTTTAGCTCCTTTGTTGGTGCGGTTATTATCAACCGCAGCCAACAAAAAACAATACTGTATCCTCTGGTAATCTACATTCTGCGAGGCCTATTCCAGTAATTTCAGAACCGCTCCTCCACATACCGGAACGGGTATTTTGTGGGTTTGACTTTACCGATTTTACGTTTCGGTAAATCCACCTTGGCGACGTGTATTTCTTTATAGGGGATCTGCGAAAGCAGGTGCGAAATAATATTCAGTCGCACGCGTTTTTTATCTTCTGAACGCGCCACAAACCACGGCGCCCAGGCGGTATCGGTGGCTTCAAACATAGCGTCGCGTGCGCGGGTGTACTCGTCCCACAGGTTAAAGGATTTAATATCCATCGGTGAGAGCTTCCAGATTTTACGACCGTCGTTAATACGGTCGCGCAGACGGCGCTCCTGCTCTTTAGGCGTCACCTCCAGCCAGTACTTCAGCAGGATAATGCCGGCATCCACCATCGCTTTTTCCATGACCGGTGCGCCGTCCAAAAATTTCTCCGCCTGTTCTTCCGTACAGAACCCCATCACCCGTTCCACGCCCGCGCGGTTATACCAGCTGCGATCGAATATCACTATTTCGCCAGCCGAAGGCAGATGCGGCACATAGCGCTGGAAGTAGAGCTGGCTTTTTTCTTTATCCGTCGGGGCAGGGAGCGCAACAACGCGAAACACGCGGGGGCTGACGCGCTCGGTGATCGCTTTAATGGTACCGCCTTTACCGGCGCCGTCGCGCCCTTCAAAAACAATACACACTTTTAGCCCTTTGGCGACGACCCACTGCTGGAGCTTAACCAGTTCAACGTGGAGGCGACGTAACTCTTGTTCATACTCTTTGGTCTTTAACGGAGCATTCTTTACGACATCAACAGCGACGCTGGTTTTCTTTTTGCTTCCCATGATTGTCATCCTCAGGTTATCCGGCGCGGGAAAAAGCGAGGCCGCACTATGAAGTGTAATCCACCTGAATTAATGGATTAACCTGTCAGCCAGCTGATTTGAACTGGCTCACCATACAAGATTATTCAATAATGCCCGTCGCGAGTGATTAACCAGTGGTTGAAGTATGAAAAAGACAATTTTTTCGTTGGCGCTTGGCACCTTTGGCCTCGGAATGGCTGAATTTGGCATTATGGGCGTGCTCACCGAACTGGCACATGACACCGGTATTTCGATTCCTTCTGCCGGGAATATGATCTCGTTTTATGCGTTCGGGGTGGTGATTGGCGCCCCGATTGTGGCGCTGTTCTCAGGCAAGTTCTCGTTAAAAACCACGCTGCTGTTTCTGGTGGCGATGTCCGCTGTCGGCAACGGCCTGTTTACGTTCTCAACGTCGTACTTCTGGCTGGCGCTGGGACGGTTGATTTCCGGTTTTCCGCACGGGGCCATTTTTGGCGTCGGGGCGATTATCCTCTCCAAAATTGCGCCGCCGGGTAAGGTGACGGTCGCGGTGGCGGGGATGATCGCCGGTATGACCGTGGCTAACCTGGTGGGCGTTCCGCTGGGCACCTGGCTTGGGCACCAGTTCAGCTGGCGCTATACCTTTTTCCTGATTGCCGTGTTCGATGCGCTGGTGATCCTCTCGGTGCTGCTCTGGGTGCCGGACATCCATGACAAATCAGAAATTAAATTGACCGAGCAGTTCCACTTTCTGAAAAAACCAGAACCCTGGCTGATTTTTGCCGCCACGATGTTTGGCAACGCCGGGGTGTTCGCGTGGTTCAGCTTCGTTAAGCCGTTTATGGTCAACGTCTCCGGTTTTTCAGAAGGGATGATGACGGCCATCATGATGCTGATGGGGCTTGGTATGGTGTTGGGCAATCTGCTGAGCGGTAAACTCTCGGGGCGTTTTAGCCCGCTGCGCATTGCGGCCACCACCGACACGGTGATTGTCGCCTCGCTGCTGCTGCTTTTTGCCTTTGGTGAACTGAAAACGGCCTCGCTGGTCATGGGGTTTATCTGCTGTGCGGGGCTGTTCGCGCTCTCTGCACCGCTGCAAATTCTGCTTCTGCAAAATGCGAAGGGTGGTGAGATGCTGGGGGCCGCGGGCGGACAGATGGCGTTTAATCTCGGCAGCGCGATTGGTGCGTACTTTGGCGGGATGATGATTACCCTCGGCTTTAGCTGGAGCTACGTCACGCTGCCGGCGGCGATACTTTCGTTCTCGGCCATGAGTGCGCTGCTGATCTACGGTCACCTGCGGGCCAGACGGGCTCAGGCTAACGCTCGCGCGCTAGCCTGACGGGTTTCAGGCAAGCCAGGGCTCACCCAGGGTCAGCATCAGGCGGTTGGCCCAGGCGAAGAACGCGGCGGACTGCACCAGATCAAGCTGCGCCAGGGTATCCAGCCCCTCTTTTTCCAGCGCGGCAAAGTGTAGCGGCGTGGCGGCAGGCGGGGTGACCGACAGCGCCGCCGCAACGTTAATTTCCGCCTGCCAGCGCGCGGACTGCCCTTCGCTGAGGGATTGCCCCGGACGTACCGCCAGAAGCGCCTCTACCGCAGCGTCATCCTTTGACAGCTGGCTGGCTTTACGCGCATGGACAGATGCGCAGTAAATGCAGCCGTTGATTTTACTGGCGACCGTTGCGGCCAGCTCGCGCTCGGCGCGCGGCAATCCTCCCGATGTATAAAAAATCCCTTTATCCGTTAACGTACGCTGTTCAAGCACCGGCAGGTTGCGCGCCAGCAGGCGGAAGTAGTCGGAATCGGTATGACCAAATTTCGTCAGAATGGCAACCTCATCGTCACGGAAGTCCGCCAGCGGTTTGGCCGCTATCCACGGTTCCCATCCCAGCTCCTGCTGGGTAAACGCGACGGGGGCCGCCTTTCCGGTGACCGTTGTTGCGGTGGTGTGCCAGATGCCTGCCGCCACCGGCGCATCGCTTTTGGCGACGGGCCTGTCGTTCAGCAGCCGCAGCCCGGTGATGAGTCGGCTCTGGAAGCTCACAAACGCGACGAGCTGCGCCAGGGTAACAATGCCTTCCTTGCTCCATCCCGCCTGGGTCAGCGCCCTTAACGCTGCAGGCGTCGCTTCGACGGGGGAGAACGTCAGCAGCCGCGCAAAATTCAGCGCCGGGGTCAGGCGTTCTGAGGTGGGATCGGCCAGGCCAAACCCCGCATAGTGCGCTGCCAGCGCCTCCGCGCTGTGCCACCGGGCGACTTTGGCCGCCACGGCGAAGCGCTCGTCGAGTGCAAAATCATCATCCTGCTGGCTAAACAGGATTTCGTAGCTGCCCTGCGCGTGGCGCGTGGCGGCATCACGCGTGGCGCGCGCCTCTGCCAGAGGGGAACCGGGTTTAATTTCCGCCAGCTCGGCGAGAATGTCCTGACTTAATGACATAGGTGTCTCCTCAAAGGATGTGGGGGGCAATACGTTCGGCGATCAGTTCGATGGACCGCAGCGTGTCGCGATGCGTAGGTTCGACCGAATGGACCTGGAATGAGATATCCGTGGCGCGCCTGAGAATGGAATCAGCATTCAGCGAATGCAGCACCGTGTCGGGCGAACCAATATGGGCGTCAAACTGGCGGCGATAATCGGTGACGGTGTCACCTTTAACCACGTGTCCGGCGGCGCGATGCTGCTGGGCCTGTTTCGTGAGGCCCGGCGCCGCGATCTTCAGCGCATAGTCGTCGCTGTCGGCGACGAACGCCGTTCGGGAGGCCAGAATACGCGGTGCGATGCCCGCAGGCAGCGCATCGAGGTAGGCATCCACGATTGGGTTCTGGATCTCGTCGAGCGTCAAATCCAGCCGGTCTGCCGGGCGAGGCTGCGTGCGCGAGAGCATTAAACCGTGTCCGGCCTGCGCGGCGCGAATGGCACCGTCAACGGAGAAGGTGGCAATCCAGATACGGTCAGCAAGCTGTGGCGCAGGCGGGTAAAGGTGGTTATCCGGATGGGTCAGTGAATCCCCGCGCCAGGCGCTTTGAATTACATGCAAATGCTCGGCAAAGGCCGCGCCGCGCGCCTCAAACGTCAGGCCGAACGGCAGAAATGAGGTCGGTGTGCCGCCCGATCCAAAACCGACCTCAAGACGGCCATTGGCGAGTAAATCGAGCACGGCGGCATCTTCCGCGACGCGCAGCGGGTTTTCCATCGGCAGGGTAATGATGGCCGTGCCCAGTCGGATGGTTTCGGTATGCGCGGCGACGTGCGCCAGAAACAGCAGCGGCGACGGCAGGCCGCCTTCACTTTCATGGAAGTGGTGCTGCGCAATCCAGGCGCTGTCAAAACCGTGGCGTTCGGCGTGGCGGATCTGTTCAGTTGCCAGACGATAGCGCTCCTTCGGCGTAGCGTCGTCAAGCAGGCGGGTGAAAAATCCCAGGCGTTTTCGCGTCATGCGAACTCCTCCGTAGCGGGTGAAAAATGGGGAATGGCGTCAATCAGCTCGCGGGTATAATCGTTCTGCGGCGACGCGAATAAGGTTCCGACGTCGCCCTGTTCGACCACCTGACCGCTGCGCAGCACCGTGACGCTGTGGGCGATCCGGCGGACGGTAGACAGATCGTGTGTGATGAAGAGATAGGTCAATCCCAGCTGCTGCTGGAGTTGCTGAAGCAGCGCCAGGATCTGCGCCTGCACGGTGACGTCCAGCGCGGAGGTGGCTTCGTCCAGCACCAGAATGGTCGGCTCCAGGATCAGCGCCCGGGCGATGGCAACGCGCTGGCGCTGTCCGCCTGAAAGTTCCCGGGCGGTGCGGCTCAGAATATCGACGGGCAGAGCAACCCGCTGCGCGACTGTCTCCACGCGGACCTTTCGCTCCGCCTTACCGAGGCGAGAAAAGTTCTTCAGGGGCTCTTCGACGATCTCGAACAGCGTCTGACGCGGATCGAGAGAGGCGAACGGATTCTGGTAAACAAACTGGATCTTCTGGCGCAGCTGACGACGGGCCTCGCGGCTGAGCGCGGTGGCATCAATATCATCAATGATGACCTGCCCGCTGTCGGCCTGTTCAAAACCCAGCAAAATACGGGCGAGGGTGGTTTTCCCGGAGCCGGATTCACCAACCAGCGCATGAGTACTGCCGCGCCTGACGTCAAACGTCACCCGATCCAGCGCCTGAAGCTGATGACCTTTGCCCAGGGAGAATTGTTTGCTGATGGCGCGGGCGCGAATGGCTGGGGACGCGAGCGGGCGACCGGCCACCGGGGCGATGGTCAGGCGCTGGCCCTGGAGATCGCTCAGCAGCTGGCGGGTGTAGGCGTGCTGCGGTGTGCGGACGATATCGGCGGTGTCGCCGTGCTCCTGAACCTCGCCATCGCGAAAAACCAGCAGCCTGTCCGCGCGCTGTGCGGCCAGCGCCAGATCGTGGGTGACAAACAGAACGGCGGTACCCGACTCCCGGCGCAGGATATCCAGCAGATCGAGAATGCGTTTTTGCACCGTCACATCCAGCGCGCTGGTGGGCTCATCGGCAACGATCACATCCGGGCGCAGCGCAATGGCGATGGCAATCAGCACGCGCTGCTTCATTCCGCCGGAGAGCTGATGGGGATATTGCGTCATGCGCTGCTCGGGGTGGCTCAGGCCGACCTTTGTCAGCAGGGCGAGCACCTGCTCGTCGCGCTGGGCGCGGGTTACTTTCTGGTGTAACTGAATAATTTCTCCGACCTGCGCACCGATGGTCTTCACCGGGTTGAGTGAATTACCCGGATCCTGCGGAACCAGGCTAATTCGCGCCCCGCGAAGGGTATCGAGACGCTTCGCGGACCATCCGCTAATCTCTTCGCCGTTGAGCGATATTTTTCCCGCATCGCGCCGGGCGTTGTCAGCCAGCAGACCAATGATCGCCTGCGCCGTGGTTGTTTTGCCGGACCCGGATTCGCCGACAAACGCCAGCATTTCCCCTCGCCCGAGCGTGAAGCTGACGTTATGCACCACCTCTCGCCACTGGCGCGCGGTACGGTAGCTAATCGTCAAATTTTCCACTGAGAGAACGGTCATTAACGACCTCCGCTGAACTGTTGGCTAATACGGTTGGTGGCCAGCACCACGGCGATGACGACGCCGCCGGGGAAGGTGGTGAGCCACCAGGCGGTAGAGAGATAGTTACGGCCTTCGGCGATCAATAAGCCCCATTCCGGCACCGGCGGCGGGGTGCCGTAGCCGAGAAAGCTCAGCGTGGAGAGCGCCAGGATGGCCTGACCAAACTGCAGCGTGGCAAAGGCGAGGACGGCGGTTAACGCGTTGGGCAGGATATGTCGCCACAGCACGGTGAAAAACGTCCCGCCGCTGCCAAATGCCGCCTCAACGTAATCCGTATGGCGGATGCGCACGACTTCACCGCGCGCGAGGCGGGCGAAGCTGGCAATAGAGGCCACGCCGACGGCAATCGCGGCGTTAACGGTGCCAAACCCGAGCAAAATAATCACCGTCAGCGAGAGCAGCAGAGACGGAATGGACAGCAGCACGTCGACGAAACGCATCAGCAGAGACTCGACGCGTCCGGCGAACGCCCCGGCAACCACCCCTAAGCCGGTGCCTACCACCAGACCTATCGCAACGGCGGCCAGCGCCGCGCTCAGGGAATGTGACGCGCCATAAACGATACGCGTATAAACATCGCGGCCAAGCTGATCGGTCCCGAGCCAGTGTCCCGCCTGCGGCGCCAGGCGCTGTGCCCCGGCGATGCCCTCAATCGGGCTGTAGTGGGTTAACAGGCCGGGCGCCACGGCGGCAAACGCAGCGAGAATAATTACTCCCCATGCCAGCCACAGTCCGGGCTGCCATTCCACGCCCTGCCAGGCTGGAACGCGTTTTCGCGCGGCGGCCGCGTAATCGACCAGACTCATGATGCACCTCCGGTAACGGTTTGCAGACGGGGATCCAGCAGCGGCATCAGCAGATCCACCAGCAGATTGATCAGGACAAAACCGAGGGCGGAAATCATCACCACCGCCTGAAGCACGGCGATATCCTGGTTATTCACCGCCTGCTGGGTCAGCTGTCCGAGCCCGCTGCGGCCAAAAACGGTTTCCGCGATCAGCGCCCCGGCAATCAGCTCGCCCAGCAGCAGCCCGGCGATATTCAGGACCGGCAGCAGGGCGTTGCCGGTCACGTGACGCCACAGGACGGCGGCTTCACTCAGCCCCTTGGCCCGGGCAACGGCGACAAACGGCTGCGTCGCCACCTGGTCGAGACTGCGCATCAGAATTTGTGCCAGCGGGGCGGAGATCGGGATAGCCACGGTGACGATCGGCAGGATCAACCCCTGCAGCGGCGTCGGGTTAATCACCGGGATCAGCCGCAACTGAAAAGAGAAGAGCTGGATGAGGGCAATCCCCAGCCAGAACGTCGGTAAGGAGATAAACAGGACCGGCAGAGACTGGAGGGTATTGCTTAGCCAGCGCAGACCGGGCAGCCGCGACGCAAAGGCCAGCGCAAACGCCAGCAGGACCGCGAGTAAAAACGCGGGCAGGGCGAGACTCAGGGTATCCGGCAGATTGCTGGCAATCAGCTCGCTGACCGGCACCCCTGCCTGTAACGAATAGCCGAAATCCCCGCGCAGCATCGCCAGCAGCGTGTGGCCGTATTGCTGCCACAGCGGGCTGTCCGCGCCGTAGGCCACGCGCATCTCCTCGATTTGCGCCGGGCTTAAGCCCAGGTCCGGGTTCTGAAATTTAATCAGCACCGCGTCGCCCGGCAGCACCTGGAGCAACACGAACGAGAGTGTAAAGGCGGCCCACAGTACCAGCAGCCCGTGCCCAAAGCGTTGAAGAAGTGCGTGGCGCATTGTCAGCTCCTCAGTGTTTCTCAATCCACGCGCCGTAGAACGACGGGCGGCCTACCGCTTCAAAATTGACGCCTTTTAGCCACGGCGCACCGGCAAAGACCTGCGGCTCCTCGAAAATTGGAATGACGTAGGCGTGATCCAGCAGGTAGCGCTGGGCGTCTCCCGTCAGTTGCAGGCGTTTTTGCGGATCGATCTCTGAGGAGATATTCACCAGCAGCGCATTCAGCTTGTCGTCACGGAAGTTTTTGACCTTGTCGCTGGATCCGCCTTTTTGCAGCAGCGCGTCGCGGTTAGCCGGGTAGAACATGCTTTTCACCACGTCCGGATCGGCGCGGCCCACTTCGGAGACGGTCAGCGGGGTTTTCAGCGGGTCGAGGTTATCCAGCGTGCGGCTGCCTGCGTCCCCGGCTTTGACGCTCAGCGCCACGCCCACCCGGCGCCACTGCTGGGCAACCAGCTGCAGCACCTCTTTGTTTTGCGGCTGCGGCAGAGATTCATACACCGTCAGCGCCAGACGTTGGCCGTCTTTGGCGCGGATCCCATCGCCGCCCGCTTTCCAGCCTGCCTCGTCCAGCAGCTGGTTGGCTTTTGCCGGGTCAAAGGTCAATTTGTCGCTGAGATCGACAAAGCCTGCGGCGGAATCAGCAATCACCGACTTCGCCTGCGGATAGTTGGCCGAGAAGAGGGTCTCGACCACCTGTTTGGCATTGGTGGCATGCAGCAGCGCCTGGCGTACGCGAATATCGGAGACCAGCGGGTTATCCGGGCGGAAGCTGATGCTGTCATTCACCCCGCGCGTCGGGGCGGCGTAGATTTTATAGCCCTGGTCTGTCGCCTGCTTTTCGTCATACGCCTGCACCTGGCGAATAAAGTCGGCCTGACCCGCCAGCAGGGCGCCCACGCGCACGCTGTCTTCCTGGGTCACGATAAACTTGATGCCATCGAGATTGGCGGGCCCCTGTTGCGCCAGACTTTTCGGTCCCCACCGGTAGTCTTTGCGGGCTTCGAGCGTCACTTCACGACCCAGCTTCTCGTCCTTCACCACAAACGGGCCGGAGCCGATGATGTGGCGGGCATCCCCCAGCTCTTCGAAGTTGCGCTTCAATGTGCTGAGCGAGACCAGACCCGAGCCAATGGTGGCGGTGCCCTGCAGGAACCCCGGCGACGGTTTTTTGAAGTAGAACTTCACGGTCAGCGGGTCGATGACTTCGCTGCGATCGTAGTTATTGATCACTTCTGACACCGGCAGGCGCTGCGCCTTATTGCCTAAACCGTAGGTATCAAAATTTTTCGCCACGGCGTTCGCGTCCAGCGGCGTGCCGTCGGAGAAGGTGATGCCGGGACGAAGTTTAAAGGTGTATTCGGTTTTATCGGCGTTAGTGGTCCAGCTTTCTGCCACCCAGGGTTCCACCTGCAGCGTCTTTGGGTTCTGCCAGGTCAGTTTGTCGGTGATTTGATTCAGAATGCCGCCGTTCGGGTAAAAGCCACCGGCAGGGGGATAGAGGTTGGTGTGCGCCTGTTGCTCCAGATAAATCAGCGTGCCGCCTTTGACGGGCGCATCTGCTGCCCAGGCTGCGGTTGTCGCCAGAATCAGCGCCGCCAGCAGCGGCAGACGAAATGGGGTTTGCATGGTGAATTCCTTTGTTATCTTCTTGTTAGCGTCGGATTCATCATCGGGCGCGGGGGAAAACAAGGGAACAAAGGAATTAAGATAAGGATTGCCGGAAAATGGCTATAAAAAAACCGCCCCAGCGAGGGGCGGTGATGAAAGATGATCGGTTATGAACGTAAGTCGATCACCATACGGCCGCGGATCTGGCCCTGTTCCATCTCTTTAAAGATGGCGTTGATGTCCTCGATTGGACGCATCGTGACTTTCGGCACCACCTTACCTTCCGCGGCGAACTGGAAGGCTTCCTGCAGATCCTGACGGGTGCCGACCAGCGAACCGACCACCTGAATGCCGTCCAGCACCAGACGTGGAATGTCGAGGCTCATCGCTTCCGGCGGCAGGCCAACCGCGACCACGCGGCCACCGGCACGCACGGCATCAACGGCGGAGTTGAATGCGGCTTTTGCGACAGCGGTAACGACCGCGGCATGCGCGCCACTGGTTTTCTCCTGCACAATTTTAGCGGCGTCTTCGCTGCGGGAGTTGATGGTTAAATCGGCCCCCATGCTGGCCGCCAGCTTCAGCTGTTCGTCGTTAACGTCAAGGGCGATGACTTTGGCGTTAAAAACGTTTTTGGCGTACTGCAGCGCGAGGTTGCCCAGCCCGCCCAGACCGTAAATTGCAATCCACTGGCCCGGTTTAATTCCGGAAATTTTTACCGCTTTGTAGGTGGTGACCCCGGCGCAGGTGATGCTGCTGGCCGCCGCCGAATCCAGACTGTCCGGCACTTTTACCGCGTAATCCGCGGTGACGATGCACTCTTCCGCCATGCCGCCGTCAACGGAGTAACCGGCATTTTTCACATCGCGGCACAGGGTTTCGTTGCCGGTATTACAGTATTCGCAGTGGCCACAGCCTTCAAAAAACCAGGCCACGCTTGCGCGATCGCCGACTTTCAGCGACTTCACGCCGGGGCCGATTTCTTTTACGATACCAATCCCTTCATGGCCCAGGATAACCCCGGTCTTATCGCCGAAATCACCGTTTTTCACGTGGAGATCGGTATGGCATACGCCACAGCACTCCATCTTCAGCAGGGCTTCCCCATGCTTAAGCGGGCGTAAAGTTTTTTCGGTGACGTTGACCTGGTGATCCTGAGTGACAACAGCAGCCTTCATGTGTATCTCCTTGTTCATGATAAGAATCTGTGTAGCAGGTGTAGTACCCCTTAAGGATTGATACATTAGCCTGGTAATGCAAGGCTGCGGCAAAATAATGTCATCATTTGATTCGATTGCAGGTTAAGAATACGGCGTTCCTCCAATAATTTAGGGGGAAAATACTGGCCCGACGAGATGCTCGCCGGGCGCAGACTTACAGCTGTGCTTCTATCTCCTTAATCTCTTTACGCCATTGCGCCTGCAGCTGCGGCTTCTGATGCTTTGGCTTACGCGCCAGATCGTCTTCCAGCAGCGTTTCCAGCGCGACCAGCCGTTCGAGCAGATCGTCATACGGTGAGGATTGAACCGTCTGAGTAGCGATAACAGGTGCGGTGGATGTCACCAGCCCCGCGCTTTCACGCAGGCGCTCAAACACCGCTTCTGCATCGTGCCACTCGCTCAGCTTTCCGTCTTCAATCAGCCAGAAACGGTTGCAGCTTTGGCTAATTAGCTGACGGTCATGGCTGACCAGCAGGACGCCGCCTTCGAACTGCTGGAGGGTTTGCGCCAGCGCCTCTTTGCCTTCCATGTCGAGGTGGTTGGTCGGCTCATCCAGCATCAGCAGGCTGTAGCGGGCAAGCGTCAGTCCAACGAACAGCAGGCGCGAGCGTTCGCCACCGCTGAGCGTGCTGACCGTTTGTCCGTGACGCGCCCACGGGAAACCCGCGCTTATCAGTGCCATTTTGCGGTTCTGCGGATCCGGTGCGAAAGGCTCCAGCGCGTCGAGCAGCGTGGCGTTGTCCGCAAGCTGATGAAGCGTCTGGTCGTAATAGCCTGGCGAGACGCGCGGATGGATTTTCAACCCGCTGTCTGCGGACTCATCGGCGAACTGTTCCCAGATAAGCCTCATCAGCGATGATTTGCCGCATCCGTTACGCCCAACGATTGCCACGCGATCGCCGCTTTTTAGCCGCGCCATGTCGATGGTAAACAGCGGCGGTAGCCCGGGTGCAGGCGGGACGCTGAGGTTTTCCATCTCCAGCAGACGATCGGCCCGCAGCGCGTCGCCGCGCAGGGTTAACGTCCACTGGCTGCCTGCCGTGAGCGCCGTCTGGCTCTCCTTTAGCCGTTCGACCTGTTTTTCCATCTGTTTGGCTTTGCGGGCCAGGTCTTCGTTGTCGTAAACCTTGCCCCAGGTCGCCAGCCGCTTCGCGCTGGCGGTCACGCGGTCGATCTCCTTTTGCTCCGCCTTGTGGCGCTGCGCGTCGCTTTCATCCTTTGCTTCAAGCGCCTTGCGGGCGGCCGTGCAGGGAAGGGCGAAGTAGTGCAGCGTTTTATCGCGCAGGATCCAGCTGCCGTTTGTGACGGCATCCAGCAGCTGTCTGTCATGCGAGACCAGCACGAAGCTGCCTGACCAGTTCTGAAGAAAGTGTTCCAGCCAGAGCATGGTCGGCAAATCAAGGTGGTTGCTGGGTTCATCGAGCAGAAGCAGGTCCGGATCGTGAATCAGCGCTCGCGCCAGCAGCAGGCGGGTGTGTTGCCCACCGCTCAGCGTGGCGGATTGCAGCATCATATCCTGCGGCGTGAAGCCCATGCTCGCCAGCAGCGTTTCGGCTTTCCAGCGCAGGCTGTCGCGCTCAGCTAAAGGCAGCTGTGCGAGTACGGCATCCAGCATGGTCAGCGGGAAAATAGCGTCCGGAAGATGTTGCTCCACGCGCGCCATCAGGCAGTGTCCGGCCAGCGCGACCGTACCGGCGGCGGGGGAGTCTGTGCCGTCCAGCACCTTCAGCAGCGTACTTTTTCCGCAGCCGTTGTCGCCCAGCAGGCCAATGCGGTCGCCTTTTTTCAGCGTAAAGGAGAGTGAGTCGAAGAGCGTGCCAAACGCCGTATCAACGCGTAAAGATTGTGCAGTGAGTAAAGTGCTCATTGTTGCTTACCCAAGAGTTACAGGCATGTTTATGCCTCGTCAAACATCGCTGACGATAACTCAGTAAGCCCGAGAGAAGGGATTCAGGGGTTGGTGTCTTCGCTCAAGCAGAAGTTATCGCAGCACGATACCGATAACGCTTGAGCTGGTGCGATCACCAAATGTATGTGAAACATTGAAAATTTCACAGTACAGCATAATTGGCCTCCTTATATATTCAGTAGGTTAATGGATGAAGGGAGTGTAGCGGGGGAAAAGGGGTTTGGCTAGTGGGTATTCGATGGTGCGGTCTGTTGCCCTCACCCTAACCCTCTCCCATAGGGAGAGGGAAAACATCCGGCCCGTAGGCCCGGTAAGCGAAGCGCCACCGGGCGATTGGGCCGCACAGCGTCTCCCACCGGGAGAGGGAACGGTTAAAGCGCAGAATTAAATCGAGGTACGGCGATAGCTGCGGTATTCAGGCTTCCAGAAGTTGTCGTCGATGGCCTGCTGCAGCGCGTCGGCAGAGGTTTTCACCGCCACGCCCTGCTGCTGCGCCATTTTACCTACCGCAAACGCGATGGCGCGCGATACCTTGTGGATGTCTTTCAGCTCCGGCAGCACCAGCCCTTCACCGTTGTTGACCAGCGGCGAGTAGCCCGCGAGGGTTTCGCTCGCCGACATCAGCATTTCGTCGGTAATGCGGGACGCGCCGGAAGCGATCACGCCAAGACCAATGCCCGGGAAGATATACGAGTTGTTGCACTGGGCAATCGGATAGGTTTTATCCTTCCACACCACCGGGTCGAACGGGCTGCCGGTCGCGACCAGCGCGTTACCTTCGGTCCAGGCGATGATGTCCTGCGGCGTCGCCTCCACGCGGGAGGTCGGGTTAGACAGCGGCATCACGATAGGGCGCTCGCAGTGCTTGTGCATCTCGCGAATGATCTCTTCGGTAAAGAGACCGGTTTGCCCGGAAACGCCGATCAGAATATCCGGCTTCACGTTGCGCACCACGTCCAGCAGGGAAAGGACTTCGTTGTCGGTATCCCAGTTTTTCAGGTTTTCGCGCTTTTGCACCAGCTTGGTCTGGAACGGCAGCAGGTTCGGCATGCCGTCGGTCAGCAGGCCGAAGCGGTCAACCATAAAGACGCGGGAGCGGGCCAGCTCTTCGCTTAAGCCTTCGCGCTGCGTCTGGGCGATAATCTGCTCGGCGATACCGCAGCCTGCAGAGCCTGCGCCCAGGAAGACGATTTTCTGGTAGCTCAGCTGGCTGCCGGCAGCGCGGCTGGCGGCGATAAGCGTACCCACGGTCACGGCGGCGGTGCCCTGGATGTCGTCGTTAAAGGAGCAGATCTCATCGCGATAGCGGTTCAGAAGCGGCATCGCGTTTTTTTGCGCGAAGTCTTCAAACTGCAGCAGAACGTCCGGCCAGCGGTGCTTCACGGCCTGGATGAAGTCGTCGACAAACTGATAGTACTCGTCGTCGGTAATGCGCGGATGGCGCCAGCCCATATAGAGCGGATCGTTGAGCAGCTGCTGGTTGTTGGTCCCGACGTCCAGCACCACCGGCAGGGTATACGCCGGGCTGATGCCGCCGCAGGCGGTGTAGAGAGAGAGTTTACCGATTGGGATCCCCATCCCGCCAATGCCCTGGTCGCCGAGGCCGAGAATACGTTCGCCGTCGGTCACCACAATCACTTTGATATTGTGGTTCGGCACGTTCTGCAGAATATCGTCCATGTTGTGACGGTTCTGATAGGAGATGAAAACTCCGCGTGAACGACGGTAGATCTCTGAGAAACGCTCGCAGGCCGCACCCACCGTCGGGGTGTAGATCACCGGCATCATCTCTTCGAGATGGTTCTGCACCAGGCGGTAGAAGAGAGTTTCATTCGTGTCCTGAATGTTGCGCAGGTAGATGTGTTTGTCGATCTCAGTTTTGAAACCCTGATACTGGATCCACGCGCGCTCCGCCTGTTCTTCAATGGTCTCAACCACTTCCGGCAGCAGGCCAAGCAGGTTAAAGCTGCTGCGTTCTTCCATGCTGAAGGCGCTGCCTTTGTTGAGCAGGGGGAATTCGAGTAAAACCGGTCCGGCGTATGGGATGTATAAGGAACGATGTTTTTTCAGTTTGTTGTCCATGTCACTCACTCTTTTTATGAAGATCCGTCCCTGACACTGCTGTTTGTCATCTTTCTGGCCTGTGCGATCGGGTGCGGTCAGGCGGTATTATAAAGGAGCTAAATATTAATTACCGCAACACATAAACAAAAACACCATCGGGATTACCGATGGTGTTCTGGATCTCAGTCTGGAACTTACTTGCCGGCGTGGCGTTTTCTGCCGGTGGCGTGAGTGACCTGCGTTTCATGGTCGCCTTCAATCACCACTTTACGCTGGTTGGAAAGCTTGTAGTTCAGTCCCAGAATATGGCGTGCCTGACGGTTCGATTTCATGTTAACTCCTCAATCCTGTTGATAGTTTTAAGGACCAGTTTGCTTACGCAAACGAAATGTAACCCCTTAGGTTGCAGATCCAGCTTAGCAGGTTTTTACAAGGGTGCGTTTTGCCCGCTGACGACGTAGTTAATGGTCTGCTGGTAGATGTCACTGAGGATGTCATTATCCGTGGATTCCACCCATTTGGTCAGTTCCATCAAAATGTCATCTTCAGTCACAGCACCGTGCTCGGCGTGAAGACCCTGCGCAATCGCGTTAACGAGTTCAGGTTGTGCTGCTGTGGTATTAGCCGGGTAATAAGTAAACATGCTGCCTCCGTGTCGTTGTCTGTTTAATGGTACGGCTCGCAAAAAATTTAATTCATAAACAGAATGGCAAATATTTTCCCGGTTGTGGTTCAGATTCATCTTAGAAATAAAAATGACATAAGTGCATGCTTTTATGTACTTTTAAAACGTGTGGCTATATCGACGGGTAACGGCGGGGATATTTTGGCGATGCTCCTGCCATCACGGAAATATAGCAGGAGCCGTTTTTAAATTACCACTTCATTTCGCCAGTATTCACTTTGGCGCTTAATTCCAGCGAGCTTTCGTCAGCGAGGCCTGGATACTGTTTTTTCAGGGTATTGATAACGCCTGCGGAATCTTTATGCGCGGCTAAAGCCTTTTCAACGCGCTGCAGATAGTCGCGGGTAAAATCAATCGCGCCAGTACCCGCTGGTGGGGTGCCCAGATAGTGGCCCGGGATCACGCGTTCTGGCTTGTGCGCGGCCATAGCCTGCAGCGTTTCCTGCCACTGCTTGCGGCTTTCCGGGGTCTGGGTGTCTGCCGTCCAGACGTGAATGCCCCAGGCTACCCCGGTGCCGCCGAGGATCGTTTTTGCTGACGGGATCCACACATAGGCCGCGTAGCTGTCTGGCTGCTCGATATCGATTTTTTCCCCGTCAACCATGAACGTGGTGGAGGCAAGCACCTGCGGGACAACCAGCTCCGTTGGCGCGCCGTCTTTCATCTGCGGTCCCCAGAAGGCGAGCTTGGCATCTTTGGTGGCTTTAATATGGTCAACCACATGCTGTGTGGCCACCACTTTGGCATTCGGGAAGGCTTTGACCAGCGGCTGCAGGCCAAAATAGAAATCCGGATCGCCGGAGGTGATCACAATCTTATTCAGGGTTTTACCGCTGCGGCGAATTTTCTCTACCAGCGCTTCGCCATCCTTCACGCTGAACTGCGCGTCAAACAGCACCGCCTCTTTCGGGCCGGAAACCAGCGTGGAGGAGACCGGGAAAATGCCTTTTTCCTGCGGGTTATAGGTATCAATGGTCAACGGCGCGGCAAAAACAGCCGGCGCGAAAAGGGTGGAAATCAGGGCAAGGTGAGTGAGTTTCATGCTGTTGTCTCTGTTGTTCAGGAATGTCTCTATTGTACGGATATTCGCATTTGCCAGAATTCCTTAAACAAGACATGCTTAGTTTCATAAATCGAGCAAATGGAGCTTATATGGATCGCGTTATCGCCGCTCAGGTCTACAACCGGATATGCGAGCTGGGAAGTTTGAGCGCGGCGGCCCGCGCGCTGGGCATTTCCCGACCGATGGTGAGCCGCTACCTTGAACAAATGGAGAAGTGGGCGGGAACGCGGCTGGTAAACCGCTCCACGCGCAAGCTGACGCTGACCGCGGCAGGGGAAAAGGTGCTGCAAAAAACGCGGACGCTCTCGCAGATCTCACAGGAAATTGAGGGGCAGTCGGAGAAAGATCTCCCGTCAGGCACCCTAAGGGTGGCCTGCGCCCACTTTACCGCCATGCATATGATTGCGCCGGTTCTGCCCGGCCTGCTCGCGCGCTACCCGCAACTGCGCGTTGAGCTTGACGTGAACAACCACCCGGTGAGCCTGGTGGGAGAGCGCATTGACGTCGCCGTGCGCATTACCGACAACCCCGAGCCCGGGATGATTGCCCGCCGGCTGGGGGAGTGTCGGTCGGTGCTCTGCGCCTCGCCGGCGTACCTGGCACAGCACGGTACCCCCGTCAGCCCCGAAGAACTCGCGCAGCACAACTGCCTGCACTACAGCTTTTTCGCCGGGCAGTCCTGGCACTTCCTGACGGCGGAAGGTGAAAGCCTGAGCGTGGCCGTCAGCGGCAACCTGAGCGCCAGCATCTCTTCGCTGTTGATGGACGCGGCGATTAAGCACTGCGGTATCGCTATGCTGCCGGAGCGCGAAGCGTCTGCCGCGCTGGAACAGGGATTACTGGTGCCGGTGCTCGAGGCACTTGAGCCTAAACCGCTTGCCATCCATGGCATTTATCAGTCCCGGGAATACCAGCCTGCCGCGCTGCGCGTGTTCCTTGACGAACTGTCCCGCTACCTGGCGTAAGCAGGGATTACTTTGCCTTTAGCCAGGGAGAAGATGTGCTCCAGAAAATAATATCGGCCCCGAGATAACTTTCGCCGAAGCGGACAAACTCCGCTTTGGTGAACGGTTTTCCGGTCTGAGGATCCTTATAGGTCAGGGTCGGTTCCTGAACCGCCATGGCGATGAGCGGCAGAGTCTGTTTATTTTTATGGAAGAAGGGATAGGCATTTTTCATGTGCGCCTTGCGGTTGGGAACAATGTCCGGCCCACCGAGACCGACAGTGTTGGCGCTGGCATACGCAAACAGACGCCCCATGTAGTTGTGGTCATTATCCCATTCGCACGGCCAGAAGTTCACGTATTGCACCACGTGTGATTTCTGAAAAGCCTTTCGCGCAAAGGCCAGGTTTTCCATTTCTCCCGTGAAATAGCTGTCGCAGGTAAACCCGGCGGGCGGATTTTTTTCATCGAGATCGATGGCGGTTTCGGGCAGGTTTACCCCATACACCTCGCCGTCAAAGCGTTTGGCGAGGGCGGCCAGCAAAGCCTGGTAGCGCTGGCGGACGGCGGGATCCCACTGACGCGCCACCCATCCTGAACCGACGGGCTTGCCTTCGCCGGGGTTATCGAACTGCGGCGCAATCCCGCCACCGTATTGCTTATCGTGCATCAGATAGTCCGGCACGTACCGGGCGTCCGGCTCGAAGAAACGATCCTGGATTTGAATAAAGAGCTTTTTTCGGGCTGCCTTAACGCGCGCCAGATCTTGCTCAATTCGCGAGAAGTCATAGCTGTCCTTCTCGGGTTCCAGCAGGCGCCAGTTGTAAACGATCTGCACGCCGCCGATATCGCTTCGCGCAACAAGCGGAAACGCCGCGTCGAGATCGCCGGAGCTGGTATAGATAAAGTTCTCAGGCGTTTTGGCCAGAGAAGAGAGTGACAAAGCCAGCGTGGTTACGGCAACGGCCATCCTGATTTTTAGCGCCATAGTTTTATCCTTTTTGTCGGTACAGCAGGTGAAAGTCCCGGAATTGTCTGTGTTCCAGGGTCGGGCAGATGCGTAGTCTATACTTAACCCTTTGTAAGCCAAAAGGAGAGCAAGAATGACTATTCATAAGCACGGTTCGGCACACTGGTCTGGCGACATTAAGCGCGGGAAAGGAACGGTTTCCACCGAGAGCGGCGTTCTCAATCAACAGCCTTATGGTTTCAATACCCGCTTTGAGGGTGAAAAGGGGACCAACCCTGAAGAGCTGATTGGCGCGGCACATGCGGCCTGCTTCTCAATGGCGCTGTCGCTGATGCTCGGTGAAGCAGGGTATACCGCCGATTCCATTGATACCACCGCGGACGTTTCTCTGGATAAAACCGACGGCGGCTTTGCCATCACTAAGGTTGCCCTGAAAAGCAAGGTGACCGTTCCCGGCATCGCCCCCCAGCAGTTCGATGGCATTATTCAGAAAGCCAAAGCGGGCTGCCCGGTCTCACAGCTCCTGAAGGCTGAGATTACGCTGGACTATAAGCTTAATTAACACCCCGCCGGGTTTGCGCCCGGCTATCCCTTCAGCGCGGCGGGGAACACCTCCGCCAGCCACCCAATAAACACCTTCAGACGGTGCGTCAAATGCCGGTTCTGCGGGTATACCACGTGAAACGGATACGCGGCCGGGCGCCAGTCGCCCAGGATCGCCGTCAGCGCCCCCGCCTGCAAATACGACTTTGCCGAATACTCAAAGGTTTGAACGATCCCCAGCCCCGCCGCGGCAGCCGCCAGATGGGCATTACTTTCATTGACGCCGAGATAGTGCGGAATGTTGATTTCCAGCGCCTCGCCGTTCTGTCTGAAGCGAAACGGAAATGCCCGCCCGGTGACGGGCGAAAGGTAGCTGATCAGCTTGTGGCCGTTGCACAGCTCCTGCGGATAGGCCGGGACGCCGTGATTTTTCAGGTAGCCCGGCGTCGCGCAGGTGACCATCTCGGCGTTACCGAGATGACGGGCGATGAGGGTTGAGTCGTCCAGCGGCCCGCCGCGGATCACGCAGTCTACGTTGCCGCTGATGAGATCGACCGGCCGGTCGGCCACGCCAAGGTCGATGCGGATATCCGGGTAGCGCCGCATAAATTCCGGCAGCAGGGGGATAAGCACGTCCCGGGCGGTGGAGCCGCCCACGTCAACCCGTAAAAGCCCTTTCGGCGTCGCGCGGGAAACGCGAAACGAGGTGTCGATATCTTCGATATCTATCAACACCCTGAGCGCTTTTTCATAGTATTCCATCCCTTCAGGCGTCGCGACCACCCGGCGAGTCGTCCGGTGCAGGAGACGTATCTCCAGATGCGCCTCAAGCGATTTAACCAGCTTGCTCAGCGTGGCAATCGGCATATTCAGCGAGTCCGCCGCGCGGGTAAAGCTGCCGGACTCCACCACCCGCGTGAAAGCCCGCATTGCCATGAGCTGGTCCATGATGACCTCTGATTATTTCTGTAGGTGAATAGTCATTTTCATTTTTGCCGGTTTTTCACTAATCCCGCAAGGGCTAAAGTTTGTTCAACGCAAACCCAACAATAGGTAAATGACATGAACACGACTCTCTCAGGAAAAATCGCACTGGTCACCGGCGGCAGCACCGGTATTGGTCTTGCAACGGCGCAGGAGCTGGCGGCGCAGGGCGCGAAGGTGTACATCACCGGTCGTCGTCAGGCCGAACTGGACGCCGCGGTAGCAGAGATTGCGTCTGACGCAGTAGGCATTCGCGCGGACGTTTCAAAGCTTGCCGATCTGGATGAGGTTTATGCCCGGATAGCCAAAGATGAAGGCCGTCTTGATATTCTGTTCGCCAATGCCGGTGGCGGCGATATGCTGCCGCTGGGCGCGATCACCGAAGAGCAGTTTGACCGTATTTTTGGCACCAACGTTCGCGGGGTGCTGTTCACGGTGCAGAAGGCGCTGCCGCTGCTCTCCGCCGGATCGTCGATTATTCTGACCGGCTCGACGGTCTCCGTTAAGGGGACGGCAAACTTTAGCGTCTACAGCGCCAGCAAGGCCGCGGTGCGCAACTTTGCCCGCTCCTGGGCGCTGGATTTGCAGGGCCGCGGGATCCGCGTCAACGTGGTGAGCCCGGGCCCGGTCAAAACGCCAGGCCTCGGCGGTCTGGTGCCGGAAGAACACCGTCAGGGGCTGTTCGACGCGCTGGCCGCCCAGGTACCGCTGGGGCGTTTAGGCGCGCCGGGTGAGGTGGGGAAAGCGGTGTCGTTTCTGGCCTCCGACGCGGCCAGCTTTATTAACGCCATCGAGCTGTTTGTAGACGGCGGGATGGCGCAAATCTAATCCAGACTGCGCCAGCAGCGAACGTTACGGCCCTCGCGTGAGGGCTGTAACGGCTGCGGGCGTTCACACCCCTGCGTTGCCATCGGGCAACGGTCGCGGAAAAAACAGCCTTCGGGCAGATGACGGTTGCCGGGAAGCTCCGTTTTGCGTAACGCCAGATTTTCATCCAGCGGTTCACCGGTGCGGGGAACCGAGTCGAGCAGCAGGCGGGTATAGGGATGGCGCGGTTCACCCAGAACCTGCGCGGCGCTGCCCAGCTCCACAATCTGCCCGAGGTACATCACCGCCACGCGGTCGCTCATGTGCCTGACCACCGAGACGTTATGCGAGATTAACACGTAGGTCAGATTACGCTGCTGCTGTAGCGTCACCAGCAGGTTGAGGATTTGCGCCTGCACGGAGATATCCAGCGCGCTGGTGGGTTCATCGAGCACGATAATATCGGGGTCTGAAGAAAGCGCCCGGGCGATGGCGATGCGCTGGCGTTGCCCGCCGGAAAAGGCGTGCGGAAGCCGGTCGAGATATTCCGGGCGAATGCCAACCTGCAGCGCCAGGTTTTCAGCCAGCTGACGGCGCTCCCGCTCGCGGCTGCGCTTTTGCACCCACACCGGCTCGGTGATGATGCGCCAGACCGGCAATCGCGGGTCGAGCGAGGAGAGCGGATCCTGAAACACCATCTGCATGCCGCCCGCGTGGTGCGCCCGCTGGCATGCGCCGGTGCTGGGCTTAAGCATGCCCATCAGCAGCTGGGCCAGGGTGCTTTTCCCGCAGCCGGATTCCCCGACGATGCCGAGCGTTTCTCCCCGACGGATCTGAAGATCGAGCCCGTTGAGGGCATGAACCTGTTCCGTTACGCGGCCCAGCCAGTTTTTGCGCGCCGCAAAGTTCACGTGCACGCTGTCCAGTTCCAGCAGTACATCAGACATGGTGTTTCTCCCCTTGTGGATACCAGCAGGCAGCCTGTTGGCCTTCTGCACCAGTGGGCTGTAAGCGCGGCGTTTCGCTGCATTTCACCCCGGCGGCAAAACAGCGCTCGCGGAAGGCGCACCCCTGCGGAAGCTGGCTGAGGTTGGGCACCGTGCCGGGGATGGCGGGCAGCAGATCGCGCGGCTGGCCGTGTTCCGGCGCGCACTGCAGCAGACCAATGGAATAGGGATGCACGGGGCGGTGGATCAGCGTTTGCGTCGCACCGCTCTCGATCACGCTGCCCGCGTACATTACGTACATTCTGTCGCAAAGCTGCGACACCACGGCCATATCATGGCTGATAAACAGCACCGAGGTCCCGCTGGCCCGCGCCTTGTGCTTAAGCAGGCGCAGCACCTGCAGCTGGACGGTAACGTCCAGCGCGGTGGTCGGCTCGTCGGCGACGATCAGCTCCGGCTCGCAGGAGAAGGCAAGGGCGATCATCACCCGCTGGCGCATGCCGCCGGACAGTTCAAAGGGATAACGCTCCATGACCTGCTTCGCGTCGGGTATTTGCATCTCTTCCAGCAGGGTAATCGCCTTTTGCTGCGCCTCGCGCCGGGAAAGCGGCTGATGCTGGCGGATGACCTCCACCATCTGTTTGCCAATCCGCCGCGTCGGGTTGAGGGCGGTCATGGGCTCCTGAAAAATCATCGCGACCTTTGCGCCGCGCCACTGGCGAAGCTGCTTCTCGGACGCCGTCAGGACGTTTTCGCCGAGTAATGTCACCTGGCCGTGATGAATGCGGTAACTCCCTTCCGGCAGCAGGCGCATGGCGAGCATGGCGGTCACCGATTTACCCGACCCCGACTCGCCCACCACGCCGACAATTTCGCCCCTTTCGATCTCCAGCGAAACGTGGTTCAGCGCGTGAACCTCGCCGCGAAAAATCGGGAAGCTCAGGTGCAGGTCTTCAATGCGTAATACCGGTTCGGTCATCACTGTTTTCCTCCCGATTTCGGATCCAGCAGATCGCGGATGCCATCGCCAAACAGGTTAAATCCCACGGCGGTAATCAAAATCGCCGCACCGGGAAAGGCGCAGTACCACCACTGGTCCAGGACGTAGTTACGGCCCACGGCCACCATCGCCCCCCACTCGGCGGTGGGCTGCTGCGCGCCCAGGCCAATAAACCCCAGCGTGGCGGCCATCAGAATGGCGCTGCCGATATCCAGCGAAGCCTGCACAATCAGCGGCGGAAGGGCGTTGCGCAGGATATGCCAGCGGATCAAATGCCAGCGGGACGCGCCGAACGTGCGGGCGGCCTGAACGTAGGTAAACTGACGCACCACCAGGGTTTGCCCGCGCGCCAGGCGGACGTAGAACGGAATGCGGACAATCGCAATCGCCAGCATGGCGTTAAACAGGCTCGGACCGAGCGCGGCGGCCAGCGCCATGGTCAGCACCAGGGAGGGAATGGAGAGCATAATGTCCATCACCCGCATGATGATGGCGTCGCCGCGCCCGCCCAGCACGCCGGACAGACAGCCCAGCAGCGAGCCGATGCCGCCCGCAATCACCACCACCGCCAGCCCGGCGGTAATCGACTGCTGGCTGCCCGTCAGCACGCGGCTGAACAGGTCGCGTCCCACCTCATCGGTGCCAAACCAGTGCTGCACGGACGGCGCCTGCAGGCGGGCGGTCAAATCCAGCGCGTTCGGGTCATGCGGTACGATCCACGGCGAAGCCACCATCAGAAAGAGCATCGCCATCATAATGACGCCGCCAACGATCGTGAGCGGGCTTTGGCGCAGCATCCAGAACAGCTTTGCCCAGTTGATGCGTTGTCTGGCGGTTTTAACCGGGACGGGCGTTTCCTGCGTTAACATCATTCGGCACCTCCGCGCCCGATTCGCGGGTCAATCCACAGGTAAAGAAGATCGACCACCAGATTAACCAGCACGTAGGCCAGCGAAACAACGACGGCAAAGCCCATCACGGCAGGGAAATCGAGCGCCTGAATGGATGTCACCACCCAGGCGCCCATGCCCGGCCAGGCAAAGACGGTTTCGGTCAGCACGGCACCGTAAAGCAGATCGCCCAGCGCCAGCCCGAGCACGGTAATGGACGGGATCATCGCATTCGGCAGGGCGTAGCGCAGGACGATGAACCAGCCGGGCAGGCCGCTGGCGCGCGCGGTGCGGATGTAGTCCTCGCTAAGCTGATCAAGCATCGCCGAACGGACCTGGCGCGCCACAATCCCCAGGTGAACAAACGCCAGCGTCAGCGAGGGCAAAATCAGGTGCTGAAGCGCGTTGAAAAAGACCTCACCGTTGCCCTCCAGCAGCGCGTCCAGCAGATAAAACCCGGTGACGTGCGTTGGCGGATCGAGCCAGTCGTCCAGCCTGCCGCCGCCCGGCAGAATCTGCAGGTGCCCGTAGAACAGCACAATGACGCCCAGCCCAAGCCAGAAGGCCGGCGTGGAGATCCCGGTCATCGCCATTAAACGCACCAGGTGGTCCAGCCAGCGGTTGCGGTACACCGCCGATAAAATCCCCAGCGGCACGCCGATGACCAGCGCCAGCAGCAGAGAACAAAAGGCCAGCTCCAGCGTGGCGGGGAAAAAGGCCTTCAGATCTTCCGCGACCGGGCGTCCGGTACGGATGGACGTGCCTAAATCACCGTGGGCCAGAGCGTCCACGTAGCGACCAAACTGTATATACAGCGGCCGATCCAGCCCCAGCTGCTGGCGGATGTTCTGCACGATTTCGTCGCTGGCGCGATCGCCGGCCAGCAGACGGGCCGGATCGCCGGGGATCAGGTGTGAAATAATAAAGGTGATAATACAGACACCGGCCACCACCAGGAGTAACCCCCAGCAGCGCTGGCGCACGATGCTCCAGAACGTCATACACTTTCCCCCGGCGAGAACCGCTATTTACTCATGGTGGCGATGTTGAACACCTGCTCAAGCATCGGATTAAAGGTGAAGCCTTTGACCTCTTTGTTCATCGCCAGCTGGTAGTTTTTCTGGAACAGATAAACGTAGGCTGCCTCGTCGATGACCACCTTTTGCGCCTGCTGGTAATCTTTGGTGCGTTCCGCCTGATCGGTGGTTTTCAGCGCGGCCTGGAGCAGGGAATCGACCTCTTTGTTCTCATAGAACGAACGGTTGCCCGGCAGCCCTTTTTTGTCCGATTCGAACCAGTAGTTCATGAACATGTACGGATCGGCAAAGTCCGGGCTCCAGTTGCCGATGGCAATGTCGTAATCGCCTTTTCCGACGCGGTCGCGCATGGTGGCGTTTGCCAGCTTCTCCAGCTTGACGCTAATGCCGATCTTGCCGAGGCTGGCCTGAGTGGAGAGGGCGATAGGTTCCCAGTTCGGATCGTTGTCCGAGTAGAGGAAGGTCAGGCTGGCGGGTTTGTCTTTGACCTTCTCCAGCGCCGCTTTGGCTTTGGCCTCATCAAAGCTGTACTGCATGGCCGTGGCGTCAAAGCCCCACATGCCTTCCGGGATCGGGCCGCGCATCTGCTTGCCGTTGCCGCTCAGGATGCCTTTTACCATCCCCTGGTAATCCGTCGCCCAGGAGATGGCCCGGCGTAAATCCACCTGATTGAGCGGCGCTTTACCGTTGTTGAGATAGAGGTACGTCACGCGCAGGGACGGGTATTCCGCGACGGCGACTTTGCCTTCCTGCTTCAGCGCTGCGAGCTGATCGACCGGCAGGGAGTCGGCAATGTCCAGATCGCCGCGGGAAAGCTGCAGTCGGCGCGAGGCGCTCTCACCGATAATTTTCACCGAGACGCGCTTAAAGTGTGGTTTCTCACCCGGCCAGTGGGGGTTCGGCACCAGGATCAGCTGCTGGCCTTTCTGCCAGCTTTTCAGCATAAACGGCCCGGAACCGGCGGTGTTTTGCGCCAGAAAACCGCGCGCATCGTCTGCGGCATTAGCCTTCAGCACCGCCGGGTTAATAATGGACGCCCCGTCGTTTGCCAGGGTGTACAGGAAGGGCGCGAACGGCTGGCTGAGGGTGAATTTCACCGTATGGTCATCGACGACATCAATTTTCAGGTCTTTCGGGAAGGCTTCAGATGGCCCCTGGCCGAGCTTCAGCAGGCGTTCAAAAGAGAGTTTTACCGCTTCAGCGGTGACCGGCGTGCCGTCGGAGAATTTTGCGTTATTCGCCAGGGTAAAGGTCCACTCTTTCTGGTCTTCAGACGCCTTCCAGCCCGTCGAGAGATCGCCCTCTACCTCGGTCGAGCCAGGCTTGTACTTGACCAGACGCTGGTAGGACGGATAGGTCACGGTCCAGTCGTTGTTATCAATGGTGATGGCCGGATCGAGCGTTTGCGGGTCGGCGGCTTTACCGATCGCCAACATGTCTTTCGGGACGGCAGCCAGCGCCAGCGGGGCGCTCAGGGCCAGCGTGGCGGCAATTACGGTCGGGAGAAGCGATGTTTTCATGGCAGTGCTCCAGTTTAAAGAGAGGTGTGCGTCAGGGGAAAACAGGCGAAACGGTCATCAAGCAGCGGGTAGCTGGCGGCGTTCGGCAGTTCGAAGTGCCACCATTCGCTGCTGATACCCACAAAACCGCCGCCAAACATGATGGCGTTTAACAGCAGACGGTTGCGCTGGGCGTGCGGCGGTACGGAGGGGTGATACGGATGCGATCGGTCATGCATTTCGTCAAAACCGGCCCCCATATCCAGCACGGCGTTATGTTCATCCATCAGGGTGACGTCGATGGCCGTACCGCGGCTGTGATTGGAGCCAATCGCCACGTCGACCACGTATTCCGGGTTCGGGCAGGCATCCCACAGCTGAGCCTGCGCCTGCTGCGGCCGGTAGGCGTCATAGACCACCAGCTTTAGCCCGGCCAGCGTGGCAATGCTGATGGCTTTTGCCAGCGCGGTGGCCGCGTCGGTATGCAGCAGGCACAGC
This sequence comes from Enterobacter sp. MGH 24, assembly GCF_000493015.1. Lineage (NCBI taxonomy): Bacteria > Pseudomonadati > Pseudomonadota > Gammaproteobacteria > Enterobacterales > Enterobacteriaceae > Enterobacter > Enterobacter sp. MGH 24. The sequence continues at coordinate 3,835,143 of NZ_KI535657.1, read as the reverse complement.
GCCTCCTGATAGATCGGACGGCCGGTGATGTTGTCGGCGGTGGCGTACTTCAGATCGATATGCAGCGTGGGAAACGTCTTCGCCACATCAATCAGTTGACTCTCTTCGGGCATAGCTCCGCTCCTTTAGCGTTCGAATTGACCAAACTCTTGTTGTAATTGTCGGTTTACCGCCAGACGCGCCGGGAGCGCGTCACCCAGCGCCTCCACCACGCCCGACAGCAGCAGGTTGAACAGGCAGCTCACGGGGGCAAGTGAATCCCAGAAATGACCGGTATCGGTTTTCACCTGCAGTAAATCCATCGGGTAATCCCGCGCCCACGGGCACCAGATGTCGGTGATCAAGGCCAGCGGAATGCCTTTCTCGCTGGCGACGCGGCAGTACTGGCGGGCCATTGAGGAGTAGGTGCGCGTATCGGTCAGCACGACGTACGGGTGCGAAAACCCCGAGTTCAGCGATTCCACCCAGCTGCCGGACGCGCCCTCCGAATAGCTCACCCGCGGGCGGAGGTACTCGAGGTGGCTGAAGAAGGCGTTGGCAATCCCGCGCGTGGACTGGATCCCCAGCACAAACACCGCGTCGGCGTGGGCCAGGTTGTGCACCACCTGACGGAAGGCGTCCGTTTGCGCCAGCTGGTACACCTGCGAGATGGCATCCACTTCCAGCGACAGGGCGTGCTGAAGGCGGCTGGAAAGAGGGCGCTGCTGCTGCCAGGAGTCAAGGCGCTCGTTCATGCCCCAGGGCTGATAAGGATCGCGCAGGCTCTTTTTGGCATCCTCCAGGTTGCGATACCCCAGCTTGCGCAGGAAGCGTCCGACGGTAATTCCGCTGGTCCCGCTGGCCTGACCCACGCTCTCAGCCGTTTCAAACGGGATTTGCGCGGCGTGCGCCAGCAGCCAGCTCCCGACCCGCTTTTCGCTGGGCGTGAGCTGGCTGAACGTCGCTTCGATACGGCTCAACATCTCAGGTTTCGTCGTCATACCGCCTCGCTGTTAACAGGCTGTCAATGGCTGAATTTGTGTTACCCGGTTAACAATGCATGACGCGTGCCATGTTCGCAGGGGGGCGTAAACCCGCTGCGCGGTAAACTTCATACAATATTTAGTTAACCAATGATCAACATTTGTGCAGCGTAGTTCACTTTTGGTGCACTGTCTGAACCGGCAGGTATGTATTTGGTGAATACGTCAGTCCGTTCACATTTTTGATAAGATAGAAGTACTGTGAATATAAAAGGGATCCCGGCATGGCAAATTGGCCCTTGCGAGTCAGCGTGCGCCTGATGACGCTTGCAAAGAAAATAGGGATGGTCGTGGGGATCGTGCTGATCGTCCTGCTGGCGGTGCGGGTCTATCTCTCGCAGCAGGGGCCGGAACTGCATCTGTGGCATACCTGGCGGGCCGATGAGATGTCCGTGCGCGAGCTGGACAAGGCCGATTTTGCCGGGTACATCACCCGAGAAAACGCCATTTTTGCCGATCTTGATATCGCGGTGACGGCGAAAACAGGGGGCGAGGAACAAACCCCGTTAAACCGCTATTATCGCCAGAGCCTGGTGTGGCCCGGTCAGTTTACCCCCGATGCCAACCGCTCATTTGTGCTGATGCCTGCCGGAAAGCCGCGCGGAGCGGTGGTGCTGCTGCACGGTTTGACGGACTCGCCTTACAGCGTCCGGCGTCTTGCAGTGAACTATCAGCAACGCGGTTTTGTCGCGGTGGTCCCGCGCCTGCCGGGGCACGGCACCGCGCCCGGCGCGCTGACGGATGTTGACTGGGAGATGTGGCTGGCGGCGACGCGTCTTGCGGTGCGGGAAGCCACGCGTCTGGCGGGTGAGGCAGTGCCGCTGCATCTGGTGGGCTACTCTAACGGTGGGGCGCTGGCCATGAAATATACCCTCGATACGCTTGACGCGCCTGCGCTTCGTAAACCGCAGCAGGTGATACTGCTCTCCCCGATGATTGGCGTGACGGCCTTTGCGCGCTTTGCCGGTTTCGCCGGGCTACCGGCGCTGCTGCCGGCGTTTGCCAAAGCGGCGTGGCTGAATATCGCCCCGGAATATAACCCGTATAAATATAATTCGTTCCCGGTGAACGCTGCCCGGCAGTCTTGGCTGCTGACGAAGGCTCTTCAGGAACAAATTGGTCGCGAAGCGCGGGAGAACAGGCTGGTGAATTTGCCACCGATCCTGGCGTTCCAGTCGGTGATGGATTCTACGGTCAGCACCCGCGCGGTGGTGACCGGTCTGTTTGATCAGCTTCCGGCCAACGGCAGCGAGCTGGTGGTGTTTGATATCAACCAGGCAGCCAGCTTCCGCCCGCTGTTCAAGCCGTCGTCGTGGACGGCAACCTCGGCGCTGCTGCCGATTGCGCAAAGGCGTTACAGTGTCACGATTATCACCAATGCGGACGAGCACAGCTTCTCGACGGTGGCGAAAACAACGCCGGCAGGCAGCACCCGCGAGACGGTCATGCCGCTTGCGCAGGCCTGGCCGCAGGATGTCTATTCGCTGTCGCACGTTGCGGTGCCGTTCCCGCCGGATGACGATCTCTATGGCCGCGAGCCTGGCATGAAAAACCGCTACGGGATCAGCCTGGGGACAATTGCGCTCTGGGGCGAAACGTCCGTGCTAAGCGTTGGGAAAGAGGCGCTGATGAGGGTCACCTCGAACCCGTTTTACGGCTATATGCAGGAGAGGATTAACAGCCGGATCGGGGGCGGGGGAAAGTAACGTTCCCCTGTGGTGTGAATATGTTAGGTCGCATTGATTAAGTATGTTAAATAATAGCTTCAAGGCACCTCTCTTTCTCATCGGAACCCATTTTTGTGCTGACGACTCTGATTTACCGAAGCCAGTTGAATTTATCCCGCCCCTCCACCGAGCTGCGGGAGCTCGTAGCGCGCGCCAGAGGCCGTAACGCAAATCTGAATATTACCGGTGTACTCCTTGCTAAAGGGAGTGACGTTCTGCAAATCCTCGAAGGGTCGGAAGAGAGTGTGGTTAAGCTGTTCCATAAAATCCGCGATGATAAGCGGCACACTGGAGTGGTGGAACTGATGCGGGACTATGGCCCGCGAAGACGCTTCGAAAACGTCGGTATGCTGCTGTTCGATCTGCAGACGCAGTCACCGAAAGAGGTGCTGCAGTCGGTTCTGAATTACAGCAAGCTGGAAAGCTATCTCACATCCGATGACCGGGTGTTCAAATTTATCCAGACGTTTATCACAGGTAAACGTCCGGCCCTGTCGGGTGCACGCTACGTACCTGAAAAATGGACGCTTTCACCCGAGGCGTTGCCCTTTGGCGAGCGTCTGGGGCTGATGGCCAACCAAACCTGTCAGTTTGCGCTCCAGCCTATCGTTGAGCCCTCGGAAGGGAAGATCAGCTCGCTGGAAGCCCTTATTCGCGGCAACGACGGCGGCAGCCCGGAGCATTTCTTCAGCTCTCTCAACCCGGACAAACTCTACGAGGCCGATCTCCAGACGAAAGCGTATGCCTTCGCGCTGGCGGAAAAGCTGGGCATTGGCAGCCATAAAATTGCGGTCAATCTGCTCCCGATGTCGCTGGTGAATGTCCCCGGCGCAGTGGAATTTCTGGTCGATCAGATTAAAAACCATGGTCTTCAGCCGGAGCAGGTGGTAATTGAAATCACCGAAAACGAGATGATCTCCGGACTTAACCAGTTCAACAGCGCCATTAAACAGCTTCGCGGCGAGGGCGTGGGTCTGGCAATCGATGATTTCGGGTCCGGCTATGCCGGTCTTTCGCTGCTGACCCGCTTCCAGCCGGACAAAATTAAGATCGACCGGGAGATAGTTAGCGATGTCCATCTCAGCGGCCCGAAGCAGGCAATTGTGCGCTCCATCGTCAGCTGTTGCTCCGATCTCGAAATTACCCTGGTGGCCGAAGGGATCGAGAAGATAGAGGAGTGGTGCTGGCTCGAGTCTGCCGGGATCCGCCGTTTCCAGGGCTTTCTGTTTGCCCGTCCGCAAATTAATGGCGTCGGTGATATTCACTGGCCTCATCTGGTGCGTTAGCCAATTTTCCTCCCGCGTTATTTCCCCTTCGCCCTGCCTGTGCTTAAATAGCTAAAACGGTTTAACATAGTTTAGCTAAGAGGGTTACATGAAAAAAATCTGGGTACTTGGCGATGCGGTGGTGGATTTGCTGCCTGATGGAGAAGGCAGATTGCTGCAGTGTCCCGGCGGCGCACCGGCAAACGTCGCGGTCGGCATTGCCCGACTGGGCGGCCAGAGCGCGTTTATCGGCAGGGTTGGCGACGATCCTTTCGGACGTTTTATGTCTAAGACATTAGCCGACGAGCGGGTCGACGTGAAGCATATGCGCCTTGACCCGGCGCACCGCACCTCAACGGTGGTGGTCGATCTTGATGACCACGGCGAACGCTCGTTTACCTTTATGGTGCGCCCGAGCGCCGATCTGTTTCTGGAAACCGCCGATCTGCCGACGTTCAGCGCCGGGGAGTGGCTGCACGTCTGTTCTATCGCGTTAAGCGCAGAGCCGAGCCGTTCCGCGACGTTTGAGGCGATGGCCGCCATTCGCAAGGCAGGCGGTTACGTCAGCTTCGACCCCAATATTCGGCCAGACCTCTGGCCGGACGAGAACGAATTGCGCCGCTGCCTGGAACAGGCCCTGCAGAGCGCAGACGTGGTGAAACTCTCTGTCGAAGAGCTGGCGTTCTTAACCGGCGATGTGTCGGTAAGCGTCGGCCTGGACGTGCTGATGGCGCGCTGCCCGGCCCGTCTGGTGCTGGTCACCCAGGGTAAAGAGGGCGTCATCGCCTGGCATGACGGCACCGTGAAGCACTATCCGGCCACCCCCGTTCAGTGCGTCGATACGACCGGCGCGGGCGATGCCTTCGTCGCCGGACTGCTCTACGGGCTGGCCGCCGGGCAGGATCTGACGCCGGTCATCGCCTTAGCCCAGCGCTGCGGCGCGTTAGCCACCACGGCCAAAGGGGCGATGACCGCATTGCCCTGGCAGCACGAACTGTAATTCCTTCCTTCACTGGCCGTCTTCCGGCGGCCTGAATTGTCGCCTCGATCACACTTACTAAATCGGTTTAGCAAAAAAGATTGCCGATCCAAAATTCCGGGGTTTAGTATCAGCTACCTAAACCGGTTTAGCAATTTAGCACGTTTAATGACTTCTTTTAGGGATGCGACAAAATGTATAAAAAACGCAGACTTGCCGTGATGATAGGCATGCTGGCCGGAAGTACCTCTGTTTTTGCCCAAACGGATATGACAACTATCGAAGCGCGTCTTGCCGCAATGGAGCAGCGCCTCCAGGCGGCGGAAACGCGTGCGCAGGTTGCGGAGAAGCGCGCCACGGATGCAGAACAAAAAACGCAGCAGCTGGTTGCCGCCCAGCAGCAGACGCAAACGACAGCCCAGGCGGTGGCGCAGCGCACCACCGCGCTGGAGAAGAAGGCGGATCAAAGCAGCGGGTTTGAGTTCCACGGTTACGCCCGTTCGGGCCTGCTGATGAACGATGCGGCCTCCAGCAGCAAAAGCGGCCCGTATCTGACCCCGGCCGGTGAAACCGGCGGTGCGGTGGGGCGTCTGGGTAACGAAGCCGATACCTACGTGGAGCTGAACCTGGAGCACAAGCAAACCCTGGACAACGGTGCTACCACGCGCTTCAAAGCGATGCTGGCCGACGGGCAGAGAACCTATAACGACTGGTCAGCCGACACCAGCGATCTCAATATTCGCCAGGCCTTCGCGGAGCTGGGCAATCTGCCTGATTTTACCGGCGCGCTGAAGGGCAGCACCTTCTGGGCGGGTAAACGCTTCGACCGCGACAACTTTGACATTCACTGGCTGGATTCCGACGTGGTGTTCCTCGCCGGTACCGGCGGCGGCGTCTATGACGTGAAATGGAACGATTCGCTGCGCAGCAACTTCGCCATCTATGGCCGCAACTTCGGCAGCGTGGAGCAGACCGACAATAACGTTCAGAACTATATCCTCACCATGAACCATTTCGCCGGACCGTTCCAGCTGATGGTGAGCGGCCTGCGGGCGAAAGATAACGACGACCGTAAAGACACTAACGGCGATCTCATCAAAACCGATGCCGCTAATACCGGCGTTCATGCGCTGGTCGGCTTGCACAACGAGAGCTTCTACGGCCTGCGGGAAGGGACCGCTAAAACGGCGCTGCTGTACGGTCACGGGCTGGGGGCGGAAGTGAAAAGCATCGGCTCCGATGGCGCGCTGCTGTCTGAGGCGGATACCTGGCGCTTCGCAAGTTACGGTGTCACGCCAATCGGCGGCGGCTGGAGCGTTGCGCCCGCCGTACTGGCGCAGAGCAGTAAAGATCGCTACGTGAAGGGCGATAGCTATGAGTGGGTGACGCTCAACACCCGCCTGATTAAAGAGGTGACGCAGAACTTCGCTCTGGCCTTTGAGGGAAGCTATCAGTACATGGATTTAAATCCGGAAGGCTATAAGGACCGCAACGCCGTTAACGGCAGTTTCTACAAGCTGACCTTTGCGCCGACGTTAAAAGCGAGCAAAATCGGCGATTTCTTCAGCCGTCCGGAGCTGCGTCTGTTTGCCACCTGGATGGACTGGAGCAGCAAACTGGATCATTACGCCAGCGATGATGCCTTTGGCAGCAGCGGCTTCAACGCCGGCGGGGAATGGAACTTTGGGGTCCAGATGGAAACCTGGTTTTAACCCATCACGCTCCCGCCCGGCGGGAGCGTTTCGCACATCATAAAAAGAAGTCAGGCAGAGGTATCTATGGATTTTAATCAAATCGCCCGCGAGCTTATTCCGCTGCTCGGTGGCAAGGAAAATATCGCCAGCGCGGCGCACTGCGCAACGCGTCTTCGTCTGGTGCTGGTTGATGACGCGCTTGCCGATCAGCAGGCTATCGGCAAGGTCGACGGCGTAAAAGGCTGTTTCCGCAACGCCGGGCAGATGCAGGTGATTTTTGGCACGGGCGTGGTCAACAAGGTTTACGCCGCGTTTATTCAGGCGGCAGGGATTAGCGAGTCCAGTAAATCGGAAGCCGCGGATCTGGCGGCGCGCAAGCTGAACCCGTTCCAGCGTATTGCCCGTCTGCTCTCCAACATCTTTGTCCCGATCATTCCCGCGATTGTGGCATCCGGCCTGCTGATGGGCCTGCTCGGCATGGTGAAAACCTACGGCTGGGTCAATGCGGATAACGCCATCTACATCATGCTGGACATGTGCAGCTCCGCGGCGTTTATCATTTTGCCTATTCTGATTGGCTTTACCGCCGCGCGGGAATTTGGCGGCAACCCGTATCTCGGCGCGACGCTGGGTGGCATTCTGACGCACCCGGCGCTGACCAACGCCTGGGGCGTGGCCTCCGGCTTCCACACTATGAACTTCTTCGGCATTGAGATCGCGATGATTGGCTATCAGGGCACGGTATTCCCGGTGCTGCTGGCCGTCTGGTTTATGAGCATCGTGGAGAAAAACCTGCGCCGCGCGATCCCGGACGCGTTAGACCTGATCCTGACGCCGTTCCTCACCGTCGTGATCTCCGGCTTTATCGCGTTGCTGATTATCGGCCCGGCGGGGCGCGCGCTGGGCGACGGCATCTCCTTTATCCTGAGTACACTGATTGCCCACGCGGGCTGGCTGGCCGGGCTGCTGTTCGGCGGGCTTTACTCGGTGATTGTGATCACCGGTATTCACCACAGCTTCCACGCGATTGAAGCCGGGCTGCTGGGTAACCCGTCGATTGGCGTTAATTTCCTGCTGCCTATCTGGGCCATGGCGAACGTGGCGCAGGGCGGTGCCTGTCTGGCGGTGTGGTTCAAAACCAAAGATGCCAAAATCAAAGCCATTACCTTACCGTCGGCGTTTTCTGCGATGCTGGGCATCACCGAAGCGGCCATTTTTGGTATCAACCTGCGCTTCGTGAAGCCGTTTATCGCCGCGCTGATTGGCGGCGCGGTAGGCGGGGCCTGGGTGGTCTCAGTCCATGTCTACATGACCGCCGTGGGGTTGACCGCCATTCCGGGCATGGCCATCGTGCAGGCCAGCTCGCTGCTCAACTATATTATCGGTATGGTGATTGCCTTCGGCGTGGCGTTTACCGTCTCACTGCTGCTGAAATATAAAACGGACTCTGAATAATGACGTTACCTTCCCGCTGGCCTGCGATCCTGCAGGCCGTTATGCAAGGCCAGCCGCGGGCGCTGGCGGATAGCCACTACCCGCAGTGGCACCCCGCGCCGGTGACGGGGCTGATGAACGATCCCAACGGGTTTATCTGGTTTGCCGGCCGCTACCACCTGTTCTATCAGTGGAACCCGCTGGACTGCGGGCATCGGTTTAAATGCTGGGGGCACTGGAGCTCTGCGGATCTGGTGCACTGGCAGCACGAGCCGCTGGCGCTGATGCCCGACGAAGCGTATGACCGCAACGGCTGCTACTCCGGTAGCGCCGTGGATAACCAGGGCGTTCTGACCCTGTGCTACACCGGCAACGTCAAGTTTGATGACGGTAGCCGCACGGCCTGGCAGTGCCTGGCCGTGGAGCAGCCGGACGGAACCTTTACGAAGCTGGGGCCGGTGCTGGCGCTGCCGGAAGGCTACACCGGCCACGTGCGCGACCCGAAGGTGTGGCAGCACGACGGAGAGTGGTACATGGTGCTCGGCGCGCAGGATGTGCAAAAGCGCGGCAAGGTGCTGCTGTTTAAATCCGCCGATCTGCACGCCTGGACATCCTGCGGGGAGATCGCCGGTCACGGGGTCAACGGCCTGACGGACGCGGGTTATATGTGGGAGTGTCCGGACCTGTTCGCGCTCGACGGAACGCACGTCCTGATCTGCTGCCCGCAGGGGCTGGCGCGCGAGCCGCATCGCTATCTCAATACCTATCCGGCGACCTGGATGAGCGGGGCGTTTGACTATGCCAGCGCCGCATTCGATCACGGCGATCTGCACGAGCTGGACGCGGGCTTTGAGTTTTACGCGCCGCAAACGACGCTGGCGGAAGACGGTCGACGCATTCTGATCGGCTGGATGGGCGTACCGGACGGGGAAGAGATGCTTCAGCCAACCCGGGCGCACGGCTGGATGCACCAGATGACCTGCCCGCGCGAATTACGCTATCGCGACGGCAGGCTCTGGCAGACCCCGGCGCGCGAGCTGGCGGCGCTGCGTGAAGATGAGCAGCGCTGGCAGGGGCGCGCCAGCGAGGCGCCGGACCTGGACGCGACGCGCCTGGAGTTTGAGCTGAGCGCATCGCAGGTGAATGTCGATTTTGGCGGCGCGCTGCGACTCACGCTCGATGAGCAGGGCATACGCCTGGAACGCGCGAGCCTGAAAACCGGTGAAACGTTGACCCGCTACTGGCAGGGCGACGTCACTCATTTGCGCGTTCTGTGCGACCGCTCCAGCGTTGAAATTTTCATCAATCACGGTGAAGGGGTGATGAGCAGCCGCTATTTTCCTGACCATCCAGCCCGGGTGCGATTCGAAGGTGCGTCCGATATCACATTACGCTACTGGTCGCTGCGCGCCTGCATGATAGAATGAGGGTTTTGGCAGCCGGATCTAAGTCGTTGTGAGAAAAACAAAACGCGTCACCATTAAAGACATCGCGGAGCTGGCGGGCGTGTCAAAAGCCACCGCCAGCCTGGTCCTCAACGGGCGCAGCAAAGAGCTTCGCGTGGCGGAGGAGACGCGCGAGCGCGTGCTGGCGATTGCAAAAGAGCACCACTATCAGCCCAGCATTCACGCCCGGTCGCTGCGCGATAACCGCAGCCACACCGTTGGTCTGGTGGTTCCGGAGATCACCAACTACGGTTTTGCCGTCTTTTCTCACGAGCTGGAAACGCTGTGCCGCGAGGCGGGCGTTCAGCTGCTGATCTCCTGTAGCGATGAAAACCCGGGGCAGGAGACGGTGGTGGTGAACAACATGGTGGCGCGCCAGGTGGACGGGCTGATTGTGGCCTCCAGCATGCTTAACGATGCGGACTACCACAAGCTGAGCGAACAGCTGCCCGTTGTCCTGTTTGACCGCCACATCAACGACAGCTCGCTGCCGCTGGTGATCACCGATTCGATTACCCCAACGGCGGAACTGGTGGCCGACATTGCGCGCCAGCATCCCGATGAGTTCTACTTCCTCGGCGGACAGCCCCGTCTATCCCCGACGCGCGACCGTCTGGAAGGATTTAAGCAAGGGCTGCGTGATGCCGGCGTGGAGCTGCGCCCCGAGTGGATAATTCACGGCAACTATCACCCGAGCTCCGGGTACGAGATGTTTGCTGAACTCTGCGCCCGCCTGGGGCGTCCGCCGAAAGCGCTGTTCGCCGCCGCCTGCGGGCTGCTGGAAGGGGTACTGCGCTATATGGGCCAACATAACCTGCTGCAAAGTGATATCAGGTTAGCCAGCTTTGACGATCACTATCTCTACGATTCGCTGACGATTCCCGTGGATACCATTCGCCAGGATAACCGTCAGCTGGCGTGGCACTGCTTTGATTTGATTAGCAAATTGATTGAGGGCGAGACTCCCGAGCCGCTGCAACGGAAACTGGATGCTACCCTGCAGCGACGCTATAAGTCAGCGAAATAGCCCAACTTGATACTTCAATAACTTTAATTAATTTAAGTTTTGGAAGCGCCGATAACCATAAGGAATAATTTTCCTTGAGGTATTGGTTTATGTCGTTGAAAAAGTCGTCTCTGATCGTCCTGTTCTCACTGCTTTTCTTCTTTGTTGTCAGCACTGTGACCAGCGTTGGCCTCATCATTAAAAGTAATAATTCCCTGGATAACGTCAACAAAGAGATCCAGGTTGTGCTGTCCATTATTGACCCGATCAACCATAGCCGTACGCTGCGCGTCAGGGTGATGGAGTATGTGAAGATGGTGGAAGCGGGCAACGCGGCGGACGGGGCTGCAAAGCTCACCGCCGTGAAAGAGGCCTTGACCAAAGCGGACCACGCCTTTGCGGCCTTCATGGCTTCGCCGCGTCTGACGGATGAAGCGCCGCTGGTAAGTGCCTATCAGGATGCCTGGCAAAACTACCGCAACCAGGGGCTGGCGCCGCTGATCGATGCCGCCGAGGCGCACGATGTCACCAAATTCAACGCGCTGATCCCGGAAGTCTCCCGTCTCGACCGCCAGTACGAGATCGTTCTCGACCAGGTCCTTTCCGTCCACCAGAAATACGCCAAAACCCTGAACGAGGATGCAAGCAGCAATTTCGTCTCTGGCCTGGCGATCATTGCCGCTATCGCCAGCCTGTTTGTGGTGGTGATTATCGCCGTCAGCCTGCTGATTAAGCGCTTTGTGTTTGCGCCGGTCAACCTGGCGCGCGAGCACTGTAGCCAGATTGCGGCAGGCAAGCTGGATATTCCGGTGCCGGTTAAGGGGAGTGCACATAACGAAATCGACCATCTGATGAGCTCGATGGAGCAGATGCGTCAGGCGCTGCTGGCGACCATCGCCCAGGTGCGCGATGCGAGCCATACCGTGACGCACGCGGCCCAGGAGATTGCCTCCGGAAATATCGACCTGGCGTCACGTACCGAGCAGCAGGCTTCCGCCTTGACCCAGACGGCGGCGAGCATGGAAGAGCTGAGCGCGACGGTGGCGAACAATACCGACAACGTTTACCAGGCCGGAAAACTGGTGCAGGACGCGGTGAAAAATGCCCACACCGGTGAAGCGGTAACCCGCGAAGTCATCGACACGATGAATACCATCGCGGCGAACTCGAAGCGCATCGAGGACATTACCAGCGTCATCAACAGCATCGCTTTCCAGACTAACATTCTGGCGCTGAACGCGGCGGTTGAAGCGGCGCGCGCCGGTACGCAAGGACGCGGCTTTGCGGTCGTAGCCAGCGAAGTGCGGACCCTGGCGCAGAAAAGCGCGGTGGCGGCGAAAGACATCGAGAGCCTGATTGCCCAGTCGGTTTCCAGCGTGAAAAACGGTGCGGAGCTGGTGAGCCGCTCGGGCGAAGTGATTGACTCAATTATTTCGTCGGTGAATAAAGTGAATACGCTGATGGAGCAGATCTCCGTCGCCTCCGAAGAGCAGAGCCGCGGGATTAGCCAGGTCGGCCAGGCGGTGACCGAGATGGATGGCGTGACCCAGCAGAACGCCGCGCTGGTACAGCAGTCCGCTGCGGCAGCGGCCTCGCTGGAAGAGCAGGCGCAGCAGCTTTCGCGGAGTATTTCGAGTTTTAGTTTGCCGGTGCAGGCGTAAGCCTTTGACATGTGCCGGGTGGCGCTGACGCTTACCCGGCCTACGAAACCTGTAGGCCCGCGCAAGCGTTAGCGCCGCCGGGCAATAACCGCGAATGTGCGGCCCGAGTAATTATTTCATTCATCCCAGCAATATTTCCCTTCCTCATCCGTCTACCTCATCACACGCCATAATCAGTTACTGTAAACGAGGTAAACACCATGAGAGATTTTGAACTGCACGGCAGAGGTCACGGACGCGGATTTGGTCGCCACCGTATGGGCAAAGGTTTAGTCATCGGCGCGGTGATTTTCATCGTGCTCGGCCTGCTGGTGATGACCCTGTGGAACGCCTTGCTCCCGGCGATCCTCGGCGTGAAGGCCATCGGATTCTGGCAGGCGTTGGGCATTCTGGTGCTGAGCCGCATTCTGTTTGGCGGGTTAGGTTTCCGTCCGGGAATGTTTGGCGCGCACCGCCGGATGCACGAGCGCTGGATGAACATGACGCCCGAGCAGCGCGAGGCGTTTATTCAGCAGCGCCGCGAAGGGTTTGGTCGCCACGGCCGCGGCCACTGCGGCTGGCACGGTCATCGTGACGATAAGCGCGACGACGCCACGCCAAAAGCGCCGGAAGCAGAGTGAGCGAAATGAAAGCCGGGGAGGCGGGCGGAACCATGCTGATGTCGGCGCTCAATGCCTGCCGCGCCCGGCTGAAAGCCTTCATTCGCGGGCGGACGTCCGTTCGCGATGATGCCGACGACATTTTGCAGGAAGTGACCTATCAGCTGATGAAAGTGGAACAGCCGGTCGAAAACGTCGCCGCCTGGCTGTTCCGCGCGGCGCGTAACGAGATGACCGACCGGGCGCGTAAAAAGCGCGAGGTCTCACTCTCCGGCTATTTTACGGGCGAAGACGAAGAGGGTTTCCCGGAGGACGAGCTGGCCGAAACCCTGTTCGGCGTACCGCACACGCCGGAAGAGGAGTACCTCAAAACGCTGCTGTGGGAAGAGCTGGGGCAGGCGCTGTCTGAACTGCCAGCGCCGCAGAGGGAGGTGTTTGAAAAGACCGAACTCCACGGCTACAGCATTAAAATGCTGGCAGAGGAGACCGGTGCCAGCGAGCAGGCGCTGCTATCCCGCAAGCACAAGGCGGTGCTGTTTCTGCGCACGCGGCTGCGGGACGTCTACGACGCGCTGACGGGCGAATAGCGGCGACAGACAAAACCTTACACTTCCGGCACTTGTAGATTCATCACTATCGTTTATGATCGGGGCGTCTTGTTACTCTGGAACGTTATGCGCAACCGTCAGCTCCTCGGAAAATGGCTTTTGATCGTTACCTGTCTCGCGATGGCGCTTTGCCTCGTGCAGCGTGCGGTGATGCTCAACCATTTTTTACAGGGACTGGATCCGCAGATTTCTCTGAGTGCAGATGCCCCGGCTCAAAGCAGTAGCACCGAACAGCCCGGCCCGTCGCCATGTCAGCTGGGCGCACACTCGCTGCTTTGCGCGCAGCCGCTGTTCTTCGACGGCGCGCTACCGGCCATTATTATCTTCTTCGCGCTGCTGCAGCTGTTTACGCAAGGGCGGGCATTGGCTCCCGTCGAACAGCCCGTTCAGGCACCGCCTCCCCGAATACACCTTAAAAACTGCGTTTTCCGTGAATGAAAATCATCGTCCTCACACGATAATTTTCACTGTTCACGGAGTAATACATGGTTAACCTCTTCAGGGGATTCGTCTTCCTGTGGCTGTCCTGCATCGGCATTGTCCATGCGGCAGACACCGGCTGGCTGGTCTCCCCACAAAACGATCACGCCCGCATCCGCTTTCAGGCGGAGAGGGAGCAAACGCACGTTAAAGGCCTGCTCACCGTTGAGCTGAAGCCCGGCTGGAAAACCTACTGGCGATCGCCGGGCGAGGGCGGCGTCGCGCCAAAAATCGTCTGGCCGGAAGGCGTAACGGACAGCTGGTCCTGGCCGGTCCCGTCGCGCTTCGATATCTCCGGCATGACCACGCAGGGCTATCACGATAAGGTCACTATCCCGATTACGCTCGACGGGGTGAAGGGCGACACGCTCGACGGAACGCTCACGCTCTCCACGTGCAGTAACGTCTGCCTGCTGACGGACTACCCGCTGCGTCTCGATTTTACCCAGCCGGTGGATGAGGGCTTCCGTCGCGAGTTCGAGCAGGCGATGCGCGCCGTGCCCGGTACGTCAGGCGTATCCGCGGATCTCTCCGCCTGGCTCTCTGGCGACAAGCTGGTGATTACCGGCACGACGGACGGGAAGTGGGATAATCCGGGGATCTACTTTGACCCGCTGGAGGGTGACATTCTTCCCGGCGAGCCGGTCATCAAACACGACGGCAATACCCTTCGGGTGACGGTACCCGTGACCGACGAATGGGGCGAAAAACCCGCCTCGCTGGAAGGCAAGAGGCTGTCGTTTGTGCTGACCAGCGGCGGTCACGCGCAGCAAACCACCATGACCGTTGGCGCGACGCCTGCTGCACCTTCTGCGCCAGAAGGGACGGGCAAAATGGTGCTCTTTGCGCTGCTGGGCGGGCTGATCCTCAACCTGATGCCCTGCGTGCTGCCGGTCATGGGCATGAAGCTTAACAGCATCCTGCAGGCGGGATCGGACAGGCGCGCGATCAGGCTGCGTTTTCTGGCCACCAGCGCCGGGATCCTCACCTCCTTTATGCTGCTGGCCGCGATGGTGACCGCGCTGAAGCTGGCCGGGGCGTCGCTGGGGTGGGGCATTCAGTTCCAGAACCCGTGGTTTATCGGCCTGATGGTCGCCGTCACCTTCCTGTTTGCGCTGAACCTGTTTGGCGCGTTTGAGATGCTGCTGCCTTCCGCCGCCACGGGACGGCTGGCGACGGCAGGGGGATCGGGAATTGGCGGCAGCTTCTGCGAGGGAATGTTCGCCACGCTGCTGGCCACGCCGTGCTCCGCGCCGTTCCTCGGTACCGCGGTCGCCTTTGCCCTTGGCGCACCGCTGCACGTCCTGTGGCTCATCTTTCTGATGCTCGGCGTGGGCATGAGCCTGCCGTGGCTGTTCGTCGCCCTGGTGCCGAAAACGGCCCTGCTGCTGCCGAAACCCGGCCGCTGGATGAACACGCTCAAAGTCGTTCTGGGCCTGATGATGCTCGCCTCCAGCTTCTGGCTGGCAACATTGTTGAGCGTACATCTGGGCGAGTCGGTCAGCCAGATTGTGATGCTGGTGCTGATCGCCGTCGCGCTGGCGCTGTTCGCGCTGAAGGGGCAAAAATCCTCACCGCTGTTCTGGCTCGTGGTCATCTTGCTGTCGGCGTTCGGCGGGTATCAGGCGCGCGGGCTGCTTAACGCGCCGCCTGACGCGCCGGTGCAAAATACCGCGCAGACCATCCCGTGGCAGCCGCTCAGCGAGGAGGCCATCCAGCAGGTGCTGGCGCAGGGGAAACGGGTGTTTGTGGATATCTCGGCGGACTGGTGCGTGACCTGCAAAGTTAACGAGCATCGGGTGCTGAATCAGCCGGACGTTATTGCCGCGCTGCGCCAGCCGGACGTGGTGGCCCTGCGCGGAGACTGGAGCCAGCCGTCCGCGTTTATCGCGGATTTTCTGGCGAAGCGAAACCGTTACGCCATTCCGTTTAACGCGGTGTATGGCCCCGGCCTGCCTGACGGCGACATCCTCTCGCCGCTGCTGGACAAGCGCACTCTGCTCACCACCCTGAACAACGCAAAAGGCTAACGAATTATGAAAAAATTCCTTATTACGCTTCTGCTCCTGCTGGCCCCGGTTCAGGTGTTCGCTGCCCAGCCGCTGACGCCGGACCAGGAGCAGCGTGCGCAGAAGATGATCGCTGATTTCCTGTTTAACGATCCGAACTCCCCGCGCATCGGCGCGAAAAACCCAAAGCTCACCCTGGTGGTGTTTACCGACTACAACTGTCCGTACTGTAAAAAATTCGATCCTTACCTGGAGAAGATTGTCGAAAAATACCCGGACGTCGCGGTGGTCTTTAAGTTTTTACCTTTTCGCTCGGAAAGTTCGCTAACCGCCGCGCGGGATGCGTTAACGCTCTGGCGTGCGCATCCTGAGCAGTTTATGAAGCTGAACCACACCCTGATGGCGAAAAAGGGTTACCACGATGACGCCAGCATTCAGGAGGCGCAGAAGCGGGCGGGCGTGAGCGTGACGACGCCGGACGAGGAGAGTTTTCTGACGATCAGGCGCAGCCTGATCGTCGCGGAAAAAATGGGGATCCAGGGCACGCCCGCCACGCTCATCGGCGAGGGATTGCTGCCCGGCTGGGTGCCGTTTGAACAGTTCGACGAAATGGTCAGTGACGCACTGAAAAACCGCTAACCTGAAGGGGGCGGAATGCCCCCGACAAACCGGAGAGGGAAATGAAAAAATTACTGTTACTTTCAGCGCTGGCGACGTCAGGGCTGGTACAGGCGGCTGAAGCCATACCGGACGTGGTGAAGCACTTCAGCGAGCAGCAGAACATTAAAATCATCAAGAAGCTGGATGCGCCGGGCGGTGCGCCAGCCTGGCTGGGGCAGTATCAGGACATGGGCGTGACGCTCTTTTTAACGCCGGACGGCAAGCACGTCATTTCAGGCTATCTGTACGATGACAAAGGAAAAAACCTTAGCGAAGGTTATTTCCAGAAAGAGATCTACGCCCCGATGGGACGCGAGATGTGGAAAAAGCTCAACGCGGCGCATCCCCTGAAGGAAGGGGCGGATAACGCCCCGCGTAAAGTCTTTGTGTTTGCCGATCCGTTCTGCCCGTACTGCAAGCAGTTCTGGGCCGAAGCCCAGCCGTGGGTGAAGGCGGGCAAGGTGCAGCTCAACACGCTGCTGGTGGCGTTTCTCAACCCCAACAGCGGACGTAACGCCTCGGCGATTCTGAATGCGAAGGATCCGGTTGCGGCCTGGCGCGAATACGAGCTGTCCGGTGGGAAAAAATTGCCCAAGCCAGAAGGGGACGCTTCCCGCGAAACGGTAGCGATCCTGCAGAAGCACCAGACGCTGATGGACAGCCTGGGCGCTAACGCCACGCCGGCCATTTACTATCTGAATGCGGAAAATGAGCTGCAGCAGGTGGTCGGTATGCCGGATGCGCAGCAGCTTGAGGCGATGTTCGGGCCGAAGCCGTAAAAAACAGGCAGAAACAGGACGTTTCTGCCTGATAGTCACTTAGCTTCCCCAGCGCCCTTTCAGGTAGTTCACCGCCTGCTGCGTCTGCGGCTGGTTCAGGTAATCTTCCCGGAACAGGATGGTACCGTTGACGTTGGGCAGCGAATCGTTGAGATCGAGCTGCTTTTTCAGCTCCGGCACGCCGCCCTGAACCGTCCAGTCCGGTTCGTTTCTCGACGGCTCGCCCACCTTGTAGAACGCAATGCCGATATACAGGCGAGTGTGGGTCGGCTTCACCACGTCGGCCCACCATTTGGTCAGCACGTCGTAGCGCGCGGCATCCCGCGAGAAGGGCCAGTAAATCTGCGGAGCGATGTAGTCCAGCAGGCCCTGCTGCACCCACTGACGCGTATCAGCGTAGGACTCATCGTAGGCCGCGGCCCCGCGAGTGTCGGAGCCTGCCGGGTCAAAGGAGCGATTACGCCACACCCCAGCCGGGCTGACGCCAAACTCAACGTCGGGCCTGGTCTGTTTAATCGCGCGTGAAACCTGGACGATCAGCTGCTGCGTGTTATGTCTTCGCCAGTCGGCCTTTGAGGCAAATCCCTGACCGTACTGCCGCCAGGTCTGCGAATCATTGAGCGCGGACCCAGGTGATTCGGCGTAAAAGTAATCATCGAACTGCACGCCGTCTACCGCGTAATTCGCCACCACTTCGGTCACCACTTTGGTGATCCAGTCGCGCACTTCCGGAATGCCCGGATCGAGAACAAAGCGGTCCCCCGAGATGCGCACCCACTCAGGGTGCTGGACATAGACGCTGGACGGGGTCTGATAGGAAGTCCGGTTCAGGGCGGCGATGGTTGACGGCTTAGTGTTGGTCGACACGCGGTACGGGTTGAACCAGGCATGGACCTTCATGCCGCGCTTGTGCGCTTCATCCAGCATAAACTGCAGCGGATCGTATCCCGGATACTCGCCGATGTTGCCCGTCAGCATATCCGACCACGGCAAAATTTTTGATGACCAGAGGGCCGTGCTGTCCGGCTTCACCTGGAAAAACACCGTGTTAATACCGAGGCGCTTAAGGTTGTCGAGCTTGCCGATCAGCGCCTGCTTCTGCATCGCGATGCGCTGGTCCGCGCTGCGGCCGTTCACCGAGGCTACCGGCGGCCAGTCGAGACGAGAGACGGTTGCCAGCCAGATCCCGCGCATCGGCTCGTTTGCCTGCTGCGTCGGCTTGCTCGCGGTGGGGAGAGGGGTAACCAGTGACTTTGGTGGTTTAGAGGAGCAGCTCACAAGTAAAAGCGCGCAGGCAGCCAGCGCACCGATCCGTTTTACGTGTCGCGTCATTTGCGTATTAGCTCTTGATAATCCGACTGTTGGCCCAGGGATTAAAGGCGGGCTCCGCCTGTTCTGTGCTTGCCTCATCGTGGAGGGAGTCCAGATACAGGGCTTCGACCTCCGCGCGCGCCCACGGGGTGCGGCGCAGAAATTTCAGGCTCGATTTAACGCTGGGATCTTTTCTGAAGCAGTTAATTTTGATTCTGTCACCCAACTCGCTCCAGCCATATTTCGCCACCAGGGCGTTGACCATCATCTCGAGCGTTACGCCGTGCAAAGGATCGTTGGAAATATGTGCAGTCATAGGCGTCCGAATGTCTCGATTTTTAGGGGATTGGGGTAAACGCTGAAAGGGTACAAGAAAGCAGGGGAAGCGGCAATGCAATCCAGACTGGATATGCAATGGGGATGAGTGCAAGCGGAGTAAACCCACCTTATTTAAGCGTTAAGAGTGTTAGAGGTAAAAGTATAATATCGTCAGACACCTGACGTTCTCTGCATTGATGAAATCGTTGGTCACTTAATATCTAACCGTTCGTGAGAAATACTATGAGCAGCAGCGGCAATAAATTTACTTACCTGGTAGTTTCACCTCCGCATGTCCGTCGCAGGAACGATGAAATAGAAAAAATTGAGTTAAAAAAGTATCTCAATCGGCACGACGGCATTAAAAAACAGATCAATCATCCTTCCTACAGTGATGTTTGCGTAGCTTATAAGCCTCCTAAAACCATGTTATTACCTGTAGACACACTCGTTGCCAGAACCAAATTTTATGCGATCCCAGGTGCGCTGGAGTGTGGCTATTCACAAAGTATCAACTGGACTGCAGAAGGGATGTTAAATGCAGAAATACATAGAAAGATTAGTATATACGTACTCGCCAGATTAAAGCTGGCCGGCGCCTGCATTGGTATTAGCCATAACCGATCGTTTAAGGTGAAGAATTTTTACCAGTGCATTGAAGCCTCAGAGAAAGCGACTATTTCCTTTATTATAGGCGGTTTCTTTTGCTACCAGTCTGCAACCAACTGGTTAAACTCCAGACATGAACAAATCAACCTATTTATTCATGCCGGGCTCGCGGATAAAGCATCCTTAAGCCTTAAGCGAAAAAAAGGTAAGAAGACTACCCCCGATTATCTGATTGAGACAACCCAGGGGAAGTGGCACGTATTTGAGAGCAAAGGCGGCGAAAGTAGCAGTCGATGGCAGAGAATCGAAGAGGGCGTTGCGCAGTTAGAAAGCGTCACCAGAGTTGGCTGGAAAGGGCAAAAAAACCAGCCTATAAGCACCTTCGTCTGTACACACACGTCCATAGATTCAGGTAAAGAGATTGCGGTGAACGTTGTTGATCCTCTCCCTGGTCACTCGCGATCTATTATTCTCAATCGCGCTGTCTCTGTTCTTCTCACAAAAGCGTCATTAATCGATCTTTTTGACGTGCTGGCAGAAGATAAATCGAATGCCGTGTTTAGCATCCCGGGTATGCAGGGATGGAAATTTATCAACGCCCCACTGTATGATCACGTTCAGTTAGGTATCCCGGAAAAATACTCTGCCTTAAAAGGTGTATTAAGAATAGGGGTTGGGCAGTATCTAGCGCTTAAAGAAATAATGGATGACGCGCTTATGGAAGACGATGAAATGCCCACGCCGGAAGCCGTTGAAAAACGATTATCAGATCTATCTATGAAGCCCGACGATGTGCGCAACGCCATGACGCTCATAGCCCCCTTGCTGCATAAAAAACGCGCTTATGAAGATATACTGCATCTATTCTCTGAAAAACTTAAACTGCCTGAGCTGGCGGATAAATTTTGTCAGGAAGATGAACGGTTAGAAAAAGCATTATCCGAATCAGTAAGAAAGCATCGATCTCCATGGGGCGGCCTGGTGCGTGAAGCGCCAGCACCCGGTCATGATGACCCTTGGGAGAAAAAACAAAGACAGAATAAAATGAAGCCCTGACCTGAACAGCAGTAATGGGACAGAGAGGCCGCGCTGATGCGCGGCCTTAAGCTATCAAGCGGTTATTTTGTCTGGGTAAACAGCTCCGGCGCCCACGGACGCGGATCCACCTCCATAAACGGCGCGCGTTCGAAGCGATCCTTCAGCGCCCACGGCACCGTGCAGTCGAAGATGGTCTTGCAGGAGATACCGTTTGCGCGAATTGAGGTGCTGTAATCCGGCGACTGGGACGGATCCAGCTGGTGGCCGCGGATCCCCGGAATATTGGTGATGCTGACATCGCCCTGCATGCGGGTGGTCATCGCCCACAGGATGTCGTCGCTGTCGAAAATATCCACGTCTTCGTCGACCAGAATAATGTTTTTCAGCTCCGAATAGGTGGCTAACGCGATAAGCGCCGCCTGGCCCTGGCGTCCTTCGTCTGACGGCTGGCGTTTTTTCACCTGCAAAATACCGAGGAACTTGCCGCCGCCCGCGGTATGCGCATAGACGTTTTGCAGGAATCCCGGAATGGCCTCCTCAACGGCATTGCGGATGCTGGCCTCCGTCGGCAAACCGGCCAGAGTGGTATGTTCTTCCCCCGGTCCCACCAGCGTTTGCAGGATCGCGTGGTTTCGCATGGTCACGGCTTTCACTTTGATCACCGGCAGAGAGGGGTTCGCCTCGCCGCAGTAGCCCGGGAACTCCGGCATCGCGTGGCCGGTGTTGGTATGCTGATCTTCTCTCACGCGCACGCCAGGGAGCAGTTCGCCCTCGATGATGATTTCCGCCCGCGCGATCGCTTTCTCTTTTACCGCCACGCCCTGCACCAGTTGGACAGGCTGCTGGCGCAGCGCCCCGGCGACGCCCAGCTCGTTGTAGCCAAACGGCGTGGTGGGGGCCTCAAAGCACGCACCGATATAGATGGCCGGGTCGAGACCCATGTTGATCGTCACCGGCAGCGGTTTTCCGGCCTCTTCCGCCTTTTTGCGGAAGACTTCGATATGCCGACCGGCGGCAAGGAACATGGAAAGCTCGTCGCGCTCCTGGACGCAGAGGCGGTGAATGGTGACATCGGTCAGCGAGCTGTCTTCCGGATCGCTTGCCAGCACCAGCCCCAGACAGAAGAACGGGCCCGCATCAATTGGCGTATTGGTCGGTGCCGGAAGCAGCTTGCGCAGGTCGAAGTCAGGGTCGTCTGCGTAGAAAACCTGTTCCTGGCAGGGCGCCTGCGAGGCCGGAACGACAACCGGCGCAACCGGCTTTTTCACCGCCTGGCCGACGTGTTTTGCCAGCTCAGAGGGCTCGCAGCCCAGAAGCAGCGCCGCGCGCTCGCGGCTGGCGTGCATGCCCACCAGGATGCGGGAGCCTGGATAGCCCTTCACGCTGTTAAACATCATGGCCGGGCCCGTGCGGGTAGGACGTTTTACCGTGCCGCCCGCACCGATATGGCGGTAGACGCCCGCCAGCTCCGCGTTGGGATCGACCGGATAATCGGTTTCAAGATACTGCCCTTCGTGGCGCTGCAGCAAGGCGATGGCGCTGCGGAGATCGTTAATTGGGTTTTCCATATTTTCCTCCCTCGGTTGAATACCTCCATTCTTATGGCAATGACCAATAGCATCAATTGCATCATTACTGCTAAATTGATAAGTAAATTCATATCAAAAGGAGGCGTTCCGTGCAGTTTCGTCAGATGCGCAACTTCATCGTCGTGGCCGAAGAGCTTCACATGCACCGGGCCGCTGAGCGCCTTAACATGGCGCAGCCCGCGCTGAGCCAGCAGATAAAGGCGCTGGAAGAACGTCTGGGCGTCACGCTCTTTAGCCGGGCGAACCGCCGCTTAACCCTGACGCCCGCGGGCGACGCGTTTCTGGCGAAAGCCAGGCTCGCCATCTCCCTGACCGAGCAGGCGGTGCTGGACGCCAGGCAAACGGCAAGGGGCGAGCAGGGGGTGTTAAACCTCGGGTGCGTGTCGAGCGCGATGTTCGACGGCAGGCTGCCCGCCGCGCTGCGACAGATGCATACGCGCTGGCCGGCCATCACCATGTCGCTGATGACGGGAAATGTGCAGACGCTCTACGCCGCCGTGCAGAGTAACCAGCTGGATGTTGCCATTATTCGCGCACCGCTGCCGTCGCTGCCTGACGATCTGCAAAGCCGCCCGTTCACCTCAGAGAAAACGGTGCTGGCGCTGTATCGTCAGCATTCGCTTGCGGGATCTTCCGCGCTGACGCTTTCGTCAGTGAAAGACGAAAAATGGATCTCCCTGCGCGACCCGGAGGGAATGGGGCTGGAACAGTATTTTTATGACGCCTGCAGCGGGGCGGGCTTTCAGCCGGACGTGGTGCAAAACGCGACGGATGTGCCCACGGTGATAAGCCTGGTCTCGGCGGGGTTTGGGCTGGCGCTGCTGCCCGCGTCGGCAAAGGCGGTGAGCGTCGAGAATGTGGTTTACGTGGACATCCTCGACCGGCTCCGGGAAAGCGAGCTGACGCTGGTTTGTCACCGGATTATTCGCTCAGAAGTGCTTAAAAAATTCCTGATTACCCTCGATCACACCTGACGTCCGGCGGCCTGCAGCAGCTGCTCGCGCAGCCAGACGTTCGCCGGATCCTGGCTGTTTTTCGGGTGCCAGTACATGTTGATGGTAATCGGCTGGAGCGGCAGCGGCGGCGCAAAGAGATCCAGCGTGCTGGCAAACTGCTTCAGCATCCGTTCCGGCAGAGTGCACACCAGATCGGTTCCGGCAACAAGCGCAGGTGCCACGGCGTAGCTCTGCGTGGACATCGCGACGTGCCGCTGATAGCCCAGCCCGGCCAGGGTTTGATCGACAAAGCCAGTAAACGGATCCCCCGCCGATGACACCACCAGATGAGAAAGGGCGCAGTAGCTCTCCAGGTCTAACGCTCCGGTCCCGCGCGGATGGCCTTTGCGCTGGGCGGTGGCAAACGCGTCGTCGAGCAGTTTGCGCCTCACCCAGCCGTCATGGGCGCCCGCGCTTACGCCGATGTAGATATCCACATCACCGTTTTCCAGCTGCTGCGGCAGTTCGGCCATCTGTGGCAGGGCGAAGCGCAGACGGATACCGGGAGCATCGGTGCCTGTCCGGTTAAGCAGCCCGCTGCCCAGCATCAGCGCCGGGTTTTCATGCAGGGCGATAACAAAGGTCCGGCTGCTGGTGGGGGCAAACATCGCGCTGATGCCGCGCAGCACGCTCTCTACCTGCGGCTTAAGCGCTTCCGCTCGCGGCGTGGGCAGCACCCCACGTCCATGTGGGGAAGGAATAAACAGCGGTTCGCCAAACAGCGTTCGCAGACGCGCGAGACGGGCGGACAGCGCGGGCTGGCTGATGCCCAGCCGCGCGGCCGCATGGGTGATATTCCTGTCCTGAAGCAGGGCGTCCAGGGTCAGGATCAGGTCGATGTCCATGTCAGAGACGGGCGTCATTTTATTTCGCGCTGCCGGCGTCCCGGTTGGTATAGGTGACAGGGACCCAGGCATAGCCGCCGTTTTCGCCTTTGGTGACATACCCGATACCCGGGAACGGCAGATGGGGCGCGGCGACAAGATCTTTATTTTTCACAAAGTCGGCAAACGCGTGTTCGCGCACGCTTGCCGCTTTGTTCTGATCTTCATCGTAGGTAATGGTCACGTCAGGCTGCGGGAACTGGACCGCCGCGGCATGAATGATGTCGCCGACAAAGGTGATCTTCTCGCCTTTGCTTGTCAGCGTGTAGAAGGCTGAGCCGGGCGTATGGCCGGGATGAACCGTGCCGGTCAGCCCCGGGAGAATCTCCGATGTGCCGCTAAACGGTACTACTTTACCGGCGTCAAGATAGGGTTTTAAGGTCTTCTGCGCGACGTCAAAGTAGTTCTTGCCGTAGCCGGTTTTCTTCTGATTTTCGTCGTTAAAGAAAAAGTCGACGTCCGGTTTGCCAACGAAAACGCGGGCGTTGCTGAACACCACTTTTCCATCCTTCACCAGGCCGCCCGCATGATCGGAGTGGGCGTGGGTCAGCAGGACTTCAGTAATATCCTCGGGTTTAACCCCCTGCGTGGCGAGGCTCTCAATCAGACGTCCGCCGTTGCCGGGGCCAAAGAGCTGGCCTGAACCCGTATCCACCAGAATTTTATGTCCGGGCATCGCAATCAGGAACGCGTTGATGGACACCTCGGCGGGGTTGGTCTGGAAATTTTTCGCGAGCAGCGCATCAATTTTTTGCGGTGTTGTTCGGCGCAGCAGCTTGTGCAGATCCTGCGCGACGGTCCCGTCCGTAAACGAGGTGACCAGAACATCGCCGACCTGAACGCTGTATCCGCCCGCCGGTTGTTTAACAACGTGCTGAGGCGTCTCCGCCGAGGCCTGGAGCGCAGGATAGAACAGCAGTGAACTTGAAATCAGCGTGGACAGAGCAAGTTTTTTCACGGTAAGCATACGAGTCTCCTTTGAAAGCGCTCATCTTACTTCTTCGTAAAATTATAAGAACCTGCCCAGAAATGATAGGACCTATAAACGGGATGGATAGTCAACCGAAGGGCCGGCAAGACGGGCAATGCCTTTTCCGGCCCGTAAGACCTTATTTTTTCAGCGGTGCGTTCCAGCTATCCAAGGTGGCTTTGGACCAGGCGCCATAAGCAGCATTTGGCAGCACAATCCAGTCGTTTCCGAAGTGTTCCGCGCTGGCTTCAACCAGTTCACGCTGCTGTTCGCTCGGCTTTTTGTTTTTAAACTGCACGGCGAAATCCGGCAGGCTGTCGCCGAACAGCATCACGATCTGCTGCTTTTTGAGGATGCTCTGGCGACGCTCTTCCTTGCTGACCGTGTCCAGAAGCACGCTTTCATCGGACACCTGCGGAAGTCCCAGGGCTGTTAACGTCCTGAGCGTATCGGCTTTATTTTCCTGCATGCGGTCCGAAACATAATAGATACGGACCTTGCTTTGATTCACATGGTCAAGAAACGCCTTCGCGCCCGGAATTAAGCCGGGTTTTCCCTGTTTTTCCCAGTCGCTCCAGGTGTCCCATTTTGTAAAGTCGTGACACTGCTCGGTGTCACGCACCAGCAGAGGGGTGTTATCCAGCACCGTTTCATCCAGGTCCATGACCACGGCGTAATTTTCAGGCGTTTTCAGACCTTTTAACTTTTCATTGAAACGTTCGGTGGCAAACCGATAGGTTTGCAGCTGAAGAGCCATGATCTCTGCCGATTTCTGCTGATAGCGCAGCGCCATTTCGTACGCTTTGGGTTCACACAGGTCGCGCCCGGCGGCCGTCGCCGCTGCCGTTGCACTCAAAACAGGTAATGCCAGCAGTAATGCCTTCGCCATAAAATTCACGCTTCTTTCCTCAACGCCTTGTTTAAAATCCGCAAAGCGTAGTGAAGTTCAATGACAGAAATATGAAGGCCGCGCCGTTAGACCAGCATGTAATACCAGAACAGGGCGACCTCGTCTTTTTCCGGTAAGGCGTTGTAGAGAAAACGATCGTATCCGCCGAGGGTAAACCCGTAGTTGCGGTAAAACAGACAGGCAGAGACGTTCACATTTTGTGTTTCAAGCCGTAATCCCGGTGCGTTTACGCTGCGGGCCCAGACGTGCGCGGCGGCCATCAGTTTTTGCGCGGCGCCGGTTCTGCGTTTCGTGCGCTCCACGGCGATGTAATCCACCGAGATAAACTTATTCCAGCCGATTGACGCGGTAATAAAACCCGCTATTTCACCGTCATCCGTTTCGGCGATAAGAAATATGGCGTCCGGATTAACGCAGTGGTTTTCAAGGGTTTGGATGTCGAGTTCGTAGGTTTTAATCCAGGGCTCGGCGACGGCTTCGATATGCAAATCGCAGTGGATAAAGGGCTCTCGCGCAATGTGGCTAATGGTGAAAGAAAAGTCACAGCATTCAAGACGTACGAGGTCAGTATTTAATCCTTTTCGAATCTGCATAATTTTCCCGGTAGTGAGTTATCTCATAAAGAATAGACGAAGCGGTTAAATCCGCTGGCCTAACACACTTTTAATCCTGAACTAAGCTTGTACTTCGTTCCGCATAAAACGTGGGTCATTCGAGGACAATGAATGGAATTCAGGACATTTCAAAAGCAGTGGGGTGCTGAGTTTATTTCCGATGACGTGGTACGTTTTCGCGTCTGGGCAGAAGGACAGAAAGAACTTACGCTACGTCTGGCCGCCGCCGACGTGCCGATGGCGGCAGCTGGCGACGGCTGGTTTCAGGCAGACGTACCCGGCGTCACGCACGGCGCAGAGTATCAGTTTGTTCTTCAGGACGGCATGACGGTGCCCGATCCCGCCTCGCGCGCGCAGAAGGGGGACGTTAACGGCCCCTCCGTGGTGATCGATCCCCGGCGCTATCAGCCGGTCAACCGGGACTGGAGCGGGCGTCCGTGGGAAGAGACGGTTATTTACGAACTGCACGTTGGCACCTTTACCCCGGAGGGCACCTTCCGGGCGGCCATCGATAAGCTGCCGTATCTGGCAGAGCTCGGTATTACCCAGCTTGAAGTGATGCCCGTCTCCCAGTTTGGCGGAACCCGCGGCTGGGGCTACGACGGCGTGCTGCTGTATGCCCCGCACGCCGCATACGGCACGCCGGAGGATTTCCACGCGTTTATCGACGCGGCTCACGGGCTGGGTCTTTCTGTGGTGCTGGATATCGTACTTAATCACTTCGGCCCGGAGGGGAACTATCTGCCGCTGCTGTCGCCCGCGTTTTTCGATGCGGATCGAATGACGCCGTGGGGCAACGGCATCGCCTACGAGCGCGAGCCGGTGAGACAGTACATGACCGACGCGCCGCTCTACTGGCTGACGGAGTACCGTCTGGACGGTCTGCGCTTTGATGCCATCGACCAGATTAAAGACGGCTCGGATACGCATATTCTCGAGGAGATTGCCGCAAAAATTCGCGAGGCCATTCCGCACCGTCACGTTCACCTGACCACGGAAGACAGCCGCAACGTGATTTTCCTGCATCCGCACGATGAGCAGGGCAACACGCCGCTGTTCACCGCCGAGTGGAATGATGACTTCCACAATGCCGCCCACGTGTTTGCTACCGGCGAGACTCACGCGTACTACCAGGATTTTGCCTTTGAGCCGGAGAAAAAGTTTGCCCGGGCGCTGGCAGAAGGGTTTGTCTACCAGGGCGAAATTTCGCTGCAAACCGGTGAATCCCGCGGGGTGGAGTGCCAGACGCAGCCGCCGCAGTTCTTCGTCGATTTTATTCAGAACCACGATCAGACCGGGAATCGCGCCCAGGGCGAGCGGCTTATCACCCTGGCCGGTGCCGACAAGACGCGGGTGCTGCTAGCCGCGCTGCTGCTTTCCCCCCACATCCCGCTGCTGTTTATGGGCGAGGAGTTCGGGGAAACGCATCCGTTCCTGTTCTTCACCGATTTTCACGGCGATCTGGCAAAGGCGGTGCGGGAAGGGCGCGCAAAAGAGTTTACCGGCCATGCGGGACACGATGAAACCGTCCCGGACCCGAATGACGTGAACACCTTTGTTCGCTCAAAGCTCGACTGGAATAAGATTGCCACCGACGAAGGTAAAACGTGGCTGCGCTTCACGCGCCATCTGCTGACGCTGCGCCATCGTCATATTGTTCCGCTTCTGCGTCATGGCGGCACCGTTCAGGGCAAGGTGATCAAGACCGCGCCCGGCATG
This sequence comes from Enterobacter sp. MGH 24, assembly GCF_000493015.1. Taxonomy (NCBI): domain Bacteria; kingdom Pseudomonadati; phylum Pseudomonadota; class Gammaproteobacteria; order Enterobacterales; family Enterobacteriaceae; genus Enterobacter; species Enterobacter sp. MGH 24. Next base: position 3,806,818 of record NZ_KI535657.1, on the reverse strand, counting down.
GTGGCGGTGAGCTGGCGCTTCCCGTCGGGGACGCTCTCTGTGGCGCTCAATATTGGTAATAAGCCCGTCGCGCTGCCCGATCTCGCGGGTGAGACGCGCTTTGCCTGGCCGGAAGTCACTGACGTTTTACCGCCGAACGCTATTGTCGTTCGCTTTGCTGATGGAGAAGCATCGTTATGATCCCTTCCGCCACGTACCGTATTCAGTTCCGTAATGGTATGACCTTTGACCGCGTTGCGGCGCTGGTGCCGTATCTGAAAGATCTCGGTATCAGCCACCTCTACGCGTCGCCCGTGTTTACCGCCACCGCGGGTTCCACCCACGGCTATGACGTGACCAACCCGAATGAAATTGACCCCGCAATCGGCGGACGAGACGGCTTCGACCGCATGGTCGCAGCGCTTAAGCAGGCCGGCATGGGGCTGATTCTGGACATTGTCCCGAACCATATGTCGACCTCGCTGGAAAATCCCTGGTGGCGGGACGTGATTGAATACGGCCAGCAGAGCCGCTATTTCCGCTACTTCGATATCGACGCGTCGCGCCCGCTCACGCTGCCGTTTCTCGGCGACACCTTTGAGGCGGAGCTGGAGCAGGGAGCCATCACCTTAAAACGTGACCCTGTCACGAAAAAGGCCGCGCTGGTTTACTATGACGCCGAGTATCCGCTCAACCCGGGTACGTACAGCGAGGATAAGAGCATCGCGGAACTGCATGACGCCCAAAGCTGGCGGCTGATGTTCTGGCGGGAAGCGCCGAAGCAGCTCTCGTGGCGGCGCTTCTTTGAGATTACCGGGCTGGTCGGCGTTCGGGTTGAAGACGAGCCGGTATTCGACGATACGCACCGGCTGATCCTTGAACTGGTCCACGCGGGCGTGGTGGACGGCCTGCGCATTGACCATGTCGACGGCCTGGCGGATCCGCTGGGCTATCTGCAGCGCCTGCGGCAGGCCACCGGGCCCGACTGCTACATTACGGTCGAAAAGATCCTCGCCAAAGGGGAACAGCTCCCCGCGGACTGGCCGATCTCCGGCACCACCGGCTACGAGTTTATCGCCTCGCTGGCGGAAGTGCTGGTCGACGACGATAACCTGTCGCGCCTGGAGACCATCCACGAGGAGACGCTGGGAATCACGGTCGATCGGCACGCTGAACTGCGCGATGCCAAGGGCCTGATGACCGATCGTAATTTTGAGGGTGAATTTACCACGTTGCTTAACCTTGCTGACGATCTGGCCCGCCGCAATGAGGTTGCGCTGCCGCGCGAGGAGATCCGCCACGCGCTGCGCGAGCTGCTTATCGCCTTTCCGGTCTACCGCACCTACGGCACCCGGGCGGGATTAACCTCGCCGGACGTGGCGCTGCTCAACCGCGTGGTCGCCAGCGTGGAGACGTCTGAAGCGGCGCTGAGCCTGATTGTGCGCATTCTTACCGGCGACCTGCCGGAAGATTGCCGCGAGTCCGCCGCGCTTTTCAGAACCCGCTTCCAGCAGCTCACCGGGCCGCTGATGGCGAAATCCGTTGAAGACACGCTGTTCTTTCGCCACAACCTCGAGCTGGCGCTCAATGAAGTCGGTGCCGACCCGACCCCGCGCGCGTTTTCCTTATCCCGCTTCCACCAGGAGATGCGCATTCGTCTGGCCCGTCAGCCCGACGCGCTGCTGGGCACCTCCACGCACGACACCAAGCGCGGGGAAGATGCCCGGGCACGTCTTTACACCCTGACGGAAGCGCCGGAACAATGGGGCAATAACCTGGCCCGCTGGCGGCAGATGAACCAGACCCAGGTGCGTTTTCTCAATGACGGTACCGCGCCGAACGCCGCTGATACCTGGATGATCTATCAGGCGCTGGCGGGCGTCTGGCCCGCCACGTTGTCACCAGACGACGCCGACGGGCTGAAATCACTCGAAGAACGTTTCCTTGGCTTTCTTGAGAAAGCGCTGCGCGAGGCGAAACAGCGCACCGACTGGATCGACAGCAACGAGAGCTATGAGAGCGTGGTGCTGAGCTACACGCGGCACCTGCTTTCCCCGGACAACACCCTGTTCCTGCATGATTTCAGCGAGGCGATGCGGCCCTTTATCCGGGCCGGGCTGATGAACAGCCTCAGCCAGACGGCTATCAAGCTGACGGCCCCCGGCGTGCCGGACATCTATCAGGGCAGCGAGGCGCTTAACTTTAGCCTGGTCGACCCGGATAACCGCCGGGAGCCGGACTTTCCGGCCCTGGAGCATAACCTCAGCGCGGCGGATGCCACGGTGTTTGACGACCCGGCATGCTGGCGAGACGGGCGCGTTAAGCAGTTCGTCACCGCCACGCTGCTGCGGCTTCGGCCGCACTACGATGCGCTTTTCCGCTACGGCGACTGGCTGCCGCTTAAGGTCTCCGGCGAGCGCGAGGAGAACCTGATTGTCTATGCGCGCGTTAAGGACGACGAGGCGCTGATTGTTGCCGTGCCGCGCCTGGTTTTTGGTGTCAACGGCAACGAAGAGCTGTGGATCAATACCACGGTAGCGATACCCGACGAACTGGTCGGGAAGCGCTATCGGGACCTGTTCAGCGGTGAAAGCCGCATTCTGCAAGAGACGCTGGATTTAACGTCAGAAAAGGGATGTGTACTGGTTCTGCTTACCTGCGAATAATCGTGGAGAACGAAAATGGCAAAGGATACTACGTTTGAAATTCGGGCCGGTCATGGCCTGCAGTTGGGTGCTAATTATGACGGGAAAGGGGTTAACTTCGCGCTGTTCTCCGCTCACGCCGAGCGGGTAGAGCTCTGTCTTTTTGACCCGTCCGGGAAAAACGAAATCGCCCGGCTGGAGCTGCCGGAATATACCCATGAGGTCTGGCACGGCTATGTGCCGGACCTGAAGCCCGGCGCGCTGTACGGCTATCGCGTCTATGGGCCCTACGATCCGGAAAACGGTCACCGCTTCAACCCGCACAAGCTGCTTATCGATCCCTACGCCCGCGAACTGGTGGGCGATATCGACTGGAACGACGCGCATTTCGGCTATGTGCTGGGACATGACGAACTGGACCTCAGTTTTGATACGCGCGACAGCGCGCCGTTTACGCCAAAATGCAAGGTCATCGATCCGGACGCCTTTGACTGGCAGGACAACAGCCGGCCAAACGTGCCCTGGCCGCATACCGTCGTCTATGAGAGCCACGTGAAGGGCTTTACCCAGATGAACCCGGCCATACCACCCGAGCTGCGCGGCACGTTTGAAGGCATGGGGCATAAAGCCTCGGTCGACTACATCAAGAGTCTTGGCATCACCTCGGTGGAGCTGCTGCCGGTTCACTGGTTCCCGGACGACCAGCATCTGCTCGATCGTGGCCTGAAGAACTTCTGGGGCTATAACACCCTCGGCTTTTTTGCTCCGGCGTCGCGCTATTACGGCCCGGCGGGGATCCAGGGCTTTCGCGACATGGTGCGCGCGTATCATGACGCGGGCATCGAGGTGATTCTGGACGTGGTGTACAACCACACGGCGGAAGGAAATGAGCTTGGCCCCACGCTCTCGTTCAAGGGGATTGATAACTACAGCTATTACCGCACCCTGCCGGACCAGCACCGGTACTACATCAACGACACCGGGACGGGAAATACGGTCAACACCTCGCACCCGCGCGTGCTGCAGATGGTGATGGATTCGCTGCGCTACTGGGCGGAGTCGATGCACATCGACGGTTTTCGTTTCGATCTGGGGACGATCCTGGGCCGCGAGCCGGAAGGGTTTGACCCGCGCGGCGGTTTCTTCGACGCCATATCGCAGGATCCGGTGTTATCGAGACTGAAGCTGATTGGTGAACCCTGGGATATCGGTCCCGGCGGGTATCAGGTTGGCGGTTTCCCGCCGGGCTGGGGGGAGTGGAACGACAAATACCGCGATACCGTACGCGAGTACTGGAAGGGCGATAACGTCTCCAGTGATTTTGCCGCACGCCTGCTGGGATCCGGGGATCTTTACGACCTGCGCGGACGTCGTCCGTGGGCCAGCGTCAACTTCATCACCGCTCACGACGGCTTTACGCTGAATGACCTGGTGTCGTACAACGAAAAGCATAACGCCGACAACGGCGAGGACAATAACGACGGGCATAACGATAATCGCTCGTACAACTATGGCGAGGAAGGGCCTACGGAGAACCCGGATATTATTGCTACCCGCGAACGGCAGAAGCGTAATTTCCTGACCACGCTGCTGTTTTCACACGGCACGCCGATGCTGCTGGCGGGGGACGAGTTTGGCCGCACGCAGAAGGGCAACAACAACGGCTACTGCCAGGACAGTGAGATTTCGTGGATCGACTGGAAGGGGCTATCCGAAAACGACGCCGCGCTGCGCGAGTTTACCCGACGGCTTATTGCCCTGCGCGCATCGCAGCCGCTGCTGCGCCGTGAAAGCTGGCGCGACGGGCTCGAGATCCGCTGGTTTAATGCCGGAGGCGGTCCGCAGCAGGACGAGCAGTGGGATGAGGGCTCGACGCTCGGGGTCTCCATCAGCAGGCCGGATCTCAGGCAGGAGGACGGCATCTGGCACGACGTGCTGATGCTGTTTAATCCGTTTGAAGGCACCGTGCCGTTCCAGATCCCGCAGTTTGGCGAAGGGGGATGGGTGCTGGAGCTGTCTACGGCAGAGGACGCTGCCGCCGGGACAGCGTTCACCGACACCGTAGAGTACGAACTGGCCGGACGCAGTATTACCCTCTTCAGACGTCCTTAGCCCTAGAGTGATGCCGCCGCGCGGGCGGCGGTATCATACAGGGAGGAGATCGTGCGTAGCAGCTGCGCAGTTTCGCCAATCGACTTCCCGGCAATGCCGCTCTCCGCGTGGATAGCGATCAGACACGCCTCCCGCACGTCCCGGTACTTCATGCACAACGCTTTCCCTTCCTCGGTGGTGGAGAAAAAGAGCTCTTTGCCCGCTTTCTCACTCGTCACGTAGCCCGCTTTGACCAGCTTTTTCAGGGCGTAGGTCACCACGTGGGTATCTTCCACGTTGAGAACGAAACAGATATCGGCCAGCTTTTTCTTGCGGTCGCGGTGGTTCACGTGATGCAGCAGCGAGACGTCAAAGGCGCCCATATCCGGTTCGCCGGCTGCGGCCATGCAGCGCACCATCCACTTGTTGAACGCGTTGCTGGTCATGATCAGCGCGTACTCCAGCTCTGACAGCTCCGCGCAGCGCTCGGACACCAGATGGCGGGAAGAGACGATCCGGCCGTCGTTGATATCGTCGCGATCGGGTGAAGCACTCTTTTTCGAGGTCATAACGTTCCTTAGCCAGAAATGTAAACTCATCGATAAAATAAGAACATTTTATTGATAATTTGTTTACATGTTTTTGAGGTTCAGATATAGCTTTTTAGCGCAGGTTTTCCGAAACCTGACGAAAAACACAACATCGCTCGCCGCAAATTAAAAAAATAGCCGTCGGCGCGCAACGCTCACTTTGGATAGGGTAAACGTTATGGACGGTACTACGCTGTTGCCGCTGATCGGGATACCGATCGTGGTTATTGGTTTTGCACTGCGCTTCAACCCGCTGCTGGTGGTCGTGGTGGCGGGGCTGGCGACGGGTCTGCTGGTCGGCATGGACTTCGGGATGCTGCTGGAGACTTTCGGCGAGAAGTTCGTGAATAGCCGCTCGCTGGCGACCTTCATTCTGATCCTGCCCGTGATTGGCCTGCTGGAATATTACGGGCTTAAGGAGCGCGCCCAGGCCTGGGTGGCGAAGATCGCCAGTGCCACCTCGGCGCGTATTCTGATGCTCTATTTTGTCGCCCGTGAGGGCACCGCCGCGCTGGGGCTGATGTCGCTGGGCGGTCATGCCCAGACGGTGCGCCCGCTGCTGGCGCCGATGGCCGAAGGGGCGGCGCTGAACGAATACGGCGAGCTGCCGCAGCACATCCGCGACAAAATCAAAGCCCATGCCGCCGCGTGCGACAACATCGCGGTCTTCTTTGGTGAAGATATTTTTATTGCCTTTGGGGCGGTGCTGCTGATCGACGCGTTCCTGAAGGAGAACGGTATTCCGGGCATCGAACCGCTGCATATCGGCCTGTGGGCCATCCCAACCGCCATTGCGGCATTAATTATTCATATGACGCGCCTGCTGCGCCTGGATGCAAGTATCCGTCGCGACGTGATGGCCTGGCGTGCAGAGCAGGGTACGCAGGAGGCCGCGCAATGATGACGCTCATCACCATTAACCGCGTGTACTACCTGATCGGCTTCGTCGTGATGCTGCTGGTTGTGATGACCCTGCGGGATCGCGCCAATCCGAAGCGTTTTACCACGGCGCTGTTCTGGTTCTTGTTTGGCGGGATCTTCCTGTTCGGCGACCTGATGGTGCAGGAGCTGGGGAAATCGCTGGCGTACCGGATCATTGGCGGGGGCGTTATCGCTATCGCGCTGCTGGCGGGCTTTGGCCTAGTCGGGAAAGGGCACTATAAAATGTCCACCGAGGAGGAGCGCGTCGCGTCGTCAAACCGCCTTAAAAACTGGCTGTTCCTGCCCGCGCTGATGATCCCGGTGGTGACGGTGATCGGCACCCTGTTCCTGAAAGGGGTTTCGGTTGGCGGTGTTTATCTTCTCGACCAGAAGCAACTCACCCTGGCGGCGCTGTGCGTGGCCTGCGTCGCGGCGATCTTCACCGGCTGGTGGCTGACCAAAGGTACCCCGCTGCATGCCATTCGTCAGTCTCGTCGTCTTGTCGATACCATCGGCTGGGCGGTGATCCTGCCGCAGATGCTGGCCATGCTCGGCGGCGTGTTCGTGGCGGCCAATACCGGTGATTCAGTGCAGAAGGTGGTGAGCCTGTTCGTTAACCCGGATAACCGCTTCATGCTGGTGGTGATTTACTGCGTGGGGATGGCGCTGTTTACCATGATCATGGGGAATGCCTTTGCGGCCTTCCCGGTGTTGAGCGCCGGTATCGCCTTGCCGTTTCTGATCAACGTGCATCACGGGAACCCGGCACCGCTGCTGGCGATTGGCATGTACGCGGGCTATTGCGGCACGCTGATGACGCCGATGGCCGCAAACTTCAATATCGTTCCCGCCGCGCTGCTGGAGCTGAAGGACAAATATCAGGTGATCAAGATCCAGATCCCGACCGCGTTAACCCTGCTGGTGGTGAACGTGTTCCTCATGTATTTCCTCGTGTTTCGCTAAGGAGCTGTTATGGAATTAACGCAACATCAGGCTGACGCGTTTGCCCGCATGCCTTTGACCTATTTGCGCCAGGAATACCCGAACCACATCATGCATCTGCTGAATGATGATGGCGACGTGCTGCCGCCTCGCGAACTGCACCCGATTTTCTACGGCTGTTTCGACTGGCACTCGGCGGTGCACGGCTACTGGCTGCTGCTGCGCTGCGTGCGCCTTTATCCCGAACTACCGTGTCGCGAGGCGATCGTCGCGCTTTTTGACGAGCACCTGACCGAAGAGAACGTGGCGAAAGAGCTGGCCTATTTCACCGCGCCGTTCCGCGCCTCGTTTGAGCGCCCGTATGGCTACGGCTGGCTGCTGGCGCTGGCCCAGGAGCTGAAGCAGTCGTCGCTGCTGCAGGCCGCAGTCTGGTACCAGACGCTTGAGCCGTTAACCAGGGACATTCGTAACCGGCTGGTGGATTACCTCGGCAAGCTTACCTATCCGATCCGCGTCGGGACGCACTACAACACGGCGTTTGCCCTCGCGCTGGGGCTGGACTACGCCCGAGCCGTAGAAGATAGTGCGCTTGAGCAGGCGATTGTGACGGCGGCTGAGCGGTTTTATCTCACCGACACGCGCTATCCGGCGCATTACGAACCCGGCGGTGATGAGTACATTTCCGGGGCGCTGACGGAAGCGCTGCTGATGAGCAAGGTGTTGGAGGGCTTCCCGGCCTGGTTTGACGCGTTTCTCCCGGAGGTAGGTTCCGTTGCGGCGCTGATGAACCCGGCGGAAGTGAGCGACCGTACCGACCCGAAAATCGCCCATCTCGACGGGTTAAACCTCAGCCGCGCCTGGTGCATGAAGCATATTGCCCGCGCGCTTCCCGCAGACCATCCGGCGCAGCAGGCGCTGCGCGAGGCGGTGGCGAAACACCTGACGGCGAGCGTCGAGCATGTGGTTGGCAGCCATTACAGCGGCGGGCACTGGCTGGCGAGCTTTGCGCTGCTGGCGCTGGAGTAAACGAACGAGTCGCCTTTTTTGCCGGGTGGCGCTGCGCTTACCCGGCCTTGTATTATCCCCCGTACAGAAAGAACCGGCCAGTTCTTTCTGTCAGGCAGTCCACATGCCGTACCCGGCCTCAGGCCACGAGCCCGTATTGTAGATCCCTGCAGTGGACTGCCCCTTCTCCACAAGTGACAAACCGGACAGTATCATGGACCGGTTTTTCCGGTAATCCGCATTCACAAGGTTGGTTTCACTATGGAACAGGAACTTCACTTTATTGGTATCGATGTCTCCAAAGCTAAGCTGGATATCGATGTGTTGCGACCTGATGGCCGTCACCGCAGCAAAAAGTTTGCCAACACCCCTAAAGGCCACGAGGAGCTGCTCAGCTGGCTCCGCAGCCATAATGTGGCTCCGGCACATATCTGCATGGAGGCGACCAGCACCTATATGGAAGACGCCGCGGCGTCCCTCAGTGATGCCGGTTTCACCGTATCCATCATCAACCCTGCTCTGGGTAAAGCCTTTGCGCAGAGCGAAGGCCTGCGCAGTAAAACCGATGCCGTCGATGCCCGTATGCTGGCAGAGTTCTGCCGGCAGAAACGTCCGGCAGCCTGGGAGGCTCCCCATCCGCTGGAGCGCGCGTTGCGGGCGCTGGTACTGCGTCATCAGTCCCTGACGGACATGCACACGCAGGAGTTGAACCGCCGGGAGACGGCGCGGGAAGTGCAGATGCCGAGCATCGACGCGCACCTCCTGTGGCTGGAAGCGGAGTTGAAGCGGCTGGAGAAACAGATAAAGGACCTGACGGATGACGACCCGGACCTGAAGCACCGGCGAAAACTGCTGGACAGCATACCGGGTATCGGTGAAAAGACGTCCGCCGTACTGCTGGCGTATGTGGGGCTGAAGGACAGGTTCGGTCAGGCGCGGCAGTTCGCGGCGTTCGCAGGGCTGACACCGCGGCAGCATGAATCCGGAAGCAGCGTAACCAGGGCAAGCAGGATGAGTAAGGCAGGCCATGTCTCGCTTCGCAGGGCGCTGTATATGCCCGCGATGGTTGCGCTGTACAAAACGGAGTGGGGAAAAGCGTTCAGGACACGTCTGGAAAAGAACGGCAAGGGAGCGAAGCTGATAATCGGAGCGATGATGCGTAAGCTGGCGCAGGTGGCGTATGGCGTCCTGAAATCAGGACGCCCGTTCGATGCCACGTTGCACCAGGAAAATGCTTGCGTCGCATAACAGTATCTACATTGTGCATTTCTTTGATTTTTAATGCGATTAATACCTTAATCGGATATTTTTCCGTCATTTGTCTCGAAACAGATGTCTTTTTTATTATCGCAAAAGTGTACGATAAGCGACCCAATACCCGCTTAAAGTAAATGGTTAATATGGCTGTTATACCTTTGTTACCAAAAGAAGGAATCGCGCTTGTATTGGCAAACATGAGGATTGCAAGAGCGCATGGTATGAGTAGAAATATGGCTATTCCTACAACCTATCTTTGGTTTTATCAAAAAGTAAGAAATAAGGGGCCATGGGATTACAAGCAGGGACACCCTGAGTTAGCGAATTTTGGTAACTTCAATTATGGTTCGGCTGGCTATGCCGCCGGGATACCATCAGAAACGTTATTGATGGGGGCAGGATGGGCGCAGGAAAGAGCTAAAACCGCCAAAAAGAAATGGGGTCACTGGTATCAAAAACCGCCATATGGGGATGATCCTCACGATCAGTTTTGGATAAGGCAAGGTATTGAATATGCAAAGAAACACGGTTATTAAACGGCTTCATTGTTTACTCACAACGATTCTATTGCTCGTTGTTTGTGGGTTTCTGACATATCAATACTATTTTAATGCACCTCCTCACGATAGCTTTGTCAGCAAACAGCAGCTATCTGATACCGTCACACTGTACATAACAAAGTATGATGATGGAGGAGCTACGGTGTCGGAGGTTTACCGCTTCTATTTAGATAAAAACAACAGCGGGAACATTATGAAGGCCCTTAAAGATCGATCGCCATTTCTTGAAGCCAATACAAGCCATATTACAGCTTCAGCTTATGGGAACACGGTAAATGTAAAAATCACGGGTAAGGTTTATTCATTCACTAATTCTGATCTGTTCTATACAGATGGTATTGCGATCGTGCCGGTGATTAATCTTATAGCCAATGGAATAAGAGAGTAATAAATATAAGGAGTTTTAGAAATGGCTGTACCAGTGCACCTCTTTTTGAAAGACGATGGCGGAGCAATGATCCGTGGCGGTTCTGATGTTGCAGACCGTGAAGGAAGTATAGAGCTAAGAGACCTGATCCATAACCTGAGCATTCCAACAGATGAGGCAACAGGTAAACTTACAGGTACAAGGCAGCACTCAGCTTTCAGTTTAACAAAAGCAATTGATTCATCCTCACCCTATCTATATAAAGCGGTGGCTACAGGTCAGACGCTTCAAAGTGCGGAATTAAAGTTCTATCACATCAATGATGCGGGTCAGGAAGTGGAATACTTCAATATCCTTATGGAGGGTGTGAAAGTCATTTCTATCACTCCAATTATGCATGACACAAGAGATTGTCCCGGTACCGGTCACATGGAAAATGTCTCTTTGCGATATGCAAAAATCACATGGAAAATTCTGGACGGAAATATTCAGTACACTGATGCGTGGAACGAACGTCCCACAGCGTAGTCGTTAAAAACAAGCAGCGCCGACAGGCGCTGCAACAGTTTATGCTGATGCCCGAACCGCAGGGCGCAGCCTGCTCACGCTAAACAACACCGATCCCGTCGAGGCGATGACGGCTATCCACAGCGCCAGATGCACGGCCCGGTCATGGTCTGATCCGGTCGTCGCAAGCAGCACGCCCACCGCGGCGGCGCCGAGACACTGCCCAAACGTCCTGACGATAGACAACACGCCGGAGGCGTAGCTGGCATATTCCCGCGCCACGTTAGAGAGCATTTCCCGGTTATTGGGGCTCTGGAAGCAGCCAAACCCAATCCCGCACACCAGACTGCGCAGGCAGATATTCCATGCGGAAGGGCTTTCCGGCAACGTCGCCAGCAGGACCAGTCCACCGACAAAAATCATCAGCCCGATTGTCGAGATCAGCGGCGCGGAAATCGTATCGGCCCAGCGCCCGGCGTGCGGCGCGATCAGCACGATGCCAATCGGCCACGGGGTGAACAGCAGCGCGGAGACCACCGGGCTGTAGCCATATACGCTCTGAAACAGGAACGGCAGCGCAACAAAGGTGATGCCCTGGCTCACAAACGAGGCCAGCGAGGTCAGGGCAGCGAGGGTGAAGCGTCCGTTTTTGAACATGACGGGCGGCAGGATGGGACTTTGCGCGCGCCGAATTCGCCAGATAAAGGCGAGGGCGCTGACCAGCGTGAGCAGCCCCCAGCCTGTGGCCGCCTGGTTAATGTGTTGCGTCACGCTCTGAAGACTGTCAGCCAGCATGATCGCTGAGCCTAACAGCACGGCGGAGAGCACGGCACCCGGCGCGTCAAAGGTTGAGCGGTTAACGGCCGATTCCCGCGGCAAGGCCCGCCACGCCAGCAGCAGGGCGATGCTGCCCGGAAGAATGTTAATGGCGAACAGCCACTGCCAGCTCAGCGCGTCCAGTAGGGTTCCGCCCAGCACGGGGGCAATCGCCGTGCTGGAGGCGATAAGCAGGGCGTGCAGCCCCAGAATGCGGCCAAGCAGTCGACCCGGAAAAATGGATCGCAGGATGGCCGGGGCGATACTCAGGGTCGCCGCGCCGCCGATGCCTTGCAAAATACGCATGCCGATCAGCATTTCTGGCGTGGTCGCCAGCGCGCAGCCGAGCGAGGTGAGCGTAAAGGTGGCAAGCCCGGCCAGAAAGACCGGGCGATAGCCCACGCGCGCCGCCAGCGCCGCGAAGAGGGCTAACGTCATTGCCGCTGCCAGCAGATAACCGTTGGCGAACCAGACCGCGACGTTGGCGGGAACCTGCATCGCCCTTGCCATGGAGGGCAGCGCGATGTTGATCATGGTGCCGTCAAAGACGCCCATCAGCGTGGTGTTCATGACGGCGGCCATCACCCTGGCGCGTTCGTGCCCGGGCAAACCTTCATCGCCGGGCTGGTTTGAAAATAGCGTCATCGTCGTTACTCCGGATAAGAATAGTAATGACGAAACTATAATCATGCGGTATACAGTGCGGAAGACGCATCAGCTGCACTTAAACGTTGCATATAACGCCTTATCTGAGGAGCCATCGTGTCCGATCCTGATTTTAACCTTCTGGTTGCACTCGACGTTCTGCTCGCAGAAGCCAGCGTGGCGGGCGCGGCGCGACGTTTGAACCTCAGCACCTCCGCCATGAGCCGCACCCTGAGCAGGCTGCGGGAGGTGACCGGCGATCCTATTCTGGTGCGGGCCGGTCGTCATATGGTGCTGACGCCCTGGGCCGAAGCCACGCGGGACCGCGCCAGAACTGCCGTGCATGAGGCGAGGGCGGTGCTACAGCCCTCCACCGACGCGCTGAAGGTGGAAAATCTCGAGCGGCTGTTCACCATCAGAGCCAACGACGGTTTTGTGGTGGCGTTTGGGCCACTGCTGATTGCGGCGGTGGCGAGCGTTGCGCCCGAGGTATGCATTCGCTTCTCGCCGAAACCTGAAAAAACGTCGCGCTATTTGCGTGAGGGGCTGGTCGACCTGGAGATCGGCGTGCAGAGCAATATGGGGCCTGAAATACGGCTGCAACGGCTCTTTCAGGATCGGTTTGTTGGCGCGGTGCGCAAGGGGCATCCGCTCTCATTACAGCCTGACGTCAGCCTTGCCGATTATGTCGCGTGGGGCCACGTGGTGGCCTCACCGGACGGATCGTTACACGGTTTTGTCGATGACGCGCTGGCGGAACGGGGGATGAAGCGCAAGATCGCCAGCGTGGTGCCCGGATTTCCGACGGCACTTTCCGTGGCGCTGGCGTCCGATCTGATTGCCATGGTGCCGGCGCTGTACCTGCTCAATCAGCCGATGAACGAGCGCGTACACGTCTTTGAACTGCCGTTTAAAACCCGGACCATTACGGTGTCGCAGATGTGGCATCCGCGCATGGAACGGGACCCGGGGCATCGATGGCTCAGGGAAAAGGTACTGGACGTGTGTCGGCCCGTGCGCTGACGCTCAGGTCGCTTTTCCCGGCACGGTGAGGATAAAGCGTGTCGACACCGCATCCGATTCCACGCGGACTTTTCCGTGGTGCGCGGTGACGATGGACTTCACGATGGCAAGCCCGATCCCGCTGCCTTCGCCTTTACGCTGCCTTGACGGATCGACGCGATAGAAACGGTCAAACAGCTTCGACAGATGTTCCTGAGGGATCGGCGTGCCGGGGTTTTCTGTCACCAGTTCAACGTCGTTATCCCGTTTTTTGAGGGAGACCGTCACCGTTTTGCCCGCTGGCGTATAGCGCAGGGCGTTGGATAAAAGATTATTGATGGCCCTTCTGAACATCTGCGGATCGCCTTCTATCAGGCAGGGCATCCCGTTGAATTTCAGCGTGATATTCCGCTCTTCCGCCCAGGCTTCGAAGAAATCGAAGACTTTCATGACCTCCGCACTCAAATCAAACATCACCCGGTCAGGGATCAGCTGGTTATTATCCGCCTGCGCCAGGAAAAGCATATCGCTGACCATCCGGGTCATCCGGTTGTACTCTTCAAGACTGGAGTAAAGAACATCTTCCAGCTCTTTCTGCGAGCGGTTCTGGCTCAGCGCGATTTCCGTTTGCGTCACCAGGTTGGTGATGGGGGTTCTGATTTCATGCGCGATATCGGCCGAAAAATTCGCCTGACGGGTAAAGACATCTTCAATCTTTTCGATCATATGGTTGAAGGAGATGACCAGCTGTTCCAGCTCAACGGGCACGCGCGACGGCTCCAGTCGTGCATCCAGATTTTCGGAGGTGATATTTTTAATGGCGTTGCTGACGTTACGCAGAGGCAAATGTCCCTGACGCACCGCGATGCGAATGACAAGAATAATCAGCAGGCTGATCGCCGCGGCAATCGCCAGGAGATTCTTTTTCAGCGCCTCAAGGTAGTGAAGATGAAAATTAATCGAGAGCCCGATCAACATGATGTAGCCCTGGGTTTTGCCCTGCAGCGTCGCCGTGCCGGAAGAGGCGATAATCCGGTAGGTTTCCATGTTCATGTCGGACCCTGCGTGCATGTTTGTAGCAGGGCCGTCAACCGTCCAGAGAAACACATCCTGCGCGCGGCGGTGTTCGCTAAAGTCCGCCGTATTCATTGCAGGGCGCAGTGCCGCCCCTTGCGCCGAGCTGAACAAGATATTTCCCTGCGGATCCAGGAGAAGGACGGCCACGTTGCGGTAGCTGGCAATTGACTCTTTGATCTTGCTGATTTTCTTTTGGTCGGGATCGGCCGGAGCTTGCAGTATGCGGTGCATTGCGGTGCTGATTTGCTGCAGATCGCTGATATCCTGCTCGGCAAAGTGTTTTTCAACGGAATGCAGCATAAACCAGGTAAAGGCGAAAAAAGCCAGAATTGTGGAGAGACTGATAAAAAAGGTCAGCCGCAGAGCAAGCGAAAAAGGGCGCCTGGGAAGCTTAACGTGCATCCGGCACCTCCAGCATATAGCCCACGCCGCGCACCGTCTGGATCAGCTTCGGTTCAAAATCGTTGTCAATTTTCGCACGAAGCCGCTTTACGGCCACGTCAATTGCGTTCGTGTCGCTGTCAAAGTTCATGTCCCACACCTGGGAGGCAATCAGGGAGCGGGGAAGCACCTCTCCCTGATGACGCATGAAAAACTCCAGCAGGCTGAACTCTTTGCTGGTTAACAGGATACGGCTTCCGGCCCGGCTTACCTTTCTCGACACGAGGTCAACCGTCAGGTCAGCCACCTGAAGCTGGCTTTGCGCAATCACCGTATTTCCGCGTCTTAACAGCGTCCTTACCCTGGCGAGCAGCTCAGCAAAGGCGAAAGGCTTAATCAGGTAATCATCCGCGCCCAGCTCAAGCCCTTTAACACGGTGCTCAATCGTGCCGAGCGCCGTCAGTAGCAGGATGGGCATCCCTTTACCGGCAGAGCGGAGCATGCGGACAATGTCCCAGCCGTTCACATCGGGCAGCATGATATCCAGAATCAGCAGGTCATATTCCGCAGTCATGGCGAGATGGTAGCCGTTCAGGCCATTATCCGCGTGGTCCACAACGAACCCCGCCTCAGTCAGCCCCTTACTCAGGTACTCACCGGTTTTAATTTCGTCTTCGACGATCAGTATTTTCATCGTGCTCCCCAGAATGGCTGCTGATGACATTCTAGTGAGCCTGCGACCTTTAACAATGACTTACGCCATAAATGACAACATTGTCATTATCCTGTCACCGGTCAAACAGGATGCGTTCCGTAGAGTAGCCCTAAAACTCCTCTGGACTTCATTTGAACCGTTATGTTCCCGTTAAAACGACTTAGCATCAGTACGGTATTTATTCTGGCAGGTTGCGTCTCGCTGGCCCCTGAATACCAGCGCCCGGCGGCACCGGTGCCCCAGCAGTTTTCACTTTCGCGCAACGGCCTGACGCCCGCGGTGGCGGGGTATCAGGACACCGGCTGGCGACACTTTTTTGTCGATCCTCAGGTTGCCGGGCTGATAACAGAAGCTCTGGAGAACAACCGCGATATAAAAATGGCCGCCCTGAAGGTTGAAGAAGCCCGGGCACAGTTCAACGTGACGGATGCGGATCGTTACCCTCAGCTAAATGCCTCCTCGGGTATCACCTACAGCGGCGGGCTGAAAAGTGACAAACCCACCGCGCAGCAGTACGACGCGGGTTTTGCGCTTAGCTATGACCTCGACTTTTTCGGCAAGCTGAAGAACATGAGCGATGCCGACCGACAAAATTTTTTCGCCAGCGAAGAGGCCCGTCGCGCGGTGCATATCCTGCTCGTCTCTAACGTGTCGCAGAGCTATTTCAACCAGCAGCTGGCGTATAAACAGCTGCGCATTGCGCGGGATACGCTGACAAATTACCAGCAGTCTTATGCGTTCGTTGAGCAGCAGCTGGTGACGGGCAGTACGAACGTCCTGGCGCTGGAACAGGCGCGGGGACAGATCGAAAGTACGCGAGCAGATATTGCTAAAAGAGAGGGGGATCTGGCGCAGGCCAATAATGCCCTGCAGCTGGTCCTCGGCACGTATCGCGCACTGCCGGGTGACGGCGGCATGAATGCCAGCGACGTTGCGCCGGTAACGCTGCCGCCCCGTCTTTCATCGGCAATACTGCTCCAGCGTCCGGATATTATGGAGGCCGAGTATCAGCTTAAAGCGGCCGATGCGAATATCGGTGCGGCGCGCGCTGCCTTTTTCCCGTCCATATCACTCACCAGCGGGCTCTCAACCAGCAGCACGGAGTTGTCCAGCCTGTTCACGTCAGGGAGCGGGATGTGGAATTTTATTCCTAAAATCGACATTCCCATTTTTAATGCGGGCAGAAATAAGGCCAACCTGAAGCTGGCCGAAATTCGCCAGCAGCAGTCGGTTGTGAATTACGAACAAAAAATTCAGTCCGCCTTCAAACAGGTTGCCGACGCGCTCGCGCTGCGGGACAGCCTCAGCCAGCAGCTGGCCGCACAGCATCGGTATCTTGATTCGCTACGCATCACCCTGCAGCGCGCCAGAGGGTTATATTCCAGCGGTGCAGTTAGCTATATCGAAGTATTAGACGCGGAACGTTCGTTGTTTTCTACGCAGCAAAACATTCTCGACCTTATTTATGCCCGTCAGGTTAATGAAATTAATCTCTTCACCGCGCTCGGCGGCGGTTGGGTCGAATAACCTTATTTAATTAAACAGGAAAATAAACATGCGCAATTCACTTAAGGCCCTTGTATTCGGTACGTTCTCCATTGTGTTTTCTGCTGGCCTCCAGGCCGAGGTCCATCAGCACGAGGGGATGAGTTCTGCCAGCGAAGGGACCTCAGAGCAGCTCATCACCGGGACCGGTATCGTGAAGGACATTGATCTCACAAATAAAAAAGTCACGATCTCTCATGAAGCCATCCCGTCGATTGGCTGGCCCGCGATGACCATGCGTTTCACCTTTATTCAGGCTGACGAGAGTATCACGGCCTTAAAAGTCGGCAGTCACGTTGATTTTTCGTTTGTTCAGCAGGGCAATATCTCTTTACTGAAGAGCATTAAATAGCGAGACACGGCATGGCCTCATTAAAAATAAAATATGCTGCCATGATAGTCAGCAGCCTAATTGCGGGAGGGCTGATATCGGTGACGGCATGGCAGGCGATTCATTCATCTGAAAAAACGGAAAATAGCGCCCCGGAAAGAAAGGTGCTTTTCTGGTATGACCCGATGAAGCCAGACGTTAAATTCGATAAGCCCGGTAAATCGCCGTTTATGGATATGGATCTGGTAGCGAAATATGCGGATGAAAACGACGATAAACGCAGTGCCGGTATCCGTATTGACCCGACGCAGGTCCAGAACCTGGGATTAAAAACGCAAAAGGTGACGCGCGGAACGCTGAATTATGCCCAGACGATCCCGGCAAACGTCAGCTATAACGACTATCAGTTTGTCATTGTGCAGGCGCGCGCGGAAGGCTTCGTAGAGAAAGTGTACCCGCTGACAATCGGCGATAAGGTGAAGAAAGGCACGCCGCTGGTTGATATCACGATCCCGGACTGGGTCGAAGCGCAGAGCGAATTCCTGCTACTCTCCGGCACCGGCGGTACGCCCACGCAGATAAAAGGGGTCCTGGAGCGGCTGCGCCTGGCCGGTATGCCGGATGAGGATATCCAGCGGCTGCGTGCGACCCGCACTATCCAGACCCGGTTTACCATCAGGGCGCCAATCGACGGGGTGATCACCGCCTTTGACCTGCGTACCGGCATGAATATTTCCAAAGATAAGGTGGTGGCGCAAATTCAGGGGATGGATCCGGTTTGGATCGGCGCGGCAGTGCCTGAGTCCATTGCTTATCTGCTTAAAGACACCTCGCAGTTTGCCGTTTCGATACCGGCTTATCCGGATAAATCCTTCCCGGTTGAAAAATGGAGTCTTCTGCCGAGCGTGGATCAAACCACCCGCACGCTGCAGGTGCGCCTGCAGGTCGCTAACAGGGATGAGCTGCTTAAACCGGGCATGAATGCCTACCTGAAGCTGAATACCCAAAGTCAGGAAATGCTGCTGATCCCCTCCCAGGCCGTTATTGATACCGGCAAAGAACAGCGCGTCATTACCGTTGATGCGGAAGGGAATTTTTTGCCGAAAAGGATCCACGTTCTGCATGAATCTCAGCAGCAGTCCGGCATTGGTAGCGGACTGGAAGAAGGGGAGTCGGTAGTGGTCAGCGGTCTGTTCCTGATTGACTCGGAGGCCAATATTACCGGCGCGCTGGAGCGCATGCGCCACGCTGAAGCTGCTGACGACGCGCATTCTGGCCATTAAGGAGACGATGATGATTGAATGGATTATCCGGCGGTCGGTCGCCAACCGTTTCCTGGTCATGATGGGGGCGCTGTTTCTCAGCGTCTGGGGTACATGGACCATTATCAACACCCCGGTCGATGCCTTGCCCGATCTCTCTGACGTTCAGGTGATTATCAAAACCAGCTATCCCGGCCAGGCTCCGCAGATTGTTGAAAACCAGGTCACCTATCCACTCACCACCACCATGCTGTCGGTTCCCGGCGCAAAGAGCGTGCGCGGTTTTTCGCAGTTTGGTGATTCGTACGTGTATGTCATTTTTGAAGACGGCACCGATTTATACTGGGCCCGTTCGCGCGTGCTGGAGTATCTGAATCAGGTTCAGGGCAAGCTGCCTGCCGGCGTGAGCTCAGAAATCGGTCCTGATGCCACGGGCGTGGGCTGGATATTTGAGTATGCGCTGGTGGATCGCAGCGGAAAACACGATCTCGCCGAGCTGCGCTCATTGCAGGACTGGTTCCTTAAATTTGAGCTGAAAACGATCCCGAACGTGGCCGAAGTGGCCTCCGTCGGCGGCGTGGTAAAGCAGTACCAGATCCAGGTCAATCCGTTAAAACTGGCTCAGTACGGCATTAGCCTGCCCGAGGTAAAGCAGGCCCTTCAGTCGTCTAACCAGGAGGCAGGAGGATCGTCAGTTGAAATGGCGGAAGCAGAGTATATGGTCCGGGCCAGCGGTTATCTTCAGACGATGGACGATTTCAATAACATCGTCCTGAAAACCGGCGAGAACGGGATACCGATTTACCTGCGCGATGTTGCCCGCGTACAAACGGGACCGGAAATGCGGCGCGGTATTGCCGAGCTAAACGGGCAGGGGGAAGTTGCCGGTGGCGTGGTGATCCTGCGTTCGGGCAAAAATGCGCGTGAAGTCATTACGGCGGTGAAAGAGAAACTGGAGACGCTGAAGGCCAGCCTGCCGGAAGGCGTTGAGATAGTGACTACCTACGATCGCAGCCAGCTCATCGATCGGGCAATCGACAACCTGAGTTCCAAGCTGCTCGAAGAGTTTATCGTGGTGGCCATCGTCTGCGCCCTGTTCCTGTGGCACGTTCGCTCTGCGCTGGTGGCGATTGTCTCTCTGCCGCTTGGCCTGTGTATTGCCTTTATCGTCATGCATTTCCAGGGGCTGAACGCCAATATCATGTCGCTGGGAGGCATTGCCATAGCCGTCGGCGCGATGGTGGATGCCGCCATCGTCATGATTGAAAACGCGCACAAACGGCTGGAAAAGTGGGATCGCCAGCATCCGGGAGAGCAGATTGATAACGCCACGCGCTGGAAAGCGATCACCAACGCCTCTGTCGAGGTGGGCCCCGCGCTGTTTATCAGCCTGTTAATTATTACTTTATCGTTTATCCCCATCTTTACCCTTGAGGGTCAGGAAGGGCGACTGTTTGGTCCGCTGGCCTTCACGAAAACGTACGCCATGGCGGGCGCGGCCGCGCTGGCTATCATCGTTATCCCCATCCTGATGGGATTCTGGATCCGGGGTAAAATCCCTGCCGAGACCAGTAACCCGTTGAACAGGTTGCTGATTAAAGCCTACCACCCGCTTCTGATTAGGGTGCTCCACTGGCCTAAAACAACCCTGCTGGCTGCGGCCTTATCCATCTTCACGGTGATCTGGCCCCTGAGCCAGGTGGGCGGCGAGTTCCTGCCGAAGATCAACGAAGGCGATCTGCTGTATATGCCGTCAACATTGCCGGGCGTTTCTCCGGCAGAAGCGGCCGCACTGTTACAGACCACGGACAAACTCATCAAAACTGTCCCTGAAGTGGCCTCTGTTTTTGGTAAAACGGGCAAGGCCGAAACGGCTACGGATTCCGCGCCGCTCGAAATGGTGGAAACCACCATTCAGCTCAAACCGGAGGATCAGTGGCGGCCCGGCATGACGATTGACAAGATTATTGACGAGCTCGACAAGACCGTTCGTTTGCCCGGCCTGGCTAACCTATGGGTTCCGCCCATTCGTAACCGCATTGATATGCTCTCAACCGGGATCAAAAGCCCGATTGGTATCAAGGTGTCCGGTACCGTTTTGTCTGATATCGACGCCACGGCGCAAAGCATCGAGGCGGTTGCCAAAACGGTGCCAGGCGTGGTGTCGGCCCTGGCTGAACGTCTGGAGGGCGGGCGCTACATTGATGTCGACATCAACCGGGAGAAGGCCTCCCGCTACGGGATGACGGTGGGCGATGTGCAGCTCTTTGTCTCCTCGGCCATCGGCGGGGCGACGGTGGGAGAAACGGTGGAAGGCGTCGCCCGGTACCCGATCAATATTCGCTATCCTCATGACTACCGGAACAGCCCGAACGCGCTAAAGCAGATGCCGATCCTGACGCCGATGAAACAGCAGATCACGCTGGGCGATGTTGCGGATATTAAGGTGGTTTCCGGCCCCACGATGCTGAAGACGGAGAATGCCCGACCTGCGAGCTGGATTTATATTGACGCTCGCGGCAGGGATATGGTGTCGGTGGTGAACGATATGAAGACTGCCATCAGTCAGAACGTAAAGCTGAGACCGGGCACCAGCGTCTCATTCTCCGGGCAGTTTGAGCTGCTTGAGCACGCTAACAAGAAGCTGAAGCTGATGGTGCCGATGACGGTGATGATCATCTTCATTCTGCTGTATCTGGCGTTCCGACGCGTGGATGAAGCATTGCTGATCCTGATGAGTCTGCCGTTCGCCCTGGTCGGGGGAATATGGTTCCTGTACTGGCAGGGCTTCCATATGTCTGTGGCAACCGGCACCGGTTTTATCGCCCTGGCCGGGGTAGCGGCAGAATTTGGCGTGGTGATGCTGATGTATTTGCGTCATGCCATTGAAGCGCAACCTGCGTTATCCCATCGGGAAACGTTCACCGAACAGGGGCTTGATGACGCGCTTTATCATGGTGCCGTGCTGCGCGTGCGGCCAAAGGCGATGACCGTCGCGGTGATTATTGCCGGTCTGCTGCCCATTCTGTGGGGGACCGGTGCCGGGTCAGAAGTTATGAGCCGGATAGCGGCGCCCATGATTGGCGGGATGATCACGGCTCCGCTGCTATCGCTGTTTATTATTCCTGCGGCGTATAAGTTAATTTGGTTGCGCAGGCATAAAAAGCCATAAAAAAAACCCGCCAGCAATGGCGGGTTTTTTACGGGATAAACGCTTAGCGCGCTGTTTTAGCACGCGTCTGGCTGAGAAGTTTGCGCCAGGCACGATTATGCAGAGTAAACAGCAGCATCTTATAGAAGGCGGTGGAAAGGATACAGCTGCCGCTAAGCAGTAGCATGACGATACTCACTAGCGCCGCGGTCAGACTGACGCCCGGAGAAGCGCTACCGCTCAGCGCGACCAGCAGATAGGCTGCCGTTAATACCAGGCTTATCACCGCCAGCGTAAGGTGTAACCGCACGGCCCGCATGCTGCCTTTGCCAATCATAAACATCGTCACGCCGTTAAGGCCAGCGAACAGAAGGGCGATCAGGACAACCCAGACGAATACGTGTCCCGCTGGCTGGTCGAGTCCGGCGAGTACGCCATACCCCAGCCACAGCTGAGGAATAGCGAAACTGACAATCACCCCGAGAGTGCTGATTGCCGCTGGAATACCCATGGTGTGTAGGCCTACAGGTTTGCCCATTTCTTCAGCCAACTGAGTCTTTAGCTGTTGCAGCTGTGTTGGGGAGGCATTGCTTATGCTGGTAGCCACCTCGTTACAGTGTTGCAGGCGGCGGGAAAAAACTTTAACCATTTGAATACTCAGCGTTTAGTTAGGCGAAAATGACTGCAACAGACCGACTACATAGCGCCCGGACTGGACGGTGTTTTGAGGATTGCGGATCGTCCCCGTGAGTGAACTACCCACAAAGGCCGATGCGTTGTTCACAGCACTCATCAGCTCACGTTGCAGTGATTTTTGTAATGATTCGCTGGGGAAACGTTTCGGGTAGACGCCTGCGCGGATCGCTGCCTTCACGCCGGCGCTGGAGATACCTGGATTCTGCACTTTAATGATCTCTTCCGTGATGCGCTTACGCTCAGCACGGCTCAGGCTTTGGAACCAGGCGGTAACTTTACTTGAGGATGCCGCTTTCATCAGCTTGTACGTTTCTAAAGTACCTCGCAGCGCGGTTCCTGCCGCAGCCAGCGAAATGACATCCAGAACCGTCGTGGTAGCTACATACCAGTCCTGGCTGTCGAGCCAGGCAACATCGGAACCATGATCGTTATGGATAGCCAGCAGACGGCCCGCGCCAATCATGCATTGTGCGCCCGTTGCCAGAGTACCGGACAGGCTAATCGCAGCAATCACACCAGACCCGCCAGCGGTAAAAGGCACTGCCGCACCGGCACCAAACGCCATAACAAGCGTAACAATCATCGCGCCACAGGCAAAACCGGTTGAGGTAATTTCCGTAGCAAGTGAGGGAGTCGTTAGCGTCGCCACCACAGCTTTTTCTGCACTGATTTCCTTAGCATCCGGAATTTTACTGATTACCACATGGCTGACGGTGCTCTGATTCACATCTGCAATGCGGCGTGAAGGGCGTACCAGCCAGCGCTGTTTGCCATCATCAAAAATGATGCCGACATTGTAAAAATTACGCGTGCAGTCGAGTTGGGCGGCCAGCTTTTTAAAATCGATATCAGCACCGGTTTGTAGTCCCAGGCTGCGCGAAAGGTCATAAGAGGGAAGGGTGCTGTCAGGCGACTGCTGACCTGGTAAGTTCATCGGGGAAGCTCCTTCATTCCGTGAGGACAATTAATTAGCAGGGTAATTTATTGAAGAAATTTATGATTCGGACACTAAGACTTAGATAATAGCAGCGTTAACTCGGTGAGCAAATGATATTGCTTGACTAAAATGTAAACGATACCAGGGGGTATTAAACCTTACCCGCAGACTCTCTTAATTCAGTAATATCCCTTTTAGGCGATTGACCGAACATCCGCGTATATTCCCGGCTGAAATGGGACAGGCTTTCGTAACCGACAGCATAGGCTGCTGTGGTGACATCGTAATGTTCATTCAGCATCAGTCGCCTGGCTTCATTGAGGCGCAGCCATTTCTGATACCGTAGCGGGCTCATTCCCGCAAGCTGCCTGAAGTGTTGGTGGAAAGAGGGCGTGCTCATTTGCACGCGGCTTGCCAACTCCTCGACACGTAAAGGTGACGCGATATGGGTCTTTAACCAGTCAATAGCTTTACCGATTCGGTAGCCATGGCCGTCTACTGCGGCAATCTGCCTGATATGATCGGACCGATCGCTCATCAAAAGCCTGTAATGTATCTCTCTTTGAATCAGCGGCCCGAGAACAGGAATGGCTTGAGGCTCGTCAAGCAAAGAGAGCAGGCGGCAGAAAGGCTCCAGCAAAACATCAGTAACTGTACCGATCCCTACACCCGTTCCCGCCTCTCGTTTTTTGACGGGCGGCAGGCTTCCCTGTGCAATTAATTCCATCAGCACGCGCTGGTCAAGTTTATAGGCTACGCCGACACAGGGCCGGATTGCCGACGCCTGTATTACTTCAGAACTGGCCGGCAGGTCGAGAGACGTGATCAGGAATTTTTCCGCATTATATTCATAAGGTTCACCACCAACCCACATAATCTTCGCGCCGTCGGCCACCAGAACGATACTGGGAGGGACCAGGCAGCTCACCGGCGAAGCGGGTTCGTTCCGCCGGAATAATTCCAGTCCTTCTACGGCTGTAGGGAAATCACCGGTACAGGGCGTGCGCTGAGCAATCTCCCGGGAAAGCTTACCGAGTAGTTTCTCAACCGACTTGTCTGAAATCATTCTGTAATGCCTCACATTTTACGACGTAATCAACGTAGCAGTTATGAAAACTGAAATATACGCTTTGGCATCAGGTTTAGAGGATCGGGCAAATAATGCAGAGTATTTTAATAACACCTTTCGTTAAAGACTCCCAAAATAACAACCCTGAATTCACTGAATGAAAGGTTTTAATAGCATGACGACAAAATCTTCAACGCGATTCTTAAATGGCGCACTCCTTGCCGGAGCGATGGCTCTGATTTCAACAGAAGCTGCGTTCGCCCAGCCTCCAACAGGCACATCAGACTCTTCAGCGCGTCTGGTTCAGACGTGGGATAAAACCTTCCCAAGGAGCGACAAAGTGGATCATCAAAAAGTGACTTTTAAAAACCGTTACGGCATTACGCTGGCCGCTGATGTGTATCTTCCTAAAGATCGCGGAAATAAGAAGCTTGCTGCACTTGTTATTTCCGGGCCTTTTGGCGCGGTAAAAGAGCAGGCCTCTGGTCTCTATGCGCAAACCTTAGCCGAGCGCGGATTCGTTACGCTGGCATTTGATCCGTCTTATACCGGTGAAAGTAGTGGTGAACCCCGCAATATTGCTTCACCTGATATTAATACCGAAGACTTTATGGCAGCAGTCGATTTTATTGGGCTGCAACCTTATGTGGATCGTGAACGTATCGGTGTCATCGGTATCTGCGGCATGGGGGGGATTGCCCTGAATGCTGTTGCCGTGGATAAACGCGTAAAAGCGGTGGTTGCCAGCACTATGTACGATATGAGCCGCGTGATGTCGAAAGGTTACAATGACAGCGTAACACCGGAGCAACGCGAGCAGGCCCTGGAGAAGATGAGCCTTCAGCGCTGGGAAGATGCTGCAAACGGGAAACCGGCCTACCAACCAGCCTATAATAAGCTGAAGGGCGGTGAAGAACAGTTCCTCGTGGACTATGCGGACTACTACATGACCAAGCGCGGATATCATCCACGAGCCGTCAACTCTGGCAATTCATGGTCCGTGACAACGCCGATGTCCTTCATGAATTTCCCGCTGATGACTTACATTAAGGAAATTTCTCCGCGTCCAATCCTGTTCATACATGGCGAAAAAGCGCATTCGCTTTACTTCTCCAGAACGGCTTATGAAGCTGCAAATCAGCCAAAAGAGTTGCTGATTGTTAAAGATGCCACGCATGTCGATTTATATGATCGTATGGATAAGATCCCGTTCGATAACATCACGGTATTCTTCAATAAATATCTGAATAAAAGATAACTTCCTCAGTAACCGATGCAGTGACCCAAAGGTCACTGCATTGATTTGAGAGGGAAGGCAACTATGAGGGTTTTGACTGAACGGTTGATGGCTTCTTCTCTGATGTCCATATCATATTTAACATAATATACATTATGCGCACCAATATGAAGTAAGGCGAAATCTAAGGTTTTTTGGACACACTGGGCCTGCATGCTGAAAGCCTTTGAAAACGTCTTCGCTGACCACCTCACCGTTTTGTCCTGTTGATATAACTCTCCAGATCCTCAGCCAGAAAATCAAATACCGTTTTGCAGGCCTGGCTGTTGCGTAAATCCTCATGCATCACCAGCCAGGTGTCGAGATGAAATGCAAAGTAATCAGGCATTATCCTTTGTAACGGCGGAGAAAAATCGAGTTCAGGCGACGTTTCGCTCTGTCTTTTTCAGACAAATGAAAAACCGGCGCCTCTGCATCTGGCGTTTGTGGCCAACACGCGCCAGCAGGTCGATGCGTTTTACCATGCCGCCCTGCGCGCCGGCGGACACGATAACGGCGCGCCGGGGCTGCGGCCATACGGTGAAAATTACTATGCCGCTTTTGTCATCTCGCCTGATGGTCATAACATCGAGGCGGTGTGCCATGCGCCGGAAAGTCCGTAGTTCAGCCCTTCTGTCAGAAGCAATTAAAGGGCTCCGTTTGGGAAACGGAACATATTGTACGTTAAGACCAAATTTTGACCATGCTAATGCTGTGGGTACTCAGCCCAAACGCTTTATGGCTACCCTGGCTTGCACACACGTCTCAGGATTTTGTTCTGACAAATTCGTCGTTTTTTACCGGACGACACGTCGCGAGCAGGAAATAACTTAATCACTTTAACGGGCTGTTTTCCACACAGCGGAACTCCGAACCCCATTCATTATCTGGCTTTTTACTGTTACGGATAATTGTATAACTGTGGGCATCTAGGTTACCTGGGCGATTGACTTTTTTTTGTCCAGTCTCAGGTCCCTGTGGATCTTTTTCTGGTGAATGAAGGTAATAATCTGCGCTGTACCAGTCTTTAACCCAGTCAGAACCATTACCCATCATGTCATATAGCCCCAGTGGATTTGGAGGGTAGCTTCCAACTGGTTGCTTATGTAATGCGTAGTTAATGTTTTTATCCTCATAGAGATAGTTTTTATTATCAGCATTACCGAAAATTAAAAACTGTCCCCGGCTGCGCGCTGCATACTCCCACTGTGCTTCCGTCGGTAGATCCATATTGCGGTTGCTGGTTTTACCCAGCCACTGGCAGTAGGAACGGGCGTCTTGCCAGCTGACACTGGCCGGGTAATTATCGGCAAACTGGATTTTATCAGACTGAAAGTCTGGGTCTTTATCATTCATCGTTTGTTGATAGTACTCAGTCTTCCCCCTGCCTTGTATTGACAGCCAGCGATTAAACTCCCCCCAAGTGACACGGTATTTTCCGATACGGAAGTCGGATAGTTTGACCAGGTGAAGGGGGGTATCTTTATGGTCGTTGTAAGGAAGCTTTTCCGGATTTCCCGGCATTAACGGGCCAAAATCCCCCATCTGAAAATTGCCGCCTTTCACCGTCACCAGATCATTCAGCGAGGTACGAACCAGCGCGTCCTGGTCGGGTTTCATTTTTTGCTCATCGCGGCAGCCGATGATGGCGACCAGTACCAGTGCTGTCAGGATTAAGCGTGAAAAAGTCTGTCCGGTCATGATTATCGTCCGTGCTGGGTGGTGATGTAGGTGGTGCAACTGTGCAGGAATGACGGCGACACAGGCGTAAGTGGGAGCATGAATTCGTTCGGGTGACCCGGTGAAATGGCAGGCGCATCCGGCAAATGGGTGTAAATGGCATGCAGGTTTTCTGCATAGTGGCTGGGGGTGATGATGACCTTTTGCGCCCCCGGAATGAAGCTGGCATCGTACCCGTACTCGCGCGGTTGCTCACCCTCAGCAAGAAACTCGATAACGCGGGCCTCATTGACTTTCCAGTCGCCTTTTTCGCCTATTTTTCTGTACAGATGCTGCATGATATTTTCGTACTCACGCTTTGACTGCACCCAGCGCAGGACGGCGAGAATCGCGCGCTTACGGCTGGCATAGGTGGTACCAGCCTCACAGGATTCCCCCTGGTGGCTGGCCGGGCTGGCAACTTCATCCCAGAAACTGGTTTCAATCAGGGCTGCAATAGCTGCACCTTTACTTTCTGGTGGAGCATATTTCAGGTAGTCGGCATCGGTGAGAATTTTTTCCATCAGCGCCACGCGGGCTTCTTTGTCTCGCCACCCTGCTTTCAGTGAATCAATTATTTCATCACCGGCATCGATCGCCCTGTTCAGGTTGTACATACCGGCGAGTAACGGGATAGCACAGAAATAGCCGTAATTCTTTTCGGTCATAATATCCATCAGGCGGGTGTAATCCGCGTTGCGCAGCATATAAGTGAGACAGGGCATAAACTCGCCCATGATAGCCTTACCGTTCACCTCCAGAGTGACTGAACCTTTTGCGCCAAGGCCGGAACACAGTCCCCCTTTAACCCGTATGCGGACCTTACCATCCTCCCAGCGAAACTCCACGCAGCCACTGACACCCCAACCAGCCTGAAAGGTGACTCCCGTTGCCACTGTAGCCAGGGAGGTGAATTTTTCGCTACCTTTACCTCCCTGGTCCGGGTTGAGCCAGACCATTTTGCCGGCGAGATTGGTCCCGGCTTCTGCGCCCGCAAACAGACTCAGTTCTGCACCGGGTTTTACGTCTTCGGCGGCTTTTGAAATATCAACATTGCGCCACTGCCCGGGCGTGCCAGTTGGTGTTGCTTTGATGGGAAGGCCTTTCACCACGTCCCCGGAGAAGCTGACGCCGGACTCGATACCCAGACTGGCTCCGATACTGCCGGATAGTGCCAGCTCAAAGTCAAAGCGCAGAACGCCTAGAAGCCCCAGACCTCCTCCAGGGATACGTGTAGGATCCAGCGGGTAGCAGATATGGATTCCGGCATGATCAGGCCAGTAGACTTTTGCGGTGCTTCTGGCTTCGGCCAGTGCCAGGCTGGCGTAGGCGCTCAGTTTACCGCTGGCCTTGGTGGTCGGTTTTATCTTGCCGGTCCGGATGTCATATTCAAATGGATTCAGGGTGCCTTTGAGGCCAGCACCGTAAGTCCAGCGCATTAGCTGGGCCTGTCCGTCAAAGACGATGTTGCCGCTTTCCGATTCGGCATGCTTTTTCAGGCTGTCATTCAGTTCTCTGGCCCAGTTAGTCAGGACGTCCACATGGTCATCAATCAGCTTTTGTTCCCAGACGGTCATTGACGGTTTTACTTTTGCCAGCTGTGATTTCAGCTTCTCTGTATCGATTTCCTGTCGCGTACGGGTGACGCCATCTTCGCCGGTATGACTGACGGTTTTAATAAAACTCTTTGTCTCCGGCTGTTTTTCGCCGTCGTTCAGGCGATAGCGCCGCCAGTGGCTGCGAATTTTATCGGAACGGACATAGGTGTAGCGGCCGCCACGATACCCGCCTCCCCGGATTTCGATCATCTCCATAATGCCAATGGCGCTTTTTTTGGCGTTATCGTCCAGCAGTATCGCTTTTGGAAGCTGACTGGCCGGCGTCAGATCCTGAAGCTCGTTTCGCAATGCTCCGATGGCACTGTCGAGCTGTTGATATTCCTGTTTTAGCTGTGATTCGAGGCGGTTCCTCTGAGCGATCTGATGCCAGTCCAGACTGGTCATTTGCTTTGTCAGGTCGTCAATGCGCAGTTGGGCATCGATACGAGTTGCCAGCAGTTTTTCCAGTCGGCCATGCTCTCGTTCAATGGTATCGTTATCGCAGGCATCAACGGCAATCAGCGTTTCACTGTCAGGATGAAAATAGAGTGCAGGTCCAAAGGTACAGTAGGCCGTGACGCCCGTGGAGCGAAGTTTCAGGCGGGTGGACGTTGTATTGTTGGCTGGCGTGCTCTGACTTGTCATCTATATTAATCCCTCAATATATAAGCGGTTATACTCACCGGCATCATACAACAATCACAACTTAACCCAAATCACTCGTTTCTGATTGCCGGTACAGTGCCTGAATGCGACATATCTGGGAGGGGCTGTACCCTGTCGCATCTGCTGTTTCACGGATGCTCAGCTTCTTGACCTGCCGGTAGTAAAGGACTTTCTGATGTCGTTCCTGATCGGTCTGTTTGCCCCGATATTTCCCCAGTGTATGGGCCCGTTCAATTCCCTGTGGCAGAGTCCTGTCCGGGAACTACGCGAACGTCGCTGGAAAACATGCAAGCATGGTATATCTGGCGGAACTGGTTAATGCTCAGAAGTCGCGTCCGCTAGCATATTTCCCGTTTCCCAAACGGAGCCCTTAAATGATCTGTCATGCATCTTTTTGCACGATGATGCACGAAAGTGTTTCATAATACGGCCATAATCCCGTATGGTATCGTAACAAACGTGCAATTTCATGCAACAACACTGACAGAGGTACCTATGACACAACAGCTAATTTTAATTGCTGGACCCTATCGCAGCGGAACCGAGGGCGTTCAGGCACGTATTGATGAGAATCTGGCGCGTCTCGAAAGCGCAGCATTAGCCGTTTACCAGCGGGGTCACGTCCCGGTCATTGGTGAATGGCTGGCTTTACCGTTGGCAAAGGCCGCAGGTTCGAAAGCGGTTGGTGATGAAATCAGTGAAGCGATGCTGTACCCCGTTGCTCACCGGCTCATCGCTAAATGTGATGCGATTTATCGTATTCCCGGTGCGTCTAAAGGCGCCGATATGGACATTGAGGTCGCCCACAAATATGGACTGAGGGTTTATACCGCGCTTGAGAGTATTCCTGAGGCTTAAGGCAGATCGCCAGCCAGCCTGTGGTCACAGGCTGGCTATCAGATAGCCTCACTCTGAGGTCAACACGATGGATACCCCCTTTTCCGATATCGCGCGGATCCACGCCTTATCGGTATTGTCTTCCACGACGATGGTGTTCACCGATGACACATCGCCAATCACAAACGAAGACGCTGTGTTGATCTTTTCCGGAGAAGCCAGGACCACCGTCTCCGCGGCTCTGCCGGAAAATGCACGTTTGATGCACGCCTCTTCGAAATCTCCGGTGGTTAGCCCCGCGTCGGGGTGAATACCGGTCACGCCCATAAAGAACAGATCTGCATGAATATTTTCGATACCTTCGATGGCCGCAGCGCCGACCGCAACGATAGAGTGCTTATATAAGCGACCGCCGATCAGAATCACCTCAATAGACGGATGATCGACTAGCCCCAGGGCAATGCTCGGGCTGTGCGTAACCACTGTGATGCGCAAGTCCGCCGGTAAAAACGTAATCAGCGCCGAGGTCGTCGTGCCACCGTCGACAATCACCACCTGGCCCGATGAAATCAGCTGTGCGCCTTTGCGGGCAACCCGTTTTTTCGCATCCATTTTCACGGATTGCCGTTCAGCAAAGGGAGCAATCGCGGATGATGCCGGAAGCGCGCCGCCGTGAACGCGCTGCAAGCGCCCTTCTGCCGCCAGCTCGCGTAAATCACGCCTGATGGTGTCTTCAGAGACGTCAAAGAACATGCTGAGCGCTTTTGACTGGACCTGACCTTCGGCGCCGAGCTTTTCGAGGATCAATTGTTTTCGCTGACTGGTGAGCATCATGAATTCCTGATGTTGCACACTTTATCTTGAAAGTGCACGAAAATGCTGTTTATGATAATTACTCTACGTAAGGAGGAACAAACGTGCAATCAAAACGTGCAGATGTACGCATCATTAACAGTGAAACGCTCTCAGATAACTGGTACGTCCTTAAAAAATACACCTTCGACCTGCAGCGACGTGATGGCGAGTGGCAACGACAGCATCGGGAAGTCTACGACCGTGGGAACGGCGCGACGATTCTTCTCTACAACCGTGATAAAAAGACGGTGATCCTGACGCGCCAGTTCCGCTTCCCCGTCTTTATCAACGGCCATGAGGGCGATTTAATCGAAGCCGCTGCGGGATTGTTGGACAATATGGATCCCGAAAGCCGCATAAAAGCAGAGGCGGAAGAAGAGACCGGATTCCACGTTTCACGCGTGCAGAAAATCTTTGAAGCCTATATGAGCCCGGGCTCCGTCACGGAAAAGCTCTATTTTTATCTTGCCGAGTACCAGCCGAAAGACAGAACCGGCGCAGGCGGCGGAATCAAGGCGGAAGGAGAAGATATCGACGTGCTGGAAATGACGCTTGAAGAGGCATTATGCGGCATTGAAACGGGCAAGATTGTCGACGGGAAGACCATCATGATGCTTTATCATGTTGCGCTGAAAGGCATTCTCTAGCCTGCCACTCCTGGAACACCTGCCGCCGTGCAGGTGTCTGGCTGTGCTATTCTTGCAGAAGCCTGCAAAACGGAGAACCGAAGATGGCCGACTGGAACCCTTCTCTTTACCTGCAATACGGCGCGGAAAGAACGCGTCCTGCCGCTGAACTGCTCGCCAGAATTCCGCTGGATGAGGTCTCCACCATCGCTGATTTAGGCTGTGGGCCAGGAAACAGCACCGCGTTGTTAAAGCATCGCTGGCCATCGGCACGCATCACCGGGGTGGATAACTCACCTGCAATGCTCGAGGAAGCACGCAGCGCGTTACCCGACTGCCATTTTGTTGAGGCTGATATTCGCCAGTACAAGCCTGGCCAGCCGCTGAGCCTGATTTACGCTAACGCATCGCTACAGTGGGTCCCGGACCATTACGATCTCCTGCCGCACCTTGTTTCCCTGCTCACGCTTAACGGCGTATTAGCGATCCAGATGCCTGACAACTGGCTTGAACCCACTCACGTGGCGATGCGTGAAGTAGCGCTGGAGCAGGACTACCCCGATCGCGGCCGCGAACCTCTGCCGGGCGTGCATGCCTATTACGACATCTTGTCGGAGGCCGGCTGTGACGTGGATATCTGGCGGACAACCTATTTCCATAAAATGAGTTCCCACCAGGCCATTATTGACTGGGTAAGCGCCACCGGTTTGCGCCCGTGGCTCCAGGAACTGAATGAGAGCGAGCAGAAACGTTTTCTGAAACGCTACCATGAACTGCTGGAAGAGCAGTATCCGCTCCAGGAAAACGGGCAAATACTGCTGGCTTTCCCGCGGCTGTTTATGGTGGCTCAGCGTCAGCCCTGAACGGGGCTATGAACGGGCCTCTTTGAGCAGCTGCTGGATAACCTTTTCCTGCTGCTCATAATCGCCTTCACCAAAGGCGGTATAGCGCAGCTGGCCTTTGGCATCGAAATAGTAATGCGCTGGCCAGTACTGGTTCCCGAAGGCGTTCCAGATTTGATAGTTATTATCCGTCACCACCCGGTACGGCAGCTGCCATTTATTTACCGCATTTTTCACCGAGGCGAGCGGCTTTTCCCAGGGATATTCCGGCGTGTGAACCCCTATCACAACCAGACCCTGCGACTGATACTTTGTGGCCCAGTCGCGCACATGGGGAAGCGTATGCTGGCAGTTGATGCAATCCCACGT
Source organism: Enterobacter sp. MGH 24 (assembly GCF_000493015.1). Lineage (NCBI taxonomy): Bacteria > Pseudomonadati > Pseudomonadota > Gammaproteobacteria > Enterobacterales > Enterobacteriaceae > Enterobacter > Enterobacter sp. MGH 24. The sequence goes on along the minus strand of NZ_KI535657.1, from coordinate 3,773,539 downwards.
CCAGAAATCAATCAACACCACCTTCCCTCGCAATGATTCAGACGTGACAGGGTCACCGTTAATCCACCCTGTCCCGCCGCTTAACGAAGGCAGCTGGCTGCTGGGCTCTGCCATCACGACCGGCTGGAGCTTCACCTGCGCGGCTGTGGGTTTCGCCAGCGTCAGGAGCGTTGTCTCCAGACGGTCCGCAACGCCGTTTGCCCCTTTCAGAAGCGAAGTCAGCCCTGTCGCGTTAAATACGACCGCCGCCAGCATCGTCACGCCTGCCCCCTGCCGCAGTTTTTCCATCAGCGCCGATTTTGCTCTTAGCGGCGCCATCAGCGTGCGGCCTCCTGAAACGAGCAGGCTCAACATCAGCGCGCATCCGCTGCCATAGGCCGCCAGCAGCGCGCCCGTCGCAATGGCCGAGTGGCCGGCGATATTAATGCTGAAAATGGCGCCCAGTATGGGCCCGGCGCAGGGGGACCAGAGCAGCCCGACCGCCAGCCCGGCCAGAAAAGCCGATGCCATACCGCGCGTTTTCCCGCTTCGGGCGTTGAGGGCGTTTCCCGCGCTGACGGCAGGACCCGCAATACGCTGGGCGAACGACGGAAAAATTAAGGCCAGCGCGGCCGCGGCCAGAATAACGAGGGCGATCCAGCGCCCGACGATGGTTGCCTCTGCTATCCACTCGCTGGCGACGGTGACGATCATCGCGACCAGGGTGAACATCACAATCATCCCCGCGAGCATAGCCAGAATATGGCGTCGCTGTCCCTGAAAACCGGCGAACAGGAGCGGGATAACCGGGAGCGTACATGGGCTGAGCAGGCTTATCATCCCGCCCAGAAAAGCGATTAACAGAAACATAGACACCTCACAATACAAGTCCTGCGACGCTGCAGTGAGGCTATTTCATCGTGCGGATGTGTTCAGGATATGTGTAAAAACGCGGGTTTTGTCTGGCTTTGTATCGCCCTGGCCGGGAGATACAAAGCCGTACAATTATTACCTAACGGCGCGGTAGCGTAATGGAGACATCCAGCCCGCCTTCGGTCCGGTTCGTCAGGTTGAGCTTGCCTTCCATCTGAGCGGTAAGCTGCGCGGCAATCGCCAGCCCGAGCCCTGTGCCGCCGGTATCGCGGTTGCGCGATGTTTCAACCCGATAAAACGGCTGTAATACCGCCTCAAGCTCGGCTTCGGGGATCCCCGGACCGTCGTCCACAACGTGAATAACCACCTCGCTGTCAGACAAATCGTCTATGGCAATCGCGGCACGCTCGCCGAACTTGAGGGCGTTATCCAGCAGGTTGGTCATCACCCGACGAAGCGCCTGCGGGCGCGTGACAATCGGTAAACGGGCTTCGCCTGCCTGAAACTGCACGTTTTTACCGATGTCCTGATAATCGCAGGCGATGCTGTTGACCCATGCGTTCAGCTCCAGCTTCAGCGGGGTCTCTTCCAGGGGTTCTGATGACCGGGCATACGCAATACCCTCCCGCACCAGACGCGACATGTTATCAAGGTCGTTTAAGAGCTTGTCCCGCAGTTCAGGCTGATCCGCCATTTCAACACGAAGCTTCATGCGGGTAATAGGGGTCTGGAGATCGTGAGAAATAGAGGCCAGGATCTGCGCGCGCTCCCTGAGATAAGACTGAATGCGCGCCTGCATGGCGTTGAAGGCATGGGCTGCGCGCTGCACCTCCAGCGGCCCTTTCTCCGTCATTGGCGTGCTGGCTGCAGGATCCAACGAGTCCACCGCGCGGGTAAATTGTGAAAAAGGCCGTACCACCTGCCGTACGGCGATCCAGGAGCAGGCCGCCAGGAGCAGCAGCTGCAGGATGAGCACAACGGGCAGCCAGCTGGCGACCGGCGGCATGCGCGGGATGAGGTCAATGGTCAGCGGCGAGCCATCGCGTAACGTAAGATGCGCCTGGATGTGCGAAATGGTGCCGGGAACGGCGGTGAAGCTGAGCGGATACTCTGCCGCAAGCGTCGCTTTTAAGGTACGGATGGCATCCTGCGAGCGCTTATCCGTTGGCGCTGCGCCGGGCTCCCCTGTGCCCAGAATATAGCGATAGTTACCCCGTTCGAGGCGCGGAAGCCAGGCCGCCCGCTCGCTGGCTGGTAACCGGTCTAAAATGGCGACGCTGGTTGCGACGTCATTTTCCAGATTACCGAGCATCACCGTGCGGGCGCTGTGCATTCGCTCAATCATGACCAGCGTCAGGCTCAGGGCGTTAGCCAGCAGCAGGCCTGGTAGCACGACGATCAGCAAACGGGCCAGCAGCGAGCGTGGCCATAGACTCATTCGTTAACCTCTTTGATGGTTACGGGCATGGTAAAGACGTAGCCTTCGCTGCGCACGGTTTTGATATAGGCGGGGGTACGGGCATCTTCGTTCAGGCGCTGACGGACCCGGCTAACCAGCAGGTCGATAGAACGCTCAAACAGCTCGGCGTCGCGCCCCTGCGTCAGGTTGAGCAGCTGATCGCGGGTCAGCACCCGCTGAGGATGGTCAAGGAAAACGCGCAGCAGGCGATACTCCGCCCCGCTGAGCGCCACGATCACCCCTTCCGGATCGATTAAGTGGCGGGCGACGGTATCGAGCTGCCATTCACCGAACATCACCAGCCGCCCTGCTTCCGTCACCTGCAGATTGGGCGGCATCGTGCGAAAACGCCGTAAAATCGCTTTGATACGCGCCAGCAGTTCGCGGGCGACAAACGGCTTCACCACGTAGTCATCCGCGCCCATCTCCAGGCCCAGGATCCTGTCCGTCTCCTCATTGCGGGCCGTCAGCATCAGGATGGGCAGATCTTTATATTTACCGACGCGTAGCTCTCGACACAGCGTAAGGCCGTCGTCGCCGGGCATCATGACGTCCAGCACCACCAGGTCGATATGCTGTTTATCCAGCACGACGCGCATCTCTTTGCCGTTGGCCGCGCCCGTGGCGCGATAGCCAGACTTAACGAGATAATCGACAATCAGTTCACGAATATCCCTGTCGTCATCGACGACAAGGATATGATCAATATGCTCCACCGAAATCTCCAGACCGAAGGGTAACGTACTGAAAATAGCACATTTCAGAGCTTGTCAGCGTCGACGACGGCCTTGACGAAATCCTGCGGATCTTCCTGAGGCGGGTTATGCCCCACGGTTGCCCCAAAGGTGCGATGCTCATATTTACCGGTAAATTTACCTGCATAGGCCTGCGGAGCCGGATGCGGCGCACCGTTGTTTCCGCCTTCAATGGTGATCGTTGGAACGGTGATGTTCGGCAGCGCGGCCAGTTTTTGCTCATAGCTGTCGTATTTGCGCTCGCCTTTTTCCAGCCCTAAACGCCAGCGGTAGTTGCTGAGCGTCACGGCGACGTGATCCGGGTTATCGAGCGATTTGGCGCTGGCGTTAAAGACAGCATCGCTAAATTTCCAGTCAGGCGAGGCCTGAGACCAGATTAAACGGGCGAAGTCATGCGTATTTTTGGCATAGCCCTCAGCACCGCGCGCGGTGGCGAAATAGAACTGATACCACCACTGCTGCTCCGCTTTTGGCGGCAGCGGCTGTTTGCCAATCTGCTGGCTGCTGATCAGATACCCGCTCACCGACACCAGTGATTTAACGCGCTCTGGCCATAGCGCCGCAACGATATCCGCCGTACGGGCACCCCAGTCATATCCTGCAAATACCGCCTGCTTAATATTCAGGGCGTCCATCAGGTTCACAATGTCTTTCGCCATGGCTGAAGGCTGACCGTTGCGCGGCGTTTTGGCTGACAGGAAGCGCGTGGTGCCGTAGCCGCGCAGAGAAGGCACAATCACCCGATAGCCTTTTGCCGCCAGTGCGGGCGCGACCTCGGCATAGCTGTGAATATCGTACGGCCAGCCGTGCAGTAAAATAACCGGCTGGCCATTTTTCGGGCCGATGTCGACATAACCGATATTCAGATCGCCGGCGTTGATTTGCTGCGGATGATCAAAGGCTGCCGCGACATTTGTGCCGGTGACTTCGGCCTGACAGGCCATCACGGTGCCAAGAGAAACGGTCAGTGCGAGGGTTGAGTACGCGAGTTTGCTAAACATGTTGGTATCTCCGGTTGAGTACAATTCACGGGGATATAACAACACTGCAATGTATAGCGGATATGTGCGAAAGCGGGTTTATTGCAAGCCTGTGTATGTATCCGGGAGGCTGATACAGTGTGATACAAACACAGGCGTTGTCGTCTTAAAGAGAGAGGCGATAGCGGACGTAATCGTCAGCTTCGCCATATTTGTCATAGAGTTTACGCGCCGGGTTGTTCTCCCGGGTGACCCAATACAGTTTCGACCACCCTTCGCGCTTGCCTTCCTCAATCAGAGCATCAATAAGCGCCTTACCGGCGCCCGCCCCGCGTTCGTCGGCATCAACAAACAGATCTTCAAGGTAGCAGATGGGGGCCGTTGACCAGGTGCCTTCATGCAGAATGCACATCGCGAAACCAATGACCTTTTGATCCTTCTCAGCCACGCGGCAGAACATCGGTGAATGCGCTGAGAGCGCCCTTTCCCATGTCGATGCAGTGACGGATTCCTCGAGGTAGCAATCATAAAAATGGGTATAACCATCCCACAGCGGTCTCCATTGGGAATAATCGTCTTCACGTAGAGGTCTTACCGTGACAGCCATGTGTTCCTCACATTACAAGTCGATCGACATTTCAAAACAGCGTAAATCAGCCCGCGCCATACGCGAGTGATGATAGGTTTCGTTCAGCGTCACAAACCCCAGCTTCTGATAAAACGACTGGGCGTTAGGCGTTGCATCCAGCCTCAGGCGGGTTATCCCCCGACAGCGGGCCTCATTTTTGAGCGCCTCGATAATCCGGGTCGCCATGCCTTTGCCGAATGCCGCGGGCAAGGTGAATATCGCCTCCAGGCAATGGGTATCCAGATCCAGATAGCCGGTTGCCGCAATCTCGCCCTTTTCATCTTCCACCACGTAAAAAGGGTATTCAATGACCATTTGCCGATAGCGTTCGGGCATGAGATCGGGCGTCCAGCGCGCAATGACGTCGGCATCGTAGCTGGTTTTACAGCCGTGACGAATCGCCTGATTGCGAATATTCCAGAGTATTTCGGCTTCCTGTGGATTCGCCCGTCTTAATACCATGGTTACCTCTGTAAATGTTAGTAGTATGGAAAAGAGAGCTAGCTGGGATAGAGTGCTGTAAAGATGAAAATACCAGAACGCAAACAAAAGCATAACGCTTAAATATGGAGATCCGCAGATGACGATACCTACGCTCACGACAGAACGCCTGCTGCTAAAACCGCTGGTTGCCGAAGATGCGGTCCAGATACAAAAGCTTTATCCGCGCTGGGAGATTGTCCGCTATATGGTCTCTTCCGTGCCCTGGCCCTACCCGGATAACGGCGCGGAAAACTATGTCAACAACGTGGCGCTGCCGGATATGGCGAAAGGGATTGCCTGGTTCTGGAGCATTCGTCGCCGCGAGGTGCCGGACGCGCTGATGGGCATTATCTGTCTGTACGATGTGGAAGATAACAACCGAGGATTCTGGTTGGCCCCGGAGTTTCAGGGCCAGGGATATATGCGCGAGGCCAGCATTGCCGCGACGGATTACTGGTTCAATACCCTAAACAAACCCGTATTACGCGCCCCGAAAGCCGCCGCCAACAGCCGCTCCCGGCGTATTTCAGACAGTAGCGGCATGCGGCTTATCAGAACGGAACAAAAAGCGTACGTCAGCGGTATGCTGGATTCTGAGCTGTGGGAGATCACCCGCGACGAGTGGAACGCCCGTCAGGTCAGCTGATAATGCTTATCCGGCATCAGCCTTTCCGGAATGTTCTCTTCATCGTTCATCTGCAGCAGATCGCGTTCCATCATGTTGCAGATGGCGTCCAGCGGCAGATCGTTATTCTCAGTGCCGAACGGGTCTTCCAGCTCTTCCGCCAGGGTGTCCAGCGAGATAAAGGTGTATGAGATCAGCGCCGAGACAAAGGGCGTCATGTAGTGCAGATCCACAACCAGCGCGAACGGCAGCATGATGCAGAACAGATACACCGTGCGGTGCAAAATCAGCGTATAGGCAAACGGCACCGGCGTTGTCGCAATGCGCTCGCACCCGGAAAGGACGATGGACATATCGTTCAGACGGTTGTTCAGGCTGTGGAACAGGATGTCCGAGAGTTGCCCGTTACGCCGCCGCACGGCCAGCCACTCCCCCATGATCAGTAAAATACGGTTTGCCGGCGAGTTGGCGCTCATCACCTGACGTAAATCATCCGGAGCAAGATAGCGAGAGAGTTGCCCGGCGTTCAGATCCCGGCGCAGGGTCATGCGCAGGCAGTTGGCAAAAGCAATCTGCAGGCGGACAAACTCGCCCAGGTGCTTATCGTCGGGCAAGGTATTTTTTACCTCGCGGAACAGCGAGCGCGCCGCTATCATCAGCTGTCCCCAGAGCAGGCGAGCTTCAACGTAGCGTGAGTAACAGGCGTTGTTTCTGAAACCGAGAAAGATAGCGATCGCCACGCCGAGAATGCTAAACGGCGCCACGGTAAATTTGATGCCCAGCGAGGTATACCACGGCAGCATCAGGATAACGGCGATAGAAAGCAGGAAGTTGAGCAGCAGTCGAGTGTAGATTTTAGGAAGTACCGAACCGTGCCAGACGAAAATCAGTTGTAGCCAGTGCTGTTTAGGACGAACAATCATAGTGAGTTTCAGGAAGGAAAAGAGCGAGGCTATTAAACGTGATCTCCCTCACCGTTGCAAGCATGTTAACGGAACATTGAATTTTCTCACCTGCTTAGCAATAACCGCACGGTGCTGCATGTGCTTTTAAAAAAAAAGGGCAAATAGTATGTTGTAACTAAATGGAGGTGTAATAAAACCCGGCCGGAGCCGGGTAACGTGATCAGCAAAGGGGTTTAACCGCTGCGCGCATTCCCTTCAGCAGTATGGCGTCAAGGTCCAGAGTGACCTGGTCGACAAGTCCGGAGACCTGCGTCAGATCCTGTTCCCAATGCTCGCTCACGCTCAGTACGGACTGCACCAGGTCACGGGTACTCAACTGCTGGTCGCGGTGCTGCGCCCAGAGCTGTTGATAACGTTCCAGCCAGAATGCATCATCCTGTACCGGGTAGTTTTCCCCGTTACGCTCCGCGCGATAAAACGCTATCAGTGCAGCCAGCGCGAACGTCAGACGCGCCGGCAATTGTCCGCCTGCCTTCTGCCCTGCCAGCAGCTGCGGCAGGATACGGGTGCGGTATTTGGTCATGCCGTTGAGCGCGATGGAAAGCAGCTGGTGTCGGATATAGGGATTACGAAAACGCCCTGTTACCGCACTGGCGAAAGATTCCAGCTCGTCACGCGGCAGATCGAGCACCGGAATAATCTCCTGATAAATCGCTTTTTCGACGAATGCGCAGATCTCAGCATCATTCATCGCCTCGCCCACCGTATCCAGCCCAGACTGGAATGCCACCGGCACCAGCGCCGTGTGCGCGCCGTTCAGGATGGCGACTTTGCGCTCTTTGTAGGGCCTGATGTCGTCGACAATCAGCACATTTAACGGGTACTTATCCAGACGGAGTTCCTGAGCAAGGGATGCCGGCCCCTGGATAACAAACAGATAGAAATGTTCAGCCGTGTCCAGGAACCCATCGTGATAGCCCAGCTCAGCTTCCAGCGTGGCCGCTTCATCGCGCGGGTAACCGGTCACGATACGGTCGACCAGCGTCGAGCAGAAGCTGTTGGCATCGTTTAGCCACTGGATAAAGGCGGCAGGCAGCGCCCACTCCCTGGCATAGCGCAGGACGAGTTCACGCAGCGCATCACCGTTGTAGTCAATCAGCTCGCACGGAATGATGATCCAGCCTTTATCCGGTGCACCGTTGAAGTGGCTGAAGCGCTCAAACAGCAGTCGCGTCAGCTTCGCCGGGTAGCTCACCGCAGGGGCATCGTCGAATCGGTCACCCGCGTGGTAGCTAATACCCGCTTCGGTGGTGTTCGAGAAAACAAAGCGCATATCCGGATTGTGGGCCAGTTTAAGAAACGCGTCATAGTCGTCGTAGACGCTGATTTCACCGTTAACCGAGCGGATAAGACGGCTCTCACTCACCGCTTCACCCAGCTCGTTCAGGCCGCGAATGACGGTGGTGTAGAGACCATCCTGAGTGCTCAGCGACGGCGGGAAGTCGCTCTCAATAGGACGGACGATAACCACGCCGGCGTTAAGATCGGTATGTTCATTTAACAGGTCAATTTGCCAGTCGACGAACGCACGCAGGAAGTTGCCTTCACCAAACTGAATGATGCGTTCTGGATATTGGGCACCGGGAAAATCACGACGATTGAGCGTGTTCACAAGGGGGTTCCTTTTATGATTAGTCATACAGCCTGATAAGATTGGTACGATAACTTATCAAAACTTAACGACCGGGAACCCTGTTTTGATCAATGGACGGCGTAGTTGTACAAAATAATCATAAGAACTTATAGAACACCGACGTGGCCGTCATGGCGCCGTCCGGCATCAGCGCATAGCGAGGGATCTCGCCAACCTTTTGCCATCCGGCGCGCTGGTAAAACGTCTCGGCCCCGCTGCCTGTGGAGGTATCGAGTACCATAACCGAAATGTCTCTGGCCCGGGCCTCCACTTCAAGCGCTTCCATCAATGCCATCGCGGCGCCTTTCCGGCGCGCTTTCTCGTGAACCAACAGCTTCGCCACATCCGCGCGGTGCGGCTGGTTTTCCGGCTGGTCTGTGATCAGCTGCACCGTTCCGATGACGCCGTCCTGCGGGTCGACGCAGGCCAGCACGAGGCGCTCGTTGCGCCCTACGCTTTCAGCAATACCGCGCCAGAAAGAACGGCCCTTCTCCAGGCTAAAGGGAAGCATAAAGCTGACGGATGCCCCGCCGTTCACACAGTTTTCGAGGATCCCAGCCAGCGCATCAAGGTGGGTGAGAATGTCGTCTCGGGTGAGATTTTTGATTTGCAGTGAGGTATTCATTGTTTTTCCTTACGTTGAATACCGTCACTGTGCATTTAACATCTTCTTAACGCAAACGGATCGAACATACGCTTTTGTTATGTCACCGGGAACGCTGGCGCTGCTGCTTCATGGCATACATCTTCTCATCGGCATCTTTTAACCACTGCTGCAGGTCGTTGCCGTTATGATCGAATTCACTTAGCCCCCATGAGAAGTGGAGTGACCAGGGGTGAAGCTTCCGGGCGTTATAGCTTTCTACCTGCTCGGCGAGATACTGCATGGCAATCCAGGCGCCCTGCTCGTCCGTATCCGCGAAGAGCACGGCGAATTCGTCCCCGCCAAAACGCACCAGCAGATCCGCTTCACGGAAAGAGGCACGCATCAGCTGCGCCATGGCTTTCAGCGCCTTATCCCCCTCTTCATGCCCGAAGCGATCGTTGATTTCCTTAAAGCGATCCAAATCCAGCCAGCCGAGCGTCAGCGGCTCGGCCCGACGCCGGGCAACGGAAAGCGTGAAGCGCACGAGTTGATTAAAGCCCCGACGGTTGAATAGCCCGGTTAATTCATCCGTGGTCGCCGCGCTGATTGCTGCAAATTCATCTTCGGCCAGCGCGCCAAGATCTCCCAGGACGGCGAGGTCGGCGGCAGAAAACTCCCGGGGAGCGTAATCAATCAGGCACAGCGAGCCAACGCTGGCGCCGTCGCGCAGGCGCAGCGGGAAGCCCGCGTAAAACCGCACGCGAGGTTCACCGGCCACCAGCGGGTTATCCGCAAAACGATCGTCCTGAAGCATATCCCCCACCACCAGCGGCGCTTCGGCGAGGATCGTATGCCCACAAAATGAGATGTTACGCGGAACGGTGCCGGGCGCCTGGCCGTCGGCCGACTTCACGATTAGCGAATGCTCATCAATGAGATTGACCATCGCCAGCGGCACCTGGAAGAAGCGTTTTGCCAGACGTGTTAGCCGGTCAAACGCCGGGGAACTGTCGATCTCAAGCAGGCCTGATTCACGCAGTGAGTTAAGACGTTCCGTTTCATTTTCAGGGGTTGCAGGTGCTTTCATAATGTCTCCTGACGTAAAGCGTTACTAAAAGCGTAGCTTAAACAGAGACATTGTCAGTGTTCTGACTGCCTGTTAAGCCGCTTACTATTCACGTCAATGCCTTATGACGATTAACGCAGCTATATTTCACTCCCGGAAGGCGCGGCAGCTTGCTCGTCAGCCACCCGGGCGCTGGTACGGTTTCGACCCGCTTTTTTTGAACGATAGAGATGATCGTCCGCTTCGGCCATGAGCTTGTTGAAGACCTCGGTCAACTGCCATGACTCCGCCTTTCCGCTTCCGAGGCCAATACTGACCGTCAGAAAGAGCGTCTGCTGACGCCAGGTAAACGGATGGCTGGCAACGGTGGAACGGATACGTTCAGCCAGTTCAAAACCGTGCTGCGCGTCGCCTGCATTGATCACCACAGCGAACTCTTCCCCGCCCATGCGCGCCACCATGCCATCTTCGCCGACGACCTGCTGAACCTGTCGGGCAAACGAGGCCAGCACGCGGTCTCCACACTCGTGGCCGTAGTTATCATTAATGCTTTTGAAGTAATCAATATCCAGCAGCATGACGGTCAGAAAACGCGTATGCCGGTACGTCTCTTCATGCTTTAAGGCCTCATAAAGCCCGGAACGCGAGTAGACGCGCGTCAAAAAGTCATAATCCGCCCTCAGTGAAACCTGGCGGATCAGGGAATTAATCGCCGCCATGCTGACGGAAACCATCACCGGACAGATAGCCATCGTGGCGATGCCCAGCCTGGCTGAAAACATCATTGGCGTCGTAAACGGCGTCGCCACGGCAATATTAATAATCGAGTTAGCGACCAAAATGATTTCAGTGGCGCCCGTGATAAACGTCAGCAGACAGGTCGCAGGCAATGAATAGCGAACCGCACACCAGATAAGCGCAGGCAGAGGAAACGAGAGGCTCCCCGCGCCGCCAATCACCACCGACGCGACCACCGAGACGATCAGCGCCATCACCGGCAGCAACTGCTCCAGACGTAACCTGAGTTCACGCCCGGGCATACGCAACGTGAGCATACATGGCACAACAAGCACGCCGGTTGAGAACTGCTCGCTAAACCAGTCGGCAAACAGCGGCCAGAAGGTGTGACTGTCAATCCCGACCGACCCCACCGCACCGAGCAAGGCACAAAGCAGCGCGGCAATCAGACAGTAGTTGAACAGGCGTAATGCGTTAAGCGGATCGGGTGTTCTCTTCATCAGCCGCTTGTCGCGCTGAACCAGCACGGCGACAACAACGATAAAGATCATGTTAGACAGGTTGATCGCCACTGAGGCCATACCCCAGTTGGTCGTCACCGCGTCGTACAACAACATCGCGACATAACATACCGCATAGTACTGCAGGCGATTCAGGTAAACATAGCGGGCGAAGATCCCTGCCATGACGCCATTCAGCGGCCAGAACAGCGACAGGGCCTCAACGAGCCGTAATTCCGCACCCACAAAATAGAATAAGGTGGTGAGGATGAAGATCGTCGACGCATTTCGCAGCGGCGTGTCGGGCTGGAACGGCCTGAAAGCGGTAAGAGCAGAACGCATTAAATATCATTCCATATGAAAGCTTATGGCAATTATTGCGGTCGTCAGCATGATCGGGACTAACTTGGGATGCATCTATAACACAAATACCACGGGAGCATAACTCGTCAAATTTAGGCGTTCATCTGCAGCACCAGCCAGTGGTGGATAACGCTGACGATATAATTTTGTTGCGGCGCCGTGAGCGTCACACCCTGCGGAATATTATGCCATTTTGCCAGACAGCCCCGACAACAGGTGGCGGTGGCATGCTGAGCGATAAACACCGGGTGACCGCGCATGGGCGTCTGTTTACCGTCGTTTGCGGGGTGTGCCGGGGCAAGGCGCTTTTCGACAAAATCCGCGGCATGCTGGTCAATAGTGTCGGGGCCTTTGTCCCAGCAGTACTGGCGTTCCTTATCGCCCAGGCGAAAGCGCGAGCGAAATGGCGATCGCGCCAGGCGGGAAAAGAGAGGATCCAGATCGGACATCAGTATACGGAACGTCCCAGACGCTGGGTCAGTTTCTCCAGAACCGCCACGCCGGCAAGCGAATTTCCCGTTTCATCCAGTTCCGGGCTCCAGACGGCTATCGCCATTTCGTGCGGCACAATCGCCACGACCCCGCCGCCGACGCCCGATTTAGCCGGAAGCCCAACGCGCCAGGCAAACTCGCCGGCGTTTTGATACATCCCGCTGGTGGCCATCAGCGCGTTAACCTGCCGGGCCTGAAGCGGAGAAACCACCTCCTGATCGAGGTGCGGCGCGTGCCCCTGGTGCGCAAGGAACAGGAACGTCTGAGCCAGCTCAACGCAGCTCATTTTCAGGGCGCAATAATGGAAGTAGTTTTGCAGCACGGTCGCCACGTCGTTGTGGAAATTACCGAAGGATTTCATTAGCCACGCGATAGCCGCGTTACGGGCGGAGTGTTCAAACTCCGAGCGTGCCACCACCGCATCATAGGCAATATCGTCAACGCCCGAAAGCTGGCGAACAATCTCAAGCATTCTCTGTCGCGGTGCGCTGAGGCGGCTTTGCAGCATATCGCAGACCACCAGCGCCCCGGCATTAATGAAGGGATTTCGCGGTTTACCCTGCTCAATCTCAAGCTGAAGCAGCGAGTTAAAAGGCTGGCCGGAAGGATCTTTACCGACACGCTCCCAGATCTCTTCTTCATCATACTGGCGCATCGCCGCAACCAGACTCAGCACTTTCGAGATGGACTGAATGGAAAAACGTTCCGTTGCATCGCCTGCCTGGTATCGCTGTCCGTCGATGGTACAGATAGCAATCCCCAGCTTATTCCCGCTCACCGAGGCAAGGGCCGGAATATAGTCGGCAACCTTCCCCTTTCCAATTAACGGACGAACCTGCGCCAGAATCTCGTCCAACATCTCATTATGGATGACCGCAGCCACACTTTGCTCCTTGCCCTCAGGCTAAAACGGGCTGCGAGTATAACAGAGGCTTATGTATTGCGTCAGGCGCTAAGACGAAAACGCGAAACGGCCTGCAATAAAAGATCGGATTGCTTTTGCAGCCGCTCAGAGGCGTCCGAGGCGTCAGAGACCAACAGGTCCGTCTGCCGGGAGACCTGATTCAGCGCCTGAAGCTGGCGCGTCATCTGGTGAATACTGTCTCCCTGGCTGAGCGTGGCGGTTGAGATCTCATTCAGCAAACTGCTTAAATTGCCCACCAGACCGGTGACCTGCTGCAAATTCTCTTCCATCAGGGTAACGGCACGCGAACCGTCTTCAATGCCCTGCAGCGAGCGGTTAATAAGCTCCTGAATGGTCTGCGTCGAGTGGCTGCTTTTTCTGGCCAACAGCCCGACTTCCCGGGCGACGACGGCAAAGCCGCGCCCCTGGTTTCCGGCATGAGCCGCCTCAATGGCCGCATTCAGCGCCAGGATGTTGGTCTGGAACGCCACGCTGTCGATCATCGCCACGATCCCGCGCATCTCAGAGGATCGGTCGACGATCGCCTGCATGGACGCATTCACGGTAGACATCATCTGGTCGCCGCCCACGGCGGCCTGACGCGCTTCATCGGCCCGCGAGCTGGCGAGCCTGGCATAGCCGGTATTCCCTTCCACATGGCTTTCCAGCGATGCAATATGCGCCGTCACATCCTCAAGCTCTTTCGCCTGGCGCGCTGACTGCTGATACAGCTTTTGGTTACCCTCCGCCAGGGAGCCAATATTCTCCACCATGGTGGCGGTGGCATGGCTGACCTGCGTCACCAGTTGCTGCAGACCGTGCTGCATCGTCGCAATACTGTCGCTAAGCTGCCCTATCTCCCGGTTGAAGCGCATGACGTCCGGCGGCGTGCCGGAGAGATCCCCTGCCGCCAGCCGGTTAATATGCGCAATCAACCGACGCAGCGGCGAAATCACCCATCTGGACATGCCGAACCAGACGGCAACCGCGATGGCGAGCAGCAGCCCCGGCGCAAACAGGAACAACGTTTGCAGACCGGAGAGCTGTGCCATTAGGCTCTGGCGCCCCTGCATGGCCTGCTTCTCGCTTGCCAGCTGATAGCGCGCATAGTTGTCGTTAAAATCAGACTGAAACGCCTGAGCCGGTACGGCAAAAAAAGCGTCGATGGTGTTGGTCTTGAGAAGCCCTTCAGCCTGCTCGTTGATCGCGCCGTAGAAAAGCTGATAGCTGTTCACCAGAGCATCGTCTTTCGGCGGATTGAGCGCCAGCCAGGCCTTCCACGCCTGCTGAGAAACCGTCAGCGCCTTTTGCGCATCGTCCATCAGGCTATGCCAGCTTCCGTCGGAGCCGGTCTCTTTATCCTGCATAAACCAGACGCCGGACCGGTTAAGCAGATCGCTTGCCGCCAGCAGGGAAACGCGGGCCAGATCCAGCTTGCTCTGCTGCTGCCAGGCCAGCAGGTTTTGCTGCTCGTTACGCTGGGCGTCGTTCAGGGAGGCGTTAAGCAGGAATGACGAGGAGAGCTGCAGCGCGGAGAAAAGGCCAATAATGCAAAAGATACCCGTCAGCAGACCAAAGTGACGAGGGGTGAGACGCTGCGCAATACGGCGAAAAATTTGCGTTAGGTTCATGATTTTCTTCATTAACAATGCGTTAGACGCGAGCGAGTCTACGAAATGAAAATGACAGAACCATTGCAGAGAAATGACAACGGCCCTCGTGATGAGGGCCGAAAAAATTACACGCGATCCTTCCACACCGTCTGCACGTTGCAGAACTCGTGCAGCCCAAAGTGGGAAAGCTCGCGGCCAAAGCCGCTTTTCTTCACGCCGCCGAAGGCCACGCGCGCGTCGCTGGCGCTAAAGCCGTTGATAAACACGCCGCCGCACTCCAGCTCGCGGGAGAATTTATCCGCAAGCGCCGCGTCAGCGGTGAAGACGGTGGCGGACAGGCCAAAGTCGCTGTCGTTGGCGAGCGTCAGGGCGTGCTCCGCGTCTTTCGCGACCGTTATGGCCGCGACCGGACCAAACAGTTCCTGGCGGAACGCCGTCATCGACGGGGTGACGTTCGACAGCACGGTTGGCGCGTAGTAATTCCCCTCTCCGCCGATCTTCTCTCCGCCCAGCAGCAGCGTTGCCCCTTCGGCCAGCGTGGCCTGAACCTGCTGATGCAGTTCATCGCGCAGGTCATAGCGCGCCATCGGGCCAATAAAGTTCTCTTCCCGATCCGGTGCACCCATATTCAGCGCAGAAACGGCCTCGACAAAACGTTGCGTAAAGGTCTCTGCGATACCCTCCTCGACGATAAAACGTTTCGCCGCCGCGCAAACCTGCCCGGTATTCTGGTAGCGCCCCGCTACCGCCGCCTTTACGGCAAGATCGAGGTCGGCATCGTTGAGAACGATAAACGGGTCGGAACCGCCCAGCTCAAGCACGCATTTTTTCAGCGCGGCTCCCGCCTGCGCGCCGATGGCCGCACCGGCACGAACGCTGCCGGTGACGGTCACGGCCGCAATACGGCGATCGTTAATCGCCTGGCTTACGCCGTCATTGGTGGCGTTCACCCAGCCGAATACGCCTTCAGGGAAACCGGCATCCGCAAATATCTGCCCAATAAGATCCGCAGAGCCGAGCACGTTTGGCGCATGCTTAAGCAGATAGCTGTTACCTGCCAGCAGGATCGGCACCGCGCCGCGCAGCACCTGCCAGAGCGGGAAGTTCCATGGCATCACCGCAAGAATCGGTCCCAGCGGACGGTATTCAATGACCGCGTTGTGGTTTTCCACCAGCGTAGGCTCCGCACGCAGCATCGCCGGGCCGTGCCCGGCATACCAGTCGCACAGACCGGCGGATTTTGCCACTTCCGCCCGCGCCTGCAGGATGGGTTTCCCCATTTCACGGGAGATTATCTGCGCCATCTCTTCCGCGCGGTTTCGCAGCGCGGCACCGAGATCCCGCAGCTTCTGCGCCCGATGGGACACGCTTTCGCGTCGCCACTGGCGATACCCCGCGTCAGAGTGAGCAATCGCGCGTTCAACCTCTTCCGGCGTCGCCCAGGGATACGCAGCGAGGGTTTCTCCCGTTGCCGGGTTAACAGAGAGGGCATGTGTAGCAGATGAATAAGTCATGTTTTTCTCCACGCATTTCGGTTGATTCATTGTGGCTCACTCTGCTATTTCTTAAAAATGAATAATACTAACCACCTTATTCACGAAACGAGAATGCTATGGACTTAACCCAGCTTGAAATGTTTAACGCCGTCGCGCTGACGGGCAGCATCACCCAGGCGGCGCAGAAGGTGCATCGCGTGCCGTCCAATCTGACCACCCGCATCCGCCAGCTGGAAGCCGATCTTGGCGTCGAGCTTTTTATTCGTGAGAACCAGCGTTTGCGCTTATCCCCCGCCGGGCATAACTTCCTGCGCTACAGCAGGCAGATCCTCGCTCTGGTGGATGAGGCGCGTATGGTCGTCGCGGGCGATGAGCCGCAGGGGTTATTTGCCCTCGGCGCGCTGGAAAGCACCGCTGCGGTGCGCATTCCTGAAACGCTGGCGCAGTTTAACCAGCGCTATCCGCGCATCCAGTTTGCCCTTTCTACCGGGCCATCCGGAACGATGATTGATGGCGTACTGGAGGGAACCCTCAGCGCCGCCTTTGTCGACGGGCCGCTGTCGCACCCGGAGCTGGAGGGCATGCCGGTCTACCGGGAAGAGATGATGCTGGTCACGCCTGCCGGGCATGCGGAGGTGACGCGCGCCACGCAGGTCAGCGGCAGCGACGTTTACGCCTTTCGCGCGAACTGCTCGTATCGCCGACACCTGGAAAGCTGGTTTCATGCGGACAGAGCTACGCCCGGCCGCATTCATGAGATGGAGTCCTACCACGGCATGCTCGCCTGCGTCATTGCGGGCGCGGGCATCGCGCTGATGCCGCGCTCGATGCTGGAGAGTATGCCGGGCCATCATCAGGTTGAAGCCTGGCCGCTGGCGGAAAACTGGCGCTGGCTCACGACCTGGCTGGTGTGGCGACGCGGGGCGATGACCCGCCAGCTGGAAGCCTTTATAGCGCTGCTAAACGAACGTCTTCAACCAGCGCCTTCTCCATAAACAGGCTGAGCGGGTCCTCAGCGTACGGGGCAAATGCCGGACGCAAATCGTACCCGCACTGCTCATACAGACGAACCGCGGCGCGCTGTTTGATGCCCGTCTCAAGCCTTACGGTATGACACTGGCGGCTCAGGGCTTCATCTTCCAGGGCGGCCAGCAGCGTCTCGCCGAGATGCTGCCCCCGATGGGCCGGGTCAATATAGACCCGCTTCATCTCCCCCGTTCCGTCGCCGTTGAGCACGATGGCCCCACAGCCCACGGCCTGGAGCTGCTGGTCGCGAATGACCATCAGGATCAGCGAGGTTTCCGGCAGCGCAGACAGGTCGAGCAGATGATTGCTTTCGGCGGGATAGAGTTCGCTCTGATAGCGGTCAAGCGCCGCGATCAGGTTGAGAATGTCCGGATGACGTGCAGATTCAGAGGTAATGGAATACATGGCAGGCTCCTTGCTTTTTATGTAAGACTAAATTTCAACATAGCGCAGGCCTGCCGGGGTGCTACATAGTATTAACTTATGTCATGACGCCAGCGTCAGCTGGACATCTAACGCCCTCAGCCCGGCCTGTGTCGTCTCATCGAGCCTGCTGTCGGTCACGATATCCGTCAGGGTATGAAGATGCGCCACGTTAAACAGTGACCAGGCGCCATACTTGGAGCTGTCCGCCAGCAGCACGCGGCGTTTAGCGTTGGCAATTAAATCGCGCTTAAGCGCGGCCTTCTCTTCCGTCGGCGAGGTTATGCCGCGAGTGATATCCCATCCGTTACAGCTGACAAAAGCCACGTCCGGCCAGACGTTTTGCAGCAGGCGACGGCCGTGTTCACCGATGCAGGACTGGCTCGAATCATCGATACGCCCGCCGATAATGGTTACTTCAATCTGTCGGAATTCCGAGAGAAACAGCGCAATGTGCAAATCGCTGGTGATCACGCGAAGCGGAAGATGCGTCAGCTGACGAGCGAGTTCAATCATCGTGGTGCCGGCATCCAGCACAATGGCGTCCCCTGCTTTAACAAAGCTCGCTGCCGCGCTGGCGATAGCGTGTTTTTCCGCGAGGCTACGCTGCATTTTTTCATGCGTCGTGGGCTGGGAAGGAATAAACCGGTTAAGGGTAACGCCGCCATGGGTACGGCTAATCACACCTTCCTGATCGAGCTTAATCAAATCCCTGCGGATCGTTGCCGGAGAGGCATCGGTAATTGCCACCAGCTGATCCACCGTCACCAGATTATGCCCCTTCAGGTAATCCATTATCTGCTCTAACCGGTTATATCCCTTCATATCATTCCCGTGTAATTTGCATAGCCAACTGGATAGACACCGTCATGCTCTCAGACTTCGCTTTACCGGTCCAGGCAATATCGAACGCGGTTCCGTGGTCAGCAGAGGTACGGATAAACGGTAACCCGGCGGTGATATTCACCCCGTCATAAAAGCCGAGCAATTTTAGCGGAATATGCCCCTGATCGTGATACATCGCAACGACCATGTCATACATTCCTTCGTGGCATTGCATAAACACCGTATCCGGTGGACACGGTCCAGTGACGTTTAACCCCTGCGCTTTCATTGCCTCAACGGCCGGGCCGACAATTTTGATCTCTTCGTCACCAAACAGGCCGTTCTCACCCGCATGCGGGTTTACACCGGCAACGGCAATGCGAGGATGCGCGAACCCGACGCGTTTCAGGAAGCTATCTGCAATACCAATCACGGTTTTTACCCGATCCTGATTGAGCGTATCAAGGAATTTGCGCAGCGCAATGTGGGTGGTGATGTGGATCACCTTCAGCTTATCCGTATACAGCACCATGGCGTAATCTTTGCTGTCGGTCAGATGCGCCAGCAGCTCGGTGTGGCCCGGATAGAGATGACCGGCAAGATGCAGAGCCTCTTTATTCAGAGGAGCCGTCGCGATAGCCTTCACCTTGCCCGCCATCGCCAGCTCGGTGGCTCGCTTCACGCAGCGATAGGCCAGATCCCCTGCTGCAGCCTGAACGACTCCCGGCTTTAACGCATCAGGATCGGCCAGCGGTTCGTCCAGCACGTTAATCACGCCAGGGGCAAATTTCGCGTCGCTCACCGCATCGATAAGACGTATATCCGCCCGCCCGGCGATCCCTTTATCCAGCACCCGCTGCAGCGTTCTGGCGCAGCCCACGACAACAACCGGCGCCCCTGAAAGCTCGCCTTCGGTGAGGGATTTGATAATGATTTCCGGGCCAATGCCAGCCGGGTCACCCATGGTTACAGCAATGATTTTAGTCACTCAGTCTCTCCTCGATAAAATACAGAACCTCAAGCAGCGTATCTTCCTTTCCGAAGCCCCCTGCTTTGGTCATTACCGGCTGCTGCCAGCCGCAACCCAGAAATTTTCCGACCGGCACGCACTGTGCGACGCATCCGGTAATTTCAAACCCCCGAGCATCCAGTGCCTTCGCAACGGCCATCGCCACATCGCCACCGGAGACGTACAGCGCGTCCGGCTCGTGCACCGCAAGCACCTGTCGGGTCAGTTCGCCTAAAAACGTACAGATTTTTTCGCCCAGGCCAGCCCGGGTGACGTGATGCTGCCGACAGAGTTGCTCGACCTGATGGCGAGCATCGTTGCCCGCGCAGGTATGAACAATGCAGTGATGCCCAGCCTGTAGCACCTGCGCGATCTGCGCGAGATACCCGGCCGTAACGCCGCGCAAAACGTCATTCACATCAATGAATACCGACGAGACGCCGGAAACACCTGTGGCCAGTGCGACCTGGCGTTGAGCGATCTCACTCATCGACCCCACCACGGCTAACAGCTGCTTGCGTCGCGCCGGGGCCAGATGACGGGCCAGCGCATCGCATAGCCCGGCAGAGCCCACCAGCAGCGGCATCTGTGCGCAGGTCATTGCTGCGGCGATAATGGCGTCCAGCTCCTCGTCGGTCTGCGCATCAACAAAGATCCACTCCGTTCCCTGCGCCAGTTCGGCTGCCAGCGTCTCCACGGTCACGTTTTTACCGCTCACGTCGCGAAAAAGGTCAGCAATCGCGGCAGAAGGAACGGGCGTTTTGGGATCGCTGGCAAATTCGGTTTCGTCCACCGGAATGCCGTTTACCAGACACCTGCCTTGCCGCGTGATCCGCCCTGCCGCGGGGTATGCCGGGGCAACAATCACCTGGCGTTTGCCGCTTAATGTCTTCAGGGCCTGTGACTCAGCCCCCGCGTTGCCGCGCAGCGTCGAATCCATTTTTTTGATGAGCCAGCGGGCATCCGCGACATCGGCCCCGAGTGCGGTCACCTTTTCGGCTGCCTCCCATGCCGACAGCGCCCGGGAATCGGTATTGACGATCAGCGCATCGGTCGCCTGGGTAAAAGGTGTATGAAACGCCACGCTGACTTTTTTGCCGCACAGCGCCAGGCTGACGCCGGCATCGTTAGCGCCGGTAAAGTCATCTGCGACGACCACGACCTCTCTGTACAGATTGTTCACTTTCATCCCCACTCCGGGTTCGCCTTTCCTGTTAATGATTATATTCAATCATGATTGATTATATGTGAGCAAGATCAAGTTAATCAGTTTGCGAATAAATTATAAATTCAGCCACACGATGACCATGAAGCGTCTTATTTGAGCGAAATCAATCATGGGCACAGAGACAGGAGAAAAGCGTGGTTACGATCAACAGCACCATTATTAGCGGCGCGAATGCCATCGCCGCCATCAGGCCGTTACTCACTGATAAAACGCAGCTGCTGCTGGTGACGGACGGCAACATTGCGCGTCTGGAGGCAGCAAAGCAGATCCGCGCGATCCTCGAAGAGGACAACCGCCGCGTCATGATTATTGACAGCGTACCGCCTGAACCCTCCCACCACGATGTCAGCCAGCTGCTCGCGGGGTTAAACGGGACGTTTGGGCTTGTCGTGGGGATCGGCGGCGGTAGCGTACTGGATGTGGCCAAACTGCTCTCAGTGCTGTGCCATCCGCTGTCACCGGGGCTGGATAACCTTCTGGCGGGTATAAAACCTGAGGCACGCATCCCCTCTCTTCTGATCCCGGCTACTGCCGGAACCGGCTCGGAAGCGACGCCGAATGCCATCCTGGCGATTCCGGAGCAAAACACGAAAGTGGGCATTATCTCCCCCGTACTGCTGCCCGATTACGTCGCCCTGCTGCCGGAGCTGACCACCAGCATGCCCGCGCATATTGCCTCATCAACCGGGATTGATGCGTTGTGTCATCTGATTGAGTGTTTCACCTCAACGGTCGCCAACCCGGTCAGCGATAACGCCGCGCTGACGGGACTGGCTAAGCTGCTGAACAACATTGAAACGGCCTGCGCCGAACCGGGAAATCTGCTGGCGAAGCTGGAGATGCTGTGGGCGTCTTACTACGGCGGGGTTGCCATTGCGCATGCAGGCACGCACCTGGTTCACGCCCTTTCCTATCCGCTTGGCGGTAAATATCACCTGCCGCACGGCGTCGCTAACGCCATTCTGCTGGCCCCCTGCATGCGAGCGGTTCGGCCCCACTGCCTGAAGAAATTTGCACAGGTATGGGATTTGGTGCCCGGTGCGGATACGGCGCTGTCAGACGAAGAAAAATCCCACGCGCTGGTGGACTACTTTGCCGCGCTGGTTCGAAGGCTCAACCTGCCGGACAACCTGGAGGCGCTGGGCGTACCGCGCGACGACGTCCCCTCCCTGAGCGATGCGGCCCTTAACGTTAAGCGGCTAATGAACAACGCCCCTTGTCAGGTCAACCACGACGAGGTGCAGGCGATTTACCGGACACTGTTTCCCAACATGAATAGCCAGGGAGTGAATCATGCATAACAACATCAGGGGCGTACTGACGGCCATCGTGACCCCCTTTGATACGGAAGGCGCACTGAACCTACCGGGCCTTAAACTACAGATCGATCGTCAACTTAATGCTGGTAACGGCATCTTCTGCGGCGGCACAAACGGCGAGTTCTTCGTGCTGAACGAAGAAGAAAAAATCGCCGTTACCCGTACCTGTGTGGAAACGGTTGCCGGGCGAGCCCCGGTAGTGGCGCACATTGGTGAAATCTCGACCCGTGAAACCATCCGCCTCGGAAAACAGATCGCCTCGCTGGGCGTCGACGCCGTTTCCGTCATTACCCCTTACTTCGTTCCGCTGAAGCAGGCTGAACTCGTCTCACATTACACCGCTATCGCCGACGCGCTAGCCGTCCCGGTATTTCTGTACAACATTCCGGCGCGTACCGGCAACACCATTGAGCCCGCTACCGCACGCGCGCTGGCTGAACATCCTAACATTATCGGAATTAAAGACAGTGCCGGAAGTTACGAGAGCCTGAGCGGATTCCTCAATGCGGTGAGCGACATTGGCGGATTCGACGTGCTGAACGGCCCGGATTCGCTTATCCATCAGGGCTTCGTCGACGGATGTTCGGCCTGTATTTCCGGACTGGCGAACGTGGCGCCGGAGGCCATCAACGCCATCTGGTCACGCTTTAACGCGGGTGATATTGACGGTTCTCGTCTGGCGCAGGAGCGCGTCACCCAGCTTCGTACCGAGCTTTACAACGTGGCGTTTTCGCCTGCCGCAGTCAAAAAAGCGCTGCAGATCATGGGGGAAGACGTCGGAGAAAGTCGCTATGCCGTGGCGTTTAGCGAGCAGCAGTGCCAACAGATACGCCGAATAGTGACGACGTCACTTAACTAAACGGCGTTTGTTTCGTCAATAAGAATACCGGGTGCCCGAGGTGCCCAGGATTCACTCGCCCTGAAGAGAGGCAAAGATGAATAATTTTACCGCTGAAGATACCCTGATCATTGTGGGCATAGTCATTGTCTACATCCTGTTCACGACCTGGCTAACCTTCCGGATCCGCAGTAAAAACTCCGGGGACTTTATGGAAGGCTCCCGCGCGATGCCGGCGTTTATTGTCGGGATCCTGCTGATGTCCGAGTATATCGGCGCCAAATCCACTATCGGCACCGCGCAGGCGGCGTTTGAAGACGGTTTTGCTGCGTCCTGGTCCGTCATCGGGGCCGCAATTGGCTTCCCGCTCTTTGGCCTGCTGCTGGTAAAACGCATCTATAGCACCGGAAAAATCACCATCTCTGGTGCGATTGCTGAAAAATACGGTAACAGCACCAAAAACATTATCTCCATCATCATGATCTATGCCCTGCTGCTGGTTAACGTGGGGAATTACGTTAGCGGCGCGGCGGCTATTTCCACGGTACTGAAAGTAAATCTCCCCGTTGCCGCCTTTATTACGGCCATCGTCAGTACCTTCTATTTCGCCTTTGGCGGCATGAAGGGTGTGGCCTGGGTGACGGTGCTGCACAGCGCGCTGAAATACTTCGGCATTCTGGCCATCATGGGCTTTGCGCTGTCTAAGACGGGCGGCTTCGCGCCAATGATTGAAAACATGCCGGACTTCTACTGGACCTGGGATGGCAATATCGGCGCGTCGACCATTTTCGCCTGGCTCATCGGCACCATTGGTTCCATCTTCTGTACCCAGTTTGTGATTCAGGCAATCTCCTCTACCAAAGACGTGAAATCGGCCAAACGCTCTACCTGGGTTGCGTTCTTCTTCTGCCTGCCGATTGCGCTGGCCATCGCGGTAATCGGCGTGGCGGCTAAATACCTGCACCCGGAGATTAACAGCCTGTATGCGATGCCGATTTTCCTGCAGGATATGAACCCGTGGCTGGCCGGTCTGGTCACCACCTCTCTGGTGGCATCTATTTTCGTCAGCGTCAGTACCGTTGCGCTGGCTATCGCCTCCCTGGTGGTAAAAGACTTTTACGTGCCGATGCGCAACCCGACGCCTGAGCAGGAATTTAAGGCCACCCGCTGGATCTCCCTGCTGATTGGTTTCCTGCCGCTGATTTTTGTTCTGCTGGTGCCTGAAGTCCTGAAGCTCTCCTTCTTTACCCGCGCTATTCGTCTGTCGATTTCAGTGGTGGCCGTTATCGCCTTCTACGCCCCGTTCTTCCGCAGCACCCGTGGTGCCAATGCGGGCCTGATTGGCGCCTGCGTCGTGACCTCCGTCTGGTATCTGCTGGGCGATCCTTTTGGCATCAACAATATGTACATCGCCCTACTGACCCCTGCCGTCATCATGGTGATTGACCGTCTCATTCCGGGAAAAGCGCAGGGTAAAGCGCCAACCCCCGTTGAAAATAATGGAGTCTGATATGTCTGTAACCGTAACCCGCGACGGGATAGTTCGCCCGCAACAGGATGCCCGCACGGAGGCCGCCATGCTGCCTTCCTCTTGCCCACAAAACCACGCGGCGAATCTGCTGCCGCTCCCGGATGGCTCGCTGATGTGCGTCTGGTTCGGTGGAACCCAGGAAGGTATCGCGGATATCTCCGTATGGAGTTCACGCCTGGCGCCTGGCAGCCAGCAGTGGAGTGATGCGGTAAAACTGTCGGACGATCCCACGCGTTCCGAACAAAACCCGGTTCTGTTCCTGGCCCCGGACAACGTGCTGTGGCTGCTGTGGACCGCACAGATTTCCGGTAATCAGGACACGGCTATTGTTCGCTATCGCCAGTCTCGCGATCTGGGGAAAACCTGGGGGGTCATCGCAACCCTGCTCGATAAACCGGGCACGTTTATTCGCCAGCCCATTGTCGTGCTGGACAACGGCAGCTGGCTGCTGCCGGTATTTTACTGCCGCACCCGGCCGGGAGAGAAATGGGTCGGAAACGACGATATCAGCGCGGTAAAAATCTCCGCAGATGGTGGCAAAACGTGGCGCGATGTCGAGGTGCCGGAAAGCCTGGGCTGTGTACATATGAATATTACCCCGCTTCACAACGGCACCCTGGTGGCGCTGTTCCGCAGCCGCTGGGCGGAGAATATTTATTACAGCCAGTCGACGGATAACGGCGAAAGCTGGTCCGTACCGGAGCCGACGGAGCTACCCAATAACAACTCCTCTATTCAGGTAACAACCCTTGCCAGCGGTGAACTCGCGCTGGTCTTTAACGCCATGAGCGCCGCTGGCGCGCGTGAACGTCGCGCATCGCTATACGATGAAATTGACGATGGTGACGGTCGTAAAGAGCCGGTGGTCACCAGCGGTCGGACAGCCTTCTGGGGCGCGCCGCGCGCGCCGATGACCGTCGCCATTTCGCCGGACGGCGGGAAAAGCTGGCCGTGGCAGCGTCATCTGGATGAAGGGGATGGTTACTGCATGACCAACAACTCCATGGAAAAACTCAATCGCGAATTCTCCTATCCCAGCATCAAGCAGGGAGCTGAGGGCAATCTTCATATCGCTTACACCTACTTCCGCCAGGCCATCAAATACGTGCGGGTGACGCCAGAATGGGTCAAGGGGGTAATATGATTATCGGGCATCTCAACGCCCTGCCGCTGGCAGGGCTACCGGCGGCGCTATACGCCCTGCTTTCCCGCCCGGACTGTACGCTGAAAGCCCTCTGCGAACGCGATGACGGACGCTGGCAGCCTGAGAATGCGCCGTGGTTTTGCCACATTGGGCCGGCGCAGACGCAGCCGCGCGCCGACCGGCATACGGAATACCATCATCAGTGGGCGGACATCCAGATTGTGTTGGCGGGTGAAGAGCATATTTATGCCGGAGCGCTTCCCGCAGGCAGGCCGGAAGATGAAGAGCGTAAACCGGATCTCTTTATTGCTCCATCAGCCGAACATAGCGTCAGGATCCGGCTTGCCGATGGTGACTTTGTGGTCTTTTATCCCGGAGAACCTCACCAGGCGCTATGCGCTGTAGAGGCCCCGATGATGGTCCGCAAAGCGGTGTTTAAGGTTCCCCGCGCGATGCTGGAGGTCTGAAATGCGTCACGCCGTCGTCACCGGGGCCAGCTCCGGAATTGGTGAGGCCATTGTTAAGCGATTGCTGGCGGAGGGCTGGCAGGTCACCGGGCTCAGCCGCCGAGCCGTGACGCTGGATACGCCTGGCTTCACCAGCCTTCGCGTTGATATCACCGATCCTGATGCGTTGTGCAACGCCCTGCACACCATCGCCACACCCCAGGCAGCGATCCATGCCGCCGGGATGATGGCCGCCGCGCCGTTGGGCCAGCTGGAAAGCCTCGTTAGCGCCTCACTGTGGCAGCTCCACGTCCGGGCCTGTGAGGCATTGTTTAACCATTTTGCGCCCTCTATGGCTGCCGGCGGACGCTTTGTGGCGATAGGCAGCAGAACCTCTCGTGGTGCAGCAGGACGATCGCAGTATGTTGCCACAAAAGCAGCGATGGTAGGAATGGTCAGGAGCTGGGCGGCGGAACTGGCCCCGCGCGGGATCACGGCTAACGTGGTCTCGCCTGGGGCCACCCAAACGCCGATGCTCAGCGCCCCAGGGCGGGAAACCTCGCCCCCGAAATGTCCGCCAATCGGACGTTTAATCGCGCCAGAAGAGGTGGCCGCACTGGTGAGTTTCTTGCTTAGAGAAGACGCCGCCGCCATCACCGGCCAGGAGATGGTGATATGCGGCGGTGCCTCCCTCAGCTAGCGCAGGAAGATACGCCCTTTCAGATACAGGGTCGCCTGGCCGCCAATCAGCACGCGGTCGCCCTTCAGCTCGCAGCGCAGATCCCCGCCGCGGTCTGCCCCCTGACGGGCATTGAGTGACGTTTTGCCCAGCTTTTCGCTCCAGTACGGGATCAGCATGCTGTGGGCGGATCCGGTGACCGGGTCTTCCGGCACCCCTTCGCCCGGACAGAAGAAGCGGCTGACGAAGTCATATTCTTCTCCCGGCGCGGTCACGCAGACCATTTTATCCAGCGGAAGCATGGCCCCAATATCCGGCGTTAACGCTTCAACCTGCTGCTGGCTCTCCAGCACCACCATGTAATCGCGTCCGACGCGCACCTCTTTTGCCGCCGTGATGCCGAGCGCGCTAAACAGCACCTCGGGAGGATTTTCCACAACCTCCGTCGACCACGCGGGGAAGTTCAGCGTCAGCCAGTCGCCGCTGCGTTTAACCGTCAGTTCACCCACGAAGCGGGTGGTGAAGGTGATTTCGGTATGCGGATAATCAAGGTATTCGAAAATGACGTGTGATGCGGCAAGCGTAGCGTGACCGCACAGGTTAATTTCATCCAGCGTGGTAAACCAGCGCAGCTCAAACCCACCGTCGGTGCGCACGAAAAAGGCGGTCTCAGACTGGTTATGCTGCTGCGCCATTTTGAGCAGCGTCTCGTCCGGCAGCCACTCTTCCAGAGGACATACCGCGGCGGCGTTGCCGCCAAAGGTTTTATCGCTGAAGGCATCCACCAGATAAAAATCAATTTCCTGCATTGTCTCTTCCTCTCTTGTTATGGCTATTTAGCGCAGAAAAACTGTGCCTTTCAGATAAAGCGTGGCCTGCCCGCCCATCAGCACGCGCGAACCTTTCAGCTCACAGCGTACATCACCACCCCGGGCTGAAACCTGACGGGCAAACAGCGTCGTTTTGCCCAGCTTTTCGCTCCAGTACGGGATCAGCATGGTGTGCGCGGAGCCGGTGACCGGGTCTTCCGGGACGGATACGCCAGGGGAGAAAAAGCGGCTGACAAAATCATATTCCCCCTCACCGCGCGCCGTCACGCTCACCTTATGCTCGCCCGGCGTCATCGCCGAGAAGCGCGGCGCAAGCGCTTCAACCTGCTGGCGATTTTCCAGAACGATGAGCCAGGCGCGCCCTTTACGGGCTTCAACGTAGCGGCTGATACCCAGCGCCGAAAGCATCTCCGGCGGAGGCGTCTCTTCATGGGTTGGACATGCCGGGAAGTCCAGGGTCATCCACTCTCCCTCCCGGCTGACCGTCAGGCGGCCAGACGCGGTTTCAAAGTGGATCCGCGAGTCCGGGTAATCCAGTTCGGTAAACAGCACGTGCGCGGCCGCAAGCGTAGCGTGGCCGCAGAGATTGACTTCGGTAAGCGTGGTAAACCAGCGTAGCTCAATGCCCCCTTTACTGCAGACGAAAAAAGCCGTTTCCGACTGATTATGCTGCTGCGCCATTTGCAGTAAGGTCTCATCGGGCAACCACGCTTTCAGCGGGCAAACGGCGGCCGGATTGCCGCCAAATGAGGTATCGCTGAACGCATCTACCAGATAAAAATCAATCTCCTGCATTGTCTTACCGCCTGTTTTTATTGTGTTGTTCTTTTATATTCAATGAAAACGGCGTTCACGGCTACCGCTTTCATAAGGTAAATATTGAGATCTGCGTCACATAATGGTTGAGTTTTCGCCGTTCAACGTTTTAAGATCGTCTCCTCTTCTTTTCAGCAACGAATCTCCGACATCCCTATGACAACGAACACAGTTTCCCGCAGGGTTGCGTGGCTACGCGTGGTCACGCTGGCCATTGCCGCGTTTATTTTTAACACCACAGAATTTGTGCCGGTTGGGCTGTTGTCTGACATCGCTGAAAGTTTCCAGATGGAAACGGCTCAGGTGGGCATTATGTTGACCATCTACGCCTGGGTAGTGGCGCTGATGTCCTTGCCGTTTATGCTGCTGACCAGCCAGATGGAGCGGCGCAGGCTGCTGATCGGTCTGTTTGTCTTGTTCATTGCGAGCCACGTGCTGTCGTTTATGGCGTGGAATTTTACGGTGCTGGTCATCAGCCGCATCGGCATTGCCTTTGCCCATGCGGTGTTCTGGTCGATCACCGCGTCTCTGGCTATTCGACTCGCTCCGGCAGGGAAACGCGCGCAGGCGCTGAGCCTGATTGCTACCGGTACCGCACTGGCGATGGTGCTGGGACTGCCGATTGGTCGCATCGTGGGGCAATACTTCGGCTGGCGTACGACGTTCTTCGCCATTGGTATGGGCGCGCTGGTAACGCTGGTGTGCCTGATTAAACTGCTGCCCGCGCTGCCGAGCGAACATTCCGGCTCCCTGAAAAGCCTGCCGCTGCTGATGCGTCGCCCGGCGCTGCTGAGTATCTACCTGCTGACCGCTATTGTGGTGACGGCCCATTACACGGCGTATAGCTACATTGAACCGTTTGTGCAGGTGGTGGCGGGCTTTAGCGCCAACTTTGCCACCGTCTTACTGTTGATCCTCGGCGGAGCAGGCATTATTGGCAGCGTGCTGTTCGGTAAGCTGGGTAACCGGCATGCTTCGACGCTGGTGAGCAGCGCTATTGGTCTGCTGCTGGCCTGCCTGCTGCTGCTGATGCCTGCCGCAGGCAGTGAAGGCCATCTGGCGATCCTCAGCCTGTTCTGGGGCGTGGCGATCATGATTATTGGTCTGGGCATGCAGGTGAAAGTCCTGGCCCTGGCACCGGATGCAACGGACGTCGCCATGTCGCTGTTCTCAGGGATTTTCAATCTGGGGATTGGCGCGGGCGCGCTGGTGGGAAATCAGGTAATACTGCACGTATCAATGTCGGCGATTGGCTATCTGGGCGCCATTCCGGCCCTGGTAGCGCTGGTCTGGTCGGTGCTCATCTTCCGTAAGTGGCCGGTGGCGCTGGAGGAACAGGGGCAGCACGGGTGAGCCTTCTTGCCGGGTGGCGGCTTCGCCTTACCCGGCCTACAAAACCCGTAGGCCCGTGCAAGCGAAGCGCCGCCGGGCAAGACATCAATGATAGGTCTTAATAATTTCCAGCACGCCGTTAATAATAAATTGCACGCCCATACAGACCAGTAAGAAGCCCATCAGACGGGAAATCGCCTCGATACCGCCCTTGCCTACCCAGCGCATAATGGCGCCAGAACTGCGCAGCGACGCCCACACAATAACCCCGATAATTGCAAAAATCAGCGGCGGCGCAACCGTCAGCACCCAGTCCGGGAAGGTTGCGCTGTCGCGCACCGTCGACGCGGAGCTGATGATCATCGCGATGGTACCCGGCCCCGCCGTGCTCGGCATGGCGATCGGTACAAAGGCGATATTCGCACTCGGTTCGGTTTCCAGCTCTTCCGATTTGCTGGTCGCTTCCGGTGACTCATGCGCTTTTTGCGCCGGGAACAGCATGCGGAAACCGATAAAGGCCACAATCAGCCCCCCGGCGATACGCAGGCCGGGGATGGAAATCCCGAAGGTATTCATCACCACCTGTCCGGCATAGTAGGCCACCATCATGATGGCAAACACATACACCGAGGCCATCATCGACTGATGGTTGCGCTCGGCGCTGTTCATATTCCCTGCCAGCCCGAGGAACAGCGCCACCGTCGTTAACGGGTTAGCCAACGGCAGCAAGACCACCAGCCCAAGGCTGATTGCTTTAATTAAATCCAACATAGTGCGTTGTTGTCCTTATCCATATTTAACTCAGCAATTATAGGGGGAAAGTATGACATTCAGCTATGGGTGCAGCGCGACGATTCTTCTCCCTCTGAAATCATAACTCGCAGTTATCTATCTGATTTGAAAGACCTCAAAAAAAGTTCATGAAACGTTTTAGCAATTCGTGGCATCGGCTGACTCATTCAGTTGACTTATACTTGCCTGAGCAATAATATCTGCCGTGACTAACTACTTGCCAGGGCAACCATTGTGAAAAGCACCAGTGATATCTTTAACGACGTTGTTCCGCTGGGTCGTCTTATTCATATGGTAAATCAGAAAAAAGATCGCCTGCTCAACGACTATCTGTCACCGCTGGATATCACCGCAACACAGTTCAAAGTGCTGTGTTCCATTCGCTGCGAAGTGTGTATTACACCGGTTGAGCTTAAAAAGGTGCTCTCTGTCGATCTGGGTGCGTTAACCCGCATGCTCGATCGTCTCGTCTGCAAAGGATGGATAGAACGAAGCCCTAACCCAAATGACAAACGCGGCGTACTGGTAAAGCTGACCAGTGATGGCGCGGCCATGTGCGAGCAATGTCATCAATTAGTAGGACAAACACTGCATCAGGAACTAACAAAAAACTTAACGGCAGATGAAGTGGCAACCCTTGAGCTCTTGCTGAAGAAAATACTGCCGTAAACAGAAAAAGAGGTATGACGATGTCCAGACGCAATACTGACGCTATCACCATTCATAGCATTTTGGACTGGATCGAGGACAACCTGGAATCGCCGCTCTCCCTTGAAAAAGTGTCAGAGCGTTCAGGTTACTCCAAATGGCACCTGCAACGGATGTTCAAAAAAGAGACCGGTCATTCATTAGGTCAATACATTCGCAGCCGCAAGCTGACGGAAATTGCCCAAAAACTGAAAGAAAGCAATGAGCCGATCCTTTATCTGGCGGAGCGTTATGGATTTGAATCGCAACAAACCCTGACGCGTACGTTCAAGAACTATTTTGACGTGCCGCCTCATAAGTACCGAATCACCAGCGTGCCGGGCGAATCCCGATACCTGTATCCGTTAAAACACTGTAGTTAATCATCGCCTGTAACAGACGTAACCGAGGAAATCATGAAAGTTATCGCCTCCGCCGCCCTCGCCTTGCTGGTGCTGTTCTCCAGCCAGACCTTCGCGGAGCAAACCCCTCGTGCAACGCAGCAAAATAATCCTGATACGATGATTTTGCCGTCAGCACATGACCAGTCGCCTTATGATTTCAACCATATGGGTGCTGGTAGCGACAAATCCGACGAATTAGGCGTGCCTTATTATAATCAGCACGGCCTCTGATTCGTTTTTGCCCCGCAGACGCGGGGCTTTTTTTATGCCTTTCTTACCCGCGTCGCCCGACGCACGCGCAGGCCAAAGACATTAATATACAGCCCGGCCATGATCAGCACGGCGCCAAACAGCTGCAGCGCGCTCAGCGTTTCATCCAGTAAGAGTGCCGCACTGGCAAGCCCCACCACCGGCACCAGCAGGGATAATGGCGCGACGCGCCAGGTTTCATAGCGACCCAGCAGCGATCCCCAGATCCCGTAGCCCACAATGGTGGCGACAAAGGCCAGATAGACCAGAGAGAGAATTGTAGTCAGGTCGATCTCGACCAGACTATTGAGCATGACGGCCGGGCCATCCAGAATCCACGCCGCGACCATAAACGGTATGACGGGGATCAGGGCGCTCCACACCACCAGGGACATCACCGCCGGGCGCGCCTCGTGCTGCATAATCAGCTTGTTAAAGATATTCCCGCAGGCCCAGCTCAGCCCCGCCGCCAGCGTCAGCATAAAGCCCAGCAGCGCCACGTGCTGGCCATTCAGGCTGGCCTCAATGAGCACCAGCACGCCGAACACCGCGAGCGTAATGCCCGCCAGCTGTTTGCCCTGCAGGCGCTCGCCAAACACAAACGCGCCGAGAATAATGGTAAAGAACGCCTGCGCCTGTAAGACCAGCGAGGCAAGACCGGCCGGCATACCGAACTTAATCGCGCAGAAGAGAAACGCGAACTGGCCAAAGCTAATGGTCAGACCGTAGCCCAGCAGCAGCTTTAACGGGATCTTTGGACGGGCGACAAAGAAGATGGCCGGGAACGCAACCAGCATAAAACGCAGACCGGCCAGCATCAGCGGAGGCATGTTGTGCAGCCCCAGCTTGATGACCACAAAATTGAGTCCCCATACTACGACCACCAGCAACGCCAGCAGCCCGTCTTTACGCGTCATACCCTGCCCCTGAATTATTAATTATTTGTTAACACTGCAAGGTAACAGAAAAAAGCACGCCGCGAGAAGATCATTAATTCTGGCAGTCAGGCGAAGCACTTACGGATAAATTAGGCGCTATACAAGCCCCTTATGTCGTGATAATCCTTTTAGGACACAACATAAAAAGCATAAGCAATTGTCGGGCAGGAATATGAAACCATCTCTCAGGCGCTCAACCGCAGCGCTGCTGGCATCGTCATTGTTATTAACCATTGGTCGAGGGGCAACGCTGCCGTTTATGACCATTTATCTCACGCGCGTCTATAGCATGAGCGTCGAGAATATTGGTTATGCCCTGACGATTGCGCTGACTATCGGCGTGGTGTTCAGCCTGGGCTTTGGCATTCTTGCCGATAAGTTTGATAAAAAACGCTACATGCTGATCGCGATCGTGGCCTTTATCGCCGGGTTTGTCGCGATCCCGCTGGTGGATAACGTCACGCTGGTGGTGCTGTTCTTTGCGCTGATCAACTGCGCCTATTCCGTCTTTTCGACGGTGCTGAAGGCCTGGTTCTCCGACGTGCTCACCGCAAGCCAGAAAGCGCGCGTCTTCTCGCTGAACTACAGCTTCCTGAACATTGGTTGGACGATCGGGCCGCCGATTGGCACCCTGCTGGTGATGTACAGCCTGCAGCTGCCGTTCTGGCTGGCAGCCTTCTGCGCCGCGCTGCCGCTCGGATTCATCCATTTCTTCGTGCAGAAAAGCGTGGCGCTGGATACCGCCGAGGAGAAAATGCCCTGGCAGCCGTCGGTATTGCTGAAAGACCGCGCGCTGTTCTGGTACACGCTGTCAGGCCTGCTCGCGTCATACGTCGGCGGATCGTTCGCGACCTGCATTTCGCAGTACGTTCTCGCCGCGCATGCAGACAGTAATTTCGCCGAAAAGGTGGTCGCCGTAGTTTTACCCGTCAACGCCGCCGTCGTGGTGACGCTGCAATATGCGCTGGGTCGTAAGATCTCTCCCAGCAATATTCGCCCGCTGATGACCCTCGCCACCCTGTTTTTTATCGTGGGGCTGGGGGGCTTTATGCTCTCCGGAGAAAACCTGGTTTACTGGGGCATCGCTGCCGCTATCTTTACCCTGGGCGAAATTATCTATGCGCCGGGTGAATACATGCTGATCGACAACATCGCCCCGCCGGGGATGAAGGCGAGCTATTTCTCAGCCCAGGCGCTGGGCTGGCTCGGCGCGGCGGCAAACCCGATGATCACCGGTATTATCCTGACCAACCTGCCGCACTGGTCGTTGTTTGTCATCATGATGGTCGCCATCGTCATTGCGTGGCTGATGATTTTGCGCGGCATGAGCGTGAAGAATGAAGATACCGTGTCGGGTGGCGCTGCGCTTACCCGACCTACAAAACCCTAATCGTAGGCCGGGTAAGGCGTAGCCGCCACCCGGCAAAAGCAAAGGCCTAGTGGTGCAACATCTCCTCCACCACCTGCTCTTTATACATCTCATTCGGATAATAGGTCGGCCAGTTATCCATCTCTTTCAGCAGCGCCTCGTGGGAGGTGTTGCCCATGAAAATATGGAAGTGCGAAGAGGCCTTCGGCGCGATGGTGTGGTCGCTGAACTGCACAAACTTCGGTGCCTTGCTGCTGGCGTCCTTACACTCAAACAGGTAGCGAACGCCTTTTTTACCCGACGCGTAGGTCAGAATTTTGTAGCCGCTGTAATCATAATGACAGCGGCTGACCGCTTCGCCCTTATGAAATTCCATCACGTTATTTTCGATGCCGATGGCATCCACGTCCGTCGCATATCCCTTGCGGTAGTATGCTTTCACCTCGGCAAAGGTTTTGCTTTTGTCTTTCTGCGCTTTCTGTTTAAACACCGGATCCAGCGAACCGTCCAGCAGGAACGGATAAACCGACTGCCAGGTCCCGTCCCAGTCAGACAGCGCTCTGTCCTTCACGTCCTTATCCTCAAACACGCCGCTCGCCGCTTTCTGTTCCGCTTCGGTCATCTGATGACCGTGCGAGTGAGCAAAAAGCTGGCCGCTGACCAGCAGCGCCCCCAGAGTCATGGCAAATTTCCCAATATGTGCAGCCAACATAACACCCTCATTCCGTTTTGTAAGAATGCGAATGTTATATTATAACATTTCAAATCGCAACCAGCCCGCGAACGCCCTCCTGCTCCATGTTTTCACCCCGCCCGCGCTGAATGATGGTGCCGCGCGACATCAGCAGGTAGCTGTCGGCCAGCTCGGCGGCAAAGTCGTAAAACTGCTCAACCAGCAGGATCGCCATATCCCCCCGGCCCGCCAGGGTGCGGATCACCTGGCCAATCTCTTTAATCACCGACGGCTGTATGCCTTCGGTCGGCTCATCCAGAATCAGCAGCTGCGGGCGGCTCGCCAGCGCGCGACCAATCGCCAGCTGCTGTTGCTGCCCGCCGGAGAGGTCGCCGCCGCGACGGTGCTTCATCTCTTTAAGCACCGGAAACAGCTGCCAGATCTCGTCCGGCACCTGCTTCGCCTCGCGGGCGGAAAATCGCGCCATCCCCAGCATAAGGTTCTCCTCCACGGTCAGGCGCGGGAAAATCTCGCGACCCTGCGGAACATACGCCACGCCAGACTGCACCCGCTGGTGCGGCTTGCTGTGGGTGATCGTTTTACCCTGCCAGACAATCTCCCCGGTTTTCGCCGGGATCAGCCCCATCAGACACTTCAGCAGCGTGGTTTTCCCGACGCCGTTGCGCCCCAGCAGGCAGGTGACTTCTCCGGTGACGGCCTCAAAGCTCACGCCGCGCAGGATATGGCTGCCGCCGTAATACTGATTCAGTTCGTTAACCTGTAACATCGTCGCTCCTTAGCGCCCCAGATAGACCTCAATCACCTGCTCGTTAGCCTGCACCTCGCGAAGCGAACCTTCCGCCAGCACGCGGCCCTGGTGCAGCACCGTGACGCGATCGGCGATGGTTTCAACAAAGCCCATATCGTGCTCCACTACCATCAGAGAGTGCTTACCCGCCAGCGTTTTGAACAGCTCGGCGGTGTATTCCGTTTCCGCGTCGGTCATCCCGGCGGCCGGTTCATCCAGCAGCAGCAGGTGCGGGTCCTGCACCAGCAGCATGCCGATTTCCAGAAACTGCTTTTGCCCGTGCGAAAGCAGCCCGGCACGGCGGTCGCGCTCGCTGCTAAGACGCAGCAATCCCAGCATCTCATCAATACGGTCGCGCTGCTCACCGTTGAGCGTTGCCCGCAGGCTCGCCCAGACGGATTTATCGGTTTTCATGGCGATCTCCAGGTTTTCCCACACCGTCAGCGCTTCAAAAACGGTGGGCTTCTGGAATTTACGCCCGATTCCCTGCCGGGCGATGGCCGCAGGCTCCAGGCCGGTCAGGTCGATGGACTGATCGTAAATCGCCCTGCCGCTCTTTGGCCGCGTTTTGCCGGTGATGACGTCCATCAGCGTGGTTTTACCGGCTCCGTTAGGGCCAATCACGCAGCGCAGTTCGCCCACGCCGATATTCAGCGTGAGATCGGTCAGGGCCTGAAAACCATCAAAACTGACGTTAATGGCCTCAAGCTGAAGCACCGGGTCGGTCTGTTCACGGTAACGGTCGCCGGGCAACTGGCGGGTAAATAACCCTTCGGCTGGCTGCATTATTTATCTCCTTTTCGAAACAGACCGTAGACGCCGCGCGGTAAAAACAGCGTGACGGCGATGAAAATCAGCCCCAGAAACAGCTGCCAGTATTCCGGCATCGCGACGGTGAAGAAGCTCTTCGCCCCGTTCACCAGCGCTGCGCCAATCACCGGCCCGACCAGCGTGCCGCGCCCGCCCAGCGCCACCCAGATGGCCGCTTCTATCGAGTTTGTGGGTGACATTTCACCGGGGTTAATAATGCCCACCTGCGGGACGTACAGCGCCCCTGCCAGGCCGCACAGCACGGCAGAAAGCGTCCATACCAGCAGCTTGAACCCGCGCGGATCGTAGCCGCAAAACGTCAGGCGGTTTTCGGCGTCGCGAACGGCGGTCAGGATGCGGCCAAACTTGCTCTTCGCCAGCGCAAATCCGGTGCCTAACGCCAGAATCAGCAACAGCACGGTCGCCAGAAACAGCGCGATACGGGTGGTTGTTTCCGTCACCGAAAACCCGAGCAGCGTGGTGAAGCCGGTAAAGCCGTTATTGCCGCCAAAACCGGTTTCGTTGCGAAAGAACAGCAGCATTCCGGCATAGGTCAGCGCCTGGGTCATAATCGAGAAGTAGACCCCTTTAATCTTTGAGCGGAAGGCAAACCAGCCAAACACCAGCGCCAGCAGGCCCGGCACCATCACAATCAGCACCAGCGCCCAGGCAAAATGCTGGGTGCCCCACCAGAACCACGGCAGCTCGCTCCAGGAGAGGAACGACATAAACGCGGGCAGACCGTCACCCGAGGCCTGGCGCATCAGGTACATGCCCATCGCATAGCCGCCCAGGGCGAAGAAGATGCCGTGCCCGAGAGAGAGCATCCCGGCATAGCCCCACACCAGATCCAGCGCCACCGCCACGATGGCATAGCAGAGGATCTTGCCAATCAGCGTCAGCATCCAGGTCGACAGCGCCAGCGGATGCGTCGCGGGCAGTAAGGCGAAAAACGGTAATATCAGCAGACACACCACCAGCAGGCTGCCTGCAAGTTGCGTTGTGCGCGGCGCTTTGCGCGCCAGCGTTAAGGTCAGCGGCTGGCTCATCAGTCAATCACCCTCCCTTTCAGCGCAAACAGCCCCTGAGGGCGTTTCT
Source organism: Enterobacter sp. MGH 24 (assembly GCF_000493015.1). Taxonomy (NCBI): domain Bacteria; kingdom Pseudomonadati; phylum Pseudomonadota; class Gammaproteobacteria; order Enterobacterales; family Enterobacteriaceae; genus Enterobacter; species Enterobacter sp. MGH 24. The sequence goes on along the minus strand of NZ_KI535657.1, from coordinate 3,736,127 downwards.
GAATAAACAGCACGATCGCCACCAGAATCACGATCTTGCCCAGCACCGCACCCATCTGCGGTTCAAGAATTTTATTGAAGATGCCCAGGCCAAACGCCGCGGCCACGCTGCCTGCTAGCTGCCCTACGCCACCGAGAACGACCACGAGGAAGGAATCAATAATGTACCCCTGGCCCAGCTCCGGCCCGACGTTACCGAGCTGCGATAGCGCCACGCCGCCTAACCCCGCAATCCCTGAACCAAGCCCAAACGCCAGCATATCGACGCGACCTGTCGGTACCCCGCAGCAGGCGGCCATGCTGCGGTTCTGCGTTACCGCGCGCACGTTAAGCCCCAGACGGGTTTTATTCAGAATGAGCCAGGTAAAGAACAGCACCAGCAGCACGAAGCCCAGCACCACGATGCGGTTCCACGGCAGCGTCAGGTTGGCAAAAACCTGCACCCCGCCGGACAGCCATCCGGGGTTGGCGACCTCCAGGTTCTGGGCGCCAAACGTCATGCGCACCAGCTGGATAAGCATCAGGCTGATCCCCCACGTCGCCAGCAGCGTTTCCAGCGGACGACCGTACAAATGGCGAATCACGGTGCGCTCCAGCACCATCCCGATGCCCGCCGTCAGGCAGAACGCGACCGGCAGCGCGATAACGGGATAGAGCGCCAGCCACTGGGGCGCAAGCCCGGCCATCGCCTGCTGCACCATCCACGTGGCATACGCGCCCAGCATCAGCATCTCGCCGTGCGCCATATTAATGACGCCCAGCAGGCCATAGGTGATGGCAAGCCCCAGCGCCGCCAGCAGCAGCACCGACCCCAGCGACAGCCCCATAAACGCCTGGCCCAGCAGATCGCCCCACATGAGTCGATGCTGGATCTGGCTAAGACTCTCCTGCGCGGCAGCGCGCACCCCGGCATCCGGCTCTGACTGTACCGAGGTAAACGGAGTAAGTCTGGACTCCACGTCCGGATCGTCGGACTGCCCTAATAATTCGACAGCCCTGCGGCGCACCTCTGCCTGCGGACTGGCTAGCTGGAGATTCGCCACCGCCAGCAGCAGCGCCTGACGTGCCACCGCGTCCGATTCATCCTTTAGCCGCGTTTCCAGAAAAGCGAGCATCCCGGGCTGGGCATCCCGCTGGAGCTGACGTGCCGCTGACCGCCTTTCGGTGACACTGTCACTGACGAGCTGATGCGTAGCGATGGCCGTGGCGGCCAGCACGCGCAGCCGGTTGGTCAGACGAACGGCTTTGGTTGCCCCTTCGGCCGCCTGAGCGTCACCGAGCGAGACCATTTGACCATTGCGCTGCGCAAAAGCGTGCTTTTGGCTGTCGGTATACAGGTTTTCCTTTTGCAGTGCCTGGAGCAGCGGCAGCCTTACCGCGTCCGGGGCAGCGGCCCACTGCGTCAGCAATTCCGCCTGCTGGCTGCGGCTGGCGGCAACAAAACGATCGGCATCCGATGCCTGCGCCATCCCTGGCAGCAGTCCGGAAAGCCATACAAGAGCGATGAACATGCGCATGGCGTTCATGACGTTTCTCCCTGCAGTGATGGCTTAGTTGCTGGCGGTTTTCATCGGCTGGTCGGGCTTTTTATCGTTTCCGGCGATGAACGGGCTCCACGGCTGGGCGCGTACCGGCTGCTCCGTCTGCCACACCACGTTGAACTGACCGTTGCCTTCGATTTCACCGATCATGACCGGCTTATGCAGATGGTGGTTGGTGGCATCCATGGTGAGCGTAAAGCCTGACGGCGCCTTAAAGGACTGGCCGGCCATCGCCGCGCGCACTTTATCCACGTCGGTGGTGCCCGCTTTTTCCACCGCCTGCGCCCACATATGAATACCTACGTAAGTGGCCTCCATCGGGTCGTTGGTCACCACGGTATCGGCGTTCGGCAGCTTATGCGCTTTGGCATAGGCTTTGTAATCCGCCACGAAGGCCTGGTTGGTCGGGTTATCGACGGATTCGAAGTAGTTCCATGCGGCCAGGTTGCCGACCAGCGGTTTGGTGTCGATCCCGCGCAGCTCTTCTTCGCCCACGGAGAACGCCACCACCGGCACGTCGGTTGCCTTCAGCCCCTGGTTAGCCAGCTCTTTATAAAACGGCACGTTGGAATCGCCGTTGATGGTCGACACCACGGCGGTTTTGCCGCCTGCGGAGAATTTCTTGATATTGGCGACGATGGTCTGGTAGTCGCTATGGCCAAACGGGGTATAAACCTCTTCGATGTCCTTATCCTCCACCCCTTTCGAATGCAGGAAAGCGCGCAGGATCTTGTTAGTGGTGCGCGGGTAGACGTAATCGGTTCCCAGCAGGAAGAAGCGCTTCGCCGCGCCGCCGTCTTCGCTCATCAGGTATTCCACCGCCGGGATGGCCTGCTGGTTCGGCGCGGCGCCGGTATAGAAGACGTTCGGCGACATCTCTTCGCCTTCGTACTGCACCGGGTAGAACAGCAGACCGTTCAGTTCCTCAAACACCGGCAGCACGGATTTGCGCGAAACCGACGTCCAGCAGCCGAACACGACCGCCACTTTATCCTGACTTAACAGCTGGCGCGCTTTCTCGGCAAACAGCGGCCAGTTTGAGGCGGGATCCACCACCACCGGCTCCAGCTTCTTGCCCAGCACGCCGCCTTTGGCGTTGATCTCGTCGATGGTCATCAGCGCGACGTCCTTCAGCGGGGTTTCGGAGATCGCCATGGTGCCGGAAAGAGAATGCATGATCCCCACTTTGATGGTGTCGGCCGCCTGCACGCCAAAACTCATTCCCATCGCCACGACGGACGCGGATAACGCAAAGGCTTTTAATAAGGTACGACGCTGCATATTTTCACTCCTGAAAAAGAACGCTGTGCGAAAACGTCCGTTACGGCGTGGACGCGGAAAAAAAAGTGTCAGCGAAGCAGGAGCAAAAAGGATGCCAGAATGGAGGACGCGCTATTTCTGAAGGGGGAAAGCAGGATGTAAAGAGAACGTCTCAGAATGGCACAGCGCTGCACTTTTATAATGCAGCGCTGTGAAAGATGCTTTACCAGACTTCGCTGGCGATCTGCGTGACCAGACGGACTTTGTCCCACTGCTGGGATTCACTCAGGCTGTTGCCCTCTTCGGTAGAGGCAAAGCCGCACTGCGGGCTGAGGCAAATTTGCTCTTTTGCCACGTATTTCGCCGCCTCTTCCAGACGGGCTTTAATCCCCTCCGGGTTCTCCAGCTCGCCGTTTTTCGTGGTGATAAGACCCAGCACCACCTGCTGCTTGCCCGGGCGAATGAAGCGCAATGGCGCGAAATCCCCGCTGCGGTCGTTATCATATTCAAGGAAGAACGCGTCAACGTTGACGGTTCCGAACAGCACTTCCGCCACAGGCTCATAGCCGCCTTCGGAAATCCAGGTTGAACGGAAGTTCCCGCGGCAGACGTGCAGCCCGATGGTCAGATCGTCCGGCTTGCCTTCCAGCGCCTTGTTCAGGACGCGGGCATAGATGCGTGCCAGCTCATCGGCATCATCGCCGCGCTCGCGGATCTGGCGGCGCTGATCGTCCGAACAGAGATAGGCCCAGACGGTGTCGTCCAGCTGCAGATAACGGCAGCCCGCGTCGTAGAATGCGCGGATGGCGTCGCGCCAGGTGGTCGCCAGATCGTCAAAATACACGTTCAGGTCCGGATACACTGTGGCATCAATATCTTTACGGCCTCCGCGGAAATGCAGCACGCTCGGGCTGGGAATGGTCATTTTCGGCTGAGCATTGCCGCTGATGCTTTTCAGATAACGAAAATCTTCGAGCATCGGATGGTCGCCAAAGCCCAGCTTGCCGGTGACGCGCACGCCGTGGGCTTTGGTTTGCACCCCGTTGAACTGAATGCCCTGCTGTGAATCGTAACGCTCAACGCCCTGCAGACCGTCGAAGAAGTCGAAGTGCCACCAGGCACGACGAAACTCGCCGTCGGTCACGACATGCAGGCCGCACGCGCACTGCTGCTCAACGACGTGGCGGATGGCGTCATCCTCTACCGCGCGAAGCTGTCCGGCATCAATTTCGCCGCTGGCGAACTTCAGGCGAGCCTCTTTGATGGCATCCGGGCGTAAAAAACTGCCGACTACATCGGCGCGGTACGGGGCGTGGTGTCGTTGCATGAAAATCTCCTCAGTCTGCCGGCGATAATTGCCAGCAGTGATAATTCATTATTTGAAGTTTTAGACTTCTGGATGTCTAAATGTCCAAAAACAATGTCATACCTTACCGGCACCGGCAAACGAGAAAAATTCACGGGTGTTGAAAAAAATTCATCTTCACAGCGCAGCGGCGGTTTCGCTGCTGGCAAAGGCGAACTTTTCATCCTCCCAGCCGGTGATGCCCCCGAGCATGATTTTGACCGGCAGCCCGAGACGCGCCAGCTTCAGCGCGGCTCTGTCCGCGCCGTTGCAGTGCGGCCCTGCGCAGTAGACGACGAACAGCGTGCCTTCAGGCCATTGGGCCATACGCTCCGCAGTAATCTGGCTCCGCGGCAGGTGCAGAGCGCCGGGCACGTGACGACGGGCAAACTGCTCCGGGCTTCCCACCACGTGCAGCAGCACGAAGTCCTGCTCGTGGTTGACGATGGCGTGATGTACATCAGCACAGTCGGTTTCGACGCTCAGGCGACGCAGAAAATGGGTAACGGCTTCCTGCGGCTCGGCAGCCGGAAATTCAGTAACATAGCTCATGATCCTTCCTCATCTTTGGCGTTTGTGTTAACACTACTCTATCCACAAATTCAGCCCGTGAATGCGTTCGCTTATGCCAGAAAACAGCAAAAAGATGACAAACTTAAGACAAATTTCCCGCCCGAAAGTGGTTGTGCTGGCGTATGACGGTCTGTGTACCTTTGAATTTGGCGTAGCGGTGGAGATTTTCGGCCTGCCGCGCCCCGAGCTGGGCGACGAATGGTATCGTTTTGCGGTGGCGAGCGTTGACAGCGGTGAACTTCGCGCGACGGGCGGGATCCGCATCATCACCGACGGGGATATCACCCTGCTTGAGTCTGCCGACCTGATCGTTGTTCCGGGCTGGCGGGGACTGGACTCACCGGTTCCGGATGCGCTCTGCGGGGCATTGCGTCAGGCCAGTGCGCGCGGGTGCCAGCTGCTCTCCATCTGCTCGGGCGTGTTTGTCCTCGCCGCCTCGGGGCTGCTGAACGGACGCAAAGCCACGACGCACTGGCGCTATATTGACGCGCTAAAGGCCCGCTACCCTGACATCGACGTGGTTGAGGATGTGCTCTACCAGGACGAAGGCGATATTCTGACCTCCGCTGGCAGCGCGGCGGGGATCGATCTCTGCCTGCACGTTGTGCGTCGTGATTATGGCATGGAAACCGCCAACAGCGTGGCGCGTCGGCTGGTCATTCCTCCCCACAGGGATGGATCTCAGCCGCAGCAGCTGAGCCGCCCGGTGGCGCAGCTGCGGGAAAGCCAGCGTCTCGGCCAGCTGTTTGATTTTCTGCACACGCATCTTATCGAGGCGCACAGCGTCGACTCGCTGGCGCGTCGGGTCGGTATGAGCCAGCGCACCTTCCTTCGTCGCTTCGAGGCAGCAACGGGAACGACGCCCGCACGCTGGTTAATCAATGAGCGCCTGCTGAGAGCAAAAGATTACCTGGAAAGCAGCCGGTTAAGTATCGACAGTATTGCTGAACAGACCGGGTTTGGTCAGGCGTCGACACTGCGCCACCATTTTCGCCAGCAGTTCGCGCTTTCCCCGGCCCAGTACCGCAAACAATTTTCACGTCCTGGTACTGCACGCTGAGGCGTCAGTTTAAGGGTTACACTGGCACACGGAGCATCTGATGGTCACCACACACGTTTTTATCGCGGTTAGTCTTGATGGCTACATCGCCCGACAGAATGACGATATCGACTGGCTGCTGCAGCGCGACGATCCAATGGAAGATCATGGCTATGAGGCGTTCATCGCAGACAAAGACTGGATCGTAATGGGACGAGGGAGTTATGAGAAGGTACTGACCTTCGACGCATGGCCTTACGATCGGCCCGTGCTGGTGCTCTCGCGACAGCTGGCCAACACGCCCGTGCCGGAGGCGCTGAGGGGAAAAGTGCAGTTCTCATCCCGCACGCCACAGGAGCTGCTTGACCATCTCGCCGCACAGGACGTCCATCGCGTCTATCTCGATGGCGGACAGGTGATTCAGTCGTTCTTGCGCGAAGGGCTGGTAGCCGATATGGTGATCACGACCGTTCCTGTCCTGCTCGGTTCGGGAAAGCAGCTGTTCGGAACCTTGTCCCTGGATGTTGATTTGACCCTGGTATCAAGCCGCAGCTTCCCTTCGGGCCTGGTGCAGTCGCACTATCGGCTGACTCCATGAACCCATCGCGAGGCCTGCACGTAAAAAAAAACCGCCATAAATGGCGGTAAATGCTTGCATGGATAGATTTGTATTTTGGTCTCTACGTCCCGACACTCCATGGCCGAGCTGCGGATCTCATACAACCTAACACCTGCTGTCTTAACGAACGCTAAACAACCTTATTAACCGGCATGGGTATTGATCTCTAAATAACGCATAAGGCCCTGCTCTGCGCTTTGTCTGGCGTCGTCATTAATGGCTTCAAGATAAAAAGAGCGTGCGACCCCATAAGGTGCTTTTTCTGAGGGATACACCGCAAACTGGAATGTTTTTCCTCTTGCTTGATGGGTGCAATCTAATTCCCAGCGCACGTCGTTCACTTTTTTGCTGGTGCAGTCAACGCCACCATAATCGCTGGTTAAATAGGAACCGACGCGAATCTCTGCAGACCGGATATATTCTGGTTCGTCATTAATTACATAACGAACCCCTACAACGCCTCCAACAGCAACCGCCAGAAGCGTAAGCACTATTATTTTTTTCATTTATAAATGACCTATTCCTTAGCCCAAGGTAGCGATTATATAAGATTTATCCTTAATATAAATATCCATTGTGGGCAAGAAATGGGGGTTTACAAAGTTCTCATTGATTTTTAGGAAATATCTTAATCGATATTCTAAATCCACACTTTTTGACATTTTCTTTGCGTGAATTTTATCTTTTGAATAATAACACTATAAAATAATCGTCATGATTATCCCGCATTATTTTATAGCGGTGAATCCATGATTAAAAAAGGGTTATCTCTCGTTATGCTTATCTGTGCGCTATTTTCAGGCCAGCTGATGGCCGGGCACAAAGGGCATGAATATTTATGGGTAAAGAATGTGGGGCATCAGCTTCGTCATGAAGCCGACAGCGATGAGTTGCGAAGCGCTGCGGAAGAGTCGGCGGAGGGTTTGCGCGAACACCACCTGTGGCAGAAATCGCGCAAACCGGACACTCACGTTCGGTAATTAGCTGCCCTTGCGTTTTGGCAGGGTTTTCATCAGGTCGTCAGGACTCACGGACGCCACGATACTGCCGGGCTGCGGCATTTTGAAGATGTGGTTTTTCATCTTGCCAATCACATGCATTTCGCAAGGACGGCAGTCGAACTTGAGGGTCAGAACTTCGTCACCGTTGACCAGCTGCATGGGCGTAGCCTTCCAGCTCTTAATGTTCCCTTTCGCCTGCTTAGGGCACAGGTTAAACGCAAAGCGGAGGCAGTGCTTGGTGATCATCACCGGCACATCACCCTTCTCTTCATGCGCTTCATAGGCTGCGTCGATCAGCTGCACGCCGTGGCGATGATAAAATTCACGGGCTTTATGGTTGTAGACATTGGCGAGGAAGGATAAATGGGTGTCCGGGTAGACTGGCGCAGGGACGGCTTCCGCTTTACGGCTACCGCGCGGATACTGTGCCAGGCGTGCGGCGTCCAGCATCTCTGCCGTTTCACGGCGGAACGCGTTAAGCAGGCTGTTCGGCACGAACAGCGCGTCCGGTAGATTCACGTCGATAGCGCGCGCGTAGTAAATCGTCTGGCCCAGCTTCGCCACGCCATCCTTCAGGCTGTTGAGCGCTTTTTCCGCGTTGTTTGCCACCTCGAAAAGACCATCGAGCGTATGCGTCACGCTGATGCCGTCTTCACAGGTCATGGTCAGAATCAGCTGTTCTTCCCAGCCGCCCAGCTCAATATCCACGGCGATACGGCGTTCGCTGGAGGTTTTCAGCAGCGCCTGCTGCCAGTTATGATCGAGGTTACGGTTGAGCGCCGCGTTCGGCCGCGCCTTGTAGAGATCGGCGGGCATTTCATTCGGCCATACGCGGTAGCGGTTCTCGCCGGTTTTCTCCACCGTATTGGCACGGAAGCCGACGACTTCACGCTTAATCATCACGTTAAGGCCATCGCCGTTCGCCAGTGGTTCTGTCACTTCAACATCAAGGTGATCTTTCGCCACTTTTAGCACTTCACCGACCGGTAAACCGATAAACTTCGGTGAATCAAACGCGCCGATATCCCCTTTACGGGCATTCACAAAATAGTCCGTACTGCCGCGGTGAAACGTCTTGTCCGTCGACGGAATAAAGAAATGCTCGGTGCGACCGGCCGACGCGCGCGCCAGGTCGCCGCGATCTTCGATGATGGCGTCCAGCATCTGGCGATAGTGCGCGGTGATGTTCTTCACGTAGCTCATATCTTTGTAGCGCCCTTCAATCTTGAAGGAACGTACGCCCGCGTCGATCAGCGCGCCCAGGTTGGCCGTCTGATCGTTATCCTTCATAGAGAGCAGGTGTTTTTCGAACGCCACGACGCGGCCCTGATCGTCTTTCAGGGTATACGGCAGACGGCAGGCCTGAGAACAGTCGCCGCGGTTGGCGCTGCGGCCCGTCTGCGCGTGGGAAATATTACACTGACCGGAATAGGCCACGCACAGCGCGCCGTGGATAAAGAATTCAATCGTCGCGTCGGTCGCCTGGTGAATATCGCGGATCTGATTCAGGTTCAGCTCGCGCGCCAGAACGATCTGCGAAAAGCCGACGTCGGAGAGAAACTTCGCCTTCTCGACCGTACGGATATCACACTGGGTACTGGCATGGAGCTCAATAGGTGGAATATCCAGCTCAAGCACGCCCATATCCTGAACGATCAGGGCATCAACGCCGGTCTGGTACAGATCGGTAATCAGACGTTGCGCAGGCTCCAGCTCATCATCATGAAGAATGGTGTTCAGGGTCACGAACACTTTCGCCCCGAAACGGTGGGCGAACGGCACCAGTTCAGCAATATCGCTCAGGCTGTTGCTGGCGTTATGGCGGGCACCGAAGCCTGGGCCACCAATGTAGACGGCGTCAGCGCCGTGAAGGATCGCTTCACGGGCAATGGCGGCGTCGCGGGCCGGGCTTAAAAGTTCAAGATGATGGGATTGCAGGCGCATACTTCGTCGTTATCCGTTATGGTCAAAATGGCGGCTATTGTAGTCAGAAGTATGCGTCAGCGAAACAGTTTTGCGTAGCGTCAGCGGGGATAATGAATCAGGGAGTGAAAATGCACCGTTCGGTCGCCGCTATTGCGGTAGGCGTGCGGTTTATCACCGGCAAAACGGACGCCTGAATCGGCAGAAATCGTCTGCCATTTGCCGTCAAGCTTCATCTCCAGCTCGCCGCTGACCACCACCACATGTTCGATCACCCCGGCCTCATGCGGCGTGGATTCACTCAGCGCGCCCGGTGCCAGGGTAATGGAGAAATAATCAAACCGAAGCGTCTCGTCCCACGGAAAGAGCGGTTTAACCACCATCGCCTGCTGCTGCGGATCAAACACCGCCTGCCGGTCCGCCTCCGGCGTGATGAAGGCGGAAAACGGAACGTTCAGACCGGTGGCAATTTTCCACAGCGTCGACACCGTCGGGCTGGATTCATTGCGCTCGATTTGCCCCAGCATGGCTTTTGACACACCGGTTTCGTCTGCGAGCTTCGACAAACTCCAGCCGCGCGCCTGGCGCAGGGTTTTCAGCGTGGTTGCAAGATGTAGTGTGATGTCCATGTTCCCTCCTGATGACGATCAGCATACCACTTGTACGCTATAGCGCACAGTGTTACCTTATGCCGGACGTTATAACGCACAACGGAGTTTCCATGCGCCCTTCCTCTCACCTTGTTCCAGTCGCACTGGCTGGATTTGTCGCCGTGCTGGTCGGTTACGCCAGCTCGGCCGCCATCATCTGGCAGGCCGCCGCGGCGGCAGGCGCCAGCGCACAGCAGATTGCGGGCTGGATGACCGCGCTGGGGATTGGGATGGGCGTCAGCACGCTGGCGCTTTCCTGGTGGTACAAAGCGCCGGTGCTGACAGCCTGGTCGACGCCCGGCGCGGCGCTGCTTGCCACCAGCCTGCACGGGGTGACGCTGGCCGAGACGATTGGCGTGTTCATCTTTGCTAACGCGCTCATTTTGCTCTGCGGCATTACAGGCTTATTCGCCAGACTGATGAAGCTGATCCCCCATTCCCTGGCCGCCGCCATGCTGGCTGGGGTGCTGCTGCAGTTTGGCCTGCACGCGTTTGCGCACCTGGAGGGGCACTTTCTGCTGTGCGCCAGCATGATTGCGGCATGGCTGATAGCAAAAGCGCTGGCCCCGCGTTATGCCATCGTGGTCACGCTGCTGGTTGGCGGTATCGTGGCATGGGCGGGAGGTGACGTTGTCACTAACAAGCTCGCGTTCTCCCTTGTGATGCCTGAGTTTATTGCCCCCACGTTCACCTTCACCAGCCTGGTAAGTATTGGCGTACCCTTCTTCCTGGTCACCATGGCATCGCAAAACGCGCCGGGTTTCGCCACGATGAAGGCATCCGGTTACCCGCTGGCGGTCTCACCGCTCATCATCGTTACCGGTGCGCTGGCGCTGCTGCTTTCCCCTTTTGGCGTGTTTTCTATCTGTATCGCGGCCATTACTGCCGCCATTTGTCAAAGTCCGGATGCACACCCGGACGCCGATAAACGCTGGCTGGCGGCCATCGCAGCCGGAGGGTTTTATCTGCTGGCGGGGATTTTCGGCGGCTCGATTACGGGACTGATGGCCGCTCTGCCGCTCAGCTGGATCCAGACGCTGGCCGGTCTGGCGCTGCTGGGCACCATCAGCGGAAGTTTATATCAGGCATTAAGCCACGAAGCGGAGCGCGACGCGGCCATCGTCACGTTCCTGATGACCGCAAGCGGCGTCACGATCCTGGGCATCGGTTCGGCATTCTGGGGGCTGGTGCTGGGGGGCGTATGCTATGCCCTGTTTTCACGCGCTCGCCGCACGTAGCTGCGAAGGCGTCATGCCCGTCGCGCTGCGAAAGCGGTTACTAAAGTGGCTGGCGGAGTTAAACCCGCAGGCAAGCGCGATGTCCGTCAGCGGCGTCGAGGTGTGCTGCACCAGGGCCTTCGCTTTTTCCATTCGCCTTTGCATCACGTACTGATGCGGCGCCAGCCCCGTCGACTGGCGGAACATGCGGGCAAAATGGTATTCGCTGAGGGCGGCCTGCGCCGCCAGTTCAGCCAGCGTCAGGGGCTGGCCCAGGTTCTCTTCGATAAAGGCCAGCACGTTGCGCAGCACGAACGGCGATAGCCCGCCGGCGACGACCGGCAGCTTCCACTGGACGTTAGAGTAGTTTTGCAGCAGATGGGTCAGGAGCAGCGTAGAGGCCGTGCTCAGGGTGAGCTGGTTGGCATTCTGCTGCCAGTCGCAGCCGAGTAAAAACTGGCGATACAGCGCGGTGATCTTCGGATCGCTGCCGAAAATGCGCTCGTCCAGCGTCAGCGAAAGCGGCCGCTTATCCCAGATTTTTTCCCCCACGTCACGCAGGTGTTCATCGGTGCAGTAGAGATGCACAAACGACAGGTCATCACGGATATCCCACGTCGATTCGCTCTCTTTTGGCATCAGACAGAAACGGTCCGGTCCCCCGCCGTTCTTCCAGCCGCCCGGCGTTTTTTGGTAGCTTTCGTAGCCGTCCGCCACGTACAGGCTGAGGGTATGATGGTTACTTTTTACCGTTATCGTATCGTGCTTGTTGTACCACGCAGCCAGCTGAATGCCCGAATTCAGCGAGACGGTTTCCCGCAGGACCGCATTCTGTTGGCAAAGCGTTTCAAAGGTATCGTAAGCGTGAGACATAACCGTTAGCGCATGATTGATGGGAATATCAGTCTAAGAAGAGTTGTCTCCCGTTGCCAGTCCCCGTGGAAGAAAAAAGCGCAAGATTTTGCAAGTCACCCGCAAGCCGGTGAAAGCCCGTTGCGAATCTCAGCGCCATACTGCGGGCTTCCGTGGTTTGAGAAGAGAATAAGTATGAACGCATTATTATACGGACTGGTGGTGGTCATCTGGGGAACCACCTGGATTGCGATTTTCCTGCAGCAGGGCACCGTAGCCGCGCCCGTCTCTATTTTCTGGCGTTTCGCCGTCGCCAGCCTCACGATGATGGTGGTGTTAATCGCCCTGCGCCGTCTGCGCAAGCTGGCGCTGCGGGATCACCTTTATTGCATGCTCCAGGGATGCTGCGTTTTCTGCTTTAACTTCTGGTGTTTTTACACCGCCGCTTCACACATCAACACCGGGCTGGAATCGGTGATCTTCTCCATGGCCGTGCTCTATAACGCCATTAACAGCTTTATTTTCTTCGGGCAGCGCCCGCCGGCGCGTTTCTGGACGGCGGCGGCACTGGGGCTCGTCGGGATCGTCAACCTCTTCTGGGACGATCTTCTGGCCAGCGGCTGGAGCGCGTCGCTCCTGACCGGGATTGGTCTTTCCGCGCTCGGCACCTACGGCTTCTCGCTGGGCAATATGATCAGCATGCGCCATCAGCGCAGAGGCCTGGAAACCATGACCACCAACGCCTGGGCGATGCTCTACGGCACGCTGGTGATGGGCTGCATTGCCCTGTTCAGAGGCGACAGCTTCGCGCCGGAGTGGACCTTCAGCTACGTTGGCGCACTGCTCTATCTGGCGCTGTTTGGTTCAGTCATTGCCTTTGGCGCCTACTTCACGCTGGTGGGCCGCATTGGTCCGGGCAAAGCGGCCTACAGTACGCTGCTCTTCCCGCTGGTGGCCTTGTCCATCTCCACGGTGTATGAAGGCTACGTCTGGCATATCAACGGTATCGTGGGATTAGTGCTGATTCTGGGGGGAAATATGGTGATGTTTACCAAACCGGAAACCTGGTTCAGGCGCTTACGAACGGCGTAAATAAAACGGCCTGCATTACGCAGGCCGTTTTATTTTATTTAGCGGTTTTTTTCACATCAAACATGGTGGCATCTGTCGCCATATCATCAACAACCTGCTTCAGCGTCGCAAAGGTCATTGGCGTACTTTCGTTGTTCAGATCTTTACCTTCGCCTTTACGCACCACCTTCATGACCGGTTTGTTAGTGGCTGCATCGATCAGCTCGCCTTCAAAGAAGAGATGCGTATCCATGGTGCGATGCCCGGTTGCCATCTGCGTACCCGCTACCACCAGCGCGACCGGCACCACTTCATAGAACTGCAGACCCTCTTTCTGCGAACTCACCCCAGTAATGGCACCGCGGAAAATCAGGCTGTGTTTACCCGGCGTGGTCACAATTGGCTTACGCGTACCAATAGCCGTTTTCATTTTGTTATTGGTGTAATTCAACAGCTCATCAAGCGTTTTTTGCCCAATTTGAGTGGTTGGTTTTGGGGTTGGATAATAAGTAATCGGCGTCCAGAGAATACTGTCGTAATTCGCTTCGTTATAGGAAGGGTCAACCCAACGCAGCGTGGGTTTTCCCGTCGCAGATGTTGTCTGTTGTAAGCCTGAATAGTCTTTTAAAAAGCCGGAGTATTGTTCGGGAGCGGCGACTTTTGAAGAACAGCCCGCCAGCGCCAACAGACCAGTAAGCACTGCAACTTTAAAAAAAGTTTGAGTACGCATGATAGTTTTCCATGTTATCTGCAAGTATGCATTTGAAGTTATAGCAAAAGACGAGTGGGTTTGTTGTGACAAAAAATGATGCGGGGAGCACAAATTGCGAAAAGACTGCCCGGAGGCGTGCCGGGCAGTGAAAAATTACTGATTTATATCCAGTTGCCAGAACAGATGTTTGCCAAACGGGTCGATTTCGTAGCCCGTCACCTCCTTGCGCACCGGTTCGAAAATGGTTGAATGCGCAATCATCACCGCGGGCATCTGGTCATGCATCATCTGCTGAGCCTGTTTATACAGCGCCACGCGTTTATCGCGATCGGTCGTTGATTTTGCTTCCGCAATAATTTTGTCAAAGGGCTTATAGCACCATTTCGCCGAATTTGACCCGCCGTTTGCCGAGGTGCAGGTAAACAGCGGACCAAAGAAGTTGTCAGGATCGCCCGTTGCGGTTGTCCAGCCCATCAGCGCGGCCTGATGCTCGCCGCCCTTCACGCGCTTCAGGTATTCGCCCCATTCGTAGGTGACGATGTTGGTCTGTACGCCGATTTTCGCCCAGTCGGCCTGAATCATCTCCGCCATTCGTTTCGCATTCGGATTGTACGGACGCTGCACCGGCATCGCCCACAGGTCGACGCTCACGCCGTTGGCAAAACCGGCCTCTTTCAGCAGCGCCTTTGCCTTTTCGGGATCGTAATCGTAATCCTTAAGCTCGCCGTCAGCGCTCCAGACGCCCGGCGGCAGCAGGTTCTTCGCCGCAGTGCCGGTGCCATGGAACACGGCGTCAATGATGGCCGGTTTATTGATGGCCATCGCCAGCGCCTGACGGACTTTTACGTTATCCAGCGGCGGCTTTTGGGTATTGAAAGCCAGAAAACCGGTATTCAGTCCGGCTTTGCTCATCAGGTTGATGTCTTTGTTCGCCTTCATGCGCGGCAGGTCCGCCGGGTTCGGGAACGGCATCACCTGACATTCGTTCTTCTCGATTTTGGCAAAACGCACGGAGGCATCCGGTGTGATGCTAAACACCAGCCGATCCAGCTTCGATTTCCCCTGCCAGTAGTCGGCGAACGCCGTAAACAGGATCCGCGAGTCCTTCTGATATTGTGCCAGCTTAAACGGTCCGGTGCCGATGGGCTCCATATCCACCTTCTCCGGGGTGCCGGCTTTGAGCATCGCGTCGGCATACTCCGCGGAAAGGATCGAGGCAAAATACCATGCCAGATCGGCGACAAACGGCGCCTCCGGGTGCGCCAGGGTAAAGCGCACGGTGTGGTCATCCACTTTATCAATGCTCGTTATCAGGCTGCCAAACTCCAGACTTTCGAAGTTGGAGTAGCTGCCGTTAGAGACGTTGTGGTAGGGATGATTCACGTCTTTCTGCCGCATAAACGAGAAAATCACGTCGTCGGCGTTAAAGTCGCGGGTCGGCGTGAAGGATTTATTGCTCTGGAATTTGACGCCCTTACGCAGATGGAAGGTATAAACCTTGCCGTCGTCGCTGACCTCCCAGCGCTCCGCCAGGCTCGGCACCAGCTCCGTGGTGCCGGGTTTGAAATCGACCAGCCGGTTATAGACCGGCACGGCGCTGGCGTCCACGCTGGTTCCCGAGGTGTATAGCTGAGGATTAAAATTTTCCGGCGATCCTTCGGAGCAATACACCAGCGTTTTCGCGGCAACGGTGGAACTGACCGTGAGTGCAGCGAGTGCCAGCGCGAGAGTTGTGAGTTTGCTTTTCATCATTTATTCCTGTCTTTTTAATTCGACGGCTAATTAATTCTTTTGCCATTTCATAAATAACATTAAAGTGATGTGGCAAACACCCGAAAAATAAATAAGGAACAAATCACTATGGGCTCGCCGCTTTCCAGACAATTAACGCACCGTTTTTTCCGCTATCTCGCTATTACCAGCCAGAGCGATCCCAAAGTCAAAACCCTGCCCTCAACGCCGGGCCAGCACGACATGGCGCGGGAGCTGGCGCAGGAGCTGTCACAGCTGGGGTTAGACGACATCGTGATTGACGAATTCGCCACGGTAACGGCGGTAAAAAAAGGCAACGTGCCCGGTGCGCCGCGCATCGGCTTTATTACCCATATTGATACCGTGGACGTGGGATTATCACCGGATATTCATCCACAAATATTAACCTTTACCGGTGAAGATCTCTGTCTGAATAAAGATAAAGACATCTGGCTGCGGGTTAAGGAGCACCCTGAAATTCTGGCTTACCCGAATGAGGAGATTATTTTCAGCGACGGAACCAGCGTATTAGGCGCCGATAATAAATCGGCGGTCACGGTCGTCATGACGGTGCTGGAAAACCTGACGGCGGAACATCAGCATGGGGATATCGTCGTGGCATTTGTGCCTGATGAAGAGATCGGCCTGAACGGCGCCAAGGCGCTGGACCTTAAGCGCTTCGACGTCGACTTTGCCTGGACCATTGACTGCTGCGAGCTGGGCGAAATTGTCTACGAGAACTTTAATGCGGCAGCCGCTGAAATCCGCTTTACCGGCGTAACCGCGCACCCGATGTCCGCCAAAGGCGTGCTGGTGAATCCCCTGCTGATGGCGACTGACTACATCAACCATTTTGACCGCCAGCAAACGCCAGAGTGCACCGAGGGGCGTGAAGGCTATATCTGGTTTAACGGCATTCAGGCCGGGCAGAACGAGGCCGTTCTTAAAGCCAATATCCGGGACTTTGACAAGGACAGCTTTGCCGCCCGCAAGCAGCAAATTGCCGACGTTGCCGCGCTGATTGCCGCCCAGCATCCAACGGCCAGGGTGGACTATCGCATTGAAGATACCTACAGCAATATCAGCAATGCGATTGGCGAAGACCGACGCGCTATCGACCTGATGTTTGAGGCGATGGAATCGCTCGGCATCACGCCGAAGCCGACGCCCATGCGCGGCGGTACCGACGGTGCGGCGCTCTCGGCAAAAGGGCTTCTCACGCCGAACTTCTTCACCGGCGCGCATAACTTCCACTCGAAGTTTGAATTCCTGCCGCTGTCGTCGTTCGAGGCGTCTTACAAGACTGCGCTGCAGATCTGCCTGCTGGCCGCACGTTAAGCGGGCTTGCGCGCCAGCATCGTGGCAAAGCGCAGCTTGATGCGGTTACCGTTTTCGTCGGTGCGGTGCAGTTCGCCAACGTCTTCGTTGTATTTGAGTAACTCCCAGCCTTCATAGTAGTTGCTCAGCTCGCCGGTTTTAAACGCAAACGGGAAACCCACGGTGCATGGATAATCCGCCGTATCCATGGCGGCAACAATCAGGTTGTAGCCGCCCGGCTTTGTGCAGCGCTGCATATTGGCGATAAGTCCCGGGATGGTTTTTGACTCCAGGAACATCAGCACCACGGTGGAGAGAATGAAATCGTACTCGCCGTCAAAGCTCAGGCCGTTGAGATCTTTAACCGCCGTATGGAGGTTGTCGATCCCTTCTTCCGCCTTGATGCGCTCGATATTATCGATGCTCATCGGGTTTTTGTCCCACGCGGTCACCTCGTAACCGTTAGCCGCCAGAAAGAGGCTGTTACGGCCATTGCCGCAGCCCAAATCCAGCGTTTTACCCGGTTTTATCTTTTCCGCACTGAACAGCACCTCTGAATGGGTACGGGTTAAGCCATATTTCTCTGTGAAGTAATTCTCGTCGACGGTCATTATTTTTTCCTGAGCCTGCATACGTTTAAAGTGCATTTTGGATGCCATTTTAAGGCGTTTACCGCCTGGTTGCCAGCCGTTCGAAAACCGAAAAATTTGCTACGTTTAGTTAAGACGCTTATCAGAGACATAAAGATGAACAAATATCGCCTTAGCGACGAGACACGCCTTTGGCAATGGAAAAACGGCGAGACAACCCACTCTGTGACGCTGCGGCAAATTATCGCGACAGTGGATTTTAACGACGTGACGGCCGGAACCAAAGGCGGCTGGGTTGACGATGAGCGCGCCCTCGCGCAGGACGGCGACTGCTGGATCTACGATGAAAACAGCGTGGTGTTCGCCGGTGCCATCGTGTCCGGCAACGCGCGTCTTACCCTGCCGTGCATCATCAGCCATGATGCCCGTATCGGCGGCAGCTGCTGGCTTGACGGTGCAGAGGTCAGCCACGGCGCGCGCATAAGTGACAACGTCACCATTCAGCAGTCCTGCGTGCGCGGCGAGTGCCATATTTACGGCGAGGCCCGCGTACTGCATCACAGCGTGGTGATTGCTGCCAAAGGGCTGACGCCGGACCATGAACAGATCCTGCAAATCTACGATAAGGCGACCGTCAGCCAGTCGCGCATTGTGCACCAGGCGCAAATCTACGGCGAGGCGATGGTCAACTTTGCCTTTGTTGAGCACCGCGCCGAGGTATTCGACAACGCCATCCTCGAAGGTAATGACCTGAATAACGTCTGGGTGTGCGACTGCGCGAAGGTCTATGGCAACGCCCGCGTGATTGCCGGTTTTGACGAGGATGCGATTCCGACTGTGCGCTATAGCTCTCAGATTGCGGAAAATGCGGTGGTGGAAGGAAACTGCGTCATCAAGCACCACGTCCTGATTGGCGGTCAGGCCTGGCTGCGCGGCGGGCCGATCATGCTGGATGATAAAGTGGTGATTCAGGGACGTGCGCGGATAAGCGGCGATGTGCTTATTGAGCACCGGGTTGAAATCACCGACGATGCGGTCATTGAAGCCTTTGCCGGGGAGAGCATTCACCTGCGCGGCGAAAAGGTGATTAACGGCGACCAGCGCATCACCCGCACCCCGCTGCTGGGGGCGTTATAGCGTCGCGATCTTCCCGTAGATATTCACATCGTCAAAGCGGCCATTCAGGTATTCCGCTTCCCGGAGGCACCCTTCCAGCGTAAAACCGTTGCGCACGGCAACGTTGTTGCTCTGCAGATTTGCCACCCGACACTTGATCACAAAACGGCGGACCTCACCGCGTTCGGCGTAGTAGCGCATAAACGCCTGCAGCGACCGGGAGAGAATGCCCTGCCCCTGATGATCTTCATCCAGCCAGTAGCCGATGTAGCCGGCTTTGTTGGTCGGTTCAATGGTGTTGAACGACAGGACGCCAACCAGCGCATCATCCTTGAAGATCAGAAACATTTTGGCGTAGCCGCGCTGGTGCAGCATCTGGTTACTCTGCACGTTGCGGCGGGTATCCTCTTCGCTGCCCACGTGCTGCGCCCAGTCAAAGGCGGTTTGCAGAAAGGCTCTGTTTTTGACGACGAGATTGTGCAGGTCGGCGGTGTAGCGCTCTTCGACGGAACGTAGTTCGATGTGTTGTGAAACGGGGATGATTTCAGATGTCATGGTGCCTCGTCATCGCCCGGTGGCGCTGCGCTTACCGGGCCTACAGTACTGAAACGTAGGCCGGGTAAGGCGAAGCCGCCACCCGGCACAATCCCACAAAAGTTAACGCATTACTCGGTCGTCAACATACTGACGTTTATCCGGCGCTGGCGGGAAATACTGGTACAGCCAGGTTTCGCTGATGGCGTCGCCCTGGCAGCGCAGGAACAGGCGCATATCCACCGGCTCCGTAGAATCCGAGGTTGGATACCAGTCAAACAGGATGCGATAGCCTTCAAACGGCTCAACGTAGAGGATCTCAACCTGCTTCGCTTCACCGCTGGAGAGCGTAATCACCGGCTCGATGCCTTTTGGCGCAGCGGCCTTCAGGTCGCCGCCGACGAAGTCGATAGCAAAGCGACGGGCCCACACTTTCGGGTAATTTTCCCCCGGCGCCCAGCCTTCCGGGAACCCGCCCATGCCGGTACGGGTAGCGAAAACGTTGGCCAGCGGAGAGCGCACCGGCGGCATGGCGCTCCAGTACAGACGATATTTGAAGTCCAGCTCGTCGCCCGCCTTGACGGCTTTTTCCGGCTGCCAGAAGCAGACCACGTTATCCAGCGTTTCGCCGGTGGTCGGGATCTCCATCAGGCCAACCGCGCCTTTACCCCAGTCGTTACGCGGTTCAACCCACAGGCTCGGGCGTTTGTTATACCAGCCCATCACGTCCTGATAGTGCGAGAAATCGCGATCGAGCTGCAGCAGACCGAACCCTTTCGGGTTTTTGTCCATATAGGCATTAAATTGCAGCTTCTGCGGGTTGTTCAGCGGACGGCAGATCCACTCCCCGTTGCCGCGCCATATCGCCAGGCGGTCGGAGTCATGAATTTGCGGGTGAATGGTGTCGCACATGCGGCGTTCATTATTGCCGCAGCTGAACATGCTGGTCATCGGCGCGATGCCGAGCTGCTTGATGTCCTTACGCGCGTAGAGATGGTTTTCCACCTCCATAATCACCTGGCTCTTCTCGCAGTGGATCACGAATTTATAGGCGCCGGTGATGCTCGGGCTGTCCAGCAGCGTATACACGGTAAACGTGGTATCACCCGGTTTGACGGTTTCAAACCAGAAGGAGGTAAAGTCCGGGAACTCTTCCGGGGTGTCGGTAAAGGTATCTACCGCCAGGCCGCGGGCGGAAAGGCCGTACTGGTAGGTGTCATCCACCGCGCGGAAATAGCTCGCGCCCAGGAAAGAGACGATATCGCGACGCGCCAGTTCAGGGGCCTTAAAGGCGCGGAAGCCCGCAAAGCCGAGGTCGCTTTGCCCTTCCAGCTGTTTGGTATCCACACCCGTTTCGCCGTAGCTGAACAGCTCCGGACGGAAGTGGATCTCGCGCGCCATAGAGGTCGACTGGTCCAGCGAGAACATCCGCACGCGGCGGCGGAACCCCATCCCCATATGGAAGAACTGCACGTCCAGCTGACGCCCTTCAATGTTGTTCCACAGTGACTGTTTTTCATCGTAGCGGATGGCGTTGTACGCCTGAGGCGTCATGGTTGCCAGCGTGTCCGGCAGCGGACGCGGCGCGCCACCCCACGGCGTTTTCGCCAGGTCATGCGCCATGGATTGCAGTACGGAGAAGTCAAAACGACGGCTCTGGCCGTCAGCAATGTCAGAGTCGGCAGCGTATGCCGCTTTGGAAAACAGGGAAGCAAGGCCAGAGGTGCCGCTCAGGGCTGCCACTGCCAGCGAGCCTTT
Organism: Enterobacter sp. MGH 24; assembly: GCF_000493015.1. NCBI lineage: Bacteria > Pseudomonadati > Pseudomonadota > Gammaproteobacteria > Enterobacterales > Enterobacteriaceae > Enterobacter > Enterobacter sp. MGH 24. The sequence goes on along the minus strand of NZ_KI535657.1, from coordinate 3,715,258 downwards.
TAGAAAACGTCTGCGATTCATGCCTGGAAAAACGTCCTTATGGTCGTGTGAATGTGTTTCGCGCTCGGCGAAATGACGGCAAGAAAGAACGCACAGCCTAAACAAAAATGGTTAAGAATCCAATTGTTGGCCGGTGATTATCTGAACAAAGTGAGAAATATTTTCTGTCGACCAGAACGGCCCGAAAGTGGTGTAAAGAAAGCCTGGGAAATGTGTGTAAAAATGCCCCGGTGCGACATCACTCACCGGGGCTAATGAGGCGGTTATTTTACGCTGACATCGATACCCGGGAAGTACTTATCAGCGAGTTTAGCGATCGTGCCGTCGGCACGTACTTTATCAATCGCGGCATCAAGCTGCTTTTTGGTGGCCTCGTCACCCTTACGCAACCCAAAACCGATCCCACTGCCGAGGATAGTGTCGTCAGACACCGGTTTGCCGATGAAGCCAAACCCTTTCCCCTGCGGCTTGCTGAGGAAACCTGCCTGCCCGGCCGCGGACATGACCAGCGAGGCGTCGATACGGCCATTGAGCAGATCGCCCCAGGCCATATTCTGATCTTTATAAGACACCACGGTGACACCCTGCTTTTCCCAGTGCTCTTTCGCATAGGTTTCCTGGATGGACCCCTGCAGCACGCCGATGGTTTTCCCCTTCAGCCCTTCTGGCGTTGCCTCAACCGCCGTACCGGCCTTGCCGACCAGCTGCGACGGAATACGGTAGATCGGCTGGGTAAAATCAATGCTCTTGCGGCGCTGCTCGGTGATGTTCATCGCCGAGTTGATGGCGTCAAATTTCTTCGCCACCAGGCCCGGGATCAGCGCATCAAACGAGGTTTCAACCCAGCTGCACTTCAGCGCAGCCGCTTTGCAGATGGCGTTCCCCAGCTCAACGTCAAACCCTTCCAGTTCGCCCGCCGCATTGCGGCTCTCGAACGGCGGGTATTCCGCTTCCAGGCCGTAACGCAGCTCGCTGGCCGCGAAAGAAGAAAAAGTACACAGCAATCCCATGCCGACAACTAGCGCGCGTAATTTCATCTACAACTCCTCAGCGTGGTTTAACCCGACACAGGGCCTGGGCACCTGCCCGTAACGTCGCCTCATCTTTCGCGAAAGAGAGACGAATCAATTTATTATCCGTACCGTCCGCATAAAACGCCGACAGCGGAATAGTTGCAACGCCGTACTCAACAATCAGCCGCTTCACCAGCTCGCTGTCGCGCTCGTCGCTGAACTGGCTGTAGTCCGCCAGCATGAAGAACGAACCGGCGCTCGGCAGCAGCGTAAACGGCGAATCGGCCAGCAGGCTGTGCAGCAGATCGCGCTTGCGCTGGTAAAACGCCGCCAGCGACAGCCAGGTTTGCGGGTCGACCATATGCTCAGCAAACGCGTGCTGCATTGGCGTATCGGCAGAAAACATTAAAAATTGATGGACTTTACAAATCTCGTCCATCAGTACCGCCGGTGCAACACAGTAACCCACGCGCCACCCGGTGACGTGATAGGTTTTTCCGAAAGAGGAAATAATCACGCTGCGCTCCGCCAGCTGCGGGTGCGTGGCCATCCCGTGGTGCGGCTCGCCGTCAAAAACGACGTGTTCGTACACTTCGTCAGACAAAATAATGATGTCGGTATTGCGCGTCAGCGCCGCCAGCTGCTGCAGGTCATTGGCGGAGAAGACCTGGCCGCTCGGGTTGTGCGGCGTATTGATGATGATCATGCGCGTGCGCGGGGTGATCGCGGCGCGAACCTCATCCCAGTTGACGGCAAAATCCGGCACCGTGAGCTTGATGGCAATCGGGGTTGCCCCCTGTAGACGGACAATCGGCGCGTAGCTGTCAAATGACGGCTCAAAGTAGATCACCTCATCACCCGGGTGCACCAGCCCGCTTATTGCCGAATAGAGCCCTTCGCTGGCGCTGGCGGTCACCAGCACCTCGCTGGCAGGGTCATACCGCGTGCCGTAGAGCGTGGCAATTTTATCGGCAATACGTTCTTTTAGCGGCTGCAGGCCGGTCATTGACGCGTACTGGTTATGCCCCGTCTCCATTGCGCGGGTGACGCCCGCAATCAGCTTCGGGTCGCAGGAGAAATTCGGTGCGCCCTGAGAAAGGTTAATCGCGTTATGCTGCGCCGAGAGCTGGCCGATAACGGTAAAAATGGTGGTTCCCACATCCGGCAGTTTGGAGCGCGTTTGCACAGGCGTTCGTAAAGTCATCCTCTTTCCCTTCTCATGGACATTGCATAACTATTCAAACAACATCTTTGCTGTCGGGACAATCGAATTGTTGTCATAATAGCCATGAGAAAAATGCATAGCTGAGGTGTTTTCTATGTCACGCCGTTCGCTCCCCCTTAATGCCATCGACGCATTTTTAGTCACCGCGCGTCATCTCAATCTGACCCATGCCGCCGCGGAACTGTGTCTGACGCAGGGGGCCGTGAGCCGTAAGATTGCCTCCCTTGAGGCGTGGTTTGGCTTCCCGCTTTTTGAACGCCACGCGCGCGGGCTGCGCCTCTCACCGCAGGGCAGCGCCCTGCTTCCGGAGCTGCAGTCCGCTTTCGAGCAGCTGCTGTCCGTGGCCGACCAGGCCCGCAGCCAGCACACCGTGATTCGGCTGAAGGCCCCCACCTGCGCTATGCGCTGGCTGGTACCGCGCCTGCTGGAGGTGGAGCGCGAGCATCCGGACCTGCAAATTGCGCTGACCACCACCACCGATCACAACGTCAATTTCAAAACCGAATCTTACGACGCGGCCATCGTGTTCGGCACGCACATGAGTGCAGGCGATCTGCTGTTCGAAGAGGCGCTCACCCCGGTGATAAGCCCGGTGCGTGCGGGCGCAGCGCTGGGATCGTTAACGTTCCTTCACCCCACAAGAGATAAGACAGACTGGTCGCTGTGGCTGACGAAACAGGAAGGTCCAGGCTTTGCCATGCACAAAAATCAACACTTCGATACGATGGATCTCGCCATTACGGCCGCCATTCAGGGGCTGGGCGTCGCCATCGCCGACGAAACGCTGGTGGCAGAAGATATTCACGCTGGAAGGCTGATGCGGCCCTACGAGACAAGCATAAAAACCGGCGCAAGCTACCGGCTGGTGCTGCGCGAAACGCCTGCCGAGGAAAATGGTCTCGCGGCGTTTCGCGCCTGTTTGCTTAATCGAGGCTGACGTGGTGCTTCATTACCCTTTTAAAGAGACTCATGCGGGCACGCATAAAGCGGTTTTCAAGCCGGAAATCTGCATGTTTATTCACGCCAATGCGTAACAGAACGTCCCGACCTTTGCGACACGCGGGCCAGTGCGTCGGCCCGGGCAGGATGTCGCGACGGCCCGCGTCACGCGCGAAGCTTACCCAGTAATCCGCCACCTGGGCAGCAAACTGCAGATCCCGCTCATTGGCATACTGACGTGAAGGCTCCACCTGGCCGAGCGTATCGAAGACATAGGGAATTTCGTTGCCGTGCCAGGCGCCGTTGATATACGTGCCATGTTCCGCCTCGGCGACATAGTCAAACCAGTAACGCCAGCACAATCCACCCACGCGCTGCTGGGCCTGCATCACCACATAGCCCATGGTAGTAAACGCCATGTCGCGGCACACCTGCCTGCCCAGCTCTTCATCGCCTTTCACGCCCGGATAGAGCAGCTTAATCAGCCCCAGCCCGAAGCGACGCTCCCGGCGAAGCTTCTGAATTTGTCCGGCGAGATCGATGCCAAACACCGCCATCACGCTAGCTTCATCGCTGTTGGAGCCAATCATCACCGGCACCGGGTGCTGACGGGCGGCAAAAAAGACGTCCAGCATGGCTTCCGGCAGAACGCAATCCCCGACGATGGGCGCCGGGGCGATATTCAGCGGCGCGGTGAGCGGCCAGAACGCGTCGGGTGGAATGGCGCGCAGCTCCCCGGCGGTCGCATTTTCCAGGCCGAAATGGGCGGCCAACGCTTCCCCATTTTGCAGCGCCTGCTCGCGCGGCGTGTCCGGCAAGGTGTACCCGCTTTGCACAATCGCCTTATGGAACAATCCTGCTGCCAGCGGCGAGGCCAGCAGAGAAAGCACGCTGCGCGCGCCGGCGGATTCGCCAAACAGGGTCACATTATCGGGATCGCCACCAAACCCGACGATATTCTCCCGCACCCATTCGAGGGCGGCGATCTGATCCAGCAGGGCAAAATTATGCACCACGCGCCCTTCCTCGCCTTCCAGCGCCGGATGGGCGAAGAAGCCGAGATGACCGAGACGGTAGTTAAGCGTGACGACAACCACGCCGCGCGTGGCCAGCGCTTTGCCGTTATACGGCGGCAGGCCCCCGGCACCAATCGTAAACCCGCCTCCGTGCAGCCAGACCATAACCGGAAGCGGCTCGTCGCGCTCTGCGGGGGACCAGACGTTAAGGTAGAGACAATCTTCAGAAAACTGGCCCGGATCGCCGCCGCCTAACTCCTGACAATACTCGCTGCTTTGCCAGCTTGAGGGCGAGAAAGCCGTGGCCTCGCGCAGGCCATCCCAGCGTTCAGGGGGCCGAGGAGAGCGCCAGCGCCACGCCCCCACGGGCGGTGCGGCATAGGGAATACCGCACCAGAGGTGAACGTTTTCATCGGTTAAACCTGACAGTGCGCCCTGGCGCGTTTCAACCACAGGGGCGGAAGGATTTTGCATAACGACCTTATTTTTTCCATCACACCCCAGCAGAGTAACGATTTCAGAGCAAACCGCAACGCTGTTTGCTGCGCGTTTCCGCCTCCTGGTAGAGCGTAAACTCGTCATACACCGGGCAGCCCAGCGCCTCTTCAAACGCATCGCGGCTGGCGTTACCGTGGCTGCGGGCCTGGGTTTCGTTCCCAAGATTGGACTGGAAAATTCCCGCGGCGCTGACCGGGAGGAAATCTTCGTAGGTGATTGGCTGGGCAACCACCCATCCGCGCTCAATCAGCGGCTGCGGATCGTCTCCCGGACGAAACGCATGGCGATGGGCTTCCCCTGATGGCGTCAGGCGATAGCGGAAATAGGCCAACTCCTGACGGCGCATGAGCATTTCGCTGTCCGGGAAGGCGCTAAAGATCTCCCGGAGATGCAGCTGGTGCGTGAGGTTATCTTTACCGGTTCCGGCCTGGGCGAGGAGGCTATCGTACAGTTCCCGGCCTTTCGGGGCCAGCGCCACGCCGCGCTGTTCAATCTCACCAAAGCGCGCGGTGTGGGTGCCCTTATGTTCCCCGGCAAACAGCACTGGCTCTTCCAGCGCCTTGAAGCTGGTTTGACGCAGCAAGACGGGCACCTCGCGACGCGGCGGCCCTTCAATCAAAATCTTCGGCTCGATACCGTACTTCGGCATCAGCTCCTGCACCCGATCAATATCCAGCGTGCGCGGCGTGAGGTGGTTAATATGGCAGCCCGGGAAGCAGACCACGTCGGCAATCAGGCGATGCTCGTTGCTCAGGGCCAGATAGGTCTCCTGATCGACGGTCGCGTGACGGTGCCAGCGGAAGGTTTCTAACGCTTCGTGCACAAACTCGTGAGCCTGTGCGTCAGTAAAGTGCCCTTCCGAGTCATGGAGGTCGATCAGTTCCAGACAACGGGGGGTAAAGATGTTCCGCTGAGACAGGATCTCTGCCGCACGTTCGCGCAGCGCGACGTTATCAATCAGCTCAAGACGCAGCAGCGAAGTAAAGATACGGAACGGATTACGGCAGAGCGCCGCATCATCGACCGGGCGAAACGCCGTTGAGTGGACCGGTACTCCCGCCTGCGAGAGATCGTAATAGCTGACCGGGTACATGCCCATAATGGCAAACATACGACGCAGGGTTGAAAGTTCCTGTGCCGTGCCGACGCGGATGGCCCCATGACGCTCCACGTTCAGGCGCGCAAGCTCGTCGGCGTTAGCCAGTTGTTCATGTAAAAGTGGGTTATTTTCCAGAACCGCCAGGTTGACGTCCGCAACCAGTTCGAGCAAGGTGCCGTACTGCGGAACTTCCTGCTGGTACATCGCCGACATAGCCTGCGAAAAGCGTTCCCGAATGTCATCAGCCGTGATGGTGTTCGCCATGATGTCATGCCTCCAGTGAATATTACCTGGAGTGTAGAGAAACCCGTTCCTTCCGGGGGGAAGAATTTCTGATTTGTGATCTTAAGACGACAGTGGTCAAAGCGTGTGCTACTGGCCCTGAACAGGTCCGAACGGAACCGCCCTTTCGACCTGAACGCTTTTATCCAGGATTTTCCTTATAATTATTTAGGGTTCCGTTTACTAGCTATAAAGGAGTATTTTTTGCTTTTCTTCTGACTGCAAATCAACCAATTTGAGCGCGCCATTATTTTCCCCTCACCTTTCAAATTTTTAGTTCTAAGTTAGGATTAATCCGAATGGCTGTTTACAAGTCCCTCCTGCCTATCCATATTTCCATTTTAAGCGAAGCGCAAATTTACAAATATTTAAAAATAACGCAGCCGCAAATAGCCAAACGCATTTGACGGATGCCGCACAGCGACTAGAGTTATTACTCGAACGACGAGTGATACGGAGATATTTTCGTATCGTACTGACATAACCAATATATGACTATGAGGTTTAATATGGCAGAGCATCGTGGTGGTTCCGGTAATTTCGCTGAAGACCGTGATAAAGCATCAGAAGCTGGACGTAAAGGTGGCCAGCACAGCGGTGGTAATTTTAAAAACGATCCGCAACGCGCATCCGAAGCGGGTAAGAAAGGGGGCCAGAACAGTCACGGCGGAGGCCGTAAATCTGATAACTCCTGATCTTATTTAAAACTCTTTTAATAAAACCAGAGAGCATGCTGCGGGCTGAAAAGCTCGCAGTACCCTTTCTTTATTTTACCGGAGCGTAATTATTATGAATATGAAAAGCGTCGAGGATGTTTTTATTCATCTTCTGTCGGATACCTACAGTGCGGAAAAGCAGCTTACCCGAGCACTCAGCAAGCTTGCCCGCGCCGCCTCCAGTGAGAAACTGAGCGCAGCCTTTACCGCGCACCTTGAAGAGACGCAGGGTCAGATTGAACGTATCGATCAGATCGTCGAACAGGAAGACGGTATCAAAATTAAGCGCATGAAATGCGTGGCGATGGAAGGCTTAATTGAAGAAGCGAATGAGGTCATTGAAAGCACCGAAAAAAATGAAGTGCGTGATGCCGCGTTAATTGCCGCCGCGCAAAAAGTCGAGCATTACGAAATTGCCAGCTACGGTACCCTTGCGACATTAGCAGAACAGCTGGGCTATAAAAAAGCCGTTAAACTTCTGGCCGAAACGCTGGAAGAAGAAAAAGAAACCGATCTTAAACTCACCGACCTGGCCGTAGGAAATATTAACCAAAAAGCGCAAAAATGACGCAATAAAAAGGTTAAATAAAATGAGCATCAGTCCCAGGACAATTAAAAGGTGCCATTTAACGGCAGCCATAATATGGTTCATTCTCGCTATCCCTTCCGTAATATGGTGGAAGAGCAGCGTGCTATGGGTCATTATCATCAGTATCTACGCCAATATTGTCGGCCATTTATCTGGCTACAGTGCCGCGCGTGCCGATCAGGCTGCTGAAAGTGAGACCAAATAAGCGAACCCTAATGAGGATACAATGATGAATCACGTAGAACACTACCATGACTGGCTACGCGATGCCCATGCGATGGAAAAGCAAGCCGAATCTATGCTGGAATCCATGGCCAGCCGTATTGATAATTATCCTGATGTTCGCGCCAGAATTGAGCAGCATATTAATGAGACAAAACGGCAAATTACCTTGCTGGAAGAAATCCTCGACCGGAATGATATTTCTCGTTCAGTTTTAAAAGACTCGATGAGCAAAATGGCGGCGCTGGGGCAGTCCATCGGCGGCATGTTCCCGTCTGATGAGATCGTTAAGGGGTCGATCAGCGGCTATGTTTTCGAACAGTTTGAAATCGCCTGCTATACCTCCCTGCTCGCGGCGGCGAAAAAAGCGGGCGATACCGCCTCAATACCCGCTATTGAGACGATCCTCGCCGAAGAGCGCGAAATGGCCGACTGGTTGATTCGTCATATTCCGCAGACCACGGAACAGTTCCTGCTGCGTTCAGACGCATCGGGCGTCGAAGCGAAAAAATAAACCGGGAGAATCGCCATGTTCCGACACGTCAAACAGCTGCAATACACGGTTCGCGTTGCCGAACCGAACCCTGGCCTCGCCAACCTTTTACTGGAACAGTTCGGTGGGCCGCAGGGCGAACTGGCTGCCGCCTGCCGGTACTTTACGCAAGGGTTGAGCGATGACGATCCTGGCCGTAAAGATATGCTGATGGATATTGCGACCGAGGAGTTAAGCCACCTCGAAATCATCGGTACCCTGGTGGGCATGCTGAATAAAGGTGCCAAAGGCGCGCTGGCGGAAGGGGTGGAAAACGAGGCCGAGCTGTATCGGTCCATGACCGAAAACGGCAATGACAGCCATATTACCTCCCTGCTCTACGGTGGTGGCACCCCGCTCACTAACTCTGCGGGCGTGCCCTGGACGGCGGCCTACGTGGACACCATCGGCGAGCCAACGGCGGACCTGCGCTCAAACGTGGCAGCAGAGGCCAGAGCGAAAATCATCTATGAACGGCTGATCAACGTGACCGACGATCCCGGCGTAAAGGATGCGCTGGCGTTTCTGATGACGCGCGAGGCGGCGCATCAGCTCTCCTTTGAGAAGGCGCTGCAGTCTATCCGTAATAATTTCCCGCCGGGAAAATTGCCGCCAATCGAGGAATTCACCAACAAGTACTACAATATGTCTGAAGGTGGAGAGGTTCGCGGAAGCTGGAACAGCGATAAACATTTCGATTACGTTGAGTCCCCCCAGCCTGCGGTTGACGGCGGCGATGGCAGCGCAAGCGTCACGCTCACGACCGAACAGGCAACCCTGGTCAAGGCGATGTCTGCCCGCACGAAGTCCGATCCACATTCCGACCCGCTGACCGGTGCCGAGCTGGGTGCCGGTAAGACTAAACCGTAATCGGTTTTGCCGGGCAGCCATAAACTGCCCGGCAATTCTCGTGCCCCATCGTTTCAGAGGTACGGACCATGTTCGAACTCGACGCGTTCCATCTGGCCAGAATTCAGTTCGCTTTTACCGTCTCGTTTCATATCCTTTTTCCTGCGATCACCATCGGCCTCGCCAGCTATCTGGTTGTGCTGGAGGGTATGTGGCTGCGCACCAAAAACGACGTCTGGCGTTCGCTTTACCATTTCTGGCTCAAGATATTTGCCGTTAACTTCGGGATGGGTGTCGTTTCCGGGCTGGTCATGGCGTACCAGTTTGGCACCAACTGGAGCGGGTTCTCACAGTTCGCAGGCAGTATTACCGGCCCACTCCTGACCTATGAGGTGTTAACCGCCTTCTTCCTGGAAGCGGGCTTCCTCGGCGTCATGATGTTCGGCTGGAATAAGGTTGGCCCGGGCCTGCATTTCTTCTCAACCTGCATGGTGGCGCTCGGCACGCTGATGTCGACCTTCTGGATCCTCGCGTCCAACAGCTGGATGCATACGCCGCAGGGTTTCACTATCGAGAACGGACAGGTTATCCCGCAGGACTGGCTGGCCATCGTCTTTAACCCCTCCTTCCCTTACCGCCTTATTCATATGGCTATCGCCGCGTTTCTGAGCAGCGCGCTGTTTGTCGGCGCGTCGGGCGCATGGCACCTGCTGCGCGGTAACGATACGCCCACCGTGCGCACCATGTTTTCCATGGCGATGTGGATGGCGCTGCTGGTCGCCCCCATCCAGGCGGTCGTGGGCGATATGCACGGCCTGAACACGCTTGAGCATCAGCCGGCTAAAATCGCCGCCATTGAGGGACACTGGGAAAACCCGCCCGGCGAGGCCACCCCGCTGCTGCTGTTTGGCCTGCCGGATATGGAAGAGGAGCGCACCAAATATGGTCTTGAGATCCCCGCCCTCGGCAGCCTTATCCTGACGCACAGCCTGGACAAGCAGGTTCCGGCGCTGAAGGACTTTCCGAAAGCGGATCGTCCAAATTCAACCATCGTTTTCTGGTCGTTCCGCGTCATGGTCGGGATGGGGCTATTGATGATCACCCTGGGTCTGGTCAGCGTCTGGCTGCGCTATCGCCATCGGCTTTACCACTCTCGCCCGTTCCACTGGTTCGCCCTCTGCATGGGGCCTGCCGGGCTGCTGGCGCTGCTCGCCGGCTGGGTGACCACCGAAGTGGGCCGCCAGCCGTGGGTGGTCTATGGCTATCTGCGCACCGTCGACGCGGTATCGCTGCACAGCACCCTGCAGATGAGCATCAGCCTGCTGGCGTTCTTCGTCGTCTACACGTCGGTGTTTGGCGTGGGCTATGTTTACCTTATCCGGCTGATTAAGAAAGGACCGCAGCCCGTTGATACGCTGACGTCAAACACCTCGGGCACGCCCGCGCGTCCGCTGTCTGCCGCCGAGTCTGTTCCGGAAGAGGAGAAAATCTGATGGGCGTCGATATCTCAGTTATCTGGTTTGCCATCATTGTGTTTGCCACGCTGATGTACATCGTTATGGACGGATTCGACCTCGGGATTGGGATGCTCTTCAGCTTTGTCAGCGATGCCAAAGAGCGCGACGTGATGGTCAACAGCGTCGCGCCGGTCTGGGACGGCAACGAAACCTGGCTGGTGCTCGGTGGCGCAGGGTTATTCGGCGCTTTTCCGCTGGCCTATGCGGTGATCGTGGATGCGTTGACCATTCCCCTTACCGCCATGCTAATTGGCCTGATCTTTCGCGGCGTGGCGTTCGAGTTTCGCTTTAAAGCAACGCCGTCGCACCGGAAGTTCTGGGACTACTCCTTTGCGGGCGGATCGCTGCTCGCGACCTTCAGCCAGGGCATCGTCGTGGGCGCAATGATCAACGGCTTCGACGTGGAAGGCCGTCGTTTCGTAGGGTCCGCGCTTGACTGGCTCTCCCCCTTCAACCTCTTCTGCGGTATCGGGCTGGTTGTTGCCTACACGCTACTGGGCACTACCTGGCTCATCATGAAAAGCGAAGGTGCACTGCAAAGCCGCATGCGCGAGCTGACCCGCCACGTACTGCTGGCGCTGATGGTCGTCATCGCCGTGGTGAGCATCTGGACACCGCTTGGCTGGCAGTACGTGGCCGAACGCTGGTTCACGTTGCCCAACTTCTTCTGGTTCCTTCCCGTCCCGATTCTGGTCGCGGTGTTTAGCCTGTGGATCTGGCGGCTGACCCGCAATCCGAACAGCCATGCCCGCCCGTTCCTGCTGACGCTTGGGTTAATCTTCCTCGGCTTTAGCGGGCTCGGCATCAGCCTCTGGCCGCACATTATTCCGCCGCGCATCACCCTGTGGGAAGCCGCAGCGCCGCCTGCCAGCCAGCTGTTCATGCTGGTAGGCACGTTGCTGATTATTCCGGTGATCCTGGTGTACACCGCCTGGAGCTACTACGTCTTCCGGGGCAAAGTGTCGGATACTGAAGGCTATCACTGAGGAACGCTATGACGGACTGGCATACACGGGCCATTATTTATCAGATTGATACCGCGCTATTTTATGATTTGAACGGCGATGGCTGCGGGGACATCGCCGGGATAGCGGCCAAGCTGCGCTATATTCGCCGCATGGGGGCGACGGTCATCTGGATCACGCCGTTTTACCTGACCCCTTTTCTTGATGAAGGCTATGACGTCAGCGACCATCTCCAGGTGGATCCCCGCTTCGGAAAACTGGCCGATATCATCGCCTTTATCGAACAGGCCCGCGAGCTGGGCATGCAGGTCATTATCGAGCTGCTGATCCAGCACACGTCAGACGCACATCCCTGGTTCCAGCAGGCCCGCCGCAGCCCGGCGTCACCCTATCGTGATTACTACCTCTGGTCGGATAACGACGAGGACGATACGCCCCCCATGTTCCCCGGCGTGGAGAAGAGCATCTGGAGCTGGGACGACGAGGCGGGGCAATACTACCGCCACATGTTCTATCGCCACGAGCCGGATCTGAACCTCACCTCGCCCGCTGTGTTAAAAGAGATTGAGAACATCATCCTTTTCTGGCTCAAGCTGGGCGTGTCGGGATTTCGCCTCGACGCCGCGTCCCATCTCACCACGCAGGCGGGCAACGGCGATGAAAAAAAGGGCCTGTGGATCCTCGAACATATGCGGCGTCTTATCGAAGAGCGCAATCCGGACGCGATCCTGCTGGGTGAAGTGGACGTAGACGTTGAGACCTATAAAGACTACTTCGGCGATAATGACCGCCTGAATCTGGTGCTTAATTTCTGGCTCAACAAGTATTTTTACGTCAGCCTGGCCCGCAAAAGCGCCCGCCCGCTGCGCAACGCGGTGAAGAAGATGATTGTCCCGCCTGATGCCTGCTGTTTTGCTAACTGGCTGCGCAACCACGACGAGCTGGATCTTGAAGGCATTAGTCAGAAAGACAAACAGTTTGTCCTCGATACCTTCGCCCCTGACGAAGAGATGAACGTCTATCAGCGCGGGATCCGCCGCCGCCTGGCGCCGATGCTCAACGGCGATCGCAAGCGGCTGGCGTTCTGCCACGCGGTGCTGTTTTCCCTGCCGGGTGTCCCGGTGATGCGCTACGGCGATGAGATCGGCATGGGTGACGACCTGGAGCTGGAGGAGCGCTACGCCGTTCGCACCCCGATGCAGTGGGCAGGATCGCAAGGGGGCGGTTTCTCCGCAGCCGCCCCTGAAAAATTTATCGCACCGATTATCGACCACGGCCCTTACCGCTATCAGAAAGTGAACGTCGCCGATTCGCTGCTTCACCACAACTCGCTCCTGCACCGGATAATCGATATTGCCAATACCCGCTCGGAGTTCCCCGAAATTGCCGTTGCGCCCTTTCGGCTTATCACAATCGATGATGACGCGGTGCTGGGGCTCTATTACGAGACCGACGAGCGCAGCATCCTGACCTTCGTCAACTTCAGCGACCAGCCGGTGCAGTTCACCGCAAAAGGGATCCGCAACGCCACCTGGACCGCCTGTCTCGAGGACAAGCGCTACGATGACGCGCTGATTTGCGGCAAAACGGTTCAGCTCACTCTTGGCGGCTACGGTTATCGCTGGTTCTGGATGCACCGTAGCGCGCTGCGCTGACTACGGTTTCCGGCGGGTTATCAGCCGCGTCACCATTAACCCTGCCACCGCGAGGGCGCCCAGCGCCATTTTACCCGGCATGCCTGAGGTGACGGACGGCGCGCGGGTTTTCGCCTCGTCAGTAAAGCGACCGTGGATTTTATGCAGGTCGTTAACCGGCTGGTCGAGATAGTCCCGGCGATCCGGCGCGTTGAGGTCGTCGGTCATCTGGCCTTCCCAGGCCTTTTTTACCATCAGCCGGTCCAGAAAACCGGGGAAGAAAAATTGCCCGACGATGGACTGGATGGTGCTGCCGCCTACCCACAGCTCGCGCACCGGTTTTTGCGCCACCCTGAAGATGGCGCTGGCGGCCACCTCAGGCTCAAAGACCGGCGGCACCGGGCGCATCGCCCAGGCGAACTTATTCCTCGCCCATTCGAACTGCGGGGTGTTGAGCCCGGGCATCTGCACCATCGAAAGCTGAACCCGGCTGTTCTCATGCATCAGCTCGGTACGCACCGCATCGGTGAACCCGCGGATCGCCGCTTTGGCCCCGCAGTAGGCTGACTGCAGTGGAATGGAACGGTAGGCCAGCGCGGAGCCGACCTGGATAATCACGCCCCTGTCGCGGGGTACCATGAGCTCGAGCGCGGCGCGGGTGCCGTTCACGTAGCCGAGGTACGTCACCTCAGTCACGCGCCGAAACTCGTCCGGCGTGAGGGTTCGAAACGGTGCCAGGACGGCCCCCATGGCGTTGTTCACCCAGACATCAATCGCGCCGAGGCGATACTCAATTTCATTAGCGGCATCCAACACCGCCTGGCTGTCGGCGACGTCCGCCTGCACGGCGTAGGCATTAACGCCATAGCGCCGCAGCTCCTCCTGGGTAGAGTGCAGGCTGGCTTCATCGCGGGCGATGAGCCCGACGTCGTAACCTGCCTTTGCAAAGTGCAGCGCCGTGGCTTTTCCCACGCCCGCCGTTCCGCCGGTAATCACTATGACAGCCATAGAACCTCCCCGTGAGTTTAACCGTTATCCTCGTCAGACAATGCTGCCAGCAGCTCCGCCAGCGAGAAATGCACCGCTTTTTCCACCACATCCTCACAGTCACCGGAGAAAAGCACGGTGCGGGTTTCCGTCTCGCCACGGATATTCCACGCAAAGCAGACCGTGCCGGCCGCCGTACCGTCGTCGCCCCCTTCCTGGCCCGCGTAGCCGCTAATGGCGATGCTGATATCCGCCTGGGCGATATCGCGGATACTGGCGGCCATCTCGGTAACCGTCTGTTCGCTGACGGCGGTATACCGCGCAAGCGTCTCAGGACGCACGCCGAGGATCCGCGTTTTGGCTTCGTCGCTGAACACGACCAGGCCGACATCATAAAATTCAGCGGTATTTTCCTCAGCGCAAAGCGCCACCGAGAGCTTGCCGCCCGTGCAGGATTCCGCGGTGGTTAAGCGAAGCCCGAGATCGGTTAATTTGCTCGCCAGCTTTTTTGTCAGTTCACTCACGGTATTATTGCTGTCGTGAAAAAGATTGCTCATCTTGCCGCCTCTTATTTCTCGAAAGGAATGATTGAAATATGTCCATTGCGCTCAAGTATGGCATATTTAATGTCGCTTATTTCCGTAATGCCATTATTCTGCCGCGCAGACACCAGAATATCATCACAGGAGACATCGACTTTTTTCAGCTTATCGGCTAACGGCACGCCGTTCTCGACCAGAATCACAGGCGTACCGTCCAGAATATTCTCCACCGGGGAAAAATATTTCTTCATCAGCCCAAATATAATGTCAACCACCACCAGCGTGGTAATGGTAATCATCGCGCCGGTGACGGAAAAATCCTGTCCGAGCAGCGCCTGCTGTGTGGCTTCACTAATTATCAGGAGCAGAATGAGATCGAAGCTGGTCATCTGCAGCAGCGCGCGACGCCCTGCTACTTTAAATACCACCATGAGAAACAGATAAATAGCCAGCGCGCGAAAGACCATATCCATATCAGCCTCCTAGGGGTAGATAAATTGCCAGATGTTAATCTCCGGCTCGCTGTTGACGCGGAGCACGGTGTTCCATTTACCGGCTCTGGAAGGTGTCGTGAAGAGTAACACTGAGAAGCTGTCAGATTTTTTCAGGTTGTTATAGACAAAATAGAGGGTCTTTCCACGGCTGAACATGCTGTCCGGCTGCGGCCAGACGCTGCCGGGCTCGTAAACCTCGCTGCTCTCGCTGGTCATGCTGAGGACATACTTTCCCTCTGTTTGCACC
This sequence comes from Enterobacter sp. MGH 24, assembly GCF_000493015.1. NCBI lineage: Bacteria > Pseudomonadati > Pseudomonadota > Gammaproteobacteria > Enterobacterales > Enterobacteriaceae > Enterobacter > Enterobacter sp. MGH 24. Next base: position 3,699,892 of record NZ_KI535657.1, on the reverse strand, counting down.
GGGAACGCCAGCTCCATTCGCGTCTCTGTCTCCCGTCGTCCAAAGCGTTCATAGTGTATGGTCAGTGAATTAGCGGAATTCGTTTTGATCGTATCGCTGATCGTTCCGCTGGAAAACAGACCGGCAATCGCCGCGACGATAATAACTAACAGAACAATAAACCCCACCTGACGAAACGCGTATTCAAACGTCAGCAAACGGTAATGCTCATCTATCCCGGGTAACTTTTCATTTTCACGCTTCATGGCCGTCGTCACCGTTTCGCTTATTAACCGATAATTTTGATTTCTCACGCGAATCTTTTTAGGACTTATCACATTTGCCACATAAAGGAATAGCAACAATACTTAATAAGTCAAGACACGCTAAATGAAGGATATCGGATGAAATTATCACTTATTTCCGCTTTATTGATATTTCTGGTTCCGGCCGCATGGGCAGATAATAACGAGGGTTTACAAAAAGGCGAAGCGCCACCGCCGCCCCACGCGCTTGATAGCGGATATCGCGGAACCGATGACGCGCGTATTATGACCATCGACCAGGCAAAAGAAATGCACGATGGTGCGACAATTTCTTTACGCGGTAATCTTATTGACGGTAGCGGCGATAAGTTTGTATTTCAGGATAAAACCGGAAAAATCGACGTTATTATTCCCCAGGCAGTTTTCGACGGCAGAACGGTAAAACCCGACCAGATGATCAGCATCAACGGTTCGCTTGATAAAAAATCATCTCCTGCCGTCGTCCGTGTTGATCGTTTGCAGAAATAATTCAGCGAAGCGTTAACGCTGCAGTTATCCATCAAATCTCACCCCTTGGCTTAAGGAGTCAGCTATGAGTGATACAAAACAACGTATGAACGCTTACCCGCAGCCCCCGTTCCCGGAACAGCCGCAAACGCCGCCGGGACTGGCATCAGAAATGCAGCCTGTACCCGACCACGGGGAAACAAGCTACAAAGGACATGGCCGCCTCGCCGGCAAAAAAGCGCTGATTACCGGTGGTGACTCCGGTATTGGTCGCGCGGTCGCTATCGCCTATGCTCGTGAAGGCGCTGACGTTGCCATCAACTATCTGCCTGAAGAAGAGAAAGATGCCTCCGAGGTTATTGAGCTGATCGAAGCCGAAGGCCGCAAGGCTATCGCGCTGCCGGGGGACGTCCGGGACGAAACGTTTTGTCAGAATCTGGTCGAAGAAGCCGTCTCGAAGCTGGGCGGGCTGGATATTCTGGTCAACAACGCGGGGCGTCAGCAGTTCCGTGAATCGCTTGAAGAACTGACCACCGAGGATTTTGACGCGACGTTTAAAACCAACGTCTACGCTCCGTTCTGGATCACCAAGGCGGCGCTGCGTCACCTGAAAGCCTCATCCGTTATCATTAATACCTCCTCCGTTCAGGCGGTGAAGCCCAGCCCCGTTTTGCTGGACTATGCCCAGACGAAAGCCTGTCTGGCGGTGTTTACCAAATCCTTAGCCAAGCAGCTGGGTCCGAAAGGCATTCGCGTTAACGCGGTTGCTCCCGGCCCTTACTGGACGGTACTGCAATCCAGCGGCGGGCAACCGATGGAAAAAGTGAAGGAGTTCGGTGGCGACACCCCCCTGGGACGTCCAGGCCAGCCCGTCGAGATTGCCCCGCTGTACGTCACGCTGGCTTCGGATGAATGTTCCTTTACGTCCGGCCAGGTGTGGTGTTCTGACGGCGGTGACGGCGTGATCTAAACCGATTAGCAATTCCTCCTCCGCAATGAGCAATAAATGAACAAGGACGTTCGCTTATCGCCCCTCCTGAAAAACATGTTGTAACTCAAACAGATCAAATGTTAAAAATATTTTGCTATAAGGTTATCAAAATTAAACAACTTAACTTGTCACCCGCATCGCTCTGTTTTTAACATCGCCTATGGAAAAAAATGGTCTGTTCAGTCAGCGCATACGCTTGCGCCATTTGCATACATTTGTGGCCGTCGCTCAACAGGGAACGCTGGGGCGTGCGGCTGAAACCCTAAATCTGAGCCAGCCTGCGCTCTCGAAAACCCTCAACGAGCTGGAACAGCTGACCGGAGCCCGTCTTTTTGATCGCGGGCGACTGGGGGCGCAGCTCACTATCGTGGGCGAACAGTTCCTCACGCACGCCGTTAAGGTGCTGGATGCGCTCAATACCGCAGGCCAGTCCCTGCATCGAAAAGAAGAACAATCCAGTGAGGTGGTGCGCGTGGGTGCTTTGCCTACTGCGGCGCTGGGCATTCTTCCGCCGGTTATCGGCCAGTTCCACAAGCAGCAGCGGCATACCACTATCCAGGTTGCCACCATGAACAACACCATGCTGCTCGCGGGGTTGAAATCAGGCGAACTGGATATTGGTATCGGCCGAATGTCCGACCCTGAGCTGATGGGCGGACTTAATTACGAACTGTTATTCCTGGAATCTCTGAAGCTGGTGGTTCGTCCCAATCACCCCCTTTTGCAGGATACGGTGACGCTAAGCCGCGTGATGGAGTGGCCGGTTGTGGTTTGCCCGAAAGGCACCGTGCCCCGCCAGACTGCCGAAACGTTGCTGCAAATGCAGGGATGTACGTTGCCTTCAGGGTGTATCGAAACGCTATCGGCCTCGCTTTCACGCCAGCTCACCCTGGATTATGACTACGTCTGGTTCGTCCCCTCCGGCGCGGTAAAAGATGATTTACGCCAGGGGACGCTGATCGCCCTGCCGATTACCTCCCCAGGAGCCGGGGAACCCATCGGCATTTTGACCCGGGTGGATACCCCACTTTCTACCGGCGCACAGACGCTGCTGAGCGCTATCCGTAAATCAATGCCGGTATAAAACCTTTTTCACCCCTCACCCTAACCCTCTCCCCTTAGGGGCGAGGGGACCAGCCCGTGCGTTAATCAAATAATGCGGAATAATCCATTAACAATTGCGTAAAACAATTTAACAGTTTTATCATAACGGTGAATTCACCAAATGGTTCGCAAATCATTTTAAAAAACCGAATTCACCCGTATTAATCATTATTCTTCCCGCCATTATTACCCAACTGGTACACGCCCGACACGGCGGGGGATCGAAAGGAGAAAGACATGGCATTTGGCAGCGCGCCGCGCGGGATACCTCGTATTCTGCAGTGGCTTCTTGCCGGACTGATGATGCTCATCGGTCTGGCGGTCGGCGGGTTGGGCTTTAAGCTCGCCACCGTGGGCGGAAGTGGATACTTCCTGATAATGGGCGTGGTCATGGTGATTGCCGCGATCCTGATTTTCCTCAATCGCACCAGCGGGATCGTGCTTTACAGCATCGCCTTTATTGCCTCGCTGTTCTGGGCGGTAAGCGATGCGGGCTGGGATTTCTGGCCGCTCTTCTCTCGCCTGTTTACCTTTGCTGTACTGGCCTTCCTCTGCGCCATCGTCTGGCCTTTCCTGCGTGCTGCGAACCACAGCGCCGCGAACAAGGCGCCCGCTTTTGGCGTCGCGGCCGTGCTCGCGGTGGCCATGCTGGTCAGCCTGGGCTGGATGTTTAAGCCACAAACCCTGGTGGCCGCGAACGAGGCCGTTCCGGTCAAGCCCGTCGCCCCCGGCGAGCAGCAAAAGAACTGGGAGCACTGGGGCAATACCACCCACGGCGACCGTTTCGCCGCGCTGGACCAGATTAACAAGCAAAACGTCAGCGATCTGAAGGTCGCCTGGGTTGCGCACACCGGCGATATTCCGCAGAGCAACGGCTCGGGTGCGGAAGATCAGAACACCCCCTTACAGGTTGGCGACACGCTGTATGTCTGTACCCCATACAGTAAAGTGCTGGCGCTAGACGTGGATTCCGGTAAAGAAAAATGGCGCTACGATTCAAAAGCCACGGCGCCTAACTGGCAGCGCTGCCGCGGTCTGGGCTATTTTGAAGACCATTCCAGCGTGACAACGTCACAGGCGGAGACACCGCCTGCGGCATGCCCTCGCCGCCTGTTCCTGCCGACCACCGACGCCCGCCTGATTGCCATCAACGCGGATACCGGCAAGGTCTGCGAAGACTTCGGCGACCATGGCACCGTGGATCTGAGCATCGGCATGGGCGAAATTAAGCCCGGCTACTATCAGCAAACCTCCACGCCGCTTGTCGCCGGGAATGTCGTTGTCGTCGGCGGTCGCGTCGCAGATAACTTCTCCACCGGCGAACCGCCGGGCGTGGTGCGCGCCTACGACGTACACACCGGTAAACTGGCGTGGGCGTGGGATCCGGGTAATCCAAACCTGACCGGCCTGCCGCCGGAAGGTCAGACCTACACCCGCGGCACGCCGAACGTCTGGTCAGCGATGTCCTACGACGCTAAGCTGAACCTGATCTACCTGCCAACCGGCAACGCCACCCCGGATTTCTGGGCGGGCGAACGTACCGCGCTCGACGATAAATACAGCTCTTCCATCGTCGCCGTTGACGCGACCACCGGTCAGGTGCGCTGGCATTTCCAGACGACCCACCACGACCTGTGGGATTTCGACCTGCCTTCCCAGCCGCTGCTGTACGACCTGCCGGACGGTAAAGGCGGCACCACGCCTGTGCTGGTGCAGACCAGCAAGCAGGGCATGATCTTCATGCTTAACCGCGAAACCGGCAAGCCGGTGGCGAAGGTAGAAGAACGTCCCGTTCCGGCGGGGAACGTTGAAGGTGAACGCTATTCTCCGACCCAGCCGTATTCCGTTGGTATGCCGATGATTGGCAACCAGACGCTGACCGAATCCGACATGTGGGGGGCGACGCCTGTCGACCTGCTGCTGTGCCGCATTCAGTTTAAAGAGATGCGTCATCAGGGCGTCTTCACCCCGCCGGGTCTCGACCGTTCCCTGCAGTTCCCTGGCTCTCTCGGCGGGATGAACTGGGGCAGCGTCTCCGTTGACCCGAACAACAGCCTGATGTTCGTCAACGATATGCGCCTGGGCCTGGCAAACTACATGGTACCGCGCGCTAACGTGGCGAAAAACGCCAGCGGCATCGAGATGGGCATCGTACCGATGGACGGCACGCCGTTCGGCGCGATGCGCGAACGCTTCCTGTCGCCGCTGGGCATTCCGTGCCAGAAGCCGCCGTTTGGCACAATGTCTGCCGTTGACCTGAAAACCGGCAAGCTGGTGTGGCAGGTGCCTGTCGGCACGGTGGAAGATACCGGCCCGCTGGGCATTCGCATGCACATGCCAATCCCAATCGGTATGCCGACCCTGGGCGCATCGCTCTCGACCCAGTCCGGCCTGCTGTTCTTCGCCGGCACGCAGGATTTCTACCTGCGCGCGTTTGATACCGCCACCGGGAAAGAGATCTGGAAAGACCGCCTGCCTGTCGGTAGCCAGTCCGGCCCGATGACCTACGTGTCGCCGAAAACCGGTAAACAGTACATCATCATCAACGCCGGGGGCGCTCGCCAGTCGCCGGATCGCGGTGATTACGTTATCGCGTACGCATTACCCGATAAAAAGTAAGATGTGAAAAAGGGACCGAAAGGTCCCTTTTTTTGTAGGTCAGATTTGGTGGGTCGGGTAAGCGAAGCGTCACCCGACACAACACGCCACTCAGAACGTCTCCCAGTTTTCCCCGGAAACCGTCGCCGCAGGGCGCAACGGCGCGTTCTTCACCGCTGGCGCAGACACCACCGCCCGGCCCGACTTTGCACCGCTCAAACGAAACGCCCCAACCGCCTCGGTCAGCCGCGCGCCCTGTTCCTCCAGTGACGCCGCCGCGGCGGAGGCTTCCTCCACCAGCGAGGCGTTCTGCTGGGTCACTTTATCCATCTCGGAAATCGCCTGACTCACCTGCACAATACCGCGGCTCTGCTCATCGGACGCGGCGGCAATCTCCAGCATGATGTCGGTTACGCGTTTAACCGCATCGACGATTTCATTCATGGTATGACCGGCGGCGACAACTTCACCGGAGCCCTGATCGATCAGCGAAACCGATTCGTTGATCAGGCTTTCGATCTCTTTTGCGGCATTCGCACTGCGGCTTGCAAGAGTACGGACTTCACTTGCCACCACGGCAAACCCGCGCCCCTGTTCACCCGCACGCGCGGCTTCTACCGCCGCGTTAAGCGCCAGGATATTGGTCTGGAACGCAATGCTGTTAATCACGGCGGTAATCTCAGAGATCTTTTTCGAACTGGTGGAGATATTGCCCATGGTTTTGACCACGCCGGAGACCATCTGTCCGCCGCGGCTGGCCTTACCGGAGGCATCTTCCGCCAGCTTGCTGGCATGATGGGCGTTATCGGCGTTCTGTTTCACCGTCGCGGTAAGCTGTTCCATGCTTGCGGCGGTTTGCTCAATGGCTGCGGCCTGCTGCTCGGTGCGCGAAGAGAGATCGGTGTTACCGGCTGAAATCTCGCTGGTGCCGCGGTAGATCTCCTCCGCCCCCTGACGTACGGTGCCCACGGTGTTTTCCAGCGAGTGCTGCATGGTTTGCAGATCGCGCGTCAGGCGGCCAATTTCGCTGCGCCCGGCCACATCGTCCGGCATCGTCAGGTCGCCTTTGGCGATATTCTCGATACGTTTCGCTGCCCGCTGCAGCGGATTGATTACCGTACGGCGCAGCACAACAAAGGTCATCGCCGTCAGCACCAGCGCCAGCGCAAACGCGCCCACCATAAACATCAGGCCCAATTGCGTGCGGCTGTGCGCCTGCGCCGTCAGCGCACTTGCGCGGTCGGTACGGATCTTAATCGCCTTCAGCAGAACGGCGTTGTACGCGTCATCCAGCGGGCGGGCCGTTTCATTTTCGTGATTGATTATCGCTTCGAACATGCCGTTTTTGGCGAATTTCACCATCGGCTGCAGACCCGCAATATAGGCGTCGTAGCGCGATTTAAGGTCAGCATCCAGCGCTTCGTCCTCAGCGGTACGCACGGCACGATTCATATAGGCGGTAAAGCTCTCCTGGGACTGCTTAATGCGCGTTTCCGCCTCGCTGATGTTTTGCTTCATCGCATCCATCTCCGCGATGCGGCTTGCCGCACCGGCGTGGATCAAATTGATACGCGCGGTTCGCAGATGGTTTGAGCTGTTCGACAGCCCCATACGCACCTGAATTTCGGATGTGACATCCTGCTGATCGCGATCGGCCTGCAGCAGGAAATACCCCGCCAGACCCGAGCTCAAGGCAAACAGAAGAATAATGCCACCGAGAATGGAGGAAAACAGCGGAACCAGCCTGATGTGATGCAAGAAGCCCAGCTTGCGCTGCGCCAGCATCGAAGTAGTGTTGTCCATGACCGTCGACTCTCTTGTAGGTAAGATGCGTAAAAACACGCCTGTTAGATAGTCATCGGCACGGCTGAGATTTAGATTACGGCTAAAAACGCCGCACTGGTCACACTTTAGAGAAGATTATTAAAGAAACGCCAGCGGCGAAAAACCGCTGGCAGAAGAGTTACTTGTCGCCGAAATGAATGACGGTGCGGATGGATTTTCCTTCATGCATCAGATCGAACGCCTCGTTGATCTGCTCCAGCGGTAAACGGTGGGTGATGAACGGGTCAAGCTGGATCTTGCCGGCCATAGCATCTTCAACCATCCCCGGCAACTGGGTACGACCCTTCACGCCGCCAAACGCGGAACCGCGCCACACGCGCCCGGTCACCAGCTGGAATGGACGGGTTTTAATCTCCTGACCCGCACCGGCCACGCCAATGATGATGCTCTCGCCCCAGCCTTTGTGGCAGCACTCCAGCGCGGAACGCATCACGTTCACGTTGCCGATACATTCGAAGCTGAAGTCAACGCCGCCGTCGGTCATCTCAACAATGACATCCTGAATCGGTTTTTCGTGATCTTTCGGGTTCACGAAATCGGTCGCGCCCATTTCACCCGCCAGCTTGAATTTCTCCGGGTTGGTGTCGACCGCGATGATACGCCCGGCCTTCGCCTGCACCGCGCCCTGAATCACCGCCAGACCAATGCCGCCGAGACCGAACACCGCAACGGTATCGCCCTCTTTAACTTTTGCTGTGTTATGCACCGCGCCAATACCGGTGGTCACGCCGCAGCCCAGCAGGCAGACTTTATCCAGCGGTGCCTGCGGGTTTACCTTCGCCAGCGAAATCTCCGCGCAAACGGTGTATTCGCTGAAGGTGCTGGTGCCCATGTAGTGATAAACAGGCTCGCCGTTATAAGAGAAACGGGTAGTGCCGTCCGGCATCAGTCCTTTCCCCTGAGTCGCGCGAACCGCCTGGCAGAGGTTGGTTTTACCGGATTTACAGAACTTACACTCGCCGCATTCCGCCGTGTACAGCGGGATCACGTGATCCCCCGGCTTCAGGCTGGTCACGCCCTCGCCCACTTCCACGACAATCCCGCCGCCTTCATGACCCAGCACCGCCGGGAAGACGCCTTCCGGATCGTCACCGGAGAGCGTAAACGCATCGGTATGGCACACGCCGGTATGGGTGATTTTGATCAGCACTTCGCCTTTCTTCGGCGGTGCCACGTCTATTTCAACGATTTTCAGCGGCTGGCCGGGACCAAATGCAACTGCAGCGCGAGATTTCATATGTCTTCCCTTCTTGTCAGGTGTGTGGGTTTATTTTAGATAAGAGCGCAGCAAATGGCCGACTTCCGCCATGCGTACGGCTCGCTGATCCGGCGTGGTTTCCCCCGTTACCAGCTCATCTTTGAGGTGAATTTCAACCATTTCGCCCATCAGGCCATTGGCAGCCCCGCGCACGGCGGCGATTTGCTGCAGGATGGCCAGACAGGGGGCGCCCGACTCCAGCGCGCGTTCCAGGGCATCAACCTGGCCCCGAATGCGGCGGACGCGGGTAAGAATACGTTTTTTATCTTCGGGTGAATGCGGCATACGCCCTCCTAATACTATAGGGGGGTATGGTATTTAACTTTTATCTCGATGTAAACCTTCTGTTTCCATTGCAACATCAGCGTATCTACCGCATATCATCAACCAAGCGAATAAAACTTCAAAAAGAGATAATCTTCTGAAATATATAATTTTTTAATGACATTATTTGCCTAACCGGATTGTAGCTTCCGTTGTTTAGTGACGATTTCATATACAACAGGAGTTAACACATGGCATGGAACAAACACGCAGCGGCCCTGCATGCACGCCAAAATGCAGGAACTTCATCGCAAAAACGCTGTGGAGAATATACGCGTAAGGCAATACGTGCAGGTGGCGTGGATGTTGGCAATGCACCTAACGCAAAAGACTATGGCAGTAACCTTGAACGGGCAGGTTTTCGAGTTTTAGGGCAAGGTGAAACATTACAGGAAGGCGATGTGGTTGTTATTCAGCCTTATGCTGGAGGTAATCCTGCGGGTCACATGGCAATTTATGACGGCACTACCTGGTACTCTGACTTCAGACAAAGAGATATGTGGGGTGGCCCGGGATATCGCTCCTCACGCCCTGCTTACAAAATTTACAGGAAAAGCTGATGCGTTACGTTCTCTTGATGTGCCTGTTACTAACGGGATGTTCAACGCAAATGGATGCGCCGGAAAAACGTACTCATGACTTTTACACGTTTTACCTCACTGCTTTCGTTACAGACAGCAAAGAAGATAATCTCGATTCACCAAAAATGCGTGACTATATTGCGCAAGACACGCTCTCCCGACTGCAAAAAATTTCCTCTCTCTATGAACAAGAAATTATCGGTTCTGATTATTTTACCTATACGCAAGACTATGCGGCGGAGTGGATCCCTGACCTAAGCGTAAGCAACGCGATAAACTCGGTGTCCGGAAAAGTTGTTAACGTCGAACTGGGTGCAGGTAATGGGCAAAAACTGCGGTTAAACGTGTATCTGCGCAATGAAGACGGTAAATGGAAAATATATCGCGTCACCGATGCGAATCATCATTTCGAACAGTATATTTTTGACGAGAGGGCGATTGCTGCGGCACAACGATATGCGGCCAGTATAACTTCTCCATAATTAGCAAGATCGGTCAGGATTCTGGCCGTTCGCTGATGCAAAGTGGGTCATCAGGAGGATGCAATGAACGATGCAATCAAAACGGCTTACCGCGAGCGCTTCACGATGGTGTGCGACTATATCGCCCGCCATCTTGATGAACCGCTCACGCTGGAGAAGCTCAGCGCGTTAGCCTGCTGTTCGCCTTATCATTTTCACCGGCAGTTTCTGGCATTTAACGGTCAGCCTCTGTATCGCTATATCCAGTGGCTACGCCTGCGTCATGCGTCCTGGCGACTGGCGTTTAACCCTCAGGATAAGGTGATTGATATTGCGCTCGATGCCGGGTTCCAGAGCCCTGAATCGTTCAGTCGCGCCTTCAGAAATGCGTTTGGAAAAAGCCCGCGTCAGTTTCGGCAACAGCCGGACTGGCTGAACTGGCACCAGCGCGTACCTAAAATGACCTTTCAGGAGCAAAAAACGATGGAAATTAAGATTGTAAATTTCCCACAGACCCAAGTGGCAATGCTACAGCACCGCGGCAGTCCGGAACGGGTTAATGACAGCGCGGCGAAATTTATTGCCTGGCGTAAAAGCACGGGCCTATCGCCAGTACACGAAAGCAGCACGTTTGGCATTGCCTGGGATGACCCGGCAACCACACCCGCAGAAGCCTTTCGTTTCGATATCTGTGGCAGTACCTCTGAAGCAATACCAGAGAATGAATTTGGGGTTTTCAGCGGTGAAATCGATGGTGGTCGTTACGCCGTCGGGCGTCACACGGGCTCGCTGGATACCATTTCCGCCACGGTGTGGGCGATGTTTCGCGACTGGCTACCGGCCAGCGGCGAAACGCTGCGTGATGCCCCGGTATTTTTCCACTACCTCAACTTTATTCACGAGGTGCCGGAACATGCGCTGCAAACCGATATCTATCTGCCGTTAAATTGACTATCCCTTATTAACCGCCATTTCTGCCGGGCGGCACTGCGCTTACCCGGCCTACAGTCTCCTGCCAGCCTGCGTCGCAAGCCAGCGAGTCGTCCTCGCAGACCACAGAGTAAATAACGGAAACCCTGTCACTAATGGGCCACCCGCGCCTGCGCGGTCGGAGCAAAAAATCAAACACACCTTTAGATAAAGGCCACTTACTCTGTCGTACGTTCCCAGATAGTATTCAGAAACATAACAAGTAAAGTCGTGACTTAATAGTCGCGGTACCTCTAATGCAGATAAGCCAACCCACGGAGATAAAATGCTGTTACTTTTTACAATGTTTATATTTTCACTGACGCTTTCATTTTCTCCTGGCCCGGTTAATATGGTGATTATATCGTCTGGTGCCGTTCACGGTTTTAAAAATACCTTCTCATTTGTCTCCGGTGCAACGATAGGGTTTACGTTATTACTTATCTTTATTTGTTTCGGTTTTTACGCTGCAATCGAAAAATATCCTGTATTTTTCCGTTATCTTAATATTGCCGGTTCTTTATTTATTATGTATCTGGGCTATAGGATAGCATCGTCCCGGCCCGATATGTCATTAACCAAAACGGATTCACCCGGTTTTGTTCAGGGTTTTGTCATGCAGTGGATCAATCCCAAAGCATGGACCGCGTGCGCTTCAGGGGCAGCGTTGTTTTCAGAACCCGCAAACCCTGCGACAGCACTCGTCTTCATAACAATCTATTTTTTAGTCTGTTACCTGTCGCTTTCGGCATGGGCATTGATGGGAGAAAAGGTGTCGGTGCTGCTCAGGAGCACACGGCAGCTCCGTACGTTTAACGTGATGATGGGCGGACTGTTGCTTATTACGGCGTGTTACATGCTTTCTTTAGCATTTTAAAACCTTTATAACGTGTGAAATTCAATCGCGTTATAAATATCATTAATCAATTTGTAGGCAATACTGCTGGTCGACATATTAGAAGGCCATACGGCATACACTTTCAGCGGTTCTAATGACCAGTCAGGAAGTATTTCCTGCATTTCTCCACGCTTAACGTCCTCTTCGCTTAAATAGCGAGGAGGTGCTGCGAGTCCAATTTGTTGTCTGGCAAGGGCATACGCGGCTTCGACATTATCTACATACACCCCAGGCGTATACGTTACGACAGCCACCTCCCCAGATTTATGCCGGAATTCCCGGTTATTCTGCCTCATATTGAGTCCAATCCACGGCAGTTTCGCCAGGTCATCAGGATGCGTAATCGTCGGGTAATGACTGAGCAAATCACGGGAAGCGACTACCTGGCGCGGCAGCACAAAAAGATGGCGCGCTTTAAGAGAACTGTCCGGAAGTTCGCCGATTCGAAATGCCACATCGATACCGTCGGCAATAATATCTCTGCGCGTATCGCTGTAAGAGATATTCAGTAAAATGCCCGGATGACGTTTTATAAAATCGGCCAGATGGCGGGTAAACGCACTCTTCAAAAAAACGGCAGGAAGAGAAACCGTAAGCTTATTCGCCGTTGAGATCGAACGCTGCTTAAATTCAATGACCCCCTGCTCATAAAGCGCCAGCATCGATTTGGCCGTTTCCAGCAAGCTTGCGCCATCGTGAGTCAGAGAGAGTTTACGGGTGTTTCTGTAGAGCAACGCGCAGCCAAGATTTTTTTCCAGCTTTGATAAATGCGTGCTTGCCGTTGCAGTTGTAAGCCCTAGCGCTTCTGCCCCGCCTGAAATGGATCCTGCCTCAGCAATCTTTGCAAACACTATCAGATAACGGATGTCATCAATCATTTATCGTCCTGTTGCGAAGGCGTTCCTGCGAACTCCTGATTCAATCATAGAGTTACGATATCGTACTTTCCTCCCGGGAGCCAGACAGCCCGGAATGACGCGCCAGCGTTTGCAGCGCCTCCTTAAGCCAGCGCGTTGCGCCCCGCTGTCCGCTGCGTTTGTGCGAGTAAATTTTCACCTCAAACGTGCGTATCGTAAACGGTAAAGGAAAAATCCTCAGGTCCGCTGCCGCAGCTAGCTTCTCAGCGGCAAAACGGGGGATTGCCATCAGCAGGTCGCTTTCCGCAACGATAAACGGCGCGCTGAGCATCGACGGCGTTTTGATCGCGATTTGTCGGGTATAGCCCAATTGCTCAAGCCGCACGTCCAGAACGCCCTGCTTCTCATTCCATGGCGTCACCACCAGGTGTCGGGCTGCGAGATAATCCTCCAGCGTAAGACGCGTTCGGCGCGCGTTGCTGATGACCACATACTCATCTTCAAACCAGTCGATCTCTTCCAGTTCCGGGTGCCGGATATCATCCTGAGTGCTGAACCCCAGCGCGAGATCCACTTCGCCAGCCAGCAGTTCCGTCAGCGCCGGGCTGTGCGGAAGATAGCGTAATTCGAAACGCAAACCCGGAGCAGCAAGCTGCAGTTTGTGCATCAGCGCCGGGAAAATGCACAGCGCGGTAAAGTCCGTAATCCCAATGAGTAAGCTTTCGGTACTGCTGGCCGGATCAAACTCCGGCTGCGGGGTCAGCTCATGATTCAGGAACGACAGTGCGGAAGCAATGGAAGGCGCAAGGTGAGAGGCATACACGCTGGGGGACATGCGATGCCCTTCCCGAAAAAAGAGCGGGTCATTAAGGGTGATGCGCAATCGCGACAGCGCATGGCTCAGCGCTGAAGTGCTCATCGCCAGCTCATCAGCAGCAAGCCGAACGGAACGGTGGCGGTAAATCGCGTCGAAAACGGGCAGCAGGTTTAAATCAAGGCGTCTCAGTACTGGATGCATAATATTCATCATTTGTTGATTTCATTGCACTTAATTCTTCGGACAATACTCCGTATGCTTAACGCCATCAATCGAAACACAGGCTAAAAAACAGGAAAAACAATGAGCATAACCATTCGTCAGGCCCGTCCCGAAGATGCGGCGGCAATTTACGCCATGATCTACGAGCTCGCGGTGTATGAAAAAGCGCCGGAAGAGGTGGTTACCACGCCAGAGGAGATCCGGGAAACGCTCTTTGGCACCGGCGGTAAAACCGAAGCGTTGATCGCGGAATATGAAGGTAAGATCGCCGGCTATGCCGTGTTCTTCACCAGCTATTCGACCTGGCTCGGACGCAACGGTATTTACATGGAAGACCTGTACGTTTCCCCGGACTATCGCGGTAAAGGCGCGGGAAGAGCGCTGCTGAAACATATTGCGCAGCTCGCGGTAAAACGACAGTGCGGTCGCCTTGAATGGAGCGTGCTGGACTGGAACCAGCCCGCCATTGATTTTTACCTGAGCATAGGCGCGCTGCCGCAGTCCGAATGGGTTCGCTATCGTCTTGATGGCGAAGCGCTGCTGAAATTTGCCGAATAGCGACACGTGGTATCGGAGAAGATCCCGCCCGCGGGATCGCTCTGTCCTGGCTTGATCCCGCCTCAACAGATTCTGAATTTATGCTACCCTTCCATAAATTTCATAAACATAGTGCAGAACGCCATGACGACAGCCCCTTTTATCCGCCCACAACTTTCCCTGCCAGACGGTGCCGACAAGCTGCTGTTGCACTCCTGCTGCGCCCCCTGCTCGGGTGAAGTGATGGAGGCTATCCAGGCGTCGGGGATTGACTACACGATTTTCTTCTACAACCCTAATATCCATCCACAAAAGGAATACCTTATTCGGAAAGAGGAGAATATTCGCTTTGCGGAAAAACACGGCGTGCCGTTTGTTGATGCCGATTACGACACCGATAACTGGTTTGAGCGCGCGAAAGGCATGGAATGGGAACCCGAGCGTGGCGTCCGCTGCACCATGTGCTTCGATATGCGTTTCGAACGTACGGCGCTCTATGCAGCAGAAAATGGATTCAGCGTCATCAGCAGCTCGCTGGGGATCTCCCGCTGGAAAAACATGCAGCAGATAAATGACTGCGGCCAGCGTGCTGCCGCACGCTATCCGGGTATGGTTTACTGGGACTATAACTGGCGTAAACAGGGCGGCTCCTCTCGCATGATTGAGATCAGCAAGCGGGAGCAGTTTTACCAGCAGGAATACTGCGGGTGCGTTTATTCGCTCAGGGACAGTAACCTGCATCGTAAGTCTCAGGGCCGCCCGCTGATCCGCATCGGGAAACTGTATTATGGTCAGGATGACAATGAGAAATAACGGGTTCCCGGTATAGAGATATATCCTAAAACAGCCCTGTCAGGTGCCGAAATTAACCTTTCGCCTCCCACATCTGCAAAGAGCGGCTATCCTTTAATTATCAACAAAAGGAGGCAAAAATGTCTGATTTCGGTACTGATAAAAACACCCAGTTTGCTGAAGACAAAGCAAAAAATAAACTTGATGAACTTGCAGGTTCAGCGCAACAGCAGTTCGGTGATTTTGTAGATTCACCAAAGCATCAGGTCAAAGGTGCAGCTAAAAAATATGCCGCGCAGGCCAACGATGCCGTTACCGACGTTACTGAAGCTGTCAGAAATAACCCCCTCACCGGCCTCGTTGCAGCAGGTGCGGTCGGTATTGTTCTCGGCCTGCTGCTGGGTCGAAAATAATGAAAGGCCCTTCGGGGCTTTTTTTATTAACTAAACAACCTCACCATGCGATCTAACTCCTCCTCTTTCACGGCTCGCGATAAATAATAACCCTGAAAATTCTTGACGCCCAGCGCGACTAATTTCTCAAATTTTTCTTCACTATCAACCCCCTCCGCAATACAGTCCGTTCCGGTCATGTCGCTATAAAGCTGTATCGCTTTAATCAGGTTATAGTCATTGTCATTTGCTACAAAATGCTCAACGATGTCCCGATCCAGCTTAAGACCATCAAAATGTACTTGCCGCACCGGGAACATGGTTTGATGATTAGAGAAACAGTCATCCAGAAACAATCGACATCCCGTGTTACGTAAATGCCGCATGGTTTCAGGGATCCTTTTGTCCTTCGTCACGTCAATATCTTCAGCAAATTCAAAGACCAGCTTTTCGGCCCATTGTGGTTTGAGCAGCATGTCGATAGCTTTTTTCGCCATATCAGGCAATGCGTTTCCGGAAGCCAGGCGTGGTGGGATATTCACTGAAAAATAGTATTTTCCATTATATTTATTAATCCCCGACACGGCAGCATGGATGACT
Organism: Enterobacter sp. MGH 24; assembly: GCF_000493015.1. Classification (NCBI taxonomy): domain Bacteria; kingdom Pseudomonadati; phylum Pseudomonadota; class Gammaproteobacteria; order Enterobacterales; family Enterobacteriaceae; genus Enterobacter; species Enterobacter sp. MGH 24. The sequence goes on along the minus strand of NZ_KI535657.1, from coordinate 3,683,894 downwards.
AGCGCTGTTATTTTTAACCATATTTCATGACTGGAGATATCCGCGAGAAAGCTGGCTGGCTTGACAATTTTACCGTTTTTATTCCAGCGAATCAGTATTTCAAATCCAACACCCTTTTTGTCGCGATCGGTAATTATTTGATAGGCAGGAAATATCTCTCTTTTAAGTAGCGCATTGAAGATTTCTGTTTCCTTATTCGTAAACTCTTTTTTTGGACGCTGATATTTAACCCCTCCTTCCGCTTTAAAATTATGTGGATCGTGTAGCCATCGCTTAATTAAGCGTAATTTCAGCACGCCTTCCTTGCGATGGGTATAAACCGTTTTATTAGAAAGCCCCATTTCGTCACACATCTCTTTTACGGACATGCCGCGGTAGAAATTTAACAAAACGTCAATTTCTCTTTTTGTTAACCACTTTACGTTTTCTTGCGAAGCATTATCTCTACAGCGATCGCGTAACAGGTACGAACGATCCTTAAAGACGTTATATTTCGTATGAATACAGCTTATGACATCTGAAACGCGGGCTACACGAATTAATGATAATTGATAACTGTTATTTAAAAGACTGGTCAGGGTACGATACAACCAGCCATCCGGCATGTCTCCGTACAGGGTGACGCGTCGAATAACGGGAAGCGCATTGAGCACGGATGCCAGTCGCTTCAGGCTCTCCAGGAGAGTAACGATACCTTTTCCGAGGAACACCACAATATTAGCATTCTGATTTATAAGAATATTTTCAATATCTTCATGAGAAGCCTCATCCCCGTTAAAGTGAATACGCGAAGCCTGAATACCATACTGATTAAGGATCAAACTGTATCCCTGGAACGTAAAACCGCAGGCTGAAATGACAAATTTTTGTTCGTCGCACGCCCCATTTCTGAGAGAAATTTTGTGGGTCATAACCTGCTCCTGGGCACTAAAGCGCCATGTCCATCTGTGAATGTGCAAAATTTAACGCACCTGTTATAAACATTAATTTTACAGTACAGCCTGAGACTAAGAAACCGTTATCAACTGAACTCACAGGAACATCTTTGCGTTAATCACCGCCATTGAAATATACTTTTATTTTCAAATAACAACGGCAAACCTCTCATTCTCAGGTATAATGAGAAGTCCGAAAAAGAAGACTAAACACTTCATCTATCGGCTCATTCAAATACGAGAAAATGCTATGGATAATCACATCTCATCCAGGGCCTTGCTACATCGAAGGGATGTTATAAAAAACAATCCACGATTCGGTGAGGCAATATTAGAGCACTACACAATTAATGACACCATCTACAAAAAACAACCTCTGTTCTACAAAACGATGCTGCAGGAATCACGATTTAACATTATCCTCTCCATGTGTTGTTTTATTTTTGGAAATCAGGCCGAGTCAGTTTCTGAGATTAAAGAGTTATGTTCTCGCTATAAGATAGCCAGCCCCAACAGCGTTATTGCGATCATTACGATACTGCGAACCACAGGGCGCATCAGGACCTGGCGCTGTACGGAAGACAGGCGAAAAACAAGAATTGCCCCAACCGAAAAAGGATTGAATGAACTTAAACGCTATATGTCCGGCGCATTTATACCCGTCAGCATTCTGTATCCTGCGTTTAATATTGACGTCAATTTGCTGGACAATGACATTTTAAGAAATAACTTTTTCCGCCGCGCGGCGGAATACCTCTTTCGGGGATTAACGTTCAGGAAGGTTTTACCGGAAGTGGGGTTATTTATCGATAAAGACGGAGGCCGAATGATTATGCTATATCTTTATCTGCAGGCGGTAAAAAACAAATCAGCACACGGTGCAATTATTGATTATTCTGCCAGCACCCTCGCTAAGGAATTTTTCGTTTCACGCATTCACGTCAACCGAATTATCAAAACGGCGCAAGAGGCGGGCTATCTTAAAGATAGGGGTGATGGAAGGATGTCGATTTACCCGGCCTTTATCGAACTGGTGGAAAATTATGCCGGTTTGTATTTTGCGTATGTCACGCATTACATCAACGTGGTTCCGAAAGAACGACGCCACCTCAACAACGTGACGTCAACGGTATAATTTATAATTCACATGGCGTTCGGGATCCCGAACGCCACTATTTTATCTTTCGCGCAGCGCCTCTTTTGCCTTGTTCAGCGGCTTCAACAGATAATCCAGAATGGTTTTACTGCCGGTTTTAATATCAACGGTAGCAATCATGCCCGGAAAGACCGGAAATTCCTGACCTTGCTTATTGGTCAGATGGTTACTGTCGGTACGAATATAAACGCGATAGTAGTAAACATCCCTTTTCACCTCATCCTGCAGGGTGTCCGGGGAAATCATGGTCACTTCCCCTTCCAGTCCGCCATAGATGGAATAGTCATAGGCCGTAATTTTCACCAGCGCTTTCTGGCCAGGATGAATAAACGCCACATCGCGCGGCGAGATTTTCGCTTCGACCACCATCTGATCGTCAAGCGGGACAAGGCTCATCAGCTTGCCGTTCGGCGGGATAACGCCCCCCACGGTCGTAACGTCAATATCCTTCACGATCCCGCGAACCGGGGCATTGAAGGTCAGCCGGGTCAGGGAGTCCTCACGCCCTTTCATCACCGAACGCTGGGCTTCAATCTCCGCATTGGCTTTCGCCAGTTCTTCACGGGCGCGAACGTAATATTGGTTTTTCATCTCGGTGATTTTGTTCTCAAGCTCATTTTTTTGACGCTCAAGACGTAATACCTCAACCTTGCTGGCCGCCCCCTGGGTCACCAGTGGACGAGTTAACGACAGCTCGCGCTGCACCAGCTCGGCGCCCTGACGCAATCCGGCCAGCCCTTTTTCGAGGCTCTCACGACGGGACTGGTAGAGCGCCGTTTCCTGTTTAACCAGCTCAACGTCGTCATCCAGCTCTTCCGGGAACGCAAGTTCCGTATCGTTCACCTCGGCCTTCAGGCGCGCAGCGGTTGCCAGCGCCGCATTCAGACGAGACTCGCTCTCCAGCACGCTGGACTCGGTTTTCGTCCGGTCAAGCTGCGCGAGCTGCTGGCCGCGTTCAACAATATCGCCCTCGCGCACCATCAGGCTGTGGATAATGCCGCCTTCCAGGGACTGAATGACCTGCTCATGAGAAGACGGTATGACTTTGCCGCTGCCGGTCGTCACTTCATCAAGATGGAACAGGCTTGCCCAGACGATAAACACCGCCAGCAGGGCGAACAGGGACCATGCCACCAGTGACGAGCGCGGCAGGCGCGGCTCCTTCAGTCGGCTATTGAAACGAGACAAATCATTCATGCCGCACCCTCCTCGGCAACCGCCGCCGGCTTCATGGTCACGGTGCGCTGCGCGGCTTTCTGCGGCGCCATACCGTGCTGATGCAGGATCGCATCGCGCGGGCCGTCCATCACCACCTTGCCGTTTTCCAGCACAATGATGCGGTCGACCAGGTCCAGAATCGGCAGGCGATGCGTCGCCACGACCAGCGTCCGGCGTTTACCCAGCCATTTGTGAAGATGCTGTATAAACTGCTTCTCGCTCATTTCGTCCAGCCAGGCGGTAGGCTCGTCCAGCAGCAGGATATTCGGGGAGGTGATTAGCGCGCGCGCCAGCAGCAGCGCCTGACGCTGCCCGCCGGAGAGGCCAGCCCCGCCTTCGTTGATGATATAGTTCAGCCCCATTTTCTGCTTGCGCACAAACTCCAGCGCGCCGCTGTTGACCAGCGCCTGATGAATCTCATCGTCAGTGGCTAACGGGTTCCCCATCAGGATGTTGTCCCGCACGGAGCCAAAGAACAGCCGGGCCTGCTGGCCGAGCAGCTGCATGTCGCGACGCACGTCGGCCGGGTCCAGATGATTGAGGGCGATATCGTCGAGCAGGATGCTGCCCTGCTGCGGCTCCTGCATGCCCGCCAGAAGCTGTAGCAGCGTGCTTTTACCGGAACCATTGCGCCCGAGCACCGCCACGCGCTCTCCGGCGCGGATCTGCAGCTTGCTGATGTTGAGCACGGTGAGTTTCTCTTCCTCGTCGTAATAAAACCCGACGTCCTCAAGGCTATAGTCGCCGCGCAGGTGGGCTTTGTGCACCTTTTTGCCGTGCTGCGGATCGTCAATGGGACGCTGCATCAGGTCGTCCAGCCCCTTGCGGGCCACCTTTGCCGACTGCCAGCGCGAGAGCACGCCTGAGATCTGCGACAGCGGCGCGATGGTGCGCGATGCCAGAATCGAGGTTCCCACCAGCGCACCGGTGGTCATGTCGCCGCTGATGACCAGATAACAGCCCACCAGCAGTACCACCGCATAGACGATGGACTGCACCTCCTGCGTCCAGGTGAGCAGCAGGCCCGTCAGCCAGCGCTGCTTCATGCCGACGCTGGCGGCGACGTCGTTGGTGTTGTTCCACTGGTTCTGGAAACGCTGCTCGGCGCGCATGAGCTTGATGTCCTCAATGCCCTGCACCGCTTCCACCAGCGTGGCGTTTCGTATGGCGGATTCACGCATCCCTTCGCTGGAGAGTTTCCCCAGCGGGCGCTGCACCAGCAGGCCGGGGATGAGCAGCAGCGGCACGGCGAGCAGGACCACCAGCACCAGCGGGCCGCCAATCATCCACAGAATAAAAACGAACAGCAGGAAGAACGGCAGATCGGAAATGGCCGCAATGGTGGTGGATGTGATCAGCTCGCGCACCGACTCCAGCTCGCGGATCTGCGCGATAAACGATCCGGTTGATTTGGATCGCGCGCCGTTTTTAATTCGCAGCGCGTGGGCGAAAACGCGTTCAGAGATGCGCAGGTCGGCACGCTTCCCCACCACGTCAGAAATATGCACGCGCAGCATGCGCATGATGAATTCGAACACGATGGCAATCATCACGCCGCCAAACAGCACCCACAGCGTGGCTTCCGACTGGGACGGCACCACCCTGTCGTACACCTGCATGGAGAAGACCATGCCGGAAAGCGCCAGCACGTTGGCCACCAGCGCCACCAGCATAATGTCGCTGTAGCGCCGCCAGTCTTTCAGCGCCAGCTGCCAGAACCAGTTTTTCTCATACGGTTTGATGTAGTCGTCCACGCGGGCATCCGGCGTGGATTCGAGCGGGCGCAACACCATCAGCCCTTTCAGCCGCGCACCGAGTTCGTCACGCGTCAGGGTCGTCTCCAGCCCCGCGTCACCGCTAAACTGCAGGCTGACGTTGCCTTCGCTGTCCATGCGGTTAATGACCGCGATTTGTCCGCCGGTGAATTCCGCCAGCAGCGGCACGCGCCAGGGATCGAGGGATACCGCTTCAGCCGCCACCACACGCATCCCCAGCCCAAGCTGACGCGCCATCTCCTCCAGCACCAGCTGGCGTGGAGACTGGCTTTCATGGTTAATCGTGACCCGAACATGCTCCGCTGAGAAATCCAGCCGGTAGTGCTTCGCGATGATGAGCATGCCCTGCAGCCAGGGTTCGTACTGTGGATGTGTCTTCATAATGCTACGTCCTGTCCAGTGCGGTAATTTCGCACTGAAATGATACCTTTACGGGATGATTTAAAATCGAACATTCTCTAAACGACCCCGCAAAATAATCTTGTGAAATATAGGGTTATCGCTATTCATGTAAAGAAACGCAAAAAGCCGCGAGGATCGCTCCCCGCGGCGTTGTTTTACGCAATTAACAGCTGATGGTTCGCCAGCAGCGTCGCCAGATCCGTCTGCACGCCGTTCAGCGTCACCAGCGTGGTTGGCGAGAACTGGCCGCCGGTACCGTCCAGGTCAACCTGGATCTCGGTATTGCTGCCGTTCTGCACCACGCGGATGTAATCGCTGATGTTGCCCGCGCTGCTGTCCAGCGTGGCCACGCCGTTCACGTAGCTCGCCGAGCCCGTGCCGGTATAGCCGCTGCCGGAGAGCAGATCGCGCAGGTCAATACGATCCGTGTCCGCGGTCCCTTCCCAGGTGCCGACCGTAAAGCCGTTCACCACGTCGTGACCGTTACCGCCCGTGGCGTCAGACGCGTTGATCAGCTTGTAGAGCAACGTATCGTGACCGCCGCTGCCGATGTTGAAGGTGTCGTTCCCGCCGCGGCCTTCGAACCGGTTATCACCGCTGTTGCCGGTAATGACGTCGTCGAAGTTCGAGCCGTTGATCCCCTCAATGTTGAGCAGTCGTGACGTGCCGAACCCGGTGTCCTGCGCGGTAGAGAGGCGCAGGTCAACGGTCACGCCGGAGGTCGCATTGCGGTAATCCACCACGTCCATCCCGCCGGTGTTGCTCCAGGTGTCGTAGTCGGAATGGGTATTCCAGCCGCCGGAGCCGTTATAGGTATAGGTGCCGTCCTCTGCGATAAAGGTGTCGTTATACCCGGTACCGGTAATGGTCCCGCTGTGGCCGCCGGTGGCGGCTTCGGCCGTCAGGACGTAGCCCTCTTTGCCGTTGCCCGCCTCCAGACCGCTCCAGGTGACGTTATCCGACACGCCGTTGGTAATCTTCAGGATCTCGGCCGAATAGGTTTCATTCGGATCCAGACCGTAGAAGCTCACCAGCGCGGAGGTATCGTTCGAGCCGATACCGGACTGGGCGTTGATGATCTGCGAGGCCACCAGTACGCCCGCGGCGTTGTACAGATTGACCGTGTTGCCGTAGTAGGCGTTGATGCCCTCGCTATCGACAATGTGCAGATGCATCGCGGTGCCGTCAGCAATGGTTTTGCTGTTTTGCACCAGCACCACCTTGCCGTTCTGCTGAGAGACCAGCAGATCCTGCGCGCCGTCCCAGTTGTAGTCCACTGCCGCCACGCCGGTGACGTTCGCCAGACCCGAAGCCAGCTGGCTTGAGGTCCAGGTGGAGCCGTAACCGTTGTTGGTGAACAGGGTCGCCGTCTGCGAACCGCCGTAGGTGCTGAGCTTGATGATGTCCATCTGCCCGTCGCCGTTCCAGTCCACCGCCACCGACAGATAGCCCGCCGTGGCGTTAGAGGCTTCCACCGCACTCTTGGTAGCAGAGAGCTTACCGGTGCCGTCGTTGTAGTAAATCACCCCGCCGTTGTTGTTGTAGCTGCTGCCCAGGTACAGATCCATGTAGCCATCGCCGTTGAAGTCCGCCCACGTCATGGATGCCGCCGTGGTGGTATTCGAGGCGTTTGCCACAAACACGTTCGTCAGGTTCTGACCGATAGAGAGCGTGCCGTTGCCGTTGTTGTTGATCACGGTTAACGAGTACGCGCCGCTGCGGTTGGTGTGCTGAACGATATCCACCGTGCCGTCGTTGTTCAGGTCGACGCCGGAGATTTCGCGCCCGGAATCGAACTGACCGTAGAAACCGCCTTCGCCACCGGTGCCGTCCGGCGACAGAACGCCGTTGTTGTTCACCAGGTAGGTCAGTGAGTCCATGCCGGCATCGCCGTAGGCCAGATCCAGATAGCCATCGCCGGTTTTATCGTACGCAATCACGCCGCCGTACCAGATGGTGGTCCCCATCGCCAGCTGGCTGGCGTTATAGGTGCTGCCATCGTAGGTCCACATCACCTGCGTGGATCCGGCGTAGGTGGTCTCCGTCGCGAAGATATCCTGCGTGCCGTTACGGTCAAAGTCGGCGGCGGTCTGGCTCACCACGTAGTAGCTGCGGGTGTTGGTCAGCGTATTTCCGGCATAGGTCGAGCTATCGCTGCTGGAGTAAGACTGGCCGTTAGCAATGATGTTCCACAGGCCGCTGCTGTTCGTCCCCACCGTCATGGTGGAGTTGTTGCTGTTCCCCGCCGTGGTCGCCCAGTCGGTATTCACCGAGGTGGTATCAATCACCAGGCTGCCGGTCGCCGTTCCGGTCGTGTTGCCGTTACCCGCACTGCTCTTCACCTGCGCCGTCACGCTGTAGCTCGACACGCTCAGCGCATCGCCGTCCGGGATCTGCAGATACCAGGTGTTGTGGTCCGGATCGACCACCACCGCGCCGCCCGTCTGGGAGGTGTAGGTTTTCCCGTTCACCGTTACCACCAGATATTCACCGTTCACCAGATCGGCGGAGACGGTCCCGCTGACAATCGGCGTGGTGTCCGACGTGGTCTGCGCGGTAATCGCCGCCGTGGTGGTCGGGATGCTGGTATCAACGTTCAGCACAAAGCCGTCGGATTCCGTGTAGTTACCGGCCCTGTCGGTGACGCGCACAATGTAGGTGTGATTGCCATCGCTCAGGCCGTTGTCCTGGAAGGACCAGCTTGCACTGCCGTTCATGGTCACCTGGCCGAGCAGGACCCCGTCACGATAGAGCTGCACAATTTCACCGTCGTCCGGAGCGCGGTTAAGTGTACCGTTGATCAGCGGCGAGTTATCGTCCGTTGCCACCGCGCTGCCAAAGGTGCCCTGACGCTCGCCTTCGCCGTCGGTATAGCTCACTACGGTTCCCACCGTGGCTGGCGGCGTGGTGTCTACCGTCACCACCTGAGAGGCGGTGGAGCCGACGTTGCCCGCCTGGTCGATAATCCGCACCTGGTAGGTATAGTCCCCGTCAGGCAGATCGCGGGTATCGGTGTAGCTCCAGCGCTGGTTGGTGACCGTGGTATCGAGCCAGGTGTTTCCGCCGTCCAGACTGATCTGCACGCGCTCGTCGCTTGCCAGCGCGCTGCCCAGCGAGCCGTTGATGGTCAGCGTGGTGTCCATGGTGATGAAGTCACTGCTGGACTGCCCGGTATCTTCGCTGATGCTGTCAACGGTGATGCCGTACTGCGGCGCCTGCGTATCCACCGTTACCGCCTGCGAGGTGGTTGCCCCGACGTTCCCCGCCTGGTCGACGACCCGCACCTGATAGTTATGGCTGCCGTCGGTCAGGGTACGGGTGTCGCTGTAGCTCCACTGCGTACCGCTCACGGTGGCGTACACCCAGGTGCTGCCGCCGTCCATGCTCACCTGCACGAATTCACCCGCGCCCAACGCGGCGCCGAGCGTTCCGTGCAGCGTGTACGAGGTCGAACTGGTCAGGAAGTCGTTATTGTCAAAGCCGGTATCCACGGTGATGTTATCCACGGTCACCGTAATCGCCGCATCCGGGGCGACCGTATCGACGGTCACCTGCTGATGGGCGCTGGCGCCCACGTTACCCGCCGCATCCACCACGCGAACGTAGTAGTCATAGGTCTGGTTACCCAGCGTGCGGCTATCGACGTAGTACCAGCTGTTGCCGGTGACGATCACGTTCTGCCAGGTGACGCCGCCGTCGAGGCTGATCTGGGCATATTCGCCGTCGGCCAGCGTCGCGCCGAGCGAGCCATGCAGCGTCAGGGACGTATCGTTAGTGATAAAGTCGCTGCTGCTCAGGCCGGTATCGTCGCTGATGCTGTCGATGGCGATGGTTTTGCTGGCGTCCGGCGCAACCGTATCAATGGTCACCACCTGGCTGGCGGTGGCGCTGATATTGCCCGCGTCGTCAATCACGCGCAGCTGGTAGTTGTAATCCCCGTCGGCCAGCGTACGACCGTCTACATACGTCCAGCTCAGGCCGCTGACGCTGACGTCGGTCCAGGTCACGCCGCCGTCGAGGCTGATCTGCGCGTGGTCGCCGCTGCCCAGCGCCGCACCGAGCGTCCCTTTCAGGCTGATCTGGTTGTCGCTGGTGATAAAGTCGCTGCCGGACAGGCCGGTATCCTGGGTGATGGAATCGACCGTAATCGTCGTTGCTACAGGCATGGTCAGGTCAATCACCACGTCCTGGCTGTCCGTCGCCCCCACGTTCCCGGCGTTATCGATCACGCGCACCTGGTACTGGTACGTACCGTCCGTCAGGGTGCGGCCATCGGTGTAGCGCCAGGTGGTGCCGGTCACGTTCAGGTCAATCCAGGTGGTGCCGCCGTCGAGGCTGATCTGCGCCTTCTCGTTATTGCCGAGCTGCGCGGTCAGCGAGCCGTTAATCGCGATATGAGCATCGTTGGTGATGAAATCACTCGCGCTCAGGCCGGTGTCGTTTTGCAGTGAGTCAATGCTGATGCCCATCGACGGCGCGGTGAGATCCACGGTAACGCTGTGGTTATCGCTGCCGCTGTTGCCGATGGCGTTGCTGACCTGCGCGTTAATCACGTACGAACCGCCGTCCGCCAGCGCGGTCACGTCTGCGCTGCCCACCGTATAGCTCCAGGTGCCGTCATTCTGGACGGTCGCCGTGTAGGTTTTGCCGTTCAGCGTAATGGTCACCGTCTGGCCCGCCGGGGCGTCGGTGGTGCCGCTGACAACCAGCGGCGTGCCGTGCTCGGCGGCGTTGACGATATCGTCCTGCGCAAAGGTGTTAATGGTGATGGTTGGGACATCGCCGTTCAGCGTCACGTCGTGCGTTGCGCTGCCCGGGTTACCCGCCTTATCGCTCACCGTAGCCGTAATGGTGTAATCCCCGTCGCTCAGGCCGAGGAAATCACGGCCCGGCACGAAGACCGACCACGATCCGTCCGCCCCGACGGTCGCCTGATAGCTGTGCCCGTTGAAGGAGACGGTCACCGTCTGGCCCTGTTCCGCCGTAGTGGTGCCGCTGATGGTCTGGCCCGCCAGCTGCTCCGCGTTGTTGACGATATCGTCATCGGCCACGGTGCTGATGGTCACGGTTGGCGCGACGGTATCGACCGTTAAGGTGTGCGTGGTCTGGCCGTTATTACCGGCTTTATCGTTGACCGAGGCGGTCACCGTCAGCGCACCCTGGCTCAGCGCAGCCAGATCGGCCGCCGGCACGTCGAGCGTCCAGGTGCCGTCGTTTGCCACGGTTGCAGTGTAGGATTTGCCACCCAGCGTCACGGTGACGGTCTGACCCGCTTCCGCGCTGGAAGAGCCGTGCACGGTCAGCGGCTGCTGCGCTTCAAGCGCGTTCAGCATATCGTCACCCGACAGCGTCGCAATGCTCACGACCGGCGCAGTGGTATCCACGCTGAGGCCGTGCGTTGCAGAGGCGCTGTTGCCCGCGCTGTCCTGCGCCGCCACGGAGATCTGATAGCTCGCGCCATCGGCCAGGGCGCCCACGTCGGCGGCCGGAACGGTGGTCGTCCAGCTGCCGTCGCTCTGGATGGTGGCCGTATAGGTTTTGCCGTTCAGCGTCACGGTGACCTGCGTCCCGCTGGCGAACTGGGCGCTGGAGCCGTTAATCACCAGGGACGAACCGGCTTCCGCCGCGTTGATGACGTCGTCACCGCTAACGGTGTTCACCGTCAGCGCCACGGAGGCCGTGTTTACCACCACGTCGTGGGTCTGGGTGCTGCTGTTGCCCGCGCTGTCGGTAATGGTCGCGCTGAGGGTCACGGTGCCGTCGTTGAGCGCGGAAATTACGCTGGCCGGAACACCCACGCTCCAGTTACCGCTGGCGTCAACGGTGGTGGTGTACTGGTTCGAACCGATGGTGATGACCAGCTTATCGCCGACGCTCGCGCCGGTGGCGGTGCCGCTGACGATCTGCGCCTGTCCGTGCTCCACGCTGTTGATGACGTTATCGCCCGCCACGACGTTAAAGCTGACGGTTGGCGGCGTGGTATCAAGCGTAATCGCTTTGCCCGCGCTGCCCGGGTTACCCGCGGCGTCGCTCACGCTGACCTGCACGGTGTAGCCGTTATCCGCCAGAGCGGACAGGTCGGTGCCCGGCACGTTCACGCTCCAGATACCGCCCTGCTGCACCTGCGCGGTATAGCTCTTCCCGCCCAGCGTCACGGTGACCGTCTGACCGACTTCCGCCGTGGTGGTGCCGGAAATGGCCACACCCGCAGCGGCTTCGCTGCCGTTAATCACGTTATCGCCAGCGACCGTATCAATGCTCACGGTTGGCGCGGTGGCGTCTACGCTGTACTCGCGGCCCGCCGAGGCGCTGTTGCCGTTCACGTTGGTGACGCTCACCTGCACGCTGGCATCGCCGTCCTTCAGGCCTGCGAGATCGGCGGAAGGCACGGTGGCCGTCCAGTTACCGTCAGCATCCACCTTCGCGGTGTACGTCTTGCCGCCGAAGGTGACGGTCACGGTCTGGTTTTCCTCCACGTTCGAGGTGCTGCCGGACAGCACCAGATCCGCGCCTTTTTCTGCCGCGTTAATCACGTCGTCGGTGGCAATCGCATCGATGCTGATAGCGACTGCCGCCAGATCCACCGTCACGTCATGGCTGATGGTCACCGGATTGCCCGCCGCGCTCTGGCCTGCAACGGTCACGGTAACCGAGCCCGCAGCCAGGGCCCCGACGTCTGCCGCCGGGATCGCCGCGCTCCAGGTACCGTCTGCCAGCACGGAGGCCGCATAGGTTTTGCCATTGACGGTCACGGTGAGCGTAGTGCCTGCCGCCAGCCCGTCGCTGGAGCCGGTGACAATCAGGTTCTGTCCATGCTCGATGCTGTTAATCACATCGTCGCCCGCGACGGTATCGACGCGCAGGCCCGGCAGGCTGGCGTCTATCACGATGTCGCGCTCGCCCGCGCCGGTGTTCCCGTGGCCGTTGGTGACGGTCGCCGACACGGTCAACTCGCCGTTGCCCAGCGCGGTCAGGACGGATTCCGGCACGTTAACGGACCAGGTCAGGTCGTTCTGCACCGTTGCGGTGTAGCTGTTGCCGCCAATCGTCACGGTCACGGTGTTGCCCGCTTCCGCGTTCGCTACGGTGCCGCTGATGGTCTGGCCTGCGGCCACTTCCGCCGCGTTGATGACGTTGTCGCCCGCCACGGTGTTGATGGTGACGGTCGGCAGCGCGGTGTCGACCAGCAGGTTCGCGGTGTTGCTCACGCTGTTGCCCACGCCGTTGGTCGCGGCGGCGCTCAGGGTGTAGTTGGCTTCGCCGAGACCTGCGAGATCCGCCGCCGGCACCGTCAGGCTCCAGCTGCCGTCCGCCGCAGTGGTCGCGGTATAGTTTTTACCGTTGAGGGTCACGGCCACCACGGTGCCTTCCGCGAGGTTAGCGCTGGTGCCGCTGACGCTCAGATCCTGACCTTTTTCCACCGCGTTCAGGACGTTGTCATCGCTGATGGCGTTGAAGGCCACGGACGGCAGGCCGGTATCGACGGTCACGTTATGCGTGCCGGAACCGGTATTGCCCGCCGCGTCGGTGACTGACGCCGTGACGGTGACGGTGCCGTCGCTGAGCCCGGAAATGACGCTCGCCGGGACGCCCACGCTCCAGTTCCCCGCCGCGTCCAGCACGGTGGTGTAGATCTGGCCGCCGAGGGTGACGGTGACCTTATCGCCCGCCGCCGCGCCGGTGGCGGTGCCGCTGATGATGTGTGCCTGAGCGTGCTCAGTGATGTTAATCACGTCGTCGCCCGCCACGGTGTTGATGGTTACCGCAGGCACGGTCACGTCCACCGTCAGAGTGTGATCGACCGACGCCGGGTTACCCGCTTTATCGCTGACGCTTGCGGTAACGGTCACGCTGCCGTCGGTTAATCCAGCCAGATCCGCCGCCGGAACGTTCAGCGTCCAGCTGCCGTCCGCGCCTGCGGTTGTGGTGTAGTCTTTGCCGTTCAGCGTCACGGTCACGGTCTGGCCCGCTTCGGCGGTGGTGGTGCCGGACACGGTCAGATCGGCCTGAACTTCGGTGGCATTCAGAATATCGTCGTTCGCCAGGGTATTGATGGTCACGGACGGCGCGGTCGCATCCACGCTGTACTCGCGGCCCGCCGAGGCGCTGTTGCCGTTCACGTTGGTGACGCTCACCTGCACGCTGGCGTCACCGTCCTTAAGGTGTGCCAGATCCGCAGACGGTACGGTGTAGGTCCAGTTACCGCTGTCGTCTACTGTCGCGGTATAGATTTTGCCGTTCAGGCTGATGGTCACGGTCTGCCCGGCTTCCACGTTGGTGGTCGCACCGGACAGCACCAGATCCGCGCCCTTCTCCGCCGCGTTAATCACGTCGTCGGTGGCGATGGAATTGATGCTGATGGCAACGGTCGCCAGATCCACCGTCACGTCGTGGCTGATGGTAATCGGGTTGCCCGCCGAGCTGTCGCCGGTAACGCTGATTTTGACGGTGCCTTCCGGCCACGCGCTCACGTCGGTGGACGGGATCGCCGCGCTCCAGGTCCCGTCCGCCAGCACGGTCGCCGCATAGGATTTACCGTTGACGGTCACGGTCAGCGCCGTGCCTGCCGCCAGCCCGTCGCTGGAACCGGTGACGATCAGGTTCTGCGCGTGCTCGATGGTGTTGACCACATCATCACCCGCGACGGTGTCGACGCGCAGGCCCGGCAGGTTAGCGTCGATAGCGATCTCGCGCTCGCCGGTGCCGGTATTGCCGTGGCCGTTGGTGACGGTCGCCGTTACGCTCAGGCTGCCGTTGCCCAGCGCGGTCAGCACGTCAGACGGCACGTTCACGGACCAGGTCAGATCGCTCTGCACCGTTGCGGTGTAGCTGTTGCCGCCAAGGGTGACGGTCACGGTATTGCCCGCTTCAGCGTTCGCCACGGTGCCGCTCAGGGTCTGGCCTGCCGCCACTTCCGCCGCGTTGATGACGTTATCGCCCGCCACGGTGTTGATGGTGACGGTCGGCAGCGCGGTGTCGACCAGCAGGTTCGCGGCGTTGCTCACGCTGTTGCCCACGCCGTTGGTGGCGGTCGCATTCAGGGTGTAACTGGCCTGGCCGAGACCGGCCAGATCCGCTGCCGGCACCGTCAGGCTCCAGGTGCCGTCTGCCGCCGTCGTCGCCGTGTAGTTTTTGCCGTTCAGGGTTACGGTCACCACGGTGCCTTCCGCGAGGTTGGCGCTGGTGCCGCTGACGCTCAGGTCCTGACCTTTTTCTACCGCGTTCAGGACGTTGTCATCGCTGATAGCGTTGAAGGCCACCGATGGCAGACCGGTATCGACGGTCACGTTATGCGTGCCGCTGCCGGTGTTGCCCGCCGCGTCGGTGACTGACGCCGTGACGGTCACGGTGCCGTCGCTGAGGCCGGAAATCACGCTCGCCGGGACGCCCACGCTCCAGTTCCCCGCCGCGTCCAGCACGGTGGTGTAGGTCTGCCCGCCAATCGTGACGGTGACCTTATCGCCCGCCGCCGCGCCGGTGGCGGTGCCGCTGATGATTTGCGCCTGGCCGTGTTCTGCGATGTTAATGACGTCGTCGCCCGCCACGGTATTAATGGTCACCGCAGGCGCGGTGATATCTACCGCCAGGTTGTGGTCCACCGACGCCGGGTTACCCGCCTTGTCGCTAACCGATGCGGTAACGGTGACGCTGCCGTTGGTTAATCCAGCCAGATCCGCCGCCGGGACGTTCAGCGTCCAGCTGCCGTCTGCGCTGACGGTTGTGGTGTAGTCTTTGCCGTTCAGCGATACGGTGACCGTCTGGCCCGCTTCGGCGGTGGTGGTGCCGGACACGGTCAAATCGGACTGCGCTTCAGCGGCGTTCAGAATATCGTCGTTCGCCAGGGTATTGATGGTCATGGACGGTGCGGTCGCATCCACGCTGTACTCCCGGCCCGCCGAGGCGCTGTTGCCGTTCACGTTGGTGACGCTCACCTGCACGCTGGCGTCGCCGTCCTTCAGGCTGCCCAAATCGGCAGACGGTACGGTCGCCGTCCAGTTGCCGCTGGCATCCACCGTCGCGGTGTATGACTTGCCGCCGAAGGTGATGGTAACGGTCTGGTTTTCCTCGACGTTCGAGGTAGTGCCGGAGAGCACCAGATCAGCGCCCTTCTCGGCGGCGTTAATCACGTCATCGGTGGCGATGGCGTCGATGCTAATGGCAACGCTCGCCAGATCCACCGTCACATCGTGGCTGATAGAAACCGGGTTACCGGCGCTGCTCTGGCCAGCAACGGATACAGTAACCGTGCCGGCACTCAGTGCGCCGACGTCTGCGGCCGGGATCGCCGCGCTCCAGGTGCCGTCCGCCAGCACGGTCGCCGGATAGGTTTTGCCGTTGACGGTCACGGTCAGCGCCGCGCCCGCCGCCAGCCCGTCGCTGGAACCGGTGATAATCAGGTTTTGAGTATGTTCGATGCTGTTGATCACGTCGTCACCCGCCACGGTATCCACGCGCAGGCCCGGCAGGTTAGCGTCTATCACGATTTCGCGCTCGCCCGTTCCGCTATTACCCACGCCGTTCGTGACGCTGGCTGACACGGTTAAATCACCGTTGCCCAGTGCGGTCAGCACGTCGGACGGCACGTTCACGGACCAGGTGAGATCGCTCTGCACCGTTGCGGTGTAGCTGTTGCCGCCAATCGTCACGGTCACGGTATTGCCCGCTTCGGCATTCACCACCTTACCGCTGATGGTCTGGCCGGCTGCCAGTTCCGCCGCGTTAATGACGTCGTCACCTGCAATGGTGTTGATAATCACGCCCGGCAGAACGGATTCCACGTTCACGGTGTGTGACGTGCTGGTATTGTTGCCGACGCCGTCCGTTGCTGAGGCGGTAACGGTGTACAACGCTTCACCCAGTTGGCCCACCTGGTCCGCCGGAACGGTGGTGGTCCATTTCCCGTTATCATCCACCTGCGCGCTGTACGCTTTGCCGTTCAGCATCACGGTTACCACCGCGCCTGCCGCCAGACCGGAAGCCGTACCGGAGATCGTCAGATCCTGGGTTTTCTCGCTGTTGTTGATTACATCGTCACCGGAAACAGTGTCAATGGTCAGCACCGGCGCGGTCAGGTTCACCTCCACGCCGTGCGTGGCGCTGTTGCTGTTGCCCGCTTTATCGGTCAGCGCCGCGGTAATGGTGTAATCCCCGGCGGCCAGCGCGGTGACGTCCGCCGCAGGCACGCCCACGCTCCAGTTGCCGGAGGCATCCAGGGTAGCGGTGTACGATTTGCCGTTGAGGGTGACGGTGACCACGTCGCCCGCCGCCGCGCCGGTCACGGAGCCCGTGACAATCAGCGCCTGCGCGTGCTCGGCGCTGTTGATCACATCGTCGTCGGAAACGGTGTTAATAGTCAGCTGCGGGACGGTGGTATCGACCAGCACGTCGCGATCCGCTGAGGCCGGGTTGCCCGCCTTATCAGACACGGCGGCGCTGATGGTGTAGCTGCCGTCGGTAATGCCGCTCAGATCCGCGGACGGCACGGTCACGCTCCAGCTGCCGTTTGCCTGCACGGTGGTGGTGTAGTCCACGCCGTTCATCGTCACGGTGACGGTCTGGCCCGCTTCGGCGTTGGTCACGCCGTTAACGACCAGATCCTGCTGCGCTTCGGCCGCATTGATGATGTTGTTGTCGCTGACAATCTCGATAGACACCGTCGGTGCGGTCGCATCCACGCTGTACTCGCGGCCCGCCGACGCGCTGTTGCCGTTCACGTTGGTGACGCTCACCTGCACGCTGGCATCGCCGTCTTTCAGGCTGCCCAAATCGGCAGACGGTACGGTCGCCGTCCAGTTGCCGCTGGCATCCACCGTCGCGGTGTATGACCTGCCGCCGAAGGTGATGGTAACGGTCTGGTTTTCTTCCACGTTGGTGGTCGAGCCGGACAGCACCAGGTCCGCGCCTTTCTCCGCCGCGTTGATTACGTCGTCCGATGCAATAGGGTCAATGCTGATGGCGACCGCCGCCAGATCCACCTTTACGTCGTGGCTGATGGAAACCGGATTACCCGCCGCGCTCTGGCCTTCCACGGTCACGGTGACCGTGCCCGCGTTCAGCGCGCTGACGTCTGCTGCCGGAATGGCCGCCGTCCAGGTGCCGTCCGCCAGCACGGTTGCGGCGTAGGTTTTACCGTTGACGGTCACCGTTAACGCCGCGCCCGTTGCCAGTCCTTCGCTGGAGCCGGTGATAATCAGGTTTTGCGCGTGCTCAATGCTGTTGATGACATCGTCACCCGCCACGGTATCGACGCGCAGGCCCGGCAGGTTGGCATCAATGGTGATGTCGCGCTCGCCGGAGCCGGTGTTGCCGTGGCCGTTAGTCACGCTTGCTGACACCGTCAGATCGCCGTTACCGATGGCGGTTAAAACGTCAGACGGCACGTTGACCGACCAGCTCAGATCGTCCTGTACCGTCGCGGTCCAGGTATTGCCGCCGACTGAAATGGTGACAGTGTCACCGCTGGCCGCACCGCTCACTTTCCCGCTCAGGGTCTGCCCGGCAGCCACTTCCGCTGCGTTGATGACATCGTCCGTGGCGACAGGGTTGATGGTGACCTGCGGCAGCGCGCTGTCGACCAGCACGCTGTGCCCGGTGCTCGCGCTGTTGCCTGCGGCGTCGGTTACGCTCGCCGTCACGACGTAGCTTGCTTCGCCCAGCGCAGAGACGTTTGCCGCCGGAACGGTCACGCTCCAGTTCCCGCTGGCGTCGGTAGTCGCCATATAGTTAATCCCGTTCAGGGTCACCGTAATGGTGGTTCCGTCCGGCTGGTTGCTGGTGCCGGACACCAGCAGATCCTGGCCTTTCTCGGTTGCGTTGATCACGTCGTCAACCGCCAGGGTATTGATGGCAACCACCGGCGCGGTCAGGGAGACGTCAAACGCGTGCGTCGCGGTGGTGCTGTTACCGGCTTTATCGGTGAGGGTCGCAGCGATCGTCTGGTCGCCATTTGCCAGCGCGCCAACGTCCGCCGCCGGAACGCCCACGCTCCAGTTGCCGGACGCGTCCAGCATCGCGGTGTAGTCTTTGCCGTTCAGGGTCACGGTAATCACGTCGCCCGCCTGCGCGCCCGTCACCTTACCGGAGACGATCAGCGCCTGGCCGTGCTCGGCAATATTGATGACGTCGTCACCCGCAACGATGTTGAACGAAATCTGCGGTACGGTGGTGTCGACCAGCACCGAGGAGCCCGCGCTGGCCGGGTTGCCTGCCTTATCGGACACGGTCGCCGTGACCGCCGCATTGCCGTCGGTGATGCCTGCCATATCCGCCGCCGGCACGTCGAGCGTCCAGCTGCCGTCCGCCTGCACCTGCGCGGTATAGGTGTTGCCGTTGAAGGTCACGGTGACCGTCTGGCCCGCTTCGGCAGTAGAGGTGCCGCTCAGGGTCAGATCCTGCGCCGCCTCTGCCGCGTTCAGCATATTGTCATGGCTGATGGTGTTGATGGTCACCGTCGGCGCGGTGGTATCGACGCTGAACTCCTGCGCCGAAGACGCCGCGTTGCCGTTCACGTTGGTGACGCTAACCTGCACGCTGGCGTCGCCGTCTTTCAGGCCGCTCAGATCGGCAGCCGGAACGGTCCAGGTCCAGTCGCCGTTGGCATCCACCGTGGTGGTATAGGTTTTACCCGCAAAGGTAATGGTCACGGTCTGACCCGCTTCAACGTTGGAGGTGGTGCCGGAAAGCACCAGATCCTGGCCTTTTTCCGCCGCGTTAAGCACGTTATCGTCGGTCACGCTGTCGATGCTGATGGCAACCGGGGTGAGATCCACATCCACAACGGTGCCGATAGCCACCGGGTTGCCGGAAGCATCCTGCGCGCTGGCCTTGATATCCAGCGAACCGTCCGCCCACTGGGAGACATCGGCCGCCGGTACCGCCGCCTGCCAGGTGCCATCCGCCATGACCGACGCTGAATAATCCTTGCCGTTGATAGTCACGGTCACGGTGCTGCCCGCCGCCAGATCGGTGCTGGTGCCGGACACAATCAGGTTCTGAGCGTGTTCGATCGCGTTGATGACGTCGTCACCTGCGACGGTATCAATACGCAGGCCCGGGAGCTGGGCGTCGATACTAAAGTCGAGAGAAGAAGAGCCGGTATTGCCGTGCGCGTTGGTCACGCTGGCGGATACCGTGAGGCCGCCGTTGCCGAGCGCGGTAAGCTGGCTCTCGCTTAACGGCAGGCTCCAGGTCAGATCGTCCTGCACGGTAGCGGTGTAGGTCTGGCCGCCAAGGATGATAGTGACAGTGTCACCTGACGCCGCATTCGTCACCTTACCGGTCAGGGTTTGCCCTGCCGCCACTTCCGCGGCGTTAACGATATTGTCGCCCGCCAGCGTGTCGATCGTCACCACCGGCAGCGAGGTGTCCACCAGCACATCGTGTGAGGTTGACGCGCTGTTGCCGACGCTATCCGTGACGCTCGCCGTCACGGTGTAATGGGCTTCACCCAGCACGCTGACGGCCGAGGCCGGTACGGTCACGCTCCAGTTACCGCTGGCGTCGGTGGTAGCGGTGTAGTTGATGCCGTTCAGGTTAACGGTGATGCTGGTCCCTTCCGGCTGGTTGCTGGTGCCGGAGAGCAGCAGATCTTCGCCCTTCTCGGTCGCGTTAATCACATCGTCCGCCGCCAGCGTGCTGATACCGATGACAGGCGTCACGGTATTCACTACCACATCCAGTGAACTGCTTCCGGTATTGCCGGATCGGTCGGTCACGGAAACATCGATGGTCCAGGTGCCGTCCGCCAGCCCCTGCACGACGGATGCCGGCAGGCCAAGGCTCCAGTTCCCCGCCGCATCCACCACGGTGGTGTAATCGACGCTGTTAATGGTGATGGTCACCCGATCGCCCGCTGCCGCCCCGGTGACGGAGCCGCTCAGGATCTGCGCCTGTGAATGGGCGAGCTGATTAACGGTATTGGTGTCGGTGACAAAGTCGTTAATGGTCACCTGCGGAACGGTGGCATCCACCAGTCCCACGCGATCGGCGCTGCTGCTGTTGCCCGCCACGTCGCTCACGGTTGCCGTCACGGTCACGATGCCATCCGTCAGGGCACCCACGTCTGCCGCCGGGACGCTCAGCTGCCAGGTACCATCCGCCTGAACCGTGGTCTGATACGTTTTGCCGTTCAGCGTCACGGTGACCGTCTGGCCCGCTTCCGCAGTGCTGGTACCGCTTAAGGCTAAATCCTGCTGCGCTTCAGCCGCGTTGATGATGTTGTCGTCGGTCAGGTTATCGAGCGTAATCGCCGGTGGCTGCGTATCCACCGTGACCACGCGCGACGCGTCCGCGCTGTTGCCGCTGACGTTAGTGACGCTGACGCTCACCTGCGCGCGCCCGTCGATCAGGGTTTCCATGGCGCTGGCGGGTACGCTCAGGCTCCAGGAACCGTCCTGCTGCACCTGCGCGGTAAAGGTCTGGTCGGCAAATTTCACCACCACGGTTTGCCCTGCCTCCACGCCCTGCGTCTGGCCGGAAAGGGTTAAGTCCGCGCCTTTTTCCGCCGCATTCAGCAGGTCGTCGCCGGAGACGGTATCAATGGTGACCGCGACGGCGTTCAGATCGAGTTCAATCGGGTGTTCAGCCGCAACGGTATTGCCCCAGGCATCTTCAGCGCTGACGCTAACCGTCATGCCGCCCGCCGTCCAGGCCTGCAGGTCCGCCGCCGGAACGCCGATCTGCCAGTTGCCGCTGGAGTTAACCGCGGTAACGTACTCAACGTTGTTAATGGTGACGACAATCTGCGTCCCCGCGGCCAGATGGGTACTGGAACCGGTGACGCTCAGATCCTGCTGCTGTTCAATGGCGTTGATCACATCATCGCCGGAAATGGTGTTCACGCGCAGGCCCGGCAGCTCCGCGTTGATATTGATATCACGCTCGCCGGTGCCGGTATTGCCGTGTGCGTTGGTGACGGAGGCGCTGAAGGTTAAATCCCCATCGCCGAACGCCTGAAGATCCGCTGACGGAATTTTCAGGCTCCAGGTCAGATCGCTGCCAACCGTTGCGGTATAGCTCTTGCCACCGACGGTTACAGAGACGGTATCGCCCGCCGCCGCGCCACTGACGCGACCGCTGAGGGTTTGATCGACGCCCGCTTCGGCGTTATTGACCAGGTTGTCGCCCGCAAACGTATTGATAATGACCTGCGGAAGGACGGTATCCACCAGCAGATTCGCTTCGGCAGAACCGCTGTTACCCACGCTATCGGTACCGCTGACGCTGACGGTATAAAGCGTGTTCGCCAGATTCAGGACGTCGGACACCGGCACCTGGACCGCCCAGATACCGTTTTCGACGGTAGCCTGATAGTTGACGTTGTTCAGCGTCACGGTGACGGTGGTGCCGTCCGGCAGATTGCTGGTGCCGGTCAGGCTCAGGGGCTGCATCGCCTCCTGGGCATTCAGGACGTTATCCTGGCTGATGGCGTCAATCGTAAATTCCGGCGGGTGTCCGCTCAGCGTAATGCCGTGCGTGGCGCTGCCGGTGTTGCCTGCCGCGTCAGTGACGGAAACCGAAAGCGTGTGGTTGCCTTCTCCCAGCGCGCCCAGCACGGACGCCGGAACGCCGACGCTCCAGCTGCCGTCGGCCTGCACCACACCGGTGAAGGTCTGGCCGCCAAGGGTCACGGTGACCACATCGCCCGCGGCGGCACCGTTTGCCTGCCCGGAAACGATCTGCGCCTGGCCCTGCTCGCTGGTGTTCAGAATGTCGTCACCCGCGACGGTGTTGATCGTCACAACGGGTGCTGCGGTATCGACGGTAAAATCGGCTGTGGTGGTAGAACCGTTACCCGCTTTGTCGCTGACGTTGACCGTCAGGGTGTGTTCGCCGTTCGCCATCGCCTGTACTTCACTGGCGGGAAGCGTGACGGACCAGGTACCGTCGCTGCCCACGGTCGCGGTGTGGTTTTTGCCGTTCAGCGTGACCGTGACAATCTGGCCCGCTTCCGCATCGGTTTTACCCGTCAGCGTTAACGGCTGATTGTGTTCAGCGGCATTAATGATGTTGTCCTGCGCGATTGCGTCGACGGACAGCGTCGGTGCTACGGTATCAACGCCAATCGTCTGGCTGCCGCTGACGGTGTTACCCGCCGCGTCTTTACCGCTAACGTTAACCGTCCAGGTACCGTCGCCCAGCGCCTGCGCGTCTGCGGCAGGCACCTTCACGCTCCACGCGCCGTTTGCTCCCACTTCTGCGGAATAGGTCTTGCCGTTCAGCGTCACGGTGAGTTCGGTACCCTGCGCCAGGTTTTTACTGGCGCCGGAGAGCGTGAAGCCCGCAGACTGTTCGCTGGCGTTGATCACGTTATCACCCGCCGTGGTGGCCAGCGTTAACGTGGCATCAGCCGTCGACACGGTTACGGTAATGCTCCCCGCAGAGGTCGTTTTGCTGCCGTCGATCTGCACGACGGACCAGGTATGTTCCCCGTCGGTCTGGCTCGGGAGTTTTACCGTCCAGGTGCCGTCCTTCGCGACCATAGTGCTGGCAATGGTGCTGCCGCTGCTGTCTTTGACCTGAATGGTCGCCCCAGGCTGCCCCGTACCGCTAAAGGTTGGGGTGTTATCATCCGTGACCTCTTTTGCACTCAGCACGCCCTGCTTGTCACCCGCTTTATCCGATAGCAAGAAGGTCGGCGTCGCGCTTTCCACTTCTTTCGTGTTATCAATGACTTTTGTTTTAGTTTCGCCGTCACCGCCGTTTGCCAGCAGCGCCCCGATGGCACCGCCGCCTAACGCAGCTCCCGCAATCCAGCCCCACGGCGCGTCGCTTAAAACACTTTCCTGCTCAAGGAAAGGTTGAATGCTGCTAATCGGTGTGGCCTGCGCGGTTAACTCGGTCACCGCAGCGCCTGACGCTTCCCCGGCATCGGCAAAAGAAATATGTGTCAGTTCCTGACGGTCGTTGAACACCAGTTCTGACTGATTATGCGTTTCTGGATCTTCAACAAAATAGTTATTGCAGCGAATAACGCTGCCATCTTTCATATAAATGAGGAGGTCTTTACCCTGGCGGACATAACGCACCACATCCTGAGCAGAACCCTGGATTTCAATCACGCTCGGCGATGAAATAGAGACCGACAGATTTCCTTCGCCGGTTAATTTCGTTTTCTCCGCCGTTTTGCGAATGATGACATCAACAACCTTTACGTTACTCATATTTCTCTCCTTGCAGGTGTACGGATTCCTGTGGATATGTCCACCAGACGGATGTAGCTATCCCTGGGAAAAAACACCCATTATTTTCAGTCTTACTTTGCGCAACACTGCGCGTCTTTTATTAACTCAAATCGGGTAATTTTGCGGCAGCGTTTTTCTCTATTCCAATAAGCGGCATTAAATTATCAACTGCGGAAGCATAATTAATTGCCGAACTCCAGCCATCATACTCAGCGATTATTTTCGCTGAAGTGGCCTGCCAGACATCCTGCTCAACGCTGAGCAAATCGTTAATGCTCCGCTTGCTCAGGGTGTATTCATTTTTATAAACATCGCGGGCGCGCAGCGCATTTTCCAGCTGTTGCTTCCCGGCCTCCATTCTTCCACGTGCGCCGGTCCAGTCAGCCTGCGCGACGGACGCTTTTTGCAGTACATCGAAACGTGCCTGATCGACCTGAGAGGAGGCCATGGCCCGTGCGCCTTCCGCCTGACGAACGCGAGCGGAAACCGCGCCCCCCTGATACAGCGGTGCGTCGATATTGAGCTGTATCTGGTCGTCCCAGTATGAACGGTTGTCCGATTCGTAACGGGTACGTCCCCCTTTCAGGCTTAACGTCGGCCAGTGCTGGGACTTCGCCGTTTCCACGCCATACTGAGCAGAACGTTCCATGTTCTGCGCGGCCATCACCGCCGGTATTAACGAATAATCAATACGGTTGAGCGAATCTGGCTCTACCGCGAGGTTCTCAGGTACCGGCGAGTAAGCTTCTGCCTGCATCCCGGTTAATACCGCCAGCCTTGCGCGCGCGCTGTTTAAAGCGGCGTTATACTGCGCGACCGTTGCCTGCATGCCGGCAATACGCGTGCGGGTCTGGAGCTCATCGGAGGTGGAACTCACGCCCGCGTCTGCGCGCAGCTTTGCCAGCTGTTCGACGTTTTTGAGCGCCTGCACATTATCTATTGCCGCCTGCAGCAGGTCGGAATAGCGTTTGACCTCTACATAGCTCAGCGCCGTTTTTTCCGCCACATCGGAAAGCGTGCCCATCAGCTGATAGCGGTAGCTATCGCGCTGGGCGGAAGACTGGCTGATGCTGTTATTGGTCTTGCCAAAATCGTACAGCAGCTGCGTCAGGCTCAGCCCCCATGCGGCTGAATTCTTCAGCGACCCGCTGGAATCGGTGGTCTGGCTGTGCCCTGTACTCCCGTTCAGCGATATTTGCGGCATCCAGCCGCTGCGCGCCTCATCTATTTGTGCCTGACCAATACCTAATTGCGCGGCCTGCTGACTAATTGACGGATCGCGATCGATAGCAAAAAGAATACTTTCTTTTAAGGTTGTGGTTGCCACCGGGGCAATACCCACCTGATTACTATTGCCGTACGCCGTATTTATGGCTAATGAAATGAATGCCAGCGCTGCTGTAAATCGGCATAACATAGGCTTTCGTAATATCGTCATGTTATCTCCCTGACTCTGAGTGATACTCAAGCAAATACCCAAAAAGAGGTATAGATAATTAGACAAATATCTTATTTAGCTACCGTGCTGGATTTTAGGTAATACTTCCCATACCCATTTCCGTTGGAGATGAGATCTGCTTGTGCCTTATTTCAATTAAGAATTTACTTATTTCTTAAACTGGTTAGCAGCATAACAAAATGTGGTATAGCCCACTACAGCCACAATGTTAATGTGGTGTTACAAGTAAGAAAAAATATGGGGTTTCTGGACAAAAGTCTTAAAGTATCCTTTCAAATGAAACATATAAACCCCCTGTTATCTAAGGAAAATTCTTAATTCTTTCTATGCACATTTTTGCGTTAATTTCAGCTCGGGTCAGACACAAAGATTTTCAAAGAAGTGTCAATTTACGTAGCCTAAGAGGTATATTTAAAATTAAAAACCATTAAAAAACTAATTAAAGCAATTAAAACCTGAATAATTTAAATTAAACAGCATTTGACACCATACAATGACGATACACTGGTTACATAACCCAAATCGTTAAATAAAACATAACAATAACATTGTGATTAACATTCAAAACGGCTTGCTTATACCTGCTTAATAAAATCTTAATAATCACCCATCTGAATCATCACGCTGCTGCACATTATTCTGACGACATTCCCCTTCTCTCTGCGTCAAAATGCTGTATTATGCAAACTATTGCGACATTTTGCAGGAACGTACGCCCATGCACAAAACCGCTCGTCAACGCTACGTCCTGGATCTTCTCAGTGAGCAAGGCCAGGCCAGCATCACCGACCTGGCTGAGAAGCTGAAGGTTTCGGCAGATACCATCCGTCGGGATCTGACCGACCTGGAAAAGCAGGGCCTTGCGCAGAAGAACCACGGCGGAGCCATCGCGCTTAACCTCTCCGCCATGAACCGTCAGGGCCGCAATACGCTACTGCCGGAGACTAAACAGCGTCTGGGTAAAGAGGTCGCACAGCAGGTTCCGCCGGGCTCCACCCTGTTTCTGGATGCCGGAAGCACGGTGATGGCGGTCGCCACCTTTCTTCAGGGGCCGCTTACCGTCATTACCCCCTCGCTGGATATCGCGCAACATTTTAGCGACCGGGAAGACGTTGAGCTGATCCTGCTAGGCGGGAAATGGGACCCTAAGCAGCGGCTGTTTGCCGGCAGCGCCACGCTGTCTTTGCTGTCGCGTTATCGGGCAGATATCGCCATTCTTGGGGCGTGCGCCATTCATGCTGAACTCGGTTTGAGCGCCGGTAAAGAAGCGGATGCCGAGGTGAAACGCGCGATGCTCGACGCAAGTCACGCGCACTGGATTGTTGCCGATCACCTGAAAATTAACCGCTGCGAGCCGTATCTGGTTTCCGGGTTATCCAGCATTCAACAACTCTTTTTAGATCGTCCCTGGCCTGAGCTTGGGGACCATAGCGCATTGCAGGTCACGGTATGCGCGAATTAACGTGGAGAAGGTCATGAGTAACGTTCAAACAATTAACATTGCGCTGATCGGGTATGGATTTGTCGGCAAAACCTTCCATGCCCCGCTGATCCAGTCGGTGGACGGGATTAAGCTGGCCGTGGTCTCTTCTCGTGATGAAGAGAAGGTTAAACGCGATCTGCCGGATGTACAGGTAGTCGCGACACCGGAAGAGGCCATTCAGCATCCTGATATCGATCTGGTGGTGATTGCCTCCCCCAACGCCACGCACGCCCCGCTGGCGACGCTGGCCCTGAACGCGGGTAAACACGTGGTGGTGGATAAGCCTTTTACCCTCGATATGCAGGAAGCTCGCGACCTGATTGCGCTGGCGGATGAAAAGCAGCTTCTGCTCTCCGTCTTCCACAACCGCCGCTGGGACAGTGATTTCCTCGGCATTAAGCAGGTTATTGAGCAAGGCACGCTCGGCAAGGTTAAACACCTGGAATCGCATATCGACCGCTTCCGCCCGGAAGTGCGCGTGCGCTGGCGCGAGCAGAACGTCCCCGGGAGCGGACTGTGGTTTGACCTGGGCCCCCACCTGATTGACCAGACGCTGCAGCTCTTTGGCCTGCCGCAGTCGGTTCAGGGGAATATCGCGACGCTGCGCGACGGTGCAGAAATAAACGACTGGGCGCACGTGGTCTTAAACTACCCGGAGCACAAGGTTGTTCTGCACGCCAGCATGCTGGTGGCTGGCGGTACGGCGCGCTTTACCGTCCACGGGGACAAGGGCAGCGTGGTGAAAGCCAGAATCGATCAGCAGGAAGCGCAGTTGCTCTCAGGGGTGATTCCCGGCAGTGAAACCTGGGGCGAAGACAGCGACAGCATGGTCTTCTTTGGGGCCGACGGCGCGCCGCAGACGATCCCTACCCCGAAAGGCGATCAGCGCCAGTATTACGTCAACGTACGGGATGCGCTGCTCGGGAAAATCGCCAACCCTGTCCACCCTGTTGAGGCACTGGCGGTCATGGCCGTGCTGGAAGCGGCGGTGACGTCGTCGGAGACGGGGTCAACGCAGCCGCTGGCATTAACGGCTGAAGAGCGTGCGCTGCTGGGTTAAAAAAATAAGCCGGGTGGCGCTAGCGCTTACCCGGCCTACGATTCAGAGCCGTTTGTAGTCAAGAGTTAAAGATTACTGACGCTTTTTCGGCATCATGCGCAGAAGGGTATTATCTTTCCAGAAATAGTGATGCATCAGTGCCGCCACCGCGTGCAGGCCAATGACAAAATAGCCCAGGTTCGCCAGCGTCTCGTGCCATTCTTTCAGCACATCAACCAGGTCAAAATTTGACTCCGCCGCATGCGGCATCACCATGCCAAACGCAAACCAGTCGCTGCCCCGGTTATACATCATCACAATGCCAATCAGCGGCAGCGCAATAAACAGCAGATACACCACCAGATGCCCCAGATGAGACAGCCCCGTCACCATTGCTTTTGGCTTCGGCTGAATCGGGGGCGCGCGGAATTTCAGGCGAACCAGCAGACGCGTCACCATCAGCACCAGGATACTGATACCGCACGAGACGTGGATCATATTGATCGCCGGGCGCGCGGTGCGCGGGAAGAAGCCTTTGAACTCCATGGCGCAGTAGGCGACGATGATTAACAGAAACACCAGCCAGTGGATGCCGATTTGCAGGCTTGTATATTTAGTGCGCATGTCATTTCCCGATTAAAAACAGTTATCGCGCCAACATAATCCCCTTTCCTTAAAAATTCATTAACTTTTCTGTATGGTTTTTCAAATACTTCCTCCCGCATGAAGCATCTTCAATTGCCGCCCTGCCCGTGATGGTCTAAGCCTGGATGAGTTCAAACTGTCGCATCGACACGTTTACAGGAGAACACCATGAGTAAAATTGGCATTAACGGTTTTGGACGTATTGGACGCCTTGTACTTCGTCGCCTTCTTGAAACCCAGGACAGTAATACCGTCGTCGCCATCAACGACCTCACCTCCCCGAAAGTGCTGGCCTATCTGCTCAGGCATGATTCCAACTACGGTGGCTTCCCGTGGAGCGTGGATTTCACCGAGGATGCGCTAATTGTTGACGGTAAAACCATTGCGGTGTACGCCGAAAAAGAGGCGAAGCACATTCCGTGGAAAACCGCAGGTGTGGATATCGTCGTCGAGTGCACCGGTTTTTATACCTCTGAAGAGAAATCACAGGCGCACCTGGACGCTGGCGCGAAGAAAGTGCTGATCTCAGCCCCTGCGGGTGACATGAAAACCATCGTCTACAGCGTGAATGACGACACCATTGACGCCGGTGATACCATTATTTCCGTCGCATCCTGCACCACCAACTGCCTCGCCCCGCTGGCGAAGGCCCTGAACGATGCGTTTGAAATCAAGGTGGGCACCATGACCACCATTCACGCCTATACCGGTACGCAGGCGCTGGTAGATGGCCCGCGCGGGAAAGACCTTCGCGCCTCACGGGCGGCGGCAGAGAATATTATTCCCCATACCACCGGTGCCGCCAAAGCCATTGGTCTGGTGATCCCCGCACTCAGCGGCAAGCTGAAGGGCCACGCGCAGCGCGTGCCGGTTAAAACGGGTTCGGTAACCGAGCTGGTGGCGATTCTCGGCAAGAAAGTAACCGTTGAGGAAATCAACGCCGCGCTGAAAAAGGCGACGCAGGGTAATAAGTCGTTCGGGTATACCGACGAAGAGATTGTGTCGTCCGATGTGATTGGCTCGCACTATGGTTCGGTGTTTGACGCCACGCAGACGGAGGTGTCAGAAGCGGGAGAGCTGCAGCTGGTGAAAGCCGTCGCGTGGTATGACAACGAGTACGGTTTTGTGACGCAGCTGGTGCGGACGCTGGATAAGTTTGCTGCGCTGTGATTTCCCTGACCCTCTCCCCAATGGGGCGAGGGAATGGTTCCGTGCTTAGATTATTTTGCGTGCCCCCTTGAGAACCGGATCCTGCTGCAGCTGTTTCCACGCGGCAATCACCGCCTCAGGAAAGTCGACGTGCGCGATAAAATCGCGCCCGACCGGGCCGTAGCCGTTAACGTCATCATACAGCCGCGGCAGTTCCCCCAGAACCAGTGACAGGTAGCGGTCAACGGGCCACAGTCCGCTATTGCCCGCGCTAAACTCCACGCCCTCGTTGCCGTTATGCAGTATCGGCGTAAACCCGGGATGGCTTATCCACTGCGGTGACGCGGGTTCATCCTGGCAAACGCGGGCAAACGTCGCCATCGTACGGCGCTGCATCGTCGGATCCTGCACCACCAGCACCCGCCCGGTTGCTCGCTGATGCTGTTTCAGCATATTCCAGCTAAAGCGCGCGTTTTCACCGCAGTTGGTGGAGCGATCTTCAATCCACAGACGCGCCTCGGGGATCTGCCAGAAATCCCGCGCAATGTCGGCGAGAATGCTCGCTTCGGCCCGCCCTTCGACCTGTAAGGTGTGATAACGCGGATGACTGCCGATGGCAGCATATAAAAACGCGGTTGAATGGCCAATACCGCCGCTAATCAGGAGCGGAACGTCTCTCTGCGCGGCTATTCGGCAGGCAGCCTCAATGGTCGGGATCACCGCGTTTCCAGCGAGAATCACCGCATCAATCTCCGGAGCCTGACGCGTCGCGCTCAGTTCGTCCTGCGCCAGCCATACGCCGACAGTATTAATGGCCGCCAGCGTGGCAACCGCCAGAAGGGGAAAATGGGGCTGAACCATGATGAACTCCTCACGTTGTTGAATCGCCGAATTTATCATTTTTCTGAAATAACCAGAAACATCCAAAAATCATCGGGTTGCACCTGCCTATTATGCTTTTGATTTCCAGCCTAACAAAACATTGTATTGTGCAGGCGTCATGACAAAGCACCCAGCGCTGCTTATTTCACCGTGATCTGACCAGTTTTATCCCCCCTGCGCTTGCCAAACACAACATCCAACCCTAAGTTGCTTAACAATTTCACAACCTTTTTTATCATCACGGGTTGCACCTGAAGCGCGCCAGGTGGCACCTCTCTCAATATCAACGTAGCGGGGTTTCAGGTCATGACAGAGCATGAAAGTACGACGACGGTATTACGAAAAAATAAGAAGGTGTTAATCGCCAGCCTTACCGGAAGCGCCATTGAATGGTTTGACTATTTTCTCTACGGTACGGCGGCCGCGCTGGTTTTTAATAAGATCTTTTTCCCGATGGTCGACCCGGTGATCGGACTCATTCTCTCGTATCTCTCTTTCTCATTAACCTTTTTTATTCGCCCCATTGGCGGGGTACTTTTCGCCCATATCGGCGACCGCATCGGCCGTAAAAAAACGCTCGTACTGACCCTCTCTTTGATGGGAGGTGCAACCGTTATGATTGGCCTGCTGCCCACGTATGAGATGATTGGGCTGTGGGCGCCCGCTCTGCTTATTCTGATGCGTATCATTCAGGGGATGGGCATCGGCGGTGAATGGGGCGGCGCGCTGTTGCTGGCCTATGAATACGCGCCCGAAAAACGTAAAGGCTTCTTCGGCAGCATTCCGCAGGCGGGCGTCACCATCGGCATGCTGATGGCGACCTTTATCGTCTCGCTGATGACGCTGTTCAGCGAGGAAGATTTCCTCTCCTGGGGCTGGCGCATTCCGTTCCTGCTGAGCTCGGTTCTGGTCTTGCTCGGGCTGTGGATCCGTAAGGACATCGACGAGACGCCTGATTTCAAGAAGGTAAAACAATCGGGCCAGGTGGCGAAAGCGCCTCTGCGCGATACCCTGAAACATCACTGGCGCGAAGTGCTTATTGCCGCCGGTCTGAAGGTGGTAGAAACCGCGCCGTTCTATATCTTCTCGACGTTCGTCGTGAGTTATGCCACCACGACGCTGACGTATCAAAAATCCCAGGCGCTGGAAGCCGTGACGCTGGGAGCCCTGGTGGCCACGGTGATGATCCCGTTAATGGGGCTACTCTCGGATAAAATTGGCCGTCAACGCATGTATGCCGCGAGCGTCTTCATCCTGGGTTTGTTTATCGTGCCGTGGTTTATGCTGCTCAATACCGGAACAACCTGGGGCATTGTGCTTGCGACGGTCATCGCCTTTGGCGTGCTGTGGGCACCTGTAACGGCGGTACTCGGCACGCTGTGCTCTGAAATTTTTAGTGCAAACGTACGCTACACCGGCATTACGCTCGGTTATCAGCTGGGTGCCGCGCTGGCAGGCGGTACCGCGCCGCTGATTGCCACCGGACTGCTGGCGAAATATGACGGCGACTGGGTTCCGGTGGCCTGGTATCTTGCCGTCACGGTAGCCATTTCCCTAATCGCGATTTTCTGCGCCAGCCGCGTTAAGCGAACGACCCTTCTGCAGGCACAGCCCGAACATCTCTGATCGTTGTCGGCCCGATTTTCGGGCCGCTCTTTTTCCTTAAACTTCCCTTCTACATTTGATTAACATGCGTAAATCATATTCACTTGAATTATCATTTGCGGCAGACGTAGAATCGCTAGCCCGCTAATTATTCAATTATTTCTAAGGTAAACGACGTTATGCGCCTGCCCGAACGCGACCCTTATGCTCCTCGCGAGTGGCAGCCACATGAGAAACCCGCCCTGCTGGGTTCGCCTTCCACACCCGAGCACACTACCCCAAAACGTATTGCCTACGGCGTCGTTGGCCTGCTGGTGTGCCTGACGGGCGCGCTGGGAAATGCGGTGGTGACCGCCAATCTGCAAAACCTGCAGGGGACCTTCGGGGCCTGGTCGACCGAAATCGCCTGGCTGCCCGCGGTCTACGTGATGACCAACATCTCTATCAACCTGCTGCTGGTCAAGTTCCGCCAGCAGTACGGTCTGCACGCCTTCACCGAAGGTTTTTTGGTGCTGTACGTGCTGGTCACCTTCTTCCATCTGTTTGTGAACGATCTCAGCTCGGCGCTGATGGTTCGCGCCGCGCATGGGATGGTGGCCGCCGCGCTAAGCTCGCTGGGGATTTACTATCAGATCCAGGCCTGGCCTGCGAAGCACCGCCTGAAGGCGCTCACCATCGGGATTACCGGGTCGTCACTCGCAATCCCACTTGCCCGCCTGTTTTCGACCGAACTGCTGCAGCTTGACGAATGGCGCGGACTCTATTTCTTCGAGCTGGGTCTGGCGCTGATCTCCCTCGCCTGCGTAATCGCCTTAAAACTGCCGCCGGGCGACAGGCGCAAGGTCTTTGAGAAAAAAGACTTCATCACCTTCTTTTTAATGGCCCCCGGAATGGCCCTGCTCTGCGCCGTACTTTCCCTGGGCCGTCTTGACTGGTGGTTCGAGGCGCCGTGGATCGGCTGGTCGCTGGCGCTATCGCTGGTGCTGATTGTGTCTGCCATAGTCTTTGAACATAACCGCACTAACCCGCTGCTGAACACCCGCTGGCTGTCGAGCGGCAGCATCGTCCGTCTGGGGCTGATTATGCTGCTGATCCGTATCGTGCTGGCAGAGCAAAACACCGGCGTCATCGGCTGGCTGCAGTACGTGGGGTTACAGAATGAGCAGATGACCCACCTGGCGTGGTCCATTTTCGCCGGGATCGTCTGCGGGATTGTCACCAGCTGTCTGACCATCAAGCCCACCAAACTGGCGTGGCCCATCATCACCTCTCTGGCGCTGATGATTATCGCCTCCCTGCTGGACAGCCAGTCAAACAACCTGACCCGGCCGGATCAGCTGATGCTAAGCCAGTTCCTGCTGGGCTTCGGCAGCGCCTTCTTCCTGGCACCCGCCATGCTGGCCGCCATTGGCGGGGTGATCGCTGACCCGCGCAATCTGGTCAGCTTCTCGGTGATGTTTGGCATGAGCCAGAACCTCGGCGGCCTGCTGGGATCCGCGATCCTCGGGACCTTCCAGACCTGGCGCGAGAAGTACCACTCCAGCCTGCTGGCGGACCAGCTCACCACGCTCAATCCGCTGGTCAACGAGCGTATCCAGATTTACACCCAGATGTACCGAAGCCTGATTGGCGACAGTTCGCTGCTGGGAACGCAGGCGATAACGCAGCTGCAAACGGTCACCACGCTGGAGGCGAACATTCTGGCTTACAACGATACTTATCTGCTGACGGCGAGCATTGCTGCCGCCACGCTGGTCTGGATTTTATGGCGCCTGTTGCGCCTGCGCATCACTGCCCGCATGGCGCTTAAGAACGCCACCGGCAACAAATAATTGAAATAGTTCTGGAGAGTTTATGAGTCAGCAGGATGCCGCCAAAGAGCAGGCCAACACCCGCAAAAATGTGCGCATTGTTTCCGTTTTCACCGCCGCTGCCATCGGTATTGTCGGCGTACTGGTGATCCTTTATGCGTGGCAGCTGCCGCCGTTCACCCGCCACACGCAGTTTACCGACAACGCCTACGTGCGCGGTCAGACGACGTTTATCAGCCCCCAGGTGAATGGCTATATCACTGAGGTGAAGGTTCAGGACTTTATGCAGGTTAAAAAAGGCGACCTGCTGCTGCAGATTGATGACCGCATCTATCGTCAGCGCGTGCATCAGGCCGAGGCACAGCTGGCGATGAAAATTGCCGCGCTCAATAACAACCTGCAGCAGCGTAAAAGCGCCGAAGCAACGATCGCTAAAAACGACGCGGCGCTGAAAAATGCCCGCGCCCAGAGCCTGAAAACGCAGGCGGATTTAAAGCGGGTGAAGGATCTGGCGGCGGACGGTTCGCTTTCCGTACGCGAACGCGACGCGGCGCTGGCCAGCGCCGCCCAGGGCAGCGCCGATATCGACCAGGCCAAAGCCACGCTTGAGATGTCGCGTCAGGACCTGCAGACGGTGATTGTCAATCGCGGTGCGCTGGAGGCGGATGTCGAAAACGCGAAAGCGGCGCTGGAGCTGGCGCAGATTGACCTGCAAAACACGCGTATTGTGGCCCCGCGAGACGGTCAGCTCGGCCAGATTGCCGTGCGTCTCGGGGCGTATGTCACCGCCGGGACCCATCTCACTACCCTTGTGCCACCTCAGCACTGGGTTATTGCCAATATTAAAGAAACCCAGCTTGCGGAGCTGCGCGTCGGTCAGCCTGTCAAATTCACCGTCGATGCCCTGAACGACAAAGCGTATCAGGGCCGCGTGGAGAGTATTTCGCCGGCAACCGGGGTTGAATTCAGCGCCATCACGCCGGACAACGCCACCGGCAATTTTGTCAAAATCGCCCAGCGTATTCCGGTGCGCATCGAGGTGCTCGGCAAGCCTGAAGAGTCCGCCCTGCTGCGTCCGGGCATGTCGGTGCAGGTGACCATTGATACGCGGGAGGCGAAGCCATGATCCTTCGCCCGATAGCCGGTCTGGTGCTGGCGGTCATGCTCGCCGGATGCCAGTCCGTCGACGTCAAACCGACGCAGCCGACGCTGCAAATTCCCGCCCAGTGGCGTGCTGACGCCGGCCCTGCCAGCCCGGCGGAGCAGCTCTGGTGGCGCAATTTCCATGACAACAACCTCAACCGCTATGTGGATCGGGCGCTGAAGAACAACAGCGACGTGCTGAACGCCCGCGAACGAATTAACGAGTATCAGGCGCGGGTCTTTGCGGCCGACGGCAGCCTGTTTCCGTCGCTTGACGCGGGCGTAACCGGGACGCGCGCCCGTTCGCAATCCGCCGCGACCGGGCTGCCGGTCTACGGCACGCTCTACAGAGGAAGCCTGACGGCGAGCTATGACGTTGATATCTGGGGCGTCAACCGCAGCACGGCCAATGCTGCCGAGGCCTCGCTGGAGGCGCAAAAAGCCGCCGCTGCCGCCGCGGATTTGACCGTCGCGTCGTCCGTGGCATCCGGGTATGTCACCCTGCTCTCGCTTGACGAACAGCTGCGCGTGACCGAATCCACGCTGAAATCGCGCGAAGAGGCATTTAACCTCGCGAAACGTCAGTTTGAGACGGGCTACAGCTCGCGTCTGGAGCTGATGCAGTCG
This sequence comes from Enterobacter sp. MGH 24, assembly GCF_000493015.1. NCBI lineage: Bacteria > Pseudomonadati > Pseudomonadota > Gammaproteobacteria > Enterobacterales > Enterobacteriaceae > Enterobacter > Enterobacter sp. MGH 24. The sequence continues at coordinate 3,648,383 of NZ_KI535657.1, read as the reverse complement.
GATTCCGAACTGCGCTCAACGCGGGCGCAGGTCCCGGTGCTGCAACACCAGATTGCACAGCAGGAGAACGCCCTGAGCCTGCTGCTGGGAAGCAATCCCGGCGCGGTAGCGCGCAGCGAAAGCTTCGCGGCACTGACGCCGCTGTCGCTGCCGTCACAGCTGCCTTCTTCGCTTCTGAATCGTCGGCCGGATATCGTTCAGGCTGAACGACTGCTGGTTGCGGCGGACGCCTCGCTTGCCGCGTCACGCGCCAGCCTGCTGCCGTCGATCAACCTGACCGCAACCGGATCGGTCCAGGATCGCACCCTTTCAGGCCTGCTGGACAACCCGCTTCAGCTCTGGAGCGTCGGGGGCAGTATTCTTGCCCCGCTGCTGAACCGCCAGGCGCTGAATGCGCAGGTGGACATTTCCCAGTCCCAGCGAAACCAGGCGCTGTACGCCTATGAAAAAACCGTGCGTAACGCGTTTGCCGAAGTGAACAACAGCCTTGATGCGATTACGCGCTATCAGGAACAGCTAACGGAGCTGCTTGCCCAGCAGAATGTAGCGCAGGAGACGCTGCGCATTGCGCAGAATCGTAATCGCAACGGCTACTCCTCTTATCTGGACGTGCTGGACGCGCAGCGCACGCTGTACTCGGTTCAGACCAGCGTCGTGCAGGTAAAAAATAGTCTGCTGCTGGCACAGATCGATTTGTACAGGGCGCTGGGCGGCGGCTGGGCCAGTGCCTGAAAACCTGCCCGGTGGCGCTTCGCTTACCGGGCCTACATTTCACCCCGTAGGCCGGGCAAGGCGTAGCCGCCACCCGGCAATCCCTCCCAAGGAGTCAATCTATGCAACAAAAATGGTCTGCAGTAGATAATTACATGATTTCTTCGCTTATTCCTGAAGATGACGTACTGAGTCAGGTACTGGAAAACAACAAGCGCGCCGGGCTCCCCGAACACGACGTGGCGGCCAATCAGGGGCAGCTGCTGGCGCTGTTCGTGCGCATGACGCAGGCACGACGCATTCTTGAGATCGGGACGCTGGGTGCCTATAGCTCAATCTGGATGGCGCGCGCCCTGCCGCCGGACGGAAAGCTGGTTACGCTCGAGGCTGACCCGACGCATGCCGATGTTGCCCGCCAGAATATTCACCTCGCCGGTCTTAACGATCGCATTGAATTAATTGAAGGCCCGGCGCTGAGCTCGCTGGAGAATTTCGGCGAGGTTCCGCCGTTCGATCTGATCTTCATCGATGCGGATAAGCCAAACAACCCCGGCTATCTGGAGTGGGCGCTGCACTACTCCCGCCCCGGCACGGTGATTATCGGCGATAACGTGGTGCGTGACGGCGAAGTGATTAACGGGCAAAGCGACGACGCGCGCGTGCTGGGCGTGCGGCGTTTTATTGAGATGATGGGGGATAACCCGCGCTTAACCGCCACCGCGCTGCAAACGGTGGGGGTTAAAGGATGGGATGGGTTTACGCTGGCGATTGTAGAACGATAACCAGCCGGGTGGCGGCTACGCCTTACCCGGCCTACCCGTTCTCCCGTAGGCCCGGTAAGCGCAGCGCCACCGGGCAAGTGTTTTAACCGGAAATCTGCTCCATCGCCTGCAGGATGCGCTTATCCGAAATGGGATACGGCGTACCGAGCTGCTGGGCAAAGAAGCTGACGCGCAGCTCCTCGATCATCCAACGGATCGCCTGCACGTCTTCATCATCGCGGCGCGCCGGCGGCAGCTTGTTCAGCCACTGCTGCCACGCCTGCTGCACGCTCTCCACTTTCAGCATCTGCGCGCGATCGCGGTGCGGGTCGATGGCCATTTTCTCCAGCCGTTTTTCAATCGCCTGCAGATAGCGCAGCGTATCGCCCAGACGCTTAAAGCCGTTGCCGGTGACGAAGCCACGATACACCAGCCCCGCCATCTGCGCCTTCACGTCCGACAGACCCAGCGCCATGGTCATATCCACGCGCCCCTTAAGGCGCTTGTTGATATTGAACACGGCGGTGAGGATCTGCTCGACCTGTTTGGCAATCTCCACCACGGTGTCGTTCAGCTCCGCGCGCACCTTTTCATGCAGCTGAGCAAAGCCCTCTTCCGTCCAGACCGGACCGCCCGCATCGTGGATCAGCTTGTCCACGCCACAGGAGATGCAGTCGTCGATCAGATCCAGCACCTTGCCGTACGGGTTAAAGTACAGCCCCAGCTTGGCCTTGTTCGGCAGCTTCTCGTGCAGATACTTAATCGGCGACGGGATGTTGAGCAGCAGCAGGCGACGCAGCCCGCGCCACATCATCTGCTGCTGTTCCTGCGGGTTATCAAACAGTTTGATTGCCACGCTGTCGCGCTCGTCCACCAGCGCAGGCCAGGCTTTGACCTTATAGTTACCGCGCTTCTGTTCGTAGCTTTCCGGAAGCTGACCAAAGCTCCAGATATGAAGCCCGCTCTGCTCGATACCGTCGTCCGCCACCGCAGACAGCGTCTCCTGAACTTTGCCTTTCAGCGCCTCTTTCAGCTCGCTCAGGGAACGTCCTTCCAGCAGCTTTTTGTTTTTATCGTTCACCACGCGGAAGCTGATTTTCAGGTGATCGGGCACCTGATCCCAGTTCCAGTCGTCGCGGTCGATGGTGGTGCCGGTCATGCGTCGGAACTCGCGCTCAAGCGCGTCCAGCAGCGGCAGCTCCAGCGGCGTGACGCGGCCTAAAAACGCTTCCGCGTAGTTCGGCGCAGGCACAAAGTTACGGCGCACCGGCTTAGGCAAGGATTTGATCAGCGCAATCACCAGCTCACGGCGAAGACCGGGGATTTGCCATTCAAACCCGCTCTCGTCAACCTGGTTTAGCAACGGCAGCGGAATATGAACGGTCACGCCGTCCGCGTCAGTCCCCGGCTCAAACTGATAGGTCAACCGCAGCTTGAGGTTGCCCTGATGCCAGAAGTTCGGGTAGTCGAGCTTGCTGACCGACTCCGCCCCTTCCTTAATCAGCATGCTCTTTTCAAAGTTGAGCAGGTCCGGCGTCTCTTTGCTGGCCTTCTTCCACCAGCTGTCGAAGTGGCGGGCGGAGATAACATCGTGGCTGATGCGCTGGTCGTAAAACTCAAACAGCGCCTCGTCGTCCACCAGAATGTCGCGGCGGCGGGACTTGTGCTCAAGCTCCTCTACTTCGGCGCGCAGCTTCAGGTTTTCGCGGAAGAAGGCATGGCGCGTCTGCCAGTCACCCTCCACCAGCGCGTGACGGATAAACAGCTCGCGGCTCAGCGCCGGATCGATCTGGCTATAGTTCACCTTACGCGCGGCCACCACCGGCAGGCCGTAAACCGTCACTTTCTCGGTCGCCATCACCGCGCCCTGCGCGCGTTCCCAGTGCGGCTCGCTGTACGAGCGCTTCAGCAGATGCTGCGCTACCGGCTCAACCCATTCCGGATCGATACGTGCGGCAATGCGCCCCCACAGGCGGCTGGTTTCCACCAGCTCCGCGACCATGGTCCACTTCGGCGGCTTCTTGAACAGGCCGGAACCCGGGAAGATGGAGAAACGGGCGTTGCGCGCGCCGGTATACTCCTGCTTTTCGGCGTCCTTCATCCCAATGTGGGACAGCAGGCCGGTCAGCAGCGCGATATGAATTTCGCGGTACTCCGCCGGTTCGCTGTTAACCGGAATGCCCAGCTCTTTCACCACCTGGCGCAGCTGGGTGTAGATGTCCTGCCACTCGCGCACGCGCAGGTAGTTGAGGAAATCCACGCGGCACTGGCGGCGGAACTGGTTCGAGGAGAGCGCTTTCTGCTGCTCGCCGAGATAGTTCCACAGGTTCACGAAGGCGAGGAAATCGGACTCTTTGTCGTGGAAGCGGCGGTGCTTTTCGTCAGACGCCTGCTGTTTGTCCATCGGACGCTCGCGCGGATCCTGAATGGAGAGCGCCGAGGTAATGATCATCGCCTCGCGCACGCAGCCGTGCTTTTGCGCTTCCAGCACCATGCGCGCCAGGCGCGGATCCACCGGCAGCTGGCTGAGCTGGCGGCCCAGCGGCGTCAGCGTGTAGACCGTCGCCTGCTCGTCGGTGGTAATCGCCCCGAGCTCTTCCAGCAGACGCACGCCGTCCTGAATGTTGCGTTTGTCCGGCGCTTCGACGAACGGGAACGCCGCGATGTCGCCCAGCCCCAGCGCGGTCATCTGCAGGATAACGGACGCCAGGTTGGTGCGCAGAATTTCCGGGTCGGTAAACTCCGGGCGCGACAGGAAATCATCTTCGGAATAGAGGCGAATACAGATCCCTTCCGACACGCGGCCGCAGCGGCCTTTACGCTGGTTGGCGGACGCCTGGGAGACCGGCTCAATCGGCAGCCGCTGGACCTTCGTGCGGTAGCTGTAGCGGCTGATGCGCGCCGTGCCCGGATCAATCACGTATTTGATGCCCGGCACGGTCAGCGAGGTTTCCGCCACGTTGGTTGCCAGAACGATACGTCGTCCGCCGTGCGGCTGGAACACGCGGTTCTGTTCGCTGTTGGACAGGCGGGCATACAGCGGCAGGATCTCGGTGTGGCGCAGGTCGCGCTTGCTGAGCGCATCGGCGGTATCGCGGATTTCGCGCTCGCCGCTCATGAAGATCAGAATGTCGCCCGCGCTTTCGTTGCCCAGCTCGTCAACGGCATCAAAAATGGCCTGCAGCTGGTCGCGCTCGGTATCATCCGCCTCTTCCACAATCGGGCGATAGCGCACTTCCACCGGGTACGTGCGACCTGACACCTCGATAATCGGCGCATTGTTGAAATGCTTCGAGAAGCGCTCCGGGTCGATGGTTGCGGAGGTGATGATGATTTTCAGATCCGGGCGACGCGGCAGCAGCTCTTTCAGGTAGCCGAGCAGGAAGTCGATGTTCAGGCTGCGCTCGTGCGCTTCGTCAATGATGATGGTGTCGTACTGCATCAGCAGGCGATCCTGCTGAATTTCCGCCAGCAGAATACCGTCCGTCATCAGCTTGACCATGGTGTTATCGCTAACGTGGTCGCTGAATCGCACCTTGTAACCGATGCAGCCGCCCGGCTCCGTCTGCAGCTCTTCGGCAATACGGTTCGCCACGGTGCGCGCCGCCAGTCGACGCGGCTGGGTGTGGCCAATCAGCCCTTTTAGACCGCGTCCCAGCTCCATACAGATCTTCGGCAGCTGGGTGGTTTTCCCCGAGCCGGTTTCCCCCGCAACAATCACCACCTGGTGGTCGCGTACGGCCTCGAGGATGTCCTGTTTTTTCTGGCTGACGGGCAGGTTTTCCGGGTAGGTAATCGCCGGACGTGCAGCTTCGCGCAGCACAACCTTCCCTGCCGCCTGTTCAATCTCTTTCGCCATCTCCTGGTAAATGGCCTGTTGTGCATCAGGATTTTTAACCTTCTTGACGCCGTGCAGACGGCGCGCAAAGCGCTGTTTATCGCGCAGCGTCAGAGAATCAAGCTGTTGCAGGAGCATCGGGAAGGTTAATTTTTGTTGTTCTGTCATAGCGTTAAAGGGCAGTACACGCCCTGATAAACTCTCGTTTTAATGATTGCTATAGAGTACCACATTGACGCCTTTCGCGCCTTATTCAAAAAATTCGAACATAGGCTTCGATATATTGCGCTATCTCTGTGGCAGGATTGTGAATAGAGTGTCAACAAGCAACGGGGCAACCCCCTTCAATCAAATGCAACAACAGGAATCACCCATGAGCAAAGTATTAGTTTTGAAATCCAGTATTCTGGCAGGGTACTCTCAGTCTGGTCAGCTGTCTGATTACTTCGTTGAACAGTGGCGTGAACAGCATTCTGCTGACGAAATCACCGTGCGTGACCTGGCTGCAAACCCAATTCCTGTGCTGGACGGCGAGCTGGTTGGCGCTTTGCGGCCATGTGGAAAACGATGAGGGAATAATAGACGCACCGATTGCCAAAGACCCGGCGCTGTTCCCGCTGATGTCGATTTGCGCCATCAACGGAAAACCCGCCCGCTCCCGCTATCGGGTCGTGGAACGTTTTTATCAGGGTACGGGAGTGCCGTTAACGCGGGTGATACTGACGCCGGAGACCGGGCGAACCCATCAGCTGCGTATTCACTGCCAGCAGCTGGGACACCCGATTCTGGGTTGCGATCTGTATGGCGGTCTTGAAGCACCGGGGGCGGAAGACGCGCCCCGGCTGATGCTGCATGCAAGCGAGTTGAATTTTATTCATCCCGTGAGCGGAGAGCCGGTTAACGCCCGTCACGCCGCCCCGTTCTGAATGCGGTTTACCACATCAAATCGTCAGGGATTTTGAAGTCCGCGTACGGATCGTCTTCGTCCTGCTCTTCCTGGCTGAGCACGCTGTTTAAGACGATGCTGTCGGCATCGCGCTGGGCAATTTTATCGGCCACCACCGCCGGGATAATCGCGTATTCACAGTCGCCGCTGGCGTTGATGACCAGGCGGGCAATCGCCAGACGGCCGTTGATCAGCTGAGCCTGGGTTTGCTTGTCGACGTCGATTTTTTTGATCAGATTACCGTCGGTGAAGTTAAAGGTGATGTTGCCTCTCGCCACGGTGATGCGGTTCATCTCAATCAGCTGCTTCACCTGCGCCTTAAACTCTTTCGCCAGCACGGCCTGCTTCTGCTGCTCGCTCAGCAGCTTGTCACGCTCGATCTGCGCCTTTTTGTTCTCTTCTACCGCTTCACGAGCCTCACGCGCCTGAACCCGTGATTTCTTTGCCGTGCGCTGCACTTTCGCCGCTTTCTTGCTGCTGACGAGGCCCGCTTTCAGCATCTGCTCTTGTAAGGTGAGTTTTGTCATGATTGTTTCTAAACCGGTTGGAAATTTTGGGGATTATAGCGGGAATTGCGGAGCGTGTGCCAGAGAAGTAGGCATGGCGTTTTGTTAGCTGAGCCTGGTTCATTATTCATTCAGCATTAACTAACGTTAACGCCTAAAGAGTGATTAAAAAATGTCAGGTCAATTTCTTAAAAAAAATGAGGAACTCATAAATATGATGTGAGTTGAATATCTGTACCCGCGTCAGGCGTAGGCTGCCTTTATCTTATTAAAAGGGTGCGGAAAAATATGGCCTTAAAAGGAACAATGCTGCTTAACGGTGCTGACTATGCGCCTTTTAACCTGCACGGCGTTGGCGTGTTTATGGCGCATTCCGGGCAGGGAATTTATAGAAACAATGGATTTTGTGGTGCAGTTAAAGGATCGGGTCCAATTCCCCCGGGTAAATACTGGATTGTTGACAGAGGGACTGGAGGTTTCTTTTCAGGGTTAAAAGCGAAGGTTCAGGATCGGTGGAACAAGGTTAGATCCGGCGCAGAATTTGGCCGCGATGAGTGGTTTGCTTTATACAAGGATGACTGGGGAATCGATGATGGTACCTGGATTGATAACGTTTATCGGGGTTTGTTTCGGCTGCATCCGGGTACGGTATCTGAAGGATGTATCACGATTGCCCATAATTCTGATTACGCATTAATCCGGAATGCTCTCATGAGTACAGAGCTTATTGAAGTTCCCTGTATGCGTTCGCTGATGGCACGCGGCTGGGTTGAGGTGAGTGAAAGTGGCTATACCAGCACTTGTCCGTAAATGGGGCATCAGGCTATTGAAAACGGCCTGGTTTCTATGCATCAGCATTTTAGTAGGCCGCACATTGGGACCCGCTGAACATTATCTTGATCATGACGTGGTCTCATCTCTATGTAATTTTATTTATGGTGATGTGAATGCTGAAACAATATATGACACATATACCAATATCGATATTTTAATCGTACTGACCCTCGCTACGGTTATTTATCGCTTAACAACGCTACTACTCAATAAAATAAGGAAATAAAGAATGCCTATTCCTCCCTACATGTGGCTAAAAGACGACGGTGGAGCACATATTAAAGGATCTGTAGATGTTCAGGATCGTGAAGGTAGCATTGAGATCATAGGACTGAGTCATGGCATTAATCTCCCAGTAGACAGCGCTAACGGCAAGATCACCGGCACGCGTCAACACTCATCTATGCGGATTGAAAAGGAAGTTGATAGCGCCACGCCCTACCTTTACAAAGCAGCATCTACCGGTCAGGCACTCAAAAGCGCTGAAATTAAGTTCTATCATATTAATGATGCCGGACAGGAAGTCTGTTATTACACCGTACTAATGGAAAACGTAAAGGTTACGGGTGTTAACTGCAGCGTGCCGAACGTGAAAATCGCTGCCAACGATAAAATGAACCATGTTGAAAGCGTAAGTCTGCAGTACGAAAAAATTACCTGGCGCATCGTCGACGGGAACATCATGCACAGTGACGCCTGGAACGAACGCCCTACAGCATAACGCTAAGGGGCGCGATGCCCCTTACTCTCTCACTTCCCTCTCCAGGCTGTGCACAATCCTGTTCATGAACTTCCCTCATGTTGCATTGAAATTAAGTCACTTCCCCTGCGCTGCGGGCTCAGGCATAAATTATGCATCGGCAACTTCTTAGCAACATGAACTTAGGATGCATAACCACAATGAGCAAAGCTTTCACATATACCCTTAAGCGCAGTTGCTTCGATGAGAATTACAACCCGTCAGAAAATACGCGTACGACCACCAACTTTGCCAACCTGGCGCGCGGGGAAAAGCGTCAGGAGAACCTGCGCAATACGCTGGTGATGATCAACAATCGCTTTAACGCCTTAGCGCGCTGGGATAACCCAAACGCCGATCGCTACGCGGTTGAGCTTGAAATCATCTCTGTCGATCTGAACATTGGCGCGGAAAAACCGTTTCCGGCCATCGAGATACTGCAAACCACGATTGTCGACAAAAAAAATAACCTGCGTATCCCGGGCATCGTCGGGAATAACTTCTCTTCTTACGTGCGGGATTACGATTTCAGCGTCCTGCTGCTGGAACACAACAAGAACCAGCAGCACTTCAGCATTCCGGAAAAATTTGGCGAACTGCACGGCAATATTTTCCGCCACTTTGTGAATTCGCCGGAATACAAAGAGAACTTCAGAAAGGGACCGGTGATCTGCCTGAGCGTCTCCAGCAAAGACACCTACCGCCGCACCGGTAACCAGCACCCCGTGCTGGGCATTGAGTATCAGCCGGATGGCGAGTCGCTAACGGAGCATTACTTCGCGAAGATGGGCCTGCAGGTTCGCTATTTCATGCCGGAAAACAGCGTGGCGCCTTTCGCATTCTTCTTTACCGGGGATTTGCTGAGTGATTACACCGATCTGGAACTGATTGCCACCATCAGCACGATGGAGACCTTCCAGAAAATCTATCGCCCGGAAATTTATAACGCAAACTCGGCGGCGGGGCTGTGCTATCGACCGGATCTGAACCAGCAGGATCACTCCTTAACCAAAATTGTTTATGACCGGGAAGAGCGAAGCCAGCTGGCGATTGAACAGGGCCGTTTTACCGAAGCGTACTTCATTAAGCCTTACCAACATATTCTTGAGCAGTGGTCTGATAACTACACGCTTTAATTCATTCAAAAAGGTCTTTTATTATGAAAACATTGCTCCCGACTTCTACCGCTGGCAGCCTCCCTAAGCCGACCTGGCTTGCACAACCTGAAACGCTGTGGTCACCCTGGAAATTACAGGATCAGGAATTGCTGGCGGGTAAACAGGATGCGCTGCGCCTGTCTCTGGATGAGCAGATCCGTGCGGGAATCGATATTGTCAGCGACGGGGAACAGACCCGCCAGCATTTCGTCACCACCTTTATTGAACACCTGAGCGGCGTGGATTTTGAAAATCGTCAGACGGTGCGCATTCGTAACCGCTATGACGCCAGCGTGCCGACCGTGGTTTCAGCCGTTGCGCGTCAGAAGCCGGTCTTCGTGGACGATGCGAAGTACCTGCGCCAGCTGACGGACAAGCCAATCAAATGGGCCCTGCCCGGGCCGATGACCATGATCGACACCCTTTACGACGCGCACTATAAAAGCCGTGAAAAGCTGGCCTGGGAATTCGCCAAAATCCTCAATCAGGAAGCGCGTGAGTTAGAGGCCGCAGGCGTCGATATTATCCAGTTTGATGAACCGGCATTTAACGTCTTTTTTGACGAGGTGAACGACTGGGGTATCGCCGCGCTGGAACGCGCCGTTGAAGGGCTGAAGTGCGAAACCGCCGTACACATCTGCTACGGCTACGGCATCAAGGCCAATACGGACTGGAAAAAGACGCTCGGCTCAGAATGGCGACAGTATGAAGAGGCCTTCCCTAAGCTGCAGACCTCCAGCATCGACATTATCTCCCTGGAGTGCCACAACTCCCGCGTGCCGATGGATCTGCTGGAGCTGATCCGCGGTAAGAAAGTGATGGTCGGCGCGATTGATGTGGCAACCAACACCATTGAAACGCCGGAAGAAGTCGCCGATACGCTGCGTAAAGCGCTGCAGTTCGTCGACGCGGACAAGCTTTATCCGTCAACCAACTGCGGCATGGCTCCCCTCTCCCGCCAGGTCGCTAACGGCAAGCTGAACGCGCTGAGCGCGGGCGCAGAGATTATCCGCAAAGAGCTCGCCGCGTAATCCCTTACGTTTGCCAGTACGGCGGCGTGCCAAAGCGCTCGACGTAATAATCAATCACCGCCCTGACGTTCAGGGGCGGATGACGGGCATCAGGATAGATCGCCGCGATTGCCTGCTGTTCTGTATTGATCGCGCACTCCAGCGCGGGCAGGAGCGAAATCAGCTCGCCGCGCTGGAGCTGCTCGCTCACCAGCCAGTCCGGGAACAGCACAATCCCCATTCCACCCAGCGCCGCAGCCAGTAACGCTTCCGCATTATTCGAGGTCATCAATGGCGTAACGGGATAGTGTATCCACGCTTCACCCTTCCCGCGAAACAGCCAGCGGTTAGGCCCTGACGATCCGCGATAGACAAGACAGTGATGACGGTTCAGGTCATCCGGCCCTTCGGGCGCACCCTGTTTTCGCACGTAGTCTGGCGACGCGGCCAGATGATAAACCTGCCGCCCGAACACCCGCGCATGAAACGAGGAGTCCGTCAGCACGCCAATCCGGAAGATCACGTCGGCGGCGTCCCGATGGGGGTCGATAAAATCATCGGTCAGCGTCAACTCTATGCTGAGGCGGGGATAGCGTTCCGACAGGCCGGGAAGGCCGGGGGCAATATGCTTCTGGCCGAAAAACACCGGTCCGTTAATTCGGATCGCGCCGGAAGGTTCCACCGCACGCGCGTCCAGCTCCCGTCGCGCCTCTTCCAGATTTTCCGCCATCGACCGGGCATAGCGAATAAACAGATGACCGCTTTCCGTCGGGATGACGGCCCGCGTATTGCGGTAGAAAAGCTGTTGACCGAGCGCATCCTCAAGCTGGTGGATCACGCGCGATATCTGCGAGGCCGATATCCCCTGCCGCCGCGCCACGACGGAGAAATTCTGCGCTTCATACACGTCAATAAAGATCAGCAGCGCGCGGACGTTGATGTTACTAGCGTCGACCATTAATGCATATCCTGCAAAGGTGTTTCCAGCATTATGGCATTTTTCTCACGAGACTGACGACGTAATCTTCTTCGCCAGAAAAAGGAGGAAGCGTAATGCAGTTTGTGTTGATTTTACTGGTGATTGCCGGCGGGATGGGGCTGTCCGTAGAGGCGGGCCTGCTGGGGCCGCTGGGCGGCGAAGTGGGTGACCTATGGGCGACGTTCAGCATCTTCGGCGTGGGTGCCGCGCTGACGTTTCTGCTGATGCTGTTTTTCAGCCCCCGTAACAGCCCGTCGTTTTTCGCACAGCCCGGCTGGCAGCTGCTCGGCGGCGTGCTTGGCCCTGTCTACGTGGTCATTCTGACCGTTGCGACCCCCGCTATCGGCATCGCGATGACCATGATTGGCATTCTGGCCGGTCAGGTCTTTAAAAGCCTGATCATTGACCACTTTGGTCTGCTGGGTACGCCGCACAGGAAGATAAACGCGAAACGCATCGTGGCGCTGGTTTTTATTATTGCCGCACTGGTTCTGGTGGCGCAGGGGTAACGTATGACACTGATGATGATTCTTTTGGCCGTGTGTGGCGGCGCAACGCTGAGCATTCAGGCCGCCATTAACGGGCAGCTCGGCAGCAGCGTGGGCGTATTTAAAAGCGCGTTCCTGACGTTTTCCGTCGGTGCGCTGGTGACCGCCCTGCTCATTTTCTTCTTTGAGCCTAAGCAGGCGGTCACGCTGCTGGACGTGCCGAAATGGCAGCTCCTCGGGGCGATGTTCGGCGTGCCTTACATTGTGATCATGGTCCTGGCGGTGCAGCGCATCGGCACCGCCGTCGCCACGGTGGCGGTGATATTCGGCCAGCTCGCCATGAGTATGCTGATTGATAACTTTGGCTGGCTGGGCAATCCCGCTATTCCGTTTTCGCTGAGCCGTCTGGGCGCGGTGGTGTGCCTGGGGATTGCCCTGTACTTTATTTACGCCAGCAGTAAAACCGGCAGCGTCCGCGACTAGGCTTACGTCTTCCGGGTAAAGAACAGCGTCACCGTGGCGACGGTGACGCCCAGCTTCTTCATCTCGGTTTTATTAAACAGATGCGTCTCATCCTGCAGGTACATCCAGTCGTCGAAGTTCAGCAGCCAGGTGCTGCCGTTGGCCTTCACGTTCATGCTGTAATGCCAGTTGAACGCGTTGCCTGCGGCCTGCCCCGTGGCAACCCCTTCGATATCCCCTGCCGTTCCCTCGTAGCGATCGCTTCCTACCCGGCGAATATGCCAGACCCGCTGCTGCTTCTCGCCGTCGTCGTAAACAAAGCGTTCATTCAGCGTCAGCGTATCGCCAATAACATCCCCGGCAATCTCAACGTGGAAACGGCGGATCTGCTTGCCGCTGCGATCCTGTACCATCCCCCACGCTTCGGTTTTGCCCTGGAAGTAGTGGAAAATATCAAGCCGTGGCTGCTGCTGGCGATACTCGGCCACCTCCGTGCTACAGCCCGCCAGCAGCATCGTGAATGCCAGCGCCATCATCAGGATACGTTTCATTTTTGGCCTCCGATTAACTGCTGACGCAGTTCAGGATATTGCGTACGGGGATCGAGCCAGATGGCCAGAAAACGGGTGCTGAACGCTTCCGACTGGCGTGGTCCGAGTGGAATAAAGGATGTTTGCGCCGTTGACGCGCGATACCAGAACTGTCCCTGCTTATCGTTGAGAACAAACGCCAGCTGTGAGCCAGGTCGGACATCCGGCCACAGCGACCGGAGCATCCGCAGCCAGGCTTCGCTTTGCGGTTCCTGCGCCAGGATCCCCTGCGCCTGCCACTGGTCACGGGTCGCCTCAACCAGTTCATCGCGATCGATGTCCCGCGCATAGGTAATAATCAGCGCCTGATCCTGATTGTCCCGACTGTAACGGCCATCCGGGGTGCGCAGCTGGGAGGTATAGACGGTGAAAGGCCCCCAGGTGAGCGTGGCGTCCCCCACCTTCCGCCAGGCAAGCCAGTCGGCGGCCTGAGCAACCGGAACAACCAGCGTCAGCCAAAGCAGCAAAACCGCAGCTCTCATTTTTGTCTCCCCATCAGCAGGTGGAAAAACAGCATCAACACCAGCCAGCCCGGCGCCATCCAGCTGACGACGATAAAGGTCGGCTCCAGAAAGGTAATTCCCCCTAGCCGCTCGCCAAACAGATAGGCCACCGGCCCCCCCACGGCGGCCAGCAGGGTCAGCAGCCAGCCGGGCAACGTGGTGGTGCGCGTCAGCTGCGTCCAGACCGTGGCGAACATCAGCCACAGTGCCACCATCCATAACGGCATCAGGGACTCGCCCGTAAAGGCAATCAGCCCGGTCAGGGCCCAGAGCGCGTCCAGCAGGCTGCCCGCCGCGGCCAGCCCAATAGCATAAAAACGGTAAGCAGGCGGCAAAAGCAGGCACGCCAGGATCGCCAGAGCGATCCAGATAATCAGGCCCTGTTCGCGAAAGAGCACCACCAGCGCCCAGTAGAGATCGAACGCAATGGCCAGCAGGAAGACCTGAAGGTAACGTCTCATACGCGCTCGGCGGTCAGCTGCACCACGCTGATGGTGCGAGCGTTAAACCCGGCTTCGCAGTAGCCGAAGTAGTACAGCCACATGCGGCGGAACCGTTCATCGAAGCCGAGCTTTTCAATCTCCTGCCAGGCGTGGACAAAGCGCTGCCGCCAGTGGGCCAGCGTGCGGGCATAGTCGGGGCCCATGTCGAAGAGATTACGTACCACGAAATCGGTGTGCCGCGTCATCAGCTCGTTCATCGCCGTAATGCTCGGCAAGAAGCCGCCGGGAAAAATGTAGCGCTGGATAAAATCAACGCTTTTGCTGTAGTCGCGATAGCGCTGGTCCTGAATAGTGATGGCCTGAATCGCCATCCGTCCTCCGGGGCGCAGCCGCGCCTGGCAGGTACGGAAGAACGTCGGCAGATAGCGTTGCCCGACGGCCTCAATCATCTCTATCGAGACCAGCTTGTCGTACTGTCCGGTGAGGTCGCGATAGTCGCAGAGCAGTACCTCAACGCGATCCTGTAACCCGGCGCGGGCGATCCGCTCGGTCGCCCAGAGATATTGCTCCTGCGACAGCGTGGTGGTCGTTACCCGACAGCCATAATGACGGGCCGCGTATTCCGCCATCGCGCCCCAGCCGGTGCCAATTTCGAGCAGGTGGTCGCTCGCACTCAGCGCCAACTGCTCACACAGGCGCGCCATTTTGGCCTGCTGGGCCGCCGTCAGATCCTGCTCGTCAGCGGTGAACAGCGCGCTGGAATAGAGCAGTTCCTTATCCAGGAAATGGGCATAAAAGGTATTGCCCAGATCGTAATGGGCGGCAATATTTTCGCGGGCCTGGGCTCGAGAATTACGCCGGGTCCAGTGGCGTATCCGCTCCAGCGGCCTGCCGAGCAGACGGAACCCGTTTTCCAGACGGCCAAGCACCTCGCCGTTGAGCGCGAGCAGCTCCAGAAGCGGCGTGAGGTGCGCGGTTTCCCATTCGCCGTCCATCCAGGCTTCTGCCGCAGCAAGGCTCCCGCCCGTTAAAACGCGCCAGTAGACGCCGGGCGTGAGGATCTGCACGTCGGCATGCAGCGCGGAGGATGTCTCGCCAAAATGGAAGGTCTGGGCCCCTTCGCGCAGGGTGAGCGAGCCGCCGCGGATGCCGCTTAACAGACGAAACAGCAGCCATCGCGCGAGGCGGACGTTGCGCGGGATATCGGGTTCTAACGCAAAGACGGGATCGGTCATGAGCGTTCACTCCTGCTGACGGGATGGTTATACAGCGGCACGCGCTTGAGCCACAGGCGCAGCGCCTGCCAGTAAATGGCAAAAACGGTTTTCAGGGTCATGAGCGGAATGCGCAGCAACAGCGAGCGCAGCGCGGGGCGCGTCAAAGGCTCCCGGCGCAGCGCGAGCGTGGCGTCAAAGACCTTCGCTTCCTGATGGTTTTCAATGTGCATATGCAGCGTGTTATCCGGGTCGTTAAAGCGCCAGTGGTAGATCATGTCCATCGGGTTGAAGGGGGAAACGTGAAACGCTTTTTCCGTGGGCTGCGCATCCTGTCCGTTGACGGCATAGTAATGACGTTCATTCCACGGCGTGTTGCGGACCTCCGCCAGCACCCAGCGCAGCGTTCCCTTCCTGTCATAGCAGTAGTAAAAGTTGACCGGATTGAAATGAAAGCCGAAATAGCGCAGCTGCGTCAGAAGCATCACCCGCCCGTCCGGACGTTCCCCGGTCAGTCTCTCCAGCCTGCTCAGCACGTTCTCTTTGAGCGGCGTGCCGAGCGGATAGTCAGCGTCGTGGAACGAGGCGGCGGCAAAGCGATTGCGCCGCACGCCGACTGACGACAGCAGCGGCAGTTCATCCAGATCCAGCCAGGCCATAAACACGCTGTAGCTAAATTCATGGGTTTTCGGCTGGAGGCGGCGGTGGCGTAATACGCCGTGGTAGAGGCAGCTGTTCATCTCAGTTCCCCTCTCCGGCCGCTATCGCATTGACCACGTCCAGCGCGCTGCGCACGCCATCTTCATGAAAACCGTTGTACCACCAGGCCCCGCAGTACCAGCTCCGGTTATGACCGTTGATCTCGCCGCGCCGCGCCTGCGCCCGCCAGCTTTGCGGGTTAAACAGCGGATGTTCATAGACAAAGCGTTGCCAGACGAAGCGTTCGTCCACCGGCGCGTCCGGGTTCAGGGTGACGCAGAACAGCGGACTGCCCGCAGGCAGCCCCTGCAGGATGTTCATGTTGTAGGTGACACAGGCGCTGGCCTGGTCCTGCGCGCTCAGGCGGTAGTTCCAGCTGGCCCACGCGCGCTGCCGCACCGGCAGCCAGCGCGGATCGCTGTGTAAAACGACCTCGTTGCGCTGCCAGCCAATATCGCCCAGCACCTCGCGCTCTGCGGGCGTCGGGTCATCAAGCATCGCCAGCGCGCTGGCGGAGTGGCAGGCAAAAATCACCCGATCGAAGGTATGGCTGCCGTTTTCAAGCTGAAGCGTGACCCCGTGCGCGTGGCGGCTCACTCGCTGCACCGGCGCGTTGAGGTGCAGCGTCAGGCGGTCACCCAGTTTTTCCATCATTGCGCGGATATACTCCCGCGAGCCGCCCGGCACCACATACCACTGCGGGCGCTGGGTGATATCCAGCAGGCCGTGGTGGTGGAAGAATCGCAGGAAGAGCGGCAGCGGGAAACGCTTCATCTCCTGCAGCGACGATGACCAGATGGCGGCCCCCATCGGCAGAATGTAGTGGCGCGCGAAAAACGGCGTGAAGCCGTGCTGGTCCAGAAACGTCTGCAGCGTGGCGTTCGGGTCCACCTCCCCGTCCAGCGCCTGTTTCGCCAGACGATTGAAGCGGACGATCTCCCCGAGCAGCCGCCAGAATGCTGGATTCACCAGGTTCCGACGCTGGGCAAACAGCGACGTCAGGGTGTGTCCGTTGTACTCCAGCCCGGTCGCGGGATTGTGCACCGAAAAGCTCATCTGCGTTTTTTGCCCGCTGATACCCAGCTCGCTGAGCAGGCCCATAAAGCGCGGATAGGTGCGGTCGTTGTAGACGATAAACCCGGTATCGATCGCGTATGTGCCCTGTGGCGTCGTCACGTCAACCGTTGCGGTATGGCCGCCGGGGGTGGCGCCCGCTTCAAACAGGGTCACCTGATGGTGTCCGGCCAGGCGCCAGGCGCAGGTCAGCCCGGCGATGCCGCTGCCGATAATCGCAATGTTCATGAACGCACCATCCTGCGCAGCAGCGCGCGCTGAAGAAACGCAGGCAGTCCGGAGAGCAGCCGCAAAATGAAGCCAAACCCGACAGGAAATGCGATATGCATTTTCCCAGCCGCCAGCCCGATACGGATCGCCTTCACCGCCTCGTCGACGGTCACCCTACCCGGCATGGCAAAATCGTTTTTCCGCGTCAGGGGCGTATCAACAAAGCCCGGCGAGACAACCGTGACGGTAATTCCTTTTGGCTCCCAGTCCAGTCGCAGGCTTTCGGCAAACCAGCTCAGGGCCGCTTTGGACGCGCCGTAGGCCTCTGCCCGTGGGAAAGGCAGCCAGTGGGCCATGGAACTCACCAGCACCACGCGGTTGCCCGCAACCAGCTGCGGCTGTAGCGCCTCAAGGCAGTTCACCGGCCCGAGGAAATTGGTGTTCATAACCCGCTCCACCAGCGCGGCGTCCACCACGCCCTGCTCGAGGTATTCGCAGGTCCCGGCGCAGAGAATAATCAGATCGGCATAGCTGCCGGTCAGCGCCTGGCGACAGGCGTCCCTGTCTGTCATATCGAACAGGCGAACGGTGAGATTGGGGCAGGTTTGATGCAGCGCTTCGAGACGCGCCGGATCGCGCCCGCAGGCAATCACATGGTAGCCGTCAGCGGAAAAGGATTTCGCCAGCCCGGCGCCAATGCCCGAACTTGCCCCGGTAATCAGCACCGTCTTCATGATTTGACCCTCCGCTTCACGCCGCGTACCGCCCAGCCCAGCAGAGGAAGGTGTTCGTAGATCATCTCTCCCGCATCGTAATAGTCGCGCTGGTGCGTGATGAGATCGTTTTCGGTCTGCACCACTGAACACCCCGGCAGTTCGAGCGGCTCTCCCCCGGCGATGCGCGGGTGCGACCAGTGCATCACCCAGGTGACAACAAACCGGCTTCCGCTGCACAGCGGCGAATCAATGGTAAAACGGCAATGCTCGACGTTGGCCAGCAGATGGGTGAAATAGCGCTGAAGCGCGAAAATCCCGTCATGCTCGCCAAACGGATCGATAAGCGTGGCATTCGAATGGTAAAGCCCCACCAGCGCGGACGGCGGCTGGCTATCCAGTGCGGCGTAGTACTCAACAAACCGACTCACGACAGAGGGCAAAGTGCTCATGGGTCACATCCTGGCTGTAAACAACGTGGCGTAATCGCATAATTAAAACTTACACAATTAACGTTATTTGTCCAAGTTTGTGGTGATTTATTTTTTATTTTATATATACATCAATAACTTAAAGATAGACAAAAGAGTAGGTTTTGTAGGCCGGGTAAGGCGCAGCCGCCACCCGGCTTTAACTTTCAGGATATCCTTAAGGCAAACGCGCCGGTCTTCTTCCAGGCTTATCCTTTTTATTCATAAGGATGCCCTCGTGAAACGTTTCTTTCTCTCCCTTTTCTCCAGCCCGGAATCCTTACTGCAGGTGATGAGCCAGCAGGAAATCATTGAAGCCGTCGAAGATGGCGATCGCATCATCATCGACCAGGACGGGAACGCCTCGGTGAACTACAAAAGCAACGAAGTGCGGCAGGATTTTCTGCGTCACGTCGACACGCTGAAGAGGGCCTGATATGGGAACGGCGATATTTATGGTGCTGATGGTATGCGGTTACTGGTACACCAGCCGCGACCTGTCGACCCGCTTTAAAATCAAGCGCTCATTTGGCTGGGACGTCTATTTTCTTGTGGCGCTGTACGGCTGTATTTTCGTTCTGCAGGGCGTGATTGCCACCGGTCTGCTCTGGCTGCTCCTGCTCGCCCTTTCCGCCGCCAATAACGCTTTTCACTTTGCCTCACCGAAATATACCGACTGGCAAATCGACTTTATGAACTGGAGCTTTTTAGGCATTCAGGCGCCGGTGGTCGTGATGCTGGCGTTTGCCATCCTGTTTTGCCTCTACCGCTCTAACTGGGCGGGCAGCGCCAGGCTGGACGGCGAAAGCCGGAAAAAGCTCTACAAGCGTCTGGCGCAGTCGAGCGGTATTGAACAACTTCTTTACCAGTGTATGGAGCAAGGCGAACTGGCGCAGGTCACGCTCCGGTCCAGGCGGATTTACGTCGGTATGATCCACACCGCGACGCTGGAATATGAAAAAACGGCCAATATCGTGCTGATCCCGATGTTAAGCGGGTACAGAGACGCGAAGACGATGAACTTTCGCATTGAGAATAACTACAGCAGGTGGTATGCGGAACATGACATCACGCTCGACTCCGAACCCCGAAGCGCCATGTCATTCCGGAAGGTGATTTTACTCAATCAGATCGAGAGCCTCTCATTGTTCGACCCCGCCAGCGCCAGCGCGCTATCGCTGGCACAGCGGGACGAGAGTCGCCCTAAAGAGACATCCCCATAATCCTGATTATGCTCTGCTGTGAAGCGGTTTCGAAAAGGACGTTCTTAACGCAGAGCATGCCCTGCTTCTGGTAGAACCGGTACGCTCCCGCGTTCTGCTCCAGCACTTCCAGCCAGAGATACTCCTTCCCCCTGCTCCGGGCCATGTCGGTGATGCTGTTGAACATCACCTGACCGAAGTTCTTGCCGGTCTCGGTGGGATCAAGATAGAGCTTGTTGAGGAGCACGCCCTGCTTATCCGTTTCTGGAATCATGGCCTCCCAGGTCACTTTCATGAATCCCACGGGCCGATCGGTCTCGGCAACATACCAGGAAACAGCGTTATCTTTCAGGCTCTGTTCAAGTACGGAAAGCGCGTAATCGCCATGCAGAAAATCCTTCATCTCTGCCTCTGACACCCACAAATGCTGAAAATGGGCGGGGTAGATTCGGTATCCCAACTCGCTTAAAAGCGCTGCATCGGCCACGGTGGCCTGTCGAATTCGAAGAGTCATGAAAAGTATCCCTGGTAATCACCCGCGCTGGGCATTTTGATAGAGATCCCAGCGGTTGCCGTAAATATCTTCAAATACCACCACCGTACCGTACTCTTCCTCACGAGGTTCTTCGCAGAAATGAACGCCTTTGTCTTTCATGGCACGGTAATCGCGCCAAAAATCATCCGTCTGAAGGAAGAGGAAAACTCTGCCGCCGCATTGATTGCCGATAAAGCTTTCCTGCCTCTCGTTAGACGCACGAGCCAGCAAAATATTGCAGTCGCTTTCCGGGTTGGGTGAGACGACCACCCAGCGTTTACCGGGCTGAGGCGTATCTTCAACGAGGGTAAAACCCAGCTTGTCCGTGTAGTATTTAATGGCACGATCGTAGTCATCAACCACAATAGCCACACAGCCCAGGCATCTTTTCTGAGTTCTCATTTTTTCGTTACCTTTACCCTAAATGGTTATGCTCATCGCTTTCTCACAGAATACGCGCGCATGAAAATATTTTACAGACTGATAGGTCTGCTAAGTACGCTCCAGGTTCAGACACACTAAAAAGGGTGGGTGAAAAACCTCATCCGATCGCGCTACTCTGCCGCTGATGAAGGGATGATGGGTGATAAAAACATATGGAAATTATTTTGATGCGGCATGGAGAACCTCAGCACAGGGGTGAGCCAAAAGTATCGTACAGGCAAATGTTTGAGTGGATCGACAGCTATAACCGCTCTTCAACGGGCAGCGACAGACCTTCGGAGATAGCTCAAATCCTCGCGTACCGCGCGCTCACGTTTCTCAGCAGCCCTCTCCCGCGAGCCCTTTCATCGTTGAAAACGCTGGGGTGTGAACCGGGTTTAATTGATGAGGTTTTTCGGGAAGCGGAACTGCCGGTATTTCGTATCCCAGGGTTACGGTTGTCGCCTTTTTACTGGGCGGCGCTGTTTCGCGTTCTTTGGCTCTGCGGCCTGTCTGGCGAAGCAGAGTGCGTAAGCGTCGCAAAAAAACGTGCCGCTAAGGCGGCTGAGATCCTCGTGACGGCGGCTAAGGACTCCGATGGCCCCGTCTTGCTCATGGGGCATGGGATCATCAATCGGTTTATTGCAAAAGAACTGATCGCATCAGGCTGGAAAGAACAGACTCGTCAGGGCAAGGGTTACTGGGGCGCGGGGGTTTACAGCGCTGTGTAGCGGCACATGCGGCGCCGAGGTTTTTTAATCCTCGGCGCTCAGGTCATCGGGTCTGGCTAAGAATAATGCGATCGAACAGACGGTCACCCAACCAGACGCGCATGCCGATGAGCATCCTGGCATACTTGCCGGCTGCATAGCGTGTACGCGGATGCGGGCTTTTAACCGCGCGGGCAACCACGTCCGCAATCACCTTCGGGTCGCTGCCTCTGCCATTTCCATAAGCATTTTTGACCGAGTTAGCCACGTTCGCTACCAGATGACCATAAGGGCCACTTGCTGAACGTTTGACAAAATTGCCGCTGACCACATCACCAAAGCCTGTCTCGATTAAACCCGGTTCAACAATCACAACCTTAATGCCAAATTCAGCCACTTCAAGACGCAGACAGTCAGACCATCCTTCAAGCGCATGTTTCGTTGCGTGGTACCAGGCTCCCAGAGGGGTGTAAATTTTCCCTCCTATAGAAGTGATGTTAATAATGTAACCACTGCGTCTGGCGCGCATGGCCGGGATCAGCAGCTGCGTAAGGCGGGCTGCGCCAAACACGTTAACCTCAAACTGATAGCGAGCTTCATCAATACCGATCTCTTCTACCGGTCCATAAAGCCCAAAACCCGCATTGTTGACCAGTACGTCAACCCCACCCGTCTGAGACACTATGGTATCCACTGCAGCCAAAATGTCTTCATCACGTGAGATATCCATCCGCAGAGGGCGCGCGCCAAGCTGGGCGAGATCGTTCATTTTCTCAACGCTACGGGCAGCGGCATAAACCTGATAGCCATCCTGAATAAGACGACGGGCGATGACTTTGCCCATACCTGACGATGCACCGGTGACCAGCGCGGTTTTCTTGTCCTGAGTAAACATAATTACCTCGGTGAGTAGACTGTCGTTAGTTTGCCCTCCCTCGGCCCAACGTTAACTAGCGTATCGCGCCATATGACTCGCAAACTGCGTCATTATAGCGGTAATTATGCCCGGATTTATTCAAGGCGCATGGCTGTTCTGGCCGCTTCAGGAGTCTGGCCCGTCCAGGTCATAAATGCGCGATAGAATGAATTAGGATCTTCGAAACCCAACAAAAATGCGATCTCATACCCGGAAAGACGCGTATTGCGAAGATAATGACGGGCCAGGTGTTCACGACACCCGTTGACAAGATTGCGGAAATTATCCCCTTCCTGCTCAAGCCTGCGCTGCAGCGTGCGTTTGCTCATTCCCAGACGCTCCGCCGCTTTTTCAATTGTCGCTTCGTTACCGGGAATAAGTTCCAGGAGTACCGCACGAACGCGCTCGGCGGTTGAAGCCTGTTCATTTAACTGACCGAGACGACGCTGCAGTTCTGGTTCAAATACCTGCCACATCCCATCATTTACCGTTAAAAATGGCCGAAGCGCTTCGGCTGCGGAAAAGCTGATGGCAGGATGTTCTCCGTTTTGCACGTCAGTACCAAAGAAACGCGAAAAGTGGCTGTTCTGAACCGCTGACGGTAGCGCAGAAACGCAGATTCGTAAGGGATTAACCGGTTCGCGGGTCCCCAGCCGCAGAAGCTTGAGCAGGAAGCCCAGCTCTGCCACCTGCAGAAACGGCGGGAGAGCTGTCGCAAAAAGCCAGCGCGGTGAAACGGTAAGGTTGCCGTTTTGGTCGACCGTTGTCTCCAGAACCATGGGAGCAATAAGCTGTTTATATCTGGCCAGACGCTGGACAGCCTGCATCATATTGCTACTACACAGTGCGGCAAAAAGTGGCGGATCGAATATATCCGCAGAGATCGATTCAATAAGTGGTACGGGAAAGGCGGGATCGTTCGTTTCTGCCTCCAGCGCGTTCCAGAAGCGGATGTATTCATCCGTATCGAGTCCGCGCGTTTTTTGCAAAAAGAGATCGTCAGGTAATCCTGCCCTGCGGAGAATGCGTTCTGGCTCAAGCCCCGCGTCTTTCAGCAGCGTTTTCCAGCTTATATCGAGGGCGAAAGTACGGTTATAGGCCATTTGCTCATTCCCGGTGTGAAGGTTATTCAACGCTAAGTGTTGTTGTGTTGCGGACGCTTGTCAGTCGTCGCAGGTGTAAACATTATTTACCCACTAATAACGCTGCGGCTAATGCCCTCTTCAAAGAAGTGACGACATCATCCGTATCCATGCCCATCTGTGCATGAATAATTGCGCCGTCAATGAGCAGCATGATTTCATTGACGACGCGCTCATCAGAATTCTTCGTCAGCAAGGCAATAATTTTCTTTGTCTCTGATTTATGACTGCGGCATATCTCTTTTATTTCACTTTCAATATCTTCCGATTTTGCCTCTGCGCTGGCATTAATAAATGCGCAACCGTGGAACTCGGGCGAAATAAACCATTCGTGAAGCGTTGCAGATATCGCATCAGCAGGTATTTCGCCTTCATCGAGATGTCGACGCAGCGTGGCCTCAAACCAGTTAATCCATATTTCATGCCGATAGTGCAAATAGGCCAGAATAAGCAAGCTCTTACTCGGGAAATACCGATAGAAAGTCACCTTGGTCACTTTAGACGCTTTAATCAGCGTATCCACCCCCGTCGCCCTGAAGCCCGTGGAATAAAACAGATCGTGCGCTGTGAGTAATATCTTATCTCTGACGCTGATTTTAGTATCGTGGACTGCGGGTTCGGTTTTCACTTTTTGGTAGCCTCAAAAAGAATGTTGACAGCGTTATTTTATAGGCATAGATTACCGCAAGTAGACAGATCTGTCTACATCATATCACACAGAGGTAATCGCAATGAACACACGTCCTCCTTTACCGCCCTTCACCCGTGAAAGCGCTATCGAAAAAGTCAGACTGGCAGAAGATGGCTGGAACAGCCGCGACCCGGCGAAAGTCGCGCTGGCCTATACGCTGGATACCCAGTGGCGCAACCGCGCAGAGTTCGCCACCAACCGTGAAGAGGCGCAGGCGTTTCTGGAGCGGAAATGGAAAAAAGAGCTGGACTATCGTCTGATTAAAGAGCTTTGGGCGTTTACGGAGAACCGGATCGCGGTGCGCTATGCCTATGAATGGCATGATGATTCCGGCAACTGGTTCCGCTCTTACGGCAATGAAAACTGGGAGTTTGAGCCGGACGGACTGATGAAGCGCCGCTTTGCCTGCGTAAACGATATGCCGATAAAAGCCTCAGAGCGGCTGTTCCACTGGCCGCTGGGCAGACGCCCGGACGATCACCCTTCGCTGAGCGATCTTGGCTTATAGGATTTTCGCATCACTCCGGGCCGCCCCGGAGTGATGAATTTACAGGGCGCCCACCTGTTTCATCAGCGTCAGGTTGTCCTCAATATGCCAGTTAGCCACAATCTCACCGTCAGCGATCTCATAAATATCGGTGGCGATAAAATCTATTTTCTGCCCCTTTCCTTTCAGCTTTCCAAATGTCCCGGTGAATGTGCCGTGAAAATGTAAATGTGAAACCACGCGATCGCCTGAAATAATCATTTGCTCAACGTCACAGTGCAAATCAGGCACGGCCGCACGAAACGCACGGGAAGCTAAAATAGCGCCTTCCGGCCCCTGCTTGCGCCCCTCCGGAGGCGTTTTATCAATAAAGTTTCCCGCCAGGGCATTACGCGCCAGGGTTTCATTACCCGTGTTCCAGAATGAAGCATATTCTCTGGCGACAGCTTCATTCGCCTTTAATTTCGCCTGCGGCAGGCTGTTGTCCACTATAAGCTGTTTCGGCTTTACCCATTCTGCCTGTGCCGAATACGCGGTGCCCGTCAGACCAATAAAAACAAGCGCCGCTAGAGCGGGGCGTAAATATGTCGACCCGATGCCGGAAGCACCGCCGATAATTAAGGTTTTACGGGTCATAACGTTTCCTCCTGCAGGGTGTAAATGGGGTAATCGGTATATCCCGTAGCGGTGCCGCCAAACAGCGTGGCGGGGTCGCGCACCTGGGCCAGAGGCAGCTGGTGCGCCAGCCGGTGGGGTAAATCCGGGTTGGCAATAAACGGCCGTCCGAAGGCAATCAAATCGGCATAGCTGGCAGCAAGGATCTTTTCCGCTTTTTCAAGGTCATAGTTCCCCGCGACGATAAGGGTTCCGCTAAACGTCTCGCGTAGCGATTGACGGAACTGTTCAGGTACCTGTGGCGCATCGTCCCAGTCGGCTTCCGCCAGGTGGATGAACGCAATCCCTTTTTGTTCACACCAGGACGCGAGAGCGAGTATGGCTTCCGTCACCTGCGGATCGTTCATCCCGCGCTGGGTAATAAACGGGGAAAGGCGAATGCCCGTACGCTCGCGGCCAATGGCCTCGGCAATGGCGCTTAGCACTTCCTGAGCAAAGCGGATCCGGTTCACCAGCGTGCCGCCGTACTCGTCCGTACGTTTGTTGGAGGTTTGACGCAGAAACTGGTCGATCAGATAGCCGTTTCCGCCGTGAACCTCCACGCCGTCAAACCCGGCCTGAACGGCATTCAGTGCCGCCTGACGATAGTCCGCGATGATGCTGTGAATGTCCTTGCGCGAGAGGGTTCTCGGCTGCGGGCAGTCAACCATTTGGCCTTCGTCCCGCTCATTCACCACCCACACCTGCGCGTCCGGCGCCAGTGCTGATGGGGCGACGGGCTGACCATCCTGATGAAAACTGGCGTGCGACATTCGCCCGACGTGCCAGAGCTGCGAAAAAATCACCCCGCCCGCCTGATGCACGGCGCCCGTCGTGAGTTGCCATCCTGAAACCTGCTCAGGCGAATGGATGCCGGGCGTCCATGAGTATCCCTGGCCCTGGGGCGAAATCTGGGTGGCTTCCGTGATAATTAATCCGGCGCTGGCCCGCTGCCGGTAATACTCCGCCATCAACGCCGAGGGAATATTTCCCGGCTGCAGGGAGCGCGCGCGGGTCATCGGCGCCATGACGATACGGTTTTTCAGGTCCTGCTGACCCAGCCTGTAGCGTTCAAAAAGTGAGATACGTTGCATGTTTTCATCCCTTATGGTTTGGATGAAATCACTTTACAGTCGGCATCTGATTTTGATAATTACGCTAAAAGTAGATGCACTTTTCGGAAAATATGAATAATGGGTAAACTCGAAGACATGGCGTTACTGGTGGAAGTTGCCGAGGCCGGCGGTCTTTCTGCCGCCGGGCGACGCCTGTCGCTTTCTCCCGCCACCATGACGGCCAGGCTGAAGGCGATTGAGGAGCGTTACCAGACGCGCCTGTTTCACCGCTCAACGCGATCGATCACGCTGACCCGCGCCGGGGAAGAGTTTTACCATGCCGCGCTGCGCGTGCTGGAAGAAGTGCATCACGCAGAGTCGTTACTGACGCAAAAGGAAGGCGTGCTCGGCGGCAACATTCGCCTTTCTGCGCCCTCGGACTTTGGCAGACAGTATCTTAGCCCCGCCGTCGTGGAATTCTCCCGACGCCATCCCGACGTTAAATTTTTCATCTCGCTAAGAGAACACGTTGAGGACCTGGTCGCTAACCGGCTGGATATGAGCGTGCGTTTTGGCAACCTGCCGGACAGCAGCCTAGTCGTCAGAAACATCCGTCCGAACCATCGGGTGCTGGTCGCCTCCGGGGAGTATCTTAACGAACGCGGCATCCCCGCCACGTTTGCCGATTTAGCTCAGCACCGGTGCCTGGTGCTTGAGTCTCAGGGCGTGGTGATGAACGAATGGCGCTTTGAAAAAGATGGCGAGGAAAGCGTCGTTCGCGTAGAGCCTGCCATGGTGTGCGACGACGGGGCTTTGCTTCGTCAGTGGGCACTCAGCGGAGCTGGCATCGCGGGGAAATCGTGGTGGGACGTCAAAGACGATGTTGACACCGGAAGGCTCACGGTGCTGTTTGCCGACAGCTTCACTGGCTTTAGCCGATACGATCGCAAAGATGTCGGGCTGCAGTTTGTTTACCCGCAGCGCAAACTGCAGCCGCTTCAGGTCACGGCTTTTAGCCAGTTTTTTCTCGACTGGCTAAAAAAACATTAACGCAATAAACAGTGATACACTCGCCCTATACAATTCATTATCCCGTCCAAACGGCTTATGACTGCAAATATTGCTTTTTTCGATTTCGATGGAACGATAACGTTTTCCGACACCTTCACCCCGTTTATTTATCGTTCCGTTGATGAAAAAACGCTACGGCGCGGAAAGCTGCGCCTTCTTCCCTACATCCTCGCCTATAAAGTGGGCGCGTTATCGGGATCGTTTTTACGAAAAAAAGTGGTAAGAATAGCGTTAGCAGGCAAATCTGAAGCTGAATTAAAAAACGCCGGGCTTTTCTACAGTAAAACAGAAATTCCTGCCCTGTTGCGGGAGAATGCCATGAAGAAAATCAGCTGGCATAAGTCTCAGGGGGATACGGTGGTGGTGGTTTCAGCCTCGCTTGATTTATACCTTAAACCCTGGTGCGAGCAGAATGGGCTTGAACTCTTGTGCAGTGAAGTCGCATTTGCAGGTGGAAAAGCAACCGGAGAATACAAAGAGGGTGACTGCAGCGCTCGCCTAAAAAAAACGAAGATAACTGATCATTATAATTTATCTTCCTACAACGTCATCTATGCCTATGGCGATACGAAGGAAGATTTAGACATGCTCTCTCTTGCCTCGAAGAAATTTTATCAGTGGAAAGAAATGGCCTGATCCCGACATGAGATATCAGAAAAACATCAAAATAAGAGGCCTCAGGCGGCAATAATTATTTTGTCACCAAAATCAGAGGTAGCGCGCATTTCGCTGACAACCTCAGGACTACTCTGTGTGCGGTTTTCAGGAGGTAAAAAATATGAAAAAGCTTCTGATCTGTTGTTTGTTTGGTAATACCGCAAACTCTCTCGCCAAAAAGATGCAGTCTCTGGCAGAACGCGAAGGCTATCCGCTGATGATTAGCGCTGTTGGGCTGGATAACTTCGCCAGTGTCGCTCCCGCTTTCGATGGTTTCCTCGTCGCGCCGCACATTCAGTACAAACTCAATGAGATAAAAGAAACGGTGGGTAATACGCGCTCAATCGCCATTATTGAGAGCCTGCCCTATGCGTCACTGGACGCGAAGAAAGTGTTGAATTTCGTTAAGGAACAGATGCCTGAACTGGCTGCCTGACAGATAAGGCCGCATCAGTTTTGCGGCCTCCTCTCACCCGGCGCTCAAAACGTGTCGACGCAAGGCTGGCCGACCTTATTAAGAGCGTTTTTCAACCTGGCTCTGAGTTCAATTAACGCCGCTTCTTTCTCTTCAAGCTGCTGCAGCTTGCGGCGCAGTGAAGCCTGTTTTTGCTCAGCGGTAAAGTTGTCGTCAACCCAGACAGCTAAAACCTCTGCAATTTCGGCTAAGGTAAAGCCCAGCATTTTGGCATGCCTGATCATGTTTAAACGCTGTAAATCGACGGCGGAATAGACTTTATAGTTATTGCTGCGATTGGGCTGCGGGATATTCTCTAACAGCCCCTGTCGCTCATAGTAACGCACCGTCTCTTTCGACAATCCCGTTTTCGCACACAGTTCACCAATTCGCATCGCGTCGCCCTCACCTTGTAAAAATCACGCTTGACCGTGTACCTAAGTGCACGGTTTATCCTGTGCAGCATACATCAGGGAAACGGGATTAAAGATATGAATTCTTTTGATTATACAGGTAAAACAGCGCTGATTACCGGAGCGTCGTCGGGCATAGGCCGTGATTTTGCCCGGCAGCTCGCCGCTCGCGGCACGGCCTTGATCCTGGTCGCCCGCTCCGAGCCAAAGCTGCAGGCGCTTGCCGCAGAGTTGGTCAAAAAGCACGGCGTCTCCATCACGATTATCGTGCAGGATTTAGTGAAGCCGGAAGCCATTCCCCACATTGTGGAACGGCTTGAAACCTTAAGACGCGTCCCCGACATTCTGATTAATTGCGCCGGGTTTGCCACCTACGGGCCATTCGAAAAGCTGTCAATCGACAGGCAGCGTGATGAGATAAACGTGAACTGCCTGGCCCCCGTGGCGCTGACGCACGCCTTGCTGCCGGGAATGCTCCAGAAAGGCTCCGGGGTGATGATTAACGTTGCCTCAACGGCCGCGATGCAACCGGATCCCTATATGGCGATTTATGGCGCGACCAAAGCTTTCCTGCTCTCGTTTTCTAACGCGCTGTGGGGAGAATATCGCTCAAAGGGTATCCGCGTCCTGGCGCTTTGCCCCGGCGCAACGGATACGGCCTTTTTTGATGTGGTGAATGCTGAGGAAGCCTCGGTAGGGAGAAGAATGCCCGCTGACAAGGTGGTCACCCTGGCGTTGAAGGCCGTGGAGAGTAACCGCAGCTACCTGATTACCGGATGCGGTAACTGGCTTCTGGGGCAGCTACACCGGTTCGTGACGCGCAGGCGACTGGTACTTATCGTTGAAAAGATATTGCGCCCGCGCTCGGCTTAAGCAAAAACGGCTCTGTTCAGCGCAAGGGAGTTGCGCTGAAATCCTCGCTTATCGCAGACAGATAGATGCCATAGTGCACGAAAAACAGTGATACACTTACCCCACCTGGTTGATCGTCCCGTCTGAAGGGCTCATGGTGAATGGCGGTAACCAAAGTACCAAATGGTCACTCGTTGTTAATCGTAGCCTGTCACGCTAAGCTTAAATAATGACTAAAAAAATGAATCCCCCGTCATCACGTGGTCCACTTGACCACGCTGTCAGAGAGCAAATCGTCGAAGCCGCTTTTGAGCACTTCGGCCACTACGGCTATGAAAAGACCACCGTCGCCGAACTGGCTAAATCCATCGGTTTTTCAAAGTCCTACATTTATAAGTTTTTCGACTCCAAACAGGCTATCGGCGAGGTGATCTGCGCTAACCGCCTGGAGCTGATCATGGCGGCGGTGCTTTCCGCCATCGAGGATGCGCCGTCAGCAAGCGAAAGATTACGCCGCCTTTTCAAAGCGCTCTCCGAGGCGGGAAGCGAGCTGTTTTTCCACGACCGTAAGCTATACGACATCGCCGCCGTCGCCGCGCAGGAGCAGTGGCCTTCCACGCAAAAGTACAGTGAAAGTCTGATGAAGCTGATTGAGAGCATCATTATCGAAGGCAGGCAGGCCGGCGAGTTCGAAAGAAAAACGCCGCTGGATGAGGTCACCAGTGCCGTCTACATGGTGATGTGCCCTTACATTAACCCCGTTCAGCTGCAGTACAACCTCGAAATGGCCCCCACCGCGGCGGTGCTTCTCTCTTCACTGATTTTAAGAAGCCTGGCCCCCTAATTTGTGACCATTGACAATTTTGGTCACTAGTCAGAGAATGCGGATACCGTCCTGTTACGTCAAAAAGGTTTCCCATGCTCAGGCTCACTTCAGCCCGCGTTGCCGCTTGTCTCCTGCCGTTTGCCCTGGTGGCATGCGGCGATATTTCCGCGAGTGACGATCCGCGCACAAAGCCACCGCTTGTCAGATCCGCCTCCGTCGAGCTAGCGAACACTAGCGCCCGCGCCTTCACGGGCGTGGTGGTCGCAAGAACGCAAAGCGATTTAGGCTTCAGGGTTCAGGGAAAAATCCTTGAGCGACTGGTCGATACGGGGCAGACCGTCAAACAGGGCCAGCCCCTGCTGCGCCTGGATCCGGTTGACCTGAAATTACAGGCTCAGGCGCAGCAGCGCGCGGTGGATGCGGCTCAGGCGCGCGCGCGAAAAGCCTCCAGCGATGAGGCGCGCTATCGTGGACTTGTGGCGTCCGGCGCCGTGTCTGCCTCGGAGTATGACCAGATCAAAGCGGCGGCCGATACGGCTAGGGCCGATCTCAGCGCCGCCCGGGCGCAGGCCAGCGTGGCGCAAAACGCCACGGGCTATGCCGTACTGCTGGCGGATTCAGACGGCGTGGTCGTGGAGACGCTCGCCGAGCCGGGTCAGGTCGTCAGTGCCGGACAGGTGACGATCAGGCTCGCCAGAGCGGGACAGCGTGAAGCGCTGGTCCAGCTTCCGGAAACGCTGCGCCCTGCCGTCGGCAGCGAAGCGCAGGCCACGCTGTATGGCAATGAAGAACACCCGGTCACCGCAACGCTGCGCCTGCTGTCTGACTCGGCCGATGCCGCGACCCGCACGTATGAAGCCCGCTACGTGCTGGATGGCCTGCTGGCGAACGCGCCGCTGGGGGCGACCGTCACGCTGAACATTCAGGACAATAAGGCAGAAGGTCAGGTCATGCAGGTCCCGCTGGCCTCACTCTATGATGCAGGAAAAGGTCCGGGCGTCTGGCGTATTTCCGCCCAGCCGGCAAAGGTCGCATGGACGCCCGTCAAGGTGCTGAGCGTGGGTGAAGATGCGGTGCAGGTCACGGGCGGGGTGAAGCCCGGTGAGAAGATTGTTGCGTTAGGCGCACATCT
This sequence comes from Enterobacter sp. MGH 24, assembly GCF_000493015.1. Classification (NCBI taxonomy): domain Bacteria; kingdom Pseudomonadati; phylum Pseudomonadota; class Gammaproteobacteria; order Enterobacterales; family Enterobacteriaceae; genus Enterobacter; species Enterobacter sp. MGH 24. Next base: position 3,616,816 of record NZ_KI535657.1, on the reverse strand, counting down.
TCTGCACGAAGGTGAGGTCGTCAGGCTTGCTAAACAACGCAATGCCGCCCTCGCGGAGAACACACCATGAGCGGAAGCCGCTTCAACCTGTCAGCGCTGGCCGTCCGCGAACGTTCCGTCACGCTGTTTCTGATCGTTCTGGTCACGATTGCCGGAATTTACGCCTTCTTTGGGCTCGGGCGCGCGGAAGATCCGCCCTTCACGGTAAAACAGATGACGGTGATAACCGTCTGGCCGGGTGCGACCGCGCAGGAGATCCAGGATCAGGTCGCCGAACCGCTGGAGAAGCGCCTGCAGGAACTCAAATGGTATGACCGTACCGAAACCTATACCCGTCCCGGCATGGCGTTTATTACGTTGTCATTGCAGGACAAGACCCCGCCTGCCGAAGTGCAGGAGGAGTTCTATCAGGCGCGTAAGAAGCTTGGCGATGAATCGCAGCGTCTTCCGGCGGGCGTCATCGGCCCGATGATCAATGACGAATTCTCGGATGTCACCTTTGCTCTCTTTGCCCTGAAAGCAAAAGGCGAACCGCAGCGGCAGCTGGTACGCGATGCCGAAGGCATGCGCCAGCAGCTTCTGCACGTTCCCGGCGTGAAGAAAGTGAACATTATCGGCGAACAGGCCGAGCGGATTTATATCTCCTTCTCCCATGACCGTCTGGCGACGATAGGACTCTCGCCCCAGGATATTTTCAACGCACTCAACAGCCAGAACGCGCTAGCCGCGGCGGGTTCCATTGAGACCCGAGGCGCGCAGATTTTTATCCGCCTGGACGGCGCGTTCGATGAACTGCAGAAAATCCGCGATACGCCTTTTATTGCTCAGGGCAAAACGCTCAAGCTGTCCGATGTGGCGACGGTTGAGCGAGGCTACGAAGATCCCCCGACGATGCTGATACGCAATCAGCGTGAGCCCGCCCTTCTGCTGGGCATCGTGATGCGTGAAGGCTGGAACGGTCTGGCGCTGGGTAAAGCGCTGGATGCGGAAACGGCGAAAATAAATGATAGCCTGCCGCTGGGCATGTCCCTGACCAAAGTTACCGACCAGTCCGTGAATATTCGCTTGTCGGTCGATGAGTTCATGATTAAATTCTTCGTCGCCCTGCTTGTGGTCATGGTGGTGTGTTTTGTCAGCATGGGCTGGCGCGTGGGGGTGGTGGTTGCGGCGGCGGTCCCGCTGACGCTGGCGGTCGTTTTCGTGGTGATGGAAGCCGCGGGAATAAACTTTGACCGCGTGACGCTGGGCTCCCTGATCCTCGCCCTCGGCCTGCTGGTTGATGATGCCATTATCGCCATCGAAATGATGGTGGTTAAAATGGAGGAAGGTTACGACAGAATCAAAGCCTCGGCCTTCGCCTGGAGCCATACCGCCGCGCCCATGCTGGCAGGAACCCTGGTGACGGCCATTGGCTTTATGCCGAATGGTTTTGCCCAGTCCACCGCCGGGGAATACACCAGCAATATGTTCTGGATTGTCGGCCTGGCCCTGATTGTCTCGTGGTTTGTTGCGGTGGTGTTCACGCCCTATCTTGGGGTGAAGATCCTGCCGGCGATCCCCAAAGTAGAAGGGGGTCATGCCGCCATCTACAACACGCCTCGCTATAACCGTTTTCGCCAGCTGCTTGCCCGCGTTATCGCCAGAAAATGGCGGGTGGCCGGGTCGGTGGTCGCCATTTTCATCCTGGCCGTGCTCGGCATGGGTCTGGTAAAAAAACAATTTTTCCCGACCTCCGACCGCCCGGAAGTTCTGGTTGAGGTGCAGATGCCCTACGGTACCTCGATAGCGCAAACCAGCGCCGCAGCGGCCAAAATAGAAGCGTGGCTGGGCCAGCAGCCGGAAGCCAAAATCGTTACCGCATATATTGGTCAGGGTTCACCCCGCTTTTATCTGGCGATGGCGCCTGAACTGCCCGACCCGTCTTTTGCGAAAATCGTGATCCTGACGGACAGCGAGACGTCACGCGAGGCGCTCAAGCTCCGGCTGAGAGACGCTGTCGCCAACGGCCTTGCGCCCGAAGCGCGCGTGCGTGTGACGCAGCTGGTGTTTGGCCCTTACTCGCCCTTCCCGGTTGCCTGGCGCGTGTCGGGTCCGGATGTCGAACAGGTGCATGACATCGCTGATAAGGTGAAAGCCGTGCTTCAGGCAAGCCCGTTGATGAGAACCGTCAACACCGACTGGGGGTCACGCGTTCCCGTCCTGCATTTCACCCTCGATCAAAACCGCCTGCAGGCGACCGGATTAACCTCCAGTGCCGTTGCCGAGCAGCTTCAGTTCCTGCTCTCTGGCGTGCCCGTCACCTCCGTGCGGGAAGATATTCGCTCGGTAGAGGTGATTGGCCGCGCGGCGGGCGATATCCGTCTTGACCCGGAAAAAATCGAGGGTTTCACGCTTGTCGGCAATGCGGGACAGCGCGTTCCGCTGTCTCAAATCGGCAAGATTGAGGTCGGCATGGAAGATCCGATCCTGCGTCGTCGCGATCGCACGCCGACGATAACCGTTCGGGGCGATATCGCTAACCATCTTCAGCCACCGGATGTGTCGGTCGCCATCATGAAGCAGCTCCAGCCGATTGTTGATGCGCTGCCGGCCGGATACCGTATCGACATGGCGGGTTCGATTGAGGAATCAGGTAAAGCCACGCAGGCCATGTTGCCGCTGTTCCCGATCATGATTGCCCTGACGCTGCTGATCATCATTTTGCAGGTGCGCTCAATCTCGGCGATGGTAATGGTGTTCCTAACCGCGCCGCTGGGGCTGATTGGCGTGGTGCCCGTGCTGTTGATTTTCAATCAGCCGTTTGGCATCAACGCGCTGGTCGGTTTGATCGCCCTTTCCGGGATTCTTATGCGCAATACGCTGATCCTGATCGGGCAAATCGATCATAACCAGAAGGAGGGGCTCGAGCCGTTCCAGGCGGTGATTGAAGCAACGGTCCAGCGCGCGCGCCCGGTCCTGCTGACCGCCATGGCCGCCGTGCTGGCGTTCATTCCCCTGACGCACTCAGTGTTCTGGGGCACGCTGGCCTACACGCTGATCGGCGGAACGCTGGGCGGGACGATCGTCACCCTTGTCTTCCTGCCCGCGTTGTATGCGATCTGGTTCCGGATCCGCCCTGCGGAACAACGCGTGCAGCGCACCGCAGAAAGCGTGTAAACTACCATGAGTAGATAACAGTTTTGAGGAAAGCATGGTTGTTAAGCGCTTAAGAAAAGAGGACCGCCGCGTGCAGCTGCTGGAGGTTGCGCGCGGAATTGTTCGTCAGCAAGGCACGGAGGCGCTGACGCTTGGCTACCTGGCCGAGCGGGCCAACGTGACCAAGCCTATCCCCTACGACCACTTCGGCGATCGTGAAGGGCTGCTGATGGCGCTGTACCAGGATTACAGCGACCGGCAGCTGGCGAAATTCCGCGAGACGCTGGCGGTCGACAGCAAAACGCTGGAAAAGACGATCCGCTTTTTCAGCGCCGCCTATATCGACTGCGCCATAAGTGCCGGGCCTGAAACCGGGCCAATCGCTGCCGCGCTCTCCGGATCCCACGCGTTGCAGACGTTTCGTGAGGCATGCGTGGCCGAATGTGCCGACTGTCTGCGGACCGCGCTTTCCCCGTTCGTCGCGCTGAAAGGCGTTCAGGGAGAAGCGGTACTGACGGCAATCATCGGCGCGGCGGACGCGCTCAGCACTGCCGCAGGTAACGGCGTGCTCGCCCGGAACGTGGCGGAAGATACACTCAGCGGCGCCATGACCGGCGTGCTGGAGACCTACGTGAATAGCACAAAATGATCGCTCGGGGCGGATTGACACCTAAGTTACCAATAGTAATATAGAAGTCAATTCTCACCCATTCGAGGTCGCTATGTCTGCTACACATGCCATTAATAACGCACTGATCGTGACGGCTCACCCTGTCGACAATTCGTTATCCCATTCGCTGGCAGCCCATATTGCCGGGAAATTACGCGAGCAAGGTACGCAGGTTGAGATCGCCGATCTGCATGCTGAAGGGTTTAACGCGGCGATGACCCGCGCCGATCTCGAGTTGTATCACGGCGATCCGAGCGCCCTGCCCGACGATATTTTGCGCGAGCAGCAGCGCGTCGAGCGCGCGGATATGCTGGTGTTTGTCTTCCCGGTGTACTGGTGGTCGGTTCCCGCGCTGTTGAAAGGCTGGTTCGATCGCGTGTTAACCCTGAACTGGGCGTATAAGGTAGCCGACGACGGCCGGATTGTGGGCAACTTACGGGATGTTCCCGTCCGCCTGATTGCCACCGGCGGCAGCGATCTCAGTGGATTCGACAAACACGGCTATTCGACGGCGATTCAGACGCAGATTATCGAAGGTGTGTTTGGCTTCTGCGGGCTGAAGAACGTTACGCTCGATGTCCTTTACCAGGCAGACACGGCGACGCCTGAGCAGGTTGAGGCGTTCGTGCAAGGCCTCGGCAATATTAAATAATATCAGCCAGTGAACTTCATATAACCAGGCGCAACGCTAACGTTGCACCTACTGATGTTAGTGTATTGAAGAGAATCGCTCATCAGCGCTATAACTGGATGCGATAGCTGCGCTAACAGCGAAATAAACAAAGGTCACTACATGGTTAAGTCAGTTCAGTCAACAGCCACCCTCACCACCACCGACACCTTCGGCGGCGTGGGCGTATCTGTAGCGAACGACTGACAAACAGAACCTCACTCCCCGCCAGCCTGGACGGGGAAATATCTCTCCGTTCACCACCCTCGGAATGGAGAAAGAAAATGGTTTCATCTGACAATGCGCTCTTAATTATCGACATGCAGCAGGGCCTCTTCCGGGGTCCGGTTTCCCCTTGGTCTGCCGAAGTCGTTCTGGCAAATATCCGTATGTTAATATCCAACGCGCGGCACGCGCAGGTATCCGTCTTTTTTGCCCGCCATATCGGGCCAGACGACTCCCCCTTCTCAGAGAAGGGGCCGTTAACGCAACTGATACCCGAGCTGGACGTAAAGGAGCAGGATATTGTTTTCACCAAGCGCTATCCCAGCTGTTTTCGGGATACCGAATTGCTGCGTGAACTTAATCAGAGAGGCATCAAACAGCTGGTCATTGCCGGGATGAAAACAGAATTTTGTGTCGACACCACCTGCCGGGCCGCGCCGGAGCTGGGTTTCAGGACGGTATTGATTTCAGATGCGCATACCACTATGGATAATGCACATTTATCCGCCAGTGACATCATTGCGCATCACAACAGCACGCTGGCCGGCCCGTTCGTGACGCTGTCGACTGCCGGCGACTGGCATTTTAATACGTTCAGTTGAGTTGGCGGGATCGTCTCTCTTTCCCGGCGCGCCTTTCCGCGCGCCGGGTACATAAGAACACAATTACAGAGTAAAACCACCGTCACCCACCTGCGCCTGGGCGTACCATTTCATCAGCTCCGCGCAACCGGGCGCGTTCTCAGCCGGTGACCATCGGGCGGTATCGTGCTCAGGGACAGGCTGATAGCCGCCGTGTTTTACCTCAAAAATGACGCCGCCTTTATCCAGCGACAGCACGGCATGCCAGGTCCCGGCATCCATCTCCAGCACTTTGCACTCTTCACCTAACACCACGCGCTGGGTCACGTTACCGTTATCGTCAAAATTCAGCACCAGAAAGCGACCGCTCAGAGCGGTCAGCAGTTCAAACGTGTGTGGGTGGCGATGGGGGCGGACATAGGTGCCAGGCTCCATCGCGATGGCCAGGCGCTGCACCGGGTCGCTCAGCTCAGGATGTAAATTGCGATGCGCGCGTAAGCGAGGAGAATTGGCAGCCTGCTCGCTTTGTTGCTGCAGGTCACTGAACGTAATTTGTTTCATATACACCTTTGTGAATGGAGTCAGCGGGCGGCAACCCGATTGCCGCAAGACGTTATACCATTCTGAACGGTCGATGAGCGATGGCATTTGTGAAACAAATCGCTGCATCGGTTTCGCAGGCTCTGTTACGACGTGCTCAAAGCAGTGAGATGGACTCATCCAGCCAGCCGGGGAGATGTTCTCTGTACCAGCTCAGGTAGAGCTTATAATCACTTTTTTTCCTTTCGTGCAGTAGTAACACGACTTCAGTGACAATCCATGCTTTAGCAAGAGCGATTTCTCTGGCTAATCTGCCTGCGACCGAATGCGTGGCAAAAACACGGTAGCGCTCGGCAAGTTGCAAAAGGCTTTGTTTTGAGCCCATCCCTTTTACCAGCGGAGCAAGGTCAATAGCCGGGCTGCCAGTACCGAACCTTTCCCAGTCGAAAAGTATCGTATCGCCGTTTTCTCTTCTGCCCCAGTTACCCGCATTGGTATCACCAGAAATTAAACATTCCTGACTAAACAAAACGCTACTCCCTTGCTGAAAACACCGCATCTGCCGCTCAGCCCGGACGGGCAATTCCAGAAGAGACAGAGATTTTTCTAGCGCTGACTCAGACCAGGTATGGGTGTGATAAATCCATGCAGGGTCGGCAGGATAATCGTGTAAACGTGAAAGTCGTTTCAGTATGTCGTTTCCCGCAACCTCATCCTGTGAGATCTTATGAGGAACGTATTCAAGCGTCAGGCTGCGTCGGTGTGGATCGGCGTTAAAAAGTCGTGGGGATTCGACAACGCCACTGAGTGGTTCCGCCGCATGTTCATAAAAGCCGTATTCAACCTCACTAACAGGGTATTTTTCTATTACCTGATTACCATGGTGATCCACAATCAGAAGGACTTTTGCCGCGCCCATCTTGGACAAGTTTTTGCCAGCCATACCATCCTCATGCCACACGTTATGTTTCTGGGCTGAAGTATAGTGTGAAGGATCATCATGCAAGTTCTTGATAAAAATATATTGATTCATCTGAGTTTTTTCATCAGAATCTAGCTGATATAAATCCAATGCAATACACAAAGCTATATACACTGTCTGAGCAGGCATATTATGAACGTTAACGATTTCAAAACTGTAGTTTCTACAAGTTTTTCGATACTGAGCTCTGCAATAAGCCAATTGAGATCGGTAAAGAGTGACCCATTTTTGCAACTTGAAAGTTCTAACCGTGCGAACACACTTGAAAAACTTAGAACTCAAATTTCAACAATTAACAAGTATAGTTTTGTTCATTATCCTGAGCTTTATACTTCAGAAGAGAAGAGCGATCTCAATGAGATAATAATAACCATTGGAAACTACCTTTCAATAATCCAATCATCTATATTTGACGACACTGCTCATGAAAGGATAGAAAGCCTTTCCGAAAGCCTTATCAAGTACGTCAGAATAGCTCAACTAATTAAAGAAACAGATCAAAACGAAAGAATCGCTGTAACTTTCGAAAATAAAGTTAAAGAAGAACTTACAAAGATACTCAAGCTGAAGAATGATGTTGAAATAAACCTTTCAAAAGCTCAAGATATTTACTCAAATAGTACAGAGACTCATGAAACAATTATTAACTTGGTCAATGAACTTAAAAAAGAGCAAAGTGTAGCGAGCAAAAAAGGTCATGACCTAAATCAGTTACTAGTAAAAAGCAGTAGCACTTACAGCAATATTGAAAGTATTCACGACGCATTAAACACTGCAAAAATCACACTTGACGATCTTTACGAAAAATCTAAAAAATTACAAAATGAACTATCCCATTTCACAGAAGAGTCAAAAGAAGAAGTAAAACACATCATTAAAAAAACAGATGAGATAAACAAATTAAATGAAACAATTACATCTCAAAAACAAGCTGCTAAAGAACTTATAGATAATGCTAAAGCAGCTATGAATCTCGCTGGTACTTATCGACTATCAAGGCATTTTAAAACAGCTTACGAACTTGCAAAGTCTAATAGTTCATTTTGGGCTACCACGTCGATAATCTCCGCTCTTGGTTGTATTATCTTTGTAATATATATACTTTATGAAATGAATAAAGTTGCGGACACAACAGGAATAGGTCAAGGTTCGCATTTAATGATGTTATTCATCGCTAGGCTGTCAATGATTCCAATTATGATCGGTTTTTTTGCTTTTAGCGCGATTCAATACGTCAAACAAAATAATATCAGCGAAGATTATGCACATAAAAAATTGCTTTCTGAAACATTAATATCTTTTAAACAAGAGATCGGCAATAATAAATCAGAAAAGGTTTCTGAATTTATGGATCATATTTTAAAAAACATTCTCAACTCCCCGCTGAACTCGAATGATAAAAAATCCCACCGAGAGGAAACTAAAAGCATCAACAACTTAATTACAGCATCTATGCAGATAAATAAAGAAATATTAGACAGAGTATTGCCTGACGAAAGTAAAGAAAAAAATTCAATCAAAGATAATGATAAAAACAATGTAAAGTAAAACAACTAGGTTGGCTAAAAAATCTCATGAGGGATTTCTTGATCACCTCATGAGATTTATTTCAAACAAACAACATTTTACTACTTTGGGCATTTTTCTTTAGTTGGTTATTCTCTATTCGTGAATCAATTACTTGTGATAGCCATTCCCAACACTCGTCCTTTTTCTCCCGGGCATGTTTAAGTTGCATATCAGGATACTTGCCTAACGACATCCATACGGGAGCGCCTTGTCGCTTAACTTGTTCTCACCCGACATAAAAACTCATTCTGGAATACACATTGCAATACATACTTAACTGCTACGCCGTAAACAGTATAAAAGCAATGCAAACAAAACCTCTTCTTTCTTCATAATTAACAATAAGTTAATGAATGAAGTTGATTCTTCATGCGTACCCATGAGGTCGCGTGAAGGCTAATGGATCATCATCCGACATTGAGTAAAACTCACATTAATTCCCACTATTTATCGTTTTTCAAAAGCGCCCCCGCTGAAATACCATCCATTCATCCCTGGAATAGAAAAAATAAATAATACCAATCCTGTATGGAGCACCTATGACACTCGATGTTTTATTCCCTGTAATGAATATTATCTCGCCTCATAAATTTAGCGCCCATGCAAATGTGCATGAGTTGATAGCGTTACTTTCAGCCGAAAAGGAAAGCTCAGAGGCGCTTTCACCTTTCATCCATCGCCTGCACCTCCTCTCTTTCGCCCAAAGCAATCCGGGTAACGCCGAAGAGTTGCTCTCGGCGCATTTACCAAAAGAGGACGGGATCCTTCCGCTGCTTGACTTTGCGGAGTGGCCAAAGGTGCGTTACGCCACGTCAGGCGAAGTTCAGACGCGTGAATCTGAGGAGTATTTCCGTGAAATGACGTCGGCTGCCAATCTGTTACGCGCTGCGCTGATCGCTGCTGAACGCGCAAAGGGGACGCCTGCGCTTTATATTCTGGATAAATTACTTAACCTGAACAGCGCCCTGCCAGAAAGATATAAACAGATGGCGAATATACCCTACGCATAAAATCATTCATCATGCTGGATATTCCGGACGGAATATCCAGCATTTATATTTATTAAAAATGTTTCTTATCTTCATCGAGACAAACAATATCCAGAGAGGGAAAAACCGGCGTATGGAGATGAAGCCAGGCCATCAGGCGTTGGATACTCTCTCTTCTGAGCGAATTTTTTGGCCAGACAAGATAGTAGCCTTCGCCGGTTGCGATAGCTTCCCGGAAAGGCAGTGCGAGAAGCCCACTCTCAAGCGCTTCACGCGTAAGACGAAGATCGGCCATAGCAACACCATGTCCGTTCATGGCGGCACGGCTTCCCTGTTCCAGGGTGTCGAACACTATCCCTCGGCTCACGTCGAGCCCGGGGAATAATCCCGTTCTTTTCAGCCAGCGCTTCCAGTCCCGTCTGTCCGGCGAGGGATGAATAAGATCGCACTGGGCAAGCTGATGCCGGGCAGAATCAAGCAAAGACGGGGTACAAACGGGAATGAGCCATTCGCTGAAAAGCAGCCTGCTCTCTGTTGATTCGCCGAAATAGCCATTACCGAGCAGGATCGCACAATCGTAGGGCTCACGGCTGAAGTCAACGGAATCAACGTCCATCCAGACGCTGGCTATCTCAACCTGAGGTTTTGCATGGTTTTCACGAAAGATTTTCAGAACGTCAAGAAGCCACCGCATCGTCAGGGAGCTGGGGGCCTTGAGGCGCAGAAGGTGGTTTTCACTTTTGAATGCGCGACAGGCCCACTCGATGCTGGTGAAACTTTCGCTCAAATGTCCGGCCAGAACGCGCCCGGCATCGCTGACCTCCACTCTTGGCCCCTGACGTTTAAAGAGCTCACAGTCGAACCACATTTCAAGCGTCCGGATATGCCTGCTGACCGCGCCCGGCGTGATATTCAGTGCTTCAGCCGCTTTGCTGAAGGAGTTCAGCCGCGCGGCAACTTCAAAAGCGCGAAGCGCATACAGTGGCGGTAAAGACATACGTTCCCTTTCTGTGAGGTTTAACTATTCAGTGTTTGTATTATCGGCACTCGATGACTTGTCGCCCAGGCTCTCGGGCGGGAACGTCAACAGCAGCTCCCTGAGCAGGGATTCAAGCTGCGCGCGCTGCGCGTCAGACAAGCTGCTCAGCAGCGCATTTTGCGTTTGCGTATGCACGATCAGCGCCTGTTCGATACGATCCTGCCCGTGCGCGGTCAGGCTTACGAGGGTGCTGCGCTTATCATCCGGATCGGCAATTCGCCTGATAAGCCCTTGCTGTTCGAGATGGCTGAGCCGGTTCGTCATCGCCCCTGAGGTGATCAACAGCGATTTATACAGCTGCGTGGGGGAAAGACAGTACGGCTTACCGGCGCGGCGCAGCGTGGCGAGCACGTCAAACTCGCCCTCGCGAAAGCCAAACTGCGCCATGGCCTGCGCCCGCTCTTTTCCCAGATGCTTCATCAGCCTGAGCATCCGGCCAAAAATTTTCATCGACGAGGCGTCCAGCTCCGGCATGGCACGGCTCCACTGGTCGACAACGAAGTCTACATGGTCTTTCATTTTCACCCCTGGTGGCGTGGGTATTTATCCTGTTGTGCGGTAGATCTTACGCAAAAACAGATTTTATCTTAACGTTAAGATAAATGCTCGTGGCAATTTGCCCGGGCCATTCACAACCGAAAAGGACTCCATGTTGAAACGCACGTCGCCTTTACTCTTCGCCGTTATCGCTTTTATCGTCGGGCTGAACCTGCGCCCTGTTCTGGCTTCTGTCGGACCGCTGTTTTCCGTGCTGCAGCGCGAAGCGGGGCTAACCGCTACGCAATTCAGCCTCCTGACCACCCTGCCGGTCGCGATGATGGGACTGGCCGCCTTATGCGGCCCCTGGCTTTTAGCCAAAGTCGGTGCCGTACGGGGAATTATGTTCGGGCTCTTCATCCTGCTTGTGGCCTGTTTATTACGCGGTTTTAGCGCCTCACCGGAGAGTCTTATGGGCACCGCGTTACTGGGCGGGGCCAGCATAGGTACGATCCAGGCGTTAATGCCTGCCCTGATAAAAAAGGAATATACGCAAACGGCCAGCACGGTAATGTCGCTCTTCAGCACGGGCATTATGGCCGGCGCGGCAGTCGCCGCCGCCAGCGCCGAGCCGTTGTTTTCATGGCTCACGCTGAAGCCCGCGCTGGCAATGGCCGGGGTGTTAGCGCTGCTGGCGCTGATACTGTGGTTAACCCTGGTTAAGCATCCACAAGGTGAAAAAACGGCACGCGAAGACGTTACGTTCCCCTCCTCACGTACAGCCCTACTGTTGATCTTTTTCGGGGTGGGAACGGGAGCCTATACGCTGGTGTTAGCCTGGCTGCCCCCGCTCTATATTCAGGCGGGATGGTCCGCCCGCAGCAGCGGCTTCATGCTGGCCTGGCTGACGTTAACCGAGGTTGTCGCCGGGTTTGTCGTCTCCGCGCTGATCGGTAAATTCCCCGACCGTCGCGTGCCGCTGATCGCCGTACTGTTGCTGCTGCTGGCGGGATTACTGTGTCTGGTCTTTTCGCCGGGTACGACGCCGGTATTATCCACGCTGCTGCTCGGGACCGGGATCGGCGCCCTCTTCCCGCTGTCGCTCATCGTCACCTTCGATCATGCGCGAACGCCCGCGCAGGCCGGGAAGTTACTGTCTAAAGTTCAGGGAGGTGGGTACATGCTCGCCGCGCTTATGCCGTTAATTGCGGGGATCGTTCGCGACAGTTCGGTCTCGCTGACCACCGCATGGCTGATCATGAGTGCAGGAGTCGTGCTGCTGATCGTCATCGCGCTGAATTTTAAACCCGTCGTGGACGTGCAGGCACGGTGAATGCGAGACCAGAATTGAGAGTCGTATTTCAGTCGGTCGTAAGATAAATTCAGGGTGAATCTCACCTCATTCAGGAGTGGATATGTCGCAGACGTTACCAGAAATTGATGTCTTGTTCGTCGCCGGGTTCGGGCCCATTTCGCGGGATACGGAGACCAGCACCGCGTTTTATGTCCAGACACTCGGCCTTCCGCTGAAGCCGATGGAGGGGAATACCGATTACCTGCTCACTGAAGAGGGCCAGCTGGCAGGCGTGAAGCATTTCGCCATCTGGCCGCTCGCACAGGCGGCTGCGTCCTGCTTTGGAGAAGAACAGTGGCCCACTGAGTACCCGATACCGCAGGGATGGGTTGAGTACGAGGTTCAGGATCTGGACTCGGCAACCCGCAATCTGAGTGAAAAAGGCTATCGCCTGCTGGTGGCCAACCGCACCGAACCGTGGGGCCAGACCGTTACTCGCCTGCTCAGTCCGGAGGGACTGCTGACCGGATTGACGATCACACCGTGGCTGCGCGGGTAAACGGAATGTGTTTGTGGCGCCGGTTACAGTGAATAACAACGTTTTATCCGCAAACGACCGTTGTTTAGCATCAAGCCAGTAGTCATGTAAATATTAGCGGTCGCCTCCTTCAGGCGGCCCAAAGTTAAATATTGCTCCTTACGTCAAATTATAAAAAATTACCAAAACTGGCAGTTGATTCTTATTTGTATGACTTTTAATATTCCCCTGCAACTCATTGATTAATTTGTTTTAGGGAAATAAAAATGACAAGAAATATTGTTGCGGGAATGATGATGGCCGCGTTTTCAGGGGCAGTATATGCAGGTTCCTTACAAGCCACACCGGATTTCTCACCGGAAAGCTTCACGGTTTCAGCATCTGCCGGGATGCTGAGCGGAAAATCCCACGAGATGGTTTATGACGAAGTCACAGGAAGAAAAGTTAGCCAGCTGGACTGGAAAATAAAAAATGTCGCTATTTTGAAAGGCGATATTTCCTGGGATGCATACGCCTTCTTGACACTGAACGCTCGAGGCTGGACATCTCTGGCATCAGGCTCAGGTCATATGGATGACTATGACTGGATGAACGCCAAACAATCCTCCTGGACAGACCATTCAAGCCATCCTGCCACTAACGTTAACTACGCCAATGAATACGATCTCAACCTAAAAGGGTGGATCTTCCAGGGCGATAATTATAAAGCGGGCGTAACCGCAGGTTATCAGGAAACACGCTTCAGCTGGACGGCGACCGGGGGTACTTATAATTATGATAACGGCGCCTATCAGGGGAACTTCCCGGCAGGCGAACGCGGTATTGGTTATAGCCAGCGTTTCTCTATGCCATACATCGGCCTTGCAGGGCAGTACCGCTTTAATGACTTTGAATTTAATGCCCTGTTCAAATTCAGTGACTGGGTGCGTGCACATGATAACGACGAACACTACATGCGCGATCTGACTTTCCGCGAGAAGACAACGGACTCCCGCTATTATGGTGCGTCTGTTGATGCCGGGTATTACGTCACTCCGCACGCCAAAGTTTTTGCTGAATTTACCTATAGCAGTTATGAAGAAGGTAAAGGCGGTACGCAGATTATTGATACCAATACGGGTGACTCCGGCTCTATTGGTGGGGATGCGGCAGGTATTTCTAACCATAACTATACGATTACAGCGGGTCTGCAATACCGCTTCTGATTCAGGCGAAACGCAGTCCATAGTTAAAGCAGACCAGGCCCCTGATGGGGCCTTTTTCGTTGCGTTGAGCGAATGCCTTGCCAGGGACACTCCCAGGACGCCTGCCATCCAACTCCAGGTGTTGCGACAAATTCTGGAAGTACAATAATTGTCTCTTTACCGCACTACTGGCATCTTCATTTCCTTTAGCTGACGCGTTACAAAAAATAACAGTGTTAACTCAAAATAATAGATTGTAATATGGTTCCAAAATGCTAACAAACAAAGGAGTGATATGTTTTCTCAAATACCACGTGTCAAAAGAGGGATAGGGATTTCTTAGCGAAATTTTTAGATCAAAAAACAATCAATTACGGACATGGCGTTAGGTATTGGTGAGTCTGGTTCACGCACAACGTCACGCCCAAAAAAATGAATTTAAGTTATCAAGGATAAAAAAATGAAAATCATCATATCAAGTGTAATCATTGGCGCGTCAGTGTTGTTATCATCTGCGATGTTATCAGGAAATCTGGAGTTTAAGAAACAGAACATTTTAAGTAATGATAACGGTCATGTATCATTAGGAAAAGTTTATAGTGAAAATGCATTTATTGATGTTGAATTAAAAACAGACAGTGATAACTCAACCCTCTTCAAGCTTACTGATTTATCTGTCGGTTCTTATCAAGACGGCATTAAGAGAGAGATTCAGTCAATTATTGATGATTATAATAAAGACAAATCCGATGATAAAAAAACAACTAGCGACAAACTTTCTTTAAAAGTCCCTGCAACACTTACACTGAAGATCCACAATGTATATCGTGCTGAAAATATTCCGATGTACAATCTCACAATAGATACCCAGTCCATAAAATTTGGTAAAGAGACTCCAGTATTAAAATCCGTATTAGAAGCATCAGACAAAATAGTGAAGGATAATAACCAACGAATCCAGGAAACATTTTTCTTGTCGAAAAAATAGCGTTATAATTTAAAGCTCGTAACGTCCGCTCCCGGCACAACGCGGTAAAAACAGCGTTTAGTCCGTCAGGCACACAGAGCGGACGTTATCTTCTCTCCGGTGTGAGTATTTCGACCGGCTCTAAAGGAGAAAGGTTCGGCTATCAGAAACCTTACATTTCCAGTGCCGCATGAATTGCAGGGTCTATTTTTTCTGGCGTCGTCATTGGAGCAAAACGCTTGAGAGGTTTACCGTCGCGGCCAATCAGGAACTTAGTAAAGTTCCACTTGATCCGCCCGCCCAGTACGCCGGGCAATTCGTTTTTCAGATAACGAAACAGCGGGTGCGCTGCGCTACCGTTAACCTCGACTTTCTCGAACATAGGGAAACTCACGCCGTAGTTGATGTAACAGGTTTTCGCGATTTCGTCGGCGCCGCCGGGTTCCTGTTTACCGAACTGGTTGCAGGGGAAGCCAAGCACCACTAACCCTCGATCGGCGTATTTCTTGTATAGCGCTTCAAGCCCAGCGTACTGAGGCGTGAAGCCGCACTGGCTGGCGGTATTAACGACCAGAACTACCTTACCCGCATAGTCGGCCATTGAGATCGGTCGGCCATCAAGGCGGGTAGCGGTAAATTGGTAAAAGCGCGTCATCTCTGTGGTCCCTGTTCTGCTAAATCAAGAGGTGGATACAAAAATAAGAGGTTCAGGACTGACATTCCAGATCTTCGCGAGTGGGTCCCTGAAAGTAGACGGTACCAATATGGCAGCTACGTGGCTGAGTCAGCACAAAACGCATCGTTTCCCAGACCGACCGTCCATTCATTAAGCGCTCCCCCATTCGTGATCGATCGTCGACAAGCGCATCTATCCCGGTAAGTTCAAAATCAGGTGGATACATGCCGGTTACCCTTATATTTTCAAGGGACAATTCTTTTGACAGTTTGGTGATAAAGCCGCTCATTCCATGTTTGCTGGCAAAAAAAGCGGGATGGGCAATCGAATCTGTAAAGTTCGGAATACCGCACGCAGATATAACCGCAATGATGTCTGCACTCTCTGAGCGTCTTAAACCCGGAAGTATTGCCTGGGTGAGCAGGATTGAACCCGTCAGGCCTGAACTGACGGTATTGACGATTTCAATGCTCGATTGTTGGTCTATTGTCCCGGACAACCACTGAGCAGCATTCAGAATTAAAATATCGATTGGCCTGTCTGAATCTAAAACCTGCGAAACAAACTCAGAAATGGATTCCGGCAGGGCTAAATCACAGAGATACCCTTTCGCCTCACCACCTTCAGCTGCGATGAGGCTGCAGGTTTTTTGAATATCCACCGCCCGACGGGCGCTAAAATCCACTTCTACGCCCTCTCGTGCCAGCCAGACGCACAGCGCCTGACCAAATCCTCCGCCACCACCCGTGATAACAGCGCGTTTACCTCTCAGCATAACTCTGCGTCCTTTGTCGTGATGAGTCTGTATCGGAGGATTAATAGCACGATGAGGCGGGTAACATCTTCCCGTTAGTGCTGTGGCGAGAACTTCCAGTCCTACACCGCCGACTTCGGCCTTAAATTCTCGTCAAACGCCAGCCGTTTCCGGTCAGGCTCAGCCTCGCGCAGCGGTTCCACCTGGTGCATTGTCAGCTTGCAGCGCTCCACCAGCACCTGATACTCCCGCGTGCCCTGCTGCTTCCATGCCAGCTCCTGCTCGCTGAGTTCGCGAATCGCTTTGGCCGGGCTGCCGATAATCAAATGGTTGGCGGGCATCTCCGCTTTCGCCTTCACGAACGCCGCCGCGCCGACGATGCTGTTTTCACCGATGACCGCGCCGTCCATCACCACCGCGTTCATGCCCACCAGCGCATTGCGGCGGATCACGCAGCCGTGGAGAATGGCGCTGTGGCCGATATGCCCGTCCTCTTCCACCACCGTGTCCTGCTCAGGGAAGCCGTGCATCACGCAGTTATCCTGAATGTTGGCACCGTCTTTCACCACGATACGGCCAAAATCACCGCGCAGGCTGGCGTTAGGGCCAACATAAACGCCTTTGCCCAGAATCACGTCCCCAATCAGCACCGCCGTTGGGTGAACATAGCTCTCGTCAGGCACGACCGGCGTCAGACCGTCAATTTGATAAACAGGCATACCCTCTCCTTACGCAGTATTCAGACCACCGAAACGTTGATAGTAAAGCGTGCCGGGCACGGGCAATTCCCCAACCGAGGTTTCGCCTTTTTCGCTGACAAACGCCAGCGCCCCCGGCGCGACACGCTGATAGATATTAATGCAGAGCTGTCGGGCGCTTTGCCCCGCCCAGTGCGCGGGCAGCAACTCTTCCGGCAGCAGCGGGTCTTTCAGCACCACGCGACGATAAAAATGAATCAGCAGCAGCTGGATCTGGAAACAGCGTTCCGGCGTCAGCTCCTCCGCCGAGGCCTCTTTCAGCAGCGGCAGCAGCGGGCGGAACGAATTGATAAACGACTCGTACATCGCGTTTTGTTCGGTTAACTGCCAGCACTCTTCTACCCGCGAACGCAGCGCGGCGCGGGAGAGCGCCAGCGGCGAGTGGGCTTCAAAGAAAATCACGTTTTCCGCCACGCCGGCATCGTGAAGCAGGGACTGCACGTCCGCCAGATGCTGCGACGGCGAGGCCATCAGGCTCGGCGCCAGCGTGCCAAACCCCTGCCAGATCAGCTGTTTTTTGACGTCGGCAAGGGTATTTTTGTCCAGCCCTTCGGAAAGCAGCAATAACCATTTGCCGTCCCAGGCGGGCAGTTCAGCACGGTAGATCTTATTCTCCGCGCGACGCGTCAGGCGCAGCCCTTTATCGCTCAGGCGGTAAAAGCTGCGACGCCCGATGCGGGAAACGTCCAGCCAGCCCTCTTTGTTGAGGCGAAACAGCGCGGTGCGCACGAAGCGCTCGCCAAACCCCATGCCTTCCAGCAGGGCGGCCAGGCTGCCGAGCCAAATCTCACCGCCGCGATGGGAAAGCGCGTCACCGTATAACGAGGAGATAAGCGAGGTCCCGCTGACGGGAACGGAGCTGACCGCGTGCTGGATAAAGGCGTCGAGTTTATTCATGTGATTCATTCTGTTGTTATTTTTGTCCTGGATGAATCATAGCATAGGATTCTGGGGTTTCCCCCTCACCCTGAGCCTCTCCCCAGAGGGGAGAGGGAATAGACCGTACCGAGCAGTCCCTTCTCCCCTCTGGGGAGAAGGTTAGGATGAGGGGTAAGGTGTTTTAACCGTTGGCCGCCACTTTACGTAAATCAAACACCCGGCAGGCTTTGCCCTCTGAGCGTGGAATGCTGCCGCAGTTCACGATCGTCACGTCGGTGGAGATCCCCACCATTGATTTAATGCGGTGGCGCAGCTGGTGGCACACCTGACAGCGCTGCTCGTGCGTCAGCGTGAGGCTACTCTCTTTCAGCTCCACCTTCACGGAAAGTGAATCAAGATGCCCGCGACGGTTCACCTCCAGCTGGTAGTGCGGAGAAAGGTGCTCGAACTTCACGATCTCCTCTTCCAGCTGCGACGGGAAGACGTTGACGCCGCGGATGATCAGCATATCGTCGCTGCGGCCGCTGATCCGGTCCATACGACGCATGCTGCGCGCGGTGGCGGGGAGCAGGCGCGTCAGGTCGCGGGTGCGGTAGCGGATCACCGGCAGCGCCTCTTTGGTCAGCGTGGTGAACAGCAGCTCGCCCTGCTGACCGTCATCCAGCGGCGTGCCGTCGTTCGGGTTGACGATCTCCGGGTAGAAGTGATCTTCCCAGATGGTCGGGCCGTCGACGGTTTCGATGCACTCCATCGCCACGCCCGGCCCCATCACCTCGGAAAGGCCATAAATGTCCAGCGCCGTAATGCCTAAGCGTTTTTCGATTTCGCGACGCATGGCCTGCGTCCACGGCTCGGCGCCGAAGACGCCCACGCGCAGGGAACAGCCGCTGGCATCGCCGCCCATCTGGCGCTCCAGCTCCTCAATCAGGTTGAGGCAGTAGGACGGCGTCACCATGATCATGTCCGGCTGGAAATCACGGATCAACTGCGCCTGTTTCTCCGTCTGGCCGCCGGACATCGGGATCACCGTCGCGCCTAAACGCTCGGCGCCGTAGTGCGCCCCCAGCCCGCCGGTAAACAGGCCATAGCCATACGCCACGTGTATTTTGTCCTTCGCGCTGCCGCCCGCGGCGCGCAGGGAGCGGGCCACCAGATTGGCCCAGTTGTCGATGTCGCCCTGCGTGTAGCCGACAACGGTCGGTTTGCCGGTGGTGCCGGATGACGCGTGAATGCGCACCACCTGCTCCATCGGCACGGCAAAGGTATCGAACGGATAGTTATCCCGCAGGTCCTGCTTGGTGGTGCACGGGAATTTGCGGATATCCGCCAGCTCGTTGAAATCGTCAGGGTGAACGCCCGCGGCGTCAAACTTGCGTTTGTACATCGGCACGTTGTTGTAGGCGTGATGCAGCGTCCATTTCAGACGCGCGGTCTGCAGCGCCTGTAGCTCGTCAAGGGAGGCCGTTTCAATCGGATCAAGCTTTGTTGTATTTGTCATTGTAGGGTACTCACATTGTTTTTATGCTCAAACACGCTCAAGGATCATGGCAATGCCCTGACCCACACCGATGCACATCGTACACAGCGCGTAGCGCCCGCCGCGTCGGTGCAGTTCGTTACTCGCGGCCAGCGCCAGTCTGGCCCCGCTCATGCCCAGCGGGTGGCCCAGCGCAATCGCGCCACCGTTCGGGTTGACGTGCGCGGCGTCATCCGGCAGGCCCAGCTGACGCAGCACGCCCAGCGCCTGCGAGGCGAACGCTTCGTTAAGCTCAATCACGTCCATATCGTTAATACTGAGTCCGGCGCGCTCCAGCACCTTGCGGGTGGCGGGTACCGGGCCGAGCCCCATCAGACGTGGCTCCACGCCTGCCGTCGCCATCGCCACGATCCGCGTGCGCGGGACTAGCCCCTGCGCCAGCGCCATCTTCTCGCTGGCGACGATCAGCGCCGCCGCGCCGTCGTTGACGCCGGAGGCATTTCCCGCCGTAACCACCCCGTTCTTACGGAACGGCGTTTTCAGACCGGCAAGCTGCTCGAGCGTGGTGTCCGCGCGCGGGTGTTCATCCACGCTGAACTCGGTGACCGCCCCTTTTTTGCCCGGCACCTGCACCGGCACTATCTCCTGCGCCAGAATGCCGTTCTGCTGCGCCTGTGCGGTACGCTGCTGGCTGCGCAGCGCGAACGCGTCCTGATCGGCACGGCTGATATTTAACAATTCAGCTACATTCTCTGCCGTTTCCGGCATACTGTCAGTTCCGAATTGCTGATGCATGAGCGGATTCACAAATCGCCAGCCGATGGTGGTATCAAAGATTTCCGCCTGACGCTGAAACGCGGCGGTGGCTTTGCCCATCACAAACGGCGCGCGGGACATGGACTCCACGCCGCCCGCGATCAGCAGGTCGCCATCGCCCGCCTTAATGGCGCGCGCCGCAAAACCAATCGCGTCCAGCCCCGACCCGCACAGGCGGTTAATGGTGGTTCCGGACACCGTCTGCGGCAGCCCGGCCAGCAGGGACGACATGCGCGCGACGTTGCGGTTATCTTCCCCCGCCTGGTTGGAGCAGCCGAAAATCACGTCGTCGATCCGCTCAAGGTCGAGCTGGGGGTAGCGGGCCAGCAGCGCGCGCAGCGGCACGGCACCGAGATCGTCGGTTCTTACCGCAGAAAGCGAGCCGCCGTAGCGCCCCACCGGGGTTCGAACGCCATCACAAATAAATGCGTTACGCATCTGCCTCTCCTGTCACGCTGCCGCCGATGCGGTGAGATTTCCCGCGAAAAAGGGCGACGGTTTTCTGTTGTTGATTCTGAATTTCAATGTCGTACACGCCGGTCAGCTTGCCCTGATGCATCACCCGCGCGGTGGCGGTGAGCGTGTCCCCGGCGAAGCCCGGACGCAGAAAATCAATCGAGCAGCCGGAGGCGACCGCCGCCAGCCCCTGGCTGTTGCAGGCGTAGGCAAAGGCGGTGTCCGCCAGGGAAAACAGCTGCCCGCCGTGGCAGGTTTGGTGGCCGTTAAGCATCTGCGGAGTGATGGTCATGGTCACCACCGCATAGCCTTCATCCATGTCGACAATGTCCATCCCCATCGCCTGCGCGCAGGCGTCCCGTTCGTACATCGCGCGGGCGTTATGCCAGGCGTTATGACTCATAGCTACTCTCCAGAAGCGCGCGCTGGCGCAGCAGTGAACAGGGGCGATAGCGCTCTTCGCCGTAATGACGCTGCAGGTTCTCCAGCAGCGTCAGCAGGCGCTGCCAGCCCAGACGCTCGCCCCAGGCGATCGGCCCGCTTGGGTAGTTAACGCCCAGGCGCATGGCGGTATCGATGTCCTTCTCGCTGGCGACCCCTTTTTGCAGGGCATCCAGCGCTTCGTTGGCAATCATCGCCAGCGTGCGCCAGACCAGCAGGCCGGGATAATCGGCGATTTGCACCACCCGGTTACCCTGCTGTTGCAGGTAGCAGATGGCCTTTTGCGTCGCGGTGTGCGGGTTGCTGGCGGCAGCTGCAATCACCGCCACATCGCGCTCAATGCGGTCCACCACCACCACCGCGCCGTTGAGCCGTAGCGCCAGCGCCTGAGCGGTTTCCCCCTGCGTTTCAATCAGATATACATCATCAATTTCGGTGACACCGTCACGTCTCTTTTCCACGCGCATCGGGCTGTAGCTGTCGTTCACGGCAGGCACCCACCGCACATCGGGTTTGTCACCCTGCCAGTTGTAGACGCCCTTCCCGCTCTTTTTGCCCAGCCTTCCTGCCAGCACCAGCTCCTGCTGCACCAGCGAAGGCAGAAAACGACGCTCCTGCCAGAAGGCGTTAAACACCGAGCAGGTCACCGCGAAATTCACGTCCTGACCAATCATGTCGGTCAGTTCCAGCGGCCCCATCGGGAAACCGCCGCCTTCGCGCAGGGCGGCATCAATCACCTCCGGCGGCGCGACCTGCTCTTCCAGCGCGCGCCAGGCTTCGGAATAGAACGGACGGGCTACGCGGTTGACGATGAACCCCGGCGTTGACTGGCAGCGAACGGGCTGTTTGCCCCAGTTCAGCGCCAGCTCGCACAGCGCATCTGCCACTTCCGGAGAGGTCGCCAGCCCGCTGACCACCTCTACCAGCTTCATTACCGGCGCCGGGTTAAAGAAGTGCAGCCCTGCGACCCGCTCCGGGTGGTGGATGTCCGCCGCAATCGCCGTAACGGAGATGGAAGAGGTATTGCTGGTCAGCACCGTCTGCGGCGGGCAGATCTTAGCCAGCTGAGCAAACAGCGCCTTTTTCACCTCCAGACGCTCGGAGGCCGCTTCTATGACCAGATCGGCCGCGGCGAGCGCCTCGATATCCGTGACCGGAAGCAGCCGGGCGAGGATCTGGCTCCCGGCATCGGCGGAGAGTTTTCCGCGCGTCACCCGGGAGGCCAGACGCTGGCGGATCCCGTCGATGGCGCGCGATATCGCATCGCTGGAGATGTCGTAGATCAGCACCTGATGGCCGTGGCTGGCGGCGACTTCGGCAATCCCTGCGCCCATCGTGCCGCTGCCAATCACGGCGACAGTCCGTATGTTCAGCATCTTATTTCCCCGTAAAGTTCGGCGCGCGCTTCGCCAGGAAGGCGCTGACGCCCTCGCGGTAGTCGTCGCTGCGCCCGGCCAGGCGCTGATAGTCGCGCTCCAGATCGAGCTGGGCGTCCAGGGTATTGGTTTCCGCGGCATTGATGGCCTGCTTGATCAGCCCCAGCCCGAAGGTCGGCTGAGACGCAAAATGCAGCGCCATCTGCTGCGCCGTAGCGGAGAGCTGTTCGTCATCCACCACCTGCCAGATCATCCCCCACGCCTGCGCCTGTTCGGCGCTGAGTTTGTCGCCGAGCAGCGCCAGCCCCATGGCGCGGGCGCGTCCGGCCACGCGCGGCAGCAGCCAGGTGCCGCCGCAGTCCGGCACCAGACCGAGCTTGCTGAAGGCCATCACGAAGTTGGCGGAACGGGCGGCAATGACCATGTCACATCCCAGCGCCAGCGTGGCGCCCGCACCGGCCGCCACGCCGTTAACGGCACAGATGACCGGTTTCGGCAGCTTTGCCAGGCGGCGCACCAGCGGGTTATAGAAGGTTTCAACGGACATCCCCAGATCCGGCGCCGGGCCGTTGGGGTCGACGTTGCGGTCGTTCAGATCCTGACCGGCGCAAAAGCCGCGTCCGGCTCCGGTGATCAGCAGACAGCGAACGGTGTCATCCCGCTCGGCCTGTTTCAGGCACTCGGCAAGCTGCTGGTGCATCACGTCGTTAAAGCTGTTCAGACGCTCCGGACGGTTCAGCGTAATGGTCATTACGCCCTGCTCAACACGACTGAGAATACATTCCACAATTAGCGTCCTTTAAAGTCGGGGGTGCGTTTTTGTAAGAAGGCGTCGATGCCTTCCCGGCGGTCTTCGGTGGCAGAAAGCAGCGTAAACAGCTGACGCTCCTGGGCCAGACCGGCCTGGAGCGGCACCTCCTGAGACTGGCGCAGCGCCTGTTTCGCCGCCTGCAGCGCCAGCGGAGAGTGGCGCGCCATCAGCGCCGCCTGCTTCAGGGCATACTCCAGCGTCAGCGCTGCCGGGAAAACGTCGCTGACCAGCCCGGCGCTCAGCGCCTGCTCTGCGGTAATACTCTCGCCCGTCAGCACCATTTTGCTGGCAAGGTATTTCCCGACGCAGCGAATCAGACGCTGGGTGCCGCCCGCGCCGGGCATAATGCCCAGCGTAATTTCCGGCAGGCCAAAGCGGGCGTTATCGCCAGCAACGATCGCGTCGCACAGCAGCGCCAGCTCGCAGCCTGCGCCCAGCGCGAAGCCGTTCACGGCGGCAATCAGCGGTTTAGGAAAAGCGTTAATCCGCGCCCAAAGCAGCGGGCGGATATCGTTCAGGGTGGCGGGCAGGTCCTTCTCCGCCATTTCGTTGAGATCGGCCCCGGCGGCAAAGCAGCGCTCGCTGCCGTAAATCACGCAGACGGCGACGTCAGCATCCACAGCGGCGGCCTCAAGCTGCTCGGCAATCTGCGTCAACAGCGCGTTGTTAAGGGCGTTGCGCGCCGCCGGACGGTTGAGCGTCAGCTGCAGCACGCGGCCATGACGGGTAACAATCAGTTCGCTCATGCCATCCCCTTCGCGTCGAAGTCGACAATCACGTCGGCGGTTAACGGCAGCGACTGGCAGCTCAGCACGTATCCGGCGGCCAGCTCGTCCGGCTCCAGGCTGTAGTTGGTCGCCATGTCCACCTTCCCGCGCAGCACCTTGCATTTACAGGTGGCGCACACGCCGCCCTTGCAGGCATACGGGAGATCTGCCCCCTGACGCAGGGCGGCATCCAGGATGCTTTCATCCTCCGCCGTCAGGGTGATTTCGCGGTCGCGTCCGTCCTGGCGCACGGTCACTTTCTGTCCTTCCGCCTGGACGTGCACCGCGCGTTTAGCGGTGGTTCCTGGGGTGTTAAAGCGCTCAAGATGAATGGATTTGTCCGGCATCCCCAGCGCCTTCAGCGTCGCTTCGGCGTCGTCCATCATCGCCGACGGGCCGCAGATAAACGCCTCGTCGTACTGGCGGAAGTTAATCAGGGTTTTCGCCAGCGCCTGCAGCTTTTCCCCGTCGATGCGGCCGTAAAGCAGATCGCTGTCCAGCCGCTCCTGGCTGAAGATGGAGACCAGCTGCAGCCGCTGCGTGTATTTGTCCTTCAGGTCCGCCAGCGCCTGGCGGAACATCATGCTCTGGCTGCTGCGGTTGCCGTAGATCAGGGTGAACTGGCTGTTCGGTTCGATCGCCAGCGTCGCGGAGATAATCGCCAGCATCGGGGTGATCCCGGAGCCTGCCGCAATGGCCAGGTAGTGGCCTTCGCGTTCGGCCCGCGGCTGGTAGCCAAACTGCCCCTGAGGAACCATCACCTCCAGGGCCATACCCGATTTGATCTCATCCCGGGCATAGCGGGAAAAACGCCCGCCGTCGATGGCTTTGACCGCCACGCTGATTTCGCCCGGGGCGGTACTCCGGCAGATGGAGTAGCAGCGGCGCAGCTCTTCCCCGCCCAGCTTCGTTTTTAACGTCAGGTGCTGGCCGGGACGGAAGCGGTAGGCGTCCTGCAAATCGTTTGGCACGGCGAAGGTAATCGTCACCGCGTCGCGGGTTTCGGGTTCCACTTTTGCCACTGTTAATGAATGAAACGTTGTCATGGCAGCCTCAAATACATTTGAAATAGTCGAAGGGCTCGCGGCAGGTGTTGCAGCGGTAGAGCGCTTTGCAGGCCGTCGAACCAAATTCACTGATAAGCGAGGTGTCGGTGCTGGCGCAGCGCGGGCAGCTCACCTCCGCCGGAATATGCGCGTGACAGCTATGCCCCACGGGCGGGCTGATGCCGTACGCCCGCAGGCGCTCGCGCGCGTCGGCGGTCATCCAGTCGGTGGTCCAGGCGGGCTCAAGCTGGAGCACAATGTGTACCGGAGTAAAGCCGTTCGCGGTCATCGCGTCGCGGATCGCCCCCAGCAGGTGTTCCGTGGCCGGACAGCCCGAGTAGGTTGGCGTGAAGCCGATAACCCAGCCTTCCCCCTGCGCCTTCACGCTGCGCACCATGCCTAAATCGGTGATGGTTAATACCGGCACTTCCGGATCGGGGATCTGGCTTAACAGCGCCCAGATCTGCGGAATTTGCGCAGGCGCGATGTCGACGAGGCGTTGCATAGCGTTCTCCTTTACCACTGCTGGCCGGGATACGCGCGCTGGAGGTACTGCATCTCCGCCAGCATCGGGCCCAGATGTTCGGTATGCAGCCCCCTCTTACCCCCGGTGCGGTACGCCACCTCTTCGGGCACCTGCAGGCAGGCTTCATTCAGACCGGCGAACACTTCGCTTTCCCACGGCTGACGCAGGACGCGCGGGTCAACCGCCACGCCGGAGTCAATCAGCGCCAGCTCAACGTCATCCGCCTCAAACAGCTCGGCCGTAAAACGCCACAGGCTGTCTATGGCCTGCTGCATTTTTTGCGCGGAGGCTTCGGTCCCGTCCCCAAGCCGCACCAGCCAGCCGCGGCTGAAGCGCAGGTGGTAGCGCGCCTCTTTAATCGCTTTGGCAGCGATGGCGGCAAGCTGGCCGTCGCTGCTTTGGGTCAGGCGCTCGTACAGCGCCACGTTCCAGGCATCCATCAGGTACTGGCGGGCAATCGTGTCGGCGAAATTGCCGTTCGGCTGCTCGACCAGCAGGACGTTGCGGAACTGGCGCTCGTCACGGCCAAACGCCAGGGTGTCTTCATCGCCCTGGCCTTCCCGCTCCGCGGCATAGGTCAGGAAATTGCGCGCCTGGCCCAGCAGGTCGAGACCGATATTGGCGAGCGCGAGGTCAATTTCCAGCTCCGGCGCGTGGCCGCACCAGGCGCCGAGACGCTGGGAGAGCACCAGACCGTTGTCGCCCAGACGCAGGGCATAGGCAGTCACTGAATTCATTCTTTGCCTCACATATGCTCGATGCCGTCGGGGATGGTGTAGAACGTCGGATGGCGGTAAACCTTGCTTTCCGCCGGGTCGAAGAACTCGCCGCTCTCTTCCGGCTGGGAGGCGACAATCTCGCTCGCCTTAACCACCCAGATAGAACATCCTTCGCTGCGGCGGGTGTAGGCATCGCGCGCATTTTCCAGCGCCATGCGATCGTCGGCGGCATGCAGACTGCCCACGTGACGGTGGGATAACCCCTGTTTGCTGCGTACGAACACTTCGTACAGCGGCCAGTAGACGTTGCTCATGGTTATTTCCTCTTATGCGGCCTGACGGGCGCGCTGTTTTTCCGCGTGCGCCAGTGCGGCTTTCCGCACCCACGCCCCCTCTTCCCAGGCTTTTCGTTTCGCGGCCAGGCGCTCGTGGTTGCAGATGCCGCGCCCGTTAATGACCTCGTCAAACTCCTGCCAGTCGATCTCGCCGAAGCGGTAGTGACCGCTCTCTTCGTCCAAACGCAGGTCGGGATCCGGCACCGTCATGCCCAGCATCTCCACCTGCGGCACCGTGTTGTCGACAAAGCGCTGGCGAAGTTCGTCATTGCCGAAGCGTTTGATTTTCCAGGCCAGGCTGCGGGCGCTGTTCGGCGAGTTGTCGTCGTTCGGCCCGAACATCATCAGCGCGGGCCACCAGAAGCGGTTGATGGCGTCCTGCAGCATCTGACGCTGGGCCTCGCTGCCCTGCGCCAGCGCCATGCAGGCCTCAAAGCCCTGGCGCTGATGGAAGCTCTCTTCTTTACAGATTTTCACCATCGCACGGGCATACGGACCGTAGGAGGTTCGGCACAGCGCCACCTGGTTGACGATGGCCGCGCCGTCCACCAGCCAGCCGATCACGCCGATGTCGGCCCAGCTCAGGGTCGGATAGTTGAAGATGGAGGAGTATTTCATCCTGCCGTCGAGCATCTTCTGGTAGATGTCTTCCCGCGCGCAGCCCAGCGTTTCCGCCGCGCTGTAGAGGTAGAGCCCGTGCCCGGCTTCGTCCTGCACTTTCGCCAGCAGGATTGCTTTTCGGCGCAGCGTCGGCGCACGGGCGATCCAGTTCCCTTCCGGCAGCATGCCGACAATTTCGGAGTGCGCATGCTGACCAATCTGACGGATCAACGTCTTACGGTAGGCGTCAGGCATCCAGTCCTGAGGCTCAATCGCCGTCTCCTGCGCTATGCGCTGCTCAAACCGTTGTTCTTGCGTCACGTCATCACCTTTATGATTCGTTAGTTTGCAAATTAAAGCGTAATTCTGAATCACTTTGTTTTTTAAAAGTTACACAAAGGTTAAATATAACCCCAAGAATTGTTTCCTGGTTTTGTGATGTTGCTCGCAAGGCTTTTGCTGAACGCCCCCTGAACACTCGCTTTACGCGCTGCAATTCATCAGACCGGATCACAATGTTAACAATTCATTAAAACTCAGCTTGATTTTTATGATTCATGATTAAACTATTAATGAGTAAATTACGTAACATTTGGAGATAAGCGATGCAGCAGTTAGCCAGCTTCGTGTCCGGTACCTGGCAGTCTGGCCGGGGCCGCGAACGCACTATTCTTCACGCCATCAGTGGCGAAGCGCTGTGGAGCGTGACCAGCGAAGGGCTGGACATGGCGGCCGCCCGTCGCTATGCGATTGAGCGCGGCGGTGAAGCGCTTCACGAGATGACCTTTATCGAACGTGCGGCCATGCTGAAAGCGGTGGCAAAGCACCTGCTTAGCGAAAAAGAGACGTTCTATGCCCTGTCGGCCCAGACGGGCGCAACGAAGGCGGACAGCTGGGTGGATATTGAAGGCGGCATCGGCACCCTCTTCACGTACGCCAGCCTGGGCAGCCGCGAGCTGCCGGATGACACGCTGTGGCCGGAAGACGAGTTAATCCCGCTGTCAAAAGAAGGCGGCTTTGCAGCGCGCCACGTTCTCACCTCGAAGTCCGGCGTGGCGGTGCACATCAACGCCTTTAACTTCCCCTGCTGGGGGATGCTGGAAAAGCTGGCGCCGACCTGGCTTGCCGGGATGCCCGCCATTATTAAACCCGCTACCGCGACCGCGCAGGTGACGCAGGCGATGGTGAAATCCATCGTGGACAGCGGGCTAGTGCCGGACGGCGCCATCAGCCTGATCTGCGGCGGCGCGGGGGATCTCCTCGACCAGCTCGACAGCCAGGACGTGGTGACCTTTACCGGCTCCGCCAGTACCGGGCAAAGCCTGCGCGTGCACCCGAATATCGTGGCAAATTCGATTCCGTTCACCATGGAGGCGGACTCCCTGAACTGCTGCGTGCTGGGGGAAGACGTTACGCCAGACCAGCCGGAGTTTGCGCTGTTCGTCCGGGAAGTGGTCCGCGAGATGACCGCCAAGGCCGGGCAGAAATGTACCGCTATCCGCCGGATTATCGTCCCGCAAAGCCAGATTGACGCCGTGAGCCAGGCGCTGATTGCCCGCCTGGAAAAAATGGTGGTGGGCGACCCTGCGCAGGAAGGGGTGAAGATGGGTGCGCTGGTCAACGCCGAACAGCGCGCGGACGTGCAGGAGAAGGTGGAGCAGCTGATCGCCGCAGGCTGCCAGATCCGTCTGGGTGGCAAAGCGGATATGCAGGCCGCGGGCGCGTTCTTCCCGCCGACCCTGCTGTTCTGCCCGCAGCCGGACGAAACCCCGGCCGTCCACTCTACCGAAGCCTTCGGCCCGGTTGCGACGCTAATGCCGTATCGCAATGCACGCCACGCGATGCAGCTTGCCCGCGCGGGCGGCGGCAGCCTGGCGGGTACGCTTGTCACCGCAGACCAGAACATTGCCCGCCAGTTTATTGCCGGTGCGGCGCGCGCCCACGGGCGCATTCAAATCCTTAACGAGGAATCGTCGAAAGAGTCCACCGGCCACGGCTCCCCACTGCCTCAGCTGGTCCACGGCGGCCCGGGCCGCGCGGGCGGCGGCGAAGAGCTGGGCGGCCTGCGCGCGGTGAAGCACTACCTGCAGCGCACCGCGATTCAGGGCAGTCCGACGATGCTGGCCGCCATTGGCAAACAGTGGGTGCGGGGCGCAACGGTGCAGGAAGATCGCGTGCATCCGTTCCGCAAATACTTTGAGGAGCTTCAGCCGGGCGACAGCCTGCTGACGCCGCGCCGCACCCTCACGGAAGCAGACATCGTGAACTTTGCCTGCCTGAGCGGGGACCACTTTTACGCCCATATGGACAAGATCGGCGCGGCAGAGTCGATCTTCGGCGAGCGCGTGGTGCACGGCTACTTCCTGATCTCCGCCGCAGCGGGGCTGTTTGTTGATGCGGGCGTCGGGCCGGTGATAGCCAACTACGGCATGGAGAACCTGCGCTTTATCGAGCCGGTTAAGCCGGGCGATACCATTCAGGTGCGTTTGACCTGCAAGCGTAAAACGCTGAAGAAACAGCGCACCGCAGAGGAAAAACCGACCGGCGTGGTGGAATGGGCGGTTGAGATCTTCAACCAGCACCAGCAGGCCGCGGCGATCTACTCCATCCTGACGCTGGTGGCGCGCCAGCGGGGTGATTTCTGACACCTTCCCTTCACCGCCTTTCCTGCCGGGTGGCGCGATGCTTACCCGGCCTACGACGACCAGCCGGGGTGTGATACCGCCCCGCTCTTTTTTTAACCTGGCAAGACCAACAAATAACCTGGCAGATGCAGGCAAACGCTTTTCTCATGGGCCTGTCAGGATAAGGCTGTCACAACACAATAAACACAACAAGATGAGGTCTACGATGGGAAGCAATTCTTCTTTTTCTGCCCGTAGAACGGCGCTGGCCATGGCCGTTGCGCTGTGTTGCGCCTGGCAATCCCCTGTTTTCGCCCACGGCAGCGAGGCGCATATGGTCCCGATGGACAAAACGCTGCAGGACTTTGGCGCGGACGTTCAGTGGGATGATTACGCACAGATGTTCACCATTGCGAAAGACGGTGCCTTTGTGAAGGTCAAACCGGGCGCGAAAACCGCCGTCGTCAACGGTAAAACCCTCAAGCTCGAGGTGCCGGTGGTGATGAAGGGCAAGAAAGCCTTTATTTCGGATACCTTCATTAACGATGTTTTCCAGTCTGGCCTCGATCAGACCTTCCAGGTTGAAAAACGCCCTCACCCGTTAAACGCGCTAACGGCGGACGAAATTAAGCAGGCCGTTGAGATTGTGAAAGCCTCGGCGGACTTTAAACCGAATACCCGCTTTACCCAAATCGCCCTTGCAGAGCCTGAGAAAGCCAAAGTGTGGGACTTTGTGCTTAACGGTACGGCCGTGGATGCCCCCCGCCAGGCGAAGATCGTCATGCTCGATGGAAAGCACGTTATCGAAAGCGTGGTGGATCTGAAGGATAAAAAAATCCTGCGCTGGGAACCGGTAAAAGACGCGCACGGCATGGTCCTGCTGGATGATTTCACCGCGGTTCAGCAGATCATCAACGACAGCACCGAGTTCGCCGAAGTGCTTAAAAAACACGGCATCGCCGACCCGAAAAAAGTGATTACCACGCCGCTGACCGTCGGCTATTTCGACGGTAAAGACGGCCTGAAGCAGGAAGATCGCCTGCTGAAGGTGGTGAGCTATCTGGACGTGGGCGACGGCAACTACTGGGCGCACCCGATTGAGAACCTGGTCGCGGTTGTCGATCTTGAGCAGAAGAAAATTCAGAAGATCGAAGAAGGCCCGGTCATCCCGGTTCCGCTCACCCCGCGCCCGTATGACGGCCGCGACCGGGTTGAAACGGTGAAGAAACCCCTGGAGATCGTCGAGCCGGAAGGCAAGAACTACACCATCACCGGCGATATGGTGCACTGGCAGAACTGGGATTTCCATCTGAGCCTGGACTCCCGCGTGGGCCCGATGATTTCAACCGTCACCTATAACGACAACGGCAAAAAGCGCCAGATTAT
Organism: Enterobacter sp. MGH 24; assembly: GCF_000493015.1. Lineage (NCBI taxonomy): Bacteria > Pseudomonadati > Pseudomonadota > Gammaproteobacteria > Enterobacterales > Enterobacteriaceae > Enterobacter > Enterobacter sp. MGH 24. The sequence goes on along the minus strand of NZ_KI535657.1, from coordinate 3,585,509 downwards.
GTATCAGGGGTCGCTCGGCGGCATGATCGTCCCTTATGGCGATCCGGACGTGGGCTGGTACTTTAAAGCCTATCTCGACTCCGGCGACTACGGCATGGGCACCCTGACCTCACCGCTGGTACGCGGTAAAGACGTGCCGTCCAACGCCGTGATGCTCAATGAAACTATCCCGGATTACACCGGCGCGCCGATGGAGATCCCGCGCGCGATCGCCATTTTCGAACGCTATGCGGGGCCGGAATACAAACATCAGGAGATGGGCCAGCCAAACGTCAGCACCGAGCGCCGCGAGCTGGTGGTGCGCTGGGTGAGTACCGTGGGCAACTACGATTACATCTTCGACTGGGTGTTCCATGAAAATGGCACCATCGGCATTGATGCCGGCGCGACGGGTATCGAGGCGGTGAAAGGCGTTCAGGCGAAAACCATGCACGACGCCACCGCCAAAGACGACACCAAATACGGCACGCTGATCGACCATAACATCGTGGGCACCACGCACCAGCACATCTACAACTTCCGTCTTGATATGGACGTGGACGGCATCAACAACAAGCTGGTGGCCATGGATCCGGAAGTGAAGCCGAATACCGCCGGGGGCCCGCGCACCAGCACCATGCAGATTAATCAGTACGATATTGATACCGAGCAGCAGGCGGCGCAGAAATTCGACCCGGGCACCATTCGGCTGCTGAGCAACACAAGTAAAGAGAACCGCATGGGCAACCCGGTTTCGTATCAGATTATCCCTTACGCGGGGGGTACGCACCCAGTGGCAACCGGCGCGAAATTTGCCCCGGACGAGTGGATTTACCATCGCCTGAGCTTTATGGACAAACAGCTTTGGGTGACCCGTTACCACCCGGATGAACTCTACCCGGAAGGCAAATTCCCGAATCGCTCCATCCACGACACGGGCCTGGGGCAGTACAGCAAGGATAACGAGTCGCTCAACGATCAGGATGACGTGGTCTGGATGACCACCGGCACCACCCACGTCGCCCGCGCGGAGGAATGGCCGATTATGCCGACGGAATGGGTACATACCCTGCTTAAACCGTGGAACTTCTTCGACGAGACGCCAACGCTCGGGAAAAAGAAAGACGAAAAATAACCACCTGCCGGGCAATTGCCCGGTTTTTTTTGCCTCCGCATTTGAGGATCGTCCTGGCTTGCTTATAGTTACTGATATCTCACCTGCATGATTTATCCCCCGGACGGGAAAGGGCTTTATGGAAAAAAGAAAAAAACCGACACTTGAACGGGCAACCTGGCCGACACGCCATGCCATGGTCATGCACGGGCTGGCGATGAACCTGCCGTGGCTGGCCTTCGTCAATATCAGCTTCGCGGTGATGATTCTGCTGCGACACGTCCTGCTTAAGGCCAGCGATCCCCTTTATCCCCACTCGCCGCATCTGACGAGAATGGTCGACGCCTCCATGCTCGGCATTATCATCCTCTCCGCCGCGCTGATCCTCATGGCCTGGCGGCGCATCGCCGGCATCAGCGTGGTGTTGTTTATCTGCAGCGCCATCTGGTCGGTCTCCTGCTTCTGGTTTATCACCCAGCTGCTGCTCCCGCACGTCTGGCCGCTGTGCGTCATTCTGTTACTCGCCGGCTTAACGGCGCTCTATTTTTACCCTGAAGGGCTACTCGCCTTTGTACTCCCGCTCTGGATCACCCTGCCGATAGCAAACTGGACACTGAACGATGGCCTCAACCTTCACTTCATTGTCATCTGGAGCGTGTTCTCGCTGATCCTGATCTGCGGGCGTTTCATCCTGCTGAGCTGGTTTGACGAGGCCTGGCGACGCAACCAGCAAAATCAGCTGCTGATCTCCAGGCTGGATGCGCTGGCGCATCAGGATCCGTTAACCAAAACCGCCAATCGCCGGAAAATGGAAGTGGTGCTGGAGAACGCGGTTGAGCAGAAAAAAACCTTCTCGGTGATTATGCTGGATATCGACTATTTCAAACGCTACAACGACACCTACGGGCACCAGGCGGGAGACGACTGCCTGACGCGCGTGGCGCGGGTGCTGAAGCAGTCGGTACGCACGCCTGACGACGTGGTATCACGCTACGGCGGCGAGGAGTTCGTGGTGATCCTGTTTAACTGCCCGGAAACCATCGCTGAAAAGGTGGCCTTACGCATTCAGGACGGCCTGCGCACGGAGTCTATACCGCACGGCGCGTCAACCGTTAGCGACCATGTCACCGTGAGCATGGGGATTGCGAGCATGGCGGAGGGGTTAGCGGGCACCGAGATCATCGCCCGCGCCGATGCGGCGCTGTATCGGGCGAAGGAGGCCGGGCGGGATCGGTGGTCGCTGTAATTAAAAGCCGGGTGGCGCTGCGCTTACCCGGCCTACGGTGCGAGTCGTTGTAGGCCGGGTAAGGCGTAGCCGCCACCCGGCTTGTTTTTTAATACCGCACGCAAACCGACTTGGTTTCACACCAGCCGTCCAGCCAGTCCGGGCCAAAGTCACGCCCGGTGCCGGACTGCTTCATGCCGCCGAACGGCAGGTTGGCGTCGATCAACGTATGGCTGTTCACCCAGACGGTGCCCGCCTGCAGCCTGTCAGTGTACTCCAGCGCCTTGCTGATATTCTGCGTCCAGACGCTGGCCGTCAGGCCATATTCGGTGTCGTTTGCCAGCTGGAGCGCCTCTTCCCCGTCGGCGACGCGCACCAGGTTGACCACCGGGCCGAACACCTCTTCGCGAGTCAGGCGCAGCGAGGCATCCGGGTTCACCACCAGCGTAGGCGATACGTAATAGCCTTTGCCTTCCGGCCCCCGGTTACCGACGATCAGCTCCGCATTGCGCGACGTCGCTTCATCCAGGAAGGTCTGCACCTTGTCACAGTGCGCGCGCGACACCAGCGGATTGATAAATGCCTCCGGCGACATGCCCGGCCCGACGCTCAGGGATTTCACCGCCCGCTCAAACCCGCTGACCAGCGTGTCAAACAGCGGCGCTTCAATGTAGATGCGCGAGCTCGCCGCGCAGACCTGCCCCTGGTTGAGGAAGCTGCCGGTCATTAAGCCTTCTATCACCCACGCCGGGTCCGCGTCTTTCAGTACGATAGCCGGGTTTTTCCCACCCAGCTCCAGGGTCACCCCGGTTAGCGTATCTGCCGCCGCGCGGGCGATTTGCTTACCCGTCGCCGTTGAGCCGGTAAAGCTTACCTTGGCAATATGCGGATGCGAGGTCAGCGCTGCGCCACACACCGCGCCGCTCCCGGTGACCACGTTGAACACCCCGTCCGGAATGCCCGCTTCGCTGGCGAGTTCCGCCACGCGCAGCATGGTCAGCGGCGTGGTTTCGGACGGTTTAATGACGATAGAACAGCCCGCAGCCAGCGCAGGCATCACTTTCCACATCCCGATCATCAGCGGGAAGTTCCAGGGCACAATCCCGGCCACCACGCCAACCGGCTCCTTTCGCGTCCACGCCTGATAGCGGGCGCCCTGCGGCAGCGGGATGGAGAGGTCGAGGGTCTTACCCGAAATTTTGGTGGTCAGCCCGGCGGTATAGCGCATCCAGTTCAGGGTACAGCCGACTTCAAACATGCGGGAAATGTTGATGGATTTGCCCTGCTCCAGCGTTTCGAGCTGGGCCAGCTCCTCGCTGTGCTGTTCAACCAGATCGGCGAAATGGAGCAGGATCCGCTCGCGCTCCGCCGGGAGTTTTCCGGCCCAGCTGCGGGCGACAAACGCGCGCCAGCCGGACATGACGGCACGGTCAACGTCATCGACGCTGGCATCGGCGGTCGAGGCAATCACCTCGCCCGTGGCCGGGTTGAAGACATTCAGCCGCTTTTCACTGTCCGACGCGGCCTGACGCCCTTCAATCCACAGGCCATGCTGTCGGTCTAAAAATTGTTGTACGGCAGGCTGAATGGCCACCTGTGATTCAGACATAGGATACTCCTTCGTTATTCTTCGCAGGGTGTCCATCCAGTCTAAGTGGGGTTTTGCATTCTCGCTTTTGTCTCTGTGACATTCGCTTTGCCACCTGTGACAGGCTCCGCAAATCGCGATAATTGCCGCTTATATCGCTGTTACCGGTGAGTGTTCTTTCCTATAGTCAGCCTCATAGCTCTGACAAAATGCAACACAAATGCAACAATGCGAAAACGTTGACGGTGCAGTGAGAGAAACGATGGCGTGTGCAAGCGAGCAGGAACAGTATCAGCAGTGGCTGGCGCAAATTAACCAGGTTTGCGGGCGTTTTAACGCGCAGCCCACCGAGGGAAAGTTCTTCGGCGAGCTGGAGACCAGCTATGCGCGCAGCCTGAAGCTCAGCACCGTGACCGCAGGCGGCGTTAACCTGTTCCGCTCCCGTCAGGAGATCGCACAGAGTAATGATGCCTGGTTCTATACCGTGTTCCAGCTCGAAGGCAGCGCGGAAATTGAGCAGGATGACCGTCGCGCGGTACTCAGAACCGGTGATATCACGCTGATTGACGCGTCGCGTCCCTGCTCGATCAACTGGCGGGAAAAATCCCGCCAGATTTCGCTCCTGGTTCCCCGTCAGATTATTGAGCAGCAATGTCGTTTCCAGGAGATAAGCTGCGCGACCGCCCTTTCCCGCACCTTGCCCACCGTACAGCTGAGCCACCGCCTGTTGATAGAGAGCATGAGCAATGCCGACCTGAGTGACCGGGAGAGCGAAGCGGCGCTCGAAGCGATGATCTGCCTGCTGCGCCCCGCATTCCAGCAGCGTGAAATCATTCAGCCGCGCAAGGAGCGCCAGTTCCAGCACGTAGTGGCGCTGATTGACGACCATATTCAGTCTGAATCGCTGCGCCCGGAATGGATTGCCGCCGAGAGCGGCATGTCCGTGCGCAGCCTCTACCGCATGTTTGCCGAGAAGGGGCTGGTGGTGGCGCAGTACATCAAAAACCGTCGTCTGGATCTCTGCGCGCAGGCGCTGCAATCTACCGGTGATGATGAAAAGCTGGCGGGCATTGGCTACAGCTGGGGGTTCACCGACCATAGCCATTTTTCTACGGCGTTTAAGCAGCGTTTTGGCGTCTCGCCGGGTGAATACCGCAGGCGCTACCGCTAGCTACTTTTTGAGCCATTTTCCGTTGATGCCCTTCACGTATTCGCCCGGCTGCGCGCGGGCAACCAGCTTTTGACCCGCCATTTTAGCCACTTCATCGACCGGCAAATTATTGCTGTCGGCCAGCTTCTGGTAGTTTTCCGTGCGTGCCGCATTGATACGATTGACCAGCGCCAGGGTTTCTGCGTCCTGTTGAATCGGGGCAAGATAGCCGCTCAGGGTTTCCCCCACGCGCCCCTGCGCCCGGGCATCACTTAAGGTCAGCGCGGCCGCCTGCACGTTCATCCCCAGCGCCAGTAAAATCAGAGCTAATCGTTTCATGGCATCCTCAGAACAGATCGCTGCGCGATTTCAGCAGGGTTTCAACGTCTTTATCGACCTTAATATGGATCTCATGTTCGATTTTGACATTCATATTGATGGTAATCGGCTCCTTTGGCGCAGCGACTTCAATGCGCGGCGTACAGCCGGTCAGTAGCGCGGCAACGGCAACGGTGAGCACACCAGCCATCTTTTTCATTGTTGTTCCTCACTTTCCTTGCCAGTCAAACTGCGGGGAGCAGGTATCGCCGCATGTTGCTCAAACCAGGTTTGCAGGTTGTCCCCAAAACGCAGGCTGCGCCAGAGGGTAAAGACATTCTCGTCATGGGTATAGTTCAGGTTGACGGAGCTGCTTTTGCCATCCACCCGGCTGGTCCCCTTGATGGTCGCCTGCATGGTTAATTCACCCAGGTTATCTAAATTGATTCTCGTCCACGAACGCGAAATTTCCATATAGCGGAGCCAGTTAATCGCCGCGCCCGCAACCATGTTATCTTTGACGATGGCGTCGGCCGTATCTTTGTCGATGCGCAGCGTCATTGGGCCCGGGTTGGTCAGCCAGCCATCTTTAATGATCCATTTTTCATTGTCCAGCCAGAACGGCAGCGCCCCGCTCACCGGCCCTGACATGGCAAACTGTTTCGGATTGACGGCGCTAATCAGCTCGCTGGAGGAGATATTGTCCACGCGCAGCAGGGCCGGATCGTGCTGCGGCATCCGCAGCTGCTGCATGGTGATCTTCCCGCCGAGGGTTTCCACCTTCACGTTGGTGAGCAGCAGCGGATTGTCCTCCGTCCAGGGATAATCCCCCTGTAGATCGGCGGTGATGTTGCGCGCGGTCACCAGGTTTTCCACTTCGCCAATGCGCAACGTGACCGGACCGCGCGTGCCGAGGGACCAGGTTCCCTCGCTGAAGCGGAACGGCAGCACAAAATCGACGCCGTTAATCTGGTTATCCGGCATCCAGGCGCTGCCGGATTTCAGCACGCCGTGCCCCCCCGCTTCAAAGCCCTGATCGGCCGCCGCCGAGAAGGCGACCTGCGCGTAAAGCTCTCCGTCGCGCAGCGTCATTTTCCAGTCCGGCGGGATCAGCGGCTGGAATACGGTGAGGGACTGTTTCGGCCACCAGGCCTGCCCGCGAAGGCGCACACCGTCCCAGCGTCCGTTTACCTGTACCGGGCCGATTTTGTCCGCATGGAGGTCGCCCTTGAACTGAAAGATGGTCGGGTCGGTGCCGTCGACGCTGAAGGTCAGGACCGAGGGCGGCAACGCGCTGCCCCCGGAGAAACGGGTTTGCCCGGCGTTGAGCGACAGCGCGCCGCTGAATGCCGGTTTATCCGGGTCACGCAACCAGCGCACCGGTTGCTCCAGCACCAGGCGCGGCTTGCTGACCTCCATCGTGCCGTACTGGAGCTTGTCAAAACCGGTGGAGAGCGCCGTCAGCTCGATAAGCTTGTCGCGCCACTCGCCTTTCCCGGCGACATCCCAGCGGGCATGCATCGGCGTAAAGCCGCCTTTTCCCCAGTAGCGCCACTGCCACAGGCCGTTGTCGGGTAAAAAGTCGTTGGCCTGACCGTCCAGGTGGAGTTCAAAATCACCCATCTCGTTTTCATGGGCGCGCAGAATAGCCTGCAGACGGCCGTCCACGCCCTTCTGCGTCAGCTTCACGCCCGCCAGCGGCCAGCGGATTTCATCGATATCGAGTGAGTTGATGATGCGCCCGCGCGAGCGAAGCAGCGCGCCCGGCTCAAAGGCCAGCTGCGGTTCATACAGGCTGCCGGTCAGCGTGGCGGGCAATTTGGCGTACAGAATAAGATCGTTTTGCTTCGCCTCGCCGCTGAGATGCAGCGGCATATCGCTGTTTTCCATGCTGAGCCTGCCGGGCCCAATATTCAGTACCGCATTGCCTTTCCCCGCATCACCGTGGGTCAGCACGTTCAGTCGTCCGGTCAGGGTGGTTTTATCCAGTCCCTGCTGCCAGTTGTCGGCGCGAAGCGAAACGCGTCCGCTCAGCGGCATACCGGAAAGATCCCAGTTCCAGCGTCCGTCGCTGATGTTCAGCTGCTCCGCGGTGATCTGCCACGGCAGATCGAGCAGCGGATCGGGGTTGTCCCGCGCCATCACCACCAGCTGTCCCTGGTTGTCTTCCCAGTCCAGATCGGCATCGACCAGAGACGTTAACTGTGGCACGTTAAAGGTCGCGACCGCGTGGCCCTTCACCGGCACGCCGTCCGGAACCAGCGGCAGGGTAAACTCGCCCACCAGCTTAATGGGCTGCGGCTGGTCCGGGAGCTGTACATCGAACTGGCTGACCGAGAGCGTTTGACCGCGAAGCGTACCTTTAATGCTGACCTGCTCGCCTTTATAGGCTATCTCCTGAATGGACGGCGTCAGCGATGCATGAAGTTCGCCCTGCCACTGCTGCCAGGGCGACAGCGTCAGACGGTGAACGGTGATCCAGGTATTGGGTAACACGGCCTGCCACTGTGCCAGCGTTTTGGGGGCGACCGTTGAGGGCGCAGACTGGGGAATTTTGCTCAGACAGACGGAATTGAGATCCAGCGCACCGATATCCAGCTTCCAGCGGCTCGGATGTGACAGCGTCACGTTATCGATGCGGGCAATTTCGCAATCTTCAACCAGATAGCGAAGATCGGGGATCACCAGCGCGTGGCGAGTCAGTTTCGGGCTCTCTTCGAAAGCGATGCGCGTCCCGACGGGGAGCCAGATCCCGGCGAGCGTCGGTACCCACTGGGCGAGCGTCATCAGCAGCGTCAGCGGCAATAATATGAACAGCAGTAAAAGCGCAAGAGCGGCTTTGTATTTACCCTTCATGGGCAGTTAATATCCTGATTTAGCGAAAGAATTAAGCCGGCAGTGCCGATCATTGTCGCATGTTTAGCCAGTCAGTTGAAGGGAATGCCATTTTTAAGGATAGATGCTCTAGAATAATTGATAGAACTTATTGAATTCAATAATATTTTAGAAATTGTAAGATAATTTTAATCATGCTAACGTGAATGCAAAATCACTGGAGAAAGTCTTATGAAACTCGCGGTATATAGCACAAAGCAGTACGACAAAAAGTATCTGCAACATGTTAACGAGGCTTACGGGTTTGAGCTTGAATTTTTCGACTTTCTGCTGTCCGAAAAAACCGCCAAAACGGCGCACGGCTGCGAAGGCGTCTGCATTTTTGTTAACGATGACGGCAGTCGTCCGGTGCTGGAAGAGTTGAAAAAACAGGGGGTGAAGTATATCGCCCTGCGCTGCGCGGGCTTTAATAACGTGGACCTCGACGCGGCGAAAGAGCTGGGTCTGAAGGTGGTGCGCGTCCCGGCGTATTCCCCGGAAGCGGTGGCGGAACATGCGATTGGCATGATGATGTCGCTCAACCGTCGTATTCACCGCGCTTATCAGCGTACCCGTGACGCCAACTTCTCGCTGGAAGGGCTGACCGGCTTCACCATGTACGGCAAAACCGCGGGCGTGATCGGCACCGGTAAAATTGGCGTGGCTGCCCTGCGCATTCTGAAAGGCTTCGGCATGCGTCTGCTGGCGTTCGATCCGTACCCAAGCGCCGCTGCGCTGGATCTGGGCGTGGAATACGTCGACCTGCCGACCCTGTTCTCGCAGTCTGACGTGATCTCCCTGCACTGCCCGCTGACGCCGGAGAACTACCACCTGCTCAACCAGGCGGCGTTTGACCAGATGAAAGATGGCGTGATGATCATCAACACCAGCCGCGGCGGGCTGGTTGACTCTCAGGCCGCTATCGAAGCGCTCAAAACCCAGAAAATTGGCGCGCTGGGGATGGACGTGTACGAGAACGAACGCGATCTGTTCTTTGAAGACAAGTCTAATGATGTGATTCAGGACGACGTGTTCCGCCGCCTGTCCGCCTGTCATAACGTGCTGTTTACCGGACACCAGGCGTTTCTGACGGCCGAAGCGCTGATCAGCATTTCGGAAACCACGCTGGGTAACCTGCAGCAGCTGGAAAAGGGCGAAGCGTGCCCTAACGAACTGGCATAAGCATGACGCCGGGCGGCGGCTATGCCCCACCCGGCGTACTGTCTGCCTCCCAGGCCCGGTGCGCAAAGCACCACCATAGCAGGACGGCCACCAGCGCAATCGCGCTCAGGACGCTGAATGCCGCCGCAAAGGAGTAATGACCCGCAATCGTGCCGGTTAACGCCGGACTCATGGATGCCCCAACCCCCTGCATCAGCATCACCACGCTCTGCCCGGCATTGACGTGTCCGCTCCCGCGTAGCAGCACCACGATAAACGACGGAACCACAACCCCCAGAATCCCTGCGGCCAACCCGTCGAGGATTTGTACCGGGATCATCATTAACGGCGCGTCCGTCGACGCCGCCAGCGCCGCGCGCACCGGCATCACCATAAGTGCCAGCATAATCAAGCGCCAGTAGCCGTAGCGGTCTATTCTGTGGGCGACCCAGATGGCGACGGGGATCATCACGGCCTGCGAGATAATGACGGTGGCCGCCGCGTACAAACCGGGGTTGATCGAGGCGGGAGCTGCGGCCACTCTCATGCTCAGCATCGGCAGCAGCGCGGCGTTCGCCAGGTGAAACAGCAGCAGCGTCAGTCCGGTCACAAAAAGCGCACGGTTTTTAATCAGCACCGCAAAACCAGGGACCGGCAGATTAGCCGAAGAGGACAGCCCGCGCGCCGCGTCGTTATCAATATCGCCGGTGCGAATGGCAAGCAGCGCGCACAGCGTTAACAGCGTGGTACAGGTCATCAGCAGGAAAATCCCGCCGACGCCCCAGTACCACGCAATACCGCCCGCAATCACCGCGGTGACAAAATTGCCCCCGTGATTGAACGCCTCATTTTTACCCATCTGCGCGCTGAACCCGCTCTGGCCGGTCAGGCCCAGCGTAATCCCTGCGATCAGCGGCCCGACAAACGCCGCGCAGATACCGGAGACAATTTGCGAAACGGCGACAACGCCGCTCTGCTGGCTAAACCAAAGCAGGAGCGTGCTAAGGGTGATGAGCAGGCACACCAGCGCCAGCACGGTCCGCTTGCTGCGTGATGTGTCGGTGATGAATCCCGCCGGCAGCGTAGCGAGTAATCCCGCCAGGCCACCGGCCGTCATCAGGATGCCGATATCATCGGGAGCCCAGTGGCGTTCGGTCAGAAAAATACCGAGAAAAGGACCGAGGCCATCGCGGACATCCGCAATGAAAAAACTTGTCAGGCACAATGCCCGCAGCGAACGAAGAGACATACTGCCTGCCTTTGTCTGTTATCGCCTGTAAAAAAGGAAATGTAGTATACCGGGTATTTTTGAAAATCAGATGACGTCTTAAAAACATGCCTTGCGAACTTAAACAATTCATAACGGAGGCTGTTTTTTTGCTTTACTCATTAACTTGCGTGCCTATACTGGCAATAAATTTTCACAGGAGACCTTCGTTGGAAAGTTATTTTATCGTCGATACGAAGGTAAGCTAGCGCAAATTTCTCGCTGCTTACCTGAAACGGTGGGCAGCAATCCTCTTTAAGCGATTGTATCCCGATACAGTAAGAACCACTCAATTTGTGGGGCATCGCATGTTCATGTTTACACATTCACTCTTTCCACCACCGTCATCCTGACACGCTTAGCATTTAAACGGCGTGATGATGTGCTTAGCAAAGCACTGACGCTTATTATTTAATAACGTTACAGGCGATTGGCTGATGTTCCCTTATATCTCTCATCTGCTCGCAGCGATGCTGCTGGGCGCAATTATTGGCGCGGAAAGACAGTGGCGCCAGCGTATGGCCGGGCTTCGTACCAATGCACTGGTTGCCACGGGCGCGGCGGTGTTCATTTTAAGTTCGGTATCCACCTCTCCTGATAGCCCCGGGCGTATCGCAGCGCAGATCGTCTCCGGGATAGGCTTTCTTGGTGCAGGCGTCATTATGCGTGAAGGAATGAATATTCGAGGTCTGAATACCGCCGCAACGCTGTGGTGCTCGGCCGGAATTGGCGTGCTGTGCGGTTTAGGCCAGTTCTGGAATGCCGCCATGGCCAGCCTAATTATTCTCTGCGCCAACATCCTGCTTCGCGAAGCCGCGCAGCGGATTAATCAACTGCCTGCGATCCATGAAGGTGAAAAATGCTATGTCCTGAAAATCACCTGCAATGATGAGCATGAAGATGCGGTGCGGCAGAGCGTCGTAAACATGGCGAAAGAGTTAACGTTAAGTCTGAAAGCGATTTATTCCGCAACGGCGCAAGCAGAAGGGAAAACCGAAATACGGGCCGAGGTGATGACCCGGGAGGAATACCGGAAATTGCTCGATCTGATTATGGATAATATGGGCGGAAATAAAATTATCGCGTCCGTCAGCTGTCACGCAATATAAGTCTATTACCGGGCATGACGCCCGGTATAGCCTTTGCCGTTTTGCACGGTCACTGACCCTAACGCGGCCCAGGAAGCGAGAATGTTCATTGTCGCGACATAATGACAGGCAGGTTTGACTGTACGAATATCACATAACCGAAATTTATCCCCATTATGACAGCTTGCTCTCTGTTTTCCTGAAATTAACGGTCTAACCTGATGTGGGTGAAAAACACTCAGGAGGGACAAATGTATAACTCAATTTTGGTTCCAATTGACATTTCGGAGGATAGCCTGACGCACATGGTTATCCCCTTCGTTCAGGCACATACAGCACTTAACACAGCTAAAGTCCACTTTCTTACCGTTATTCCATCGCTTCCATATTATTCATCATTAGGTCTGGCCTACTCCGTAGAAATGCCGAAGATGAAAGAGTTCCAGCACGCGGCCTTAGCAAAACTGGATGAAATTGTTAAGCAATTCAAAATCCCGGCAGACAAAATTCAGACTCACGCCGTGACGGGATCCCCTAAGGATCAAATCCTTAAGCTCGCTGACACGATCGGCGCCGACCTGATTATCATCGCCTCCCACAAACCTGATATATCGACATATCTGTTGGGTTCAAACGCTGCGGCAGTGGTACGGCATGCGAAATGCCCTGTGCTGGTTGTAAGATAAAAAACCGGGCGCGAAGCCCGGTTTTTCAAGCCAACACTTATGACTCGCTTCCGATAAATTACTTCACAAAAATGTGAGTCATGTTACGGCTCCTTTAGAGATTAATGTCTGACGTATTCTTACCTGTTCACGCAAAGCGCAAATGGCGATTGCAGATTTCCTATCAGCCAGCCATTACTTGAAGGCTCTATCTTTAGCGGGCGAACGGTACCTTCAGGAACGTAAAAGAAGCTGCTTTTGAAACTTTCATCATCAGCAGTATCTCGTGGATTTTTAACGTAGCGCGTATCTGTCAGTGAAATCTCACCTGGCCTGCTCATCTCATAGCTAAAGAGAATTGTACGCGAGATGATATGAACACCTCTTTCTGAATGGATATTACCCGACAGGACAGCCTGGCCATCGTGATTTTTATCCAAACGGAAAACAAACTCCAGCGTAGCGATGAAATCAGGTTCATGGTGGTTATAACGTACTATTGTGGAACAGTTTACATTTAACGCACTCTGTTTCTGACGCATGTGAACATAGAACCACACCGATAACGCCAGGACGACGAGTAAAATTACGGCCAGGCTACCTGTTTTTTTATTATTTGCGTTCATAACCACTCCAGTAGTTATTGAGGCAGGAAATGTATTTATCGTTTCTGGACGTACAGCGACTGATGAAAGCGCGTCCTTTGTTACCGTAAAGATATGACTCAGAAACCTGATACAAAAATGAGGCTCCCTCGAGACAGTTAATTCCATTCTCTTTCGCCAACTCGATGAATAATTCCTTTTTTTGTTCAGAAAGCGATGCGGAGTTTCTCTGTACTGTGTATACAGGGCACGATCCATAGTTAAAGAGAAAATAAGTTTTTAATTCTCTCACCTGAGCTAGATCTTTTGATGGAACCCTAAGCCCTAAGGTAATCAAGGTCGCGCTCATTAAAACGACTGCCAATGCCAGAGCGATAGGCCATTTTCTATATTTAACTCGCACAGGAGACCGTTGCTTTGCTATTTGCGCGTCATTTTTGTCATCTTCTAACCGAGACTCATCATCAGTAATGGGCTGAGTCTGAACCCTTACCTCGACATCACTATTAAACATAAAGCCAACGCGAGGCACAGTAGTAATACACTCATCGACAATCCCAAACTGTACGAAATGCTTTCTCAGTTCGGAGATGTATTTGTTTAGGGTGTGACTCGAAGAACGAAGACCGTGAGCATCCCAGACGCTATCCAGAAGTTCATTTCGCGTCAGAACCTGACCATGCTTTTCCAGAAGACATGCAAGAAGTCTGTTCATTGTCAGGGTCAGAATGACAGTAGAGCCTTCGTCTCCGGATGGCCATATAGCACCATCTTCCGATCGATAGAAAACCCTATTATCAATCACGAAAACCATCTCTGACTCCTTATCCATGATGGTAATTGAATGGTTTCTCTCGTTTCTGCAACTTACGGAAACCCATCAGCTTCTGTGTTTCATCCTAGCACAGCCAGGCGTGACAGCAGCTTTAGCAGTTTCATTACTTGTAAAATCGGACATTATCAGAATATTAATTTGTAATTTAACAAATCACCGATACATATACCTGCATTGTGTTTTTGGTTGATAGGATTGTTCGCAGAAGTGAATGAGCAGGTTCTTAATCTTCAGGAGCAGCCATCCGCCCTACCGCCATTCACAGCCCCGGTAACGAAGAGACCGCTCGGGTAGCGAATCCAGCATATAAGGAGCGACATTATGATAAGCACCAAAATGCTCATGAAGGCAGAACGTTTCTTCATCAAAGCTCGTACAGTGATTAGAGAAACAATCTTATCAGCGGAACTGACCAATGCTGAATTTGTTCCCTTCATTCAGCCGGTATGTAAAGGCGATAAGATCGTGGGCGGAGAGGTATTACTCAGAGTTCTCAAAGATGGGATTTACCAATCTCCCGAAAAATACCTTTCGGCAATGGAATCATGCGAGGTGATTAATGATGTCACTTGCAGTCTGATGTCTGATGTTAAAACATTTTTCGAAGGCTATGAAGGTACTCTACCTGATGACTTTTATCTCTCCTTCAACATCTGTGCTAGACAGTTGAACTCTTCAAGAGTTATTGATGCAGTGAAGGACTTTAAGAAAGTATTCGACGGACGCATTGCTGTCACGCTGGAAATTGTCGAACGCGGAACAATGAACCTGGACGATTTTGCACTCGATGCTATGCAACAGCTTACTGAGTCAGGTGTGCGATTTGCGATTGATGATTTCGGCAGCGGGAGTTCATGCCTTAAATATATTGAACATGCAGGTTTCTCAACAATCAAGATTGATAAATGCCTCACAATTGCCAGCAATGGATCATTAATCTATTCCGCGGTGATTGATTCCATTATCACTCTCGCAGAGCGGCTGCAAATTCATGTCATTGCTGAAGGTATAGAAGACAAAGAGCAACTGTCACTTTTGAAAGATAAAGGGGTGGATATTTTTCAGGGTTATCTATTTTCAAAACCTGTAAGCATGCACGAGTTTTGCACGCACATATAACATTTTTTCAAAATCATAAACACAGCAATTCGCAACCTATCATGGAAAGCATTACTTAAATAACAGTAGTGCACTCGACCTATTTGTTACAGATTTAAAATTACCACCGAGGACAAATTATATATGTCAGCTAACTTCTCAAACCCTCCAGAGTTTCCATCCTACAAAGGGCCAGAAGGAATTCTTTATGACTTTAACTATGGCGCGCGCGTTTTGCTTCCGGAAGGAAAATGGCACGTCATCTTAATGGATGACGACAGCGGCAATATTCTCTTCAGCTGTGATTCAGAAGGCGGCTGGGTAACCAGTAATAAAAAATATTACGTCCGCTTCCGCATTCAGGTATTCCACCAGGGATCGGTGAGCCCGGTCCTGGATGAAACGCTGGATATGAAGGACAAGCCCGTCGTCATCTTTTTCCCGACGGGTACGCTGGGCGACATGCTTGGCTGGTTCCATTACGCAGAGCGTTTTCGCCAGCTGCACCGCTGTCAGCTTGAGTGCGTCATGGGGCAGGAAATCATTGAACTGCTCAGCGCGCAGTATCCCGAGATCACATTCTCCACTAAGGACAATCTGCAGACGGTAAATCCCTACGCATCCTGGTATGTCGGCCTTTTCTTTAAGGGTGATACCACACATCAGCCCATCGATTTCAGGAAGGTCGGCTTCCACCGTAATGCCGGCTATATCCTCGGGGTCGATCCGCGGGAGTGCCCGCCCCGCCTGAAGCTGGATGCAGAGCGAAAAATTGCGGAGCCGTATGTCTGCATCGCCGCGCAGTCCACCAACCAGGCGAAGTACTGGAACAACGGCCATGGCTGGGCAGAGGTGGTTGCTCACCTCAAGTCTCTTGGATATCGGGTGCTGTGCATTGACCGCCATGCGCATTACGGCCAGGGCTTCATCTGGAACCATATCCCGCAGGGTGCCGAAGACTTCACGGGGGATATTCCACTTCAGGAGCGGGTGGACCTCTTAAAGCATGCGAGCTTCTTTATCGGACTGGGCAGCGGGCTGTCATGGCTAGCCTGGGCGTCCGGTATCCCTGTGGTGTTAATCAGCGGATTCAGTCTCCCCAACAGCGAATTTTACACCCCCTGGCGGGTGTTCAGCAGCCATGGCTGTAACGGCTGCTGGGATGACACGTCCGTTGATTTTGACCACGTGGATTATTTGTGGTGTCCGCATCACAAGAACACCCCACGTCAGTACGAGTGCACGAGTCTGATAACCGGTAAACAGGTCATCGGCATGGTGGACCGTCTGCATTCAGGATTAGTTGATAAGTAAGGGACGTAAATATGAACAAAATATACACCACAGTCTGGTGCGAATCTCGGCAGCAATGGATTGTTACATCCGAACTAGCGACCGGCTCCGGTCGCCCGAAGCTGACGCCGAAGAAAAGTGCTTTGGCGTTGCTGCTGGGTGCCGTGCTGCTGCCTTCAGGTCCGGTTATGGCTGCGGATTATGTGGGTGTGACAGTAGACGGAAGTACGGGTAATCAGGCGCTTTTTTCAGGCGATACAGCTACATCTACAACCATCAACAACGGTGGTTACCAGAGCATCAATCCTGGCGGTATAGCTACAAGCACCACCATCAACAACAGCGGCAATCAGTTCGTCTCAAGTGGTGGGAGAGCTAATAAAACCTTAATCAACAGTGGTGGGTCACAGCGTGTCTTTGGTGGTTTAGCCGCCACTACGACCATCAAAAACCAGGGTGCGCAGCACATCTCCAGTGGAGGTTCGGCCACAAATACCACAATCAACAGCGGTGGTGAACAGTACATATACAGCGGAGGCTCAGCCACGGATACCATTATCAGTGGCGGGACACAGAGCATATACGGCGGGGGCTCGACCACCTCTACTTACATTAATCGTGGTGGTGAACAGTACATATACAGTGGTGGCTCGGCCACCTCTACTACCATAAACAATGATGGTAAACAGTTCATCTCCAGCGGGGGCTCAGCCACAAATACCATTATCAGTGGCGGGACACAGCGCATATCGGGCTCGGCCACCTCTACTACCATCAGTGGTGGTTTGCAGCATGTCCTCAACGGGGGCGCAGCTACCTCTACCGCTATTAATTATGATGGTTATCAGTTCGTCTACAGTGGTGGCTCGGCCACCTCTACTACCATCAGTGGTGGTGGTTACCAGACCATCTCCAGCGGGGGCTCAGCAACGAATACCATTATCAGTGGCGGGACACAGCGCATATACGGCGGCTCCGCCACCTCTACCATCCTCAATAGTGGCAGTTATCAGGATGTCTCCGGTGGTGGCTCGGCCACCTCTACCATTATCAATAGTGGCAGTTATCAGGGTGTCTCCAGTGGTGGCTCGGCCACCTTTACTGACATTAATAGTGGTGGTCAACAGTTCGTCGGCATTGATGGTTCGGCTACCTCTACCACCATCAGTGGCGGTTTACAGCAAATCTACAGCGGAGGCGAAGCCACCTTTACCGCCATTAGTGGTGGTTATCAGTACCTCGACAGCGGTGGCTCGGCCACCTCTACCACCATCTACAGAGGTGGTGTTCAGACTATCTCCGATAGCGGCTCGGTCGCCTCCTCTACCACTATCTACAATGGCGGGACACAGCGCATCTCCAGCGGGGGCTCAGCCACCACTACTGACATTAATAGTGGCGGGACGCAGCGCATATCCAACGGGGGCTCGGCCACCTCTACTGACATTAATAGTGGTGGTCAACAGCACGTCGACAGTGGTGGTTCGGCTACCTCTACTACCATAAGTGGTGGTTTACAGCAAATTTACAGCGGGGGCGAAGCCACAAATACCATTATCAGTGGCGGGACACAGGGCATATACGGCGGTTCGGCTACCTCTACCACCATAAGTGGTGGTTTACAGCAAATCTACAGCGGGGGCTCAGCCACGGATACCATTATCAGTGGCGGGACACAGAGCATATACGGCGGCTCGGCCACCTCTACCATCATCAACAGTGGTGGTACTCAGCACGTCTCAGGCGGTATTGCCACCTCAACCATTATCAACAGTCATGGTCAGCAACATGTCTCGAGTGGCGGTTCGACCATTGATACCCTCATCGAAACCTGGGGCAGTCAGAACGTCTACGATGGTGGCTCGTCCACTTCAACCACACTTGATGGTGGTAACCAGTATTTAAGTGGTGGCACTGCCATATCCACTACCATCAACAGTTCCGGAGCCCTGTATGTCGCAAGTGGCGGCATGGCCAAATTCACTACAATTAACGTCGGAGCTCAGGGTATATTCAGCGGCGGCTCGGCCACCTCTACTGATATTAATAGTGGTGGCAAGCAGCACGTTTACGAGGGCGGCGCAGCAACCTCTACCGCCATTAATAGTGGTGGATACCAGCACATATACAATGGCGGCTCGGCCACCTCTACTGACATTAATAGTGGTGGTCAACAGTTCGTCGGCAGTGGTGGTTCGGCCACCTCTACTGACATTAATAGTGGTGGTCAACAGTACGTCTCCAGTGGCGGCTCGGCCACCACTACTGACATTAATAGTGGTGGTCAACAGTACGTCTACAGTGGCGGCTCGGCTACCTCTACTGACATTAATACTGGTGGCACTCAATACGTATCAAATGGAGGCTCAGCCACCTCTACTGAGATTAATAGTGGTGGTTTGCAGCATGTCCTCAGCGGGGGCGCAGCTACCTCTACCGCCATTAATCATGCTGGTTATCACTTCGTCGACAGTGGTGGCTCGGCCACCTCCACCACCATCTACAGTGGTGGTTATCAGGTTATATCCAGCGGAGGCTCAGCCACAAATACCATTATCAGTGGCGGGACACAGCGCATATCGGGCTCGGCCACCTCTACTGACATTAATAGTGGTGGGCAACAGTACGTCGGCAGTGGTGGTTCGGCCACCTCTACCGACATTAATAGTGGTGGCTCTCAATACGTATCAAATGGAGGCTCAGCCACCTCTACTGACATTAATGGTGGTGGTTATCAGTACGTCTACAGTGACGGATCGGCCACCTCTACTACCATAAGCGGAGGCATACAGACCATCTTTGATGGCGGCACTACTACAAACACCACCATCCACGGCGGCAAGTCCTGGCTGATGACCGGTGCAGTGGCCAACGGCGAAACCAGCGTAAACGCCGGTGGCGAACTGCTGATGAACGCCGGTTCTCTCGCAACGGACGTAAACATTCAGGGAGGCATCCTCTCTATTAACGACCTTTCCGATGCCACATCCGGCCAGACCACGGCTAAGGTCGGTAATCTCTCCATGAACGGCGGTAACGTCAACTTCCTGCGCAACAGCGACGGTGAATTCGCGAAGCTAACGATTACGGAGCTGACCGGCACCGGGAACTTCCTTCTGAACACATCTCTCGCAGACCGTAAAGGCAACTTTGTCACTATCGAACAGGGCACTGGTCATTTTGGTATTGCCGTAGCTGACTCCGGAAAAGAGATATCAGATCACACTGATTTGACGCTGAACCTCATCCATGAGAAAGGCGGTGACATTGATTTTGAAATGGTCACGGCTTCAGGGCGAAGCACCAGAATCGTTGACGGCGGTACGTACATGTACACCCTTTACAGCCAACAGAATAAGGACGGCCTCAACGGTGGTAACGTCTGGTACCTCGGCGCAATGGGTGGCGAGAACCCTGGCGGCGAGAACCCTGGTGGCGAAAACCCTGGCGGCGAGAACCCTGGCGGTGAGAACCCTGGCGGTGAGAACCCAGGTGGCGAGAATCCGGGTGGCGAGAACCCTGGAGGTGAAAACCCGGGCGGTGAGAACCCAGGTGGCGAGAACCCTGGCGGCGAGAACCCTGGCGGCGGTGAGAACCCTGGCGGTGGCGAGAACCCTGGCGGCGGCGAGAACCCCGGTGGCGGTGAGAACCCGGGCGGCGAGAACCCGGGCGACGGTGATAACGGAAACGAGGGAGGTAACAACAACGGCGGCAAGAAGCCGATGACCACCCCAGCAACCGATGCCATTCTGGCCATGTCCAATGCAGGTCTGAAAGTCGTCCATTCCGAGCTAGATGGACTACGCACGTATCGCGCTACTCTGGATAAAACCGGACCGGAAAGCAACGTATGGGGACACTACCTCGGAAGTAAAAGCGATATTGATACAAGCAATGGCGCGGCCTATCAGCTTAGCCAGAACGGTATGGAGATCGGTGCTGACACCAGGACAGACTTTGCGCGCGGCAGCCTCGTCACCGGCGCATTCATGTCCTTTAGCGATAACAAAGTGAAACATGCCCGCGGCGGTACAAGCAAAATCGACAGCTACGGTCTCGGCCTGTATGCAACCTGGTACGACGCAAGTGGGTTCTACGCTGACGGTGTAGTCAAAGGTAACCGTCTCAACAACAAACTGAGAGCGGTCATGACCAATGGTGGTAGAACCGGCGGTGACTGGAAGCAGTATGCACTCAGCACAGCCGTTGAAGGTGGTTATCAGTTCGATCTCAATGATGATGTTAGCATCACGCCTTATGCGCGCCTGGCCTTTGTTCAGATGACAAGTGAGGATGTGAAACTCAGTAACGGCATGAAAGGTAATACGGGCTCACCGCGTTCTGTCACGGGTGAAGCCGGTGCGAAGATTGCCGGGAAGTTCAATATTGGCTCGACTGAGTTCAAACCTTACCTGTCAGCTGCGGTGTTGCAGGAGTTTGCTAACTCCAATGAGGTCACGATCAATGAGCGCAATCGCTTTGACAACAACGTCAAAGGCACATCAGGCAAGTACGGTCTGGGTGCATCGGTTAACGTTAGTAAAGACGTAACCTTGTACGGTGAGGCTAATTATCGTCAGGGCAGCCAAATCGAGACACCGATTCAGGGTGTGGCAGGTATCCGTATCGGATTCTGATGTTACCAGAGGGGCCTTAGGGCCCCTTTTCACTTTGTTCTGAGATGTTCAGGTTTTTTTATGCCTCACATAATTTTGACGAAAGATGTTTTTTTGAATAAAGCGCTGTCTGTCATCCTCCAGCAAGCGTCCCCCAGCAGAAAGGTTTGCATTGTAGATATTGAATCATTCAGAAGCCTCGGTGCTATTTACAACCTTCTGAAAAGGAAGAAACTGACGGAAAAACACCAGGTGATCTTCATAGGTGGCAAGGATGTCAGTTCAAGGGTCCTGGAGCCACTTGTGACGATCTACAGGAAATCGTGCTTTGTGGAGTTTAGAAAACAACTCACTTGCGGACGGATGCATTCTCCTGAGTATGCGTTGAACCACATATCGCGGTGCAGGAGTCTCAGTATGCTTTCAGCCCAGGAAAAGAAGACCCTTTTCGCCCTGCTGGATACTGACGATACTTACGCTGCCGCGAGAAAAATTTACCTGTCCCCCAAAACTATCTATACCTACACCAATAATATCGGGCACAAACTTAATCTCAATTCGATACTGCAAGTCAGGCAATTTATTCATTCTGAATTCGAATAGTCGTAGCGGGAATAATACAAAAAAAACCGGGCGTGAAGCCCGGTTCTTTTTTCTGACGAGACTAACCTTATTCGCTCAGCCCGCGATTCTCCAGCATCGGTTCAATCTTCGGATCGTGCCCGCGCCAGTTGCGATAAAGTTCAGCTAAATCCGTGCTGTTACCACGGGACAAAATCGCCTCGCGGAATGTTTGCCCGTTTTCACGGGTCAGGCCGCCCTGTTCAACAAACCACTGATAGCCATCGTCAGCAAGCATTTGCGTCCACAAGTAGGCGTAATATCCCGCCGCGTAGCCGCCGCCGAAAATATGAGCAAAATAACTGCTACGATAGCGCGGCGGTACTGCGGCCAGATCCAGCCCCTCTTTTTTTAACGCTGCCGCTTCAAAATCCTCCACGCTCGAAACAGCCTCACCGATGCCGTGCCAGTTCATGTCCAGCAGCGCGGCGCTCAGCAGCTCCGTCATGTCATAGCCCTTGTTGAAATGGGTCGCGTTGAGCATGCTTTCCCGCAGCGCGTCCGGCATCGGTTCACCGGTTTCGTAATGGCGCGCGTAGTGTGTAAACACCTGCGGGTGGCTGGCCCAGTGCTCATTAATTTGTGACGGGAATTCAACGAAATCACGCGGCGTATTGGTGCCGGAAAGCGTGGCGAAACGCTGGCTGGCAAACAGGCCGTGCAGCGTATGGCCGAACTCGTGGAACAGGGTGATCACGTCATCCCAGGAGAGAAGCGCGACGCCGCCGTTAGCCGGTTTTTGGTAGTTACAGACGTTGTAGATCACCGGACGGGCAACAAACTCGAAGGATTGCTCGACGAAATTCCCCATCCAGGCCCCGCCCTGCTTGGAATCGCGGGCAAAGAAGTCGCCGTAGAACAGCGCCATGCCCTCACCGGTGTGGTCGAAAATTTCCCAGACCCGGACGTCCGGGTGATACACCGGGATATCGAAGCGCTCCACAAAGCGGATGCCAAACAGCTGGCTGGCTGCCCAGAAGACGCCATCGTGCAATACGGTATTGAGTGCAAAATAGGGTTTGATTTGCGATTCATCGAGGGCATATTTTGCCTGACGCACGCGCTCGGCATAAAAAGCCCAGTCCCAGGCCTGCACGGTGAAACCACCCTGCTCGTCGTCGATGACTTTCTGAATATCGGCCTGCTCGCGCTCTGCACGGGCGCGGGCGGCAGGCACAATGCCGCGCATAAAGGCCAGCGCGGCGTCCGGAGTTTTCGCCATCTGGTCGGCGATGCTCCAGCTGGCGTAATCCTCAAAGCCCAGCAGGTGGGCCTGCCGCGCACGCAGCGCCGTAAGGCGGAGGATCAGCTCGCGAGTGTCGTTCTCATCCCCTTTCTGGGTGCGCGTCCAGCCTGCGTTGAACAGGTTTTCGCGGGTCTGACGATTGCGCAGTACGGAAAGCGCGGGCTGCTGGGTCGTGTTCAGAAGCGGGATCAGCCAGCGATCGTTTAGCCCTCGCTCCGCGGCAGCCTGCGCCGCGTCGGCGATCTCGCTGGCGCTGAGCCCGTCAAGCTGGTGCGCGTAATCCACCACCAGCCCGCCCGTCTTATCGGCGGCCAACAGACGCTGGTTGAACTGGCTGGTCAGGGTGGCCGCCTCGGTATTCAGCGCCTTCAGCTCGGCTTTTTCTGCTTCATTGAGACGCGCGCCCGCCAGAATAAACCGCTGCCAGGTCTCCTCGACCAGCCGACGGGATTCGGCGTCCAGCGCGGCACGGTCCTGCCAGACGCTCTCCACGCGGGCGAAAAGCACGTCATTCAGCCAGATATCGTTCGCCAGCGCGGCAAGCTCGGTGGAGAACTGCTCCTCAAGCTCCTGTAAATACGCATTGGTGTGCGCGGAGGTCATGGCGAAGAACACGCTGCTGACGCGCGCGAGCATGGCGCCGCTTTTCTCCAGCGCCAGCACGGTGTTGGTGAAGTCCGGCGCAGCGGTTTGAGACACAATGGCGTCAATGTCCGCCCGCTTCTGGCGAAGCGCTTCATCAAAGGCCGGGCGATAGTGTCCGTCGTTAATTTCATCAAAACGGGGGGCCTGGTAAGGCAGCAGGCTGATGTCAAAAAAGGGATTCGTGGCCGTCATCTTTCGCTCCTGAGTACGGGTATCCTCCCAGAGTAGGCCAGGCCGCCATCCCCTGCAACGCCGTCATACAAATGTTGCCTTAACGCACCCTCTGCGGCCGTGCTATGTTAGTACAACACAAAAAGCGTTGAGGAACAGTGAGATGATTATTTTAGTTACCGGGGCAACGGCAGGTTTTGGTGAAAGCATCACGCGTCGCTTCGTCGCCAACGGGCACAAGGTTATTGCGACCGGTCGCCGCCAGGAGCGCCTGCAGGAGCTGAAGGACGAATTAGGCGACAGCATCCTGACCGCGCAGCTGGACGTGCGTAACCGCGCGGCCATTGAAGAGATGATTGCCAACCTGCCCGCCGAGTGGCGCGCCATCGACGTGCTGGTCAACAATGCCGGTCTGGCGCTGGGGATGGAGCCCGCGCACAAAGCCAGCGTTGAAGACTGGGAAAACATGATCGACACCAATAATAAAGGGCTGGTCTATATGACCCGCGCGGTGCTGCCTGGCATGGTCGAGCGCAACCGCGGCCACATTATCAATATCGGTTCCACCGCAGGAAGCTGGCCGTATGCGGGCGGCAACGTCTATGGCGCGACGAAGGCGTTTGTGCGCCAGTTCAGCCTTAACCTGCGTACCGACCTGCACGGCACCGCCATTCGCGTCACCGATATCGAGCCGGGCCTGGTGGGCGGCACCGAGTTTTCCAACGTGCGCTTCAAAGGCGATGACGCGAAAGCGGGCAAAACCTACGAAAATGCTAACGCGCTGACGCCGGAAGATGTGACCGAAACGGTCTGGTGGGTGGCGACGCTGCCAAAACACGTCAACATTAATACCGTAGAAATGATGCCAGTCAGCCAGAGTTTTGCCGGACTTAGCGTCCATCGTGGCTAAATCTGCCCTTCCCGGCCTGCGGGCCGGGTCTGTTTCGGGTTCTAAAAGAATGGTAGTATGTTCAGGCTAACTCTCTGAGAAATGACAACTCATGGCCGCTGAATCGCAACTCAATCCCACCCAGCCCGTAAACCAGCAAATCTATCACATTTTGCGACGTGATATTGTCCATTGCCTGATCCCACCGGGAACGCCGCTTTCTGAAAAAGAGGTCTCCGTGCGTTTTGACGTTTCCCGTCAGCCGGTCCGTGAGGCGTTTATTAAGCTTGCTGAGAACGGACTGATTCAGATCCGCCCGCAGCGCGGCAGCTACGTGAACAAAATTTCACTCTCGCAGGTACGCAACGGCTGTTTCGTTCGCCAGGCCATTGAATGCGCGGTGGCGCGTCGTGCCGCAACGCTTATCAACGACAACCAGTGTTACCTGCTGGAGCAGAACCTTCACCAGCAGCGTATTGCCATTGACCGTAAGCAGCTGAATGATTTCTTCCAGCTTGATGATGAATTCCACCAGAAACTGGCGCAGATTGCGGATTGTCAGCTGGCCTGGGACACCATCGAGAACATCAAGGCCACCATTGACCGCGTGCGCTACATGAGCCTCGATCACGTCTCCCCGCCGGACATGTTGCTCCGACAGCATCATGATATTTTCAGCGCGCTTGAAAAACGCGATGCGGACGGCGTGGAAAAAGCGATGACGCTGCATCTGCAGGAGATCAGCGAATCCGTTCAGCTTATTCGTCAGGAAAATAGCGAGTGGTTTAGTGAAGAGTAATATTCGCCGCCCCCTTGCGGGTGCGGCGGCGTGATTAGCGAACGACTAACACCGGGATCGTAGCGTAGCGCAGAATAGATTCTGCGTTTGAGCCCAGCAGATGGGTGGAGATGCTCGGATTTTTCGACCCGATGACAATCGCATCATATTCCCCCTCCTTGCTCAGCTTGATAATTTCATCGCGGACGTTGCCAAAACGCACCATGCTGTGAATATTCTCCGGGGCGATATCGAACAGTCTTTTTAACTCATTCATTTTCTTCCCGGATTCCGCGGTCATATACTCTTCAAACTTTTTAATATCGGCGTTGAACCCGCGCAGCAGAGACCGGCTGCTGGCTGGCAGAATGTTGACCAGGGTAATCGACGCGCCCTCTGCCTTCGCCAGGTTTGCCGCGTGGCGAACCGCTTTGTCGCTCAAATCCATTTCAAACACGTCTACAGGCATCAAAATG
Organism: Enterobacter sp. MGH 24; assembly: GCF_000493015.1. Lineage (NCBI taxonomy): Bacteria > Pseudomonadati > Pseudomonadota > Gammaproteobacteria > Enterobacterales > Enterobacteriaceae > Enterobacter > Enterobacter sp. MGH 24. The sequence continues at coordinate 3,559,807 of NZ_KI535657.1, read as the reverse complement.
CTCTTATACATAAGCCTGACTCCTTATTCCGATGAAGGGTTATTTCCTGCACCCAGAATGACATCTGGAATATAAACCAACCCTCAACGCTTCCCTGTCGAAACTATCAGTTAATGAAAATAACGGTCTGCTTTGTAAATTCCTGTCCTGAACCGTCAGCGCCCGACGAAATAAAGAAAAAAGTGTGAGTTTGATCAAAAACAAAAACATGAGGCGCGGACAGGCGTATTTATATGCCCCGTGAACGGCAAACCTGAAATAGCGCCGTAACGAACAGGTTAGAGAGGAGAATATACCATGATGACATACGACCGTAACCGCAATGCAATCACCACCGGCAGCCGCGTCATGATTAGCGGCACGGGCAAAACTGGCGTGATTAAAGCGATCCACAGCGACGGGCTGGATGCCGCGCAGGTGCGCCGCAGCAAAACGGTTGAAGTGGAAGGATGCGAGGGTAAGTTCGAGCCGATTGAGCTGATTCGCCTGGGGATGCACTAAGCTGTGCGCAGACATGCCGCCGCGCGCGGCGGCATGTGCTGAATTACCGTTGGGACGCGTACTGCGCCACGGTTGCTTTCGCGCCCTGTTGCAGCAACGACCGGTACGCGGTCATCACCGCAGCAACGAAGCGCGGCTCCTGCGGTAACGCTTTACCAAAGATGGCCTCAATGCCCAGAAGCGCGTTAACCCGACTTTCCCCTTCCGCACTTCCCTTCACTGCCGCCTGAATCACCGCCAGCTGCGGATCGCTCACGTCAATGGCGTTACCCTGCTCGTCCACGCCGCCGACATAGCGCATCCACCCCGCCACGCCCAGCGCCAGCAGCGGGAAAGGCTTCTGGTGCACCAGGTGCCAGCGCACGGAGTCCAGCATACGCTGCGGGAGCTTCTGGCTGCCGTCCATCGCGATTTGCCATGTCCGATGGCGCAGGGCCGGGTTGCTGTATCGGGCAATCAGGAGATCGGCATAGCGGCCTAAATCAACACCCTTCACTTTCAGCGTCGGGGCCTGCTCGTTAAGCATCAGCGCGCGCGCGGCGAGGCGGTAGTGCTCATCTTCCATACAGTCATTGATATGCTGGTATCCGGCCAGATAGCCCAGGTACGCCAGGAACGAGTGGCTGCCGTTGAGCATGCGCAGCTTCATCTCTTCAAACGGGATCACGTCTGACACCAGCTCGGCTCCGGCTTTTTCCCACTCGGGACGTCCTGCCACAAAGTTATCCTCGATCACCCACTGGCGGAACGGTTCACAGGCTACTGCCGCGGGATCGCGTACGCCGGTCAGCTGCTCAATTTTATCCAGCGTATCGGGCGTAACCGCCGGCACGATGCGGTCCACCATGGTTGACGGGAAGGTAACGTTAGCCTCGATCCAGTCCGCTAGTTCGCCGTTTACCGCCCGGGCGTACGCGCAGGTGACGTTGCGCATCACGTGGCCGTTCTCCGGCATGTTGTCGCAGGACATGACGCTAAACGCAGGCAGACCCGCCGCTTTGCGACGCGCCAGCGCTTCCACCACCACGCCCGGCGCGGATTTCGGCTGGTGCGGGTTTTGCAGGTCGGCGACGATAAACGGGTGATCGAGCATCAGCTGTCCGGTCGCCGGTGAGTGGCAGTACCCTTTCTCGGTGATGGTCAGCGAGACAATCGCCACCTGAGGTTCACACATCGCTGCCAGCACGGTCTCCAGGCCGTCAACCTGCGCATGCAGCGCCTTTTTGACTACGCCAACCACGCGGGAGGTCCAGGCATCGGCAGACATTTCCGCCACGGTATAAAGATTATCCTGCGCGTTCAGATCGGCAATCTGCTGCTCGCCGCCAATCAGGTTAACCTCACAGTAGCCCCAGTCGCTGCCGTGCTCGGCGGCAAGAATGTCGGCATACACCGCCTGATGCGCGCGGTGAAATGCGCCGAAGCCTAAATGTACAATGCGTGCTTTAAGGCTGTCGCGATCGTACTGAGGCAGCGTCGCGTTGGCCTGTAATAAGGTGTTTTCCATGATTAAGACTCGTTAATTAGAAAGCTGTGGATCGCTGCCGCTCCTTCTGAAGCGGCAGCGCCTGCTGACTACACCAACTAGAATGGCAGTCGGGGTAAAAAAGTAACTGCCATCAACCATACTGATACTGCCGTTTGATATTTTGATTTATATTAACTTTTGCTCATGTGGTGTGACATAAACATAAAGTTGTGTGATAGGTCACGCAAGATATAAACCATTAGCGTCGTGAAGAGACCGCCCCGTAACCCACACGCGCTTCTGGCGCGGATTCCGCTGCATCTTGCGCGGCGCTCAAATCACGGTCGCGCACTTCCGGCATCAGGATCGCCGAGACCAGCCCAATCACAGAATAGGCCACCAGCATGGCGACAATCGGCCACCAGGAGCCGGTCATATTGCAGAAGATCCCCGCCAGTACCGGACCAAAGCCCACCGCCACCAGACCGCCCGCCTCTTTCGAGATAGCCATACGGGTAAAGCGATTTCGCGAGCCAAACATCTCCGCCATGGTGATATTTTCCAGCGCAAACAGCCCGAGAACGGCGACGTTATGGATAACGATGATCGAGAGCATGATTGTCCCCGGCGCATAGCTCTTATCGACGATGATCGACAGCATCGGGTACGCGAGCAGAATGGCGGAGATATTGAGGATAATGTACGGCAGACGGCGTCCCACTTTATCGGAAAGCCAGCCCAGCAGCGGAATGGAGATAAACCCGAGAATGGAGCTGATCATCAGCGCATCGGTAGGGATGGCTTTATCGAACAGCAGCGTCTGGACCAGATACCCGGCAAGGAACGTCTGGATCAGCCCCGAGTTGCCCGCCTGACCGAAGCGCAGGCCGGTCGCCAGCCAGAAAGATTTACTTTTCATCATTGAACCCAGCGATGTGTCCGGCTGCACGGTTTGTGCGTCGTTCACTTTCTCGAACACCGGGCTCTCTTTCAGGTTCATACGCAGCCAGATGGCGAAGATCATCACCACGACGCTGGCGAGGAACGGCACGCGCCAGCCCCAGGCGATCAGCTCTTCACGATCGAGAGCAAAGAACATCACCGCCCAGATCGCCGTGGCGCTCAGCGTCCCGCAGTTAGTGCCCATCGCCACCAGCGAGGAGATGATGCCGCGTTTGCCTTTCGGCGCGTACTCCGCCAGCATGGTCCCGGCCCCGGAAATCTCCGCCCCGGCCCCGAGCCCCTGAATGATACGCAGCGTCACCAGCAGAACCGGGGCAAAAATCCCAATCTGCGCATAGGTTGGCAGGACGCCAATCAGCGTGGTGCAGATCCCCATCATGGTGATGGTGATAAACAGCACCTTCTTACGGCCAATGCTGTCGCCCATTCTGCCGAAGATAAAGGCGCCGACAATACGTGCTATGTAGCCTGCGCCGTAGGTCCCCATCGCGAGGATCAGCGCCATCGCGGCTGACTGTTCCGGGAAAAAGATCTCATGGAAGACCAGGGCGGCCCCCAGCGAGTAAAGCTGAAAGTCCATAAACTCCAGGGCGGTGCCCAGCCAGCCGGAAACGGCGGCTTTCACCAGGTCGGAGGTGGTTCTTTGAGGTTGTGCTTGCGTCATAATGGCTATCTCTGAAAGGTAAGATGCGTACCACCAGAGCCTGTCTGCGCAGGCTCTTAACCGCGTATAGGATTATTGTCCGAACGTGAGCAAAACTTTGCAGCACTGCCGCTGGTCTTTCTCAAACAGTTCAATGGCGTCTGTTACATGGTGATAGTCAAAGGTATGGGTGATCAGTTTTTCCGGGTCGATCAGCCCCTTCTTCAGCCAGTCGATGACGACCGGGAATTTGTTGGCATTGAGGCGCGAGGAGAAAATCGCCAGCTCTTTGCCGGTGATGCCCTGCTGGACAATCTGGCTCGGCTCGCTGGAGAAGCCCATCAGCACGATGCGAGCCGCCGGAGAGGCCAGGGTTATTGCTTCCTGTAAAATCGTTGGATGACAGGCGGCATCAATGATTAACGTCGGTTTGATGCCCTTTGCGTCCAGCGCGGCCTGCAGCGACTGCTCGCCGTTATTCAACACCCAGTCCGCGCCGCTGCGCTGGGCCATTTCCAGGCGTTCGTCTATACGGTCAACCACGATTACCTGCTTCACCTTATAGACGCCTTTCAGCGCCTGCACGGTGACCAGCCCCATCGGGCCTGCACCGTAAATCAGCGCAACGTCCTGCTCGGTGGGGTTGGCCTGCCCCGTCACGTTGGCGGCAATGGTGAAGGGCTCCACCATGACGGCGTGTTTATCAGGAATGTCATCAGGGATAGGCCAGGTATTTTTAGCGGGCACTGCCGCATATTCGCTGAAGCCCCCGTCGCGGTGTACGCCCAGCACCACCAGCGAGGTGCAGACGTTAGGCTTACCCACGGAGCATGGGTAGCAGTGTCCGCAGCTGATCACCGGATCAACCGAAACGCGCTGGCCCAGACGGGCACTGTCTACGCCCTCGCCCACGGCGTCAATCACGCCAAAGAACTCGTGCCCGATCGTGCGTGGGTACTTCGCAAACGGATTATGGCCGCGATAGATGTGGCTGTCCGAACCGCAGATCCCCGCCAGCCTGATTTTGACGCGGACTTCGCCTGCGCCTGGCTCCGGGCGGGGCCGCTCTTCAATCACCAGTTCGTTCGGCTGTTGAATCACTACGCTTTTCATCGTTCGCTCCTCGTTTACCAGTTCCACAGCGTGCCGTCTTCAAGACGGGCCACCGGCAGATAGGCAGGATCGTACGGATACTTCGCTGCCAGTTTTTCATCAAACTCAATGCCCAGCCCCGGCCTGTCGCCCGGATGCATATAGCCGTTATCAAAGCGCCAGCTGTGCGGGAAGACGTCCAGCATCTGTTCGGAATAGCCCATGTACTCCTGCACACCGAAGTTCGGCACCCACAGGTCGAAATGCAGCGCGGCGGCGTGGCATACAGGCGAGAGATCCGACGGACCGTGCGAGCCGGTACGCACCTGGTAGAGCGAGGCAAAGTCCGCGATGCGACGCATCCCGGTGATCCCGCCCGCGTGGGTAAGGGTGGTGCGAATATAGTCGATGAGCTGCTCTTCGATGAGCTGCTTGCAGTCCCAGATGCTGTTAAACACTTCCCCCACCGCAATTGGCGTCACGGTATGCTGGCGGATCAGGCGGAAGCAGGCCTGGTTTTCCGCAGGGGTGGGATCTTCCATCCAGAACATGCGGAATTCCTCGATGCTCTTGCCGAAGCGCGCCGCTTCGATTGGCGTCAGGCGGTGGTGCATGTCGTGCAGGAGATGTTCATTAAAGCCGAACTGACTGCGCACCGCGTCGAACAGCTTCGGGGTAAAATCAAGGTATTTTTCGGTGGACCACAGCTGCTCTTCCGGCCAGTCGCCTTTGGTCGCAGGCTCGTAGGCCAGCCCTTTCCCTTTGGCCATGCCGTAGGTGGTTTTCATGCCCGGTACGCCGCACTGCACGCGGATCGCCTTAAAGCCCATCTCTTTATGACGAGCGTAGTCTTCCAGCACGTCGTCAATCGTGTGACCGGTGGTGTGGCAATAGACCATCACCCCTTCACGGGATGCGCCGCCCAGCAGCTGGTAGAGCGGCATGTTGGCCGCTTTGGCTTTGATGTCCCACAGCGCCATATCCACGGCGGAGATGGCCGACATGGTGACCGGGCCGCGACGCCAGTAGGCGCCCTTATAGAAGAACTGCCAGATGTCTTCGATGCGGTGCGCATCGCGGCCGATCAGCTGAGGGCAAAGGTGATCCTTCAGGTACGAAGCAACGGAGAGCTCGCGTCCGTTCAGCGTAGCGTCACCGAGGCCGACAATCCCCTCATCGGTGGTGATTTTCAGGGTGACAAAGTTCCGCCCTGGACAGGTAACAAACACGTCAGCCGCGACAATCTTCATAATTCCTTTCCTTACATCGTTCGTTGTGATGCTCGAAATTTACCCATCAACCCTACTACCATACAAGTATAATGATCGTGAAATCAGCTGACGATCACAAAAACCGGGGGCTCAGGCCCGCCCCCATCCCGCCACAATGATCAGCATTCCGCACAGGGCAATCAGCGCGCCCGCCCAGTCGTAGGCGCTGAGCTTGACGCCGTCCACCACGCGTAACCACAGCAGCGCCGTGCAGACATAGACACCACCGTAAGCGGCGTAGACGCGGCCGCTGGCAGCCGGATGCAGCGTTAACAGCCAGACAAACAGGGCCAGCGCAACGCTTGCCGGAATGAGCAGCAATACGGACCCTCCCTTCTTCAGCCAGAGCCAGGGCAGGAAGCAGCCGATGATTTCGCATAGCGCGGTAGCAAAAAAAAGCAGCGTTGTTTTAAGCATATTTCACATCAGGTGAGGATTTATTTAGACATCATACCTGATGATGCCCTTTACTTTTCCATACTTGCCCGCGGGTATGCCGTAATTTCGCTTTGGTGTAGAATCTGTACGGGGTAACTTGATTATCTGCACCCATATAAAAGGAAACGCTATGACCACATTAAGCAAACGCCTTTGTCTGACAGCCCTGCTGGCGCTGTCATCGTTCGCCTTTGCCGCCTCTGCGACAGCGGAAACCAGCAAGCTCATTATTGAGTCTGGTGACAGCGCGCAAAGCCGCCAGAACGCCGCTATGGACAAAGAACAATGGAATGACACCCGTAACCTTCGTCAGAAGGTCAACAAACGTGCTGAAAAAGAGTGGGACAAAGAAGATGTCGCTTTTGACGCGCGCGATAAGTGTCAGCAAAGTGCGAACGTCAATGCCTACTGGGAGCCTAACACCCTGCGCTGCCTGGATCGCCGCACCGGCCGCACGGTAGCCCCGTAATGTCGGCTTCGTGTGACGTTAAGCTCCGTCCGCTGGAGCGTGAGGACCTGCGCTTCGTCCACCAGCTCGACAATAACGCCAGCGTGATGCGTTACTGGTTCGAAGAGCCTTATGAGGCCTTTGTCGAGCTGTCGGATCTCTACGACAAGCACATTCACGATCAGAGCGAACGTCGTTTTGTGGTGGAGTGTGAAGGTGAAAAAGCCGGGCTGGTGGAGCTGGTAGAAATCAACCATGTTCACCGTCGGGCGGAGTTTCAGATCATTATTTCCCCTGAGCATCAGGGGAAAGGCCTTGCCTCACGGGCAGCGAAGCTGGCAATGGATTACGGGTTCAACGTTCTGAATCTCTACAAGCTCTATCTGATTGTGGACAAAGAGAACGAGAAAGCGATCCATATCTACCGCAAGCTGGGCTTTATGGTGGAAGGCGAGCTGATTCACGAGTTCTTTATCAACGGTGAATACCGCAATACCATTCGCATGTGTATCTTCCAGCATCAGCACCTGGCCGGACACAAGCCGTCAGGCGCCAGCCTGCTGAAACCTACCGCGCAGTGAGAGTAATGCCCCCCCATTGAGCCGTTCTTGCCGGGTGGCGCTGCGCTTACCCGGCCTACATGGTGCAAGAATATCAATATGTTGCACGCTTCATTGTAGGCCCGTGCAAGCGTAGCGCCGCCGGGCGAAACGCACAAAATGCACTTTCCTCTCAATAATATTCAATCGTGTTTTTGATGGTGTACTTGTGCTCAACGGCTGGTTTGACGCTGTCGTCCGTGATCGTCAGATCGCAGCTCACCGGATTATTGTGTCGATCGTAATCGCAGCTCTGCTTCACGTTGCCCATCGGCTTGTCGTTCAACATACTCACTGCCGTGTAATCCATCCTTTTGCGAACATCTTTAGACGGCGTTGACTGGACGGAGAGATGCCGATCGCCGGAGACGGTGGTTTTGCCCAGCGGGTAGCCATCCGCATCGTAGCGATACTTCACTTCCATCTCTTTGCCGTGCGCCGCCACCACAAAACCGTTGTCGTCGGTATCCCACGTCACCCCGGCTGACGGCAGTTCGGCCAGCTGGCATTTCCCCTGCAGCTTCACTTTTCGCTGCTGAGTTTCCGCATCAAGGTAGTAATTGGCATCCAGCACCAGCGCCACGCCGGTGTTGGCCTCCAGGTCGTGCAGCTCCAGCGTATCGAAACACCCTTCCGTCGACACGGTGCCGGTAACCCGCTTGGACACTTCGCCCTTCTCATTGAACAGCGTCTGGGTAAAGTCTTTGACCGGTCCGCGCAGAGGATCAAAATCAAACTCGTTTGAAAAACTCGCCATCTCGGGCGTAAACGACAGCGGCGTGGAGCTGTTGTCACACCCCACCAGTGCTGCTGCCAGTAGCGTTATCGCTGCGTATTTCTTCACATTTATTACCGTACAGGGAGATTATTCCCAATCATATTAGCAAATACAGTTGTTTACACGAAGCCTGCTAGAATTAATCTACACACAGAGACAAGGAGCTACAAATGAAACGGTTACCCTGGATTACCGCCCTGCTGTTAATGAGTGCCTCAACGGCCGCGCTGGCGGCACCGGATTCCTGCGAACGCGTGAAAAGCGACATTCAGCAGAAGATTATCAACAACGGCGTGCCTGAATCGGGTTTTACGCTGAGCATTGTGCCGAACGACCAGGCCGATCAGGCGGGCACACAGGTGGTGGGCCACTGCGCCAACGACACCTTTAAAATTTTGTACACCCGAACCGGCAACGGGGCTGCTGACGCCCAGTAATTTACCCTCAATCCCCTTTGATTTGATGAGGATTAAGATCTAATACCCCCAAATAAGTAACACTCACCCCATCATTAGCCCGGTTGTAATCACGGGTAAAAATAATACGTAATCTCAATGTTGGGGTGAGCCATGTCTGAGGTCGATCATCACGGCGGTATTAGCCGCCGAACTCTCGTGAAATCTACGGCTATAGGTTCTCTGGCGCTTGCCGCTGGCGGGATCTCGCTTCCTTTTGGTTTAAAAAGCGCCGCCGCGGCGGTGAAAGATGCCGTTCAGCCTGCTGAAGATAAAGTGGTGTGGGGCGCCTGCTCGGTCAACTGCGGCAGCCGCTGCGCATTGCGTCTGCACGTCCGCGACGACGAAGTGTACTGGGTCGAAACGGACAACACTGGCGAGGATATTTACGGGAACCATCAGGTGCGCGCCTGCCTGCGCGGACGCTCTATTCGCCGTCGCATTAACCATCCTGGCCGTCTGAACTACCCGATGAAACGCGTGGGCAAACGCGGTGAAGGCAAGTTCGAGCGCATCACATGGGATGAGGCGCTGAACATCATCACCGCCAGCCTGAAAGACGTGGTGGCCAAATACGGCAACGAAGCGGTGTATATTAACTACTCCTCCGGCATTGTCGGCGGCAATATCACCCGCTCCTCTCCTTACGCTTCACTGGTGGCGCGCCTGATGAACTGCTACGGCGGTTTCCTGAGCCACTACGGCACCTACAGCACGGCGCAAATCGCCTGCGCCATGCCCTATACCTACGGCAGCAATGACGGGAACAGCACCTCGGATATTGAAAACACCAGGCTGGTGGTGATGTTCGGCAATAATCCGGCGGAAACGCGCATGAGCGGCGGCGGGATTACCTATTATCTGGAGCAGGCTCGCGAGCGGTCCAACGCGCGCATGATCGTTATCGATCCGCGCTATACCGATACGGCAGCCGGGCGCGAAGATGAATGGATCCCGATCCGCCCGGGTACCGATGCCGCGCTGGTGGCGGGGATCGCCTGGGTCTTGATCGACGAAAACCTGGTCGACCAGCCGTTCCTGGATAAATACTGCGTTGGCTATGACGAAAAAACGCTGCCGGAAGGCGCGCCCGCTAACGGTCACTACAAAGCCTATATTCTCGGCCTGGGGGATGATCGCACGGCGAAAACCCCTGAGTGGGCTTCCCGTATTACCGGCATTCCAGCGGATCGCATCGTTAAGCTTGCGCGCGAGATAGGCTCCGCGAAACCGGCCTACATCTGCCAGGGCTGGGGACCACAGCGTCAGGCGAACGGTGAGCTGACGTCCCGCGCCATCGCGATGCTGCCTATTCTGACTGGAAACGTGGGGATCAACGGCGGTAACAGCGGCGCGCGCGAGTCGACCTACACCATCACCATCGAACGTATGCCGCTGCCGGATAACCCGGTCAAAACGCAAATCTCCTGCTTCAGCTGGACGGACGCCATCGCCCGCGGACCGGAGATGACCGCCCTGCGCGACGGCGTGCGCGGCAAGGATAAGCTGGACGTGCCGATTAAGTTCATCTGGAACTACGCGGGCAACACCATCATCAACCAGCACTCCGATATCAATAAAACCCACGATATCCTGCAGGATGAGAGCAAGTGCGAAATGATTGTCGTCATCGACAACTTCATGACGTCGTCGGCGAAGTACGCCGATATCCTGCTGCCGGACCTGATGACCGTCGAGCAGGAAGACATCATTCCGAACGATTACGCCGGGAACATGGGCTACCTGATTTTCCTCCAGCCCGTGACCGCACCGAAGTTCGAGCGCAAGCCCATCTACTGGATCATGAGCGAAGTGGCAAAACGCCTCGGGCCGGATATCCATCAGAAATTCACCGAGGGACGCACGCAGGAGCAGTGGCTGCAGTACCTGTATGCCAAAATGCTCGAAAAAGATCCTCAGCTGCCGTCCTATGACGAACTGAAAAAAATGGGCATTTATAAGCGTAAGGATCCGAACGGACACTTTGTGGCCTATAAAAAATTCCGCGAGAACCCGGAAGCCAATCCGTTGAAAACGCCATCGGGCAAGATTGAAATATACTCCAGCAAGCTGGCGGAGATTGCGTCCACCTGGGAGCTGGAAAAAGATGAGACCATCAGCCCTCTGCCCGTCTACGCCTCGACCTTTGACGGCTGGGATGCCCCCGAGCGCGCGCAGTTCCCGCTGCAGCTGTTCGGTTTCCACTTCAAAGCTCGTACCCACTCAAGCTACGGTAACGTCGACGTGCTAAAAGCGGCCTGCCGCCAGGAGGTTTGGCTTAATCCTGTCGATGCCGAAAAACGCGGCATTAAGAACGGCGATACGGTGCGCGTCTTTAACGATCGCGGTGAGGTGCGAATTGAAGCGAAAGTGACGCCGCGCATCATGCCCGGCGTGAGCGCCATGGGCCAGGGCGCCTGGCACGATGCCAATATGAGTGGCGATCGTATCGACCACGGCTCCTGCATCAACACGCTGACGACCCATCGACCTTCTCCGCTGGCAAAAGGCAACCCGCAGCACACCAATCTGGTGCAGATTGAGAAGGTGTAGAAGTGAAACACGAGACCCTGGTTTATGCTGTGGTCAGTATTATCGGTTAACACAGTCGCGCGGGCATCATCCGCGCGAGCAAGGAAGGTTTAATGAAAGACGTCTCACATCGTGAATCGTTCGCGTTCAGCGCCCGGGTGCTGGGCGCGCTGTTTTACTTCGCTCCCGACAGCGAGCAGGCCGCGCCGCTGGTGAAAGCGCTCACCGCTGGCGAATGGGTTCAGGACTGGCCCCTGCCAGCGGAAACGCTGCAGCCCGTTGCCGATACGTTTGCCTCATCTTGCGATGAGCCGCTGACGGACGCCTGGCAACGTCTGTTTATCGGCCCTTATGCCCTGCCCGCTCCGCCGTGGGGTTCCGTCTGGCTGGACCGTGAATCCGTATTGTTTGGTGACTCCACCCTCGCGCTGCGCCAGTGGATGCGGGAGAACAATATCGCGTTTGAGATGCAGCAGAATGAACCGGAAGATCATTTCGGTACTTTGCTGCTGCTGGCCGCGTGGCTGGCCGAGAATGGCCGCGAAGCGGAGTGCGCTCAGCTTCTGGCGTGGCACCTGCTGCCGTGGAGCACCCGTTTCCTGTCGGTGTTTGTCGACAACGCCGGGCATCCGTTTTATACCGCGCTGGGTAAGCTTGCGCAGCTGACGCTCGCGGACTGGCGATCCGGGCTGCTTATTCCGGTTGCGGAAAAAACGCTGTATCGCTAAGGGACGTGGCTTGCTCGCCGGTGGCGGGCAAGCCTATAGCTTATACCTCTCCACCTGATTCACTCGCACTCTCTTTGCTTTGAATGAACCGAAGTGCCAGATAGAGATCCGGTGCCAGAATCATGTCATCATCATTCATTGTTGGCCGACTCTCTTTAAACCAGCGGGTTAATTCCGTTTTCCTGCCCGCAAGGATTAATTTAATCTGTCGACCTTTCAGGTCACGTTTTAACTCATTAATGGTTGCCAGAACGCTGATGTCTGAATAGGTGAAGCAAGCAACGGCATCAATGACCACCCATTTAGGTTGTAATGCGGCACCATCAACCAGGTTCAATACCCGACGTTTAAAATAAGCCACATTAAAATAGGTCAACGGTGAGTTAAATCGATACATCAGCACGCCAGGGACCATTTTAATATCGGTTGTATTACCTAGTGAGTGAATCATTCCCTCTTCGTCAGTACCCAGCAAATGCTCAGAGGGGCGAAACACTGTACGAAGGAACTGTAACAGGCCAAGCAACACCGCAAGGCCGATGCCCTGGATAACGCCGATAATTAACACACAGCCAAACGTGAAGAAGGCCAGGCGAAACGCCTGTTTATTTCTGCGCCTCAGGTTCCATAACCCGCGTAAATCAATCAATGACCACGAGGCATACATTAGAACGATACCTAATGCAGATACCGGAATAAACTGTAATGGCTGAGTGAAAAACACCACGACGATACCGATGAGTAAGGCTGCAACTATGGAAACCAGCTGACTTTTTCCACCCACTGAGTCATTAACCGCGGTCCTGGAATCGGCTCCACTGATAGCAAACCCCTGTGATAACCCAGACATAATGTTCGCAATACCCAGCGCTCGGAACTCTGCATCAGCATTAATTTCGTACCCATTTTTCGCGGCGAAACTGCGGGCGGTCAGCATCAGACTCACAAAACTGACCAACGCCAGGTTCAGCGCCGGGATCACTAAATCACGCATCGGACCGGGCTGGAACGCCCCCCAGTTAACGACGGGTAAACCTGACTGGAAGCCACTCCCCCCAATAGTGGCAATACCATACTGCTGCGCAGACGTCGCCCACACCAGTACCGTTGTCATCACAATGGCAATCAACGGTGCTGGCCAGTGGCTACGATACGTTTTGATAACCATTAAAATAATTAACGTTAAGAGTGATATCCCTACGGTTAATAAATGGCTTTCCGAAAGTCGGCCTGGCAAGGCCATTATTTTTTCAATAACCTGCGCTTCATCTAGCGTGATCCCCAAAACCTTGCCTAATTGCCCGACAATAATCGTCACGGCTACGCCATTAAGCAACCCCGTAAGAATGGGATGAGAAAGCAGATCGGCAAGTGCGCCCAGGCGAAACTTACTGGCAAGCAGGCACCACCCGCCCATCATCAATGTCATGATGATTGTCAGCTGCCAGTGCAGTTCGGGATTACCCGCAGAAAGAGGAAAGACGACGGCCGCGATCACCGCGCAGGTCGTGGCATCAGGCCCGACAATAAGCTGACGTGAAGAACCAAACAGTGCATACGCTATCATCGGTAAAACGCAGGAATAGAGCCCCACGATTGCCCCAACCCCCGCCAGCTCAGCATAAGCAATCGCAACGGGTAGCGCGACAGCGGCCACGGATAACCCGGCTTTAACATCCTGTTTCAGCCAGCTTTTATCGTAGGCTAACAAATTTTGTAACCCTGGCATGTAGTTTAATAAAACTTTTCCGAACACGTTATTCTCCGGATATAAATATTACCCACGCAATGTTGGCACACTTCTCAGTGAGGTTCTGGCTTTCAAATGCTCCGGATTAAGACCGCCCCTGTTCAGAATCTAATAACACTTCAACTAATTTATTATTCTGACTGGTGTTAAACCTAGTTCAAAACTACCGCTTGCGACTATTCATCGTCTGTGAACGTATCGGCTTCAGGAGAATAATGTTGGCAAACGCATGCCAGCTTATGCCCGTCAGGATCGCGCAGATAGGCAACATAAAAATCGGGACCGTACGCGGTTCGTGTTCCTGGCTCGCCTTCACTCTTCCCTCCCGCAAGGAGGCCTGCTGCATGAAACCGTCTGACAAGGTCAGCGTTATCTGCATGGAATGCGAACATTGTTCCGTTTCCCGCCGTTGCGGGTTGTCGGTCAAAAGGAGGACAAATACAGAAGCTGAACCCCTCATCCGGATTATTTTTATCTCCCCACATTGCCCAGTCCTCTGTCCAGGCGGGCAAACGTGAATAGCCGAGCACGTTAAAAACAGCGTCGTAAAACGCCACGGCGCGCTGAAGGTCATTTGTACCTATAGTGATATATGTCAGCATCTTGTCACATCCTCTTTGCCGTTTATCTGAACAAACATTATACCTGAGAGGGTAAGGTCATCTCAGCCCCCCAACCCGTGACGTGAAGACCTCACGTTTCCGAATGTATGCTAAAATTTGTTCAGCTGAAGGCCGTAGAGCAGGCCTTATAATTTCAGTACGTTAGCCAAAGTGAGCGAATATGGAGAATATTCCACATAAGCAGACGGATCGGAAAAGATATCCCGCATGGCTGTGGTGCGGAAGTTTTTATCTGGTTACATTGCATTGCTCTGCAGATGAAATAAATCTGTATTCAATAAACACTGGCTCATACGTTTATCATCTGACGCATAATCACGGACAATACACAGAGAACTTTGAAAATAAGTTTGTATCCGTGGAGAGGAAATTCTCGGATTCGTCGAAATACAGTGTTGTGCTAGGCACAATGAAAAACAGCTTTAATGACAGATGTCTGGCTGCCGGCGTGAGAAGAGACTGGGCTGGATGGGATAACGGTTGGGTTTTTAAGGGAATCTATGGATATGTAGGTGAATTTTTCTTTGATACATTCGATGATTGTGGCGACCATGGTTCATACCATGATTTTAAAAAAGTCACAGGGATAGGATTCTCTCCGTACATTTATCATGGGTTCCAGTATAATTTTACCTCTTATTTTGGAATGGATGTGGGGCTAATCATCCCCTCTGTGTTTGTCATTACAGCACAATGGAGCTTTAGATAAATCCGACTTCGGGCTATCACCCGCTTCCCCGTGAGCTGCGAAACGTCCGCTGAGGTGAGCACTTCAGCAGAAGTCGTGGTGACGGTTGACTTCCCGTACCGCACGTTTAGCTAAATCAGAACAGGGGGTTTGATCGCAAATGCCGCAGATTGCTTCAAAATAATTACCGTATTTGTTATATTGTTGTTTATTGCTTATTCACCTCTGCGGTGCCAAAAAGAACAAGATTCACCGCAACCCAGGATACAAAAATGTTAGATTACCGCTTCCCGACAGCTTTGCAGATGGTTCTCAGCGTAGCAATGGCGGAGCAATTGGGTGAACGTTCGACGAGTGCGATTCTGGCCTACGGTCTGGAAGCAAACCCGAGCTTCATCCGCAAACTAATGGTTCCTCTCACGCGTGACGGCATTATCGTCTCAACCCTTGGCCGTAACGGCTCGATTCATCTTGGACGCCCGGCGGAAGAGATCACCCTGCGCGATATCTACCTTTCCGTCATTGAAGATAAAAAGCTGTGGGCATCGCGCCCTGACGTACCGGCCCGCTGCGTAGTCAGCGCTAACGCCTGCTGGTACTTCAAGTCTATCTCCGAAGAAGCTGAGCAGGCGTCGTTAGCGGTATTAGCCCGCCATACCGTGGCAAGCGCGCTGGAAGAAGTGAAAAAAGCCGATACCAGCGGCTGCGATCCGGTGCCTGAACTTATCGCCAAGTATAAAGAAGCCCTTTAACTTCACTTGAGTGCAAAAAAAACCGCCTTGCTATGAAGGCGGTTTTTTATTATCTGCAGCATTCCTACGCAGGCAGAACGTCCCTTTCCGCTTTTTTGCCGCGCGTCACGAACTTACGCAGCGTCACGTAAAACACCGGCGTCAGGAACAGACCAAACAGCGTCACGCCCAGCATCCCGGAGAAGACCGTGATCCCGGTGACGCCACGCACTTCTGCGCCCGCGCCGTGGCCGAGGATCAGCGGTATGGTCCCGGCAATAAAGGCAATCGAGGTCATCACAATCGGGCGTAAACGCAGGCGGCACGCCTCCAGCGCGGCTTCCATGATGCCTTTGCCCTGAATTTCCAGCTCGCGGGCAAACTCCACGATAAGAATCGCGTTTTTACAGGCCAGCCCCATCAGAACCACCAGCCCCACCTGCACGAACACGTTGTTATCGCCACCGGTCAGCCAGACGCCAAACAGCGCGGAGAGCAGGGTCATCGGCACGATGAGGATCACCGCCAGCGGCAGCGTCCAGCTTTCATACAGCGCCGCCAGCACCAGGAACGCCAGCAGCACCGCGACCGGGAAGACGATCAGCGCCGTATTCCCCTGCGTGGCC
This sequence comes from Enterobacter sp. MGH 24, assembly GCF_000493015.1. Lineage (NCBI taxonomy): Bacteria > Pseudomonadati > Pseudomonadota > Gammaproteobacteria > Enterobacterales > Enterobacteriaceae > Enterobacter > Enterobacter sp. MGH 24. Next base: position 3,543,473 of record NZ_KI535657.1, on the reverse strand, counting down.
TGCTGGAAGCTCAGATCGGTCCATTCAATGTTCATCCCGTTCGGCAGGATCTGCTTAGACATCGCGTCCAGTTGGGTCATCGCCTGCGCAGACGAGAGCACGCGCGGGTCGGCATCGCCAATGAGGTCCGCCGCCGGGTAGCCGTTGTAGCGGATCACCGGATCTGGCCCGTAGGTGGTCGTGATTTTCACCATGCTGCCAATCGGCACCATTTCGCCCTGGCTGTTACGGGTGCGCAGATTCGCAATATCTTCCACGCTGTCGCGGAACTGCCCGTCGGCCTGCGCCATCACGCGCCAGGTGCGCCCGAACTGGTTGAAGTCATTGACGTACGACGAGCCCAGATAGGTTTGCAGCGTACCGAAAAGATCGGTCAGCAACACGCCCTGCGCTTTCGCCTTATCGCGGTCGACCTGCACGTCCAGCTGCGGAACGTTAGCCTGGTAGGTTGAGATCGGGAAGTGCATTCCCGGCGTCTGCATAATCGCGCCGGACATGGTGTTCACCGCGTTTTGCAGCGCGCCATAGCCCAGACCGCCGCGATCCTGAATGTACAGGGAATAGCCCGACCCCTGACCCAGCCCTAAAATCGGCGGCGGCAGAATGGAGAAGCCAAAGCCTTCCTGAATTTGCGCGATTTTCGCGTTGATCTCCGCGTTAATTTCCGCCGCAGTATGTTTACGCTGGTCGAACGGCTTCAGGCCGAAGAAGACCGTCCCGGTATTCGGCGTATTGGTGAACTGCAGCGCGTTCAGCCCCGGGAACGCCACCGCGTAGTCCACGCCTTCGGTATTCATCCCGATTTCGCTCATTTTGCGGATCACCGCGTCTGTGCGCGCCAGCGACGAACCTTCCGGCATTTTCACGCCGCCAATCAGATACAGCTTGTCCTGCGTCGGAATAAACCCGCCGGGGACCGCTTTAAACATCACGCCTGCGGCACAGAGCAGCAGCAGATACACCACAAATACCGCGCCGCGTCGGCCCAGCGTTTTGCCCACCAGCCCCTGATAGCCGTTCGAGCTACGGTGGAAAAAGCGGTTAAACGGACGGAAAATCCAGCCGAACAGACGGTCGATAAGCCGGGTCGGGAAATCTTTCGGCGCGCCGTGCGGTTTTAACAGCAGTGCCGCCAGCGCCGGGGAGAGCGTCAGCGAGTTAATTGCGGAGATGACCGTGGAAATCGCAATCGTCACCGCAAACTGCTTGTAGAACTGCCCGGTAACGCCCGAGAGAAACGCCATCGGTACAAACACCGCGCACAGCACCAGCGCGATGGCGATAATTGGCCCGGACACTTCGCGCATCGCCTGATGCGCCGCCGCAAGCGGAGCAAGCCCCTCTTCGATATTTCGCTCGACGTTTTCCACCACCACGATGGCGTCGTCCACTACGATGCCGATGGCCAGCACCAGCCCGAACAAGCTCAGGGTATTCAGCGAGAAGCCCAGCAGGTAGAGAATGCTGAAGGTACCCACCACCGAAACCGGCACCGCGATCAGCGGAATGATCGACGCACGCCAGGTTTGCAGGAACAGGATCACCACCAGCACCACCAGCACCACCGCTTCCAGCAGCGTTTGCACCACCGCACGGATGGAGTCGCGCACGAAAACGGTCGGATCGTAAGGTGCCGCCCACTTCATGTCCGCCGGGAAGCGCGTGGACAGTTCGTCCATTTTCGCACGCACCGCGTTAGACAAATCAATGGCGTTCGCCCCCGGCGACTGGAAGATACCAATCCCGACCGCGTCTTTATTGTTCAGCTGGGAACGCAGCGCATAGCTGCCGGACCCCATTTCGATACGCGCCACGTCGCGCAGGCGGACGACCGTACCGTCCTGCGTCGTTTTCAGGACAATATTGCCAAACTCTTCTTCGGTGTGCAGACGCCCCTGGGCGTTAATGGAGATCAGGAAATCGCTCTCTTTCGGCAGCGGCTCGGCGCCAAGCTGCCCGGCAGACACCTGCACGTTCTGCTCCTGCATCGCCGTAATCACGTCCGACGCGGTCAGCCCGCGGGCCGCCACCTTGTTCGGATCCAGCCAGACGCGCATTGCGTATTCACCCGAGCCGAAAATCTGGATCTGGCCGACGCCGGGCAGGCGCGCCAGCTCGTCTTTTACCTTCAGCGTGGCGTAGTTACGCATATACAGGGAGTCGTACTTGCCGTTAGGCGAAAACAGATGCACCACCAGCGTCAGCGTCGGGGACTGTTTCTGGGTGGTAATCCCCAGACGCCGCACGTCCTCCGGCAGACGCGCTTCGGCCTGCGCAACGCGGTTTTGCACCTGCACCTGCGCCTGATCCGGGTCGGTTCCCGGACGGAAGGTGACGGTGGTCACCAGCACGCCATCGGAACCCGCGACGGACTTCATGTACATCATGTTCTCAACGCCGTTGATCGCCTCTTCCAGCGGCGTCGCCACGGTCTCGGCAATCACTTTCGGGTTGGCACCCGGGTACTCCGCGCGCACCTGCACGCTTGGCGGTACGACGTCAGGATATTCGCTCACCGGCAGCAGCGGGATGGCGATTAACCCTGTGATAAAAATCAGAATCGACAGGACCGCGGCAAAGATCGGCCTGTCGATGAAAAAGCGGGAAAAGTCCATGGGTTGGATTCTCAGGTCAAGGGATCAGTTGAGGGCGCTGGTGGCGGTCATGGCAACGGTTTTCGCGTTAACCGGCATACCCGGCATGAACACTTTTTGTAAACCCTCGACGATGACTTTGTCGCCAGGGTTCAGCCCCTGCCGCACGATGCGTAAACCGTCTGCCAGACGGCCCGGCGTGATGTCACGACGCTGCGCTTTCCCCTCTTTATCGACGATATAGACGTATTTACGATCCTGATCGGTCAGCACCGCTTTGTCGTCGATAAGCGTGGCTTTGAACTCCGCGCTGCCCGGCAGGCGCACGCGGGCAAACAGTCCCGGCGTGAACTGACGCTGCGCGTTATCCAGCAGCGCGCGCATACGGATGGTGCCGGTACTCGGCGTTAGCTGATTATCCAGGAAATCTACTTTGCCCTGATGGGGATAGCCCTCCTCACCCGTCAGTCCAATCTCAACCGGCAGCGCCGTGTGATTGCTGGACGCCCCCTGCCCGCTGCGGGCCAGATTTTGGTAGTGAAGGTAGGTTGACTCGTCCACGTCAAAGTAGACGTAAACCGTTTTCTGCGACACCAGCGTGGTGAGGACGCTGGCGGTGTCGCCCGCCGTCACCAGGTTCCCGCTGGTGATCAGCGCCCGGCTGGCGCGACCGTCGATAGGCGCGGTGACTTTGGTGAAGTCCAGGTTAAGCTGCGCGGCGTCAACCGCCGCCTGTGCGGCGCGAATGTCGGCCTGCGCCTGAGTGGCGGCCGAACGACGCTGCTCCCACTCTTCACGGGAGACAACGTTGGTATTGACCAGCTTATCGGTACGGTTAGCCTCACTTTGCGCCAGGCTGGCCTGGGTTTTGGCTCTCGCCAGGTTCGCCTGCGCCTGTTCCAGCGCCGCGCGATAGGTTCGGTCATCAATCGTAAACAGCACCTCGCCCTTCTTCACTTCCTGGCCGTCGGTGTAATTCACTTTATCAATGTAGCCGGAAACGCGCGGACGAAGCTGAACGCTCTCCACCGCCTCAATCCGACCGTTAAAGCTATCCCACTGGCTAATGGATTTCACCACCACGTCAGCCGCGCTGACGGCGGGCGCAGGCGGCGCGGCATTTTGCGCGACGCTGTTGTCGCATCCGACGAGCAGCACGGAGAGCAACATGACCCCCAGCGCGTTCAGATGAAAGTTACCCCAGGTTTTTTGCAGGCTCATTATTTTTATTCCGGTAATTGTCGCCGCCGGGCAAGACGCAGCAGGAGGCACCGCGCCACTTCCTTTGTCCGGTGGCTGTCTTAAGGCCATTTGTGTCGTTCATCGCCACAAAACTGTAACAGTTGCGAATACACTATCGCGGCGATTGTAGGAAGGCGCTTAACTAAGTGCAAGAATAATTGTTGCACTTTATGTGCTATTTGAGCAGATGTGAAAAGACCCGTTTCGCTCAGGGATTTAAATGCAACAATAAAACTTGCAATTAATGCAAAAACGCGCCACCTTTTAATGCAACAGACAAAGATACTTTTTGACAGGCAGCGTGGGGGTAACCAGATGAACACTGGCGCATTTATGCATGATTTACTCGACTGGATCGACAACAACCTGGATAGCCGTCTGGACATTGAGTCCGTCGCCAGGCGTTCCGGCTACTCAAAATGGCACCTCCAGCGCCTGTTTAAAGAGCATACGGGCTATCCCCTCGCCGGGTATATTCGCGCGCAAAAGCTGCAAAAATCGGTTGAGCGCTTAACCCGCAGCGATGAACCGATTCTGAACGTGGCGATCGCGCTGGGCTTTGACTCCCAGCAGTCCTTCAACCGCAGCTTTAAGCGTCAGTATGGTCAGGCGCCCGGGGCATGGCGGCGGAGCATGGGTGCCCCGGAAACGCAGCAGCTACGCTAGCAATGAAGTTGTCACGGATGACATCCTCCCTGCCTGCGTCCCAGGCGATCCCCACCGTCCAGCTGATTGACTCTCCCGTTAGCGGAATCAGCACCAGCTCCGGCGGCGCGATATGCGTCACGCTGGTGGGCAAAATGGCCACACCGATACCCGCAACCACCATCGCGACGATAGTCTGGATATCGTCAGTCAGCTGAGTCGATGAGATGAAAAGGCCGTTGTCATGCAGGAAGCGGTCAATCTGCGCGTTTAAACCCCGTCCTCGCTCATCATACAGCCGCAGCAGAGGGCGTTTCGCGAGCCACTCTGCGACAGACAGCGTTGGCGACGCGGCGGGCGCAACCAGGACCAGCCGATCGGTAAATAACGGCAGGTATTCAAGCGCCACGGGGGGCGGAACCCTGACAAAACCGACCTGCAGCTCATCATTTTGCAATCGCTCGTACTGCTGGAAGGAAGGCAGATCCGTCAATGACATTTCTACTTCCGGGTAGTCCCGACGAAAGTCAGCGATACAGCGTGGCGCCAGATAAAAGCTTGAGAGTCCGAACCCGACGGAAATATGCCCTTCAACCCCTTTCGATACCCGCTCAGCATGCTGCATAAATTGCTGGGTCTGCCTGACCACTTTTTCAGCCTCCGGCAACAAACGCCTGCCGCTGGCCGTCAGCATTGCGCCGTGACGACCTCGTGAAAACAGAGACATCTTCACCAGGGATTCGAGGAGATTAATCTGTTTGGTCAACGCCGGCTGCGAGATAAACAGCGCCCGCGCCGCATCGGCATAATTTCCTTTTTCAGCCAGCATCAAAAAGGCCTTTAGCAACCGGGTGTTCATTTTTGCATTCCAGATGGTTATCGAATTAGGAAATGATTTGATTATACAGTTATCGGCAATCGTTATGTAATTCAGTCTCGATCACAACCGGAGACGCATCATGAACAAACTGACATCCTTAAAGGCGGCAACCGTACAGTTTCAGCATCAGGCCAGTAACAAAAAATACAATCTCCTGATAATGGAGAAATTTATTGAACAGGCGGCGCTTGAGCAGGTGAAGATTCTCACTTTTCCTGAAATGTGCATCACCGGCTACTGGCATGTTCCCAAGCTCACCGCAGCGGAGGTGTCTGCGCTGGCCGAGCCGATTGCAGACAGCCCTTCCCTGACGCTCATTCGCTCCCTCGCGATAAAACATCAAATGCTGATTGGCGCGGGTCTTATTGAACGCGCCGACGATGGCCGACTGTACAATGCGTATGTTGCCTGCATGCCGGACGGCTCAATGCATACGCATCGTAAACTCCATGCTTTTGAACATCCGGCCATCAGCAGCGGGGACAGCTTTACCGTTTTTGATACGCCGTGGGGGGTGAAGGTCGGCATCCTGATTTGCTGGGACAATAATCTGGTCGAAAACGTGCGCGCGACCGCGCTGCTGGGTGCCGATATTCTTCTCGCCCCGCATCAAACAGGCGGTACCGATTCCCGCAGCCCTCACGGGATGAAGCCAATTCCGCTGGCGCTCTGGGAGGAGCGGGAAACGCGCAAGGAAGAAATTACCGCGGCATTCAAAGGGCCAAGCGGTCGTGAATGGCTCATGCGCTGGCTGCCAGCCCGCGCGCATGACAACGGCTTATTTCTTCTCTTCAGCAACGGTGTCGGTGCCGATGACGACGAAGTGCGCACGGGTAATGCCATGATCCTCGACCCTTATGGCAGGATCGTGAATGAAACCTGGGCGGCCGAAGATGCGATGGTGAGCGCTGAACTCGATTTAAGCCTGCTTGCTATGAGCACAGGACGCCGCTGGATCCACGGTCGCCGCCCTGATTTATACCAGATACTGACGCAGCCCCAGGGCTATGAACGTGATGCGATCAGCGCCCGCTTTTCGAATGTGCCCCCTGCCCGCTAAAGGGTGGACAATTTTTAGCTGCAACATTAAATTGCAACTGCTATACTGTATATAATTACAGTATGAGGTGCGCAAAATGGCTGTTGAAACAAAATTTGTTGTCGTAAGAAAAGGTGAAGAGAAAATGACATTTGCCAGTAAGAAAGAGGCTGACGCTCACGACAAGCTGCTCGATATGGCAGACGCGTTCACCGACTGGCTGTTGCAAAGCGGAATGCAGATGGATGAAACGCAGGCGGAAAATCTTGGCCTGTATCTCGCCGAGCAGAAAGAGACCGTGCAGCATATTCTGCGTACCAGCAAGCTTCCCGATCTCAATGCCCCAGCTGCAGCGGATAAAACTGAATCCGACGCGGCTGACACGAAAAAAATCAGGGCGGTGAAAGCGGCCTGATTGTCATAAAAATCATCACTGCTCCGGAGGCCGTAAGCAGATCACTGCTTACGGCTTTTTTAGTCAGAACATGAAAGAGTAAAGGAGATGGCGTGCGGCAAGGAATGAAGGAAAAGATTATCCGGATCTGTGATTCAAAAATCGCCTCTAAGGGAAGCGATGTTGGGCTTTCGTTTTATGCTTTTTTTGCTAATAAAAATGACGATCCTGAACTGCTTATGGAAGTGGCCCACTGGTGGATTATGGAGATGAAGCTGGACCATTTTGAAAAGGCGGAAAAGATCAGAAAGCTCGTCTTAGCCCTTTAACACGCTAAAGCGGGATGGCCGGTAGCATTGCGGGATTTCATCGCTCTGACCGTAGCATAACTCCTCTGAGCCCAGTCTGCCAATGGTCGCTGCGCACGTAAGCCTGCTTCTTATCGCGTGTTGTGCAGCATCCGCTGCTTCTTTGACGTTGGCGCTAACAGCGTAATTGTTGATCCTGGTGCGGTCCGCTTTGTGCCAGAAGTTGACATTGTTATTCAGGTAGCGTGTTAATCTGTCGAGAGCAAATCCTGAGAGGTTCGAATGCTTTATAGCTGCATGAACAATACAAAATGGAATGAGATCCGCGTGGCAGTATTTAACATGGAAACTCTTCCCTTTTTAATATGTCCCGTTCGTCAGTAACCCACTTCAACTCCTTCTGGAGACGGCGGATTTCAGCCTGAGCACCTGACTGTTCTTTGTTGGCTGAAGACTCCGACCCGTACTTCTTTATCTAGACATAAAGACTGTGGGTAGTAATATCGAGACGTGTTACAACACTGGAAACAAAGTAACCACGATTAACAACCTGTTTAATTGCTTCAATTTTAAACTCTTCAGGATAACGCTTACTGCGCATATGCACTTCTGTTTAAGCTATTTTAAATGACTCCGAGGTAACTGTTATATCTGTGGCGATTCATTCTCAAGTTAAAGACGCACTTCACCTTACCGCCAGCCATTCATCATGACAACTAAGCATCAATTGCGTTGCTCCCACGACATATGCACGTCGTATCGGCAAAGTCCCATGTTAAGTCAAATTAAGAGTTGGTGCTACAACAAGCCTGCTTTCATTGATAGTGTATCCCTCTTAGAATTTGAGGTGCTGTACGATATGCTGAAAGATGCTAGCCGCAATTGGCGGTAGTGTTTAACCAGTATATACATGCCACCATTTGATGTTAGGTATCTCCATATGTCTACATTGCTTGGTTATAATGCACTCCCTATAGTTGTTATGGTCGTATAAACGTCTTAAGCTCCATTGTTTGCAGAATGCAGTGGCCAAAATCGTTTGTTAAAAATGCCGGACCTGAATGAATGGAATAATCTGCAGGATTAATTGTCACTGATATGACAGTGTTGGCGCGTTCATATCCCCTGAGAAGGTGTTCATTCAAATAAACATTTTTCCAGCCAAAAACTATGCAAAGAACAGTGTTTAATTAGCTCAACTATGGTTATAATAAATGGTGTCGTCACAGTGCATGTGGCTGCCTATACGCGGAACATTTTGAAGCTGAGAATCTCGTTTAGGTGTTTTCCACATTATCTGAGTAGGACAGGTTTAAATGAAAAGGATATGTGTAAGCAAAATACTATATTGTTATCGGTTACTGTGGAGGATAATAAATTGTCATTAGAAAGAATAAAACATACAAAGTTGTGGCTTCGCACACTAGATGATGTGAATGATGATATATACAAAGAGAAACGTGACGAGCTAAGAACAGCTTTTATCAAATTTAGAGAAAATGCAACTCATTTAGTCGCACAAATATCAGCAGTATTACCAGGGCTAACACAACATGACATAAGCCATCTTGATGCACTGTGGGAAGTTGCTGACCTAATTTGTGGCGAAAATTATCCTATTAACCCTCTTGAGGCTTTTGTATTCGGTGGCGCAGTATTATTACATGATTCAGCCTTGTGCTTTGAAGCTTTTGACGGTGGAGTCGATGGAATCAGGAAAACCGATATATGGAAAGACTCATATGCCAGCATTTTTGAGAGTATGTCCGATGTTAAAGAAGCAGAGAAAATTGCAGACTTTTCGGCACTGAGAGCTCTCCATGCGCATCAAGCAGAATTGTTGACAGAAAAAAACTGGTTAGACCCAGAAACTAATACTCCATTATATCTATTAGAAAATAACAACCTCAGGAAGCATCTCGGAAAGTTAATTGGTCAAATTGCAGCAAGCCATCATTGGTCGATTGAAGATGTTGCCAGTAAATTACCTGACCAGGTTAACGTCTTACCAGGTTTTCCACGTGAGTGGAGAATTGATCCTATAAAAATTGCTTGCATGGTCCGTTGCGCAGATGCTGCCCACATTGATAATGAAAGAGCCCCAGATTTTCTTCACGCCCTAATAAAAAGAAGAGGCATTTCATATACCCATTGGCAAGCTCAAAACAAATTAGCCTCTGTCGATCTAGACCAATCAGACAACACACACTCAACATTATTATTTACTTCAACTTATAAATTTTTAGAGAAAGAATCTGAAGCGTGGTGGGTTGTCTATGACACAATCAATATGATTGAAAAAGAAATAAGATCATCTAATGCTTTACTGGAATCAAGGCACAATGAAACTCCTCAATTTAGAGTTAAGAGAGTAAAAGGAATAGAATCTCCGGAGTTAATGTCAAAATATGTTCAGACTGATGGTTGGCACCCTTGTGCTGCCGAAATTCATGTTGGCAATCTCGAAAATCTCGTAAAATCACTAGGAGGTGAGAAACTCTATGGCGAAGGATGTGATAAGCTTGGGGTAATCCTTAGAGAGCTAATACAAAACTCACGTGATTCAATACATGCTAGAAGGGAAATCGAAAGTGGTTTTGTAGGTCAAATAACCATTCGCGTGAAGTCCGCTAACGATGAGCCTTCTTTGTATATCGAAGATAATGGAGTTGGCATGTCTTTGCGTGTGTTAACTGGGCCATTATTAGATTTTGGTACAAGCTTTTGGAAATCTTCATTGGTACAAAGTGAGTTTCCAGGCCTTCGCTCCTCTAAGTTCAAACCCGTTGGTCAATTCGGAATTGGATTCTACTCTGTCTTTATGGGGGCTGACAAAGTTAGGGTCTCCAGTAAACCATGGAATGGAGGGTTTTCAGATGTACGGCAGTTAAATTTTAATAAAGGTTTGTCTTTAAGACCTCTTCTTAAAAATACACCTCCAGATGATTTCAACTCAAACATCTCCACCCAAATAAAATTAAATCTAAAGAAAGAAATATTAAATAACACGAGCAACGTTATAATAAAGCGCAGCCAATTAGGGGCTAAAAATATTGAAATAACTGTTGCGGAATACATTTCATCGATATGCGCCGCACTTGATGTGTCAGTTTTCTTCTCATTGAATGATGAGGATCTAGTAGAAATCCATAAGGACATAACAAAAGAAACAAATTATATCAGTTGGTTAAAGGAAATCTCTTATGCAGCTCATCAACCACCTCATATTTCAGATTATATAGATAAAAACATTCACAGGTTAAGGCCAATTATTGAAAATGGACAATGGCATGGTTTAGCGGCAATTTCCACATCGCGTTCTTTAGAACATGATTTTCTAAGCCTAAGTACTATTGGTGGTCTCTGTGGTAGTATCCATAGTCGAAGTGGAGAGTATTATATAGGTTACATCGACTACTTGCCTAAATCAGCAAAAAGAGATGGTAATAGATATTCTGCATCTGATGATGCTATAAAATCATGGGCTTCTGAACAAGTAAGTATATTGGAAAATGATGGGATGGCGCCATTAGAAAGATCCATGCTAGCATATAATCTTTGTCATTTCGGCGTTGACCCAATTAATGTGGCAAATGTTACAGTCATTCAAAACAACGAATTCAAGATATTATCTTTCGAACAATTAGCCGATATCTCATTAAAAGAAGAAATTATATTTATTAAGTCGCAATATATGGAGCATATTGATCTTCACAGTCAAATAGAATCAGTGCCGGGTAAAACCCTCATAAAAGCGTTAAAAAATTCAAATTTCCTTTCCCTAGAAATGGAGCAAGGAACTCCCGTAAATAATTACAGCATTCTTGACTGCCTATATCGAGAAATTATTAAGCGTGGATACACTCCAGGTTTCTCCATTCAAAAAGATATAGGACGTTCCTTGTTAGGTTCAAATGACGGGTTAATAGTCAAGTCAATAATTAATTGAGACAAAAGTTAAACATCACTTAAAGGAGAAGAGATATTCTTCTCCTTTATCAATATAGATGAAACATCACATAAAAATAAACAACACAATTCAGGCGAAAAAACTCATTTATTATAATATTTATGACACCCATCCACAATGTGTACGCATGCAATAATAAATCACCCTAATACCATGTAACACTGATGTATATTATGATGATATTATAGAAGCCAATTTTTTATTATCTACAAGCATCTATAACGCTTACATTATAGATGCCTGCCACCACAGTTAAATTTAAATAATTTTCTTAGTATTTATCCAACACCCAAAAAATTCACAACGTTATTATCCAATTGACGTTGATAGTTTTTAATCCTGTCTTCCAAAATCTAAAGCGCCCTGTGCTTTTCGGTCAGGTAGGCATAACGGCCCTAGTAATAGTGACAATGACAAACAGTTAAAAACATGCCAATTTTATGACTCATAATGGCCAGGTCTCCAGTTCGAACCCGGCATGGGCCACCATCTCAATCAAGCCGAAGAAGTGTCCTCCCTTCTTGCGGCAGCTTGTATTCTCTTCCGACAAAACAAACGCCAAATATGCCGTACCAACCACACAATGAAAGCAAGAAGTGGCGCATAAACCAATTTGCTTACTATTTCAGATTTGAGCACTTCAGAAATTATGGGGCCAAAGTAACGACTGACCTTGCTCCACGTGCCTTCAGTAATAATGACCTCATATTCATTGGTGATTGAAGCGTTTGGCTGGTCATTTGGTAGAATAGTGTTAATTAGAATGGTAATAGTGTGTGCACCCGTTTTGTCTGGAGTGATTCTCCATGTCCATAGTGTCGAGTAGTCTTTATAAACCGGCTGTATACCCTATCTCTGTTTCCAATACCAGGAGGCGTCTCGTGGGGATATTTCGATATAGCATTTTTCCCTATCTCAATGAAATCCAGCATTTCCTCCGCAGTTCCATTTCCACGAATTATGCTACTAAGCGTTGAGCCTGGAATAGCTAATACTTCTAGCTTGGAATTATCAACCATATAATCGGGGGCAAGGCTCTTTCGATAGCTATTTATTCCACAAAATACTGAAAATATGAGAGTTATCACTAGGGCAACCTTGGTGATAAACGAGTAACGCATACTCATAAGAATCTCCGGATGGAGGCAACCTAACCATAAAATTAGTACAAATTTTGATAGTACAAAAAATGGTTTTTCATTACCCTTCCGTTCTGATATTCCGCTGGTGGCTTATGAAAACATTACTAACACCGGGGAGTACTAATCAGCAGGGAGCAGGTCATGCAAACGTCCGCTCTTCGCTCATAGCAGACCTAACGTTACCTCCCTCAACTTCCCCACCAACGCCCCCCGCCACAAAACCTGGTAGCTATACAAACACGCCAGCCTGTTATGTTAATACGCGTTCCCCCCCATCAACGAGGAATCACGCATGACTCCACATCCGCTACGCCAGATCATCGAATCCTGTGACCACGCCATCACCACTAAAAACTATGATGCCCTGATGGAGTACTACGCCGAAGATGCGGCTCTGGTGGTCAAGCCCGGCATGACGGTTAAAGGCAAAGAAAACATCCGCAGCGCGTTTATTGCCATCTCTGACTATTTTCAAGATCAGCTGAGCGTCGAACAAGGGGAGATGCAGGTAATCGAAGGGGGTGATAATGCCCTCGTTATCATGGAAACCGTTCTGCGTTTTCCTGATGGTCAGGGTGGGATAACGGAAATGTCGCGCCGCGCGACCTATGTTTTTCGGCAAGAAAGCGACGGTCGCTGGCTTTGTACCATCGACAACTCCTACGGTACGTCACTTCTGGATACCGTGAACTGAACACGTTAATCACCGCTTCAAAGGGGCGCTGTCGCCCCTTCACGCCCGCGCACTTAATGTGCAGTGATGCGCGGCTCCCTCACAAACTCAGCCAGCAGCCACACCATATCGTGCAGCAGGCCCGTCAGCTCTTTCGCTACGTGAGCGGGCAGCGTTCCACCCATAACCGCTTGCGTCAGCGCCAGAACATAGTCCACCTGAGTCAGGGTGTCCTGCCAGCAGTCCGGCACGCAGGAGTTCAGTTTCTCACCCATGATCAATTGCGCGATCAGGTCAGGCGGCAGATCGACATCGCAGAGTTCTCTCAGCTTACGCAGGGCGTGCAGCAGACGCTCGCAAAGCGCAGTAAACATCTTTGCATCCTCGATTTCGACCAGCACGCTTACCAGCGCGGCGCAGTTGTCGGCGACGACAAACAGATCGGCATCAGCCGGAAGCGGCCGGGAGATAAGTTGCAGAATGACGTTTTCGTCAGACGGGAGATGAGTCAGGGTTGGAATAGTAGCCATACAAGGCATCCTTCTATATGCAGTTCATTTAACCACCCAATGAGTTCCTACGCTCGGGGGGTAGCGCTGACAGAGGTAGGAATACCGCCCATATAGAAAAACGGCCAGCCTTGCGGCTGCTCCGCCAGCGCCACCGCAATTGTAGCGGGATCGGCGCTGCCGCGACATACGAAATGTCACTATATGGTAGATGCGGGTTCCTACGCCCGGTTGCGGATGTGCCGCAACGCAGGCACTTTACGACCCCGATCGGTTGAAGAAAAGACATAACCCTGAATTTCACGCGGTTAATTTGCGGTTTGCGAGGCGCCTTCCAGAATGACAACGTGGCCCTAAATTTTAAGCGTATCAATCACCGCTCTCAGCGCGGGCGACACGTTACGGTGCGGATAATAGAGGTACAGCCCGTCCATGCGTAGGCTGTAGCGCTGCAGCACCCGGATCAGCGTTCCGCGCTCCAGATCGTCAGCCACCAGCTCCACCGGGACATAGGCCAGCCCAAGCCCCAGCCGGGCGGCTTCGGCTTCCATGTAGCTGTCAGACAGCGCCCATTGCCCCTCTGGCCGATGGGTGATTTTTTTCCCGTCCTGCACCAGCTCCCACTGATAGTCACTACCGTCGGCAAGCTGGTAGGCAATGCAGGGGTGCGCCACTAAATCCGCAGGCGTCTGGGGAAAACCGTAGCGTCTGAAGTGTTCCGGGGCAGCCACTGCGGCCATTTCCATATCAGGCGTGATGCGTACGGCAATCATTCCCTGTCCCACTTCCGGCCCCAGTCTGACGCCCGCATCGAACCGCTCGGCGATAATGTCGACGAAGCGGCTTTCATTCATCAGCTCCAGCCTGATGTCCGGGTAACGCTGTTTAAAAATGGCGAGCTTTGGCAGCAGACATTTGTCGATAGCATGCTGGCTGGCATTAATGCGCACCGTACCGGACGGCGTCTGACGATAGTGCGCCAGGGTCGCCAGGCCCGTATCGAGCGTATCGAACGCGGACTCGGCGGTCCGGTAAAGCTGTTCCCCCGCGTGGGTTAGCGACAGCTTGCGCGTGGTGCGGACCAGAAGCTGAACGCCCAACCGCTCCTCCAGCTCGCGAACCGAGCGGCTGATCCCGGATTGCGCCAGCCCTAGCCGCTGCGCAGCCCCCGTGAAGCTCCCCTCCCGTACCACCTGCATAAACAGGTACAGCTCATTATAGTTTTCCCGCTTCGCCATCACGCCCCCTATTTATAACAATATGATATGAATCCTAGCAGATTCCGGCCTCTAATCAGCACTATTTCTGCTAACTATAATGACCGCAACACAACACCACAGGGTCCATTTTCATGAAAACATTCACCCAAAAACTGTCCGTTGCGATGCTGCCATGTGCATCCTTAAGTGGAGTGACAACAATGAGTTATGCAGAAACCACTAACCCAAACGCACCCGTTTCGATGGTGACTACATGGGATAAAACCTTCGCTGAAAGTGACAAAGTCGATCACCGCAAGGTGACCTTCCAGAACCGGTACGGGATCACCCTGGTGGGCGATCTGTATCTTCCTAAAAACCGCGGCGACCGCAGGCTGGCGGCGATTGCGGTCAGCGGGCCGTTTGGCGCGGTCAAAGAGCAGTCCAGCGGACTGTACGCGCAGACCCTGGCGGAAAATGGGTTTGTCACCCTGGCGTTCGATCCATCCTATACGGGCGAAAGCGGCGGCCAGCCGCGCAACGTCGCGTCTCCGGATATCAACACCGAAGACTTTAGCGCGGCGGTGGATTTCCTGGGATTACAGAAAGAGGTTGATCGTAACCGCATCGGTATTCTCGGCATCTGCGGCTGGGGCGGTATGGCGCTGAATGCGGCCTCCATGGACACCCGCGTGAAAGCGGTCGCCACCAGCGTGATGTACGACATGAGCCGGGCAATGGGCCACGGCGTGGGCGACGGGAAAGATCGCTATTCAACGTCTGACCGCCGCGCCGTTCTGCAGTATCTCAACGCACAGCGCTGGAAAGATGCAGAGAACGGTACCTTCGCGCACGGCGGCCATGACATTTATGTCGATGAGAACGGCAAGGTGACGGCGGCGGAACGTATTCTGCCAGAGGCGCTGCCAGCAGACCCGAACCCGGTACTGAAGGAGTTCTATGACTACTACCGCATGCCGCGCGGCTTCCATGTGCGTTCCGTCAACTCCACCGGCGCATGGACCGCGACCACGCCATTATCCTTTATGAATATGCCGCTGCTGAGCTACGCCGGGGAAATTACTATCCCGACGCTTATCGTCACCGGTGAAAAGGCACACTCCCGCTACTTTGCAGAAGATGCGTTTAAAGCGGTCGGCAGCAAGCAGAAGGAACTGGTGATTGTTCCGGGCGCAAACCATGTCGCTCTCTACGACAATGCTGCCGGGAAAATCCCGTTCGGCCAGTTTGAACAGTTCTTCAAAACCAACCTGAAATAAACCTCTCCGCCGCCCGTGTTTTGCGGGCGGCCCTCGTGAAAGATGACTATGTCCACTCTGAACCCTACCACCTCACAGAATGAGGAACGCGCGCACTGGGGCGGTATTTTTGCCATGACCCTCTGCGTATTCGTCCTGATTGCCTCGGAATTCATGCCCGTCAGCCTGCTTACCCCTCTTGCCAGAGATTTGGGGGTTACGGAGGGGCTCGCTGGCCAGGGGATCGCGATTTCCGGCGCGCTGGCGGTTCTGACCAGCCTCTTCCTTTCCCGGCTTGCCGGGAATATGAACCGCAAACACCTTCTGCTGGGCATGACGCTCCTGATGGCGCTCTCGGGGATGATTATCGCTTTCGCGCCAAATTATCTGGTTTACATGACAGGCCGGGCGCTAATCGGTATCACCATCGGCGGGTTCTGGTCCATGTCTGCCGCAACGGCCATTCGCCTTGTTCCGCAGCATCAGGTCTCTCGCGCGCTGGCGATATTCAACGGGGGGAACGCGCTGGCGACGGTAGTCGCCGCCCCGCTCGGAAGCTATCTCGGCGCCACCGTTGGCTGGCGCGGCGCCTTCCTGTGCCTGGTTCCCGTGGCGATAGTGGCATTCCTCTGGCAACGTTTTAGCCTGCCCGATATGAACGGCAATAAAAATACGGCGTCACGCGCATCCGTCTTTCGGCTATTCCGCCAACGGGTGGTTTCCATCGGTCTGCTGGGCTGCGGCCTGTTCTTTATGGGACAGTTTGCGCTGTTTACCTATGTGCGGCCGTTTCTCGAAACCGTCACGCAGGTCACCCCCTCCGGCTTATCGCTGATTTTACTCACCATCGGCGTCGCGGGTTTTGTTGGCACACTGCTCGTTGCTCTGGTCCTGAACGCCGCATTTTACCTGACGTTAATCGCCATTCCCCTGCTGATGGCCATCATAGCAGGCGTGTTGATACTGACCGGTCACAGCGTGTGGATCGTTGCCCTGCTGTTAGGCTTCTGGGGCATGCTGGCAACGGCGGCGCCAACGGGATGGTGGACATGGATTGCGCGAACGCTGCCGGAAGATGCTGAAGCCGGTGGCGGGTTAATGGTCGCCGTGATCCAGCTTTCTATAGCGCTGGGTTCAACGGCCGGTGGCCTGGTATTCGACCATCTCGGCTGGCAGAGCACGTTTGCAATGAGCGGAATATTGCTCCTGGGCGCGGTTGTGTTGACGTTTATCACATCGCGTCAAAAATGAGCAATACGATGTTTTGACCGAAAATAGAGTGATATGATTTTTTAATGTATATATTAGCCTGCCGTTAATTTAATGATCCATCCCGGGCTAGAATTAACATTATTGATAGCAGGCTATTCATATAAAAGATGAATTAATTTCACTAGGTTCATAATTAATGTTTACATGATCACTTTCAATGTCCAATTTGAAATAAATCTATTTACTCGCTGTATGATTAAAATCAAACAACAAACATAAATATTATAATAATCGAATATCACAGTGCCTTATCATATTCACGATAACAATCCTGTTATCTCTCGTTCTATGATAAGGATTACAGATGAAAGCATTGCCAAAAGTCGTAAAAGGCTCTGTCAACGAACTTTCAGGTAAAAGTATCGTACCTGTCGTTGCGGGTATTGTTGCTGGGGTGATAGCGGGTGCGAGCGCCCCAGCGTTCGCCAGCAGCAGTACACCAACAATTGCACCAACGCAGTCCAGGGTTGCCACCAGCAACAGCGTACAGCAACCTGGTACGTCTGTTTTACTGGCTAAGCCCTCTCTGGATGGACAAGCATTCGCGGCACATTACAGCCACTCAAGTCATGCAAGCCATTCCAGCCATTATTCCTGCACACCTGGCTCTACGTGCTAACACTCAAGGCCAGCTGCAGGCTGGCCATTCTGGAAGGAGAAGCTCATGGATCACCTAAAACATGGAAAGAATGAATTAGGGGAATATTTTTTGTTGCCCCTAAACAAAACACTCTATAGCCGTGAAGCTATAATGAAAACATGCTACGCGTTTACTGATGATTTCTTCATTCATGCCGTCAAATCAGAAAATGAAGATGTCGGTATCTATATCTACAAAAAAAACGAAAGCGATAGTGATATCAATACCGTAGCAAAGCACTTTTTACATTTGCTTCATGAAAACCAGATGCGTCAAATTATTCATGATGAAACGTCAATCTTACATGAAGAGATCGTCAGGAAAGCATTCTCTCCGGCTGCCGTGTTTGTTGAAAATCGGGTACAGGCTGACACTCAAAATATTCTAAAATCGGTAGTATAAGACGATGATAATCAAGCTTGATCCACATTTTTATACTCAAAGCGCCGTAGAGAATGTAGCCCAACAATTCAACGATTATTTGAGTGTAGAGTTTACCATTAAAGAGGCGTTCTGTCTGAGGATGAATATCAATGAAGCATATCTCTCAGATGCACCTCTCATTATCAATACCTTCTTGACTAACATCCTTGATCTCAGCATACAGGACATCATGCACAATGAGCGTTAGATTTAAATCCCCCGCTGAGTTTGCTTCTCAGTCATATCAACTCCTCCCATTCAGATTCAGCCAACTGGATAATGGAAACTATTTCCTTTCGACTGATTATGGCGAGTGGATGTGTATTAGCCCTTCACAACTCACTACGCTCATCAATAAGGAGAAGATTGAAGATGAAGCGCTTTGGTATGAACTGAAAGCCAAACACATAGTCAGTGACGGCATCGATGACAACCAGATCGCATTACTCTCCTCACGATACAGAACAAAGAAATCATTTCTGGAAAACTTTTCTCAGCTCCATATTTTTGTCCTCACCGTTCGTTG
The DNA here is from genome assembly GCF_000493015.1 of Enterobacter sp. MGH 24. Classification (NCBI taxonomy): domain Bacteria; kingdom Pseudomonadati; phylum Pseudomonadota; class Gammaproteobacteria; order Enterobacterales; family Enterobacteriaceae; genus Enterobacter; species Enterobacter sp. MGH 24. Next base: position 3,524,758 of record NZ_KI535657.1, on the reverse strand, counting down.
CAACAACTCCTGCGTCTATTGTCAGGCCTCTCGTAAGAGCTGCCAGTCCGATCAATCTCGTTATGATATGAGTCCGGAGACGCTTGAAAAGAGTATTGATTTATTCTTATCTATGCCTTCGGACAAGCTTACGCTTGAATTTCAGGGTGGAGAGTCCACGCTGAATATGGGCCTCATCCGTCAGGCCGTCGCAGTAGTCAACAGGAAAAATATCCGGAAAGATATCCAATTCGTGGTTTGCACAAATTTGTGCGAGTTAAATGACGAAGATCTCGACTTTCTGCTAGAACATAACTTTTCAATCAGCACATCGCTTGATGGTCCCCAGGCGTTGCACGATGCTAACCGTAAATACGCAAAATCAGGTGCATGGAGTGCACTCATTTCTACGCTTAATAAACTCAAACAGCGTAATGCATTTGACAGAGTTAGCGCACTGATGACAACGACCCGGCAGAGTCTTGATATGGCTGAAGAGATTATAAATGAATATGTAAACCAGGGATTTCGCAGTATTTTCATCCGCGAACTTAATCCTTATGGTTTCGCACAAAAATACTTTCATAAAATCGGGTATACCACGGAACAGTTTCTGGCGTTTTATGAGCAGAGTCTCGATTACATCATTCGCATTAATCACGATGGAATTGTATTTCGCGAATCCTATGCTGCATTGATCATGAAAAAGCTCATGACGCCTTGGGCAACGGGCTTTGTGGATCTTCAGTCCCCCTGCGGATCGGGTTTTGGGGTCACACTGTATAACTATGATGGAAACATCTACCCAAGCGATGAAAGTCGAATGATGGCAGAAACAGGCGATCGGCATTTTAAAATGGGTAATGTTTTTGAGAATAGCCCAGAAGAACTTTTCTTCGGCTCAGCTATGCAAGAACTTGCCTCTGCAGGAGTCAATGACTGCCTGCCCGTCTGTTCTGACTGTGCGTTTGCACCCTACTGCGGCGCAGACCCTATACGCCGCTATCAGGTAACAGGTTCAGTTTATGGTCATCCGGGTAAAGACGATTTCTGTTTAAAAAACAAAGGTATTATTTCAATGGTTATTAAACGATTTGTTGAAGGCGATCGCGAAACCCGTCGTGTTCTGATGCAATGGGGAATGAAATGAAAACACGATGCACTGACGATACGCTTTTTCTTTCTACTCAGGCAGAAAGCATCTGGCACCTGAAGGCAGCGCTATTTGGTAAAATCGCTGTCGAATTAATTGAAATCGCAGCGGATAGCATTGTCTTTCTGACCTCGGGAAACTCGATACCACTGTCAGCTTTGCCCCCTGTACGCGCAATCATTTGTACAAAGAACAATCCGAACATTGAAGCCTTAATCTCACAGGTGGAGACACCGATTATCGTCGTTTCAGAAGAAACTGTATTCAGTGAAGGCGATATAATAACCATCAGCGAGCGGGGGCGGATCCATCGCTTATTTCGTGCACGCTCTCAGAACAATGCATTCCTGGTGACTGAAGTTTGCAACAACCTCTGTGTAATGTGCCCGCAGCCTCCTAAGCCGGAATCAGCGATTAACCAGTGTGATACTGAGCAACGGATCCTAAAAACTCTTGCCCTGATTGATGACAAGCACTTTCCGGAAGCACTCTGTATTACGGGTGGCGAACCGACAATGTTAAACGAAGGACTGCTTCATATTATTGAGGCGATTTCAGAAAGGAACCAACAGACGTTAATACACTTGCTGACGAATGGCCGCTACTTAAGCCAGGAGGACTACACGGCGCGTCTGGCACAGAAAAGTAATCATCATTTGCTCGCCGGCATCCCCCTCTTTGGTCATGTTTCAGAGATTCATGACTATGTTGTTCAATGCGCAGGGGCTTTTGATCAAACAATGGCCGGTTTGTTAAATTGCTACAAACACGGGATTGACATTGAACTGCGCGTTGTACTGAACAAAGTAACGGTAAAATATTTAACTGCGCTGGCAGAATTTATTTCCCGAAATCTTTTTTTCGTTAAGCATGTAGCGCTTATGGGCATGGAGAACATGGGATATGCAAAACTGAACCGGGAAGCCGTATTTATCGATCCCTGGGAGTACAAAGATACGCTATCCGCCACAATCGAGATTTTTCAGTTATATGGCATAGATGTAAGGGTCTTTAACCTTCCTTTATGCATTGTTAATGAAGACACTCGAGACTATTGCAAACAGAGTATCAGCGACTTTAAGAATAGCTGGAGCCCTGTTTGCGCCTCCTGTGTGAAACGCGTCACATGCTGCGGTTTCTTCAGTTCATCGACGGATAAATTTTGGTTATCCAACCGTATCAGTCCTTTTGTTACAGACCAGGAGAGAAAACACCCGAGTTTTGGAGGTTAAAGTCTGTTCAATCTGGTGTATCGTTTTGATCGTTTATTCCCCTAAAGGACACCAGCACTATGCTCAAGATCCTCGGTAAAACCACCTCCATCAACGTGCGTAAAGTGCTCTGGACCTGCGAAGAAGCAGGCCTCGCGTATCAACAGGAAGATTACGGCAGCGGTTTTGCCTCAACGGAAACGGATGCCTTCCGTGCCCTGAACCCCAACGCCATGGTGCCGGTGCTGATGGATGACGATTTCGTGCTGTGGGAGTCCAACGCCATCTGCCGCTATCTGGCGCGTAAGGCCGAACGTCACGATCTGCTGCCCGCAGAACCGCAGGCCTGCGCCAACGTTGAGCGCTGGATGGACTGGCAGGCAACCGAATTCAATAACGCCTGGCGCTATGTCTTCCCGGCGCTGGGGCGTAAAAACCCGGACTTCAACGACCCTGAGCGCATTGCGGCGGGAATAAAAGAGTGGAACCACTGCATCACCATTCTGGAAAACCAGCTGCAGCGCACCGGGGCCTTTGCTGCGGGCGAGACGTTTACTCTTGCGGACGTGGTGCTTGGGCTGTCGGTGAATCGCTGGAAGATGACGCCGTTTAATAAACCCGACGTGCCGGCGATTGAGGCCTGGTTTGAACGTCTTAACCAGCGCCCTGCTTTTTTGCGTCACGGCAATAACGGCATGATGTGAAGTATTTACACCCCCATGTTGAGCAAGGCTATTTTATTTAATTACTAAACCCTGAGAGTCGCCAGAGGGAATAATAATTAAGCCATATCCTGGACAGCCCGTTGCACCGCTTTGCTAGCCTGACTGTTCAGGCAAAGCTCATCCTGGAGGTATTCTTGCTGATTAGACTCAAGAAAGAACGAACGCATAAGGAGGATCGCCGGCTTGCTCTCTGGCTGGCGACCTCGGCAGGTTTGCTAAACGCCATCGCCCTCGGGGCATTTGGCTTTTTCCCCTCACACATGACCGGCAACACCTCACAGTTATCCAGCGAAGTCTCCTCCACCGACTTGAGCGATATTATTTTCTTCGGCTCGATTATTCTCTCCTTTGTCGCAGGCGCTATTCTTGCCCGCATGATTGTAATATGGGGCATTATCCATAACCTCAGGCTGATTTTTTGCCAGATCCTGTTTGTTGAGGGGATATTGCTGACCGGCGTCGCCTTCTATGAGATGTATTTTCATGCCCTCACCAGCAATCGTGAGATTATTCTTTTTCTGTGCGGCCTGATGGGCATTCACAATTCCACCTCCACGCAGCTTTCCGGCGGACGGGTGAGATCGACGCACATTACCGGCACGCTGACGGACGCGGGGATATCCCTGGCCTCTGTACTGGTGGCGATGCTGCGCAGGGATTACTCCAAGGATACGGCGGCGCAAAAAAGCCAGCTGAAAACCCATTTAACCACCCTGTTCTCGTTTATTACGGGCGGTATCGCGGGGCTGCTGCTGTTCAGATGGATCGGATTTAACGCCATGCTGGCGCTCGGGTTGATGCTCGCCGTGGTCGCTATCGTTTCAATTATCACCGTCTCGACGCGGGTTCGACGGGTTCGTGCCTCTTTATAAGATAACGGCCGATATTCGGCGTAAGAGCCCTCCAGATGTGACGTTGTCACATCTGGAAAATCGCTTTAGGACTATTCTGCCTGCCCCTCTATCAGCCCTTACGCCATAAGGCTTAACCCGAGGTTGTCACTGTTTTCATAGGGTTACTGATTTTACCCCTTCGCTGGAACCCTTCCCAAACGCTTGCTATAGGTGAAATACCCCTGCCGAAACATGGCATAACAACAGGCAACCGGTGGTTGCTATAACGCATGCGCACAGGGAGACACATCGCAATGCACCCATTACTCAAACGTTCGCTGCTGTTTGTCGGCGCCATTATCGTGGTCCTCGCCCTCCTCGTTTGGGGCATTGGGCTGGAAACGATCAGGGCGCGCCAGGTTGACCTGGTCTATCTCGGGCAACAGCATATGATTCTGGTTTTCTCGTCGATGTTTTTTGCCCTGCTGGTGGGTATTCCAGCCGGTATTCTGCTGAGTCGCCCGGCCGCGCGGGGTATCGCCGAATACGTGATGCAAATCTTCAACGTTGGCAACACCCTGCCGCCGCTGGCCGTTCTGGCGCTGGCGATGGTGGTGATTGGCATTGGCGATACGCCCGCCATCATCGCCCTGTTCCTCGCCTCGCTGCTGCCGATAGTGCGTAACACCTACGCCGGGCTGTGCTCCGTCCCGCCGTCGTTGCTGGAAGCGGCAAACGGCATCGGGATGACCAAATGGCAGCGTCTGCGTCAGGTTGAGCTGCCTGCCGCCTGGCCAGTCATGCTCTCGGGGATCCGCATCGCCACCGCCATTAACGTCGGCACCGCGCCGCTGGCGTTCCTGATTGGCGCCAGCAGCTACGGCGAGCTGATTTTCCCAGGCATTTATCTGAACGATTTCCCGACCCTGATCCTCGGCGCGGCGGCCACCGCCCTGTTCGCCCTGATCCTCGATACCCTGCTGGCGGCGCTGGGTCGCGTGATGAGTCCCCATCTCGCTCGATAACAATAACAAGGAGCTTTTATGAGACTGTTTTCCGGCCTGACGGCGCTGTGTGCCGCGGCGCTGTTCACCAGCCAGGCGATGGCGGCCCCGCTGATTCTGGCGACCAAGAGCTTTACCGAGCAGCATATTCTCTCGGCGATGACCGTACAGTACCTGCAAAAGAAAGGTTTTCAGGTCCAGCCAAAAACCAATATCGCCACGGTGATCTCCCGCAACGCGATGATCAACAAGCAGATTGACATGACCTGGGAGTACACCGGCACGTCGCTGATCATCTTTAACCACATCAACAAGCGCATGTCGCCGCAGGAGTCTTACGAGACGGTGAAGCGCCTGGACGCCAAGCACGGTCTGGTCTGGCTCAAGCCCGCTGACATGAACAACACCTACGCTTTCGCCATGCAGCGCAAGCGCGCCGAGGCGGAACATATCAACACCATGTCGGAGATGGTGGCGAAGATTGAGCAGGTCCGTAAAACCAACCCGGACAAAAACTGGCTGCTGGGCTTAGACCTGGAGTTTGCCGGGCGCAGCGACGGCATGAAGCCGCTTCAGGCGGCCTACAAGATGGATCTGGACCGCCCGCAAATCCGTCAGATGGACCCCGGTCTGGTCTATAACGCGGTGCGCGATGGCTTCGTTGACGCCGGTCTGATTTACACCACCGACGGTCGCGTGAAAGGCTTCGACCTCAAGGTGCTGGAAGACGATAAAGGCTTCTTCCCAAGCTACGCGGTGACGCCGGTGGTGCGTAAGGACACGCTGGAGGCCAACCCCGGTCTGGAAGAGGCGCTCAACACCCTCTCGGCCCAGCTCAACAATGACGTTATCACCGAGCTGAACAAGAAGGTGGATATCGACCATCAGTCACCGCAGCAGGTCGCCCGCGATTTCCTGCGTAGCAAACAGCTGCTGTAGGAGGCGCTATGGAGACGATTCACTACATTCTGGACAACTGGGATTACCTTTTAACACTGACGCTTCAGCACCTGTGGCTGGTGGCGCTGGCCGTGGGTTTAGCCATCATCATCGGCGTACCGCTGGGCATTCTGATTGTCCGCCACAAGTGGCTGGCAACGCCGGTGCTGGGGATAGCCACCATCGTGCTGACCATTCCGTCCATCGCGCTGTTTGGCCTGATGATCCCGCTGTTTTCGCTGATCGGTCAGGGTATCGGCGCCCTGCCCGCCATTACGGCGGTGTTTCTCTACTCGCTGCTGCCGATTGTGCGTAACACCCATACCGCGCTCGACAGCCTGCCGCCGGGACTGCGCGAAGCCGGGCGCGGCATCGGCATGACCTTCTGGCAGCGCCTGCGCTGGGTTGAGATCCCGATGGCGCTGCCGGTGATTTTCGGCGGTATCCGCACTGCCGTGGTGATGAACATCGGCGTGATGGCGATTGCCGCCGTGATCGGCGCGGGCGGTCTGGGCCTGCTGCTGCTCAACGGCATCGGCGGAAGCGATATTCGCATGTTGATTGCCGGCGCGCTGATGATTTGTCTTTTAGCGATTGTGCTCGACTGGCTGCTGCACCGTCTGCAGGTGGTTCTGACTCCAAAGGGGATTCGATAATGATAAAACTGGAAAACCTCACCAAACAATTTTCACAGAAGCACGGCCAGACCTTTAAGGCCGTCGATAACGTCAACCTGAACGTGCCCGAAGGGGAAATGTGCGTCCTGCTCGGCCCGTCCGGCTGCGGGAAAACCACCACGCTGAAGATGATTAACCGCCTCATTACCCCAAGCAGCGGGACGATCCTGATTAACGGTGAAGACACCAGCGGGATGGACACCGTCACCCTGCGCCGCAACATCGGCTACGTGATCCAGCAGATTGGCCTGTTCCCGAACATGACCATCGAAGAGAACATTACCGTCGTACCGCGCATGCTGGGCTGGGATAAAGCGCGCTGCAAAACCCGCGCTGAAGAATTGATGGATATGGTGGCGATGGACCCGCATAAGTTCCTGAATCGTTACCCGCGCGAGATGTCCGGCGGCCAGCAGCAGCGTATCGGCGTGATCCGCGCCCTGGCGGCGGATCCTCCGGTACTGCTGATGGATGAACCCTTCGGCGCGGTGGACCCGATCAACCGCGAGGTGATCCAGAACCAGTTCCTGGAGATGCAGCGCAAGCTGAAAAAAACCGTCATGCTGGTGAGCCACGATATCGACGAAGCCCTGAAGCTCGGCGACCGTATTGCGGTGTTCCGTCAGGGGAAAATCGTGCAGTGCGCCAGCCCGGATGAACTGCTCGCCAAACCGGCGAATGAGTTTGTCGGCTCGTTTGTCGGCCAGGACCGCACCCTGAAGCGTCTGCTGCTGGTATCGGCGGGCGACGTCACCGACCAGCAGCCAACCATTACGGTGCGGGGCTCTACGCCGCTTCCCGACGCCTTTGCGACCATGGATGATAATGATATTCGCGCCATTACCGTGGTTGACGAGGACGGCAGGCCGCTGGGCTTTGTGAAGCGTCGCGAAGCGCGAAACGCGAGCGGTACCTGCGCCGACATCCTGCATCCATTCCGCATGACCGGCAAAGCGGAAGACAACCTGCGCGTGGTGCTTTCACGCCTGTATGAGAGCAATACCAGCTGGATGCCGATCGTGGATGAGGACGGTCGCTACAACGGCGAGATTTCACAGGACTATATTGCCGAGTACCTGAGCTCCGGACGCACGCGCCGGGCGCTGAATATTCATAGCGACAGCTAACCTTTCTGGCCGGGCATCGCCCGGCTTTTTCGCACGCATACCTTTTGCTAACCCCGCGATTTGCCGCCACAATATCGTATCGTCCCCGTTTAATCGCGACTCATGCAACGTCTTCATACCTACCCCGACATCCGCGCAATGTTTCGTCGCCTGCTGATTGCCACCGTCACCGGCGTGCTGGCCGCGCTAGCCGTTGCGGTGTTCCGCCACAGCATGTACCTGCTGGAGTGGCTGTTTCTCAGCAACGACAGCGGCAGCCTGGTGAATGCCGCAGCGTCGCTCTCGCCCTGGCGGCGCGCGCTGACGCCAGCGCTGGGCGGGCTGGCTGCCGGGCTGCTGCTCTGGGGATGGCAGCGCCTGACCGCGCAACGGCCTCACGCCCCTACCGATTATATGGAAGCACTGGAGACCGATGACGGCCAGTTTGACTACGGCGCCAGCCTTGTGAAGTCCGCTGCATCGCTGTTGGTCGTTGCCAGCGGAAGCGCCATCGGGCGTGAAGGGGCGATGATCCTGCTTGCCGCCCTCGCTGCCTCCTTTTTCGCCCGGCGTTTTACGCCCAAATCCGAATGGAAATTATGGATAGCCTGCGGTGCCGCCGCCGGGATGGCCAGCGCCTACCATGCGCCCTTAGCCGGAAGCCTGTTTATTGCTGAGATTCTGTTTGGCACGCTGATGCTGGCCTCGCTCGGCCCCGTGGTTATCGCGGCGGTGGTGGCGCTTCTCACCACGCAGCTTCTGGCACCGGGCGCCGGTACGCTCTACGCGGTCCATCTGAGCGGCATCCTCACCGCAGCCGATTATGCCCTGCTGGTCGCGATGGGGCTGGTGGCAGGTCTCTGCGGACCGCTGCTGATGTGGCTGATGGCGTTCAGCCACGGTCTCTTCCTGCGCCTCAAGCTTTCGCCGCCGTGGCAATTAGCGCTGGGCGGTGCGATCGTCGGGCTGCTGTCCCTCCTGACGCCGAAGGTGTGGGGGAATGGCTACAGCGTGGTTCAGGCTTTTCTTCTCGCCCCGCCGCTGCTGTCGGTGATTGCCGGCGTGTTTGTCTGTAAATTACTGGCGGTACTGGCGAGCAGCGGTTCGGGCGCGCCGGGCGGGGTGTTTACGCCGACGCTGTTTGTCGGCATGGCAACAGGAATGCTGTTTGCGCAGCTGTTCGCGCTGTGGCTACCGGGGTCTGAAACGGCGATTCTGCTGGGGCTGGCAGGGATGGCAACGCTACTTGCCGCGACCACGCATGCGCCCATTATGTCGGCACTGATGGTCTGTGAAATGACCGGGCAGTATTTTTTGCTGCCCGGCCTGCTGGTCGCCTGCGTGGTGGCGTCCGTATTGTCGCGGACGTTACGCCACGACTCGATCTACGGTCAACACGCCACCGAGGGCAGAGAGATCGACGTACTGCGCTAGCTCGCGCTGCTCGGCGCGTGGCAAATAAGGAAGCTCGCCCACCAGCGGTCCGGGCAGCTTGGTGCTCAGCACGTCGATGATCTCCGCGTAGTGCGCCAGGCCAGGGTTAATGCGGTTTGCCACCCAGCCAACCAGCGGCAGGCCGTCATTGGCGATCGCCTGCGCCGTCAGCAGCGCGTGGTTGATGCACCCTTCCTGGATACCCACCACCATCACCACCGGAAGCTGCTCCTGCACGACCCATTCAGACAGCGGACGCAGGTCATTCATCAGGCTGCGCCAGCCGCCCGTCCCTTCAACCACCACGTGATCGACCTTCGCACTCAGGTTCGCCAGGCCGTCGGACAACAGGGGATAATTAATCAGGCCGCTGTGCGCTACGCTGCTCTCCTCTTCGCTTAACGCAATAGGATTGACCGCGTGATAAGGCAGTTCCAGTGACGAGACGCTTTGCAGCACCAGGGCGTCTTTATTACGCAATCCCTCTGGCGTCTCTTTACTGCCTTTTGCGACCGGTTTGTACCCTGCCACGCGTTTACCGCTTGCTGCCAGCGCCTGCAGCAATGCGCGGGATACGACGGTCTTGCCGACAGAGGTATCTGTACCAGTAACAAAGAAACGCTTAAGCATGACTCACTCCACCTCTTGGGTATGCTTCGAAAATATAAACCAGGTAAATAATTCAGTGGAGGAAGTCTACGGGATGCGTGCGCTACCCGGCTTGAGATAGCGCAATTTTTCTTACATCTGAGGAAAAGAGTTAACCCTGTAACAGGCGGATCAACAGCGAGCCGTTATACATGGCGTCTTTGACCAGCGCCGCGCCAGCCATCGTACCCTGGTTGGAAAACTGGGTGCTCTCTACCGCAATATTTTTGCTGTAGGCGGGAAGCGACTGCTGATGGATACAGGCCGAGATCGCCGGGAAAAGGATCTCCGCCGCCTGGCTCAGCGGTGAGCCAATGAGGATTTTTTGCGGGTTGAAGAGGTTCACCATAATGGCCAGAATACGGCCAACGTTATTCCCCACCCCGGTAATAATGTCCTTCGCCAGCAGATCGCCCTCGCGCGCGGCGGCACAGAGAGAATCCACCGTTAAGGGTTGTCCATGCAGCGAGGAGCTCATGGACTGGCTGAGCCGGACCTGCGCCAGTTCCAGCACGCTTTCCACGCTGGCAATGGTCTCCAGACAGCCGTGGTTCCCGCAGTAGCAGCGCTTGCCGTACGGGTCGACCTGGGTGTGGCCAATTTCCACCAGGCTGCTGCTTCCGGCGTGGAGAAGACGTCCGTCGGTGATCACGCCCGCCCCGACGTTATGGTCGATGACCACCTGAATCACATCCCGCGCGCCGCGCGACGCGCCAAACAGCGCCTCCGCCATCGTCCAGGCGCTGATGTCATGCTGAATATAGACCGGCACGCCGGTATGGTTTTTCAGCACCTCGCCCAGCGGCATCTCTTTGACATCGTCGTAAAACGGCATGCGGTGGACAATACCATTTTCGGTATCAATAATGCCCGGCAGGGTGATGGCAATCGCCGTTAAGCGTTCAAGCCGCTGCTGATGGCGAATAAAGAAGCGATCGATGTGCGAGACAATCGCATCGAGGAGCGGTTCCTTCGCGTTGAGAGGCAGCTCAAGCCGGTCTTCCACCACCAGCTTGCTGCTCAGATCGCGCAGCGCAAGGAAAATCTCCCCGCGGCTGATGCGCAGAGAAAGATAGTGCCAGGCTTCCGTCTCGACAACCAGCCCAACGGCCGGACGCCCACGGCTGCCCGGCTCCTGAATTTCCGTCTCCTGAACCAGGTGCGCTTCCAGCATCTCGCGGACAATCTTGGTGATACTGGCGGGTGCCAGCTGTGCCAGGCGCGAAAGATCGATACGCGAAACCGGACCAAGCTGATCAATCAGGCGGTACACCGCGCCGGCGTTGGTCTGCTTAATCTGATCGATATGCCCTGGCTGACTATCAGCAACCACCTCGTACTCCCTTATTTTCGAGCTTCGAAATAAACTGTGGGCTATGGTGAAGCACTTGCATGGCTGTCGTCAAATATTTACTTAGCCATGTGATTTACCGCACATTTTCGCCCACTTTTCCCTATAAATATCGACCTGCTGACGCGGTAATAAGCTGCTGTTTGAAGCGCTGCGCGGCGTGACTCTGTTCACGATGTTTTGACCAGACCAGCCACATCTCTGAAACGGCATCCTCTTCGGCGATGGTCACCCAGCGCATTTCGCGCAACTGTACCCGCTTAAAGGAGGCCGGGAGAATAGACACGCCAAGCCCGGCCGCGACCAGGCCGATAATGGTCATTGCCTCCCCGACTTCCTGGGTGATGACCGGGGCAAGATCGTAGCGGCGCATCAGTCCCAGGATATCGTCATACAGACCCGTTCCGACCTGCGGGTCAAAAAAGACAAACGGCTCTTTTGCCAGCTCTGCCAGCGAAACCGTCGGACGCGACGCCAGCGGGTGATCGTGTGGGATCATGGCCATCAGCGGCTCGCGCAGGATCACCTCCCAGGCCAGCGTGTCCGGCAGTTGGGTGTTACGCATCAGGCCCAGATCCAGCGAACCTTCGTTCAGCGGCGCAATCTGCTCGCGGGTGTTGATTTCGCGCGTCTGAATATGAACATCCGGAAAGTGACGACGAAATGACGAAAGGGTTTCCGAGACGGCGCTGATAAACGGCGCGGACGAGGTAAACCCGATTCTTAGTTCTCCGGCTTCCCCGAGATAGAGCCGTTCTGCCCGGGCGGCGGCGTCATCGACCATACTCAGAATTTGTCGGCTGTCGATCAGGAACTGCTTACCCGCCGCCGTCAGGCTCACGCTGCGGTTAGTGCGGGCCAGAAGGCGCGCCCCAACCTGCTGCTCCAGGATCTGAATCTGCTGGCTTAACGGGGGCTGAGAGATATTCAGCCGTGCCGCCGCGCGGCCAAAATGCAGCTCCTCGGCGACGGCGACAAAGTAGCGAAGATGACGCAGCTCGATATTCATATTTTTAAAGTATCATTTGAGATTATTAATATATTAGACAGAATATTTACATTTTCCTACCCTGAACATGTGGTCATACCCGTCACCAGAAATCACGGGGATGTTTAAGCAAGGAAACTGTGTGAGTCGTACAACTACCATTGATATCGATCCGGCAAGCGATATCAATGATTTACCTGCAGCATCGCAGCCGGTTCAATTCATTAAACGTGGTACCCCCCAATTTATGCGCGTTACGCTGGCGCTCTTTTCCGCCGGTCTGGCAACCTTCGCCCTGCTCTATTGCGTTCAGCCGATCCTGCCCGTTCTCTCTCATGAGTTTGGCGTATCGCCTGCCAGCAGCAGTATTTCACTTTCAATTTCAACCGGGATGCTGGCGGTTGGCTTGCTCTTCACCGGCCCGCTCTCGGATGCCATAGGCCGTAAACAGGTGATGGTGACCGCGCTGATGCTGGCGTCTGTCTGCACGTTGCTCTCGACGATGATGACCAGCTGGCACGGCATTCTGGTGATGCGTGCGCTGATTGGGCTATCGCTCAGCGGCGTGGCGGCGGTCGGGATGACCTACCTCAGCGAGGAGATCCATCCGAGCTTTGTTGCTTTTTCTATGGGGCTTTACATCAGCGGGAACTCGATTGGCGGAATGAGCGGACGCCTGCTGAGCGGGGTGTTTACGGACTTCTTTAGCTGGCGTATTGCGCTGGCGGTCATCGGGTGTTTTGCGCTGGCATCAGCCCTGATGTTCTGGAAAATCCTGCCGGAATCGCGCCATTTCCGCCCGACCTCTTTACGCCCAAAAACGCTGTTTATCAACTTCCGCCTGCACTGGCGTGACAAAGGGCTGCCGCGCCTGTTTCTGGTCGGCTTCCTGCTGATGGGCTCGTTCGTCACGCTGTTTAACTATATTGGCTATCGCCTGATGCTCTCGCCGTGGCACCTGAGCCAGGCGATTGTCGGTTTACTCTCGGTTGCTTATTTGACCGGAACGTGGAGCTCGCCGAAGGCCGGGGCGATGACCGCGCGCTATGGACGCGGCCCGGTGATGCTGTTCTTCACGGCGGTAATGCTGGTCGGCCTGCTGCTGACGCTCTTCTCCTCCCTGTGGCTGATTTTTGCCGGAATGCTGCTCTTCTCCGCGGGGTTCTTCGCCGCACATTCGGTCGCCAGCAGCTGGATTGGCCCGCGCGCGCGTCGCGCCAAAGGTCAGGCATCGTCGCTGTATCTGTTTAGCTATTACCTGGGCTCCAGCATCGCCGGGACCCTCGGCGGCGTGTTCTGGCATAACTACGGCTGGAACGGCGTGGGCGGGTTTATCGCGCTGATGCTGTGCGCGGCGCTGCTGGTGGGGGGAAACCTGCATCAGCGTTTGAAATAAATATACGCTATCCCCCGTATGAGCGTAATCGTGCGGGGGAACGTTTCTCAGCTTAATTATGCTTAATTTAAAATTAAGTATAATCAATGCATTATAGCCATTACGTGCATTTATCACCCCTCATTCTCTCTGTAGTCTCGTTGATTCCATCCTTAGTTAAGAGGGATTTTAAAATGGCGATTCCAGGTAATATGTGGTTGTTCGATGATGGTGGTGCACTGATTAAAGGCGGTTGTGATGTTCAGCACAGGGAATGCAGCATTGAGTTCAAAGGATTTCACCATAATCTTTCGACTCCGACCGATAACCTGACGGGCAAACCTACAGGTAAACGCATTCACTCTCCAATGATGATCGTAAAGGAATTCGATTACTCATCACCCTATCTCTATAAAGCGGTCGCGACAGGTCAGGCTCTGCAAAAAGCCGAACTCAAGTTCTATAAGATTAATGACGCAGGTCTTGAAGCAGAGTACTTCAATATTCTTCTGGAAGGCGTGCGGATTGTTTCGGTATCACCTGCAATGGCCGCACCGGGCGACAATAATAACAACCAACTCGAAACGGTTGAATTGCGCTATGAGAAAATTACGTGGAAACATAACGACGGCAATATCATTTTCTCTGACGCATGGAATGAACGGGCGACAGCGTAACTGGGGTACTGGTATGGATACTACGGAAGAGATTAACGGAACCTACTTCTACAGAGGCCATTCAAACGTCACTCCGGGTGAGTTACTTGAGATCATCTTTCTGGAAGAATTCTGTATGGAGTTGGGGATAGATGCCGTTTCAGGTGCGGCTATTTTGGGCGGACAACCATGGCTAGGTACTCGGGCTAAACCTAAAGGCGCAATCCTGGGGACAAGCGTTGTTTCAAAGTACGCGCGAATAATTTTACGGGACGCACGTCTCCCTTTCGGGATTAAAATTCCTACTCCCGTTGGAGTCAGAATGCAGCCCACTAACAAACTCGCAGCGGTAATTGGTCGCTACATCCCCTGGCCAGGATGGGCCTCGCTTGCAATGACTCTTCATCGAGTTTCAACGCGTACGCAAGAGAAATACAATTTGATTGCACGCCCAAAAGACCGCATAGCGTGGACATCATTCTAATGAGCATCGTAGACGACGTGTTATTTATGTTTCGGGATGAAATTCCTGGTTATCTGGATAACGACTGGAAAGAAGTTCCTCTGGAACTGGATTCTGATTTATTCGATACACCGGGCGATGACCTGCATGACGCATTAAACCGGTACGAAAAAGAGTTCAACGTCGATTTGTCTGGTGTGAACTGGTCTCGTTATTTTCCCTGGCAGAATACCCCATTGTTAGATCGCTGGTTTAAGCTGAAGCGGGAAGACGTTGAAGCAACCCGCATCCCGTTGACCGTAAGAATGTTTACAGAGTCCGCAAAAGCAGGTAAGTGGCTCTACGACTGACTAGTAAGGGGCTTCGCGCCCCTTACATCAAAAGTGCACTACTCCCTCCTGAATCACGTTACACTTCCTGAACACTCCCAAAACGATAAGGAAGAACAACAATGGAAAAAGCATCAGCTTATCAACAACTCACCCGCACCTTCCAGCGCCTCTCCCGCTTCTCGCACCTCTCCTCCATCGCCAGTTGGGACATGTTCACCATGATGCCGCCAGGCGGCAGCGCCGCGCGCGGTGAGGCGCTGGCGGAGATGAGCGTCCTGCAGCACCAGATCCTGACCGATAAAAAGGTAGGCGAATGGCTGACCGCTGCGGCAGGTGAAGAACTCAATGACGTCGAACAGGCCAACCTGCGCGAAATGACGCGCCACTACCAGCAGGCCACCCTGCTGCCGGAATCGCTGGTGGAAGCCAAATCCCTCGCGGGCAGCAGGTGTGAACACGCCTGGCGTACTCAGCGCCCCGCCAACGACTGGCAGGGTTTCTCCGCCAACCTGAAAGAGGTGGTCAAACTCAGCCGCGAAGAGGCTCGCCTGCGGGCCGAAGCCAAAGGCTGTACGCCGTACGACGCGCTGCTGGACATTTTTGAACCCGATATGACCAGCGCGCGTCTGGACGTCCTTTTCGGCGATATGAAGTCCTGGCTACCGGACCTGCTGGCAAACGTGGTGGAAAAACAGGCTCAACGGTCGTTTATTCCTCCGCAGGGTCCCTTCCCGACGGCAACACAGCGTGAGCTGGGCCTGGAAGCCATGAAGATGCTGGGCTTCGATTTTAACGGCGGTCGCCTGGACGTCAGTGCGCACCCGTTCTGCGGCGGCGTCCCGGAGGACGTGCGCATCACCACGCGCTATGACGAAGATGAACTGCTCAGCGCGCTGTTTGGCGTGATCCACGAAACCGGACACGCCCGCTA
This sequence comes from Enterobacter sp. MGH 24, assembly GCF_000493015.1. NCBI lineage: Bacteria > Pseudomonadati > Pseudomonadota > Gammaproteobacteria > Enterobacterales > Enterobacteriaceae > Enterobacter > Enterobacter sp. MGH 24. The sequence goes on along the minus strand of NZ_KI535657.1, from coordinate 3,508,953 downwards.
CGAACAAAACCTGCCGCGCGCGTGGGCAGGACAGCCGATTGCCCTGGCCCGTTCAACCGCGATCCATGAATCACAGAGCCTGTTCTTTGAAATGCAGCTGGGGCGCAGTGAAGCCTTCCTCAAACAACTTCTCCCTGCCGTGCACGCCCGCTTTGGCAGCCAGGCGGCATTCAGTGAAGAGAACTTTATTGCCTGGAACCAGCGCGTGAAGCCTGGCTATATCCGCGTCGATGCGGACGAAGTGAGCTACCCGGCACACGTGGTGCTGCGCTATGAGATTGAGCGTGCGCTGATCAACGGCGAGATCGAGGTGGACGATATTCCCGCTCTGTGGGATGAGAAAATGCAGGCCTGGCTCGGGTTATCCACCAAAGACAACTACCGCAACGGCTGTATGCAGGATATCCACTGGACCGACGGCGGTTTTGGTTACTTCCCGTCTTATACGCTTGGCGCCATGTACGCCGCGCAGCTGTTCCATGCGGCCAAAACGGCGCTTCCGGGTCTGCAGGCCTCCATCGCTGAGGGCGATTTTTCCGCTCTCTTTGAGTGGCTACGTCAGAACATCTGGCAGCACGGCAGCCGCTTCAGCACGTCGCAGTTAATTACCCAGGCGACGGGTGAAGATCTGAATATCCGCTACTTCCGCGAACATCTGACCTCGCGCTATTTGTAATCTGTTTGGCCGGGGGTGAGGGAGCTCAAGTAAAAGAGCCGTATGTTCCCCCTCACCCCAGCCCTCTCCCTCAAGGGAGAGGGGGTCGTCCGTGCAGAACCCCGGCAATGTACATATGGTTACACGCCGATACCAATCACTCACGGAAACCTCGAATTTACAGGGATATAGTTATTTCAACGGCCCCGCAGTGGGGTTAAATGAAAAACCAAATTCGAGGGTATGAGAATGAATAAAGTATTAGCTCTGGTTGTTGCCGCTGCTATGGGTCTGTCTTCTGCTGCATTTGCTGCTGACACTACCGCAACTGCTGCACCGGCTGCCGCGCCTGCTGCAACCACCACCGCTGCGCCAGCAAAAGCGGTTCACCATAAGAAACACCACAAAGCTGCAGCGAAAAAAGAAGCCGCTGCACCAGCCACCGCAGCACCAACCGAGCAGAAAGCGCAGGCCGCTAAAAAGCACCACCACAAGAAAGCCGCTAAACCGGCTGTAGAGCAGAAAGCTCAGGCTGCTAAAAAGCATCACCACAAAAAAGCCGCTAAACCGGCTGTAGAGCAGAAAGCTCAGGCTGCTAAAAAGCATCACAAAAAAGCAGTAAAACACGAAGCTGCTAAACCAGCTGCACAGCCAGCTGCGTAAGAGTACAAGCTTAACCGTGCCCTTCGGGGCACGTTGGTAAACCGGCGCTGAACCGGAACAGGTTCCGCGCCGTTTTTTTTTATCCGGAGGGCGTATGCTGCGACGCTATCGGTTTGAGCTGATTCTGATCCTGCTTATTTTATGCGCGCTCATCGCAAGCCATTTTTATCTTTCCTGATTGTAGCACGCTGATTTTACTCCCACTTTAGCGCTGTCCCGTCTATAGTATTTTCATAGGGTTCACTTTTAATAATCATAATTACCCCCACCAGAGTGTGATATGCGTAAATCTGTTGTGTTGTTACTGGGAACGTTTGTTCTTTTTTCTGGATTCTCACATGCGGATGATGGCGGTGATGACACCATTAGCGCGAAAGAGCTAAAGACGCTTTTTTTCGGTCATGACGATCGTACGCGCGTCGCCGATCCCACCCAGGCCCCCTGGGATGCAATAGGTCAACTGGAAACCGCCAGCGGTAACTTATGTACTGCGACGTTGATCACCCCACAACTAGCCCTGACGGCAGGCCACTGCCTGTTAACACCGCCAAACGGCAAGCCGGATAAAGCGGTTGCCTTGCGGTTTGTGTCGCAAAAAGGGGCATGGCGCTATGAAATACACGGTATTGAAGGCCGGGTCGATCCGTCTCTGGGCAAACGCCTGAAACCGGATGGCGACGGCTGGATAGTGCCACCGGCGGCCGCCTCATGGGATTTTGGCCTCATTGTTTTACGCTACCCTCCTTCAGGCATTACGCCGCTGCCGTTATTTGACGGCGACAAAGCCGCACTCACCGCCGCGCTGAAAGCCGCCGATCGAAAGGTGACGCAGTCAGGTTATCCTGTCGATCATCTTGATACGCTTTATACACATACCGACTGTATTGTGACGGGCTGGGCGCAAAACAGCGTGCTTTCGCATCAGTGCGATACGTTGCCGGGCGACAGCGGTTCACCGCTGATGCTGAAAACGGAAAACGGCTGGCAGCTGATCGGAGTCCAGAGCTCTGCCCCGGCGGCAAAAGACCGGTGGCGCGCCGATAACCGGGCCTTGTCCGTTACCGGTTTCCGCGACCAGCTGGAAGCGCTGGCGCAGCAGTAAATCAGCAGCGTCTCACCTTACGTAACGCTCTGATTGACTCAATCGGCATCGGCTGGCTGAACCAAAAACCCTGCAGTTGATCGCAGCCAGCCAGCCGCAGCAGTTTCATTTGTTTCTCGGTTTCCACCCCTTCTGCCACCACCGCCATGCCCAGCGCATTGGCGATCCGCACCGTGCCGCTCACCAGCGCTGCCGCCTGTTCATCGTGGTCCACCAGCCCGGCCAGGGATTTATCGATCTTGATGGTGTCGAAGTTAAAACGCCTCAGATAGCCAATGCTGGAATAGCCGGTACCAAAGTCATCCAGCGCCACCGCGGTGCCCAACGCTTTAAGATTGGTTATCGCCATGCGGGCACGCTCCGGATTTTCCAGCACATAGCTCTCCGTGACCTCAAGCTGCAGCCGGTGGGCCGGGAAATGGGTGCTCTCCAGCACGCTGGCCACTTTTTCTTCGAAGGCAGGATCGCGAAATTGCGCGGGCGAGATATTCACGGAAAGCTTTAATTCACCGTACGGCTGCAGATCCTCACAGGCCCGCCGCAGCACAAACTGGCCCAGTTTGTAAATCAGACCGCTGGTCTCCGCAATGGCGATAAAGGTATCCGGGCCAAGCGGCCCCTCCGGGCGACGCGGCCAGCGGACCAGCGCTTCGACGCTGCTCATTGTCTGGCTGCGGGCGTCAATAATTGGCTGATACCAGACCTCAAACTCATCGCGCTCCAGACCGTCACGAATTTGATTTTCAATTGCCAGCTTGCGTTCCCGGACGCTGTTCAGCTCCGCGTCGTAGTGGGTGATACGCCCTTTCCCGCTCATTTTGGCGTGATACATGGCAATATCGGCGCGGCGAAACAGTTCCGAGCTGTTGCATTCAGTCAGGGTTCCGCTGGCGATACCGATGCTGGCACCGATATGGATTGTGCGTTCCCCCAGCTGAACCGGAGTGGTGAGAAAATCCAGCACGGAAACGGCAAAGGCGGTAGCCTGCCCCTCTGCATCATCACCGCCAATGGTCATGGCGAACTCATCCCCGCCCATGCGCGCCAGCATCCCGCCAGGCGGCACGCGTTCATTCAGCGTTTTCGCTATCGCCACGATGAGATCGTCCCCCACGCTGTGGCCGTAAATATCATTCACATCCTTAAAACCATCGAGATCGATAAACACCACGCTTTTGACGTCGGTATCGCCGCGTAAACGCACCCGATCCAGCGCCTCGATGAGCGCACGCCGGTTAGGCAAATGGCTTAGCCAGTCCGTTCTTGCAACCAGACGCGCCTGGCTTTCACCGCGCGCGAGTTTGTACAGCCCCACGCTGCTCACAAGAATGAAAAGCAGGATCAGCGCCGACGCCAGCACCACAATCTGCCGGATATCAGAAGATGCCGCCCGGGCGGCCTGTGCGCCCGGAAGCCGCGCCTGCCAGTTCAGAAATCCGACTAACTCCCCTGCGGCACTGTGCAGCGGCATGCTGCGCTCGTTAATTTTGCCTGGGGTAAAGTTGAGGTTATCGATCTGAAAGGTGCCGCCCAGGTCGGACAGGATTCTGGCGTTAAGATGGCGGGTAATGACCAGATAGCGACGCGTTCCGTCGTGAACCTGTAGCCTGCCGACCATCGGGCGAATCAGCCCAATGCCGACAAAGGCCACGCCGGTGCGCGTCTGGCTGATCCCCGCATAGATATTTTTTTCACCCGCGAGCGCGCGCCCGTGCTGGTCGATAAGCGCTTTGAGGCCTTTGCCAAAGAAGTCGAGGTTTTTTTCGTTAAAGGGCCGGCTTTGAAACGATCCCCAGAGAACGTTGAAATGCTCATCCAGCACGAAGGTGCCGTCATAGAGGTTATTGATTTTAAAGCCGGCTCCCCATGTGTTGTACAGCCAGTCGGTATCGAGCGTGGGACGGTAGGCCTCCCGCACCGCATCGTCCCAGACGGCGTTATCAAGCACCAGAGAGGAGACGCGGTTAACCGAGGTCTGAATAGCTCCCTGCACGGAAAGCACCGTGCGATGTTCATCAATTTCGTTGGTTTTGGAGCTGATAAGATGCAGGGAAAGATAGAGCAGTGCGACGATGGAGATGATTAAGCCGATCCCCGCCATGAAAACCATGGCAAACAACGTTCTCGCATTGGGAATATTGCGCCAGCTTAATGTGCGATACATCAGCCATCCTCTTCATGTTTTGCTTTTCTAAGCGTAATACAGGCAGCGAATTTCGCTGCCTGTAAATCATGGTTCGAGGAGTGTCAGGCGAGTTTTATCATGATCATGCCGGCAAGCAGCAATATCAGCCCCATCCAGCCCTTGTTATTTAAGCGCTGGCCGAAGAGTACCCAGCCTGCGGCCAGCGTGGCGGCGATACCAAAACCGCCCCACAGCGCATAGGCCACCGAAAGATCGATCCCTTTTACCGCCTGGGACAGGGCGCTGAACGCCCCCAGAACCGCGGCAATCGACATCAGGCCATAGAGTTTACGGCGAAAACCGTCCGAGAATTTCAGCAGAACGTTCGCCAGAATTTCCAGCACGATGGCGAACCCCAGCCAGGCCGCATGAACCCATTCAAACTGTTGCATGGTTCTGCTCCTTCTGCTGTTTGCCAGACTTTCGGGTACCGGATTTAATCAGCACAATACCTGCGACCAGCGTCGTTAATCCGGCGACCTTCATTGTTGTTAATGTTTCGTCAAATATCAGCACGCTGAACAGCGTAATCAACAAAATACCGATCCCTTCCCAGAGTGCATACGCCACGCCCAGCGCAATTTTTTTCACCGCAAACGAGAGGAAAATATAGGAAAGTGAAATCATCACCAGCATCAAAATAAAACCGGTGTTGCCATCGCTAACGCTTGCCCACTTCATAGACAGCGTGCCGGTAATTTCAGCGATAATTGCCAGCGCTAATAGGATCCAGTAAAACATGTTTTTCTCCTGCTTGAGAATATAATCCATCGTGGCCCGCTGCGTGCAGCAAACCAAAAAATACGAATTGAAATCAGACAGCTAAGCTCTTAGCGCTAGCTCAGGCAGAAGAAATGACTATAGTGCGGTGCGCCAGTGTTGCTCACCAGAAAGCAGGCAGAAGGAGGTGGAGTATACAGCGGTATTGTTTGAAGAGTACGTCCTGAACATATTGTCCATAAAATTACAATTATCCGCGTTGTTGCTTCTCGTCTTTGCGGATGAAAATTGTCCTCGGTAGTTAAACACACCAAATTTGTACCATAGGCTAGGATTTTACTCAAAGTCTTTGCAATTCTTTACCCATCCCGTTTGATTTTGGTTAGTTTATTGCAACGCCTTTCACCTTTATTATAAATAAAAAGATTATTCCGGAGTCACCATGGCTAAACCCATCATTACCCTGAACGGGTTAAAAATTGTCATCATGCTGGGCATGCTGGTGATCATACTCACAGGCGTTCGTTTTGCCGCCGACATTATTGTGCCCTTTATTCTGGCTCTGTTTATTGCGGTGATCCTTAACCCGCTGGTGCAGCGCATGACGCGGCTACGCATCCCGCGCGTGCTGGCGATTACGCTGCTTATCAGCATCATTATTGTGGCGATGGTCTTGCTGGTGGCGTATCTGGGAACCTCGCTAAACGAACTGGCGCGAACGCTGCCAAAATACCGTTCTTCGCTGGCGATACCGCTGCTGCAGCTTGAACCCTGGCTGCAGCGCGCGGGTATCGAAGTCTCGGTTGAGGAACTCCTGAAATATATCGACCCTAATGCGGCCATGACGATCGTCACCAGCCTGCTGGCGCAGCTTTCCAATGCCATGACCTCCATTTTCCTGCTGTTTTTAACGGTGGTGTTTATGCTGCTGGAGGTGCCTCAGCTGCCGGCAAAACTGCAGCAGATAATGGTCCGTCCGGTTGAAGGGATGGGGGCGATTCAGCGCGCGCTAGACAGCGTCTCTCGCTATCTGGTGCTGAAAACCGCCATTAGCCTGGTTACGGGCGGTGTCGTCTGGGTGATGCTTCTGGCGCTGGACGTTCGCTTTGCGTTTGTCTGGGGGTTGCTGGCGTTTGCGCTTAACTACATTCCCAACATCGGATCCGTGCTGGCGGCGATCCCCCCTATCCTTCAGGTGCTGGTTTTCAGCGGGCTTTATGACGCGCTGATCCTGCTGGCCGGATACCTGGTCATCAATCTGGTGTTCGGTAACATTCTTGAGCCACGCATGATGGGACGAGGCCTGGGACTCTCCACGCTGGTGGTCTTTTTGTCCCTGATTTTCTGGGGCTGGCTGCTCGGCCCCGTTGGGATGCTGCTCTCCGTCCCGCTGACCATTATCGTCAAGATTGGCCTGGAGCAGACGGCGGGCGGGCAAAGTATCGCCGTGCTGCTGAGCGATATGAGCCATCAGTAGCGGTCAATCCGCCATGGACAGGAGGGGCTTGCGGGTCCGTCCTCCTTCGCGATACGTACCGATCGCCCTCTGCCATTCGGCAAGTGGATACACCGTGACGCCGCTGTACCCGCTGTTGGGCAAATTACGCCAGATGCGGTCAAACTCCGCGCGCCACGCCTCAGCGCTGAGCGCCTCCAGACCGTTTCGGATATGAAACCACGCCACGCGCGGCACGGGCCGTTGCTGTCTGAAGGTTTGCCCGGAGAGCAGCCCGTAGCAAACAAACATCCCCTGCTCGGGCATCACGCTGAGGATCGCTTCCGCAAGCGGCCCGCCGGTGGCATCGTAGACGATGTCGGTACGCGCGGCGACGGCGCCAATCCGCTGCGCGTCATGCTGCGCGACGGGAATGATCCCCATCGACTCCAGCCGTTCAGCGTGAACGGCGGAACGGTGAATTCCGTACACCGCTTCAGCCCCCGCCTGATGCGCCCACTGTCCCAGCAGAATGGCGCAATCCGATCCGGCTGCCGTGAGCAGCACCCGCTTTCCCTGAGGCGGATAGCGGGTAAGCATCATCTGCGCCGCCAGCGGGTTGATATAGGCCCGCGCGGCCAGATGTGCGTCAACAGCGTCCGGAACGGGGATGGCATACTCTGCCGGGCAATCAACATAGCGCTGCCAGGTGCCTTGACCGCGCAGCGGCAGGACGCGTTTACCCAGCAGATGCGCAAACGACGCGGGCGCGTCGGTGACAACCCCGACACCTTCATACCCCGCTACCGCCGGTAACGGGGTTCGGTGGCGGTAGGCGCCGGTAATGGGAATGAGATCGGAGGCGTTTACCGGAGAAAACAGCATTCGCACACGAAGATGACCCGGCACAAGCGCCCCCAGCGGCGCGGTTTCAGGTTGCAGAACGGTTTCTGGCTCGCCAAAACGGCGATACCAGAGGGCCAGGTTTTCCATTACGATCTCACGGCTGATAGCGGAACGACTACTCGCGCCAGCCCATTGCCGGTGCGACATGTTTGAGAATAGACTCAATCACGTGCGCATTATAATCCACACCCAGCTGGTTCGGCACGGTCAGTAATAGCGTATCTGCTTCAGCAATCGCGTCGTCCTTTTTCAGCTGTTCAACCAGCTTGTCAGGCTCTGCCGCATAGCTGCGTCCGAAGATCGCGCGCGTTTTCTCATCAAGGTAACCCACGCTATCGCTGTCGTTGCGGCTGGCACCAAAATACATCCGGTCGCGGTCGTCCATCAGCGCAAAAATACTGCGGCTGACCGACACACGCGGCTGGCGCGTATGCCCTGCCTCTTTCCAGGCCTGACGGTACGCGCGGATCTGTTTTGCCTGCTGAATATGGAACGGCTCACCGGTTTCATCGTCCTTCAGGGTTGAGCTTTGCAGGTTCATTCCGAGCTTTGCGGCCCATACTGCCGTCGCATTTGAACCGGCTCCCCACCAGATACGCTCGCGCAGCCCTTCAGAATACGGCTCCAGGCGCAGCAGCCCCGGCGGATTCGGAAACATCGGCTGTGGGTTAGGTTTTGCAAACCCTTCACCGCGCAGCACCTCAAGCAGCACCTCGGTATGACGGCGCGCCATATCCGATTCGTCTTCCCCTTCCTGCGGGACATAGCCAAAATGACGCCAGCCATCAATGACCTGCTCCGGCGAGCCGCGGCTGATGCCAAGCTGCAAACGACCGCCGGAAATCAGATCCGCCGCCCCCGCGTCTTCGGCCATGTACATCGGATTTTCATAGCGCATATCAATCACGCCGGTACCGATTTCGATGGTTTTCGTTTTTGCGCCTATTGCCGCCAGCAGAGGGAACGGCGAGCTAAGCTGTCGGGCAAAGTGGTGTACGCGGAAATACGCGCCGTCTGCCCCCAGCTCTTCCGCCGCCACGGCTAAATCGATGGACTGCAGCAGCGTGTCTGCCGCCGAGCGCGTGCCGGACTGCGGTGAAGGCGTCCAGTGGCCAAAGGATAAAAACCCGATCTTTTTCATAACCCTGTGTCCTGATAATGCTTTGCGTTCTAACTACTTTACGCATTACCGGCGGAGAATAAATGCCGTTTATTTAACGGAATGATTCAAATAAATTGACAGAATTGAGCGGGGCGTCATTACGCGCCATAATGGGATATAATACCCCCCACTTTTTTCATGGCAGGTAAAACCGGCAATGGCTTTGATCCCCAAAAACTACGCGCGGCTGGAAAGCGGCTATCGCGAGAAAGCATTAAAAATCTATCCCTGGGTCTGCGGACGCTGCTCGCGGGAGTTCGTCTATTCCAATCTGCGTGAATTGACGGTTCACCATATCGATCACGACCATACCAACAACCCGGAAGATGGCAGCAACTGGGAGCTGTTGTGCCTGTTTTGCCACGATCACGAGCATTCGAAATACACCGAAGCGGATCAGTACGGCACCACCGTGGTTGCCGGGGAAGACGCGCAAAAAGACGTGGGTGTCGCCACGTTTAACCCGTTTGCCGATTTAAAAGCGATGATGGATAAGAAGAAATAATCGTTCACCGCCCATACCTGCCGTATGGGCGGCTCAGGAAAGGATAAAGGCATGGACACCCTCCGCTGCTACTGGGATATGTTTTATACCGCCTACGGTTTACTTTTCACGAGAATACTTAGCCTCATACTTCTGGTCTGGCTGTGCCATGATTTTCTGCGCCGCATCAGGAAAAACGCTGCTGATGCCGCTGGCCCGATCGCAGAAGCCGATGCCCGGGAGCGGTATCAATGGCGTTTTCAGCTGTGGTCATTGCGAACCGTACAAATCCTCTGCCTGCTCTCACTTTTCTGGATGCTTATTAAGGGGCTCTTTGCCTGACCCTTTCCCGGGTTAAAATGTCCAGGTGATAGCGGCTTTCACCCCAACGGATTACGCGGCGGTCAGCGCAAAACGGTCCTTCAGGACATGGCGGATTTCTTCCTCCGCCAGTTTCCGCGTTTCAGTGCCGTTCGCCGTGATGGTTTTCAGCATATCGCCCAGTAAAATCTGCCGTCCCTCCGGGCTGTGCTGCACCACCACCCGCTTCTGCACAAAGATCGCATCCGGGTGCGTGGAGTTAAGGTAGTTGGCCGGGGCGAAATCAATCCATTCCTGAGGCGTGAGATCGAAGCCGTATTGCCGGGCCCATTCCCCCTCCACCTGCGCCTCAAGCAGATACTCGCCTTCCGCGCTGCGGCTCAGTCGGAACGTGTCGAAATCCTGCGTGATATCCACATCAAGCGTGTCCAGCGCCATAGGCGCACGAATGCCGTAGCTGCCGAACCCGAGGTCGCAAAGCCACTGTCGGCTCTCTACCTCAGCGACGATCGCCATATGGGTTTTCGGCCGCCGCGCGGGGTAGAACATCGGGCGCGCCGCCACGAAGCGGTAAGGTATCCCTAACGCCGCCAGCGCCATGGCAAACAGCCCGTTTACCTCATAGCAGTAGCCGCCGCGCCCCTGCGTTAGTACCTTATCGGCAATGTCGTCTGGCGCCAGCGAGACAATTTTACCCGCCTGCACGTCCAGATTCTCAAAGGGAACGGAAAAGAGCTGATGACGCATCAGCGCATGCAGGGTGGCCGTATCGGCACCCGCCGGTCCGGTGTAATTTATGCGGTTGAAATAGGTGGAAATGTTGAAATTATCGCTGTGCATAATGCCTCCTTGTCCTGAACATGCCGGACACTATAGATGGCGCGCATCATTGGCTGTATAGTCAGTTTTATCGAAAATTTGCCTGAACAGATACCCATGTCTGCCCCGTCCCCGTCGTCCCCACACTATCGCCGCATTGCCGAGATGCTGCGCCTCACGCTGACGTCTGGCGCGCTGCGCCCCGGTGACAGGATGATCTCCGCACGTAAACTGGCCGAACGCGAGCACGTTAGCCTTCCGACGGCGCTGGAGGCCCTTCGCTGCCTGGAGGCTGAAGGGCTGATCGTCGCGCGCCCGCGTTCAGGTTATTACATCCGCCAGACCAGCCAGCCGCCGCGCGTTGAGCCCGCGGGTTCCTCACCCGGCCCGGTCCCCGTCACCCTGTCCGCCGTGGCCCGGTCGCTGTTCAGCAGTGCAGAAGCCCGGCTGATCCCGCTGGGCGCCGCCCTGCCCGATCCCGCGTGGCTGCCGGGAGATGCGCTGCAGCGGGCGTTGCACTCTGCGGGCCGTCGTCTGGACGCACACGGGCAGAGCTATAGCCTGCCTCCGGGAAGGGTTGATTTGCGCAGTAAGATTGCCGCCCGTTCTGCACAGTGGGGAGCCCGGTTCGGCGCGGACGATCTCATTATTACCGCAGGCGCGACGCAGGCGCTGCGCCTGGCCCTTCGGGCCGTGTGCCAGCCGGGCGATGTCGTGGCGATTGAGCAGCCAGCCTACTTTGGCACGCTCCTGCTGCTGGAGGATTTAGGCCTGAAGGCCTTAGCGATCCCCACCGACCCTGTCGAAGGCCTGCTGCTGGAACCGCTGGCGGACGCCATCCGCTGCCACCGCCCCGCTGCCGTTCTGGCCTCGCCCACCGTGCAAAACCCGTTGGGTGCCAGCATGCCCGTCGCGCGCAAGCAGGAGCTGGTTGCCCTGCTTGAAGAGGCAGAAATTCCTTTGATTGAGGACGATGTCTACGGTGACCTGGTCGGTGACGGGCAACGTCCTCCGGCCTGCAAGGCGTTCGACCAGAGCGGGAATGTGATTTACTGCAGTTCGCTGTCTAAAACGCTTGCGCCGGGCTGGCGAATCGGCTGGATTGCAGCGGGACGCTACCACGCGCAGGTCTTACAGGCCCGCATGGCCGGAGACTGGGCGGGCGCCCCGCTGCTGGAAGCCGCGACGAGCGAGATGCTGGCAAGCGGCGACTACGATCGTCACCTGCGGCGGCTAAAGCGCCGGATCGCAGAGGGGATACGCGCCGTTGTGGCGCGGGTCGAGGCCAGCTTTCCACCCGGTACGCGCGTTAGCGTACCCGCAGCCGGTTTCCTGCTGTGGGTAGAGCTGCCTCAGCAGGTCAACGCGCTGGAGGTGCACCGTCGCGCGCTGGCGCTGGGCATTGGCGTCAGCCCTGGTCCCCTGTTTTCCCCGGCCGCAGGGTTAATCCACTTTCTGCGGCTGAACTGCGCAAACGAACCCACGTCCCGCCTGCTGAACGCCGTGGAACAGATTGGCGCGCTGTGTCACGAGCTGGCCGCCCGACAGGGATAATTTCACAGATTGAGGATTGCGCGTTCTTTAACGACAGCGTCAGGATTGGCGCTTTTTATCGCTGCCAGAAAAGCCGTGAAGTTATGATTCCAGAGGGTGAGATTGTTATAAAACTGTACCTGCTTTTCATTAGCACCATCACGGTAAGTAACAATCCAGACCCGTCTGCTATTTATTTCAGTATTTCCCGGCCCGATTTTAATGATGTTAGCCAGCGCAATCTTACGGGTGGCATTTTTTTTAACTTCATATAAAAACAGATCATCGTAAAACCAGGTTTTACCTGCATTCCCGCCAAATAATGAGGGGTTGGCAGATATCTTTTTCATCCCGTTACGATCTGAAATGATGCGTTTTGCCTGGCAAATGCGCCTGACAAAAAATCTTAACAGAATGAAAAGCGCAATGAGGGGCAGCGCGACTGATATTATTTTTAAAGTCTCGTGCATCCCCTGCCCCCATACCTTTTATTAACGCGTGAGTATAACGCGCCGATCGTTTATGACAACAACCCTTACGGTCAGGGAATAATTCGCGCCGCTCTCAGCTGCGCAAACAGGCTGAAAAACATCTCATCGGTCGCCTGCATTTGCGTAAAGCCCGCCCTGCGCAGCTTGCTCCCGTCACCGAACATGTCGTAATGCCAGCCAAAGACAAAATCGGCAAACTGCCCGCCGCTCAGCCGCAGAATATCCGCTTCCACCAGCCGCGCTTCGGCAAGCTCGCGCCATACGCCGCGATAGTCGTTAAACAGCTGATGAAATGACAACCTCACCGGCGGCGCAGAGTCCAGTTCAAACCAGCGTGCGATGCGCGGCCACAGTTCGCTCCAGCGCCAGACATCGCCATTGTTTACGTTGAACGCCTGATTCTGTGCCGCAGGTGACGTGGCGGCCCACAGCGTTGCCTCGGCCAGCAGCCCGGCGTCGGTATGATCCACGATGCTGTGCCAGGTCTGTTCTGAACCGGGAAAACGCAGCGGTAACCCCAGCGCCTTACACAGGGAAGCATACAGGGCGATGCTCAGCGCAAGGTTCATGGCATTCCCCGGTACTGCGCTCCCCACCACGCCCGGCCTGATGGCATGCCAGTGCCAGCGTTTCCCCCGCTGAAACTGGCTGAGCCACGCGAGCTGCGCGGCGTTAAATTCAGCACCCGGTACGCCGGGATCGCTTTCCCGCGCCGGGGTTTTAAACGGCCCAAGATGCGCACCATAGACTTTGTACCCCTGCATCAGGCTCACCGTCTGCAAAGGTGCCGTTTTTTCGAGGGTGCTGACCAGATTACGCAGCATGGTGACGTTCGGCTCAACCATGTCCGTCCAGTTCGCCGCGTTCGCCCAGGCGCTGTAAAAGATGTGGGTGACACCGTTCAGGGCGTGCAGCGCCCGTGCAGTGTCCTGCGCATCCAGTAAATCGACGTTCACCACGGGAATGCCGTCAGGATGAGACTCGGCATGGCGGCTAAGGCCGATCACCTCCCACTGATGGTGCAGAAGCGTGTTAACCAGCTGTCTGCCGACAATGCCGCTGGCACCCGCGACCAGGGCGACGTTGTGTTGCTGCATCTTATTCATGGTGTTTCTCCGCAAAGGGTGACAGACGCAGTGTGATCTATTATTTTTTCTGGAGATATCCCCTGAAACCGATGGCACTTATAAGCAGAATCATTAAATGAACAATAAGCTCACGGCCATTTCTACCTTTCTACGCGTCGCTGAAGCGGGTTCGTTTTCGGCGGCCGCCCGTCAGACCGGTATTAAGCAATCCGCCGTCAGTCAACAGATCGCGGCACTTGAGGATGAGCTTGGCGTGGTGCTGCTGCACCGTACGACGCGTACGATGAAGCTGACCGAGCAGGGTGAACGTTACCGGCGAGATATGCAGCTTGTGCTGGACGCCATGGGGGAAGCGGAGAGGCGCTTACATCCTGTCGATCATAGCATTCAGGGACGCGTCCATGTCCAGCTACCGAGCGGCCTAGGTCAGATCGTTTTGCCGCATCTGCTGGCGCTACAGCACCGGCATCCCGAACTGCAGCTGATGATTTCCCTGGATGACCGCCTTGCCGATCTGGTGACGGAAGGCGTGGATGTCGCGATACGGCTGAGCAGTGAGCCTCCGCAGGCGCACGCGGCTCGCGTGCTGGCGCGTATTCAAGCCGCGCTGTTTGCCGCTCCCGGTTTTCAGGCGGTACACGCCGTCAGCGAACTGACGACGCTGCCACACGTACGGTTCAGCGGTATTCCGCTGGATGCCCCCCTGCGCCTGATTTCTGACGAGGAAACGGTCGAGATCAGCGTGAATACCGTTTTCCGTGCCAACACCAGCGACGCGCTGCTGCAGGCGCTGGTGTCCGGCATCGGTATCGGCGGCATGCAGCGACCGCTCGTGGCCAGGGCGCTGCAGGCGGGCACGCTGGTACCGGTACTGCCCGAGTGGCGGCTACCCGATCGTTTCCTCTATGCCGTCTATCCTGACGCCCGCTTTATTCCGCAGCGCGTCAGAAAGGTCGTCAGCGTGATTGAGCAGTTACTGCCTGAGATCGCGACGCATGAAGCCACAAAATAGTCGCCTTCTACTTCGCCACCGGCAAATCGGCGTATCGCGTCGTATAGGCCGGTGACAGCATCTCACGCTTCATCGCCCAGGATTTCTCAATACCCTGCCCGGCAAACCATATCTTCCCTTTGCCAGAATGATTTACGCTGTCGATCGTCTCCATCAGCGCCGCGCTGTTGGCGCGCAGACGGTTATCGTCAAACAAGTTTAGCTGGGCGACGCCGCTGCTGAAAAAATCCGCCAGCATGACCCCGGCTTTCATATAGCGATACCCGTCGAGCCATATACGCCCCAGCGCCTCCGTGGCGGCGCGGATGATATCCCGCGAGTCATTGGTGGGCGTCATCAGGGTGACAGAAGCCTGATTGCCGTAATAAATTTCGTTGTCCGCATGCGGGCTGGTGCGCACAAACACGCTGATAAAACGACAGTATTGATGCTCGCCGCGCAGTTTCTCTGCTGCCCGCTCCGCGTAGGCGCAAATGGCCTGGTGCATCTCCTCGTACTGCGTAATACGGTGTCCAAACGAACGGCTACAGATAATTTGCTGCTTCGTGGGGGTGAACTCTTCCAGATCAAGGCAGGGCTCGCCGCGAAGCTCGCGGGCCGTACGTTCCAGCACCACGTTGAAATGTTTGCGGATGACCCAGGAGGACGCTTCCGCCAGCTCCAGCGCTGTGGTAATGCCCATCGCGTTCAGTTTTTTCGTGATGCGCCGCCCTACTCCCCACACCTCCTCTACCGGAACCTTCGCCAGCAGTTTACGCTGCCGTTCGCGGCCTGAGAGATCGACCACGCCGCCCGTGCTGGCCCAGCGTTTCGCCGCATAGTTGGCCAGCTTCGCCAGCGTTTTGGTCGGGGCAATACCGACGCCAACGGTTAAGCCCGTATTTTTAAAGACCTGCGTGCGCATCTGGTGACCGAACGCTTCCAGTGACAGGCAGTGACTGACCCCTGAAACGTTCACGAACGCCTCGTCAATGGAGTAAATCTCTATTGCCGGGGCGAGATCGGTCAGCGTCTGCATGACCCGACTGCTGAGATCGGCATATAGCGCATAGTTCGAGCTAAAGACATAAACCCGCGACGGGTAGAGCTTTTCTTTGAATTTAAAATACGGCTCACCCATTTTTATGCCGAACTGCTTTGCCTCCCGCGACAGTGAAATAATGCAGCCGTCGTTATTGGACACCACTACGATGGGTTTCCCCTCCAGATCGGGCCGGAATACCCGCTCGCAGGAGGCATAGAAGCTGTTCACATCAACCAGCGCGAACATGTTTATGCGTTTTGAGCGTGTGGGTGACGACGCCGAAGATCTGCAGCTCCTCTTCGGACTGAAAGGTAATCGGCTGATAGCGGGCATTATGCGGCAGAAGTCTCAGAACCGGACGGGTTTGTAGCTCTTTCACCGTAAACTCACCGGCGACCGACGCCACGACAATATCCCCATGTTCGGCATTTAACGAACGATCGACCACCAGCAGATCGCCGTCGCCGATCCCCGCCCCAATCATGGAGTCTCCACTCACCTTGATAAAATAGGTCGCACTGGGGTGCCTTACTGCCAGCCGGTTAAGATCGAGACGATCTTCCACATAATCCTGCGCCGGGCTGGGAAACCCACAGGCAACACGTTCTAAAAACAAAGGTAATTCAATGATTTGTTTTGGGTGATAAGAAAAGAGAGTGTCCATAGTGCCTTTCTCGCCAGATACTGTATATAAATACAGTATTACGGATTATGGACAAGGATCAAGGTCATTTCCGGAGACGAATCCAAACGCGTTGAAGTTTGAGCGGTTTTAATTGAGCAACATCGCCCGCCGTTAACAGGCCTGACATTACAAGTCATATAAAAGTCATGTGTAAATCTGTTCGTTTATGACTTATAAAAAATAACATCACTATGCGATAACTACATATTGACTTTAAAGTCAGATAAAAGCATATTTTACAGCACGAATTAACAAGACTTACTGGAGAATATTTCCCATGCCAGCCCGTGACTATCCAGACAAGCGTGTTGCACGCGGTCTGGCAAAGGAGGCCGATCTCAGGATGCTGAGCGCCCGCATCGATCCCGACCTGATGGAGTACATCAGAATCACCGCCTTTGAGACGCGTAAAAGTAAGCAAGAGATTGTGGCGGAAGCGTTAGCGCTCCACAGGCAGAAAAGTCAGACAGGGCCCTAAGCGCGCAAAGCCGAAAGTCCCCTTCGGGCTTTGCGCATATCACGTTTAATCTATCAGCGAATTCAGCGTTTCCAGTGCTTCAGGCGGTAACTGCAAATCCGCCGCCGCGAGGTTTTGCCGCAGATGCGCCACGGAAGAGGTGCCCGGGATCAGCAGAATATTCGGGGAACGTTGCAGCAGCCATGCCAGCGCTACCTGCATTGGCGTCGCGCCCAGTGAATCCGCGACAGCCTTCAGCCCGGAAGATTGCAGTGGCGTAAAGCCACCCAGCGGGAAGAACGGCACATAAGCAATCCCCTGCTGCGCCAGCAGATCCACCAGCGCGTCGTCACCCCGGTTCACAATATTGTACATGTTCTGCACGCACACCACCGGTACCAGCTTCTGGGCTTCCGCAACCTGGGTGGCCGTGACGTTGCTCAGGCCAATATGACGCACCAGCCCCTGCTGCTGTAATTCGGCCAGGGTGGAGAGCGGTTCAGCAATCGACCCTTCCGCCGGCCCGTGTGCGCTAAACATGATCCGCAGATTCACCACGTCCAGCACGTCAAGCTGCAGATTACGCAGGTTGTCGTGCACCGCCTGAGTCAGTTCCTGCGCGGAAAAGGCCGGCAGCCAGGCACCTTTGTCGTTGCGGCGGGCACCAATCTTGGTGACGAGCGTCAGATCGTCCCGGTACGGGTGAAGCGCCTCGCGGATCAGCTGGTTAGTGACATGAGGACCATAAAAATCACTGGTATCAATGTGGTTCACCCCTGCCGCCACCGCTTCGCGCAGCACGTCCAGCGCGGCTTGCTTATCCTTCGGTGGACCAAAGACGCCCGGCCCGGCGAGCTGCATCGCACCGTAGCCCAGTCTTTTAACCGTCCGCGTTCCGAGCGCGTACGTCCCGCTTTTATCAATGCTGCTCATGTTAACCTTCCTCATAAAAATGATCCGGATTTACAACAGGTTCCCTCGCAGAACCATTAGTTAAGCGCGAGTTAATTAAAGTTTAAATTCTCTACGACGATAGTAATGAAGTACCCCTGCATCTTCTCTAACGGACGACCGCTATGCTGAAAAATCTGCACGTGATTACCGGTATTATCTTTGCCCTCACCATATTCTGTCTGTTGCAAGTTGTCACGGGAGGGTTGTTCTACTCTGCCGTCAGCAACGACCGCCATAACTTCCAGAATTCCGGCGTGCTCAATGCCCAGCAGGAAAGCCTGAGCGACAGCGTGAACACGCTGGTGAAAACGCGCGTCACCGTCACCCGCGTGGCGATCCGCTATCTGAAAAACCAGCGCGACCCGGCTTCCCTAGCGGCGATCAATAAACTGCTTGGCACCGCAGCCGACTCGCTGGCAAAAGCCGAAGCCTATAACAAAGAGTGGCAGAAACTGCCGCAGGTTAACGGCCAGGAGGCGGCATTAACCGACGAGATGCAGAAATCCTGGAACCAGATGCACGAAGTGATGCGCTTATCGATTGAGTATCTGCGTGCCGACAACTATCAGGCCTATGGCGATCTGGACGCCCAGCAGGCGCAGGACGAGATGGAAGCGGTCTATAACCGCTGGCGCGCCGAAAACAACACCCTGCTGAAGGCCGCAACCGAAGAGAACCAGAGCAGCTTCACGCAGATGCAGTGGACCCTGGCGGCGATTCTGCTGGCCGTTATCGCGGTTCTGGTGGTCATCTGGCAGGGTTTACAGCACCTGCTGTTGAAACCACTCCACTCCATTATGAACCATATTCGCGCCATTGCAGGGGGCGACCTGACGCAGGATATCGCCATCTCTGGTCGCAATGAGATGGGTCAGTTGGCCGCCGGCCTGCACGAGATGCAGCAGTCGCTGGTGACCACCGTCAGCGCCGTACGGGGAAGTACCGATTCCATCTACACCGGCGCAGGCGAAATTGCCGCAGGGAGCAACGATCTGTCCGCCCGTACAGAGCAGCAGGCCGCCTCGCTCGAAGAGACCGCCGCCAGCATGGAGGAACTGACCGCAACGGTTAAACAGAACTCCGATAACGCCCGTCAGGCCACGCTGCTGGCGAAAAACGCCTCTGAGACGGCCGCGCGCGGCGGTCACGTCGTGGATAACGTGGTTCGCACCATGAACGAAATCGCCGACAGCTCGCAGCAAATTGCGCATATTACCGGCGTGATTGACAGCATCGCGTTCCAGACCAACATTCTGGCGCTTAACGCAGCGGTGGAAGCGGCACGCGCCGGGGAACAGGGGCGTGGTTTTGCGGTTGTTGCAGGCGAAGTTCGTACGCTGGCGAGCCGCAGCGCGCAGGCGGCGAAAGAGATCAAAGGGCTTATCGAGAACTCCGTCAGCCGGGTGAATACCGGTTCTGAGCAGGTCAGCGAGGCCGGCACCACCATGAAGGAAATTGTCGCCGCCGTCACCCGCGTGACCGATATCATGGGTGAGATTTCATCAGCCTCTGACGAGCAGAGCCGCGGCATTGAGCAGGTGAGCCTGGCCGTTTCGCAGATGGACAGCGTAACGCAGCAAAATGCCGCGCTGGTGCAGGAGTCCGCCACGGCGGCGGCGGCACTGGAAGATCAGTCCGAGCAGCTGCGCCAGGCGGTGGCCGCGTTTCGTCTGAACGGCAAAGAAAAAGCGGTCGCTCCACGTCCGGCCAATCTGAAAACGTCACAGCTGCTGCGTCCGGCCACGGCAACCGCCTCTACCGACAGCAACTGGGAAACGTTCTGAGTCTCAGGCGGGCGAGGATATCGCCCGCTAGCGGCTGCGCTTGGCGTGACGCTCCCAGTTTTCCTGTTTTGCTTCATCGGATTTTCGCAGTGAAACATAACAAGCCCCGCTGCCGCCGTGATGCGGCAGCGCCACGCAAAAAGCCTGCACTTCCTCGAACTCGGTTAACCAGCGCGCCAGATAGCTGCGCACCACGTTAGGATGCGAGTTCTGCTCGCGCCCTTTCCCGTGGATGATAATCAGGTTACGTAACCCGTCGCGCCCGGCCTGGCGAATAAAAGAATAGAGCATCTGACGGCAGCGCTCTGCAGGCTGGCGTAAGAGGTTTAAGCTGGCCTGGCGGGCATATTTCCCCGTGCGCAGCTTATCCATCACGCCCTGCTGCACCCCTTCGCGCTGGAAAGCCAGCGGTTCTTCCAGGGGCAGAACGTCAAGAAAGTCCAGCGTCAGGAAGTTATCCAGCTGTTCATTATCCACCTCTTCGCGCACCCGCGTATTGCGGCTGGGCTGCCAGTGAATATCCGCGCAGCGCTTCAGGGGCTGGACATCTTCCATGGCGTCAAGAAAAAAGGATTTGTCGTCAGGGTTCATGGGCATCCTCCGGCTACAGCTGAGGACGGTACTATACCTGCGCCTGAGGCAGGCCTCAATCATCGCTGTACGCCGTCGTGCGCCATAAATATTAACCCGATGAATATATATAGTATTTATAAAATGAACTTAAACATGACTTAACTAAAATTTCAGCAAGGATAAAATAAGTGATTTGTGTTAAATTTTCGTAAAATCAAACACTCAACCCCCTTTCCTTTTTCGGGAAAGGTGTTATACCTAAATATACCTGCCTCATGGATATAATACTCAGGATTGGCGAAAGGACGTACTGCTGTGTGTACTATAGGGTCTGTCTGATGTCGGGCAGATCCTGTTTTTTTAATAGGAATTTCACGCGACGACTATTTTTCTCGCTTCCCTTCTGAATTGCGTAATTAATGACTCAGCAAGGGGCGTCTGACGTGAATCACGGCGCTGAATTAAATAATAGGTCGCTTTAGGAAGCGATTCGACTACCGGCAGCATGACCAGGCGGTGCGCCAGCAGCGGGTCACAGCCCAGTTCTTGCGGCAGTATGCTTAAAAAATCGCTTTGCGCGACGAGGCTAATACAGGAAGAAAATGTTTCGCAAACCACGCCAATTCGCGGTATTTGCGAACGATCGCTAAATACCTCTTCTAATTGCTTGTAATAGCTTCCCCGCGGCGTCGGCATTGTCCAGTTAAAATGCAGAAGTTCATTAATTGACGTTGCCCCCATTGCCGGATGCCCTTCACGACAAAATACCGCAAACGGTTTTTCGAAGAGTTTTTCAAACGTAAACTCCTGGTCGTAAGGCCCCTGATAATAGGTGTTGATGGTGAAGTCCAGTTCGCCCTGGCGTAATTCATTGATCATCGACACCAGCTGCCCTTCCATAATCCGCACCTTGACCTGCGGATGTTGCGCGTGAAAGCGGGTAATGACGGCGGGCATAAGCGTGCGTGAAACGCTGGCCCCCATTCCGATGTTGATCTGCCCGGCCAGCTCACCCTGCCGCTGACGGATATCATCCTGCGCCGCGCGCAGCTCTTCCAGAATCAACCGGGCGCGCTGGTAAAAGCCCTCTCCACATTCGGTCAACGCGACGCCCTTACTCCTGCGCACGAAAAGCTGCGCCGCCATGCCCTCCTCCAGCTCTTTGATGGATTTGGTCAGCGCCGGCTGGGAAAGATTCAGCGTTCTGCTGGCACCGCGAATGCTTCCCTGACGCGCAACCTCAACAAACGCCCGGATTTGATGAAATTTAATCTGGAATGTCATAGACCGACCGATAACCGTTGTTTATCAGAGTAAAGAAACTGTCATCTACTTTAATGGAAAGGGATGTGCGAGGGTAATTCCTGAACGGTTAAAACTGTGAAAAATCGGTTAGTGATAAGTAAAAACTATCACAGCGTGAAGCAGTTCACATATTTTAATGATGACAGGAACAGATATGGACACACTGGCGCAGTACATCCAGACGCTATCGCCGCAGCTGAGCGCATGGCGTCGTGATTTTCACCATTTTGCGGAATCCGGCTGGGTAGAGTTTCGTACCGCGGCGAAGGTCGCGGAAATCCTCGACTCGCTGGGTTACGAACTGGCGATGGGTCGCGACGTGGTGGATGCCGAAAGCCGGATGGGGTTGCCCGATGCCGCTACCCTGGCGCAAGAGTTTGCCCGCGCGCGGGCGCAGGGCGCGCCTGAGAAATGGCTGGCGCCGTTTGAAGGCGGGTTTACCGGCATTGTCGCCACCCTCAATACCGGGCGTCCAGGACCGACCCTGGCGTTTCGCGTCGACATGGATGCTCTTGATTTAAGCGAAGCGCTGGATGAAAGCCATCGCCCGTTCCGCGACGGTTTTGCCTCCTGCAATCCGGGAATGATGCACGCCTGCGCGCACGACGGTCACACCACGATTGGTCTGGGGCTGGCGCGGGTACTTAAAGAGAATGAAGCACAGCTCAGCGGCACCCTCAAGCTGATCTTCCAGCCTGCCGAAGAAGGGACCCGCGGCGCGCGCGCCATGGTTGCCGCCGGGGCGCTGGACAACGTGGACTATTTCACCGCCATCCATATTGGTACCGGCGTCCCTGCCGGAACGGTAATTTGCGGCAGCGATAACTTTATGGCGACCACCAAGTTCGACGTGAACTTTACCGGCGTGGCCGCACACGCGGGCGGGAAACCGGAGGACGGACGTAACGCCCTGCTCGCCGCCGCGCAGGCCGCCCTCGCCCTGCACAGCATCGCCCCGCACAGCGAAGGCGCCTCCCGGGTGAACGTCGGGGTGATGCAGGCGGGCAGCGGACGCAACGTGGTGCCTGCGAATGCCCTGATCAAGGTTGAAACCCGCGGTGAAAGCGAAGCGATTAATCAGTACGTCTTTGAGCGCGCGCAGGCGGTCATTACCGGCGCAGCGGCGCTCTACGGCGTGCGCGCCGAGATACGCCTGATGGGTGCCGCAACGTCCAGCGCGCCGACACCGGCGTGGGTTGATTATCTGCGCGAACAGGCGAGCCAGGTTTCCGGGGTTGTTCACGCCATCGATAAGGTGAAGGCGCCAGCAGGCTCCGAAGACGCCACGCTGATGATGGCCCGCGTGCAGCAGAACGGCGGCATGGCCTCCTATATGGTGTTCGGCACGGATTTGAGCGCCGGACATCACAACGAAAAATTCGACTTCGATGAGCAGGTCATGACCATCGCCATTGAAACGCTGGCGCGAACTGCGCTCAATTTCCCGTGGACGCGAGGTGTGTAATGCAGGAGAACTACGCTTTTATTGCCGATGCGATCGACACGCGATGTCGCACGTTAACCGACATTGCCGACGCGATCTGGGATCGTCCTGAAACCCGCTTTGAAGAGTTCTGGTCTGCCGAACGGCTCGCCAGCGAGCTGGAGTCAGAAGGATTTACGCTGGCCCGCGAGGCCGGCGGCATCCCCAACGCTTTTATCGCCAGCTTTGGCAGCGGGAAACCGGTTATCGCCCTGCTGGGCGAATACGACGCGCTGGCCGGGCTAAGCCAGCAGGCGCACTGCGCGACGGCGCAATCCGCCACGCCGGGGGCTAACGGCCACGGCTGCGGGCATAACCTCTTAGGCACCGCGGCGCTTGCGGGGGCGGTGGCGGTGAAAAGCTGGCTGGAGCAGCACGGCGGCAGCGGAACGGTGCGTTTTTACGGCTGTCCCGGTGAAGAAGGCGGCTCCGGGAAAACCTTTATGGTGCGCGAAGGCCTGTTTGATGACGTCGATGCCGCCGTCACCTGGCACCCGGAAGCCTTCGCCGGGATGTTTAACGTCAGCACGCTGGCGAATATTCAGGCCGCCTGGCGTTTTCACGGCGTGGCGGCTCACGCGGCCAACTCCCCCCATCTGGGACGCAGCGCGCTGGACGCCGTGACGCTGATGACCACCGGCACCAACTTCCTCAACGAACACATTATCGAAAAAGCGCGCGTCCATTACGCCATTACTGACACCGGTGGGATTTCGCCCAACGTGGTGCAGGCGCAGGCCGAGGTGCTGTATCTGATCCGCGCCCCGGAGATGGCCGATGCGCAGCAGATTTACGAACGCATCGAAAAAATCGCCCAGGGCGCGGCGCTGATGACTGAAACCACCGTCGAGTGTCGCTTTGATAAAGCCTGCTCAAGCTACCTGCCGAACCGCACGCTTGAGGCGGCGATGTATCGCGCCCTGCAGCACTACGGCACGCCGGAGTGGACCGAAGAAGAGCGAGGCTTTGCCCGCGAGATCCGCGCCACCCTGACGCCCAACGATCTGCAAAACAGCCTGAAAAATATTGCCGCAACGGGCGGTGACGCGGGTAAAGCCTTTTCCCGTCGTCATCAGGAGACGCTGCTGGTGGATGAAGTCGCGCCCTATGCCATCACCGACAACGTGCTGGCGGGTTCAACCGACGTGGGCGACGTCAGCTGGAAAATGCCGGTCGCCCAGTGCTTCAGCCCCTGCTTTACCGTCGGCACGCCGCTGCACACCTGGCAACTGGTGGCGCAGGGGCGTACCTCCATTGCCCACAAAGGCATGCTGCTGGCTGGAAAAGTGATGGGCGCGACCGCGCTCAATCTGCTCCAGGACGCAGCGCTGCTGGAAAAATGCCGTGAAGAGTTCGAACAACAATTACAAGAAAAACCGTACGTGTGTCCGATCCCACAGGGCGTGACACCGTCACCTTTAAAATAAAAAAACACAACACAACAACACAACACTCCCGAGGAACGCCCATGAGTATGTCATCCATACCTTCGCATTCCCCATCCGGTAAGCTCTATGGCTGGGTTGAAAGGATCGGCAATAAAGTGCCGCACCCTTTCCTGCTGTTTATCTATCTGATTGTGATTTTAATGGTTGCCACCGCCGTGCTCTCCGCCTTTGACGTGAGCGTGCGCAGCCCGGCTGACGGCAGCCTGGTGGCGGTAAAGAACCTGCTCAGCGTTGACGGGCTGCACTGGTTTTTGCCGAACGTCATCAAAAACTTCAGCGGTTTTGCCCCGCTGGGCGCCATTCTGGCGCTGGTGCTGGGCGCAGGGCTGGCTGAACGCGTGGGCTTGCTGCCCGCATTAATGGTGAAGATGGCTTCTCACGTCAGCGCGCGTTACGCGAGCTATATGGTGCTGTTTATCGCCTTCTTCAGCCATATCTCCTCCGACGCCGCGCTGGTGATCATGCCGCCGATGGGGGCGCTGATCTTCCTCGCCGTCGGGCGTCATCCCGTGGCGGGCCTGCTGTCGGCGATTGCGGGCGTGGGCTGTGGATTCACCGCTAACCTGCTGATCGTCACCACCGACGTGCTGCTCTCGGGCATCAGCACGGAGGCGGCAAAGACCATTGATGCGGCAATGCACGTCAGCGTAATCGACAACTGGTACTTTATGGCCAGCTCGGTCATTGTCCTGACGATTGTCGGCGGGCTGATTACCGATAAGATCATCGAGCCGCGCCTGGATAAATGGGAAGGCCGTAGCGATGAAAAGCTGGAAACCCTGAGCAAAGAGCAGCGCTTCGGCCTGCGCGTGGCGGGCGTGGTCTCGCTGGCCTTTATCGCGCTGGTGGCGCTGATGGTGGTGCCGGAAAACGGGATATTGCGCGATCCGGTTAAACATACCGTCCTGCCGTCGCCGTTTATTCAGGGCATCGTGCCGCTGATTATCCTCTTCTTCTTTGTCGTTTCGCTCGCCTACGGTATCGCTACCGGCAAAATCCGCCGTCAGGGCGATCTGCCGCAGCTGATGATCGAGCCGATGAAAGAGATGGCGGGCTTTATCGTGATGGTGTTCCCGCTGGCGCAGTTTGTGGCGATGTTTAACTGGAGCAACATGGGCAAGTTTATGGCCGTGGGCCTGACCGACGCGCTGGAGGCGGCCGGGCTAAGCGGCGTGCCGGCGTTTGTCGGCCTGGCGCTGCTGTCATCCCTGCTGTGCATGTTTATCGCCAGCGGCTCCGCCATCTGGTCGATTCTGGCCCCGATCTTCGTGCCGATGTTTATGATGCTGGGGTTCCATCCGGCGTTTGCCCAGATCCTGTTCCGCATCGCGGACTCCTCGGTGATTCCGCTGGCACCGGTTTCACCGTTTGTGCCGCTGTTTTTAGGCTTCCTGCAGCGCTATAAACCGGAGGCCAAACTGGGTACCTACTATTCGCTCGTCTTGCCTTATCCGCTTATCTTTTTAGGGGTATGGCTGGTGATGTTGGTAGCGTGGTATCTTGTCGGCCTGCCGATTGGACCGGGAATATACCCGAGGCTGAACTAAAGGAATGAGGATGCTGAGATTACTCGAAGATAAGATTGCGACGCCGCTCGGGCCGCTGTGGGTGATCGCGGACGAGCAGTTCTGCCTGCGCGCCGTCGAATGGGAAGAGCACAGCGACCGCATGGAAGAACTGCTCCATGTTCACTACCGCGCGCAGGGGTATGAGCGCATCCGCGCCACCAACCCGGGCGGACTGAGCGACAAGCTGGCGGCCTACTTCGAAGGCGATCTCAGCATCATCGATACTCTGCCGGCCGCCACGGCAGGCACGCCTTTTCAGCGCGAAGTGTGGCAGGCCCTGCGGTCAATACCGTGCGGGCAGGTCATGCATTACGGCCAGCTCGCAGAGCAGCTAGGCCGCGCAGGGGCAGCACGCGCGGTGGGTGCCGCGAACGGCTCTAACCCGGTCAGCATCGTGGTGCCCTGCCATCGCGTCATTGGCCGCAACGGTACCCTGACCGGCTATGCCGGCGGCGTGCAGCGAAAAGAGTGGTTGCTGCGTCACGAAGGGTATCTCCTGCTCTAGTTCCCAGGCTTTTTGTGCTTAATTTTCTACCGGTTAGGCTAAAAATCCATAATCAAGCTGTGGAATTTCAAGAAGATGGCGACACATTGCCGTCTCTTGTCCTTATTGAGGGTTTGTCAGGCTTACGTACTTACCAAAAAGATGTTAAAATTGACCAATATCAATTAAGGCTTGAGCAAACCTATGATCCCGGAAAAGCGAATTATACGACGCATTCAGTCTGGCGGTTGTGCTATCCATTGCCAGGATTGCAGCATCAGCCAGCTCTGTATCCCGTTTACCCTGAATGAGCATGAACTCGATCAGCTTGATAATATCATCGAGCGCAAAAAGCCTATTCAGAAAGGGCAGACGCTGTTTAAAGCGGGAGACGAACTGAAATCGCTCTATGCTATCCGTTCTGGCACCATCAAGAGCTACACCATCACCGAACAGGGTGATGAGCAGATCACCGGCTTCCATCTGGCGGGCGACCTGGTAGGCTTTGATGCCATCGGTACGGGCCATCACCCGAGCTTTGCTCAGGCACTCGAAACCTCAATGGTTTGCGAAATCCCGTTTGAAACCCTGGACGACCTGTCCGGCAAGATGCCTAACCTGCGTCAGCAGATGATGCGTCTGATGAGCGGTGAGATCAAAGGCGATCAGGACATGATCCTGCTGCTTTCCAAAAAGAATGCAGAAGAGCGCCTGGCCGCGTTTATCTACAACCTCTCCCGCCGCTTCGCCGAGCGTGGCTTCTCGCCGCGTGAATTCCGTCTGACGATGACGCGTGGCGATATCGGTAACTACCTGGGTCTGACCGTGGAAACCATCAGCCGTCTGTTGGGTCGTTTCCAGAAAAGCGGGATGCTGGCCGTTAAGGGTAAATACATCACTATCGAAAACGGTGAAGCGCTGGCCGTTCTTGCCGGGCACGCCCGCAACGTGGCGTAACTTCGCCTGTTGATGACCAGACTGATAAATTCTTGTGATTTATTGGTCTGGTATAATCACTTCCGTTCCAAGATATTTTCACCGCAGCACGTCCCCACACAGCGCCCGAAAGGTTCTCGTTGAGGTTATGAATTGAGAGAAAGTTTGTTTTTCGTTTCAGTCGTGATTGCCTCAGTGACCTTTATCTTCATCTGGATCATGCTTGTCGGCCCGATGAAGGGGGAGGAAAAAACCTACGTTCAGGACTCCACGACCTTTGCGATAGCGGTAATGGTGCTGCTGTTTATTGCGTTTATCGCGGTGACAACCACGGTACTTTTCCTCTGATAAATTTTCATGAAATATTGATCTGGCAAAACCTCCCCTCTGTTTCATTCAGGATATATAGGTTACTCTTTTAATTACAGACTGTGGTGACAGTAGTAAGGAGACCTGTATGGCCAAGTATCAAAACATGCTGGTAGCTATCGATCCGAATCAGGACGATCAGCCAGCATTACGACGTGCTGTGTATTTACATCAACGGATTGGTGGCAAAATCAAAGCGTTTTTGCCGATCTATGACTTCTCTTATGAGATGACCACCCTTCTGTCGCCTGACGAGCGCACCGCTATGCGTCAGGGCGTCATCAGCCAGCGTACCGCGTGGATCCGTGAACAGGCGAAGTATTACCTGGAAGCGGGTGTACCCATTGATATTAAAGTGGTCTGGCATAACCGACCTTTCGAAGCCATCATCCAGGAGATTGTCGCTGGTGGGCACGACCTGCTGCTGAAGATGGCGCACCAGCACGACAAGCTGGAGTCCGTGATTTTCACCCCGACCGACTGGCACCTGCTGCGTAAATGCCCTTGCCCGGTCTGGATGGTGAAAGACCAGCCGTGGCCTGAAGGCGGGAAAGCCGTTGTGGCGGTAAACCTCGCGAGCGAAGAGGATTACCACAATTCGCTGAACGAGAAGCTGGTGAAGGAGACCATCCAGCTTGCCGATCAGGTGAATCATACTGAAGTACATCTGGTGGGCGCCTATCCGGTTACCCCGATTAACATTGCCATTGAGCTGCCTGAATTTGACCCGAGCGTGTACAACGACGCGATCCGCGGTCAGCACCTGCTGGCCATGAAAGCCCTGCGCCAGAAATTCAGTATCGATGAGAAAATGACCCACGTGGAAAAAGGGCTGCCTGAAGAGGTGATCCCGGACCTGGCGGAACACCTGCAGGCGGGGATTGTGGTGCTGGGCACCATTGGCCGGACCGGTATTTCCGCCGCGTTCCTCGGCAATACCGCCGAACAGGTGATCGACCATCTGCGCTGCGACCTGCTGGTCATTAAGCCGGATGAGTACCAGACGCCGGTTGAGCTGGACGATCCGGAAGACGATTGACCAGCAGGATGAAAAAAAACCGTCGGGGAACCGGCGGTTTTTTTTGCCGGGTGGCGGCTTCGCCTTACCCGGCCTACGGGTTTGGTAGGCCCGGTAAGCTTGCGCCACCGGGCCTTACCCTGTCAGAGTGATTTCAGAATCGCATCCACGCTGGCTTTGGCATCGCCAAACAGCATGTGGGTGTTCTCTTTGAAGAACAGCGGGTTCTGAACCCCGGCATAGCCGGTATTCATGGAGCGTTTAAACACAATCACGTTCTGCGCCTTCCACACTTCCAGAACCGGCATACCGGCGATTGGGCTACCCGGATCGTCCTGTGCAGCAGGGTTAACGGTATCGTTAGCACCGATGACCAGCACGGTGTCGGTGTCGGCGAAATCATCGTTGATCTCATCCATTTCCAGCACGATGTCGTAAGGCACTTTCGCTTCCGCCAGCAGCACATTCATGTGGCCTGGCAGACGCCCTGCCACCGGGTGAATACCAAAGCGAACCTTGATGCCACGCGCGCGCAGCTTCTCGGTGATTTCCGCAACCGGATACTGCGCCTGCGCCACCGCCATGCCGTAGCCCGGGGTGATGATCACGGAATGCGAGTTTTTCAGCATGTCTGCGGTATCTTCCGCAGAAATTTCACGGTGCTCACCCACTTCTTCATCCGCACTGGAAGAAGACCCATCGGTCCCGAAACCACCGGCGATAACGCTGATGAACGAGCGGTTCATCGCCTTACACATGATGTAAGACAGGATCGCACCGGAAGAGCCCACCAGCGCACCGGTGACGATCAGCAGGTCGTTGCTCAGCATAAAGCCCGCCGCCGCCGCCGCCCAACCGGAGTAGGAGTTCAGCATCGAGACAACCACCGGCATATCCGCACCGCCGATGGACGCCACCAGGTGCCAGCCAAATGCCAGCGCGATGATGGTCATTACCAGCAACGCCAGCACCTGCAAACCGACGCTTTCGGTACGCACGAAGACCACCAGCAGTACAAACGACACCACCAGCGCCGCCAGGTTCAGCTTGTGACGGTTTGGCAGCATCAGCGGCTTAGAGGAGATCTTCCCGCGCAGCTTGCCGAACGCGACAATGGAGCCGGTGAAGGTCACCGCACCGATGAAGATGCCGAGGAACACTTCCGTCAGGTGGATGTTCACCAGAATCGGTTCCAGGCCCGGTTCGTGATACAGGTAGCTGTTGAAGCCCACCAGCACCGCCGCCAGACCCACGAAGCTGTGCAGAATGGCAACCAGCTCCGGCATCTCGGTCATTTCAACGCGTTTCGCCAGGCGAATACCAATCGCGCCGCCGATGATCATCGCCACCAGGATCCACGCCACGTTGCCGGTGTCCGGCCCAAAGATGGTGGCAATCAGCGCAATTGCCATCCCGGCGATACCAAAGTTATTACCCTGCTGAGACGTTTCGTGTTTGGAAAGCCCCGCCAGACTGAAAATAAACAGGATTGCAGCAACAATGTATGCGGCTGTCACTAATCCTCCAGACATATGCTACCCCTTAGCCTTTACGAAACATTTTCAGCATGCGCTGAGTCACGGTGAAACCACCGAAAATATTGATACTGGCGATCAGCACCGCGATAAAGCTCAGGAAGCTGATCCAGCCGCCGTGACCAATCTGCAGTAACGCCCCCACCACGATGATCCCGGAGATGGCGTTGGTTACCGACATCAGCGGCGTATGCAGCGCATGGGAGACGTTCCACACCACGTAGTAACCTACGACGCAGGAGAGCGCGAAGACGGTAAAGTGGCCGAGGAACTCTTTTGGCGCAACGTCAGCCAGCCAGCCGAACAGAATAATCACCAGCGCCATGATCGCGTATTTGCGCCACGGAGAAGCCGGTTTGGCAGGTTCTTTTGGCGCAGGTGCCGCCTTCGCTGCCGCCTGAGGCTGAGCAGAAACCTGAATAGGTGGCGCAGGCCAGGTAATTTCACCTTCGCGGACCACGGTGACGCCGCGCACCACCACATCGTCGAAATCAACGGTGACGTTGCCGTCTTTCTCTTTGCAGAGCAGCTTCAGCAGGTTGACCAGGTTAGTGCCGTAGAGCTGAGAAGACTGCGTTGGCAGACGGCCCGGCAGATCGGTATAACCGATCACCTTCACGCCGTTCGCGGTCGTGGTCACCTGATTCGGTACGGTATATTCACAGTTACCGCCGTTTTGGGCGGCCAGGTCGACAATCACGCTGCCCGGCTTCATGGAATCAACCATCTCACGGGTAATCAGCTTTGGCGCCGGTTTACCCGGGATAAGCGCGGTGGTGACAATAATGTCGACATCTTTCGCCTGGGCGGCGAAGAGTTCCATTTCGGCTTTGATAAACGCTTCGGACATCACCTTCGCGTAACCGTCGCCGCTGCCCGCTTCTTCCTTGAAGTCCAGCTCAAGGAATTCGGCGCCCATACTCTGGACCTGTTCCTTCACTTCAGGACGGGTATCGAAAGCGCGAACGATAGCGCCCAGGCTGTTTGCCGCACCGATGGCGGCAAGTCCCGCCACGCCCGCACCAATCACCATTACCTTCGCCGGAGGGACTTTACCCGCCGCGGTGATCTGACCGGTAAAGAAGCGACCAAATTCGTGGGCCGCTTCAACGATGGCGCGGTAGCCCGCAATGTTTGCCATCGAACTTAAGGCATCCAGCGACTGGGCGCGCGAAATACGCGGCACGGAGTCCATCGCCATGACGGTGACGCCACGGGCCGCCAGCTTTTCCATCAGTTCAGGATTTTGTGCAGGCCAGATGAAGCTCACCAGGGTCGTTCCCGGATTCAGCAGCGCAATCTCACTCTCTTCCGGTGCGTTGACCTTCAGAATCACCGGCGACTGCCAGACGTCAGCAGCGTCGACCACTTCCGCGCCAGCCTGGATAAAGGCCTCGTCATCGAAACTCGCCAGTTTGCCTGCGCCGCTTTCAACCGCGACCGTAAAACCCAGTTTAAGCAGTTGCTCCACCGTTTTCGGTGTTGCCGCTACGCGGGTTTCATTGGCTAACCGTTCTTTTGGTACCCCAATACGCATAGTTTTCCCTTCCATCGGTTTTTGATGATGGTTTATCGATAAATGCCCGCGGTTTGTATCAATTTTCGCCATTACGCGAGCGACGAAATATGATTAACCCCGGAAAATAAAACAGTAACAAACTGTCTATAACCTACTGAAAATAGCGCCCGCGATCTACCGCCAGAAAACACTATTTCTTACTTTATCTGTGAAAAATAAGCGATCGGCGTCACTGACAGTGATATTTACCTTAAATTCCTTGCCAGAACCGATAAATCGCGCAAGCGAAGCGGTAAAAACATGATATAGCGCCATAAGAGAACAAGTTATTAACATTAAATTAACTTGTAAAAGTCATAAGCTTTATCAGTTTTACTTGTCAAACGCCTGTTTTTTCAACATATCACTAAATGTTATCGAATTCGGTGATTCAGTCAGCACGGGCAGTGAAAAATGGCGCAGACAGCGACGGGTTTTAAATGCAATAATCGGGACCGTCTCAAATTAACAACAATACCAGTACATGGTTTGCGCAAGGCGAAGGATCATTTTTATGAAGCTTAAGAACACACTCCTGGCGTCCGCACTTCTTTCCGCGACCGCCCTGTCTGCGAATGCCGCAACAGAGTTAACGCCGGAGCAAGCGGCAGCGTTAAAACCTTTTGACCATACGGTCATTGTGGGTCGTTATAACTCCATTGGCGACGCCGTCGCCGCGGCATCAAAAGCTGCTGATAAAAACGGGGCGGCCTCGTTTTATGTCGTTGACCAGTCCGATTACGGCAACAGCGGTAACCAGCGCGTGACCATTGCGCTGTACAAAGACAATGCGCCAAAAGCTGACGCACCGAAAAACCGCGTGATCAACGGTGTTGTTGAACTGCCGAAAGATCAAGCGATCGAGCTGGAACCTTACGACACCGTCACCGTTCAGGGCTTCTATCGCAGCCAGCCTGAGGTGAACGATGCCATCACTAAAGCCGCGAAAGAGAAAGGGGCCTACTCTTTCTTCATCGTGCGTCAGGTCGATGCTAACCAGGGTGGCAACCAGCGTATTACCGCATTCATCTATAAAAAAGATGCGAAAAAACGTGTTCTGCAGAGCCCGGATGCTATCCCGGCGAATTCAGAAGCAGGTCGCGCGGCGCTAGCG
The DNA here is from genome assembly GCF_000493015.1 of Enterobacter sp. MGH 24. Lineage (NCBI taxonomy): Bacteria > Pseudomonadati > Pseudomonadota > Gammaproteobacteria > Enterobacterales > Enterobacteriaceae > Enterobacter > Enterobacter sp. MGH 24. The sequence goes on along the minus strand of NZ_KI535657.1, from coordinate 3,476,082 downwards.
AAAGGCGGCGAAGAAGCGAAGAAAGTTGAAATTCCAGGCGTAGCAACGACCGCGGCCCCAAGCGCTGAAGTGGGCCGTTTCTTTGAAACACAGTCCACGAAAGGTGGCCGTTATTCCGTTACGCTGCCGGACGGTACCAAAATTGAAGAGCTGAACAACGCCACTGCCGCGCAGATGGTGCCGTTCGACAGCATCAAATTTACCGGCAACTACGGCAACATGACGGAAGTGTCCTATCAGGTCGCGAAGCGTGCGGCGAAGAAAGGAGCGAAGTACTACCACATTACCCGCCAGTGGCAGGAACGTGGTAACAACGTGACCATCAGCGCCGATCTGTACAAGTAACAAAATCGTTTACGAAAGGCGGCGCAATGCCGCCTTTTTTGTTACTTTTTTTGAATTTCTGCCACACGTCATTGCATGCTTTCGTTACACTCCGTAAAATCCCGCGCCTTAGTGTGATCCACCATTTTTATGCGCCTGAGCGAAATAATTATTCTGGATTTTGACCTTTCATAACAGGAAGCCAATGGAAAAGAAACTTGGCCTGAGTGCTCTGACTGCACTCGTTTTAAGCTCAATGCTGGGTGCGGGCGTATTCAGTTTGCCGCAGAATATGGCGGCCGTCGCCAGCCCTTCCGCGCTCATCATTGGCTGGGGCATTACGGGTGTTGGCATACTGCTGCTGGCCTTCGCCATGCTGCTGCTCACCCGCATTCGCCCGGACCTGGACGGCGGCATTTTCACCTATGCGCGTGAAGGTTTCGGCGAGCTGATTGGCTTCTGTTCTGCGTGGGGATACTGGCTGTGTGCCGTTATCGCCAACGTCTCCTATCTGGTGATCGTCTTCTCGGCGCTCAGTTTCTTTACCGATACGCCTGAACTGCGCCTCTTTGGCGACGGGAATACCTGGCAGTCTATTGTGGGCGCCTCGGTGTTACTGTGGTTCGTCCACTGGCTGGTGTTACGCGGCGTACAAACGGCCGCCAGCATCAACCTGGTGGCGACGCTGGCGAAACTGGTTCCGCTCGGCCTGTTTATCGTTCTGGCCTTTATTGCTTTCCGTATGGACGTATTCAAGCTTGATTTCAGCGGCGTTGCGCTGGGCGTTCCCGTCTGGGAGCAGGTGAAAAACACGATGCTGATTACCCTGTGGGTGTTCATCGGTGTTGAAGGCGCGGTCGTGGTTTCTGCCCGGGCCCGGAATAAACGCGATGTGGGCCGCGCGACGCTGCTGGCCGTACTGGCTGCGCTCGGGGTCTATCTGCTGGTGACGCTGCTGTCGCTGGGCGTGGTGGCGCGTCCTGAGCTGGCTGAAATGCGTAACCCGTCAATGGCAGGCCTGATGGTGAAAATGCTTGGCCCCTGGGGCGATGTGGTGATTGCCGCAGGGCTGATCGTCTCCGTCTGCGGCGCTTACCTGAGCTGGACCATCATGGCGGCTGAAGTGCCGTTCCTTGCCGCGACGCACAAGGCATTTCCACGCCTGTTTGCCCGCCAAAATAAAAACAGCGCACCGTCGGCATCACTCTGGCTGACCAACATCAGCGTTCAGGTCTGTCTGGTGCTGATCTGGCTCACAGGTTCAGACTATAACACCCTGCTGACCATCGCCTCGGAGATGATTCTGGTACCCTATTTCTTAGTGGGTGCGTATCTGTTAAAAATTGCCACACGCCCGGCGCATTATGTCGTGGGTGTCGGAGCCTGTATTTACGGCCTGTGGTTGTTGTATGCTTCCGGGCCTATGCATCTGCTGCTGTCGGTCGTGCTGTACGCACCGGGTCTGCTGGTGTTTATCTACGCCCGCCGCACGCATCAGCTGGAAAACGCGCTGAAACGCCGTGAGATGGCATTAATTGGACTGCTACTGGTTGCTGCCCTACCGGCAACCTGGATGTTAATGGGATAGCATCGCCTTTCCCATTGTTGAACTGTAAAGGAGAATACGATGGGAAATGCACCGCTTCGCCCAATACTGATTACCGGCGGAGGCCGCCGTATCGGCCTCGCCCTCGCCCATCACTTTCTCAACCTTCGCCATCCGGTCATTGTCAGCTACCGTACGGAATACCCGTCGATTGAAGGGTTACGCAAAGCCGGGGCTGTCTGCATTCAGGCTGATTTTTCAACCGATGATGGCATTCTGGCTTTCGCGGAAGAGGTGAAATCCACGACGACGGGGCTGCGCGCCGTGATCCATAACGCCAGCGCATGGCGTGCCGAAAAACCCGGTACGTCACTCAGCGAAACGCTCTCCGCCATGCTGCAGATCCACGTCAATGCGCCTTATCTGCTTAACCACGCTCTGCAGGATCTGCTGCGCGGTCATGGGCACGCTGCGGGCGACATTATTCACTTCACCGATTATGTGGTGGAGCGCGGAAGCGACAAGCACATCGCCTACGCGGCGAGTAAAGCCGCACTGGATAATATGACGCGTTCGTTTGCCCGCAAGCTCGCGCCCGAGGTGAAGGTGAACGCCATCGCCCCAGCGATGATTTTATTTAACGAAAACGATGATGCGGAGTATCGCCAGCAGGCGCTCAATAAGTCGCTCATGAAAATCGCCCCGGGCGAGAAAGAGGTCATTGACCTTGTGGATTACCTGCTCACCAGTTGCTACGTCACCGGCAGAACCTTTGCCGTGGACGGCGGCCGACCGCTGCGCTAGTGAAAGCGGCTCCAGAAGAAAATTAACACCCAGGCGCTGAGTCCCCAGCAGACCACCGCCCCGCTCAGCGCCAGGGGAAGACGCAGAAAACCGGTGAAGTACCACAGCGAAAGCAGGTAGAGGAAATACGGAATGATCGACCACATGCCAAACACGATGGTCGTACGTAACGCTTCCGTGCCCCGTTCAGAAGCCACAATATAGTGAGCAATCAGCGCAAAGGTCGGAAACAGCGGGATAAGCCCGGCAATGTAGTAGTTTTTCGTTTTTGCCAGAATGCCAATCAGTAATACCACCAGCGCGCCCAGCACGGCTTTGATCACCAGCCCCATATTTTTCCCTGGAATAATCAACTCACAATATGAGCCAGAATAACGGAACCGGCGTTAATTTTGAAAGATTAATGGAAGGTTAAGGTTTCGCGGTGTATGTTGGCTTTTTTCACGAAAACAGACGCTGTATGAATAAGATTGTTTATGTTGAAGACGAACCCGAAGTCGGACAACTGATCGCCGCCTATCTGGGTAAACATGATATGGACGTCATTGTTGAACCTCGCGGCGATCGTGCCGAAGAGGTGGTCGTCCGTGAAAACCCGGATCTGGTGCTGCTGGATATCATGTTGCCAGGCAAAGACGGCATGACGCTTTGCCGTGACCTGCGCGCCCGCTGGGACGGCCCTATCGTTCTGCTCACCTCCCTGGACAGCGATATGAACCACATTCTGTCGCTGGAGATGGGGGCCAATGACTACATTCTGAAAACCACACCGCCTGCCGTCCTGCTTGCACGCCTGCGCCTCCACTTACGCCAGCACGCCAGCGTTGAACGCGAAGCGCCCGCGCCGTCGCTGACGCCCCACAAAGCGATGCGCTTCGGTACGCTCTCTATTGACCCCATTAACCGCCAGGTGCTGCTTTCTGGCGAGCTTATCGCCCTCTCCACCGCTGATTTTGACCTGCTGTGGGAGCTGGCAACGCACGCCGGGCAAATCATGGACCGCGACGCGCTGCTGAAAAACCTGCGCGGCGTGAGCTATGACGGCATGGACCGCAGCGTTGACGTGGCGATTTCGCGTCTGCGCAAAAAGCTGCAGGATAACGCGACCGAGCCCTACCGCATTAAAACCGTGCGTAATAAGGGTTATCTGTTTGCCCCGCACGCCTGGGAAACCTGATACCGTTATCGGGTTTGCATAACCTGCGCGAAATGAAGGCATTACACGAGTATGCCCCCTCTTTCGCGCCTTTATTTATCCGTTTGCGCAACAAATAACTTGCTAAGCACGCGAACTATTCCATAATTAAAACTACGCCTTCCTTTTCTTCGCCCGTACCGCCCCGGCTACATCCATATTTCTGTTCACCGTGAAGCTCTCACGAAACATCGCTCATAAAATCTTGAAATGAGGATTTAAGCTCATGCATTATGTATAGCTACTATGAAGTAGAGGCCATTAAAACCAATCTTGAATGGATTGTTAATCAGGCCGCGCTTAGCCATCCCTACCCCTCACGCACCGATCAAAAAGCGCTCTTTGATCTCCTTGAACTCATCCAGTCTTACGAAATTCTCCTGGATTTAATAAACGAATTCGGGACCGATGTGATTGATATGCACATTGCGGAAGGACTGGCCGTAACGGAAACACTCATCGCCAAGGTAAAAAACAGCGCGAATGCCATGTAACACGCTTCACAGACATGAAAATATCGACGGGTTTTCATGTATATTCTGCACAAAGCGTTTCTTCGGTGAGATCCAATGAAAAAGCTGTTTGTGCAGTTTTATCTTTTGCTGTTTGTCTGCTTCCTGGTCATGACCATGCTGGTCGGGCTGGTCTATAAATTCACCGCCGAACGTGCGGGCAGGCAGTCGCTGGACGATCTGATGAAAAGCTCGCTCTATCTGATGCGCAGCGAGCTGAGAGAGATCCCACCGCACGACTGGGCGAAAACCCTCAAAGAGCTGGATCTGAACCTGTCGTTCGATTTACGCATCGAGCCGTTAAAAGATTTTGAGCTGGATCCGCCCGCCATGCAGCGTCTGCGCGACGGGGACATTGTTGCGATGGATGAGAAATACACCTTTATCCAGCGTATTCCGCGCAGCCATTACGTGCTGGCCGTCGGGCCGGTGCCCTATCTCTATTATCTGCACCAGATGCGTCTGCTGGACATGGCGCTGATGGCCTTTATCGCTATTTCGCTCGCGTTCCCGGTTTTTATCTGGATGCGTCCGCACTGGCAGGACATGCTGAAGCTGGAATCCGCCGCGCAGCGTTTTGGCGAAGGGCATTTTACCGAACGCATTCACTTCGACAGCGGTTCCAGCTTTGAACGTCTGGGCGTGGCCTTTAACCAGATGGCCGATAACATCAATGCCCTCATTGCCAGTAAGAAGCAGCTGATCGACGGGATTGCGCACGAGCTGCGCACACCACTGGTTCGTCTGCGCTATCGTCTGGAGATGAGCGAGAATCTGACGGAAGCGGAGTCTCAGGCCCTGAACCGCGATATTGGCCAGCTTGAAGCGCTGATTGAGGAGCTGCTGACCTACGCGCGCCTCGATCGTCCGCAAAACGAGCTAAACCTCAGTACGCCGGACCTGCCTGACTGGCTGCAAACCCACGTTGATGATGTCCAGAGCGTGAACCCGCAGCGCACGCTGTTAACGCGGGTCACGCCGGGTGATTACGGCGCGCTCGATATGCGCCTGATGGAGCGCGTGCTGGACAATCTGATGAACAACGCCATGCGATACAGCGAAAGTACACTCCAGATCGGACTGGATTTGCAGGGCAATCAGGCCAGCCTGACGGTGGAGGATGACGGGCCGGGGATCGCCCCTGAAGCGCGAGAAACCGTGTTTGAACCGTTTGTCCGGCTCGACCCTAGCCGCGACCGCGCCACCGGCGGATGCGGCCTGGGGCTGGCGATTGTCTACTCTATCGCGCAGGCAATGGGCGGCACGGTGCATTGCGAGGAGAGCGAGCTCGGCGGCGCGCGCTTCTGCTTTAGCTGGCCGGTGTACCATAACATTGCCCTTCCCGTCCCTGCCTGACCTTAACCGCACGCTGGCCTGACCCGGCGTGCTGTGCTATACGATAAGTATGTTGTAACTAATGAGAGTGCTTATGGCAACCTACGATCTCCTCGAACGGCTGAACAGCACGTTTCGGGAAATAGAACACGAGCTCCTGACCCTGACCGAACGTTTGCAGACCTGCCGCCTGCTGGCCGCGCGCGTCTTTACCCTGCCCGAGGTGGCCAAAGGGGCCGAGCACGACCCGCTGGACACCATCGCAGTTGAACAACACATCGGCAGCGCCGCCCTTGAGCTGGCGCTGAAGCACTATCGCCGCCTGTTTATCCAGCAGCAGTCAGAAAACCGCAGCAGTAAGGCGGCCGTACGTCTGCCCGGCGTGATCTGCCTGCAAACCGATGCAACAACGCGCGACGCGCTGGAAAGCCAGATTACCCATATCAACACCCTGAAAGCGGCATTTGAAAAGATCATTACCGAAGAGTCCGGCCTCGCCCCTGCCGCCCGGTTTGAATGGGTGCACCGCCAGCTTCCGGGGCTGATAACCCTTAACGCCTATCGCACGCTGACGGTACTGCGTCATCCCGCCACGCTGCGCTTCGGCTGGGCGAATAAGCACATCATTAAAAACTTCACCCGGGATGAGATTCTGGCGCAGCTGGAAAAAAGCCTGAAGACGCCGCGCACCGTCGCACCGTGGTCGCGCGAGCAGTGGATCGAGCGCCTGGAGCAGGAGTACCACAGCATCGCTTCTCTGCCGGCGGATACGCGCCTCAAGATCAAGCGCCCGGTGAAGGTTCAGCCCATCGCCCGCGTCTGGTACTCCGGTCAGCAAAAACAGGTTCAGTATGCCTGCCCTACGCCGCTGATTGCGCTCTATGATGCCGATCGGGGGGCCATCGTGCCGGATGTTGGTGAGCTTTTGAATTACGATGCGGACAATGTCCAGCACCGTTACAGACCTCAGGCGCAGCCGCTACAGCTGATTATTCCGCGGCTGCACCTGTACGTGGCGGGATGACTATTTCAGGCTGCCGACCATCGCTTCCGGGCGAACCCAGGCGTCGAACTCCGCCTCAGTCAGATAGCCCAGTGCCAGGGCGGAGGCTTTCAGCGTCAGCCCCTCTTTATGCGCTTTTTTAGCGATCTCGGCGGCTTTGTCGTAGCCGATATGGGTATTCAGCGCCGTCACCAGCATCAGGGATTCATTGAGCAACTGGCTGATACGTTCGCGATTCGGCTCAATCCCTACCGCACAGTGCTCGTTAAAGCTCTCCATCCCGTCCGCCAGCAGACGAATTGATTGCAGTACGTTGTGGATCACCATCGGGCGATAGACGTTCAGCTCGAAGTTGCCGGACGCACCGCCCAGGTTGACGGCGACATCGTTGCCCAACACCTGACAGCAGAGCATGGTCATGGCTTCGCACTGGGTCGGGTTGACTTTACCCGGCATGATAGAGCTGCCCGGCTCGTTTTCCGGAATGCTGATTTCGCCAATGCCGCAGCGCGGACCCGAGGCCAGCCAGCGCACGTCGTTGGCGATTTTCATCAGCGAGGCCGCCAGCCCTTTCAGCGCGCCGTGGGTGTGGACCAGCGCATCGCAGGTCGCCAGCGCTTCAAACTTATTGGGTGCCGTGACGAACGGCTGCCCGGTGATGTTTGCCAGCTCCTCCGCCACGCGCAACGCGTATTCGGGATGGGTGTTTAACCCGGTCCCGACCGCCGTCCCGCCGAGCGCCAGCTCCGCCAGGTGCGGCAGGCTGTACTCAATATGCTTCAGGTTATGTTCCAGCATCGCCACCCAGCCGGAAATCTCCTGGCCGAGCGTCAGCGGCGTGGCGTCCTGCAGGTGCGTACGGCCAATTTTGACGATGTCGCGGAAGGCCTGCGCTTTCTCGTTGAGCGTAGACTTCAGGACGTTGAGCTGCGGGATAAGCTGCTCGCGGATAGCAATCACCGCCGCCACGTGCATGGCCGTCGGGAAAACGTCGTTAGAGCTCTGGCTCTTGTTGACGTCATCGTTCGGGTGAACCTTGCGCTCCATGCCGCGCACGCCGCCCAGCAGTTCGCTGGCCCGGTTCGCCAGCACTTCGTTCATGTTCATGTTGCTCTGGGTGCCGGAACCGGTCTGCCAGATGGCGAGGGGGAATTCGTCGGGATGCTTGCCCGCCAGCACTTCGTCGGCGGCGTTGATGATGGCGGTCGCTTTGTCTGCCCCCAGCAGGCCTAAATCCTGGTTCACTTTCGCGGCGGCGCGTTTGGTGAGCGCCAGCGCCTGAATCAGCGAGACGGGCATTTTTTCAGTCGAGATACGGAAGTGCTCCAGCGAACGCTGGGTTTGCGCGCCCCATAGCTTGTCGGCCGGGACGTCGATGGCGCCCATCGAGTCTTTCTCATGGCGTACCGTGGTCATTACTTTCTCCTTGATAACAAAAGAGGGATTGCTCACATGCTTAAGGGATAAGTATTGATGACTTCTGAGAAACGATATGGCGCTTTGTGCGCTCTTATTGGTGTCGGGTGGCGCTGACGCTTACCCGACCTACCGAACACGTAGGCCGGGTAAGGCGCAGCCGCCACCCGGCTGTTTAACTTACTTCACACACGCCGAACACTGGGACGACTGGATCTGTTTGAAGAAGTCGTTACCTTTGTCATCCACGAGGATAAACGCCGGGAAATCTTCCACTTCAATTTTCCAGATCGCTTCCATACCCAGTTCCGGGTATTCCACGCACTCGAGGCTCTTGATGCTGCCCTGCGCGAGCACCGCCGCTGGGCCGCCGATGCTGCCGAGGTAGAAGCCGCCGTGCTTGTGGCAGGCGTCCGTCACCTGCTGGCTGCGGTTACCTTTCGCCAGCATGATCATGCTGCCGCCGTTGGCCTGCAGTTGGTCAACGTACGAGTCCATGCGGCCCGCCGTCGTTGGGCCTAACGAGCCGGAGGCATAGCCTTCAGGCGTTTTCGCCGGGCCGGCGTAGTAGATCGGGTGATCTTTAATGTACTGCGGCAGCCCTTCACCGTTGTCCAGACGCTCTTTCAGCTTCGCGTGCGCGATGTCGCGGCCCACGATAATCGTGCCGTTCAGGGAGAGACGGGTCGAAACCGGATACTGCGAAAGCTGTGCCAGGATCTCTTTCATCGGACGGTTCAGATCAACGTGAACCGCTTCACCCTCACCCGCTTTACGCAGCGCTTCCGGAATGTATTTACCCGGGTTGTTTTCCAGTTTTTCGATCCACACGCCTTCGCGGTTGATCTTCGCCTTGATGTTGCGATCCGCAGAGCAGGACACGCCCATCCCGACCGGGCAGGATGCGCCGTGACGCGGCAGACGGATCACGCGCACGTCGTGGGCAAAGTATTTGCCGCCAAACTGCGCCCCGAGGCCCAGGTTACGCGCCTCTTCCAGCAGTTCCTGCTCAAGCTGCACGTCGCGGAACGCCTGGCCGTGCTCGTTACCTTCGGTAGGCAGGCCGTCATAATATTTGGTTGAGGCCAGCTTGACGGTTTTCAGCGTGCTTTCAGCCGACGTACCGCCAATCACAAACGCGATATGGTACGGCGGGCACGCCGCGGTGCCGAGGGTGCGCATCTTCTCAACCAGGTAGTTCTTCAGCTTGCCCGGGGTGAGCAGCGCCTTGGTTTCCTGGTAGAGATAGGTTTTGTTGGCTGAACCGCCGCCTTTGGCGATACAGAGGAATTTGTACTCGTCACCGTCGACGCTGTAGAGGTCGATCTGCGCAGGCAGGTTGGTGCCGGTGTTGACCTCTTTGTACATATCCAGCGCCGCATTTTGCGAATAGCGCAGGTTATCTTCGGTGTAGGTGTTGTAGACGCCGTGCGCCAGGGCCGCTTCGTCACCGCCGCCGGTCCAGACGCGCTGGCCTTTTTTACCGACGATGATCGCCGTGCCGGTGTCCTGACAGGTAGGCAGAACACCTTTCGCCGCGATGTCTGAGTTACGCAGGAACTGCAGGGCAACGTATTTATCGTTCTCACTGGCCTGCGGGTCGCTCAGGATATCGGCAACCTGCTGCTGGTGCGCAGGACGGAGCATAAACGAGGCGTCGTGGAAAGCGTGCTGCGCCAGCAGCGTCAGCGCCTGCGGCTCTATCTTGAGGATCTCTTGTCCTTCAAACTCAGAGACGGAGACGTGATCGCGGGTTAACAGGTAATACTCGGTCCGATCCTTACTGAGGGGGAAAGGATCCTGATAATGGAAGGGTTTATTCGACATTGGTCTCTCACTTACTGCTTCGGTCTGTTTATTCAGGGCAGATGTTCCGCTGCCCGGCTTAAAAGCGAGTCAGCTTATCCTACACAATTTTTTAACAAAAACTGAGACTAGTACGACTTTTTACATCCACAGGTTACTTCCATGAGGTTTATTGCTTTAATACCCGGAGTTAATTCCACAATTGAATCAGGGCTTGATAATGCAAAAACTCATTAACTCAGTGCAAAACTACGCCTGGGGAAGTAAAACTGCGTTAACGGATCTCTACGGTATCGCGAACCCGGACAACCTGCCGATGGCAGAACTGTGGATGGGGGCACACCCGAAGAGCAGCTCAAAAATTGAAGACGCCAGCGGCCAGGTACACAGCCTGCGTGACGTCATTGATGCCGATAAAACCGCGCTGCTGGGTGACAAGGTCGCTCACCGCTTCGGCGAACTGCCGTTCCTGTTTAAGGTGCTGTGCGCCGACCAGCCGCTCTCCATCCAGGTTCACCCGAACAAGAAAGCCTCTGAAATCGGCTTTGCCAAAGAGAACGCGGCGGGTATCCCGTTAGACGCCGCCGAGCGTAACTACAAAGATCCTAACCATAAGCCGGAGCTGGTCTTTGCGCTGACTCCCTTCCGGGCAATGAACGCGTTCCGCGAGTTTTCAGAGATCGTTTCCCTGCTGCAACCGGTCGCGGGCGCCAACAAGGCTATCGCCCACTTCCTCGAAAACCCGAACGCAGGCGCGCTGAGCCAGCTGTTTGCCAGCCTGCTGAATATGCAGGGTGAAGAGAAATCTCACGCGCTGGCGGTGCTGAAAGCAACGCTGAACACGCAGCAAGGTGAACCGTGGGAGACCATCCGTCTGATCTCCGAATTCTACCCGGACGACAGCGGCCTGTTCTCCCCTCTGCTGCTGAACGTGGTGAAGCTGAACCCGGGCGAAGCAATGTTCCTGTTCGCTGAAACCCCGCACGCCTACCTGCAGGGCGTGGCGCTGGAAGTGATGGCCAACTCCGACAACGTGCTGCGTGCGGGCCTGACGCCGAAATACATTGATATTCCTGAGCTGGTTGCCAACGTGAAGTTCGTGGCAAAACCTGCCGCGGAGCTGCTGACTCAGCCGGTGAAAAACGGCGCAGAGCTGGACTTCCCGATTCCAGTTGAAGATTTTGCCTTCTCCCTGCACGACCTGAGCCAGGCCGAAACCGCCATCGCGCAGGAAAGCGCGGCGATTCTGTTCTGCGCCGAGGGCGAAGCGACGCTGCGCAAAGGCGAACAGCGTCTGGTGCTTAAGCCCGGTGAGTCAGCATTCGTTGCAGCCAATGAGTCTCCGGTTAGCGTAAGCGGCACCGGTCGTCTGGCGCGCGTTTTCAATAAGCTTTAAGCACTTACTGAATTTTTTAACAACTCTTGCTAAGCTAGTTGCAGGCTTAATATCTCCAGGCGGTTTTTACCGCCTGGTTTCATTTTAGGGATAGTCGCAATGAAAAAATCGGTCGTAGCGGTTGGAGTGATTGTAGCGTTAGGCGTGGTCTGGACGGGAGCCTCCTGGTTTACCGGGAAACAGCTGGAAGGCCGTCTGGCTGAGATGGTGGCGCAGGCTAACGGCGAAATTAAGCGCAGCGCGCCGGAGGCAGGCCTTGAGCTGAGCTACCAGAATTATCATCGCGGCGTCTTCACCAGCCGTATGCAGCTGGTAGTGAAGCCGGTTGCCGGTGCTGAAAACGGCTGGCTGAAACAGGGCCAGAGCGTGGTGCTGGACGAGGTGGTGAGCCACGGTCCGCTGCCGCTGGCGCAGCTGAAGTCCTTTAACCTGATCCCGTCGATGGCATCTGTTCATACCGTGCTGATGAATAACGACGTCACCAAACCGCTGTTTGACCTGGCGAAGAATGAATCGCCTTTCGACATTAATACCCGAATTAGCTATGCCGGTGACACAAGTTCCGATATTGCTCTGAAAGCGCTGAACTACGAGAAAGAGAATGAGAAAGTCGCCTTCAGCGGCGGCCACTTCAAGCTTGAGGCTGACCGCGACGGAAACGTGTTCTCCCTGACGGGTGAAGCGGAAAGCGGCCTGGTCAATGCCGTGAACGAATATAACCAAAAAGTTCAGCTCACCTTCAACAACCTGAAGGCCGACGGCAACAGCCGAATGACCGATTTCCAGGAGCGTATCGGCGATCAAAAACTGTCTCTCGATAAGGTTGCCATTGCGGTTGAAGGCAAAGAGATGGCCGTGCTGGAAGGCATGGACGTCAACGGTAAATCCGACGTTTCCAAAGACGGTAAGAGCATCAACACGCAGCTGGATTACACGCTGAAGAGCCTGAAAGTGCAGAATCAGGATCTGGGCACAGGCAAACTGTCGCTGAAGATCGGCAATATCGACGGCCAGGCGTGGCACGAGTTTAGCCAGAAATACAGCAAAGAGAGCCAGGCGCTGCTGACCGATGCCGCACTGCAGCAGAACCCTGAGGTGTACCAGCAGCAGGCGATGGCGGTGCTGTTCAACAACCTGCCAATCCTGCTGAAAGGCGAGCCGGTGATCACCGTTGCGCCGCTGAGCTGGAAAAACAGCAAAGGCGAAACCAGTTTTAACCTGTCCCTGTTCCTGAAAGATCCGGCAACCGCAACGGGTGAACCGCAGACGCTGGCGCAGGAAGTGGATCGCAGCGTGAAGTCGCTCGAGAGCAAGCTGACCATCCCAATGGACATGGCGACCGAGTTTATGACCCAGATTGCGAAGCTGGAAGGCTACGGCGATGAAGACGCCGGCAAGCTGGCTAACCAGCAGGTGAAAGGCCTGGCGGCAATGGGCCAGATGTTCCGCATCACCAAAGTGGAAGACAACACGATTTCCACCAGCCTGCAGTACGCCAACGGCCAGGTAACGCTCAACGGCGACAAGATGCCGCTGGAAGACTTCGTCGGCATGTTTGGTATGCCGACGCTGGGGATGCCGGAACCGGCTGAACCGGCAGCGCCAGCCGCTCCGGCGGCACCGCAGCAGTAAACGGCAAAACCCCTCGTACGAGGGGTTTTTTATTGCCGGGTGGCGCTGACGCTTACCCGGCCTACGCTTCCGGGCCCTTGCAGGCCCGATGTGCAGCGGAGATTATTTCACCGTTACCAGTCGCGCCGCCACAATCTGGTGTCCGGCCTGGACATCCGTATTGTCGATGCGCTGCATGATCCTGTCCGCCAGCGTGTAGCCCATCTCCCGCGCGGGGGTGGTGGCCCAGACGATCGGCAGATCGTCGAGGGCGTTTTCACCGACGTCGGCGAACGCCCCGAGCGCCACCTGGTGGCCGAAGAAGGTTTCCACCCCACCCTCGCCGCTCTGACGCCCGGCGCGGATCAGGCCAAACCAGGCGCCCATGGCAATCACGTCGTTGTAGCAAATCACGGCGCTGATCGTCGGACTGCTGCGCAGCAGCGCGCCTATCGCTTCCGCCGCTTTCTTCTGGCTGGATTCACACTCCACCACCCATTCGCTGTGGAACGGCAGGCCGTATTTAATCAGCGTCGCGCAGTAGCCGCCTACCCGCTCGGCGCGGGTCAGAGACGAGCTTTTACCGCCCAGCCAGGCAATGCGCTGATGCCCGCGACGAATAAGATGCTCGGTCAGCATTTGCGCGGCCTGCATGTTATCCGGGCGCAGCGTATCGGCCTCGTCCAGGTAGCTGGCGCGCGAAGCAAACACCAGCGGCACGCCTTTCGCGGCGGCGCGCTCGCACAGCTCGCTGCCCACGCCCGACGCCCCGGCGACGATCACCCCGTCCACTCCCTGGTTCAGCAGCATATCGAGCCGGGAGAGAAGCTGATCGGACTCGCGACCGCCGTGCAGCAGAAAGACCATCCGCCCCTGGGCTTCAAGCGCTTCGGTTAACCCGGCGGTCAGCTCCGCATAGAAAGGTGACGTCAGGTCGCGAACGATCAGGCCAATCACTCCGCTTTGCCCACCGCGCAGCGCCGACGCCTGGCGGTTACGCACAAAGCCCAGCTGTTCAACCGCCTCGTTAACCCGCTGACCGGTCGCAGGAGAGATGCGCCCTTTCCCGCTCAGCACCAGAGAAACGGTGCTGACGGAAACGCCCGCCGCCAGCGCGACATCGTTGATGGTGATTTTTTTCGCTACAGCCATGTCTTGGCGTGACTCCCTGAAATGAGATCGGTAAAACGTTTTATCAATACGTTATCTTTATACTACCAGTCAAAGCCTGAGAATGTGATTTAGCGCTCACTAAACTTTGATAAAACGTTTTATCTTCTCGCAGCATTGAAGCAGGCAAACTGATTTTAACAATAAAGGAGTCGTTTTATGACGGCGAAAGCAGCACAAAAAATATCGCTGTGGGAATTTTTCCAGCAACTGGGTAAAACCTTTATGCTGCCCGTGGCACTCCTCTCGTTCTGCGGGATCATGCTCGGGATCGGCAGCTCGCTAAGCAGTAAAGACGTCATCACGCTGATCCCGTTCCTCGGTACCCCCGTGCTGCAGGCGATCTTTATCTGGATGAGTAAAGTCGGCTCCTTTGCGTTTAGCTTCCTGCCCGTCATGTTCTGTATCGCTATTCCGCTGGGCCTGGCCCGCGAGAACAAAGGCGTCGCGGCGTTTGCCGGGTTTGTGGGTTATGCGGTGATGAACCTCGCGGTTAACTTCTGGCTGACTGCGAAAGGCATTCTGCCGACCACAGACGCTGCCGTGCTGAAAGCCAACAACATTCAGAGCGTGATTGGTATCCAGTCTATTGATACCGGGATCCTCGGTGCAGTGATCGCGGGTGTGATTATCTGGATGCTGCACGAGCGCTTCCACAATATCCGCCTGCCGGATGCCCTGGCGTTCTTCGGCGGTACCCGCTTCGTGCCGATTATCACCCTGGTGGTCATGGGTCTGTTCGGCTTAATCATTCCGCTGATCTGGCCGGTCTTTGCGATGGGCATCAACGGTATCGGCCGCATCATCAACGGCGCGGGAGATTTTGGGCCGATGATCTTCGGCACCGGCGAGCGTCTGCTCCTGCCGTTTGGCCTGCAGCATATCCTGGTGGCCCTGATTCGCTTCACCGAAGCGGGCGGGACGATGGAGGTGTGCGGTCACGACGTGAGCGGTGCGCTGACCATCTTCCAGGCGCAGCTGAGCTGCCCGACCACCCACGGCTTCTCGGAAAGCGCCACCCGCTTCCTGTCTCAGGGTAAAATGCCTGCCTTCCTCGGCGGCCTGCCGGGTGCCGCGCTGGCGATGTACCACTGCGCGCGCCCGGAAAACCGTCATAAAATTAAAGGCCTGCTGATTTCCGGCGTGATTGCCTGCGTCGTGGGCGGTACCACCGAGCCGATCGAATTCCTGTTCCTGTTCGTTGCGCCGGTACTGTATCTCATCCACGCGGTGCTGACCGGTCTGGGCTTTACCGTGATGGCGGTGCTGGGCGTGACCATCGGCAACACCGACGGCAACGTGATTGACTTCGTGGTGTTCGGCATCCTGCACGGCCTGTCTACCAAGTGGTATCTGGTGCCGGTCGTGGCGGCTATCTGGTTTGCGGTGTATTACGGCATCTTCCGCTTCGCCATCACCCGCTTTAACCTGAAAACGCCTGGCCGCGATGTAGAAACGGCGAGCAGCGTTGAACAGGCGGTTGCCGGGACCGTGGGCAAATCCGGCTATAACACCCCGGCCATTCTGGCGGCGCTGGGCGGTGCGGATAACATCACCTCGCTGGATAACTGCATTACCCGCCTGCGTCTGTCGGTGGCGGATATGTCAAAAGTGGATACCAACGCCCTGAAAGCCAACCGGGCCATTGGCGTGGTACAGTTAAATCAGCACAATTTGCAGGTGGTTATCGGCCCGCAGGTGCAGTCGGTGAAGGATGAGCTGGCCACTCTGATGCGAACAGTAGAAGCCTGATGCCTCAACCCCCTCTCAGGAGGGGGTTTTACTTTAAGGATTAACGTCATGTTTGATTTCTCTACCGTCGTGGATCGACACGGCACCTGGTGTACGCAGTGGGACTTCGTCGCCGACCGCTTTGGCGCGGCGGACCTGCTGCCCTTCACCATCTCGGATATGGATTTCGCCACTGCGCCCTGCATTACCGACGCGCTGCATCAGCGCATTAATCACGGCGTGTTGGGCTACAGCCGCTGGAAGAACGATGAGTTTCTCGCCGCCGTCGCGCACTGGTTCCAGCAGCGCTTTAACAGCCAGATTGAGACCGAATCGGTCGTTTATGGCCCTTCCGTTATTTACATGGTGTCAGAGCTGATTCGTCTCTGGTCAAACCCCGGCGACGGCGTGGTGGTACACACCCCGGCATACGATGCGTTTTACAAAGCCATTGAAGGCAATGCGCGTCATGTGGTGCCCGTAGAGATGGAAAAGCATGCTGCAGGATGGCAGGGAAATATGGCTGCGCTGGAAGCGGCCCTGGCGAAACCTGAAAACAAGATTTTACTGCTGTGCAGCCCGCAAAACCCAACCGGCAAGGTCTGGACGCGGAATGAACTGACGCACATGGCGGAGCTGTGCGCGCGTTATGACGTGGCGGTTATCAGCGATGAAATCCATATGGACATGGTGTGGGGAGAGCATCGTCACACGCCGTGGAACGCGGTGGCACGCGGCAAATGGGCGCTTCTCACCTCCGGCTCGAAAAGCTTTAATATTCCGGCGCTGACGGGCGCTTACGGCCTGATTGGTGATGAGGAGAGCCGGAACGGCTACCTCAGCGCGCTAAAAGGTCGGGACGGTCTCTCTTCCCCTTCCGTGCTGGCGCTGACGGCGCATATCGCCGCCTACCAGAAGGGAGCGCCGTGGCTGGATGCCCTGCGGGGTTATCTGGAAGAGAATTTGTTGTATATCGCGCAGGAAGTAAACAGCGCTTTTCCGAAACTGAACTGGCAGCCGCCGGAAGCGACCTATCTGGCCTGGATTGACCTGCGCCCGCTGAATATTGACGATCGGGCGCTGCAAAAAGAGCTGATCGAGCAGCAAAAGGTCGCCATCATGCCGGGATATACCTACGGCAAAGAGGGAAATGGCTTTGTTCGCCTGAATGCGGGCTGCCCGCGCAGCAAGCTCGAACAAGGCGTTCAGCGCCTCATTGCCGGGATTAACGCACTCCTGTAATCAATTTGCGCAACGGAATATTCCCTTGCGCAAATAGCTTTTTACCCCGTTTTGTTTTTATAATATGGCGCACTTTAACCAGAAAAGAGTGCGACCATGATTGATACACGCCTGCCTTTAACTGATATTCATCGTCACCTTGACGGTAACATTCGTGCCCAAACCATCCTCGATCTTGGCCGCCAGTTCAATTTAACGCTCCCCGCGCAGACGCTTGAGTCGCTGATCCCGCACGTACAGGTGACCTCCAGTGAACCGGACCTGGTCAGCTTCCTGAGCAAACTCGACTGGGGCGTGAAGATGCTGGCCTCGCTGGATGCCTGCCGCCGCGTGGCGTTTGAGAACATTGAAGATGCGGCCCGTAACGGCCTGCACTACGTCGAGCTGCGCTTCTCGCCGGGCTACATGGCGATGACCCACAGCCTGCCCGTTGCAGGCGTGGTGGAAGCTGTCATTGAAGGCGTCCGCGAAGGGTGTAAAACCTTCGACGTTCAGGCCCGTCTGATTGGCATTATGAGCCGCACGTTCGGCGAAGCCGCCTGCCTGCAGGAGCTGGAAGCGCTGCTGGCCCATCGCGATGCCATCACCGCCGTCGACCTTGCCGGTGACGAGCTGGGCTTCCCGGGCAGTCTGTTCCTCTCCCACTTCAACCGCGCGCGCGATGCCGGCTGGCACATTACCGTGCATGCGGGTGAAGCGGCTGGCCCGGAAAGCATCTGGCAGGCCATCCGCGAGCTGGGCGCCGAACGTATCGGTCACGGCGTGAAGGCGGTCGAAGATCGCGCCCTGATGGATTTCCTGGCAGAGCAGCGTATCGGGATTGAGTCGTGCCTGACGTCTAACATTCAAACCAGCACCGTGGCAACGCTGGCGCATCATCCGCTGAAAACCTTCCTCGAGCACGGCGTGCTGGCCTCGCTGAACACCGACGACCCGGCTGTTCAGGGCGTGGATATCATCCACGAGTACAACATCGCCGCACCGCAGGCGGGTCTGAGCCGCGAGCAGATCCGTCAGGCGCAGATCAACGGGCTGGAGATCGCCTTCCTGACGCCTGAAGAGAAGCAGGCGTTGAAAGATAAAGTGGCTCGCGGTTAACACCCTTGCCGGGTGGCGCTGACGCTTACCCGGCCTACAAAATATTAAAAAATTATGCCAGACAGAGCGTGGCGCGATGTTTGGCAGATTCGATACCCAGCTCGATCAGCTCCATTATCTGAATCGCCTGGCTGGCCGGAACCGGATTCTCTCCCGTGCCGTTCAGCGCATCGCGGATGCCCGCATAATAGGCCGGATAGTTGCCCGGGATCGTCAGCAAGGTCTCCTCTACCAGCTCCTCACCTTCCACCCGCGTGACCACCCCGTCGCGCATATCATAGCCCCAGTCTTCCTGTGGCAGACGTTCACCGCTTTTCAGTCGGTCCTCCTGAGGATCGAGACCAAACTTTACGTAGCTCCCACGCGTACCGTGAATAATATAGCGGGCCGATTCCGCGGCCGCGACCATCGTGCCGTGCAGCACAATCCGCCGCTGCGGGTAGCTGAGCACCGCGTGGAAGTAATCGGTTGTCTGCGCCCCGGGTCTGAGCTGGGCCAGATCGACCGTCATGCTCACCGGCAGACCAAAAAGATTGACGGCCTGATCCAGCAGATGCGGGGCTAAATCGTACCAGATACCGCTGCCCGGACCGGCCTGCTCGCGCCAGCGGTTTCGCACCTGCGGACGGAAGCGGTCAAAGTGAGATTCAAAAAAGAGGATCTCCCCTAGCGTTCCTTCACTGAGAAGCCTTTTTACCGTCAGAAAGTCGCTGTCCCAGCGGCGGTTATGGAAAACCGACAGCAGCCTGCCCAGACTCTTTGCCAGCGCATCCAGTTCGCGAGCCTGAGACAGCGTGACGGTAAAGGGCTTATCGACAACCACGTGCTTACCGGCTTCCAGCGCGGCCTTTGCCAGCGGAAAGTGGGTGTCGTTCGGTGTGGGTATAACGATTAAATCAATATTCGGATCGTTGAAAAGGTGTTTAGGTTCAGAGACAACCGGCACGGAGGGCCAGTCGGCATGGACTTTAGCGGCATCGCTGCTGGATACCGCAGCCAGCGCCATCCCCGGCGTCCCGGCTATCAGAGGTGCATGAAACGTTTTGCTTGCATACCCGTAGCCGATAAGCCCAACGCGGATATTATCACTCATAGTGCCGTCCTCTTTTATGACGTTCTTATTTCACACTGGCTAGCCTGGCAAGAGCACAGATTAATAATGTGCCATATGACTTAAAATAGCAGGTTATACGGGTTGTTTTTGTTACATAGTATTAACCTACTGATTTTGTTTAAGGGAACCGTTCCCAAAGCGCTTGCCGTTGGGGAATCGTCGCTGTAACATCTGCGACCTGTATTTATGGATAAAGTACAATTACGAATCATGACGTCAATTATTAATCGAATCATTGAATTAGCGGGATGGATTGTCCTTGGGGTTTCGGTCATTTTGCTGGGCGTCGCCAGCCATATCGATAACTACCAGCCGCCGGAGCCTGTCACAGTCGCCCAACCTAAGTAACCGGTTACTGCAATAAAGAGTGACATAATATGTCAGTTACGTATTGCCAGCCCTGGTGAACACGGTTAACCTTCTCTTCCAGGCATCGTCTGATGCCTGAATTTCAGCAAAGAAAACTCCTAATTTCGTCGCGTTACCTGAGTGGGCTGTTTACGTCTTTATTAATCCGTTTATTATTCGAACGAATTACCTTAACTGGTATTACTCACTTTTATATGGAAACTTATTAATATGACAGTTCAGGACTATTTATTAAAATTTCGCAAGATCAATTCGCTTGAGAGCCTGGAAAAACTGTTTGATCATTTGAACTACACCCTGTCGGATAATCAGGACATCATTAATATGTATCGCGCCGCTGACCATCGCCGTGCGGAGCTGGTTTCCGGCGGTCGTTTGTTCAACGTCGGGGAAGTGCCTAAGTCTGTATGGCGTTACGTTTTATAAGAAAGTAGCCATCCGCGCGAAATGTTATATACTCTCCGCCCTGCAAACTGGCTGTACAACATTTCGCGCAGATTATGGGAGAGTTCATGACCGCAACGCCTGGAGAACGCATTGGAGGCTGGTTAATCGCCCCACTGGCATGGCTGCTGGTTGCCTTATTAAGCGCATCACTTGCGCTGCTGCTGTATACCACCGCACTGGTTACCCCACACGCCATCCAGACCCTGATGTCGCAAAGCGTGCTGAATATTGCGATGTGGTTTGTGTCGTTCGTTTTCGCGATTGGAATGTGGTACTACACGCTGTGGCTGACCATTGCCTTCTTTAAGCGCCGCAAGAGTGTGCCGAAGCACTACATTATCTGGCTGCTGATTTCGGTCCTGCTGGCTGTGAAAGCCTTTGCTTTTTCGCCCGTTTCAGACGCTCTGGCCGTGCGTCAGCTGCTTTTCCCGTTACTGGCCGCCGCGCTGCTGGTCCCCTATTTCAAGCGTTCGACGCGGGTGAAAAACACCTTCGTGAACCCGTAATAACCCTACAGATAACCTGTTGTCGCCTGCGTGGGTTTGTCCGATAATAGGCGGCTTTTTTATTTCAGGCTAAATAATGACCGATTACTTACTGCTCTTTGTCGGCACCGTGCTGGTTAACAACTTCGTTCTGGTGAAGTTTCTTGGCCTGTGCCCGTTTATGGGCGTGTCCAAAAAGCTGGAAACGGCGATGGGCATGGGGCTGGCGACGACCTTCGTCATGACGATGGCGTCCATCTGCGCGTGGTTGATTGATACCTGGATCCTTATCCCGCTGGGCTTAATCTATCTCCGTACGCTGGCTTTTATTCTGGTCATTGCGGTTGTTGTGCAATTTACCGAAATGGTGGTGCGTAAAACCAGCCCGGCCCTCTATCGCCTGCTGGGTATCTTCCTGCCGCTGATCACCACCAACTGCGCCGTTCTCGGCGTTGCGCTGCTGAACATCAACCTTGGCCATAACTTTATGCAGTCGGCGCTATACGGTTTTTCCGCCGCCGTCGGTTTCTCATTTGTAATGGTCCTCTTCGCGTCGATTCGCGAGCGTCTGGCGGCAGCGGATATCCCTGCGCCCTTCCGCGGTAACGCGATTGCGCTGGTGACCGCAGGTTTAATGTCTCTGGCCTTTATGGGCTTTAGTGGTCTGGTGAAGTTGTAATGAATGCTATCTGGATTGCCATCGCCTCTATCAGCGTTCTGGGGTTGGTGTTTGGCCTTATCCTGGGTTACGCCTCCCGCCGTTTCGCGGTAGAGGACGATCCTGTTGTTGAGAAAATTGATGAGCTTTTGCCGCAAAGCCAGTGCGGGCAGTGCGGCTACCCCGGCTGCCGTCCCTATGCCGAAGCGGTAGGCATTCAGGGTGAAAAAATTAACCGCTGCGCCCCCGGCGGCGAAGCAGTGATGCTGAAAATCGCGGCCCTGCTTAACGTTGATCCTCAGCCCGTTGACGGCGATGCGGACGTGCAGGAGCCGGTCCGAGCGCTGGCCGTGATCGACGAAGCCAACTGCATCGGCTGCACCAAATGTATTCAGGCCTGCCCGGTTGACGCCATTGTTGGTGCCACCCGCGCCATGCACACCGTCGTGGCGGATCTGTGCACCGGCTGCAACCTCTGCGTGGCCCCCTGCCCGACGCAATGTATTGAGCTGCGCCCGGTTGAAACGACTACCGAAAGCTGGAAGTGGGATCTTCAAACCATTCCGGTTCGCATCATTCCTGTGGAACAACATGCTTAAGTTATTTTCTGCTTTCAGAAAAGAGAAGATTTGGGACTTTGACGGCGGTATCCATCCACCAGAGATGAAAACCCAGTCCAACGGCACGCCGCTGCGTCAAATTCCGCTGGCGACGCGTTACGTTATGCCGCTCAAGCAGCATATTGGCGCTGAGGGTGAGCTGTGCGTGAAAGAAGGCGATACGGTGCTTCGCGGGCAGCCGCTGACCTTCGGGCGCGGACGTATGCTGCCGGTGCACGCGCCAACCTCCGGTAAGGTGGTCGCCATTGCCCCGCATACGGTGGCGCATCCATCCGCGCTGTCGGAACTGAGCGTGATGATTGAAGCCGACGGTGAAGACCGCTGGATTGAACGTGACGGCTGGAGCGACTACCGTAGCCAGAGCCGCGACGCGCTTATCGAACGCATACATCAGTTCGGCGTCGCCGGGCTGGGCGGCGCGGGCTTCCCGACCGGCGTCAAGCTGCACGGCGGTGGCGATAAGATTCAGACGTTGATTATCAATGCCGCCGAATGCGAGCCGTATATCACCGCCGACGATCGTCTGATGCAGGACTGCGCCGCCCAGGTAGTGGAAGGCATCCGCATCCTTGCGCACATCCTGCAGCCGCGGGAAGTGCTGATCGGTATCGAAGACAATAAACCGCAGGCTATTTCCATGCTGCGCGCCGTGCTGGCGGGCAGTCACGACATCAGCCTGCGCGTTATCCCGACCAAGTACCCTTCTGGCGGCGCAAAACAGCTGACGCAAATTCTCACCGGCAAGCAGGTCCCCCACGGCGGACGCTCTTCGGATATCGGCGTGCTGATGCAAAACGTCGGTACCGCTTATGCCGTGAAGCGCGCGGTGATTGACGGCGAACCGTTAACCGAGCGCGTGGTGACGCTGACCGGGGAGTCGATTTCTCGTCCGGGCAACGTCTGGGCGCGCCTCGGTACGCCGGTGCGTCATCTGCTGGAACAGGCTGAGTTCTGCCCGGCTAGCGACCAGATGGTGATCATGGGCGGCCCGCTGATGGGCTTTACCCTGCCGTGGCTGGACGTTCCGGTAGTGAAAATCACCAACTGTCTGCTCGCGCCTTCTCCGACCGAGATGGGCGAAGAGCAGGAAGAGAAAGGCTGCATCCGCTGCAGCGCCTGCGCCGATGCCTGCCCGGCGGACCTGCTCCCGCAGCAGCTGTACTGGTACAGCAAAGGCCAGCTGCACGATAAAGCGAAAGCACACAATCTTGCCGACTGCATTGAATGCGGCGCCTGCGCCTGGGTCTGCCCGAGCAACATCCCGCTGGTGCAGTATTTCCGCCAGGAGAAGGCCGAGATTTATGCCATCTCCATGGAAGAAAAACGCGCTGCGGAAGCCAAAGCGCGCTTTGAAGCACGCCAGGCGCGACTGGAACGCGAAAAACTCGCCCGTCAGGAACGCCATAAGCAGGCCGCCGTTCAGCCTGCCGAAAAAGATCAGGATGCCATTAACGCCGCGCTGGCGCGCGTTCGTGAGAAAAAAGCGACCGCGGCACAGCCTGTAGTGATCCCAGCGGGTGAGAAACCTGATAACAGCGAAGCGATTGCCGCGCGTGAAGCACGTAAGGCCGCAGCGCGCGCCCGTCAGGCTGAAAAAGCGCAAACGGTCCAGGCAGATGCTGAGATCGATCCGCGTAAAGCCGCCGTTGAAGCGGCAATAGCCCGGGCCAAAGCCCGCAAAGCCGGTGAGCAGCAGGTAGTCGTCGAGCAGGATGCGGTCGACCCACGCAAAGCGGCCGTTGAAGCGGCTATTGCCCGTGCCAAAGCGCGCAAAGCAGCGCAGCAGGCTCCCGCGGTAGAACCTGAAGCACCGGTCGACCCGCGCAAAGCCGCCGTCGAAGCGGCAATTGCCCGCGCCAAAGCCCGTAAGGCAGCGCAGCAGGAAGAGCAGCCGCAGGCCGCCAACGATGACCCGCGCAAGGCCGCCGTTGCCGCCGCCATTGCGCGCGTTCAGGCAAAGAAAGCCGCACAGAAAGCAGTTAACGAGGATTAAATGGTTTTCAGAATCGCAAGCTCCCCTTACACCCACAATCAGCGCCAGACGTCGCGCATCATGATGCTGGTTTGCCTGGCGGCGCTGCCGGGCATTGCCGTTCAGTGCTGGTTTTTCGGCTGGGGAACCCTGTTCCAGATAATCCTGGGCTGTGTCAGTGCTTTAGCGGCTGAAGCCCTCGTCCTGAAGCTACGTAAGATGGCGGTTTCCCGCATCCTGGCTGATAACTCCGCGCTGCTAACCGGCCTGCTGCTGGCCATCAGTATTCCGCCGTTCGCCCCATGGTGGATGGTGGTCCTTGGTACCGTGTTTGCCGTAATTATTGCTAAACAGCTGTATGGCGGGCTTGGTCATAACCCGTTTAACCCGGCGATGATTGGTTACGTGGTGCTGCTGATCTCCTTCCCGGTGCAGATGACCAGCTGGCTGCCGCCGCACGAGATTGCCGCCACGGTTCCGGGCTTTATGGATGCCCTGCACGTTATCTTTACCGGCCATACGGCGCTCGGCGCTGACATGAACACACTGCGCATGGGCGTGGACGGTATTAGCCAGGCGACGCCTCTCGATACCTTTAAAACGTCCCTGCATGCCGGGCACAGCGTTGAGCAGATCATGAAATCCGCGATCTACAGAGGCGTGCTGGCGGGTGCAGGCTGGCAGTGGGTCAACCTGGCGTATCTGCTGGGCGGCCTGTTCCTGCTGCAGCAGAAAGCCATTCGCTGGCATATTCCGGTCAGCTTCCTCGTGACGCTGGCGGTTTGCGCGACGCTGGGCTGGCTCTTCTCTCCTGAATCACTGGCCAGCCCGCAGATGCATTTGCTCTCCGGTGCGACCATGCTAGGTGCCTTCTTTATCCTGACGGATCCGGTTACGGCGTCAACGACTAACCGCGGCCGCCTGATCTTCGGCGCGCTGGCGGGTCTGCTGGTATGGCTGATCCGCAGCTTTGGCGGTTACCCGGACGGCGTGGCATTTGCCGTCCTGCTTGCCAACATTACCGTTCCGCTCATCGACTATTACACGCGTCCGCGCGTGTACGGCCATCGCTAAGGGTTTCGCCATGTTAAAAACGATGCAAAAACACGGCGCCACGCTGGCTGTCTTCGCCGCGGTCCTGACCGGACTAACGGCTCTGGTTAACACGTTAACCAAAACGACCATTGAAGAGCAGGCTTCAAAGCAGCAAAAGGCGCTCTTCGATCAGGTGATCCCATCAGATTTCTACGATAATGACCTGCAGAAAAGCTGCTTTGTGGTAGACGCGCCGCAGCTTGGGAAAGGGCCGCACCGCGTCTTTATCGCCCGTAAAGGAGATAAACCGGTAGGTGCAGTGATGGAAGCGACGGCGCCCGACGGCTATTCCGGCGCCATTCAGCTGCTTGTCGGCAGCGATTTCTCCGGCACGATACTGGGCACTCGCGTGACGCAGCATCATGAAACGCCGGGCCTGGGCGATAAAATTGAAACCCGCCTGAGCGACTGGATTTTGCACTTCGCCGGTAAAGTTATTCATGGCGAAGATGACACCGCGTTTGCAGTGAAGAAAGATGGCGGCGAGTTCGATCAGTTCACCGGCGCGACCATCACGCCGCGCGCGGTGGTGAACGCCGTAAAACGAGCCGGGCTGTATGCTGAAACGCTGCCCGCGCAAATCAACAATCTTCCGGCCTGTGGAGAGTAATCATGAGCCAGGTTAAAGAGGTTATTGTCCAGGGGTTGTGGAAGAACAACTCCGCGCTGGTACAGCTTCTGGGGATGTGCCCCCTGCTGGCGGTAACGTCCACCGCCACCAACGCGCTCGGTCTGGGTCTGGCGACCACGCTGGTGCTGACCCTGACCAACCTCTCCATCTCCGCCCTGCGCCGCTGGACGCCGTCGGAAATTCGTATTCCGATTTACGTCATGATCATTGCGTCGGTGGTCAGTATCGTCCAGATGCTGATTAACGCCTACGCGTTTGGCCTGTACCAGTCGCTCGGGATTTTTATTCCCCTTATCGTCACCAACTGTATCGTCGTCGGGCGTGCGGAAGCCTTTGCGGTGAAAAACAGCCCCGCCATGTCGGCGCTGGATGGTTTTTCCATCGGCATGGGTGCCACGTGCGCTATGTTCGTGCTGGGCTCGCTGCGCGAAATCCTCGGTAACGGTACGCTATTTGACGGCGCAGATGCGCTGCTCGGCGGCTGGGCCAAAGCGCTGCGCGTTGAAGTGTTCCACACCGATACGCCATTCCTGCTGGCAATGCTGCCGCCCGGCGCGTTTATTGGCCTTGGCATGATGCTGGCGGTAAAATACCTGATTGATGAGAAACGTAAGCGCCGCGCGGCTGAGCGTAGCGTTCTGGAAGGGACACCCGAGAAGGCTTCATGAATAAAGAAAAGCGCATTGCGATCCTGACCCGTCTGCGGGACGAGAACCCGCACCCGACGACGGAGCTGAATTTTACCTCCCCGTTTGAGCTGCTGATCGCCGTGTTGCTCTCTGCACAGGCGACCGATGTTAGCGTCAATAAAGCCACTGCCCTGCTCTATCCGGTCGCCAATACGCCGAAAGCCATGCTGGAGCTGGGCGTGGAAGGCGTGAAGTCCTATATCAAAACCATCGGCCTGTTTAACAGTAAAGCGGAGAACGTCATTAAGACCTGCCGGATCCTGCTGGAACAGCACGGAGGTGAAGTGCCGGAGGACCGCGCTGCGCTGGAAGCCTTACCGGGCGTGGGGCGTAAGACCGCGAACGTGGTGCTCAACACCGCGTTTGGCTGGCCCACGATCGCCGTGGATACACATATATTTCGCGTGTCTAACCGGACTAACTTCGCGCCGGGGAAAAATGTCGAGCAGGTCGAAGAGAAGCTGCTGAAGGTGGTTCCGGCAGAATTTAAGGTTGATTGCCATCACTGGCTGATTCTGCACGGCCGTTATACCTGTATTGCCCGTAAGCCTCGCTGCGGCTCCTGCATTATTGAAGATCTCTGCGAATACAAAGAAAAAGTGTATCCCTAATCATCGTAATTCCTCGCTAAAAGAAGGGCTATTGAACGTTCTTCTTTTGGCCGTTATTTGTCCGCCTTTCGCTTCCCCTGACCCGTCACTTGTTCGGTTGTTTAACGCTCAAAGAGGTTAATACTTTTTTCATAGCCAAAAATTTCTATATATCTGTGATCGCGATCACCTCGATAACTTCATGTTGAATTTTTGTTGTCAAAATCGACCTAAACCCTTTGTCCGACAAGATACTTCTCTTTCTTTACCGACGATAAGACCAGCTATTTTTCAGAATATAGGCCATATCACTGCATGAAGCGGTAAATAGCAGAACATATCGCCAAAAGCCGATCGGAGAGGGTTATTGCCAGTCGAAAAAACTACCTATACTCAAGGTATGAAATTTAACGCTGAATAACATTTATATGAACCGACGATTATACCACCCCAGATATATGTAACAGATTATTACAAACGTATTGCCAGATGGGGCAGGATAGTGAACATTACCCGCCGTTTCTCCTCCCAATATAACTATAAGGCGTATGGACCACGGCCATCACGCTATGAACACCCCCGTTAATATGGGATGTAAAAAAAGAGGTATATGTGTCTACTGCAAACAATAAACCAACAGATGAAAGCGTGAGTCTTAACGCTTTTAAACAACCTAAAGCGTTCTATCTCATCTTCTCTATCGAGTTATGGGAGCGTTTTGGTTATTACGGCCTGCAAGGGATCATGGCAGTTTACCTGGTAAAACAGCTGGGTATGTCCGAAGCCGATTCCATCACGCTGTTCTCTTCCTTCAGTGCTCTGGTGTACGGTCTGGTCGCTATTGGCGGCTGGCTGGGCGATAAAGTTCTCGGAACGAAACGTGTCATCATGCTGGGCGCCATTGTCCTGGCGATTGGCTATGGTCTGGTTGCATGGTCAGGGCATGATGCCGCTGTCGTGTATATGGGTATGGCGACGATTGCCGTCGGTAACGGCCTGTTCAAAGCGAACCCGTCCTCCCTGCTCTCTACCTGTTACAACAAAGACGATCCGCGTCTGGACGGTGCATTTACCATGTACTACATGTCCATCAACATCGGTTCGTTCTTCTCAATGCTGGCAACCCCATGGCTCGCGGCGAAATTCGGCTGGAGCGTGGCGTTTGCGCTGAGCTTCGTGGGTATGCTGATCACCGTGGTGAACTTCCTGTTCTGCCGCAGCTGGGTTAAAGACTACGGTTCAAAACCTGACTTCGAGCCTGTTCATATGGGCAAACTGCTGGCGACCATCGCGGGCGTTGTTGTCCTCGCGGCAATCGCCACCTGGCTGCTGCACAACCAGGGTATCGCACGTGCGGTTCTGGGCGTGGTTGCGCTGGGTATCGTGGTCATCTTTGCGAAAGAAGCCTTCGCCATGCAGGGCGCTGCCCGTCGTAAGATGATTGTGGCGTTCATTCTGATGCTGGAAGCGATCATCTTCTTCGTGCTGTACAGCCAGATGCCAACCTCACTGAACTTCTTCGCCATTCGTAACGTTGAGCACTCAATTCTGGGCATCGCGTTCGAGCCGGAACAGTATCAGGCGCTGAACCCGTTCTGGATCATGATCGGTAGCCCGATTCTGGCCGCTATCTATAACAAGATGGGCGACCGTCTGCCAATGCCGCACAAGTTCGCCATCGGTATGGTGCTGTGCTCCGGCGCGTTCCTGGTGCTGCCGCTGGGTACCAAATTTGCTACCGACGCAGGTATCGTGTCCGTTAACTGGCTGATCCTGAGCTACGCGCTGCAGTCTATCGGTGAACTGATGATCTCCGGCCTGGGTCTGGCGATGGTTGCACAGCTGGTGCCGCAGCGTCTGATGGGCTTCATTATGGGTAGCTGGTTCCTGACCACTGCCGGTGCGGCAATCATTGCGGGTAAAATTGCGAACCTGATGGCTGTTCCTGAAAACGTCACTGACCCACTGGTCTCCCTGAACGTGTACGGCACCGTGTTCATGCAGATTGGTATCGCGACTGCGGTTATTGCGGTTCTGATGCTGCTGACCGCACCGAAGCTGAATCGTATGACTCAGGACGACGACAAGACCGCTAAAGCGACCAACACCGCTACCGCGTAAGATTATTGAGAAACGACTGACCAGAAGCCGCTAATGCATTAGCGGCTTTTTTTTTGTCCGTTGGCGCACTAACATAGCTGAAACCTCAGCAAAAAGGAGTTACCGATGAAACTGTTCTACAAACCGGGCGCGTGCTCTCTTGCTTCCCATATCACCCTGCGCGAGAGCGGCAAAGATTTCACGCTGGATGGCGTTGATCTGATGAAAAAGCGTCTGGAAAATGGCGATGATTTTCTTGCCATTAACCCCAAGGGACAAGTTCCGGCGCTCTTACTGGATGATGGTACTCTGCTGACTGAAGGCGTCGCGATTATGCAGTTCCTGGCCGATAGCGTGCCCGATCGCCATCTGCTGGCGCCGGTCAGTACCGTTTCTCGCTATAAAACGCTGGAATGGCTGAACTACATTGCGACCGAACTGCACAAAGGATTTACGCCGTTGTTCCGCCCGGATACACCAGAGGAGTTCAAACCGACCCTGCGTGCGCTTCTTGAGAAAAAGCTGCAGTACGTTAACGCATCGCTGAAAGACGATCAGTGGATTGCGGGTTCGCGCTTTACGATTGCCGATGCGTATCTGTTTACCGTGCTGCGCTGGGCGCGCGCGGTTAAGCTTAACCTGGAAGGATTAGACCATATCGCATCGTATATGAAACGCATGGCAGAGCGTCCTGCAGTGGCTGCGGCGCTGAAAGCGGAAGGTCTTAGCTAATATCGCCCGGCGGCGCTTCGCTTGCACGGGCCTACGGGTTTTGTAGGCCGGGTAAGCGCAGCGCCACCCGGCATCGTTTAAAGCCGGGTTGCGCTGAAATAGTGCTCCGGCTTCGCGATACGATCCTGTGCCGCAACCACCTGCAGTTCATATTCCTGCATCTCTTTCGTCGCAATCATGATTTCGTACACCGCCGCGGTAACGTGCTCCAGCGCGTCACGTATCGTCGCCCCTTGCAGTAATTTCACCAACAGCAGACCGCTGGTGACATCCCCGACCCCAACCGGCTGGCGCAGGCCGAAATCCACCAGCGGACGGCTGATATGCCAGGCGTCATCTTTCGTTACCAGAAGCATCTCAAAACGGTCCTGGCTCAGCCCTGCGCGCGCAAGGTGTTTTACCAACACAACTTCAGGCCCCAGAGCGATCAGTTCACGAGACGCGCTTACCGCCTCTTCTACGTTGTTAACCGAACGCTCGCAGAGAATTTCCAGTTCGACCAGGTTTGGCGCAATGATATCGCTGGCGGGCAGCGCGTGGCGGACGTGAAACTCTGCAACGCCTGGCGCCACGATACAGCCTTTCTCCGGATGGCCCATGACGGGGTCGCAGAAGTATTTTGCCGACGGGTTTGCGGCCTTCACCTGGCGTACGATACCGAGGATATGCTCCCCCTGCTCCGCTGAGCCGAGGTAGCCGCTCAGCACCGCGTCACAGCGTTTAAGCTGATCGATATCGGCAATCCCCTGCACAACCTCGGTGAGGTGCGATGGTGGCATCACGCAGCCGGTCCATTTGCCGTATTGCGTGTGGTTAGAGAACTGCACGGTATTAAGGGGCCAGACGTTGACGCCGAGGCGACGCATCGGGAATTCCGCGGCGCTATTGCCAGCGTGTCCAAAAACAACGTGGGACTGAATGGCGAGGATGTTCTTCATTTTTTTCTTACCAAACCCTGAAAAAACAAAAGGGGCGTGGTTTCCCACGCCCCCTCGAGACTGTTAATTACTTCCAGCAGACAAGGCAGTAGTTCTTCTTGCCGCGACGCAGCAGCGTGTAGCGACCATACAGACGATCGCCGTCAACAAAGGTGTATTCCGGGTCGGCCTGTTTCTCACCGTTGATGGTAATAGCGTTTGACGCGATGGTTTTACGCGCCTGACCGCGGGAAGGCTGGAGCTCAGAGTCCACCAGCGCCTGCATCAGGTCAGCCCCTTTTTCCATCTCAACCATCGGCACGCCGTCCTGCGCCAGCTGTTCGAAGTCCGCTTCGCTCAGATCGCTCAGGGTACCGTTGAACAGGCTTGCGGTAATGCGTTTTGCGGCAGCCAGACCTTCTTCACCGTGAACCAGTTTGGTCACTTCATCCGCCAGCACGTACTGAGCGCGCGGCGCTTTACCGCTGTTCTTGTCTTCTTCTTCCAGCGCATTGATTTCTTCAATGTCCATAAAGGTGAAGAACTTCAGGAAGCGGTAAACATCGGCATCCGCCGTGTTGATCCAGAACTGGTAGAATTTGTACGGGCTGGTTTTCTTCGGATCGAGCCATACCGCGCCGCCTTCGGTTTTACCAAATTTGGTGCCGTCGGCTTTGGTAATCAGCGGAACGGTCAGACCGAAGACCTGATTCTGGTGCAGACGACGGGTCAGGTCGATACCGGAGGTGATGTTACCCCACTGATCGGAACCGCCAATCTGCAGAGAAACACCGTGCAGTTTGTTCAGGCAGGCAAAGTCATACCCCTGCAGCAGGTTGTAGGAGAACTCGGTGAAGGAGATACCCTGATCGTCACGGTTCAGACGCTGCTTCACGGCTTCTTTGTTAATCATCTGGTTAACGGAGAAGTGCTTGCCGATGTCGCGCAGGAAGGTCAGCACGTTCATGCTGCCAAACCAGTCGTAGTTGTTCGCGGCAATGGCGGCGTTATCACCACAGTTGAAGTCGAGGAACGGTGCAACCTGTTTGCGGATCTTATCCACCCACTCCTGCACGGTATCTTCGGTATTCAGTTTACGCTCAGCGGCTTTAAAGCTTGGGTCACCAATCAGACCAGTCGCGCCGCCCACCAGGGCAACAGGCTTATGGCCCGCCATCTGGAAGCGTTTCAGGCATAACAATGGAACAAGATGCCCCAAATGCAAGCTGTCAGCGGTGGGGTCGAAGCCGCAATAGAGCGCGATCGGGCCTTGCGCCAGTCGCTCTGCTAACGCTTCCTCGTCCGTCACCTGGGCCACGAGGCCCCGCTCTTGCAATTGTTTAATCAAGTTACTGCTTGCCATCAAATTCTCCATGTATAAACGACTGCACCTTTGCCGGTACACGACTTTTCGCCTGATGCGAAAGGACCATAGAATAAAGCGCAAGCGCGGCGTGCGCTAGCGCTTAAATCAACAAATTTCGGGGATTACGGTGCCAGTCTGTCGATTTTCCAGCCGTCATTGTCGCGCTGGTATAAAAAGCGGTCGTGCAGGCGATGTTCGCCCCCCTGCCAGAACTCCATCTGTTCAATCGGGATGCGGAACCCGCCCCAGAAACTTGGCAGTGGAATTTCACCCTGCTGGAACTTCTGTTTCAGCTCCAGGAATTTACTTTCCAGCACGCCGCGGGCAGAAATTCGGCTGGACTGTTTTGATACCCAGGCGCCAATCTGGCTGTCACGCGGACGGCTGTGGAAATACTTCACCACTTCCAGCGTCGAGAGACGTTCCGCCTTGCCGGTGACCATCACCTGACGTTCCAGCATATGCCAGGGGAAAAGCAGGCTGATACGCGGATTGTGTTCTAAATGGTGTGCCTTGCGGCTGCCGAGGTTGGTATAGAACACCAGCCCTTTCTCGTCATAATGCTTGAGCAATACGATGCGCTGATACGGTTGACCGTTTTCATCCACCGTCGCGACAACCATGGCCGTTGGGTCGGCGAGTTTCGCTTCGCAGGCCTGTTTCAGCCAGCGTTCGAAAAGCACGAGGGGTTCAGCGGGAAGATCCTGGCGACGCAGGCCGCCTTTAGTGTATTCACGGCGCAGATGCGCAATTTGCTGCAGTTCGTCGTTATCTGACATGGCGTTAGCTGACATTGAGAGTGGGTGGCGCTATTGTGCGCCGCCCCTGTAAAAATCTCAACGCTTCGGATTTTCAAGCTGGCAATTGTTCAGCACGATGCGGTCGCGTTTGTAGACCGTGGCGCTGTCGCCTTTCGACCAGAAGACGTAGATACCGTCGGTATAACGCGCGCCGGAGGCCGACATGCCCTGCTTCAGCGTCAGCAATTTATTGTCGTAAACAAAGCTGGCTTCCTGGCGTGGGTTATTCAGCTTCACGGTCAGCGGTTTTTCGTCGCAGCGATACTCCAGCGTATCGGTCTGCATGCGCTCAAGGAGCTGGTTATAGACGCTGCATCCTGACAGCAATAAAGGCGCGGCAATAAGAAGAAGTTTTTTCATGGGCGTATTCCGAAGACTTTCCTGGTCCTGGAGGGCATGGCTGCCCTCCTGTTTCGTTCCATTCTAACGACGACACGCCGCGCTGGATTTCAGTTAACTCTGATTATGACGCGGATTTGCCGGGAAAATTGCCCCGAGGACGCTCGCCTCACGTGCACCGGTTACCGACGGCAGGTTGCCCGGCAGTCCGGCAATAGTGCGCCAGGCGAGCCAGGCGAAGGCCAGCGCCTCCATATCATCGCCGCTGATGCCAGCCTCATCGGTCGTGGTCACTTCGGTACCCGGCAGTAGCCCCGCAAGACGCGCCATCACCAGCGGGTTGCGGCTTCCCCCGCCGCACACCAGCAGGCGCTCACATCCGCCGCTGAGCAGAACCTGTTCGGAGATCGACACGGCCGTAAGCTCAGCAAGCGTCGCCTGGATATCCTGCGGCGCGAGCGCCGGGAATGGCACCAGCTGACGCTCAAGCCAGCCTAAGTTGAAGTATTCACGCCCGGTGCTCTTAGGGGCCGGCAGGGCAAAATAAGGATCGCTTAGCATTGACTGCAACAGCGGAATAATCACTTTCCCCTCGCTCGCCCACTCCGCGTTTTTATCATACGGTTGGCCGCACTGACGCCAGATCCAGGCATCCATTAACATATTACCCGGGCCGGTATCATAGCCGCGGACAGGCTGTCCCGGGATGAGCATCGACAGGTTGGCAATCCCACCGATGTTGAGCACCATCCGCCGCTCTGTTGGGTGCGCCAGTAACGCCTGGTGGAACGCGGGTACCAGCGGCGCGCCCTGCCCGCCAAGGGCGATATCGCGACGACGGAAATCACCAACCACCGTCACGCCCGTCTTCGCCACAATCTGGTTGTTATCGCCGATTTGCAGTGTATGCGGGGCGTCGCCGACGGGCTCATGCCAGACCGTTTGTCCGTGACAGCCGATGGCCACCACGTCCTGCGGGCGAAGATGTTCTTTTTGCATCAAAGCCTGTACCGCATCCGCAAACAGCGCCCCCAGGCGAACATCAAGTTGTCCAAGTTGGGAGAGGGTCAGCTGTTGTCCCTGACAGATACTGAGAATATCTTCTTTCAGTGAAATGGGGATTGGCCAGGTCAGGCTCGCCTGCTGTGCCACCATATTTTCGTCAATGGCGGCCAGAACGACATCTACCCCATCCAGACTGGTGCCTGACATCACACCAATGTAGCGACCCGATTTCATGCGCTTTCCTTACGTTGCGTGGGCTAAGGATATCCACTCAACCATAAACGGCGCAGCTTTGCCATCCGGCAATAATATTTTTTAACAATGTCAGACGGGTAACACAGGTGGCCCCTGTTTATCTCTCGTTAAGTCAAATTCAAGTACAATTTTCTTATTGTTAGTGCAAAGATATGAACTATGGCTCCTTATGCCATATAATTTAGCCATAACGGATGCCCCCAATCGGGCGTTTTTGGTGAACAGGAGATTCAAATGATTTTACGTGTACTGGGCGTTTCGCTGATTGGTTTAACTCTGGCTGGCTGTGTGAATGACAGTTCACTTTCTGGCGACGTTTACAGCGCTTCTGAAGCGAAACAGGTTCAGAACGTGACTTACGGTACCGTTGTTAACGCACGCCCTGTACAGATCCAGGGTGGTGATGAAAACAACGTGATGGGCGCAATCGGCGGTGCCGTACTGGGTGGCTTCCTGGGTAATACCGTCGGTGGCGGTACAGGACGCTCGCTGGCAACAGCCGCAGGCGCCGTTGCGGGTGGCGTAGCCGGCCAGGGCGTTCAGGGTGCGATGAACAAAACCCAGGGCGTAGAGCTGGAAATCCGTAAAGACGACGGCAGCACTATTATGGTTGTACAGAAACAAGGCAGCACCCGCTTCTCTGCAGGCCAGCGCGTTGTTCTGGCAAGCAATGGAAGCCAGGTGACTGTTTCTCCACGTTAATTAAAAATGGATGTGGTCTTCAGGCCACATCCATTTACAATATATATCACTCCCACAAATATATTTACAAAATATATTCGCCACATCTATTTTTTACCACAGCATATATTGTTTCTGCGCAAAGTATTTAGCACGCTAATTGATTAAACTCCTCGCAATACCCTCATCTTCATTGATTATAAAGTCATTAAAAAACGTATATGCTTGCGAATCGTCGTTCTCTAAAAAGTCGTTATATCGCGTTCTGCCTCGGTTGCATTGTTGTCATCGAGATATTACAAACTCTGTTTTTAAAACTCGTTGAATGGGTTCCCTCCTTTTCACCGCTGCTATTCCCTACGCTTACTATTTTTCTACTGGTGTTCCACCTGTTTATTGCCTGTTTCATGGCGATGAAATACTGGTGCGACAGAAAACGGTTGTATCTGGTGGCGTTCGCCTTCGCCTTTGCGGGCTCCGCATTGCTGATGGTCGGCACGCTGTCCAGCTTTCCCGCCTGGCTGGACCTCTACCAGTTTAACGTCGTGAACTACAACGATGCGATGATCTACTATATGTTCCGCCATCTAATAATGGCGGTGCTCATCATCGTTGTGGCAATACTTTATACCATGCGCAATTATCCCCTTTCACGATTAGCACATATCGCGATTGTGAGCGGCGAATTTCTCTTTACGGCCTGTGCGGTGGGATTGGCCTGGTTCTATTCCAGTCATTCACAACTCTTATCAATTGACCTGGTTGATAATGAAACGCGTCAGTTTATGGTTCTCTGGAGCCAGTTCATTAATATTTCATTAATTGCTCTGTGGGTAGTGACATTAGCAACGCTGATGTTTATTACGCGCGTACGTAATTTATTCTGGGTGGGCGGTAATTTTTTGTGCGTCTGCTATATCGTCACGCTCTCAATGCTGTTGATGGGGGGACATGCCGAAGGTATCTCCTGGTATCGCGCCCGCTTATTTGAAACGGCCGCCACGCTGCTGATTATTTTTGTTCTGCTCTACGATGTCTTCAGGCTGTATCGCGACTCGCACGTAAAATACCAGCAGTCTTACCAGAACTCGATTCGCGACCCGCTCACGCGCCTGTATAACCGCAGTTATTTTTATGAATCATTAAAGCAGGCACTGGATATCGCCAAACCCAGCCGCCCTGTTTCCGTCATCGTCAGCGATCTCGATCGCTTCAAGCGTATCAACGACACCTACGGGCATCTTCAGGGCGACAAAGTGCTGCAGTTTGTTGCCAACCTGCTGATGGATTCCGTGCGCCCGCAGGATATCGCAGCCCGTATCGGCGGTGAGGAGTTTGTTCTGATGCTGGCCAACACCTCATCAGACGCGGCGTACCATGTGGCTGAACGCATACGGTTACACCTGAGCAGCTTTGATAACACCAGCAGCGGCGGACAGCTGCCGGAGCCGATCACCATCAGCATGGGGGTGTTTACGGCAACGTCACCGACGATTACCGCAGAAGCATGCGTGGAAAGTGCCGACAAGGCGATGTATGAAGCGAAGGAAACCGGGCGTAACCGTGTGGTCGTCTTTAAGTAAAAAAAAGGCCTTGCTGCTGCAGGGCCTTGTTGTTTGTCAGTCTCGCGACTGCAGCTCATGGATGTTTTGCTCAAGGCGCCCAATGAGGCTGATGAGCATTTCCAGCTCCGCCGGTGAAACGCCTGACAGGATCTCACCGCGCGTCTTGGTAATCACGGCTTCCATTTCCGTGATGATAGGCGCCGCTTTCTCGGTGAGTTTAATCCGTTTCGCGCGACGATCGCTGGCGCAGGTTTGCCGCGAGATCAACCCCTTTTCTTCCAGCTGGTCAAGCGTGCGCACCAGCGATGGTTGCTCGATTCCTATCGCTTTTGCCAGTTGAATTTGCGACTGATCGGGCGGCAGCTGATGAATGTTGTGCAGCGTGACCCAATGCGTCTGTGTGAGTTCCAGAGGTTTCAGGCGATGGTCAATCAGAGCACGCCAGACGCGTACCAACCTTGCCAGATCAGAACCTAATGGCGATTCCAATTTCATCTCCTTATAATTAGCTTGCTAAGTTATTATACTGATTTTAGAATAGTGTGCAGCATTTGTATTGCCAAAACAAATGCAATACTGCATTCATCGAACTTAAAAGTATGACTTACACTGAATTGTGATGCTTCATCATACTAAGACAAGCCAACGCGGCATTCTGTTCACTGCAAAGGATTTCTGCCCGTGACGTTTTTTCATCGCTCAGAGGGTTTACCCCTTCAGGACCTGATCTTCGGTGCGTCAGTCTACTTTCCTCCCCTGTTTAAAGCCGTTCTGGTGGGCTTTATACTCTGGCTCATCGCGCATCGTCTGCTTCGCGACTGGATGTACTCCGGCGAAATCTGGCATCCCATGCTGATGGATCTTTCCCTGTTTGCCCTCTCCGTAAGCCTGGGCCTTGCCGTTTTGACCGCGTGGTAAATATGTCTCTGAAAACGCTAAAATACTTTTCCACCCTGTTTGTTCTTGCCCTCGCGCTGGTTGCGGGGTGGTGGATGTGGAATTTTTATATGCAGTCGCCCTGGACGCGCGACGGCAAAGTTCGTGCTGAACAGGTCAGCATCACTCCTCAGGTGTCGGGAAGTATCACGACGCTGTTGGTTAAGGATAACCAGTTCGTCAAAAAGGGAGACGTTTTATTCCGAATCGACGACACCCCGTACCACATTGCGATTCTGAACGCCCAGGCACAGCTGGCGAAAGCCCAGTCTGACCTGGCAAAGGCAAACAACGAGGCCAATCGTCGTCGCCACCTGTCGCAAAATTATATCTCAGCGGAAGATTTAGACACCGCCAACATCAACGTTAAGGCGATGCAGGCGAGCGTCAACGTGGCGGAGGCGACGCTGAAGCAGGCGCAGTGGCAACTGACCCAAACCGTGATTACGGCGCCGGTCGATGGATGGGTGACCAACCTCTCCGCCCGCGTGGGTAACTACGCCACCACCGGCCAGCCGGTTTTTGCCCTCGTCGACAGCCACTCCTTCTACGTCGTGGGCTATTTCGAAGAGACCAAGCTTCGGCATATTCGCGAGGGATCGCCCGCCGCGATTACGCTTTACAGCGGCTCGAAAACGTTACAGGGTCACGTATCCAGCATTGGCCGGGCCATTTACGATCAAAGCGTTGAAACGGATTCAGGGCTGGTGCCGGACATTAAGCCGAACGTGCCCTGGGTGCGTCTGGCCCAGCGCGTTCCGGTTC
Source organism: Enterobacter sp. MGH 24 (assembly GCF_000493015.1). NCBI lineage: Bacteria > Pseudomonadati > Pseudomonadota > Gammaproteobacteria > Enterobacterales > Enterobacteriaceae > Enterobacter > Enterobacter sp. MGH 24. The sequence goes on along the minus strand of NZ_KI535657.1, from coordinate 3,437,762 downwards.
GCGTAGAATTTGACCGTGTACCGGAGGACATTACCCTGGTATCCGGCACCACCTGCACCGTCTCCATCGGAACCCGCTAATGAAGCTGCAGGGGCTCACCTGGCACAACACGCCGTGGATGAAAGCGACGCGTCCCCAGTGGCGCTACGCGCTGCGTAACGGCATTGCCATGTGTCTGGCGCTGACCGTCGCCTACTACCTGAACCTGGATGAACCCTACTGGGCGATGACGTCTGCAGCGGTGGTCAGTTTCCCAACGGTCGGCGGAGTAATCAGTAAAAGCCTTGGCCGTATCGCAGGCAGCCTGCTCGGCGCCACCGCGGCGTTAATTATCGCGGGCCATACGCTGAACGATCCGTGGCTGTTCCTGCTGAGCATGGCGGCATGGCTGGGATGCTGTACCTGGGCCGGCGCCCATTTTACCAATAACGTCGCCTACGCGTTCCAGCTGGCGGGCTATACCGCGGCCATTATCGCTTTCCCGGTGGTTAACGTTCTCGACACCACCGAGCTGTGGGATATCGCGCAGGCGCGCGTCTGCGAAGTGATTGTCGGGATCCTCAGCGGCGGCTTCATGATGATGATCCTTCCCAGCACGTCAGACGGCACCGCGCTCATCACCGCACTGAGAACCATGCATACCCGGCTGCTGGAACATGCGAGCCTGCTGTGGCAACCGGATAACAGCGATGATATCCGCCTCGCGCATGAAAAGGTTATCGGGCAGATCCTGACCATGAATCTTTTGCGCATTCAGGCGTTCTGGAGCCACTACCGCTTTCGCCGTCAGAACACCCTGCTTAACTATTTGCTGCACCAGCAGCTGCGCATGACCAGCGCCATCTCCAGCCTGCGCAGGATGCTGCTCAGCTGGCCGACGCCGCCTGAAAACACCCGTGCCGTGATTGAAGCGCTACTCGCGGCCCTTGCGCGCCCGGATGCGGACATCTACACCGTGGCGCGGATTATCGCCCCGCTCGCTCCGGCTGATGAGTACGACTATCGCCATCGCGCCTTCTGGCAGCGCCTGAATTACTTTTGTCGGCTGTACCTGCGCAGCAGTCGCTGGATCACGGCCGTTGAAAATGCGACCCCATTAACGGAGTTCAACGTCCCCGGCAGCCCGGCACTCGCACGCCATACCGACTACCTGGAAGCGCTGTGGAGCGGCTTTCGCACCTTCTGTGCGCTGATGCTGGTGGGGGCGTGGAGCATTACCACACAGTGGGAGTCCGGCACGGCGGCCCTGACGCTTGCCGCCATCAGCTGCGTGCTTTACTCCGTCGCGGCCTCGCCGTTCAACTCTCTTACGCTCCTGCTGCGCACGCTGGTGCTGCTGTCGCTGTTCAGCTTCGTGGTGAAGTTTGGCCTGATGGTGCAGATAAGCGATCTGTGGCAGTTCCTGCTGTTTCTGTTCCCCCTGTTGACCACCATGCAGCTTCTGAAGCTACAAATGCCAAAACTGGCGGGCCTCTGGGGACAGCTGATTGTCTTTATGGGCTCGTTTATCTCCGTGACGAATCCGCCGGTTTACGATTACGCCGACTTTCTCAATGATAACCTGGCTAAGATCCTGGGCGTGGGGCTGGCGTGGCTGGCTTTCGCGGTGCTGCGTCCCGGCTCCGATGCCCGCAAGAGCCGCAGGCATATCCGGGAACTACGCAGAGGGTTTGTCGACCAGCTCAGCCGTAAACCGCATCTGGGTGAAAACGAGTATGAATCGCTGGTGTATCACCACGTCAGCCAGCTGAATAACAGCCAGGACGCGCTGTCCCGACGCTGGCTGCTGCGCTGGGGCGTGGTGCTGTTGAACTGCTCGCACGTGGTCTGGCAGCTTCGCGCGTGGGAAACGCGTTCCGATCCGCTGTCGCAGGTTCGTGATGTTTGCATCTCCCTGCTGCGCGATGTGATGAGCGAGCGCGGCGTCCAGCAGCGGCCGCTGGAAACCACGCTGAATGAACTGCAGCGGATCTGCGATACGCTGGCACGGCATCACCTGCCCGCAGCCCGTGATTTGGCCTCGATAATCTGGCGCCTGCACTGCTCGCTGTCGCAGCTGGAACAGGCCCCGCCGCCGGGAACGATTGGGGATCAGATCACCCCGCACGCATAGCGTGCCCCGCCGCCACCAAGCGGTTTAGGGCTGTCGGACATGTTATCCCCACCGACATGGATCATCAGCGCTTTGCCTTTCACCTCATCCAGCTTTTTCAGTCGCGGCGCGACGACAGGTTCGGTGGCTTTACCGTCGTTATTCACCACCAGCACAGGCAGATCGCCTAAATGTCCCATGCCATCCGGGCCTTCATGCTTGCCGGAATGCTGCGGATCGAGGTGACCCCCTGCCGCTTCCGCCGCCGACGGTTTGCCCTCTTTTAACGCGGGCTGACAGCTGCCTTTGGCGTGAACATGGAAACCATGTTCACCGGGAGGGAGGGCTTTGAGGTTGGGGGCAAACTCCAGTCCTTTATCGGTTTCAGTGATTTTCACCGTTCCGATGGACTGACCTACACCCTGTGAGGTGACGAGATTCATTTCCACTTCGTCGCTAGCTGCCTGCGCCCCTGCGCAAACAACCAGCGTGACCAGTGCCAGAGCAAAACGCTTCATAATGACCTCCGCGGGTTATTTTTTGCCCCTTAAGTGTATACCAGGGGCAAAGATTTCACCGGGAAGTCACCTGCCTGCGGTTTAAGGCACGTCGTAACCCAGCGCGGCCTTGCGGATGCGGAACCACTGCTGGCGGTTCATCTGCAGCTCTTCAGCCGCCAGCGCAGAACGCACGCGTTCAATTTTGCCGGAACCGATAATCGGCAGTGGTTTTGACGGCAGGCGCAGGATCCAGGCGTAAACCACCTGTTCGATGCTCTCAGCGTTCAGCTCGCGGGCGATGGTTTCAAGCTCGTTGCGCAGCGGCTGGAATTCATCATCATTGAACAGACGTCCTCCCCCCAGGCACGACCAGGCCATTGGGCGAATGCGCAGTTGCTGCAGCTGGTCGAGGGTACCGTCCAGCAGCAGCGGCTGGTGGACCGGGGAGATCTCAACCTGGTTAGTGGCCAGGGTAAACGGCAGACGTGACTGAAGCAGCGCAAACTGTGCCGGGGTAAAGTTAGACACGCCGAAGTGACGCACTTTCCCACTCTGGTGCAGGTTCAGGAAGGCTTCCGCCACCTCATCGGCATCCATCAGCGGGTCGGGGCGGTGGATTAACAGCAGGTCAATACGATCGGTCGCCAGATTGACCAGCGACTGCTCGGCGCTCTTGATGATATGCGCGCTGTCGGTGATGTAATGACCGAGGGCGTGTTCAGGTTTTGCCGTGGTGGCAATCCCACACTTCGTGACGATCTCCATGCGATCGCGGAGTGCCGGAACCAGCTTGAGCGCCTCCCCGAACGCGGCCTCGCACTGATAGCCACCGTAAATATCCGCATGATCGACCGTGGTGATGCCTAAATCGAGGTGCTCTTCAATAAAGCTCGCCAGCTGGAGGGGGGACATATTCCAGTCCATCAGGCGCCAGTAGCCCATGACAAAACGGGAGAATTCTGGCCCCTGGGGGGCAAGGGTAATTCGCTGAACCATAACATTTTCCTCAAGGACGTAATGTCATGAGTATACGCAATTACGGTGTTAAAAAAGTGAAGGTTGCTGCGGTTCTTCGGTCTCACCGGCTTTGTTTGCGCGTATTTTGCGCAGAAAACGCTGTCTGCAGAGGCGTAGCACCTCCTGCTTTTGCGTGTCGCTAAAGTTTTGCCAGTTAAAACGCTCATCACGGGTGCGCATGCACCCGCGGCAATACCCGCGTTCATCGACCTGACAAATACCCCGGCACGGGCTCTGGATGGGGAAAAACTCCAGCTGCTCTGCCACACTCACCTCCCGATAGCCACTCTCACCTACAGTGAAGACGCTAAACGCGCCGCGTGCAAGGCCTGTATCACAGATTTATGGCATTAAGGTTTCACTAATCTTCCCTCTCTATACTCGGCCCATCATGACAATGACAGGTTCACCGATCGATGTGGTTAATCAAAAAGTTACAATGTAACGACATTAAATTTACTCTGGGCTGTGCACTCTTCTTTACTCTGCTTAACGGGCTGTTTATCCAGCGCAGCTGGGCCATTATCGCCCCTGCCCATCTGCACGACATCCTCTTTGCCGCCACCGTACCGCTGGTACTGTTTTGCGGCTGGGTGATTGTTTTTAGCCTGCTGAATATCCCGTATCTCCGTAAGCCGCTGCTGATTGTGTTGACGATCGGATGCGCCGCGGCAACCTACTTTATGTACACCTATGGCGCGGTGATCGATCAGAACATGATCGTGAACGTGTTCGAAACCAACTCTCAGGAAGCGACCGCTCTGGTGACCCCGCAGATGATCCTGTGGATTGTCATTGCCGGCCTCGTGCCTTCCGTGGTGGTGGCGTTGATCCGCATTCGTACCGGGAAATGGTGGTATGCCCTGCTGACGCGGGTTGCTGCGATGCTCGGCGCCCTGCTGGTGATTATCCTGATTGCCGCGCTGTTTTATAAAGATTACGCGTCGCTGTTCCGCAATAACAAAAGCATCGTCAAAATGGTCACCCCGGCGAACTATGTCAGCGCCGTGGTGAAGTACAGCAAGATGCGCTGGTTTGCAGGCGATCAAACGCTGGTGCGCATTGGTGAAGATGCCCATAAAGGGCCACTGATTACCGGTCAACAAAAGAAAACCGTTCTGGTGCTTGTCGTCGGCGAAGCCTCGCGTGCGGCAAACTATTCCCTGAATGGTTACGGGCGCGAAACCAACCCGGAGCTGAAAAAGCAGGATGTGATTAACTTCCCGCAGGCCTCCTCGTGTGGGACGGAAACCGCGGTTTCCGTTCCCTGCATGTTCTCCGGCATGACCCGCAGCAAATACGATGCTGACCTGGCTCACCATCGGGAAGGACTGCTCGACGTGCTTAAGCATGCGGGTATCAACCTGCTGTGGCGCGACAACGACGGCGGCTGTAAAGGTGCCTGCGATCGCGTGCCCCATACCGACATGACGCAGTGGCAGCTGGATCAGTTCTGCAAAGACAAATCCTGTATTGACGACGTGAACTTCTACCGTCTGGACAACGTGCTGGATGGCGTGAAGCAAGACACGGTGCTGGTTATCCACCTGATGGGGAGCCACGGTCCGGCATACTATCGCCGTTACCCGGACAACTTCCGTAAATTCACCCCAACCTGCGACACCAATGAAATTCAGGATTGCGACCATCAGGCGCTGATGAACACCTATGACAACACCATCCTGTATACCGACAGCATGGTCAGTAAAACCATTGATGCGCTGAAAGCGCGCCAGGCGAGCATGAACACCGCGCTGATTTATCTCTCAGATCACGGTGAATCGCTGGGTGAGAGCGGTATTTATCTGCACGGTACGCCCTACATGCTGGCGCCGGAGCAGCAAACGCATATTCCGTTTATGTTCTGGCTCTCACCGGATTACGCGAAAAACTTTGGCATCAACGAACAGTGTTTGCGTGACCATGCAGCAAAAAATGCGGTTTCTCAGGACAATTTGTTCTCAACCGTGCTGGGTATGATGGACGTGAAATCAACGGTTTATCAACAGCAGCTGGATATCCTGAGCGCATGTCGTCAGTAAACTTGCTTGCATTAGACCGAACGGTCTATTAGAGTGCGGTCATGAGCAGAAATACTGAACACGATACCCGCGAACATTTACTGGCGACCGGCGAGCAGCTTTGCATGCATCGCGGGTTCACCGGTATGGGGTTGAGCGAGCTTTTAAAAACCGCTGAGGTACCGAAGGGGTCGTTTTACCACTACTTTCGGTCCAAAGAGGCCTTCGGCGTGGCGATGCTGGAGCGTCATTATGCTGGCTACCACCAGCGTCTGGCGACCCACTTTGCGTCGGGTGAAGGTAACTACCGGGATCGTGTTCTGAACTACTATCAGGAAACGCTGAACCAGTTCTGTCAGCAGGGCATTATCAGCGGTTGCCTGACCGTTAAGCTGTCTGCAGAAGTGTGCGATCTCTCTGAAGATATGCGCACGGCGATGGATAAAGGTGCCCGCGGCGTTATCGCTCTGCTGGCCGAGGCGCTGGAGAAAGGCCGCGATGAAAAAACGCTGGCCTTTTTCGGCGAGCCGTTAACCCAGGCGCAGGTATTATATGCGCTCTGGCTAGGCGCTAACCTGCAGGCAAAAATTTCGCGCAGTGCCGTGCCGCTGGAAAGCGCGCTGGCACATGTGAAAAACAGCATTACTGCGCCTGGCATTTAGCAGGCGTTTTTATTTACCCAACTACTAGTCGACTGGTCTACTCAGGAGTCTTTATGTCAGCTGAAAAATTATTTACCCCACTGAAAGTGGGTGCCGTCACTGCGCCAAACCGCGTGTTTATGGCTCCGCTTACCCGTCTGCGCAGCATTGAGCCGGGCGACATCCCAACCCCACTGATGGGTGAATACTATCGTCAGCGCGCAAGCTCTGGCCTGATCATCACCGAAGCCACGCAGATCTCTGCTCAGGCGAAGGGTTACGCCGGTGCGCCGGGCCTTCACAGCCCGGAGCAAATCGCCGCATGGCAGAAAATCACCGCGGGCGTTCACGCTGAAGAAGGTCGCATTGCGGTCCAGCTGTGGCATACCGGTCGTATCTCTCACAGCAGCATTCAGCCTGGCGGCCAGGCACCGGTCTCCGCTTCCGCCCTGAGTGCAAATACCCGTACGTCCCTGCGTGATGAAAATGGCAATGCGATCCGCGTGGATACCTCTATGCCTCGCGCGCTCGAGCTGGATGAAATTCCGGGTATCGTGAACGACTTCCGCCAGGCCGTAGCCAACGCCCGTGAAGCCGGTTTTGACCTGATTGAGCTGCACTCCGCCCATGGCTACCTGCTGCACCAGTTCCTGTCACCGTCGTCCAACCATCGCACCGACCAGTACGGCGGCAGCGTCGAAAACCGCGCTCGCCTGGTGCTGGAAGTGGTTGATGCCGTATGCCAGGAGTGGAGCCCGGATCGTATCGGGATCCGCGTCTCCCCAATCGGTTCTTTCCAGAACGTCGACAACGGTCCGAACGAAGAAGCCGATGCCCTGTACCTGATCGAAGAGCTGGCTAAACGTGGCATCGCTTATCTGCACATGTCCGAGCCGGACTGGGCTGGCGGCAAGCCTTACACGGACGCTTTCCGTCAGAAAGTGCGCGAGCGTTTCCACGGGGTGATCATCGGTGCGGGGGCCTATACCCCGGAGAAAGCCGAAGACCTGATCGGCAAAGGGCTGATTGATGCCGTCGCGTTTGGCCGCGACTACATCGCCAACCCGGATCTGGTTGCCCGCCTGCAGAAAAAAGCGGCCCTGAACCCGCAGCGCCCGGAAAGCTTCTACGGCGGCGGCGCGGAAGGCTACACCGACTACCCTTCTCTGTAATCTCGCCGTTGTTCATTGATAGCGGCGATACTTCGCCGCTATACTAAAACATCGTTTCTGTTCAAAAAGACAGTCTATTCCATTGGTTAATGAGGAAATTATGCGCCTACTTCACACCATGCTGCGCGTTGGCGATCTGCAACGTTCCATTGATTTCTACACTAACGTACTGGGCATGACGCTGCTGCGCACCAGCGAAAACCCGGAATACAAATACTCGCTGGCGTTCGTGGGTTACGGCCCTGAAACGGATGAAGCGGTGATCGAACTGACCTACAACTGGGGCGTAGACAGCTATGAGCTGGGCACCGCCTACGGCCACATCGCGCTGGAAGTGGACAACGCGGCTGAAGCGTGTGAGCGCATTCGCAGCAACGGCGGTAACGTTACGCGCGAAGCGGGCCCGGTAAAAGGCGGCACCACCGTGATTGCGTTCGTGGAAGATCCGGACGGTTACAAAATCGAGCTGATTGAAGCCAAAGACGCGGGTCGCGGTCTGGGCAACTGATCCCTCAGGGCGCAACATGCGCCCGTAGTTTTACTGCATCACCCTCCAAAATTTGCCATAATGCGCTCTGCTTTTTCCCCTTGTAAGAGACCCTGATGTCCGATAACGCTCAATTTAGCGGTCTGTGCGACCGTTTTCGTGGTTTTTATCCCGTTGTTATAGACGTAGAAACAGCCGGATTTAACGCTAAAACCGATGCGCTGCTTGAAATTGCCGCCATCACGCTGAAGATGGATGAACAGGGCTGGCTTACACCGGACACCACGCTGCATTTCCACGTTGAACCTTTTGAAGGGGCAAACTTACAGCCGGAAGCGCTGGCGTTTAACGGTATCGATCCGCATAACCCGCTGCGTGGTGCAGTCAGTGAATATGATGCGCTGCACGCCATTTTTAAAATGGTGCGTAAAGGCATGAAAGAGAGTAACTGCAGCCGCGCCATCATGGTGGCCCATAACGCCACTTTCGATCACAGCTTTACCATGGCCGCCGCCGAGCGCGCCGCGCTTAAACGCAACCCCTTCCATCCTTTTGTGACCTTCGACACCGCCGCACTGAGCGGCCTGGCCCTGGGACAAACGGTGTTATCAAAGGCCTGTATCACCGCAGGAATTGAGTTTGACGGCACGCAGGCGCACTCCGCTTTATACGACACCGAGCGCACCGCAGAGCTGTTCTGTGAGATCGTCAACCGGTGGAAGCGTCTGGGCGGCTGGCCGCTGCCGATGGGTGATGAAGCCGATCGCCAATCGTAGGCCGGGTAAGCGCAGCGCCACCCGGCAAAAAAAAAGCGACCACACTAAGCGGGTCGCTTTTTTATTTGCGCAGAAAATTACTCTGCGTCCGGCTCTTCAGTTTTGTACTTCGCCGCCGTCTCTTTGATCAGCTGCTGCAGTTCGCCGCGCTGATACATTTCAATAAGGATATCGCAGCCGCCAACCAGTTCACCGTCAACCCACAGCTGCGGGAAAGTCGGCCAGTTAGCGTACTTAGGCAGCTCAGCGCGGATGTCCGGGTTCTGCAGGATATCAACGTAAGCAAAACGCTCACCACAGGCTGACAGCGCCTGAACCGCTTGTGCGGAGAAGCCGCAGCTTGGCAGCTTCGGAGAACCTTTCATATACAGCAGAATCGGGTTTTCAGCGATCTGGCGCTGGATTTTTTCAATAGTGGTGCTCATGTCTTGCTTCCTTTAACTTCTGTTACGGCATTCGTCTGACATTGTAGCGGGTCAGACTGGCATCGGAAAATAACATTTTTGTCACGTTTATACATTCTACCCCGAGTCACGGAAAGTTGCATTGCAAATGGTGTTTACCCCTGCGGCGGTCAGGGTTTTGCTTAGGGAGTGGGCAAATGTGCGACAGAACGATGAATTTTTTTGCACTTGCTAACGAAACAGGATTGTAGATTGAAAAATGCTATTAACTTTCTGGGTTTTTATAGATTAGAATCGACGGGCTTTGTAAATCACACGCGGGTATTATTGATGACCTGCATTTATCAGGGGACTGCCCAGTGGCGCGGATAAATAAAATCTCGATCACGCTCTGTGCTTTACTGTTTACTTCACTCACTTTCACGCCAGTGGCAGACGCCTCTCAGCAGGCGCGGCATTCTGCTGTACAAAAAAACCATCTGGTGAAAGCCACAGAACGTAAGAAAAAAACCACCGCTAAGAACGACAAGAAAAAAACACCGGCTCAGACGAAACAGACCGCTTCCAGCAAGACGAAAACAAAACCTTCCCGCACTGCCCACTCCGCTAAAAGTAAAGCTTCGCAAACCGCCGCTAACCTCGTTACTGAAAAATGCATCACGCGTAAAGGCCACAAGGCGAAATGCACGAAGGTCACGAAAATAGCGGAAGTGCATAAAGTGCGTGTACAGAAAGCGCAAAAAACCGCGATGAACAAGCTGATGGGGCAGATTGGCAAACCTTATCACTGGGGGGGCAGCTCGCCGCGAACCGGGTTTGACTGCAGCGGCCTCGTCTATTACGCCTATAAAGATCTGGTCAAATTCCGCATTCCTCGCACCGCCAATGAGATGTACCACCTGCGCGATGCCTCACCGGTTGACCGCGGTGAGCTTGAAAACGGCGATCTGGTATTCTTCCGCACTCAGGGTCGCGGCACGGCTGACCACGTCGGCGTCTATGTCGGCAACGGGAAATTCATCCAGTCACCGCGTAGCGGCCAGGATATTCAGATCACCTCTCTCAGCGAAGACTACTGGGTACGCCACTACGTCGGCGCGCGTCGCGTGATGACGCCGAAAACCATTCGCTAACCCCTGCCCTGCCACATCCGTGGCGGGGTAAGTTCCTCTTTTGCATACCCTTTCAATTTGCTATCCTGTCCATGTTGTCTGTGTGGTTATTGGCAACGCAAAATACAATAAGGAGAGAAGCAATGTCGTTCGAATTACCTGCACTACCGTATGCAAAAGACGCCCTGGCACCGCACATTTCTGCGGAAACCCTGGAATATCATTACGGCAAGCATCACCAGACGTACGTCACCAACCTGAACAACCTGATCAAGGGCACCGATTTCGAAGGCAAAACGCTGGAAGAGATCGTCCGCAGCTCTGAGGGTGGCGTCTTTAACAACGCCGCTCAGGTGTGGAACCACACCTTCTACTGGCACTGCCTGGCACCGAATGCCGGCGGTGAACCTGCCGGTGAACTGGCTACCGCTATCAACGCCGCATTTGGCAGCTTCGCAGATTTCAAAGCGAAATTTACCGATGCCGCCATCAAGAACTTCGGTTCTGGCTGGACGTGGCTGGTGAAAGAGGCGGATGGCAAACTGGCTATCGTGTCCACTTCTAACGCGGGCACCCCGCTGACCACCAGCGCTAAGCCGCTGATGACCGTGGACGTGTGGGAACACGCTTACTACATTGATTACCGCAACGCGCGCCCGAACTACCTGGAGCACTTCTGGGCACTGGTTAACTGGGACTTTGTCGCGAAGAACTTCGCCGCGTAAGAGACACGCAGAAGGGTTCGCCCTTCTGCGTTTTTGGTTTATTCCGCAGCGCAGGCTGCTTCAGGCTGTTTACGACCCGACATCATCACCAGCAGCAGGCCGAGCGCGGCAATAATCGCCCCCATCACCGGCACAAAGCTGTATCCCAGACCACCGGAAATCACGGCCCCACCGGCCGCGGCGCCCAGGGCATTACCCAGGTTAAACGCACCGATATTCACGGAAGATGAAAGTCCCGGCGCTTCATGCGCGACGCGCATCACGCGCATCTGCAATGGCGGCACCACGGCAAAGGTCGCGGCACCCCAGACGACCATCGCAATCGCGGCCCCGAACTCATTACGCGCCAGCCACGGAATGGCAACCATGATGACAATCAGCAGGGTTAAGAAGCCCTTCAGCGTCCCGCTCACGGAACGGTCGGCAAATTTCCCGCCGAGATAGTTGCCAATCGAGAAGCCCACGCCAATCAGCACCAGCATCGCGGTCACAAAGAGAGGCGTTGCGTGGGTGATGTCATGCAATACCGGTGAAATGTAGGTGTAGAGAGTAAACATCGCCCCTGCCCCGAGAACGGTGGTAAGCAGCGCGGAAAGCACCTGCGGGCGCATCAGCACCGCCAGCTCTTTACGCACTTCCGGACGTTCTCCGGCGCTGCCTTTCGGCAGAGAGAAGAACAGCGCTACCATCGCAATCACGCCCAGCCCGGCGGTCGCCAGGAAGGACATACGCCACCCGATCGCTTCTCCCAGCCAGGTTGCCGCAGGGACCCCGCCGATGTTGGCAATCGTTAGCCCCATAAACATGGTTGCCACGGCGCTCGCCTGCTTATGTTTTGGCACCACGCTGGCAGCCACGACCGACCCCAGCCCAAAGAACGCGCCGTGGTTAAGGCTGGTCAGAATACGGGACAGCATCAATGTGGTGTAGTCCGGCGCAATGGCCGAAAGCACGTTGCCCAGGGTGAAGATCGCCATCAGGAAAATCAGCGCACTGCGTCGCGCGCGGTGCGAAAGCAGAAGCGTCATCAGCGGCGCCCCGACCATCACGCCGATAGCATAGGCGCTAATTAACATCCCTGCCGCAGGGATAGAGACATCTACGCCCCGGGCTATAACAGGCAGTAACCCCATCGGGGAGAATTCAGTGGTGCCAATCCCAAAAGCGCCAATCGCCAGGGCCAGCAGGGGAAAATTGATTTTCATGCGTCAACTCCGGATGCCGTGTCATGTGGTGACACAGAACAAAGAAGTGGAAAGCATGACATCAATCACAAAAAATGAGAAGTTAACAAAATGGCAAAAGATTTTTGCCAGAGAAGTAACAATCCGGGGGAGTCGGGGGGGAGAAGGCTCTCCCTCCGCGTAAATCAGTGCAGCGCAGCCGTCAGACCGGCCGCGACAATCAGAGCCAGCACAACAATGGTGGTGAACAACGAAAACTTCAGATCGGTACTCATCAATTTTTCTCCTTTTAATCCCCCCACGAAAAGTGAGCTTGCTCATTTTTGCACAGATTACATCAAAAATCTTCCTGGATTTATACTGATAACCACTTTACCTCTTCCCCTTTTCATCAAGATAGGACAAAATTCCACGCTAAATTTATTAGCGTACCGGCCATTGACCCCCTCCTGACGTCCCGTGTCGTTTTCCCGGCGTGCCGCAATTCAAGATTGCGAGATAAGGGTGAGAGAAGGCAAACGTTTACCTTCAGGTTTTTCAGGAGCTTAGGATATGGTCTGGAGTGACATTTAATGGCAACAATTAAAGACGTAGCAAAACGCGCAAACGTTTCCACTACAACCGTATCACATGTAATTAACAAAACCCGCTTTGTGGCGGAAGAGACGCGCAATGCCGTCTGGGCAGCAATCAAAGAGCTGCACTATTCGCCAAGTGCGGTTGCGCGTAGCCTCAAGGTTAATCACACCAAGTCCATTGGATTGCTGGCGACCAGCAGTGAAGCGGCCTATTTTGCCGAGATCATTGAAGCGGTTGAGAAAAACTGCTTCCAGAAAGGCTATACCCTGATTCTGGGCAACGCGTGGAACAGCATTGAAAAACAGCGCGCCTACCTGTCAATGATGGCGCAAAAGCGCGTTGATGGCCTGCTGGTAATGTGTTCCGAGTATCCGGAGTCCGTGCTGTCCATGCTGGAAGAGTATCGCCATATTCCGATGGTAGTGATGGACTGGGGCGAAGCACGCGCTGACTTCACCGATTCAGTTATCGACAACGCCTTTGAAGGCGGCTATATGGCCGGTCGTTATCTGATCGAACGCGGTCACCGAGAGATTGGCGTGATCCCCGGTCCGCTGGAGCGCAACACCGGCGCGGGCCGTCTGGCTGGTTTTATGAAAGCGATGGAAGAAGCGCTGATCAACGTGCCGGAAAACTGGATTGTGCAGGGCGACTTTGAGCCGGAGTCGGGATACCGCGCGATGCAGCAGATTGTCTCCCAGCCGCACCGTCCAACCGCCGTGTTCTGCGGAGGTGACATCATGGCAATGGGCGCGCTCTGCGCCGCCGACGAGCTGGGCCTGCGCGTCCCGCAGGATATTTCCGTGATCGGGTATGACAACGTGCGTAACGCGCGTTTCTTCACGCCAGCATTGACCACCATTCACCAGCCGAAAGATTCGCTGGGCGAAACGGCCTTCAATATGCTGATGGACAGGATCGTCAACAAGCGTGAAGAGTCGCAGTCCATTGAAGTTCACCCGCGTCTTATCGAACGCCGTTCCGTTGCGGATGGTCCGTTCCGCGACTACCGTCGTTAATCGCTTTACGGGGGCCAGCTATGCTGGCCCCCGTAACCATTCCCGGTTCAGCGTTTCGCTGTCTCCCAGATAATCCAGCAGCCAGGCCATCGCAGGCGAGACATCATTTTGCTGCCAGGTGAGGCAGCAGGCCGCATCCGGGAACGGATTATCCAGCGTCAGTTCAACCCATTCTCCGGTATCGATGCGCGGACGCGCAAAATGAACGGGCACCATCGCGACGCACAGCCCGGCACTGAGGCACGTTGCCGACGATTCCCAGTCAGGGGCCACCACCCGCCGCTGGTTGTCCAGAAGCCAGGTGATACGCTTGGGCAATGAACGGGACGTATCCTCCAGCACCAGCGACGGCCAGTTGCGCAGCGTGTCATCGCTCAGCGGCCCTTCCATCGCCGCCAGCGGATGATCGCTTGCCACCACGCACTTCCAGCTCAGCATTCCCATATCGCGAAAGGCGTAACGTCCCCCGACCGGGATCGCCTGCGTGGCCCCGATCGCCATCTCTGCCCTGCCGTCCGCCAGCGCATCCCAGACGCCGTTGAACACCTCCTGCGAAACCCGCAGTTCGACGTCAGAGAAATGACGATAGAAGTCGACGATCATCTGCCGGGTGCGTTCCGGCTTAACGATGTTATCCACCGCGATGGAAAGATGTCCCCGCCAGCCGTTAGCGATCTGCTGACACTGTTCGCGGGTGATCTGCATTTTTTTGATAACAGAACGCCCTTCCTTCAAAAACCACGCGCCTGCGGGCGTTAATTCCACATCACGATGCCGCCGTTCAAACAGCGGAACCGCCAGCCACTCCTCCAGCTGACGCACCGTGTAGCTGATTGCCGAAGGGACGCGGTGCAGCTCCTGCGCTGCACCACTAAAGCTGCCGTTACGCGCGACAGCATCGACCACTTCAAGAGAATAATCTGACCACATTTTCTGCCTGCAAAAAATTTGAATGCACCCGCCAAATATTAGCGTTTCACAAGCGGCTTTGCACTCCCTACACTCAGCGCCAATGTATACCTGCCTCCTCAGGAGAATAAAATAATGCAACCCAGGAACGGTTTTTTAGTCTGGCTCGGCGGCTTAAGCGTGCTGGGCTTTTTGGCCACCGATATGTACCTGCCGGCGTTTGCCGCCATGCAGGAAGATCTGCAAACCCCCGCTGCCGCTATCAGCGCCAGCCTGAGTTTGTTCCTCGCCGGTTTTGCTTTCGCACAGCTGCTCTGGGGACCGCTCTCGGATCGCTTTGGTCGTAAACCGGTACTGCTGCTGGGCCTGGCCATTTTTGCCGTGGGCTGCCTGGGGATGTTATGGGTACGTGATGCCACCTGGCTGCTGGTGCTGCGTTTTATTCAGGCCGTGGGCGTCTGTGCCGCGGCCGTGACCTGGCAGGCGCTGGTCACCGACTATTACCCGGCTAACCGCACTAACCGTATTTTCGCCACCATTATGCCGCTGGTAGGTCTCTCACCAGCCCTCGCCCCTCTGCTGGGCAGCTGGATCCTCGCGCATTTCGACTGGCAGGCCATCTTCGCCACGCTGTTTGCCATTACCCTGGTACTGATGCTGCCGGCGTTCGCCCTCAAGCCCGCGCATAAAAAAGAAGCCCATGCTGACGCGAAGCCGATTACCTTCACTTCCCTGCTCAGCACCACAGCGTATCGCGGTAATGTCCTGATCTATGCCGCCTGCTCGGCAAGCTTCTTCGCGTGGCTCACCGGCTCGCCGTTCATTCTGCATGATATGGGCTACAGCCCGGCAGCCATCGGCCTGAGCTATGTTCCGCAGACCATTGCGTTCCTGGTGGGCGGGTACGGCTGTCGCGCGGCGCTGCAAAAGTGGGAAGGTCAGCAGATGCTGCCATGGCTGCTGGTGCTGTATGCGCTGAGCGTCATTGGGACCTGGGCCGTTGGCTTTATTCCGGGTGCCGGTCTGGCCGAAATTTTGATCCCATTCTGCGTGATGGCCGTCGCGAACGGGGCGATTTACCCGATTGTTGTGGCCCAGGCGCTGCGCCCCTTCCCGCAGGCGACGGGCCGCGCCGCCGCGCTGCAGAACACCCTGCAGCTGGGGCTGTGCTTCCTGGCAAGTCTGGTGGTCTCTGCGCTGATTGCTACGCCGCTCCTGACCACCACCAGCGTGATGCTGGTGACCGTTGCGCTGGCGGTGATGGGCTATCGCATGCAGGCCTCCGCGCAGCGTGAGCAGGCTAACCGCGCTCAGGCTGAAACGTCACATGCATAATCGCGCCGGAAATCATGTTAATTTTCAGTGATTAGGTTGCTAAGAATTTTCTATTGAATCACCAAATTTTGAGGCCTATACTAAATTTGGTTCGATTAAATACGATAAATATTAAGTGTTAACGGGAGCCGGAGCGCTCCCGTTTTACCATGGAAGGCATTTCGGCAAGGGTTATCTCCCTTCCTCTGTTCTACGTCGGATATTAGCCTCGCGGTATTTACCGTGAGATTTCTCACAAACCAAAAAAAGCGTCTACGCTGTTTTAAGGTTCTGATCACAGTAGGGTGATGGAGAAGCTATGAGTTCATCGTGTATAGAAGAAGTCAGCGTTCCGGACGATAACTGGTCCCGGATCGTCAGTGAACTGTTAGGTCGAGCAGGCATCACTATCAATGGATCATCACCATCCGATCCTCAGGTTAAACATCCCGACTTTTTTAAACGCGTGCTGCGGGAGGGATCGTTAGGCCTGGGAGAAAGCTATATGGACGGCTGGTGGGAGTGCGAACGTCTGGATACCTTTTTCGCCAGCGTGCTGCGTGCCGGTCTTGAAAATCAACTCCCTCGCAATCTGAAAGACACCCTGCGTGTCGCCTCTGCCCGACTGTTCAATCTGCAAAGTAAAAAACGCGCGTGGATCGTTGGCAAAGAACACTACGATCTTGGCAATGACCTGTTCAGCCGTATGCTGGACCCTTTCATGCAATACTCCTGCGCCTACTGGAAAGAGGCCTCGACGCTTGAAGAGGCTCAGCAGGCTAAGCTGCGTCTGATTAGCGAGAAGCTGCAGCTGCAGCCCGGTATGCGCGTGCTGGATATCGGCTGTGGCTGGGGCGGGCTGGCGTATTTTATGGCGAAGCACTACGGCGTCAGCGTCGTCGGCGTGACAATTTCAGCGGAACAGCAAAAAATGGCGCGGGAGCGCTGCCAGGGCCTTGATGTCGATATCCGGCTGCAGGATTACCGTGACCTGAACGAACAGTTTGACCGGATCGTTTCCGTCGGCATGTTCGAGCACGTCGGGCCGAAAAACTACGCTACCTATTTTGAGGTGGTGGATCGTAATCTGAAACCGGACGGCATCTTCCTGCTGCACACCATCGGCTCTAAGCGGACCGACAATAACGTCGATCCGTGGATCAACAAATACATCTTTCCGAATGGCTGTTTACCGTCCGTCCGCCAGATTGCCAACGCCAGTGAACCCCATTTCGTGATGGAAGACTGGCATAACTTTGGCGCGGATTACGACACCACGTTGATGGCATGGCATGCGCGTTTCCAGGAGACCTGGCCTGAGATTGCGGACAACTATTCTGAACGATTCAGGCGGATGTTTAGCTATTATCTGAATGCCTGCGCGGGAGCGTTTCGCGCACGGGATATTCAGCTCTGGCAGGTGGTCTTCAGCCGTGGGATTGAACACGGACTCCGTGTCGCACGCTAAAAAATAACCCCGGAAGCCCGGGGTTATTTTTTATTCTTCTTCTGCGGCGGTCTTTATTATTGCGGCTTCTTTTGCGGCCAGCACGCGCTCAACCGTATCCACCACCGCCTGGGTTTGCGGATCGATTTCGATATTCACGCGATGCCCCAGTTTTTTCGCACCCAGCGTGGTGCGCTGCAGCGTTTCGGGAATTAAATGCACGCAAAAACGCGTTGGCGTTACTTCCCCCACCGTCAGGCTAATCCCATCAATGCCAATAAATCCTTTATAGAGGATGTATTTCATTAATGAGGGATCCTGCATTTTAAACCAGATTTGACGGTTATTTTCCGAGGTCACGATTTTTGCCACTTCAGCGGTGGTCATAATGTGCCCGGACATCAGGTGGCCGCCAATCTCATCGCTGAACTTGGCCGCCCGCTCAACGTTGACGGTATCTCCCACCGCCAGCTCGCCCAGGTTGGTGATGCGCAGCGTCTCTTTCATTAAATCAAAGCTAATCTGGTTGCCGTTAATCTCGGTAACGGTCAGGCAGCAGCCGTTATGGGCAATTGACGCACCGGTTTCAATGCCCTCAAGCATATATTCCGGCAGCTCAACTACGTGAGTACGGAAATTAGGTTTTTCATCAATGGACACCACTTTGGCGGTGCCCTGCACAATGCCAGTAAACATGCTTACAACTCCTGTTTTTTCCGGACGGTGGTGACACCGTTTAATCCCACCACAATAACAGTTGGAAAAAGAGGTTGCCAGCAGAGCGCATTTTCTGGCGATTTTTTCACTAGATAAATAGCTAAAGCCCGCTACAATAGCTGGCACCCCCCTGCATTTTCTTCTTGCTGCCCGTTTCGGCGGCTTTTTTACTCGCTCAAATAACTACAAAATAAAGGTGTTCACGTGCAGAAGTACATGAATGAAGCGCGCCAGCTATTGGCACTGGCTATACCAGTGATCGTCGCGCAAGTGGCCCAGACCGCAATGGGATTTGTGGATACGGTAATGGCAGGTGGCTATAGCGCCACCGATATGGCGGCCGTAGCTATCGGCACGTCAATCTGGCTTCCGGCCATCCTGTTCGGCCACGGTCTGCTGCTCGCGCTCACGCCTGTTATCGCTCAGCTCAATGGCTCGGGTCGTCGCGAGCGCATTGCCCATCAGGTCCGTCAGGGTTTCTGGCTGGCAGGGTTTGTCTCCCTGCTGATCATGGTCGTGCTCTGGAATGCGGGTCATATTATTCGCGCTATGCATAACATTGACCCGGCACTGGCTGATAAAGCCGTGGGCTATCTGCGCGCCCTGCTCTGGGGTGCCCCTGGCTACCTCTTTTTCCAGGTGGCGCGTAACCAGTGCGAAGGCCTGGCGAAAACCAAGCCCGGGATGGTGATGGGCTTTATCGGTTTGCTGGTCAACATTCCGGTGAACTATGTCTTTATTTACGGTCATTTCGGGATGCCCGAACTGGGGGGCGTCGGCTGCGGCGTGGCGACGGCAGCCGTTTACTGGGTGATGTTCTTCTCGATGATCGTCTTTGTAAAACGCGCCCGTTCCATGCGCGATATTCGCAACGAGAACAGATTTAGCACGCCGGACTGGAGCATCATGACGCGTCTGGTGCAGTTAGGGTTGCCGATTGCCCTGGCGCTGTTCTTTGAGGTGACCCTGTTTGCCGTGGTCGCCCTGCTGGTCTCCCCGCTGGGCATTGTGAACGTGGCCGGGCACCAGATTGCGCTGAACTTCAGCTCTCTGATGTTCGTCCTGCCGATGTCGCTGGCCGCGGCGGTAACAATTCGCGTGGGCTTCCGCCTGGGACAGGGCTCAACCCTGGATGCGCAAACGGCCGCCCGGACGGGGTTAGGCGTGGGTGTTTGTATGGCTGCCTGTACGGCACTTTTTACCGTTGCGTTACGCGAGCAGATTGCCCTGCTCTATAACGACAACCCGGAAGTGGTCGCGCTGGCCTCGCACCTGATGCTGCTGGCCGCAATTTACCAGATTTCTGACTCCATCCAGGTGATTGGCAGCGGCGTGCTGCGCGGATACAAAGACACGCGTTCGATCTTCTTTATCACCTTCATCGCCTACTGGGTGCTAGGCCTGCCGTGTGGCTATATTCTGGCTCTGACTGATTTAGTGGTTGAGCGCATGGGCCCGGCAGGGTTCTGGATGGGCTTTATCATCGGCCTGACGTCGGCAGCGATTATGATGATGATGCGAATGCGCTTCCTGCAACGCCAGCCGTCAACGGTCATTTTGCAGCGCGCGGCACGTTAACGACGCAGTAGCCGCCACCCGGCGGCTACTTTCTCTTCACTTTGCGCGGTAATGAAGCAATCGCGTGAAATCAGAGAGAAAAATGCATTTTCCCTCTTGCCACCTCGATGCTGTGCCGCTAATATTCGTCCCCGTTGTCACCGACAACACGTTGCGTTCATAGCTCAGTTGGTTAGAGCACCACCTTGACATGGTGGGGGTCGTTGGTTCGAGTCCAATTGAACGCACCATTCTGCGTCCGTAGCTCAGTTGGTTAGAGCACCACCTTGACATGGTGGGGGTCGGTGGTTCGAGTCCACTCGGACGCACCATTTCAGTCTTGGAATGGTGCAAATCCTCTTCTGATATCCTGATTTTTCCTAATCCCTTATTTTCATCATTGTTCTCCTGCTACGCTTTTCTTATGGAAAAAAAACAGGAAGACCGTCGATGAAGAAAATCGCGATTATCGGCTCCGGCCCCACAGGGATTTATACTTTTTATCATCTCCTTAAAAACAGCACCCCGCTCTCAGTTTCCATCTTTGAACAAGCCGAAGACGCTGGCGTGGGCATGCCCTATAACGATGACGATAATTCCCGGCTGATGCTGGCGAACATTGCGAGCATTGAAATCCCGCCCATTTTTATGACCTACCTCGACTGGCTCAAGGAACAGAGTGACGCTCATCTTGCGCGTTTCAGGGTTGATAAAGCCCGCCTGCATGACAGACAGTTCCTGCCCAGGCTCTTGTTGGGCGAGTATTTCCGCGACAGCTTTCTCTCCATCGTTAAAGAGGCAAAAAAGCGGGGATTCAACGTTGATGTCCATGAATCTGCGAAGGTCACCGACATCATTCCAGCGACAGCCGGCGTTACGCTTTCCGTAAACGGCAGCGTCTTGCCCGATCAATTCGACCTGGCGGTTATCGCCACCGGCCACGTCTGGCCAGATGAGGAGGAGGCCACGCGCACGTTCTTCCCAAGCCCCTGGTCCGGACTGATGGACGCCAGGATTCCTCCCTGCCGCGTCGGTATTATGGGGACATCGTTAAGCGGTCTCGACGCGGCCATGGCGGTAGTGATGCAGCACGGCGCGTTTCGAGACGATAAATTCGTGCTGGATAAGGGCAGCGAGGCATTAAACATTGTCCTGATGTCCCGGACGGGCATTCTGCCGGAAGCCGATTTTTACTGCCCTATCCCCTACGAACCGCTGTCGGTACTGACCGAACGCGCGGCTGAAAGCGAGATTGCCAAAGGATCGGATGGCCTGCTCGACCGTATATTTACCCTGATGGTGAAAGAGCTTCAGCTCGCTGACCCGACGTGGAGCGAGAAAATATCGCTGCATAAGCAGAACGCGGACAGCATCCGTGAGGCCTGGTTTGAGGATCGTAAACGGCACGGCCCCTTTACCTGGGCGGAAGAAAATCTCAACGAGGTTGAGCGGAACAAACGCGAGCGGCGCACCGTAGCCTGGCGCTATACCGTGCTTCGGCTGCATGAGGTGGTTCAGGAGATTGTTCCCCACCTCAACGAACGGGACAGAGAGCGCTTTAAGCAAGGCCTCGCCCGCGTATTTATCGACAACTATGCGGCCATTCCTCCGCAGTCTATCCGCAGGCTGCTCGCGCTTCGCGAAGCCGGCATCATCAGCGTGGCGACGCTCGGTGACGATTACACGCTGGATGTCGGCAGCGATCGAACGGTAATCACCACACAAGAGACCGTTTACCGTTTCGACGTTTTTATTGATGCGCGCGGGCAAAAGCCGCTCAAAACGAAAGACCTGCCCTTTCCGACGCTGCGCAAGCAGCTGGAAGCCACGGGCGAAGAGATACCCGACATCGGCGAGGATTACACCTTAAAAGCGCCTGACACCGTTCGCGGGCGCATCGCCTTCGGCGCGATACCGTGGCTGATGCACGATCGTCCCTTCGTTCAGGGGCTGGCGGAGTGTGCAGAGATTGCGGAAGCAATGGCGAAGGCGGCGGAAAAACCCGCGTCAGGATCGCGGCGGAGATTACCGTATATTGAGAACTGACAGGGCTTCCATGCCCTGCTGTTGCTGATTACTCGAAGAAGACTTCCGGGTTTTCAGACAGCGAAACGAAGGTTTTCGTCTCTTTATCCAGCGCGAGGATTTTGCCGCTTTCAATGTCGTACACCCAGCCGTGCAGTCGGATGGAATTATTACGCAGGCCCACCGCAACGGACGGGTGGGTCTTAATGTTGCTCAGCTGCGCAAACACGTTCTCCTGCACCATCGCATTGACCTTATCGATCGGCTTATCCCAGGTTTTCTTCTCAACCACGGCTTTCGCCGCGTCGGAATAGCGCAGCCAGTGTGACACAGCAGGCATCGGCTCCAGGTTCGCGTTATCGGCAATCGCCTTCATCGCGCCACAGTTGGAGTGACCACAAATCACGATATCCGTGACGCCCAGCGCCACCACGGCGTATTCGATGGTGGCTGACACACCGCCAGGCTCCGGTCCGAACGGCGGCACAATGTTGCCAGCATTACGAATGACAAAGAGTTGTCCTGGCTCTTGCTGGGTGACCAGTTCCGGGACCAGACGGCTGTCGGAGCATGAGATGAACAGCGCTTTGGGATTCTGGCTGGACGCTAAACTGCGGAAGAGTTCTTTACGTTGCGGGAAAATCTCTTTTTGAAAGCTGAGAAAACCTTCAATGATATGTTGCATAGCAATGTCTCTTTTATCTGTTTTAGTTTAGGTATGATCGCGATCACACTCGTAAAGTTTACCCATCGTGGTTTACTTCAGACAAGCAATATATTTCTGGCCCGACCGCTGCACAATCTCGTCCGCACTGGCCTGGATGTTCTGTCCTTCAAACGCGCCGTAAAGACGTTCAAAGGTTTTGCCTTCGAGATGACTCACCACCGACGCCACGGTGCGGGCCGGCAGCGGAAGATAATTCGGATAGCTCCACATAAACGAGACGGCGTCTTTACCCGGCGTCACCTGCAGAATATCGCCCACCAGCAACACCCCATCCCCCTCCTGCCAGTGCAGCACCGTTCCACCGGCAAAATGCCCGCCCAGACGCAGCAGGGTGACCGACGGGAAAATCTCCAGCGCATCGCCATCCCAGAAATGAATCGCCGGGCTGTCGCGCATGACCCACTCTCTGTCGCTGGCGTGCAGGTACACCGGCGCATCAAACGCCGCCGCCCACTCCTGCATCGTGGTGTAATAGTGCGGATGTGAAATCGCAATTGCGCTGATGCCGCCGAGGGCGGTAATGAGCGTTTTGGTTGCAGGGTCGAGGTTGGCGATGCAGTCCCAGAGAATATTCCCGTGGGGCGTTTGCAGGAGCAGCGCCCGCTGGTTGATCGCAAACGCTGGCACCGTTTTGATCCCAAACAGCCGCGGCTCCAGCTGCTGCCATTTGTTGGTATGCGTGGCGGTGACGGTGTCGAGATCGGTCCACGCCTGGCCCGTTGCGGGCACATACTGGCGCTCGTCCTCGCAAATTGGGCAACTGTCCGGCTGCGTATCGTAGGCGGTGCCACAGGTTTTACAGAGTGTAATCATGAGCGCTCCTCAGCGATAAAGCACTGAGTATGGCAGGGATTATCCTTATGTGCTGCGAGGTACATTGCTGGCGTTTTTTACCCTATACTGTGCCAGTATCAAAAACTGAACAGAGCAGGTGCCACATGGATATTGATCTCGATAACTTAGTCTTTAACGGTCTGGATGAAGCCGAAGAGCGTAATGCGGAACGTCTGGACGATGCAGACAAAAAAGCGCAGGCGATTGTCGCCGACGACGACTGCGGCGACGCCTGCAAGATCTAATAAAAAAGCACCGGGAAACCGGTGCTTTTTTATTTCACTCGTTAAACGTCACGCACACCTCGTTCCAGTACGTTTCGCGCGTGCGGCGCAGTTCAGCGTGACGTTTTATCATGGAACCACTCCGGGTCAATGTTGGCAACGTCCACGCCATACAGGCTGGCGACAGGCAGTATTGACTCAAGAACACGTTGCGCGCTGTTCTCCGCATTCACTGGTCGGGTCGCAAAAAACCGCCGTAACGTGCTGATCCACTTTTTCATCGTCTTACCCTCTCTCGCCGTGTCTGCCTTAAGTTAAACACCCAAACCTCGCGCGGGGGAAATACCAAAATCCACTGTCGATGTGCAGGATTTGCAAATAGCCTCCCGTTCTTTTCACTCTTCATTAACACCTTGTTCACTAATGCTTTTTTGCTCATAGCAAAGAACGATTTCTTATTTGGCGATAGCTTTCGCTTATGGGAGCGTAGCGGGGTAAAACAAAAACAATGGGATGGCGAATGACTATGGCAGCAAACATGAAAGGGTTTACCAAACGGACATGGGTTCTGGGATTACTGGCGGCGGGCAGCCTGCTTTCAGCGCAGGCGCAGGCCGATCAGCTGGCCGATATTAAGGCCGCAGGGGTGGTGAAAGTGGCCACCTTTGACGCCAACCCGCCGTTTGGCTCTATTGATGCAAAAACGCACGAGATCGTGGGCTATGACGTGGATTTCGCCAAAGCGCTGGCAAAATCGCTCGGCGTGAAGCTTGAACTGGTTGCCACCAATCCGGCTAACCGCATTCCGCTGCTGCAGTCCGGTAAAGCAGACCTGATCGTGGCGGATATCACTATCACCCCGGAACGCGCGCAGGTGATTGATTTCTCGACGCCTTACTTTGTCACCGGCCAGCAGTTCCTGGTCCCGGCTAAGTCCCCGGACAAGCTTGATGACTACAGCCGGGCGCGTATTGGCGCGGTCAAAGGAACGACGGGCGAGCAGGCGCTGCACCAGCGTTTCCCGCAGTCACGCGTGCTCTCGTATGACGATATTCCCCTGGCGCTGACGGCACTGCGCAACGGCAACGTGCAGGCCATTACCCAGGACAGCACCATTCTGGCCGGTCTGCTGGCGCAGGCGCCGGACAAAGCGAACTTCAAAATCCTGCCCGATCTGCTCAGTAAAGAAGAGATTGGCGTAGGGGTGAAAAAAGGTGAAACGGCGCTGCTGAAGGCCGTCAACGACGAGCTGGTCAATCTCGAGAAGAACGGCCAGGCGGCAAAAATCTACGACGTCTGGTTTGGTCCAGGCACCCCAGCTCCACAGCCTCGCGCCTTTAAGATAGAAGCTAAGTAATATGCTCTCAGGTTTATTTTCACACTCCGCGGCCGGTGCCGCGGATTTTTCACATCTGGAACAGGCTAGCGTCGAGTTTCGTCATGTGGACAAACGCTACGGTGACCATCAGGTTTTAAACGACATTAACCTCACCATTACGCCCGGTGAAGTGGTCGCCATCCTCGGTCCTTCGGGTTCCGGTAAATCCACCCTGATTCGTCTCATCAACCAGCTTGAAGCCCTGAGCGGCGGGGAGATTCTGGTCGACAACAAGCCGACAGGAAAGCTCTCCGGTACCGGGCTGCGTCAGCTGCGCAGCCGCGTGGGGTTTGTGTTCCAGCAGTTCAATCTTTACGCCCATCTTACCGCCAGCCAGAACATCACCCTGGCGCTGGAGCACGTTCACGGCTGGAAGCCGCAGCCTGCCCATGAGCGCGCGCTGGCATTGCTCGAGAAAGTCGGGATGCGGGAAAAAGCCCACCATTTCCCGGCAGAGCTTTCCGGTGGACAGCAGCAGCGCGTCGCGATTGCCCGCGCCCTGGCCTCTTCACCGCAAATCATCCTGTTCGATGAACCCACCTCCGCGCTGGATCCGGAGATGATTGGTGAAGTGCTGTACGTGATGAAAGCCCTCGCCCACAGCGGGATCACGATGATCGTGGTGACCCACGAGATGCAGTTTGCCCGGGAAATTGCCGACCGGATTGTGTTTATCGACGGCGGGCAAATTCTGGAAACCGCGCCACCGGCGCAGTTTTTCAGCCAGCCCTCGCATCCGCGCGCGCAGCGGTTCCTGCAAAAGGTGCTCAACCCGCTGCACCAGGAGCAGCTGTAATGCCCGCGCTCGACTGGCAGGGGGTACTGACCGGACAGCCTCTGCAGTGGATACTCTCCGGATTCCTCACCACCCTGTGGGTAACGCTTGCCGGGATGCTGCTGGCCAGCCTGCTCGCACTGCTCTTTATGCTTCTGCGCCTTTCCGGCGGACGCCTCGGGAACGCGGTCGTCAGCGGCTGGGTGTCGCTTTTTCGCAATACGCCGCTGCTGGTGCAGCTGCTGTTCTGGTATTTTGCCGCCTGGAACGGACTGCCGCAGGCGTTCCGCGACGCGGTGAACGCGGATCACAGCTGGTCAATTCTGCCCGGTGACGTCTGGTGGTTTACGCCCGAATTTTTATGTTCTGCCTGGGGGTTGGGCGTTTTTACCTCGGCGTTTTTAATTGAAGAAGTGGAATCGGGATTGCGTTCTGTTCCGGCCGGACAGCGGGAGGCGGCGCTCGCCCAGGGTTTCTCCGCGTGGCGTCTGTTTCGTTACATCCTTCTGCCGCAGGGGCTGGCCAACGCCTGGCAGCCGGTTGTGGGCCAGTACCTGAATCTGATGAAGCTCTCGTCGCTCGCCAGCGGAATTGGCTTTGCCGAGCTGACCTATCAGGTCAGGCAGATCGAGAGCTATAACGCGCACGCGCTGGAGGCCTTTACCCTCGGTACCGCACTCTATCTCCTGACCGGTCTGGCGATGGGGATGGTGCTGGTTCGCGTCGGACCTCAAGCGAAACGTAAGCGCCCGATCGTCGTCACCTCAGGGAGTGAGAAACATGATTGCCGGACTTAACGTCATCACCGATAACCTCGATTACCTGCTGTGGGGACGCGCGGCAACGGGTGAACCGGGGGGCGTACTGCTCTCGTTGATGATGGCGGTTGGGGCCGCCGTCATCGCTCTGCCCGGTGGCATAGTGCTCGCGTGTCTGGCCTGGCGCTTTACCGGGCTGGTGCGAAAGGCCCTCTTTTTGTGGGCAGAGTTGATTCGCGGTATCCCGCTCATCTTCGTGATTTTCTGGATGTGGTATCTCCTGCCGCTTATGACCGGAGGCGATCTGCCGGGGGCGCTGACCGTCACGCTGGCCCTGGCCTGGTTTACCGCGGCAACCGTAATGCATTCGGTGCTGGCCGGACTTAATGCGCTACCGTCCGGGCAGTACGAGGCCGCCCTGTCTCAGGGCTTCAGCACGCAGCAAACCCTGTGGCGCGTGCTGCTGCCGCAGGCGCTGAGGAATATTCTGCCGTCGCTGGTGGGGATATTTATCAGCCTGCTGAAGGATACGTCGCTGGCGTTTATCGTGAACGTTCCTGAGCTGACCACGGTGGCGGGACAGGTCAACAACCGGGTGCAAATCTACCCGGCGGCCATTTTTATCTTTACGGGCGTGGTCTACTACCTGCTCTGCTGCTCGCTCGAACAGCTTGCGAAACGCTGGCGCATTACCCGGCCAGCGCTTTAACCACCGTTTCCATCGCTTCAGTTGTCAGTTCACTGCGCTTAACGCGCTGGTTCGCCAGCGCGGTACGCAGGACTCCGGCAATGACAATATGCTTCGGCTCCTGCCCTAAATCACGCATCTCAAGCACCACCTTCCCGACCACCCGGCACATCTCCTGATACAGCGCTTCATCTTTGGTCACGTTACCCATCGTCATCACTCCATTGCCTTTTAAACGTTGAGCTTAAATGATTCTCCTGCCGGATACAAAAAAGAAGCCCGGCGAGAGACTTGCCGGGCTTCATCTGTAAAATCAGTAAATTAGTTGTTTACTGGGATGACCGCGCCTTTGTACTTGGTGCGGATCCAGTCCTGAATCTCTTTCGAGTGCAGCACGTTCACCAGCGCAACGATATCTTTCTTCTTCTCGTCACCGCGATGCACGGTAATGATGTTGGCGTACGGGTTATTTTCACCGCTCTCTACCGCAATCGGGTCGTGAACCGGATCCAGACCCGCGTCAATCGCGTAGTTGGCGTTGATCACCACCGCATCACCTTCGTTGTTGTTGTACATCTGCGGCAGCAGAGAGGCTTCCACGTTCGGCGTGAACTTCAGCTTTTTCGGGTTCTCAACGATGTCGCTGATGCGCGCGGTCACTTTGTCGATGCCCGGCTTTAGCTTAATCACGCCCTCTTTCTCGAAGATGGAGAGAATGCGCCCCTCTTCAGAAACCGCGTCACGCATGATGATCTTGCCACCTTCCGGCAGGTCCTTCAGCGACTTGTATTTTTTGGAGTAGATGCCGATTGGCTCAATGTGGATCGCACCCGCACTGACAAAATCGTAGTCTTTATCGCCCGCATGATCTTTCAGCACGCTGTTCAGGTAAGGGATATGCTGGAAATAGTTCGCGTCGATGTCATGACCCGCCAGCGCGGTGTTCGGCAGAATGTAGTCCTGGAACGGTTTAATCTCCAGGTCGATACCCTGCTTCGCCAGAATCGGCTTTGCCTGCTCCAGAATTTCGGCGTGCGGCGTGTTGGATGCGCCCACGGTCAGGGTGTCGGCCCAGGAGGCGAAGCTCAGGGCGCTCAGGGTTGCGGCGGCGATCAGTGTCAGTGTCTTTTTCATGATGTGGTTCCTGTGTGTATTTATTAGCGTTTATCTAACAGTGAAGTAATGACATCGCCGCAGAACTGGATAATGAAAACGATGATTAAAATGGTCACCGTTGCCACCAGCGTGACGTCACCATGGTTGCGCTGGAATCCTTCCAGATAAGCCAGATTTCCCAAACCACCGGCGCCAATCACCCCCGCCATTGCGCTATAGCTCACCAGCGCAATCAGCGTCACCGTAATACCCGATACCAGTGCGGGTGATGATTCCGGCAGTAAAACCCGAAACACTAACGTGCTCAGTCGTGCGCCCATCGAGCGCGTTGCTTCGATGACGCCTTTATCCACTTCACGCAGGGCGATTTCCACCAGGCGCGCGTAGAACGGTGCCGCGCCCACAATCAGCGCCGGCAGCGCCGCGTTGGCGCCAAGAATGGTGCCGACGACGGTCTTGGTGAACGGGATCAGCAGGACGATCAAAATGATGAACGGAATGGAGCGGAACACGTTCACCACAATCGAAATGACGCTATAGACCGTGCGGTTGTGGAACAATCCGCCGCGCGCGGTTAAAAACAGCGCCAGCCCCAGCACGATACCCAGCACAAAGGTCGCCACGCCGGACAGCGCGGTCATGTACAGCGTCTCCAGCGTCGCCGCCCAGAGCTGATCCCACTTCAGATGCGGAAAGAGATTCTCAGCCATGTTTAATCACCTCGCCTTCAATATCGCTGTGCTTCAGGTCGGCGAGGATATTGTTCAGTTGTTCATCGGATGCCACTACATGTACCCAGAGCTGGCCAAACACGCCGTGGGCGGTTTGCGTCATTTTTCCGTGCAGGATGTTAAACGGCAGGCCGTAGCGCAGGGTCAGCTCACCCACGATCGGCTTATGGGTGCTGTGCCCGGTAAAGGTCAGCCTGATGACCGTGCCTTCCAGATCGTTTGCCAGTTCGGTATTGAAGGTTTCTTCCTCAGCGTACTGGCTTACCTGACGGACAAACTGCTGCGTAATCGGCTGCTGCGGATGGGTAAAGACGCTCAGCACGTCGCCCTCTTCCACGACTTTACCGTTCTCCATCACCGCCACGCGGTCGCAGATTTTGCGCACCACGTGCATCTCGTGGGTGATCAGCACGATGGTCAGCCTGAAGCGGCGGTTAATATCCAGCAGCAGATCGAGGATCTGATCGGTGGTCTGCGGGTCGAGCGCGGACGTGGCCTCATCGCAGAGCAGCACGTCAGGGCTGTTAGCCAAAGCGCGCGCAATGCCCACGCGCTGCTTTTGCCCGCCGCTCAGCTGGGACGGGTACGCATTCTCGCGCCCCTTCAGCCCTACCAACTCCACCAGTTCCGCGACGCGGGCGGTGATTTTTGCTTTAGGTACTCCGGCGATCTGCATGGAGAAAGCAATGTTTTCGTTTACCGTGCGCGACCACAGCAGGTTGAAGTGCTGGAACACCATGCTGATTTTCAGGCGCGCCTGGCGCAGCGCTTCCCCCTTCGCAGCAGAGATGTCCTGCCCGTTAATGGTGACGCTTCCGGCGCTGGGTTTTTCCAGGCCGTTCAGCAGACGGATCAGCGTGCTTTTCCCGGCTCCGCTGTAGCCAATAATTCCGTAAATCTGTCCCTGCTCTATCGTCAAATTGACGTTATCAACGGCAGTCAGCGCGACCTTTCCGTTGTCAAAAACCTTCGAAATATTCCTGAGTACAATCATTCTTATTCTTTATCCGTTTCGCGCATGGCTGTTTAGCAGTATGGATGTCCAAACGATAGTAAACAGGCGTTATCAGCTTTCAAATGAACAAAAAAGAATTTGTTATAACTTTAAGAAATAAACAGCGGATTTACAGGGTGGGAAGCATTTAGACCAATTTCAGCAATGATTATCTGCCGGATGCATATCTGCCGGTAGATGCCCGCAAAAAACGGTCATTTTTACAGCATTTCATGCCGATATAGCCATCCTCACATCCAGACAACTTTACGTCTTGCTGTCCTGACTTCCAAAAATGGCATTTATATTCTTTTCTGTTCTAAAGAGCAGTGAATGGTTCTTTATTGAGAAAATTTCGCCGCCCTATCATCCCGTCATGACATCCAGAAAGGAAAACATCATGACGATTTATCACTCCGTCACTGAACTGATTGGCCGTACCCCGCTTATCCAGCTGCACAAGCTTGATACCGGTCCCTGCTCGCTGTTCCTGAAGCTGGAAAACCAGAATCCGGGCGGCTCTATTAAGGATCGCGTTGCGCTGTCGATGATTAACGAAGCGGAGCGTACCGGCCAGCTGCAGCCGGGCGGCACGATTATTGAGGCAACGGCGGGGAATACCGGTCTCGGTCTGGCGCTGATCGCCGCCCAGAAAGGCTACTCGCTGATCCTGGTGGTGCCGGACAAAATGAGCCGCGAGAAGATTTTCCACCTGCGCGCGCTGGGTGCCCAGGTGGTGCTGACCCGCTCCGACGTTAACAAGGGCCACCCCGCCTATTACCAGGATTACGCCCAGCGCCTGGCCAATGAGCTGCCCGGCGCGTTTTACATCGACCAGTTCAATAACGAAGCCAACCCGCTGGCGCACCGCACCACCACGGCACCTGAACTGTACGAACAGCTTGACGGCCAGATCGACGCCATCGTGGTGGGCGTCGGCTCAGGCGGTACGCTGGGCGGCCTGCAGGCGTGGTTCGCCGAGCACTCTCCGCACACGGAGTTTATCCTGGCTGACCCGGCCGGATCGGTGCTGGCCGACCAGGTGGAAACCGGACGCTATCACGACGCGGGCTCCTGGCTGGTTGAGGGTATTGGCGAAGACTTTATTCCGCCGCTGGCCCACATTGAAGGGGTGAATCGCGCCTGGCGCATCACCGACCGCGAGGCCTTCACCACCGCGCGCGATCTGCTGAAAACGGAAGGTATTCTGGCGGGCTCCTCCAGCGGTACGCTGCTGGCGGCTGCGCTGAAATATTGCCAGGCGCAGAGCACGCCGAAGCGCGTGGTGACCTTCGCCTGCGATAGCGGCAATAAGTATCTCTCGAAGATGTTCAACGATGACTGGATGCGTCAGCAAGGGCTCATCACGCGCCCTCAGGCCGGCGATCTCTCGGACTACATCGCCCTGCGCCACGATGAAGGCGCCACCGTTACCGCCGCCCCGGACGACACGCTTTCCACCGTCCTGGCGCGCATGCGCCTGTATGACATCTCCCAGCTGCCGGTGCTGGAGAACGGCAAGGTGGTGGGCATTATCGACGAGTGGGATCTCCTGCGGCACATCGGCGGCGACGGCGATCGCTTCGCGCTTCCGGTGACGGCAGCCATGACGCGTCAGGTGGAGTTCCTCGACAAACACGCCCCGGAAAGCGCCCTGAACGCCATCTTCGACCGCGGTCTGGTGGCCGTGATTAATGACAATGACCGTTTTCTCGGTCTGATTACGCGCAGCGACGTGCTGACCGCATGGCGCAACCGTCTACAGCAATAAAGGAATAGATGATGAAAAACCTGGCAACCCTGAGCGTCCACAGCGGCGAGTTCAACGACCAGCACGGTGCCGTCATGCCGCCGATTTACGCCACCTCAACGTTTGCGCAACCATCACCCGGCGAGCATACCGGCTATGAGTATTCCCGCAGCGGTAACCCCACCCGCCACGCGCTGGAAACCGCCATCGCCGAACTGGAAAGCGGCACGCGCGGCTACGCCTTTGCCTCCGGCCTGGCGGCCATCTCCACGGTGCTCGAACTGCTGGACAAAGACAGCCATATTGTCGCCATTGATGACGTTTACGGCGGGACGTACCGCCTGATTGAAAACGTGCGCAAGCGCAGCACCGGCCTGCAGGTCAGCTGGGTTAAACCGGACGACTTAGCCGGGCTTGAGGCCGCCATTCGCCCGGATACCCGCATGGTGTGGGTCGAAACGCCAACTAACCCGCTGCTGAAGCTGGCGGATCTGGCGGCGATTGCGGCGATCGCCCGTCGTCATAACGTCATCAGCGTGGCGGATAACACCTTCGCGTCGCCGGTGATCCACCGTCCGCTGGAGTCGGGTTTCGATATCGTGGTGCACTCCGCCACCAAATACCTGAACGGCCACTCTGACGTGGTGGCCGGGCTGGCGATTGTCGGGGACAACAGGGAACTGGCGGATAAGCTGGGCTATCTGCAAAACGCGGTGGGCGGCGTCCTGGATCCGTTCAGCAGCTTCCTGACGCTGCGCGGTATTCGCACGCTGGCGTTGAGGGTAGAAAAGCACAGCACCAACGCGCTGGCGATTGCGCAATGGCTGGATCAACATCCTCTGGTCGAAAAGGTGTTCTATCCCGGCCTGGAATCGCATCCACAGTATCAGCTTGCCCGCACGCAGATGGCCCTGCCCGGTGGGATGATTTCCGTCGTGGTAAAAGGCGATGCGCAACGCGCCACCGAGGTGATTCGCAACCTGAAGCTGTTCACCCTCGCGGAGAGCCTCGGCGGTGTGGAAAGTCTGGTGAGCCAGCCTTACAGCATGACCCACGCCTCGATTCCGCTTGAGCAACGGCTGGCAAACGGCATTGTGCCGCAGCTGATCCGGCTGTCAGTCGGGATTGAAGATCCGAAAGACCTGATTGCCGACCTCAGCCAGGCGCTGCAAAAATAAGCAAAACGCGGCAGGTCAATCACCTGCCGCCATAACTTGTCATCATGGCTTAACGCCTTGATAACAATATTATGTGAAACTGCACCGATTATTTCTGAAACACCGTTTCCATTTTCCTTTTATCTTAAAATCAGCGTATAATGCGCGCCTAATCCCTGGTGAATGGTTTCAGCGCTTGGAATACAAAAAACAACGTACAACTTCTCCTCTCCTTCGTTGGGCTGTCACTCAGGCACACTTTCTTCTGCACGCTCATTTGATGTCTCCTATCCTTAGTGCGTGTCATATACTCTTTTGCAACACAGGTTTGACTCCGCGGCGGTGCGCCCCCGGAGCGAGATTTCCATATCCTTCCCAACTTAAAGACTAAGACTGTCATGAAAAAGACGAAAATTGTTTGTACTATCGGCCCGAAAACCGAATCTGAAGAGATGCTGACCAAAATGCTGGACGCCGGCATGAACGTGATGCGTCTGAACTTCTCCCACGGTGACTATGCAGAACACGGTCAGCGTATCCAGAACTTGCGCAACGTGATGAGCAAGACCGGTAAAAAAGCCGCGATCCTGCTGGATACCAAAGGTCCAGAAATCCGTACCATCAAACTGGAAGGCGGTAACGACGTCTCTCTGAAAGCGGGCCAGACCTTCACCTTCACTACCGACAAATCCGTTGTCGGCAACAGCGAAATCGTTGCAGTGACCTATGAAGGCTTCACCAGCGATCTGTCCGTCGGTAACACCGTACTGGTAGACGATGGTCTGATCGGTATGGAAGTCACCGCTATCGAAGGTAACAAGGTTATCTGTAAAGTGCTGAACAACGGCGACCTGGGCGAAAACAAAGGCGTTAACCTGCCGGGCGTTTCCATCGCGCTGCCAGCCCTGGCTGAAAAAGACAAGCAAGACCTGATCTTCGGTTGCGAGCAAGGCGTTGACTTCGTTGCCGCTTCCTTCATCCGTAAACGTTCCGACGTGGTTGAAATTCGTGAGCACCTGAAAGCGCACGGCGGCGAGAAGATCCAGATCATCTCCAAAATTGAAAACCAGGAAGGCCTGAACAACTTCGACGAAATCCTCGAAGCGTCTGACGGCATCATGGTTGCACGTGGCGACCTGGGCGTAGAAATCCCGGTTGAAGAAGTGATCTTCGCGCAGAAGATGATGATCGAGAAATGTGTTCGCGCGCGTAAAGTGGTAATCACCGCAACGCAGATGCTGGACTCCATGATCAAAAACCCACGCCCAACCCGCGCAGAAGCAGGCGACGTGGCAAACGCCATCCTCGACGGTACTGATGCCGTTATGCTGTCCGGCGAATCCGCAAAAGGTAAATATCCGCTGGAAGCGGTGTCCATCATGGCCACCATCTGCGAACGTACCGACCGCGTAATGAAAAGCCGTCTGGACTACAACAACGACAGCCGCAAGCTGCGCATCACCGAAGCGGTATGCCGCGGTGCAGTAGAAACGGCTGAGAAACTGGAAGCACCACTGATCGTAGTGGCCACCCAGGGCGGTAAATCAGCTCGCGCGGTGCGTAAATACTTCCCGGATGCGACTATCCTGGCGCTGACCACCAACGAAACCACTGCCCGTCAGCTGGTGCTGAGCAAAGGCGTGATCCCTCACCTGGTGAAAGAGATCGCGTCTACGGATGATTTCTATCGTCTGGGTAAAGAAGTGGCGCTGGAGCTGGTTGATCGCGGTCTGGCACAGAAAGGTGACGTTGTGGTCATGGTTTCTGGCGCGCTGGTTCCAAGCGGAACGACCAATACCGCATCTGTTCACGTGCTGTAATAATTCCCGAACGAATTAATTTTGATAAAAAGCGCCCTCCGGGCGCTTTTTTTATTCCTGGCATTAGCCAAAGTCATTCAAATTGCAAATCGGGTTTCTCTATTTAATTGCGAATTATCTAAGATGAATCCGATGATAAATGTCTTTTTTTACATAGATTTTTGCCCGAAAAGGGCTGATTCGATGCTTCTTTGAGCGAACGATCAAAAATAGGTGTATTCCCATCAAAAAAATATTCTCAACCCAAAAAACTTTGTGTAATACTTGTAACGCTACATGGAGATTAACTCAATCTAGAGGGTATTAATAATGAATCGTACTAAACTGGTACTGGGCGCGGTAATCCTGGGTTCTACTCTGCTGGCTGGTTGCTCCAGCAACGCTAAAATCGATCAGCTGTCTTCTGACGTTCAGACTCTGAACGCTAAAGTTGACCAGCTGAGCAACGACGTGAACGCAATGCGTTCCGACGTTCAGGCTGCTAAAGACGACGCAGCTCGCGCTAACCAGCGTCTGGACAACCAGGCTACTAAATACCGTAAGTAATAGTACCTGTTAATAAAATGGCGCACATCGTGCGCCATTTTTTTTGCCTGCGACAAACGGCTACTGCGTCACCTTCTCCCCTTCATCTTCCGCTACCGCTGCGGACACCCGACTGTTCTGCACCGACAACACGCTATTGCTGGCTGACGGGCCGCTGCCTGACGACACGATAACCGGGATCCCGGCGCGGCGTGACAGGGCTTTCTCAATCAGCGCCTTATCGCTTCCGGCCTGAGAAACAAAGGTCGCAAACTCTGCAGAATGGTTAATGGGCGAGACCTGCGGGTTTTCTCCCTCGACCTGCGCCAGCGGACGGTGGACTTCAATATAGCGTTTACCATCCGGCTCCACGGCGAACTTCACGGGTTCATTGATAATCTGTACCCGCGTACCAACCCGCACCTGTTCGAACAGGGCTTTGATGTCCGGGGCATTCATCCGCATGCAGCCGGAGCTGACCCGCAGGCCGACGCTGTCCGGCGCGCTGGTGCCGTGGATGAGATATTCCCCATTCCCCACGCCTAAACGCAGTGCGAAGCGTCCAAGAGGGTTATTTGGCCCGGCAGGTACCACCGGCGGTAATTTAATTCCCTGCTCCAGAGAGCGTGCTCTGATGCCCGGCGTAGGTGTCCAGGTGGGATTCGGGATTTTCTGGCTCACGCGCGTGGTCGTGACCGGTGTTTCCAGCCCCAGCTGTCCTATGCCGAGCGGGAAGACCTGAACGATGTTTTCTCCCGGCGGGAAGTAGTAGAGCCGAAGCTCTGCGAGGTTCACCACGATGCCCTCGCGCGGCGTGTCCGGCAGCAGCATCTGCGACGGGATGGTAATGACGGTTCCCGGCGCAGGGTTTACCGGCGCAATGGTATTGTTCGTTTCCAGGATCACCTGCGCCGCCGTATTAAACCGGCGGGCGATGGTCTGCAGCTTATTATCCCCTTCCTGTATCGTGTAGGTTTGATTTTGCCCAATCAGACGACTGCCTGCGGGCGGCAACGGATAGTCCATCGCGCGGGCCGAATTAAGTGCGCCGAGCGAACTGAGGAGTAATAGAGTTATTAGAGACGCGCGCTTCATGCTGAGATTCCTTATTCACTGACAGAACGCCAGAAAGCTGAAAAACCAGCGAGGCGGGAACCACCTCGCGAAACAGAATGAATGCTGTTCTGTAAGTCTAGCTAAGGATTGCAGCTTTGGCGCGGATCGCGCGAATCATCGCTTCCAGCCCCTGGGATCGGGACGGGGTGAGGTGTTGGGTCAGGGCCATTTTTTCAAACCACGGACGGACGTCGAACGCGACAATATCCTGCGCCGACATCCGGTGATAAAGAATAAAGACGACCGCAATAAGCCCTTTTACAATTGCCGCATCGCTGTCGCCGTGCAGTTCAATCGTGCCGTCATCCGACTGCGCCATCACAATCCACACCTGGCTTTGACAGCCCTGAATACTGTTTTCCGGGGTATGCGCCTCTTCACCGAGCGGCGGCAGACGCTGCCCCAGCTCGATGATATAAAGGTACTTCTCTTCCCAGTTTGCGCAACGCCCAAAGTTGCGCAGTAATTTATCTTTGTCCGGCAGTTCCGCCATCTTTCGCCTCTCCGTTAGCCCAGGAGTTGGTGAATGCGCTTAAGCCCCGC
Source organism: Enterobacter sp. MGH 24 (assembly GCF_000493015.1). Classification (NCBI taxonomy): domain Bacteria; kingdom Pseudomonadati; phylum Pseudomonadota; class Gammaproteobacteria; order Enterobacterales; family Enterobacteriaceae; genus Enterobacter; species Enterobacter sp. MGH 24. The sequence continues at coordinate 3,400,928 of NZ_KI535657.1, read as the reverse complement.
CACCAGCCTGTCGACCTCTTCCATTGTGTTGTACATCACCAGCGACGCGCGGCACATTGCTGGTACCTGGTAAAACGCCATCAGCGGCATGGCGCAGTGGTGCCCGGTACGGACCGCCACGCCGTAGTTATCGAGGAAACTACCCACGTCATAGGCGTGATGTTTCCCAAGATTGAACGCAATCACCCCTTGCCGGTCGGCAGGCCCGTAGAGGGTCAGATCCGGCACGCTGGCAAGCTCGGCAAGCGCATAGTGCATAAGCAGCTGTTCGTACTCCTGAATGCTGTCAAGGCCGATCGCGGAGACGTAGGACACCGCCGCCCCCAGCCCGATAATCCCGCCAGTGTTGGGCGTACCCGCCTCAAAACGCCACGGCGCGCGCGCGTAGGTGGTGCCTTCCGTCAGGCTTACGGTGGCGATCATCGACCCGCCCCCTTCCCACGGCGGCATCGCCTGCAGGATGTCTTCTTTCACATACAGCACGCCAATCCCCGTCGGCCCGTAGAGCTTGTGTCCCGAGAACACGTAGAAATCGCAGTCCAGCGCCTGGACGTCAACCGCGTGGTGCATCACCGCCTGAGCGCCGTCAATCAGCACCTTCGCGCCCGCCTGATGGGCCTTTTCGACAATCTCTGCCACCGGGTTTTCCGTCCCCAGCACGTTGGAGACCTGGGTGACCGCCACCAGCCGCGTTTTATCGTCGAGCAATGCGTCAAGCTGCTCGAGCTGCAGCGTCCCGTCAGCATTCAGCGGGATCACCCGCAGCTGCGCGCCAACGCGCTCGCAGAGCATCTGCCACGGCACGATATTGGCGTGGTGCTCCATCTGGGTGATGATGATGTTATCCCCAGCGTGGACCTGCGCGTTGCCCCAGCTGTTAGCGACAAGGTTGATCCCTTCGGTGGTTCCGCGCACGAAGACCAGCTCTTCAGGCGAACGTGCATTGAGGAAAGCGGCCAGTTGCGTACGCACGTTTTCCATACGCTGGGTCGCCTCGGCGCTCAGGGTATGAATACCGCGATGCACGGCGGCGTAGCCGTGGCGATAAAACTCGGCTTCCGCATCCACCACCTGATTCGGCTTCTGCGCGCTGGCCGCGCTGTCCAGATAGGCCAGAGGCAGACCGTTCACTTCACGGGTCAGAACCGGGAAATCTGCCCGTACTTTCTCGACGGGAAAACTCATGCTTCGCCTCCAGGCAGACGCTGACCGATACGCGCCAGCACCTGCTGTTTTAACTGACCATCGTGCAGCGCTTCCGTCAGTTCGGCGGCAAACGCATAGATAATCATTTTCTGCGCCGCCTGCTGGTCGATACCGCGGGAACGCAGGTAGAACATCTGCTCGTCGTCGATCCGCCCGACCGTCGCACCGTGGCTGCACTTCACGTCGTCGGCGTAGATCTCCAGCTGCGGTTTGGTGTCCACCTCCGCCAGGCGCCCTAACAGCAGATTGTTGTTGGTCATTTGCCCGTCGGTTTTAATGGCGTGCTGGGCCACGTTAATCAGCCCGTTAAACACCGCGCGGCCTCTGTCGCTGACGATGGTTTTATGCAGCTGGCGGCTGTTGCAGTAGCCCCTGTTGTGCTCCAGCCAGGTGCGCGTGTCGCACACCTCTGATTTAACCGGCATCGCCAGGCTGTTGATGCGCAGCGTAGTGTTTTCACCGTTAAGCTGCGTGCTGGTGTTGTGGCGCAGCACCGCCCCGCCGAGCAGGAAGCTATGGCTGTACGCTGCGGCATCCTGACCCAGCACGATATCGTTATGGGCAAAGTGGTGGCTCTGCGCATTTTCAAACGCCAGCTTGATATGGTGAAGCTGCGCGTTAGCGGCTACGTTCATTGTCAGACGCGACCCGGTAAAGTGGCGGGTGTCGTTGAGGCTGACGTAATGTTCGATTACCGTGGCCTCCGCCCCCTCCGCCAGCTCAAGATGATGACGATAGTGCGCGGTGTTGATTTCGTCGCCGTCCAGCCCCTGGGTGATGTGCATCAGCAGCAGCGGTTTGGCCGGACGCTGGTTACGCTTCACGCGGATGTGCGTCACGCCGCGGGCCAGGCTCTCGGTCAGGTGCAGGAACACCTCAGGCTGAACCGGGGCGCTCAGGGGCGGGCGTTCGTCGTTTATCTCAACCTCAAATCCGCTCGCCTGGAGAGCATCGCTCAGTTCCGGACGGAACTCACCGTCGACGAACACCATGCGCACGGCATCCACGCGCACTGCCAGCGCATCACGCTGCGCAGGCGTGAGATCCGCCAGACGGGTCACAAACTCGGCGTTCAGCAGGCCATCAAGTGGGGTGTACTTCCAGTTCTCATGCTTACGCGTCGGCAAGCCGAGACGCAGCATCTGCTGCAGATGCTGCTGCGCCTGCTCAGAGCGCGTGCCGCCCTGGGCTTCAAACAGCCTGTGCCACTGCTGGAGTGCATTACTGCTGTTCGGTAAGCCAGCCATAACCCTGCTCCTCCAGTTGTTTAACCAGCGTGAAATCACCGGATTTCACAATACGTCCCTGGTAAAGCACGTGAACGTAATCCGGCTTGATGTAGTCCAGAATGCGCTGGTAGTGAGTGACGATGATGAACGAACGCTTGCCGTCGCGCAGGGAGTTCACGCCGTCAGCGACAATCTTCAGGGCGTCGATATCCAGACCGGAGTCGGTCTCATCCAGAATGCACAGCTCGGGCTCCAGCACCGCCATCTGCAGAATGTCGTTACGCTTTTTCTCGCCGCCGGAGAAGCCAACGTTCACCGAACGGGTCAGCAGATCCTCCGGCATTTTCAGCAGCTTGATCTTCTCTTCCATCAGGTCCTGGAAGTCGAAGCGGTCCAGCGCCTCCAGGCCGCGATACTTACGCACCGCATTCAGCGCCGTCTGCAGGAAGAACTGGTTGCTGACGCCCGGAATTTCGACCGGGTACTGGAAGGCCATAAAGATGCCCTCTCCCGCGCGGTCTTCCGGCGACATCTCCAGCAGGTTTTTGCCGTTAAACTCGACCGAGCCGTTGGTCACCTCATAATCTTCGCGCCCCGCCAGCGTCGCAGAAAGCGTACTTTTCCCGGAACCGTTCGGCCCCATGATGGCGTGGACTTCACCCGGTTTGACGTCAAAATTGAGGCCACGCAGGATGGCTTTGTCTTCTACGCTAACCTGTAAATCTTTAATGCTTAACATGTGCTTTCCTTAACCGACGCTGTGTTCAAGACTAATGGCGAGGAGTTTCTGGGCTTCAACGGCAAATTCCAGCGGCAGTTCAGAGAACACGTCCTTACAGAAGCCGTTGACGATCATCGAGATGGCGTCTTCTTCGCTGATCCCGCGCTGCAGGCAGTAGAAGAGCTGATCTTCCCCAATCCGCGACGTCGTCGCCTCGTGCTCCAGCTGGGCCGTGTTGTTACGGCACTCGACGTACGGGAAGGTATGCGCCCCGCAGTCGGCACCGATCAGCATCGAGTCACACTGGGTGAAGTTACGCGCATTGGTGGCCGTCGGCATGATTTTCACCAGCCCGCGATAGCTGTTCTGGCTATGCCCGGCGGAAATCCCTTTCGAGATGATGGTGGATTTGGTGTTTTTACCGATATGGATCATCTTGGTGCCGGTATCGGCCTGCTGATGCCCGCTGGTCAGCGCTACCGAGTAAAACTCGCCGATGGAGTTATCCCCGCGCAGAATGCAGCTCGGGTATTTCCAGGTGATGGCAGAGCCGGTTTCTGACTGGGTCCACGACATCTTGCTGTTTTCGCCTTCGCACAGCGCGCGCTTGGTGACGAAGTTCAGGATACCGCCGGTATTGCCGTCGCCCGGGAACCAGTTTTGCACCGTGGAGTATTTCACCTCGGCGTCTTTGTGGATGATGACCTCCACCACCGCCGCGTGTAGCTGATAGCTGTCGCGAACCGGGGCGGAGCACCCTTCGATATAGCTGACGTAGCTGCCTTCATCCGCGACCAGTATCGTGCGCTCGAACTGACCGGTTTTTTCGGCATTGATGCGGAAATAGGTCGAAAGCTCCATCGGACAGCGCACGCCTTTCGGCACATAGATAAAGGTGCCGTCAGAGGCTACCGCCGCGTTGAGCGCCGCAAAGAAGTTGTCGTTAGAGGGCACCACGGTCCCAATGTACTTTTTCACCAGTTCCGGGTGATCGTGAATCGCTTCGCCGAAGGAGCAGAAAATGATCCCCTGCTCTGCCAGCTTCTCGCGGTAGGTGGTCGCCACCGAGACGGAGTCGAAAATGGCGTCCACCGCCACCTCTTTGCCCTCACGCACGGGCACGCCCAGCTGGTTAAAGGCTTCTTCCACCTCTTTGCTGAGGAAGCTGTTCTCCGCGCCGGTTTGCTGCACCGCGCCGGGCTGCGAGGCGCAGGTGTCGTCACAGCTGCCGCAGGACGGGGCAGAATAGTAGCTGTAATCCTGATAGTTCAGCTTGTCATAATGCGCTTTCAGCCAGTGCGGCTCTTCCATCTCCAGCCAGGCGCGGAAGGCGCTCAGGCGGAACTCCAGCATCCACTCCGGCTCGTTACGTTTCGCCGAGATCGCCCGCACGACATCTTCGTTGATGCCTTTCGCCAGCTCGTCGGTCTGCAGCTGGGTGAAGAACCCCTCTTTATAGTTGAGGTGCCCACCGCCCCAGGTATTTACTTCACTCGTTGCTTCAGTATTACGAGACATAGTACCGCCTATACCCCAAAGCTTTCGCCGCAGCCGCATTCATTCTGGGCTTTCGGGTTATGAAATTTGAATAACTGGTTTAAGCCTTCGCGGACGTAGTCCACTTCGGTGCCGTCAATAAACGGCATGGCCTGCAGCGCGACGTACAGTTTCGCGCCGTCCGTCTCGAACACCAGGTCATCTTTCTCGGGTTCGGTGACGGTATCGAGCACGTAGCCAAAACCCGCGCAACCGGTCTGTTTGACGCCCAAACGCACGCCGAGGATTTCGGGCTTTTTCGCCACCACCTCGTGAATATGTGCCGCCGCCGCTGGCGTGAGCGTTAAGCCGCGCCAGGCAAAATCGGCAGGATTAAAGGTTTCTGAATGCAGTTCCATAGGTCCACCTCATCTGATAAGCCATCAGGGCATAACACCATGTTAGTGATAACGATTATCACTTCAACCCTCTGTCAGCAGGGGCATTCGGCTAAACCGCCCTTTTTGCCTACTTTTATTAAGCATAGACCCTATGCCAGGATGTAGTCAGGATGGATGTATTTGTTCAATGCATTGATAAATAATGCATTTCGTCGCGGCATTTATGACGGAGAGGAGAAAAGTAAAATATGCATCGGAAATGCCTATTTTTGAGATAGCTTTTGCTCAGAAAATGACAAAAACAAAAAAAGGCCCTGAAGGCCTCTGACGATCAGTGATGAAATGAGACAGCAAAACCCTGTTCACGCCAGTGGTCGAGCTGTTCCTGCTGGCGAGGCGTTGGGGATTTCCCCGTCCAGACGAAGATTTTTTGCCCCGGGAAGAGTTCAGGACGCGGCGAATCAATAGGTTCCGCCAGGACGTCAATGTGCCAGCCTTTCTGCGATAAGCGCGCGGCTTCGAGCCACAGGTGGGTGCGGTCATCGCATTCCCAGCCAATCAGGAGCGCGTCTTTACCGGCTTTTTTGCGGGACTCCGCTAGGCTTGCAATAGCGAACTCGATCAGTACGCCGTCAAACAGGCTCGCCATGTGACGCACGGTGTTTTGATCCTGATTCATTCGCTGACGGACAGGAGAGATAATGCTGTCAATCAGCGCGTCTATCGCGTGATCGCGGCGGAATTCACTGATTTTGGCGCGCAGCTTTGCCGGGCTGGCGTAACGCAGAACGGTCATCATCTCTTCCTGGAACGAGACCCAGTTACCCTGAGTCAATACTTCCTTGTTTTCCAGCAAGGCTTTGACTTTTCCGACCGAGACGCCGCTCTTCATCAGGCGCTTGATCTCTTCGATACGCAGGATATCTTCATCGTCAAACTGACGATGACCCCCTTCGCTTCGCTGCGGCTTCAACAATCCATAACGGCGCTGCCAGGCACGCAGCGTAACGGGGTTGATACCGCATCGTTCGGCCACTTCGCCGATACTGTAATAGGCCATTAACTCCCTCACGCTCAGAACTTCCATACCTAACTACACCAACCTTATCAGATTGTACACACCATTTGTATAACTAAGACCGCATTTTGAACGCGTGAATGGGCTTCTTTTCCGTCCACCTGTTAATACATTGTTGTATAAAATTTGCCGCCCGTACAGTGAAGTCTACCAAATTGTGTACAACTTCATCAGAAGTCGAACTTTTTCTCCGGCCACGCAATCGCGGGAATACCGCCATGTCGCGGGCTGGCGAAAAGATGCCCCTGGAACTGGGAAATCCCCGCGGACTCCAGCCACATCCACTCTTCAGCCTTCTCTACCCCCACCGCGCAGAACTGAATCTCAAGCGAGGAGCAGCATTTGATAATCGCCTGAATAATGGCCTGCCGGGGGCCACTTTTATGCACGTTCGCGACCAGATCGCGATTAATCTTAATTCTGTCCGGCTGGAACTGAGCCAGCAGCTGCAGCCCGGCAAAACCGGCGCCAAAGTGATCGATCGTCACGCTGATGCCCGCGCTTTTTAACTGCCTCACTGAATCCGTGAATTCATCAAAACGGGAAATGGCTTCGCTCTCAGTGAACTCCACGACGATTTGCTCGGGTACAAACCCATTTGCTTCAATCGCGGTGAGCAGGAAATCCACGGCGTTGGGAATGTTGACGAGCGTCATGGGCAGCAGGTTAAGTGACAACGTCTGATCCTGTAGCCCCAGCGCGCTGGCCATGGAGAGTGCCACCTGCTTGCTCTGTAAATCAGAGGCATACACCTCGTCACGCGGCAGATTGGCAAAGTAATCTCCCGGCGCACCGCCGTCAGGCGTGCGGAGAAGCGCCTCCCAGGAGACGACCTGCTGCATAAACGGATCGACTATCGGCTGGAACGCAAAGCTGCAATCCGCCCCTTTCGCGACCACCTCGGGCTGTGCAGACAAACGCGTTTCCTCGCGAACGAATTCCCAGGAATCCGCAGGCGGCAGTTCAAAATAGTTCGCTTTTTCCGTGGCCTCGACAAAGGTGCGGAAAAACTGCAGCGGACGGTCGTTATACGTCAGCTGATAGCGTGTCGTCCCCCTGTTGAGCACCTGTTGCAGCACTTCGTCCCTGTCGAAGTGGCGCAAATCAAAAAGCTCCATGCCCGCGTTGCCAAAGCGTCGGACAGGCCCGTGATCGCGCATCAGCTCCACCACGTTATGGTGGCGCGGGTCGCTGCAAATCTGCTCATAGATGGCAGAAACGTGTTCCACTGGCCCTTCAAGCAGCTGGAAAAAATGTGTGCCGTTGAAAAGCAGGATCCCCGTGACGTTGGATTGCCGATTTTTACTATTTGCTGCAGCGACCATTGTTTCCAGCGCCTTCACTGGAACGTCCTCGCAGATATGACTGCGGTAAATGATGGTTGTGAGCATGCGATTCCTGGGGTTAGGGTTTTGACCACAAAAAAGGTGGATAAGGATCTTTTATAGCACATTAATTGCCTGACAAATAATTTACATCTCAACCGTTTATGGCAGTTAATGATACTTTTTTCCGTGCTGTACAACTTACCAGCGCCAGACCTTTTTGTACAATATATCCTGTAACATTACCGTCTCACTAAACAACCATAACAATATGAAATTAAAGTAATTTATAAAATATATCGAAAAAACATTAAAAATCTGTACATTTTAAGTGTACAGATTTGGAAATTATGTATACCTTAATTGTAACGTTAGTGATTACAAAATTTTACAGGAGCGAAACATGCAGCAGAAAGGTTACGCCACAGATTCCGCAGCAGCGATCGCACAGTACTTCGAAAAGGCCGCGCTTCCTACTCAACAGGAGACGCTGGGCCAGGTGGTTGTCGAAATCCTCAGCGACGGGCGAAACCTTAATCGCAAATCGCTCTGTACCAAACTGCTCAGCCGCCTCGAAAAGGCCGAGGGGCCGGAAGAGGAAGAGCATTACCACATGCTGCTTGGTCTGCTCTTCGAACGATAACGTGATGAATAGCAGTGACGCAGATCGACTGATCGACCAGCTTATCGGTGAAGCCGTTCTCTCTCTTCTGAAAGAGCGGGGGCCAGTGACAACCGAAGGATTGCTGCAGCGTCTGCGGAGCATGAAAGAACATGAAAAGGATCCCCGGCGGCGGGAGACACTTGCGGTGGTGATTGCCGACATCGGCTCAAACAGCATCGCCTTTACACGTCGCAGAACCGCGCAAGGACGAACAAACAGAGAGGGACCTCTCAACGATAACAGAGACAATGTAGTGCCGTTATTTGGAAGTGGAAAACCGTCCGACCCCAAAAAAATACATTGACTGCAATTTAACAGCTACGGTGAGAACAAATGAGACAAAATATTCAGCTTCAACCCGAATACCATTCTGCTTTTTTAGACAGTGCGCTGTCGGAGTATTTCCGTCACGCAGGCGATCGTTTTGCTGAAGAGTCCGCTGTTTTTTCTACTGCAGTACGCTGTGTTCTGGCCTCTGAAGGTCATCTGTCTAATAAGGCGATCATCCTCTGGCTCATTCAGACGCTGGAAGCCACCCACGATGTGGTTCAGGCGGATGTGATTCGTAAGACTCTGGAAATCGTGGTGGGTTACACGATGGACGATCTGTAAGCTCCTGCGCTCAACGCCTCCTAACGTGTCATCGTCAAAACTGACGAACAGTCTGACGATGACACGCGCCTTTCCCGCGTAACACCCTGTAAAACTGGCAAAGCCAACCTGGCACGGTTCCTGCTTACCTCTGCTTACGGGACTGGGTTGTCCAGTCAACTTTGCTTCATTTCTTAACAGGTCTGTTATTGATGAAAAAGATCGCCAGCGTCTGCCCCTACTGCGGTGCAGGCTGTAAACTAAACCTTGTCGTTGAAAATAACCGTATCATCCGTGCCGAAGGCGCAGAAGGCGTCACAAACCAGGGCACCCTGTGTCTGAAAGGCTTTTACGGCTGGGACTTCCTCAACGATACCCGACTGCTCACCCCGCGCCTGACTCAGCCGATGATCCGCTACCACAAAGGCGAGGCGTTCACCCCCGTTACCTGGGAAGAGGCTATCCGCTACACCGCCCACCGGCTAAGCAGCATTAAAGCGCAGCACGGGCCGCGCTCAATCATGACAACCGGCTCCTCCCGTGGAACCGGCAATGAAACAAACTATGTGATGCAAAAGTTTGCCCGCGCGGTGCTGAACACCAACAACGTGGACTGCTGCGCGCGCGTCTGCCATGGCCCTTCCGTGGCCGGTTTACAGGAAACGCTTGGAAACGGCGCAATGAGTAACTCTATCAACGATATTGAAAACTCAAAATGCCTGCTGGTATTTGGCTATAACTGCGCGGACTCCCACCCTATCGTTGCCCGGCGCGTGCTGAAAGCGCGTGAAAACGGCGCAAAAATTATCGTCTGCGATCCGCGGCGCATTGAAACGGCGCGCATCGCAGACCAGCATCTGCAGCTGAAAAACGGCAGTAACATGGCGCTGGTGAACGCCTTTGGCTACGTGCTGCTGGAAGAGGAGCTCTACGACAAAAGCTACGTGGCGCGCTTTACGGAGGGGCTTGAGGCCTACCGCCAGACGGTGAAAGATTATGCGCCGGAGAAGGTCGAGCATCTTACCGGCATTCCCGCCCGCGACGTTCGTCAGGCAATGCGCACCTTCGCGGCGGCCCCTACTGCCACCGTGATGTGGGGAATGGGCGTGACCCAGTTTGGTCAGGCTGTGGATGTGGTCAAAGGGCTTTCCAGCCTGGCGCTGCTGACAGGTAACCTGGGCCGACCCGCCGTTGGCGTCGGGCCCGTGCGCGGTCAAAATAACGTCCAGGGCGCCTGCGATATGGGCGTTCTGCCGAATATGTTCCCCGGCTATCAGGATGTGACCGATCCGGCAGTCAGGCAGAAGTTCGCCGATGCCTGGGGGATTGACGTCAAACACATGGACGATCGGGTCGGGACGCGCATTACCGAGGTGCCTCATCTGGCGCTGGAAGGCAAAGTCAAGGCCTACTACATCATGGGGGAAGATCCGCTTCAGACAGAGGCCGACCTCGGCCTGGTGCGCAGCGGTTTTGAGGCGCTCGATTTTGTCGTGGTTCAGGACATCTTTATGACCAAAACGGCAGAAGTGGCGGACGTTCTGCTGCCTGCCACCTCCTGGGGTGAGCACGGCGGCGTCTTTACCTGTGCCGATCGCGGTTTCCAGCGTTTTGGCAAAGCCATTGAGGCCAGCGGCAACGTGAAGCGCGACTGGGAGATTATCAGCCTGCTCGCCACCGAGATGGGCTACCCGATGCATTATGACTCCAACCAGCAGATCTGGGATGAGATGCGCGAACTGTGCCCGCTCTTCTACGGCGTAACGTATGAAAAAATGGGTGAGATGGGCCACGTGCAGTGGCCGTGCCCGACGCTGGACCACCCGGGAACGCCGTACCTGTACAAAGACAATCAGTTCGACACCCCAACCGGTAAGGGACAGCTCTTCGCCGCACCGTGGCGCGCACCGGCGGAAACTCCGGATGCGGATTTTCCGCTGGTGCTCTGTACGGTACGCGAGGTTGGGCACTACTCCTGCCGCTCGATGACCGGGAACTGCGCCGCGCTGCAGAGCCTGGCCGACGAGCCGGGTCGGGTGCAAATTCACCCTGCCGATGCGGAAAAGCTGGGTATCAAGGAGGGTCAGCTGGTCTGGGTACGTTCGCGTCGCGGCAAAGTGATTACCCGCGCCAGCATTAGCGAGCGTATCAACGTCGGGGCCGTCTATATGACCTATCAGTGGTGGATTGGCGCCTGCAACGAGCTGACCCAGGACAACCTCGACCCCATCTCCAAAACGCCGGAAACGAAGTACTGCGCGGTGCAGCTGGAGGCGATTGAGGACCAGCGCTGGGCGGAGGATTTTGCGGCGTCGGCGTATCAGTCCATGAAGTCGCGGCTGATTAGCGCGGTGAATGTCTGATACAACTATCGGGTGGCGTAACCGCCACCCGACAACTCACGACGACGGTTCCACCCTCTCTTCCACTTATCCGTCGTAACCGATCAGATGGTCACGCAATTTGTTCGGGTAGGCATTTTTTTCGACCATCCGGTGAATCAGCGCCATAAGCTCATAATCACTGCGCAGATCGAATTTTTGCATCAGCAAATACTTATGCGTAAATACCGTTTTATCACTCGTCCCGAGCACATCAGCAATTTGCCCTACCGATAACCCTTTGTAAAAATTCACCGTGACGCTGATCTGCTGCGGCGAGAGAATTTTATGCTGACACTCGAAACAGCCTTTGTGCTGCCAGCGATATCCCGGCAGTTGTGTACGGTACCATGCAATAAAAAGCATCTCACTAACCTGGTCAAGCGGGGCGCGGCGGGAGATGAATATCATGTCCTCAAAACAGGTTGAAGATGCGGAAAAACGCCGTTCATCATCCACCAGCCCAATCAGAATCCCTTTTTTTCGCGCTTTCAATTCGGGAATACAGGTCAGCGTTTCCCCTGGACATAAAGCGAGAATAATAATATCGGCGGTGCTGACGCTGTCATAAGTCAGCTCAGTGTCAAAATGAATTTTATGCCTGAAATTATGCAGGAAGAAATCCACAAGAAAATATTGCAGGCCATTATTAAAAAAAGAATCTGGTTCTTTAATCAGAATATTCAACATAACAATTACCGACATCTGCATATCAACAGGAGTAAACAACGCGAGCCGATCAGTTGTATTGCATCGTCATGACTACGACGGCACTGATGCTCCCCGGCGTCGCACCGCCGGTAACGGACTTGACTACCGCCTGCATGGCCATCGTCACGGTTCTGTCTGCCGCAATAGTCTGCGTAATGCTTGTTCCCGTGCCTTTTAACGCACCGGTTGCGGCCTCGCTCATCGCAATCGCGACGTTCGTGGCCGAGCCGCTGTTCATGTAATAATCCGCCCCCGCGATGGGGTCGGGGTTTCCGGTAAAGGAGACCGTAACGTTGCGCGTGCCTGCCGGACACCGGGTAAACGGCAGGCTAAAAGGCACAGGATCGGATGTCGACCCCGGCGTGGCCATATTGGATGCCTGAATACTGCCGAGATTGATATCCAGAGTGTTATTCCCACCGTTAAAGATACAGGGGGAGGCAACAATATTTCCGGTAACGTTGACGTTAACACTGTCCGCCGCAAATAAATGACAGCTGATAAATGTGGCGCCGAGCGCTGCCGTGCGCAGTATATTCATCGACATCCCCTTTACTGGTAGGTCAAATTTAAGGTTGCGGACGCGTTGGCGGTGCCGGGTTCAACCATCGTTTGCGTCTGGTAATACCGTGCTGTTAATGGAAACGCCTGCTGCCCGCCTGCGGCCACACTTAACGGCAGACGCGCATTTAGCGTAAGAGGCGTACCGTTATAGAGCAGTTGAACGCCAACCCCTTTCGCCGTGCCGGTATTACCCTGCCCCGTCAGCGCGAGCACGCTCGTTGTTGCCACGTCCGGGTTCTGAATACCGCTGAGCGACACGTTGACGTTTGCGCCCGGATCGCAGTTCAGTCCCAGGTTCTGCGTATTCTGGGCGCCTGCGGGCGTGGTTCCCACCGTTGACCCAAACGTCGCGGCAGAAATATCGCCGATGGGAAACGTCAGCTGCGGTGTCGTAATGCTGCAGGCCAGTACGTTAATGGTTCCGCCCAACAGGGTGATCGTCAGGCCATCACGATAAACGCCGTCACTGCCCTGCAGCATCACCACGCCCAGCACGCCCGGCGTCAGCGACCCCGACGCGACCGGTCCGGTAACAACGAGTTCTATTTTACCGCCCCACCATTCGACATAATCCGACTGCGCGTTATAGGAGAAGGTATTGGTCGGGTTTTCAAAATAATTACCCGATGAAAAGCGCACGCCTATGCCGTTTACATTGGTGTTATAAACATGATTCCCATAAGTGCTCGGCGTCGCATTGAGGTAGCGCATGCTAAAACCCAGCATTAATGGATTGGCACACCCCGTTAAATAGGAGCCGGTTATTGTGGCGTTTCGCGAAAATAATACGGTACCCACGGCAACATCGCGCTGAACCGTAATTGTGCCAACGGACAAGGTTGATTCCTGTGGCGTAATCGTCGTGCAGGTTCCTGCACGAGCACTGTTCCAGCCTGCTGCAATGCACAGCAGGAATATGATGTAAATTGAGCGCATGTTAAAAAGCCCTAAAGACAATTGACGTCAATTTCGGTAATTCCACCCGCCGAAGGCTCCGGGGAAAGCACGTACGGTGCGCGGCACTGCCGATCGCTTTCCGCTCCCCACGAGACGAAGACGGTTCCCTCTGTATCCAGACCGGTGAGATAAGCCTGGCCTTTATCGCCAACAATAATGCTGCTGCCGTCGGTGCCTTTCAGGCTTGCCGTTGCGCCAAAGGGAACAAACTGGCCGTTATGCATTAAATTAAATAACGCCCGTCGTCCCACCTTCGCCTTATAGTCGGCCAAAACGATCGCGCCGCGCGTTGGCGTCACCGTCCGGGTATTAATATCCAGCTCAACATCATCCGGCAGGCTTTCCGGGGCAAGGGTGACGTCATTTTTACGGTATACGGAGAGATTGCTGACCACCGTATATCCGCGGTAATCCGTTCTCGCGCCCGGCTGATTGCGGATATCGACGCCGCGCGCGCCCGGCGCGCTAATCAGAACGTTGGTCTCACCCAGGGGCTGAGAAAGCGTGATCCCCTCTCTGTGAGCAAGAATGCCCCCCTGCAGACCGTAGTTAAGGCGCTCGCTGTTTTTGTCGTAGCTGTAGCCCGCCGTCGCTTCGCCGTAGGTTCCCTTATAATCGCCATTCATATTGCCCGTGTAGCCAACGCCGTCCGACCCGTATCCCTGCTGCACGTTCCAGTTCAGGGCGTGATTTTCCAGCGCCACGCCGTTCAGGCCGATGTTCTGTGTGGTGCCGTTATTCTTGCTGGCGCTCACGCTATAGTTAGCCCAGGTCTGCGGCAAAAATTTATCGAGAGGAATGCTGACGTTAAAGGCCAGCAGCCGATCGTTGTCGTACCGCTTATTGTCATCGTATGAACCCGCGCTGCCGTTTTTACTGTAGGTCCAGGTGAGTCCGTAACTGATGTTGTGCCAGGAGTTGTTGTAACCCAGGCTGTATGACGCCATCGTTTTACCCGAATTCCAGTAGTCTTCACGGGCCGCGCTCAGCGTCAGCGAGCCAAGGTTGCCGCCCAGGGTCTGGCTCATCGTCAGCTCGGCCCGGTTGCGGCGTCGGTCCTGAAGCGCGGAGCTGTCACCCCAGGAATCGAGGATCTCCTGCATGCCGTAGTAACCGCTGGTCGAATAGCGGTAGCCCGCAATCGAAAACTGGGTTCCGGTACCCACAAAGTTCTTGCTGTATCGCGCGCGCCAGGACTGGCCGTTGGATTTCTCCCCGCCCTGCGGAATGGACCAGGCCTGGGTCATGTCCGCAGAAATGGCACCGAGATCACCCATATTTTTCCCAAGCCCGGTGGCGATCGACTGATATTTGCTCGACTCCTGCAGCCCGCCATAGAGCGTGAGGCCATACGGCAAACCATAAATCCCGGTAATTTGCCCAAACGGGGTCTTATCAACGCTGCTGCTATAAGAACGATACTGCCCTCCGGTCACCGCATATTTCAGGCGACCTTCACGCTGCAAAACCGGTAATGAGGCATAAGGTAGGGTGAAGTGCTGCTCGCTTCCGTCCGCTCCCTTAACGGTGACGTCCAGATCGCCCGCGCCGCCCGTGGGGTACATATCGGCAATTTCAAATGCGCCGGGCGCGACGTAGCTCTGATAAATCTGGTAGCCATTCTGGCGAACAATCACCTGAGCACTGGTACGCGCGATGCCCCGCACCACGGGTGCATAGCCTTTGAGCGAATCCGGGAGCATGTCATCGTCAGAAGCCAGCTGTCCGCCGCGAAACGGCATGCTGTCGAACACTTCGGCCGGCGCGGAGCTATCCCCCAGGGTGAGCTGCGCTTTGAGCGGAATAATGGCCCGCTGCGCATAGGTGTAGACGGTATCCCATTTGTCCTGACCGCTCTCATCACGCGACCAGGTGGTGTAATTTCGCAGTCGCCACGGCCCAACGTTGAGACCCGGGCGCAGGTTGGCATATTGACTGTCACTGTTTTTACTGCCGTTTTGTTTTGCCCAGGTATTTGCACCACTCACGCTGTAGTTCAGCATCGCAGCGGCGATCCCCTCATCCCATAGCGCTGGCGAGACATCCCCCCGTGCCGGCAGGTCGATCGCGGCCTGAGGAATGCTGATAACCAGCCGCTGTGCGCCAAACTGAAAATCCGTACTGGCATGAGGTATAGCCTGCAGGTTAACGCAGGACGCGCCATGGCTGGCTAAGTCGGGAAAAAGCGCGGTTTTGACGCCCCACTTTTCGAGCTGCTCAATACTCAGACAAGGCTGGAGGCTATCGCCGTCATTCCCACCTTTTACAGAGGTAAAATCAATATCGCTTGTCTCGATGAGCTGGTCGTCAAGGATGATGTCAACGTGGTATATCCCTGGTGCCTGCGAACCTGATTCAAAAGCAGATAAATCAGCTTTACTCGTACCCGGGTTGTCCAGTTCAACCAGTTCGGCGTTGAACGAATCACGGGCATCAACAGTCTGCACTGCATTAACCAGCGCAAAGGCGATACAGATCGCCAGACGCGCAGGCTGCATTTTTATCGTTTTCGTTGCCATCATCATTAAGCTGACCTGAGATGAAGATCGCCGCTTTTGATAAATTAAAAGCTGGCCTGATGTATTATTCCGGGGCTACCGTAATCATTAATGACTTTGAATGAAATATGATTACCATTGGCATCTGCGGGTAAAATAAATGCTGCCGTTGACCCAGGTGCCACCCAGGTGACCTCATCCAGTTTTTTATTACCGATGCTTATTTCATTAAAGTTGATGATATATTGCGTTGGATTAGTGACCATAAGCTTATTCCCGCTACGCGACCAGGTTAATTTGCTCGCTTGTTCTTCCGGTGTTGATGCCTTCAGACTCGCCGGACGATATATAAGCTTGATGCGCGTTTTGACGGCAATTTGCAGTGAGTTAGCCTGTTTTGAGGAAGACGGTATCGCTTTAATATTCAGCCAAAAAAGGCTTTCTTTATCCTGGGGTAGCGAACCCGAGAGTAAAATACGCTCAATGTTTTGCTGCCCACTCTCCAGTCGATATAAAGGCGGAGTAACAATGAACGGCGCTTTATTAGCATTACCCTCTGGCATGTCAACCCAGGACTGGATTAAGTAAGGTACGCTATCGGCATTATTGATGCCGATCGATGCCTCTTTTCCCCCACCCTCGAAAATGACGCGGGTACCGCCAATAATGACCCCGGCATAGGCGTTCGAAAACGATGCGGTCAGCGCGGCAGCGATGAGCAGGGTCTTGCTAAGAAAATTCATGTTACACCTCTTGAAACACGGAGGCAGTGGCTGCCCCCACGCAGAACGTCGTGGAACCGGCTCGGGTTCTGCTTAATGACTAGTTATAAACAACGGAGAAATTTGCCACGGAGTTTGCAGGACCGGCAGTCACCGATGCCGCCGTTGAAATATACTGCGCGTAGAAATTCAGCGTATTATCGGCGGAACTGCTTAACGCATAGCTATAGCTGTTGCTGCCGTGCAACGGCAGATCCGCTTTATCAGCGGTCATCAAATTGATAGCAACGCCCGTTGCCGCACCGGCGACGGAGGTATCAATAGCCAGCAGATCGGCGTTAGTCAGGTCAGGCGTACCGTCAAAACGGACTTTGGCACCGGTGACCGTGACCGGGCAGTTCTTCAGGATAATATCGAATTTCGTTGCCGCAGTTCTGGCGCCTGTTGCCGGAAATTCTGTTTTATTGTAATCGCCTAATACCACCACCTGATTTTGAGAGGCAACCGCGACATCGCAGGCGGAATCCAGGATGTTACCGTTAAAATTAACGGTTCCTGCAGCAGCGAGTGCATTACCCATCATTAAGGCGGAACCTGTCGCTACCATCGCTAAAATAATATTCTTTTGCATAATCTTCATTTTCCTGTTTACGGGATAACTTTATTTATTATTAAAATCCAAACAGCAGAAAGTTGATAAATGAATCACTGTGGGTTCATTTTTAATTAACGCCATAAGGTCTTTCTGACTGATTGGTTAAAATCTATATAATCATTTTAGCGAATACAACTTTTTGCTGGTCTAGCTGTAGACTCTGATTTAACGTAAATTCAACATTTCTTCAGGATAGACTTATGCCTTATTTCCCTGGTCTATTAGTAGACTTGATCGTCTTTTTGTTTTCATTCAATACGTTAGATATCAGGCACTCAACGGTCTACTTTTGGACCCTGGCGAAACATTCCCTGACCCCTTCATTTTTAAGATAATTCTCTGCACAGATCAAAAAATGATCGCCCCCGAAGTCGCTGTGAGGTATCTTATGAATACGCGTTTAACCACGCCATTGAATAACCACGAGTCAACCGTTCTTGGTTTAAAACCGTTTATCCACATAGACGCCCTGATTAAATCAGTGCTACCTGATGCGAACAGAATGATCATTTGTCGGGGAGAAACCGTACATTATTATAAAGATGATGTGCGTCAGTGCTTTTTACTTCTCCAGGGAAGCGTGGCGCTTCATCGTCGCGGCGACGGTATTGTATTAAACTCAGAGTCTGCGCCTTTTATTCTTGGCGTCAGCAGTCAATTTTCTTCGGAACATCTCTACGTCAGGGCCCTGGAGACGGCAGAAATCGCCCGCGTGTCGCTGGAGACGTTTAATCAGATTATTTCAAAGCAGAATTTATGGGAGCACTTTTCAAAGCTGCTGATTTATACGGCCTCACGGGTATATGAGCATTGTGCGCAAATATCGCAAATGTCTGCCTACGACATCATCCGCTTCCAGCTTGTTGAGCTCATGCAGGAGCCCGATGCCATACGGAAAAATACGACGGCAGCCGCGTACATCAAAAGCCGGACGTATCTTTCACGTAGCGGAATTATGCGTATTCTGGCAGAACTGCGGACCGGAAAGTACATAACCATGGAGCGTGGGGTGCTGCTTGACATTCACCATCTGCCGCGAAAATATTGACAGCCAGCGTGCCTGTACTCGGGAGAAGCGCTATAATTAGCCAGATTATTTTTAAGGTTCTCGGCTACTATGTCCCTTCCCGAAAAGTCTCAACGGGGTTCCCCCTACGCGCAAGAGCTTATTTCCCACCTGTTGCCTGATTGCACAACGCATCGTGCCGCCCGCGGCGAGCGACTGGACCTGCAAGTCAACGGTCAGGGCATGTGCTATTTAATTCTTGAAGGAACCATCGCTGTCTACAGAAGAAGCGATGACATGATGCTGTCCACGGCCCGCAGCCCCGCGGTGTTCGGCCTCGCTAACCTTACCGATATCTATTTCAATGATTATATTAAGACCGTCAGCCCTTGTCTGATAGGGACGCTCGCAACCGAGCGGGTGAATGAAATTATCAAAGAGAAGGCGCTATGGGGCCTGCTTTCTAAACAGCTCATGTTTGTGTATAGCCGTCTTTATAACAACGTGATGCCGCAGGGCGCGCCGACGGCGTATGAGATGATTCGCCAGCAGCTGGTCAAGCTGATGGAGGAAGATGAGGCTTATCGGCTCAGCATGACGGCGGAAAGGTATATCAGGGAGAAAACTCAGCTCTCCCGCAGCGGCGTAATGCGCATTCTGGCGGATTTAAAAACCGGCGGATTCATCGAAATGGAAGAAGGCAGGCTCATTAAAATCAACAAACTTCCCGCCCGATACTGAATGTCAGACACAAAAAAGGCCGCACTCGCGGCCCTTTTATTCTCATGTACTCAATGGACGTGAACGCCCAACCGCCAGGCAAAGTAGATCTCTTCTTTCAGTTCATTCGAAGAGAGCGCCAGCAAATCTGTAAATTCCAGCTCAAGCTGTTTCAGCTTTTTCAGGTACTGCGCCGGAGACAGGTTGCTCTTATCGCGACGTAAATATTCAATTGCCAGCTGTGTTGGGGTTATTTCAGTATCCATGATGTCCTCGCTTATGTACAAAACCTGACCAGTATATCACAACGCACTGGCTAGTTTTTGACCAAAGGCAAAACATCTGAAAACTTTACACAACCGCCGTGGTCAGCCGCGACGAGCAGCACAGGCGATCCTGCTCATCGAGAATGTCTATCTGCCAAACCTGATGACGGCTTCCGGCGTGCAGCGCGCGGCAAACGCCGCGCACGCGCCCGCTGCGCACCGAGCGAATGTGGTTAGCATTCACCTCGAGTCCGACAACCTTCTGCTCCCCTTCGGTACAGAGATACCCCGCCACCGAGCCCAGCGTTTCGGCCAGCACAACGGATGCTCCGCCGTGCAATAAACCAAACGGCTGGTGGGTGCGACTATCGACAGGCATGGTGGCCTCTATCTCATCGTCGCCAATGCGGATGAACTGGATATCCAGCAGCCCCACCATATTCCCTTCGCCCATGGCGTTCAGCGCCTGCAGCGTCACGGCACGTTTCCAGATCATCCAATTATCTCCAGTAAAGCCTGCAATGGGTGACGCACACCGTTACCTTCTACCCGTTTTACCTGACTGCGGCAGGAGTAACCCGTCGCCAGACAGCGGTTTCGCGGTAAACGCTGCATCGCCTGATGCCAGGACAACTCATAGATGCCGAGCGAGTTGGCGTGGTTTTTCACTTCGTGTCCGTAGGTTCCGGCCATCCCGCAGCAGCCTACGTTGACGCTCTCGAGCTTCGCACCGAAGCGGGCAAAAACAGACGCCCACTGCGCGGGTGCCCCCGGCAGCGCGGTCACTTCCGTGCAGTGACCGAACAGATACCACGGTTCACCGCTGACATCCTGAACAGCCTTATCTTTCAGCGCCACCGGCAGCCACTCGTGCACCAGCATCACGTTAAAATCGCCGCGCTTATCGCCCAGCGTCTGCCTGTATTCATCGCGATAGCAAAGCACCAGCGCCGGATCGACGCCGACCATTGGTATCCCGAGTTGCGCCACGCGGTTTAAGAAGTCAGACGTTTTCTGCGCGGTCTTCGCAAAGCGGTTCAGGAAACCCTTAATATGCTGCGCCTTGCCGTTCGGAGAGAACGGCAACACAACCGGCTGGTAACCCACTTTCTCCGCCAGACGGACGAAATCGGCCACGACCTGCGCATCGTAGTAGCTGGTGAACGGATCCTGCACCACCAGCACCACATTGGCTTTTTGCTCCGGAGGGAGCGCCTCCAGCTGTTCCAGGGTCATGTTTGCCGAACGGTGACCGACGAGCTGGCGCTGCAGAGACGGGACCGACAGCAGCGGCAGATCGACCATGCCGATGTGTTTTTCGGAAAGCTTGCGCACCAGCGGCTGGTTAATAAAGAAGTTGAAGGTCTTTGGCGCACGCGCCATCAGCGGCGCGTAGCTTTCCACCGTCGCCACCAGATGGTCGCGCACCGGGCGGAGGTATCGGGTGTGATAAAGCTGCAGGAAACGCGAGCGGAATTCCGGCACGTCGATTTTAATCGGGCACTGGGTGGAGCAGGCTTTACAGGCCAGACAGCCGGACATCGCCTCTTTCACCTCATGGGAGAAATCATACTCTCCCTTGTTGGCATGCCAGCTGTTGCGGGTGCGCTCAATCAGCGAGCGCAGGCTGGCCCGTTTTTCCGGCAGCTCCTGCTCCAGCTTGAGCGGATCCACACCGCGGTCGGCCAGCAGACGCAGCCACTCGCGCACCAGCGTCGCCCGCCCTTTCGGCGAGTGGATACGGTTGCTGGTGATTTTCATCGACGGGCACATCGGGCTTTTCACATCAAAGTTAAAGCACAGGCCGTTGCCGTTGCACTCCATCGCGCCGCGCCAGGAGGATCGCACCGCAATCGGGATCTGCCTGTCGTACGTGCCGCGCTTGACGGCATCCACCTGCAGCATCGGGGCATCGACACCTTCCGGCGGGCAGATTTTGCCCGGGTTAAGGCGGTTATGCGGGTCAAAGGCCGCCTTCACCTTGCGCAGCTCCGCGTAGAGCTGTTCGCCGAAGAATGCCGGGCTGTATTCCGCGCGGAACCCTTTCCCGTGCTCGCCCCACAGCAGACCGCCGTATTTGGCGGTTAAGGCCACCACGTCGTCGGAGATCTGCTTCATCAGGATCTCCTGCTGCGGGTCGCACATGTCCAGCGCCGGGCGCACGTGCAGGACCCCGGCGTCGACGTGGCCGAACATGCCGTAGCTCAGGCCGTGGCTGTCCAGCAGGGCGCGAAACTCAACGATATAATCCGCCAGATGTTCAGGCGGCACGCAGGTATCTTCGGCAAAGGGAATGGGCTTCGCCGCCCCTTTCGCATTGCCGAGCAGGCCCACGGCTTTTTTACGCATCGCATAGATACGTTCAATCCCGGCCAGATCGTTACAGAGCTGCCAGCCGATCGCGCCGCCTTCGCCCTGTGCAATCAGCTCATCCAGCCGCTGGCAGAGCGTGGTAACCTGGCTCTCAATCAGCTCCGCATCATCGCCGGCAAATTCCACGATGTTGAGACCGAGCATCTCTTTATCCGGCACGTCGGTAATCAGATCGCTTACGGAGTGCCAGACAATATCTTCCCGGGCCAGATTGAGCACCTTAGAGTCGACGGTTTCCACCGACAGCGCCTGCGCTTTCACCATAAACGGCGCATTGCGCAGCGCGGAGTCGAAGGAGTCATATTTGACGTTCACCAGACGACGCACCTTCGGCAAACGGGTAATATCCAGTCGCGCTTCGGTAATAAACGCCAGGGTTCCTTCGGAGCCGGTCAGCACGCGGGTTAAATCAAACTGGGTCAGGTCATCGTTGAAGACGTGTCGCAGATCGTACCCGGTCAGGAAGCGGTTCAGTTTCGGGAACTTATCGAGAATAAGCTGGCGGTTGTCGCGGCAGCGTTCCAGTACGGTGCGATAGATACGCCCGCTGGCGGTGTTGTCTTTGCCCAGCGTTTCCGCCAGTTCGACCGGCATCGGCTGGGTATCGAGGATATCGCCGCCCAGCAGCACCGCACGCACGCCCAGCACGTGATCGGAGGTTTTACCGTAGACCAGCGAGCCCTGCCCGGAGGCATCCGTGTTAATCATCCCGCCAAGGGTCGCGCGGTTGCTGGTGGAGAGCTCGGGGGCAAAAAAGTAGCCGTAAGGCTTGAGATACTGATTAAGCTGATCTTTGATAACGCCCGCTTCGACCCGCACCCACCCCTCTTCCGGGTTGATCTCAATGATGCGGTTCATATAGCGCGACATATCAACAATGATGCCCTGGTTCAGCGCCTGACCGTTGGTCCCGGTGCCGCCACCGCGCGGCGTAAAGACCAGCGAGGCAAACCGCTCCTGCGTAGCCAGCCGGGCAATCAGCGCCACGTCGGCCGTTGAACGCGGGAAAACGACGGCATCGGGAAGAAGCTGGTAGATACTGTTATCGGTCGCCATCGTCAGCCTGTCAGCATAGTTTGTGGCGGTATCACCTGTAAAACCCTGTTGCTCCAGTGCTTGCAAAAAATTAAGCACCAGCTGAACGACGCCAGGTGCCTGAGAAATCTGTGGGATCATGAATGTCGACCCTAATTAGAGTTATGGGAATCGTTTGCGTGTATCTTAAAAGTTTTATCACATTTTTTTCTTATAATCTCTGCTGAATTACAGGCAAAATCCGCCTGTCAAAAACCGCGGAGATCATCAATGATTAGAGAAACGCGGTTTTCCGTTCCCGCCAGCCCCGCTGGCGTTCTTTTAAGGAAAGTTTCATTTATGGTCAATCTTCGCCAGCCCAGGGATGTTGCGCAAATTTTGCTGTCGGTGCTGTTCCTGGCCCTCATGATTATTGCGTGTCTGTGGATTGTTCAACCCTTTATTCTTGGCTTCGCGTGGGCTGGGACCGTTGTCGTCGCCACGTGGCCTTTGCTGCTGCGCCTGCAGAAGCTGCTGTTTGGCCGTCGCGGGTTAGCCGTGCTGGTCATGACGCTCCTGCTGTTCCTGCTGTTTATTATTCCTATTGCCCTGCTGGTGAATAGCCTGGTGGATTCCAGTGGCCCCGTTATTCGCGCCATTAGCAGCGGTGACCTGACGCTGCCGGATCTCGCCTGGCTGAACAGCATTCCGGTGGTGGGCTCAAAACTCTACAGCGGCTGGCATAGCCTGCTGGAGATGGGCGGCAGCGCGCTGATGGCAAAAGTCCGCCCATACATTGGCACCACCACCACCTGGTTTGTCGGTCAGGCGGCGCATATCGGCCGCTTTATGATGCACTGTACCCTGATGCTGCTCTTCAGCGCCCTGCTCTACTGGCGCGGCGAGCAGGTGGCTTTAGGCGTTCGTCACTTTGCCACCCGCCTGGCGGGCAAACGCGGTGACGCGGCGGTACTGCTGGCCGCGCAGGCCGTACGCGCGGTTGCGCTGGGCGTAGTGGTCACCGCGCTGGTGCAGGCTGTGCTGGGCGGGATCGGTCTGGCAATTTCCGGCGTACCGTACGCCACCGTGTTCACCGTTGTCATGCTGATGACCTGTCTTGCACAGCTGGGACCGCTGCTGGTGCTGGTACCCTGCATTATCTGGCTCTACTGGACGGGCGATACCACGTGGGGAACGGTGCTGCTGGTCTGGAGCTGCGTGGTCGGCACCATGGATAACGTCATTCGTCCGATCCTCATCCGGATGGGCGCAGACCTGCCGCTGATCCTGATCCTCTCCGGGGTGATTGGCGGTCTGATTGCCTTTGGCATGATCGGCCTGTTTATTGGCCCGGTGCTGCTCGCCGTCACCTGGCGTCTGTTCTCCGCCTGGGTGCATGAAATTCCGCCGCCGGGTACTGACCCGGACGTGATTTTGAGCGAACTGGAAGAGCTGGAAGAGAAGAACACGCATTAAGTTTTTTTGCCGGGTGGCGCTAACGCTCACCCGGCCTACACACTCCCGCATAATACTTAAACACCGCTAAAGTATTTATTCGTTAATCACTGGTCAGACCCGCCATTTCAGCAGTCAGTCTGCTATTAACCTCAAGAAATCTTTACGTCTCTTAAACTATTGAGACGAATCCGATCGACGCTAAATAACACAATGCCTACTATTAGCACACGGTTATAAATCAACACCTTGATTTATAAGCATGGAAATCCCCTGAGTGAAACAACGAATTGCTGTGTGTAGTCTTTGCCCATCTCCCACGATGGGCTTTTTTTTATCCTGACTACGCGCGCTTCACCTCACAGGTACTGAGCATCCGCCACTCAGCAGGCAGCACCCGCGTTTCCCCGGTCACATTCACCGTTACCACATCACGGATATCCGCCGACGATGCGCCAACCTGCAGTTCAAACTCGCCCGGCTCAACGATGCGTTTCCCGTCCCGACGGGTGAAGTTGAACATCTCAACCGGCAGCGTAAAGGCGAGCGTGGCGGTTTCACCCGGCGAGAGCGTGACGCGCTGGAAGGCCTTCAACTCCTGAAGCGGCCGCACCTGCGTGGCGACCTTATCCCTGACGTAAACCTGCACCACCTCGCTGCCGCTGCGCTCCCCGGTATTAGTGATATCTACGCTCAGCGTCACTTCGCCGTCGACCGGTATGCTATGTTCAGCTACGCGGGCAGGGCCCCAGCTAAATGTCGTCCAGCCGAGGCCGAAGCCAAACGGATACCGCGAACCGAAATGGAACGCAAACGGCGTACCGCCGCTTTTAAGCTTGTGATTGTAGTAATACGGCATTGCCCCGGCGCTTTTCGGCACGCTCACCACCAGACGCCCCTGCGGCTCCGCACGCCCCGTTAGTACGTCCGCAATCGCCCAGCCCCCTTCCTGCCCCGGCGCCCACGCCATCATCAGCGCCGCGACCTTATCCTCCAGCCCCTGCAGGTTATACGGACGCCCGCCGGTCATCACGACAATCACCGGCTTGCCCGTTGCCACCAGCGCGTCCAGCAGCTGTTGCTGCACGCCCGGCAGGTTCAGGGAATCGGTATCGGAACCTTCCCCCACGGTGCCGCTCTGGAACAGCCCGGCGAGATCGCCCACGCAGGCCACCACCACGTCACTCTCCTGAGCAGCCTTCACGGCCTCGGGGATCAGGGCGGTACTTTGCGATACCGGCGACTGCTGCATCGGTTTGCCGCCGCTGTCGCCCGGGAAGACCGGGGCACCCGCCATCCGTTTTTCGATGATGTGGCACCCTTTGGCATAGCGGACCTGAGAGGCACCGAGGTACTGCTCCAGCGCCGCGCGCGGGGTGGTGACCTGCGAGGTCTCTTCCACCATATCGCTGATGATCAAATGCACCGGGAAGCTGTAGCCGCTCAGTAACGCCAGCGGATCGTCTGCCGTCGGCCCCACCACCGCCACGCGAGGTTTGCCGCCGAGCGGTAAAATGCCGTTGTTTTCCAGCAGCGTGATAGATTTCGTCGCCACCTCCCGCGCGGCCTGGCGGGTCATAGCGTTTTGCAGATCGATCCCGTTTTCATCCGCGTACGGTTTTTCAAACAGCCCCAGACGGAATTTTTCGGTCAGCACGCGCGCCACGATCTCATCCACTTTCGCCATAGAGATCAGCCCGCGCTCTACCGCTTCCGCCAGATGCCGCGCGCAGTCGTCTTTCGGCAGCTCAACGTCCAGCCCGGCGTTGAACGCCAGCGCGGCAGATTCGGCCGCATCGTGGGAAATCCCATGATGCTGGTGCAGCAGGCTGACGCCGCCGTAATCCGCCACAATAATCCCGTCGAATCCCCACTGTTCGCGCAGGACGGTGGTCAGCAGGAAGCTGTCGCTGTGCCCCGGCTGGTTATCAATATCGTGGTACGCGGGCATGACCGAACCGGCGTGTGCCAGCTTGACCGCCATTTCAAACGGCAGCAGGAAGGTGTCGTTCAGCTCGCTGAACCCCAGGTGGACCGGCGCATGGTTGCGCGCCCCCTCGCTGAACGAGTGCCCCACGTAATGTTTCAGGGTTGCCAGCAGGTCGCGTTTATCGCCCTGTAAGCCCTTCACGTAGGCGGTCGCCATCACGCCCACCAGCCAGGGGTCTTCCCCGAAGGTCTCTTCGGTTCGCCCCCAGCGCACGTCGCGGGATACGTCCAGCACCGGCGCAAGCCCCTGCTGGCAGCCGACGGAGCGCGCCTCTTTGCCAATCTGCTCTGCCGCCCGCTGCACAAGCTCCGGGTCCCAGGTCGATCCGTAGTTCAATGACGACGGGAACAGGGTGGCGTCTTTGCAGAGCAGCCCCACCAGACACTCTTCATGGAACAGCGCCGGGATGCCAAGACGCGTCTCTTCCATCATCATCCGCTGCAGGCGGTTCGCGGCGCGCACGCCGGTTTTCGCGTCAACGATGTGGGTGCCCAGCGGACGCGTGATCTGCCCGACGCCCAGCTTCAGCCGTTCGCTAAGCGACGCCTGCTCGCTCACGCCGGCGAATTCGTCGCTGAGGTCGCTGCGCTCGCGGTGGTTGCCGTTTTCATCGAGGATCAGCCAGTACGCGTGCATCTGGGCGAACTTCTCTTCCGGGGTCATGCGCGCCAGTAAATCGGCGACGCGCTCGTGCACGGGACGTCCCGCGTCCTTATAGATAGCTGTCATATTTTACTCCTGTAGTGCGGAAGGGGTTGCCGGGCTGAGCTGCCCCGCTTCGGGTCTGACTTCACGCTTGCTGGCCAGCTCCCGGGCGATGGAATCCACCAGCCGGCTGTTGAGCTTGTAGATGGCAAGAAGCGCGACCATGCAGAGGAACAACGCGCATGGGATAAGGGTGAACAGCGCGTTGATGGTCGAGAGAACGTTCGGCGCCTGGGTAGCCTGTCCCGGGGCGTAATCCACCATGCCAAGCACCCAGCCGACGACGGCTCCACCCAGCGCCAGGCCAAACTTGATGGCAAACAGCGCGGTGGAGAAAACCAGCCCGTCCAGACGACGGCCGCTGCGGTGCTCTTCGTAGTCGACCACATCGGAGAACATGGTCCACTGGAGCGGCGTGGTGAGGTTTTGCACAAAGCTAAAGACGATGTTAAGGCCAAAGATGAGCCACACCTGTGAAGGCGGCAGGAAGAAAATCAGCGCGCCGAAAATCACGAAGGAAATAATGGTCCACTGATAGGCGCGTACGCGGTCAAATTTCCCCAGCAGCCGTTCAGATAATAATGCGCCGCTTAGGGAGGCCACCATGCCGGAAACAATAAAGGCGAAAACCAGATCCGGACGCAACAGCACATAGTTCACGTAATACATCGTGGCGGAACCGCGCGTCACCACCGCCGTTAACAGCAAAATATTAAACAGGAACACAATACGCCACTGGCTGTTCCCGGCCAGCAGTTTTAAATCGGTGAGCATGGAGCCGGAGGTATCGTTACGCGGTGAATAGCGTTCGCGGGTCATCAGGAAGCAGCAGAAGAATAAAACAATGCCCAGCAGCCCCATCAGGCTCATGGCATAGAAATAGCCTTTCTGCACGTTGCCCTGGCCTAACAGTGAGACCAGCGGCAGGGCAATCACCGTCACAATCAACCCGCCGATAAACGACAGGCCAAAGCGCCACGACTGCAGAGAGTGACGCTCGCGCGGGTCCAGCGTCAGCGCGCCGGGCATGGCGCAGTAAGGCACGTTAATCGCGGAGTAAATCAGGCTTAAGATCGCATAGGTCACGCAGGCGTACACGATTTTCGCCGTCGGCCCAACGTCCGGCACATAGAAGGTCATCAGGCAGCTCACGCCAAACGGGATGGCGAACCACAGCAGCCAGGGACGGAAACGGCCGTGACGCGTCTGAGTGCGATCGACCAGTGCGCCAATGCACGGGTCGACAAACGCATCGACCACGCGCACCACTAAAAACATGGTGCCCATAATCGCGGCGGGCAGCCCAAAAACGTCCGTATAAAAATAAGCGAGAAATAACGTTGCCGTTTGCCAGACCAGCGCGCTGGCCATATCGCCTAAGCCATAGCCTATTTTATCTTTGGTACGCAATACAGAGGAGAGTGTCATTGTTATTTGCCTTTTTATCAGGTTAAAACGTATTTCAACCAGTTGCGCATCTTCTTAAGGGAAATGCGCAGTAAGGCTCAAGTATTAGCAACGGTTTGCGCGCTAACAATTGTCTAAATTGACAGACAAATTATGATATTTGGTTTTTTGTTTTATTTGTGATGGGGAGCATATTCGGACGGAAATAAAAAAGGCGAGGAGATATCTCCTCGCCTTTATCCGTTTTTAAGCGGTTACTTATTCAGTTCCGCCAGGCTCAGCCAGGTTTGCACCACGGTGTCCGGGTTCAGGGACAGGCTATCAATCCCCTCTTCCATCAGCCATGCGGCAAAGTCTTCATGGTCGGATGGACCCTGACCACAAATCCCGACGTATTTACCCTGCTTCTTCGCCGCGCGGATGGACATGGAGAGCAGCGCTTTCACCGCCTCGTTGCGCTCGTCGAACAGTTCGGAAACCACGCCGGAGTCGCGGTCCAGACCCAGCGTCAGCTGCGTCATGTCGTTCGAGCCGATAGAGAAGCCGTCGAAGTGCTCAAGGAACTGCTCGGCCAGCAGGGCGTTGGACGGGATTTCGCACATCATGATGATCTTCAGCCCGTTCTCGCCGCGCTTCAGACCCTGACGTGCCAGCTCGTCCACAACGGCTTTCGCCTGATCCACGGTACGCACGAACGGGATCATGATCTCCACGTTGGTCAGCCCCATGTCGTTGCGCACGCGTTTCACCGCCTCACACTCCAGCGCGAAGCAGTCGCGGAAGCTGTCGGACACGTAGCGTCCGGCCCCGCGGAAGCCCAGCATCGGGTTCTCTTCTTCCGGCTCGTAGCGCTCGCCGCCTACCAGGTTGGCGTATTCGTTAGACTTAAAGTCAGACAGACGCACGATCACGCGTTTCGGATAGAAGGCGGCGCCCAGCGTCGCGATCCCTTCCGTCAGACGGCCGACGTAGAACTCTTTCGGTGAGTCATAGCCTTTCATCATCTCGCGGATTTCGTTCTGCAGCTTCGGATCCTGATCGTCAAACTCCAGCAGCGCACGCGGGTGAACGCCGATCATACGGTTGATGATAAATTCCAGACGCGCCAGGCCAACGCCTTCGTTCGGCAGGCAGGCGAAGTCAAACGCGCGGTCCGGGTTGCCGACGTTCATCATGATCTTCAGCGGCAGGTCCGGCATGGTATCCACGCTGGAGCTCTTCACGCTGAAGTCGAGGATATCGGCGTAGACGTAGCCGGTATCGCCTTCGGCACAGGAGACGGTCACGTTCTGCCCGTCCTTCATGCGCTCGGTGGCGTCACCGCAACCGACAACCGCAGGAATACCCAGCTCGCGGGCAATGATCGCCGCGTGACAGGTACGACCGCCGCGGTTGGTGACGATAGCCGCCGCTTTCTTCATGATCGGTTCCCAGTCCGGGTCGGTCATGTCGGTCACCAGCACGTCGCCTGGCTCAATACGGTTCATCTCGCTGATGTCGTGGATCACTTTGACCGGACCGGCACCGATACGGTGACCGATGGCACGGCCTTCCGCCACGATTTTGCCCTGCGCGTGCAGCGTATAACGCTCCATCACCTGACCGCGAGAGCGGACGGTTTCCGGACGCGCCTGCACGATAAACAGCTTGCCGGTGTTCCCGTCTTTCGCCCATTCGATATCCATCGGACGGCCGTAGTGTTTTTCGATCTGCACCGCCTGCTTCGCCAGTTCCTGCACTTCGGCGTCGGTCAGGGAGAAGCGGTCGCGCTGCTCCTGCGGTACATCTTCAATTTTAACCTGCTTGCCATGCTCCTGGGTCGGGGCATAGATCATGCGGATTTTTTTCGAGCCCATGGTGCGGCGCACCACCGCCGGACGGCCAGCGGCCAGCGTAGGCTTGTGGACGTAGAATTCGTCAGGGTTTACCGCGCCCTGCACCACCATCTCACCCAGACCCCACGCGGAGGTGATAAACACCACCTGGTCGAAGCCGGATTCGGTGTCAATGGAGAACATCACGCCGGATGAGCCCACGTCCGAGCGCACCATGCGCTGCACGCCAGCGGAGAGCGCCACGCCGCGATGGTCGTAGCCCTGGTGCACGCGATAGGAGATGGCACGGTCGTTGAACAGGGAAGCAAACACGTGCTTCACCGCCACCAGCACCGCATCGTAACCCTGGACGTTCAGGAAGGTTTCCTGCTGCCCGGCAAATGAGGCGTCCGGCATATCTTCCGCAGTCGCAGAGGAACGCACGGCAAAGGAGGCCTGCGCATCGTCAGCGGAGAGCTGGTTGTACGCGTCGTGAATGGCTTTTTCCAGTTCCGGCTGGAAAGGTGTGTCGATGATCCACTGGCGGATCTGCGCCCCGGCTTTGGCAAGCTCGGTAACGTCATCAATATCCGTTTTATCCAGCAGGTCGTAAATGCGCTGGTTAACACCGCTCTGGTCTAAAAACAGGTTAAAGGCATCGGCGGTGGTGGCAAACCCGTTCGGTACGGAGACACCCATACCCGACAGATTTGTAATCATTTCACCCAGGGAGGCATTTTTGCCCCCAACTCTGTCTACATCATTCATGCCGAGTTGGTTATACCAAAGCACCAGCGGTGACGAGCCATTGTTGGACATCGAAACAATCCTTTTGTGATATTTGATCGGAGTAAGTAACACCTGACTACGTATTTATACTGGCATAATTATTTCCGCTAAAAAAACGGTGAATCGTGTAAGCAATTTAAAATTTCAACTTTTCGGATACTTTCCCACCAGGCATTAACCCGATGATTCCTCTATATTCAGCCAGAAACCCCAAAAATAAAGTCGCTATTTGAAAAATGAAATCCACTTTTCAGGAAAATCAAAAACAGCGTTTCATTTTTACCCTAAATAATTCGAGTTGCAGGAAGGCGGCGACGCAGAGAGTCCCAGGAGCGTACATTTAGTACGTGACTGGGCGAGCGAGGAAAGCCAACGCGCCTGCAGCTTGAATTATGACGGGTAAATAATTAGGACAAGTTCTTTGCTGTCTAATTTACTTTTTTAATTTATGCTTTCAGACAATTAGGTCTGATATTCAGGGTGAGTAAAATGGATAGTGCTGTCGATCGCCACGTTTTTTATATTTCTGATGGTACGGCGATCACCGCCGAGGTGCTGGGCCACGCGGTGATGTCGCAGTTTCCCGTTTCGATTAACAGCATCACGCTGCCGTTTGTTGAAAACGAGAGCCGCGCCAAAGCGGTAAAGGACCAGATTGACGCCATCTACCAGCAGACCGGCGTCCGCCCGCTGGTGTTCTACTCTATCGTGATCCCCGAGATTCGCTCCATCATTCTGCAAAGTGAAGGCTTCTGTCAGGATATCGTGCAGGCGCTGGTGGCGCCGCTCCAGAGCGAGTTGAAGCTCGACCCGACGCCTATCGCCCACCGCACCCACGGGTTGAACCCCGGCAACCTGACCAAGTACGACGCGCGTATCGCCGCCATTGACTACACCCTCGCCCACGACGACGGGATCTCGCTGCGTAATCTTGACCAGGCGCAGGTGATCCTGCTCGGCGTGTCGCGCTGCGGCAAAACCCCGACCAGCCTCTATCTGGCGATGCAGTTTGGTATTCGCGCTGCAAACTACCCGTTTATTGCCGACGATATGGACAACCTGGTGCTGCCCGCCGCCCTTAAGCCGCTGCAGCACAAGCTGTTCGGCCTGACCATTAACCCGGAGCGCCTCGCCGCCATCCGCGAAGAGCGCCGCGAGAACAGCCGCTACGCCTCCATGCGCCAGTGCCGGATGGAAGTTTCCGAGGTTGAAGCGCTGTACCGCAAAAACCAGATCCCGTGGCTGAACAGCACCAACTATTCGGTTGAAGAAATTGCCACCAAAATTCTCGACATCATGGGGCTTAATCGTCGCATGTACTAATATGCTAGTACATTAGCTCAGATTCAGGTATCATCATCGGCAACCACGGGGCGGTGTCGCCCCGAACTTGAAATCAGCAGGGATTGGTTTAAGGTGATGCCCATCACTTCCCGGTAGTCTGCCGATGAAGCAAAAATTTTCTGAGACATTCCATGAATAAAACCGATGAACTCCGCACTGCGCGCATTGACAGCCTGGTCACGCCGGCTGAACTGGCACAGCGGCACCCTGTTTCCGCCGCCGTCGCGGAACACGTGACGGCTTCCCGCCGCCGCATTGAAAAAATCCTGAATGGTGAAGACAAACGTCTTCTGGTGGTGATTGGGCCTTGCTCCATCCACGATCTGGATGCCGCGATGGATTATGCAAAACGGCTTCAGGGCCTGCGGGATAAGTACCAGCATCGCCTTGAGATCGTCATGCGTACCTACTTTGAAAAACCGCGTACCGTGGTGGGCTGGAAGGGACTGATTTCCGACCCTGACCTCAACGGCAGCTATCGCGTCAACCACGGTATCGAGCTGGCGCGAAAGCTGCTTTTACAGGTCAACGAGCTGGGCGTTCCGACGGCGACCGAGTTTCTCGATATGGTGACCGGGCAGTTTATCGCCGACCTGATCAGCTGGGGCGCGATTGGCGCGCGCACTACCGAAAGCCAGATCCACCGTGAGATGGCCTCCGCCCTCTCGTGTCCGGTCGGCTTTAAAAACGGGACCGACGGCAACACCCGTATCGCGGTTGATGCCATCCGCGCTGCCCGTGCCAGCCACATGTTCCTGTCGCCGGATAAGAGCGGTCATATGACCATCTACCAGACCAGCGGTAACCCGTACGGGCATATCATTATGCGCGGCGGGAAGAAACCCAATTACCATGCACAAGATATTGCGGCGGCCTGTGAAACGCTGGCCGAGTTCGACCTGCCGGAACATCTGGTGGTGGATTTCAGCCACGGCAACTGCCAGAAGCAGCATCGCCGCCAGCTGGACGTCTGCGATGAGATCTGTCAGCAGATCCGCAGCGGTTCAACTGCCGTTGCAGGCATTATGGCCGAGAGCTTCATCAAGGAAGGCACGCAGAAAATCGTTGCCGGACAGCAGATGGTTTACGGTCAGTCGATCACCGACCCGTGCCTGAGCTGGGAAGACAGCGAACTGCTGCTGGAAAAGCTGGCTTCAGCCGTGGACACGCGCTTTTAAAATCCTGCCGGGTGGCGCTGCGCTTACCCGGCCTACGGTACGTGCCCTTCTCCCTCTCCCTGTGGGAAAGGGTCGGGGTGAGGGCATCAGACCGCACCTCACCCCCAAATTTGATCCCCTCACCCTTTTTTCACAAAAACGCTTGCCGTGAATTTGCAGTTTATTGATAATGATTATCATTGTTACATTGATTGCTATTTATAACCATTATGCCACGAACGGATAACAGTGCGGCAACGCCAGCAAAAACACGCACAGCGCCAGCCCCCGCCGAGCGTCGGATTGACAGCAAAACCCTCCTCGGCGATGAGGGACGGGTCATTATCGAGCATGACGGTCAGCGCTATCTTCTGCGCCAGACCCATGCCGGAAAACTGATCCTCACAAAATAAACAACACCTAAAAATACGCCAGCCACCCAGGTGACCCCCAGGCAGCCAGCGCTTTTCACTTCTTATGGAGAGTTGCTATGCCAAACCTGCCTTCCGCATCTTTATGTCCGTCACTTCTGGCGCTGGCGATTGCCAGTGCCCTGCCGGGCATCGCGTTCGCCGCCACAGACGACATTACCGTCACCGCCACGGGCAACGCCCGTAGCACCTTTGAAGCGCCCATGATGGTAAGCGTCATTGACGTCACCGCCCCGGAAAACCAGACCGCCAGCTCTGCGGCCGACCTGCTGCGTAACGTCCCCGGTCTGACGCTGGACGGCACCGGGCGCACCAACGGGCAGGACGTCAACCTGCGCGGCTATGACCGTCGCGGCGTGCTGGTGCTGGTTGACGGCGTGCGCCAGGGAACCGATACCGGCCACCTGAACAGCACCTTCCTCGATCCCGCCCTAATCAAACGCATCGAGGTGGTTCGCGGCCCGTCGGCCCTGCTGTACGGCAGCGGCGCGCTGGGCGGCGTGATTTCCTATGACACCGCCGATGCGAAAGATCTGCTCGAACCCGGTAAAAACAGCGGCTACCGCGTGTTTGGAACAGGCGCGACGGGCGATCGTAGCCTCGGGATGGGGGCCAGCGCCTACGGTCGCACCGATACGCTGGACGGTCTGGTCTCCTGGTCCAGCCGGGATCGCGGTGATATCCGCCAGAGCGACGGTGCAACCGCGCCTAACGACGAATCCATCAACAATATGCTGGCGAAAGGCAGCTGGAAACTCGACCCGGCCCAGACCCTGAGCGGCTCCCTGCGCTACTACAACAACGCCGCTCAGGAGCCGAAAAACCCGCAAACCACCGGAGCCGACAGCAGTAATCCGATGACCGACCGCTCCACCATTCAGCGCGATGCGCAGGTTGGCTACCACATTGCACCGGAAGGATACGACTGGCTGAACGCTGACGCGAAGGTCTACTGGTCCGAAGCGCGCATTAATGCCCAGAACATCGACGGCAGCGGTGAGTTTCGCAAGCAGACGACCAAAGGCGGCAAGGTGGAAAACCGCACCCGCCTGTTCACCGACACCTTTGCAGCACACCTTCTGACCTACGGCGGGGAATACTATCGTCAGGAACAGCATCCGGGCGGGGCAACCACCGGCTTCCCTGACGCGAAAATCGACTTCAGCTCCGGCTGGCTTCAGGATGAGATCACCCTGCGCGATCTGCCTGTTACCCTACTGGGCGGCACGCGCTATGACAGCTACCGCGGCAGCAGCGACGGCTACAACGATGTGGATGCCGATAAGTGGTCATCCCGCGCCGGGTTAACCGTCAGCCCAACCGACTGGCTGATGCTGTTTGGCTCTTACGCGCAGGCCTTCCGCGCGCCGACCATGGGCGAGATGTATAACGACGCCAAACACTTCTCCATTGGCCGCTTCTATACCAACTACTGGGTGCCAAACCCGAACCTGCGCCCGGAAACCAACGAAACGCAGGAGTTTGGTTTTGGCCTGCGCTTTGACGATCTGATGCTTGCCAACGATGCGCTGGAGTTTAAAGCCAGCTATTTCGACACCAAAGCCAAAGACTATATCTCCACCACCGTCGATTTTGCGGCGGCGACCACCATGTCCTATAACGTCCCGAACGCCAAAATCTGGGGCTGGGACATGATGGCGAAATACTCGGCCGACCTCTTCAACCTCGACCTGGCCTATAACCGCACGCGCGGGAAAGACACCGATACGGGCGAGTATATCTCCAGCATCAACCCGGATACCGTCACCAGCAAGCTGGACGTTCCGGTGGCGCAAAGCGGTTTTTCCGTCGGCTGGATTGGCACCTTTGTCGATCGCTCAACGCACATCAGCAGCAGCTACAGCAAGCAGCCGGGCTATGCGGTCAACGATTTCTACGTGAGCTACAAAGGCCAGGAGCGGCTCAAAGGCGTGACCACCACGCTGGTGCTGGGCAACGCCTTTGACAAAGCGTACTGGTCACCTCAGGGCATTCCGCAGGACGGTCGTAACGGCAAGATTTTCGTAAGCTATCAGTGGTAATTCCCTTCGGGGCAACTATTCAGAAGGAAGAAAAAATGAATCACTACACGCGCTGGCTTGAGCTAAAGGAAGCCAATCCGGGTAAGTACGCGCGCGACGTCGCGGGGTTAATGAACATCAGTGAAGCAGAGCTGACCTTTGCCCGCGTAGGTCACGACGCCTGGCGACTGCGCGGTGAAATCCGCGAGATCCTGGGCGCACTGGAGGCGGTGGGCGAAACCAAATGTATCTGCCGCAACGATTACGCCGTCCACGAACAGGTAGGGAGCTTCACCAACCAGCACCTGAACGGCCACGCCGGGCTGGTGCTGAACCCGCGCGCGCTGGATCTGCGCCTGTTCCTCAACCAGTGGGCGAGCGCGTTTCACATCAGTGAAGCCACCGCCCGCGGCGAGCGGCAGAGCATTCAGTTCTTCGACCACCAGGGCGATGCCCTGCTGAAAGTCTACGCCACGGATAATACCGACGTTTCCGCCTGGGGCGACGTGCTGACCCGCTTTATCTTTGCCGAGAATCCTCCGCTGGCGTTGAAGATGGCCGATGCCCCGGCTCACGCAGAAAACGCAAATGCTGCCCTCGTGGATAACGAGTGGCGCGCCATGACCGACGTTCATCAGTTCTTCAGCCTGCTCAAGCGCCATAACCTCAGCCGCCAGCAGGCGTTTCGTCTGGTGGGTGACGATCTGGCCTGCCGGGTAGAAAACACCGCGCTGGCGCACCTCCTGGAAACGGCGCGCCGGGACGGCAACGAAATCATGGTCTTCGTCGGCAACCGCGGCTGCGTGCAGATCTTCACCGGCGCGGTGGAAAAGCTGGTGCCGATGAAAGGCTGGCTGAACGTCTTTAACCCAACCTTTACCCTGCATCTGCTTGAAGGATCCATTGCGGAAACGTGGGTCACGCGCAAGCCGACGGCTGACGGTCATGTTACCAGCCTGGAGCTGTTTGCTGCCGACGGAACGCAAATCGCCCAGCTGTACGGCCAGCGTACGGAAGGCGAGCCGGAGCAGAGCCAGTGGCGCAGCCAGATTGACGCCTTAACGGCGAAAGGGCTGGCAGCATGAAACGGTGGCTTGCCCTGCTCAGCGCCCTGCCCCTGCTGGCGTTTGCTGCGCCGCAGGAGAAAATCGTTACCCTCGGCGGCGACGTCACCGAAATTGTCTACGCCCTCGGCGCGGCGTCTTCGCTGGTGGCCCGCGACAGCACCAGCCAGTGGCCGCCGGCGGCGAATGCGCTGCCTGACGTGGGCTATCTGCGTCAGCTCAATGCGGAGGGGATCTTATCCATGCGCCCCACGCTGGTGCTGGCCAGCGCCCAGGCGCAGCCGTCTCTGGCGCTAAAGCAGGTAGAGCAAAGCCACGTCAGGGTGATCGCTGTTCCTGCCGGTAACGATCTAAACGTCATTGACGAAAAAGTGCGGATCGTCGCTGAAGCGACGCACCGCGAGGCCGAGGGGGAGATCCTGCGCAGCACGCTGCGTCAGGCGCTGTCGGCGCTGCCCGCGTCAGCGCTCAATAAGCGGGTGCTGTTTATTCTCAACCACGGCGGGATGACCGCCATGGCCGCCGGGCAGCAGACCGCCGCGGACGCTGCCATTCGTGCGGCGGGGCTGCAGAACGCGATGCAGGGGTTCACCCGCTATCAGCCGCTGTCGCAGGAGGGCACGATCGCCAGCCGACCCGATCTGGTGGTGATTTCTCAGGACGGTCTCAACGCGCTGGGCGGTGAAGCGAATCTGTGGACGCTGCCCGGCCTGGCGCAAACCCCGGCGGGACGGAATAAGCAGGTGCTGGCGATTGACGATATGGCGCTGCTGGGCTTCAGCGTGCGAACGCCGGAAGCCATCCAGCAGCTGCGTGCCAAAGCGGAGCAACTGCCCTGATGTCCCGGCGGATCGCCTTATCGTTATGGATGCTGACCGCGATCCTGACCATCATGACGCTCGCAGCGACCGGGGTTGGGGCATTACACCTGTCGGTGAGCCTGCTATGGAACGGCGCCGACGAGGCGCTGCGTCAGATCTGGCTGACGATCCGCCTGCCTCGCGTGCTGCTGGCGCTGGCAATTGGCGGTTCACTGGCGCTGGCGGGCTGCGTGATGCAGGGACTGTTCCGCAACCCGCTGGCGGACCCGGGTTTGCTGGGGATCAGCAGCGGCGCGGCACTTGCCGTTGCGCTGTGGGTGGTGCTTCCGCTCTCGCTGCCTGCACTGGTGATGCTGTACGCCCCGATGCTGGCGGCGTTTCTCGGCGCGCTGGCCGCCACCCTGGTGATTTTCCTGCTCAGCCGGCAGCGTGACGCTTCCCTGTCGCGCCTGCTGCTGGTGGGAATTGCCATCAACGCCCTGTGCGGCGCGGCCGTCGGCGTGCTGTCATGGCTCAGCAATGATGCCCAGCTTCGTCAGCTTTCGCTCTGGGGAATGGGCAGCCTCGGCCAGGCGCAGTGGTCAACGCTGCTGGCCGTCACCTCGCTAATGGTCCCCACCGCGCTGGTTATCTGGCGTCTGGCAGGCGCCCTCAACTTGTTGCAGTTGGGCGACGAAGAGGCACATTACCTCGGCGTGGAGGTTGCCGCCGTGCAGCGGATCCTGCTGCTGTGCAGTGCCCTGCTGGTGGCTGCCGCCGTTGCGGTCAGCGGCGTGATCGGCTTTGTCGGCCTGGTAGTACCGCACCTGGTGCGCATGTGGCTGGGAGCCGACCACCGGGCCGTGCTCCCTGGCTCGGTGCTGGTCGGTGCGTTGCTCCTGCTGGTTGCCGATACGCTGGCGCGCAGCCTGGTCGCCCCGGCGGAAATGCCGGTCGGCTTATTGACCAGCCTTCTCGGCGCGCCGTGGTTTCTGTGGCTGATCTTTCGTCGCGGAGGTGCGCATGGCTGAACGCTATTGTGCAGAAAACATTGTTTTTCGCGCCGGGCATCGCACGCTGATTAACGACGTGTCGCTGACCTTATCTCGGGGCGAGCTGGTGGCGTTGATTGGCCCTAACGGTGCCGGGAAATCAACGCTGTTGCGGCTGCTTACCGGCTATCTTAAACCCACGGGCGGATGGTGCAGCCTGGCGGGCACACCGCTTGCGGCCTGGCAGCCGGACAGACTCTCCCGCTACCGGGCGGTGATGCGCCAGAACACGCAGCTCGGATTTGACTGGCCGGTTGAGGCGGTAGTCGGTATGGGGCGCGCGCCCTGGACCCGCACGCCTGAAGCGTCAGTTATTGAGGAGGTCATGGCCGTCACCGGCTGTTTACCGCTGGCGGGCAGGCAGTTTGCCGCACTCTCCGGCGGCGAGCAGCAGCGCATCCAGCTCGCCCGCGCGCTGGCTCAGCTCTGGTGCGACGGTGCGCCGCGCGGCTGGCTGTTCCTCGATGAACCTACCTCCGCGCTGGATCTCTATCACCAGCAGCATCTGCTGCGCCTGCTGAAATCCCTGACCCGTCGAGGACATCTGCATGTTTGCGTGGTACTGCACGATCTCAATCTGGCGGCGCTGTGGGCGGACCGCATCCTGCTGCTGCATGGCGGCAGAATCGTGTCCCAGGGAGCACCGGAAACCGTTTTGCAGGCCGATGCGCTGGCGCGCTGGTACGGCGCGCAGGTCATCGTCGGCAGGCATCCAGCTCACGCCGCGCCGCAGGTATTTCTCGCCCCGTGATCGGGCTGGTAAAAATCTTTCAGTGTTTCCAGCAGGACATGCGCCGCTTTAGAGAGCTGCGTGTGCCCTGGATGGATCACCCCGATGCACTTTTCAATGGGCGGGTTGTCCAGCGGAATACAGACCGCGCCCAGCGACGCCATCTGCGTCTCGCACAGCGCCGGTACGGCACTGCCGCCCAGGCCACTCGCGACCATTCGCCCGACCGTCACCAGTTGATGACTCTCCAGCGCGACGTCCAGCTTTCTGCCGCTTCGCGCCAGCTCTTCTTCCATCATCAGACGCACCGCAGAGGGACGCTGGAGGGTGATGAAATCCAGCGTCAGCAGCTCTTCCCATGTCAGGCGCTTTTTGCCTGCCAGCGAGGACGCTTTCGGCACAATGGCAACAAACCTGTCGAGGCCCAGCGGGGTAAACAGCAGGTTGTGCGTGGGCGCGGGCTCAAAGGCGATGCCCATCTCAACCCGCCCTTCCCGCACCATCTCGATCACCTGCTCGTTAATGACATCGTGCACGGTGACGTTGACCCCGGCGTGACGATCGCGAAATGCTTTTAGCACTTCGGGCAGGACATTCGCGGCAAACGACGGCATGGCCGCGACCGAGATTTTACCGCGCTGCAGGGTAAAACACTGATGCATCGCCTCTTCGACGTTATCCCAGTCGGCAAGCAGCTGACGCGCCATGGGCAAAAACGTCTCTCCCTCCTGCGTCAGCGCGACCTTGCGCGTGCTCCGCTGCAGCAGCGGTCCGCCGAGCGTGTCCTCCAGCGCTTTAATCGTCAGGCTCAGGGCTGGCTGGGAAAGATTCAAGCGTTCGCTGGCGTGCGCGAAATTCAGAGTGTGAGCTACCGCTAAAAACGCGCGTAACTGTTTGACACTCATTCTCATTTTTCATCCTGTTAACTAATTGAAAAAATTTAGTTAACAGTAAATTAATAAAAAAACCAAATGAGTGGGTCACAAATTCAAAATTAACAAATGAGTCGCCGCCCCTAATGATACCGGCACGGTTAACGGGAGGGATAACTATGGCGGGACTGGATAAGCGCGTCGGCAGCTATGCGCAGGCGCTGGATGGGCTGACGGACGGGATGACCTTGCTGGCGGGCGGCTTCGGCCTGTGCGGTATTCCGGAGAACCTGATAGCCGAGGTCAGACGCCGTCAGGTGAAAGATCTGACGGTGGTATCAAACAACTGCGGCGTGGACGGTTTCGGTCTCGGGGTCCTGCTCGAAACGCGGCAGGTTCGCAAAGTGGTGGCCTCTTACGTCGGCGAGAACGCGCTGTTCGAGCGGCAGGTGCTGAGCGGCGAACTGGAGATTGAACTCACTCCTCAGGGCACGCTGGCGGAAAAGGTGCGCGCGGGCGGCGCGGGCATTCCGGCATTTTACACGGCCACCGGCTATGGCACGCCCGTGGCTACCGGTAAAGACGTACGCCAGTTTGCGGGGAAGCACTACATCCTTGAAGAGGCCATTACCGGTGATTTCGCGCTCATCAAAGGCTGGAAAGCGGACTGGTACGGCAACGTTATCTATCGGCACACCGCGCAAAATTTTAATCCGCTGATGGCAACGGCGGGACGGATAACGGTTGTGGAAGTGGAAGAGATTGTTCCCCCGGGAGAACTGCCTCCGTCGGCCATTCATACCCCGGGAATTTACGTCGACAGGCTGATTGTCGGCCAGTTTGAAAAACGCATTGAACAGCGCACGCTGCGCGCGGAAGGAGTGTGACGATGTTAACCCGTGAACAGATGGCCATGCGCGTCGCGCGCGAGCTGCGCGACGGGTATTACGTCAACCTGGGGATTGGTATCCCCACCCTGGTGGCGAACTACATTCCGGCGGGAATGGACGTGATGCTTCAGTCGGAAAACGGGCTGCTGGGGATGGGCGCGTTTCCTGACGAGCAGAGCCTTGACGCTGACATGATCAACGCCGGTAAACAGACCGTGACCGCAAGGACAGGCGCGGCCATTTTCGACTCGGCCCAGTCGTTTGCCATGATCCGCGGCGGTCATGTCGACCTGACCGTGCTGGGCGCGTTTGAAGTGGACGTCGAGGGCAATATCGCCTCGTGGATGATCCCCGGAAAGATGGTGAAGGGTATGGGCGGCGCGATGGATCTTGTCGCCGGGGCGCAGAACATCATTGTGGTGATGACCCACGCGTCAAAAAGCGGTGAGTCAAAGCTGCTGCCGCGCTGCACGCTGCCGCTCACGGGCGTGGGCTGTATCCGCCGGGTCTTAACCGACCTCGCGTTGCTGGAGATCGAGGATGGCGCATTCATCCTGCGGGAATACGCCCCAGGCGTCAGTATCGATGAAATTGCGGCTAAGACAGCCGGGCAAATGACCGTGGCGGACGACGTTCGCGAGATGCGCTTCAACTGAGGACTCACGATGAAAGAGGTCATGATTGTCGGGGCTACGCGAACCCCCATTGGCAGTTTTCGCGGATCGCTATCGTCCCTTTCAGCGGTTGAGCTGGGAGCCGTAGCGGTGCGGCACCTGCTGGAGAACAGCGGTCCTGGTGCAGTACAGGTAGATGAACTGATTTTCGGACAGGTGCTGACGGCGGGATGCGGACAAAACCCTGCGCGCCAGACGGCCATCGCCGCCGGATTGCCCGTCAGCACACCGGCAACCACGGTCAACCTGGTGTGCGGCGCGGGCTTAAAAGCGGTCCAGCTCGCCGCGCAGGCGATCCGCTGCGGCGATGCGGATGTGGTTATCGCTGGCGGTCAGGAGAGCATGAGCAGCGCCCCCTATCTGCTGGACGGCGCACGTTCAGGGCTGCGTTTTGGCCATACGGGCCTGCAGGACAGCATGATTACCGACGGTCTGTGGGACGCGTTCAACGATTACCACATGGGGATCACCGCTGAAAACGTCGCCCGTGAGAATGACATTTCCCGCGAGCAGCAGGACGCCTTCACCGCCCGGTCGCAGCACAAAGCGGCCTTTGCCATCGAAGCGGGTCGGTTTGACGCCGAGATAGCGCCGGTGACGGTGAAACAGGGTAAAAAAGCGCCGCTTATCGTCAGCCGTGACGAACAGCCCCGGCCAGGCACCACCGTTGAGCAGCTGGCACAGCTGCGCCCCGCCTTTTTGCAGGAGGAAGGCACGGTCACGGCCGGAAATGCGTCAACGCTCAACGACGGTGCCGCTGCGGTGCTGCTGATGAGCGGCGAAAAAGCGCGGGAGAGCGGTTTGCCGATCCTCGGTCGCATCGTGAGTTACGCCGTGACGGGCGTCGATCCGTCGGTGATGGGTATTGGTCCGGTCAGCGCCTGTCTGACGGCGCTGGCGCGGGCGGGCTGGACGCTGGATGACGTGGATCTCATTGAAGCCAATGAAGCCTTTGCCGCACAGGCGCTGGCGGTGGGCAAGCAGCTCGGCTGGGATGAGCGGAAAGTCAACGTTAACGGTGGCGCTATCGCCCTGGGCCACCCGATTGGCGCCTCCGGCTGCCGCATCCTCGTGACGCTGCTGTACGAAATGCAGCGCCGTGACGTCAAAAAAGGGCTCGTCACCCTGTGCGTAGGCGGCGGGCAAGGCATTGCTCTGACCGTCGAGCGTTAAGCATCTCGTTGGTACCCGAATAATAATTAAAGTGAGGAGTCGTAATGAGTGTGTTAATTGCCCTGGCGGCGCTGGCACTGCTGATGCTGGCGGCCTATCGCGGATATAGCGTTATTTTGTTTGCGCCGATTGCGGCACTCGGCGCCGTGCTGCTGACCGATCCGGGTGCCGTAGGCCCGACGTTTACCGGCCTGTTTATGGAAAAGATGGTGGGCTTCGTCAAGCTCTACTTCCCGGTGTTCCTGCTGGGGGCCGTTTTTGGCAAGCTGATTGAGCTTTCCGGTTTCTCACGCTCCATCGTCGCCGCCGCGATTCAGATCCTCGGTCGTCGCCACGCCATTCCGGTGATCGTCCTGGTGTGTGCGTTGTTAACCTATGGCGGCGTTTCGCTGTTCGTGGTGGCGTTTGCGGTTTACCCTTTCGCAGCGGAATTGTTCCGCCAGAGCGGCATCCCTAAGCGGCTGATCCCGGCCACCGTGGCGCTGGGGGCATTCTCGTTTACCATGGACGCCCTGCCCGGCACGCCGCAGATCCAGAATATCATCCCCACCAGCTTCTTTGGCACGAACGCCTGGGCCGCACCGTGGCTGGGGCTTATTGGCTCTCTGTTTATTATCGTCTTTGGCCTGCTCTGGCTGGAGCGCCAGCGTCGTAAGGCATTCAATAACAATGAAGGTTACGGCACGGATCTGAAAAATGAACCCGAGACGCCGGATAACATTAACCTTCCGCATCCGCTGATTGCCCTCTCCCCGCTGCTGGTGGTGGGCATACTGAACCTGCTGTTTACCCGCTGGATCCCCGGCTGGTACGGCACGACCCACGAGCTTACGCTGCCAGGTCTGGCGAAACCGATTGTGACCGAGGTGGGCAAGATCACCGCCATCTGGGCCGTGGAAGCGGCGCTGATCTCCGGTATCGTGCTGGTGCTGATTTTTGGCTTTCGCAATATCCGGGGGCGTCTGGCTGAAGGTAGCCGGACCGCGGTAAGCGGTGCCATTCTGGCGGCGATGAATACCGCCTCGGAATACGGTTTCGGCGCGGTTATCGCCGCCCTGCCCGGGTTCCTGGTGTTATCCAAAGCGCTGGCGGCCATCCCGAATCCGCTGCTGAATGAGGCCATCAGCGTGACCGTCCTCGCGGGGATCACCGGCTCGGCGTCCGGCGGGATGAGTATTGCGCTCGCCGCCATGGCCGACACGTTTGTCGCCGCCGCCCACGCCGCCAATATCCCGCTTGAGGTGTTGCACCGCGTGGCTTCAATGGCGAGCGGGGGGATGGATACCCTTCCCCATAACGGCGCGGTGATTACCCTGCTGGCTATCACCGGTCTGAGCCATCGTCAGGCCTACGGCGGCATTTTCGCTATCACGATCATTAAAAGTC
This sequence comes from Enterobacter sp. MGH 24, assembly GCF_000493015.1. Taxonomy (NCBI): domain Bacteria; kingdom Pseudomonadati; phylum Pseudomonadota; class Gammaproteobacteria; order Enterobacterales; family Enterobacteriaceae; genus Enterobacter; species Enterobacter sp. MGH 24. The sequence goes on along the minus strand of NZ_KI535657.1, from coordinate 3,356,616 downwards.
TGGCAGTGCTTTTTGTCATTGCCGTGTTCTATCTGACCGGCATTGTGTAAGGAGAGAAAGATGAACCTGAACGGTAAGACCGCCCTGGTGACAGGCTCGACCAGCGGCATTGGCCTGGGGATCGCCCGCGTACTGGCGAAGGCCGGAGCACAGTTGATTCTCAACGGTTTCGGCGACAGCGAATCAGCAAGAGAAGAGATTGCGCAACAGGGCAAAAAGCCGGGCTATCACGATGCGGACCTGCGTGACGTGCTGCAAATAGAAGCCATGATGCGCTACGCCGAATCGCAGTTTGGCGGCGTGGACATTCTTGTCAACAACGCCGGGATACAGCATGTCGCCCCGGTTGACGCGTTTCCGGTGGAGAAATGGAACGACATTATCGCCATTAATCTCTCCTCGGTATTTCACACCAGCCGGCTGGCGCTGCCCGCCATGCGCGAGAAAAACTGGGGGCGCATCATTAATATCGCCTCCGTTCACGGGCTGGTCGCGTCAAAAGAGAAGTCAGCCTACGTGGCCGCCAAGCATGGCGTAGTGGGCTTTACGAAATCGCTGGCGCTGGAAACCGCCCGCACCGGTGTTACCGCCAATACCATCTGCCCAGGCTGGGTACTGACGCCGCTGGTGCAACAGCAAATTGATAAGCGTATCGCTGAGGGCGTGCCGCCGGAGCAGGCTCGCGATCGGCTTCTGGCAGAGAAACAGCCTTCGGGCGAGTTTGTCACCCCGGAGCAACTGGGTGAACTGGCGCTGTTTTTGTGCAGCGACAGCGCCGTGAACGTTCGCGGCGCCGCGTGGAATATGGATGGCGGATGGGTTGCGCAGTGATTTCCAGGCCGGGTAAGGCGAAACCGCCACCCGGCCAAAAGACTAGCTTGAGCAACTGACCTCCAGCCGCTTGCCCCAGTCCGGCGGGCGGCTGACGTAGTCATCATCCCGGTCGGCAAACGGCGTGCGCAGCGCCAGGTGCAGGCGGTGTAATTCGCTGTACTCCCCCTGCTCTGCCTGCTCAATTGCCCGCTGCGCCAGCCAGTTGCGCAACACCATCGCGGGATTCGTCGCGTTCATCTGCGTTTGGCGGGTGGCGTCATCCACCTGCTCCTGCTGCAGCCGCGCGCGGTACTGTGCAAACCAGTCGTCAAACGCCTGCCTGTCAATAAATTCGTCGCGCAGCGGGGAGGCCGCGCTGTGCTGCTCCGTCTGGCCCAGCATCCTGAAGGTACGGGTATAATCACTGCCCTCGCGCGCCATCAGGGCAAACAGGCCATTGAGGATATCGTTATCGCCCCTCTCCTGCGTTATCAGCCCCAGCTTGTTGCGCATCAGCGTGCCATATTCTCGCAGCAAAATGTCCTGATAGCTGTCGAGCGCATCGTTGAGGGCATCAACGTCGATAAACGGCGACAGGGTTTGCGCAAGCCGCTGCAGGTTCCACAGGCCAACCGCTGGCTGATTGTCAAAGCTGTAACGTCCCTGATAGTCGGAGTGGTTGCAGATATACCCCGGCTGGTAATCGTCCAGGAAACCGAACGGACCGTAATCGAAGGTCAACCCGAGAATCGACATGTTGTCCGTATTCATCACGCCATGGGCAAAGCCTACCGTTTGCCAGCGGGCAATCAGGGCTGCGGTTCGGGCAACCACATCCCTGAACCAGAGAACGTATTTATCCGCGTCGTCCTGCAAATGCGCCCAGTGGTGACGAATGGCAAAGTCAGCCAGCTGGCGAACCTTGTCCGGCTCCCGGCGATAGTAAAAGTGCTCAAAATGACCGAAGCGCAAATGGCTTTGCGCGATGCGCATCAGCATTGCCCCCTTTTCTACCGTTTCGCGCACTATCGGCGTATCGCTGGTGACAATGGACAGCGCGCGAGTGGTGGGGATCCCCAGGGCATGCATCGCTTCGGACGCCAGGCTCTCGCGAATCGTTGAACGCAGTACCGCGCGCCCGTCGCCCATTCGCGACCAGGGAGTAAGGCCTGCGCCTTTCAGATGCCAGTCAACCGTCTCCCCGTTGGGCAGCTGTTGTTCACCGAGCAGGATCCCCCTGCCGTCGCCCAGCTGTCCCGCCCAGACGCCAAACTGATGTCCGCTATAGACCTGAGCCAGAGGTTGCATACCGGCGAGAAGCGTTTCACCGCCCCAGACGCCTGCGCCCTCTGAACGCTGAAACAGTTCAGGCGGAATGGCCAGCTCTTCTGCCAGCAAATCGTTATGCCAGATAAGGCGTGAATTTTGTAACGGTGTTGGTTTGAGTGCGGTGTAAAAGCCAGGCAACTCGTCATGCCAGTGAGCAGTAAAAGACAGGGTCATAGGTCCTCCTGCTTTTAGTGTAGAGGGTTTACCGGCACTTAAACACGGGCGAAAGCAAGGGTTATCGCTGCTGAACCAGCGTAGTGACATGTTCTGCAGAGACGGCTGGCCAGAGAGCCCCCTGCATTGCGCCAAAATTGAAGGACAAAACGCGCTGCAACAGGCCGTGGTCGTCAATGCCCGAGACGATCACTGACTGGCAGTGCGGCGTGATTTGCCAGAGGATGGCGCGCATAAAAGGCTCAAAAGAGAGCTCCGGAGCACGCTGCTGAATGAATCCTTTATCAAGGATTACCCGTTTAAATAATCCATCATAGACCGCTTTGAGCGATGCGGCGCCTGCACCAAAGTTTGCCAGGACCAGCGGGAAATGGATTGCCATTCTCGCCAGCTGCAGATCGTCCTTTCCGTTATTTAAACCTGGATAATTCTCATTAACAGTAAACTCAAGAAACGGATAACGCTCAAGGATTGAAACAGCGTTTCCATTACTTAATAAAAACTCAACTATTGCAGGTGTAATATTGATCCATGCAATTAACTGATGCTGAATAAAAAACAGTTTACAGGTATCAAGCAATTGCAGTTTTTCGTTAAACAGCGCTAACTCTTCAGCCGCTGAAAGCCGAGGGATAACAAGCTCAGTGGGGATCCGCACATCGCTGCCGACGCCAGTAAAGTTAACCAGAATTTCTAAACCTTTAAGCTCACCTGCGCTATTACGGGCAGGTAAAAGCAGCAGTTCAGACTGGTAAGCATTATCTAGCGTAATAATCATTGCACTCGCCCCGCATTAAAGATGAGAGAGGACATCCTGGAGCAATTGCCGACACAATTCCACTGTCTTGATTTTAATAAGATTAATTTCATTAGTTCCGTATTAATTTTCAGATTTATCCCTGAATCTAAAATAATTTTATCCTGGTTGCAGAATAATAGCCAGTTTTAGATAAAACAGACACATGCAGGATTCGCTAATTTTAGGTAAATTTAACTTTAAGCATCTTATTTGCGAAAAAACGGCATGCTTTATTACTTATCATGCCGTCATAAGAGAAGAATCCAACAAAGATTATATACGTCGTGCCTGCCAGAAATTTTTACGCCAGTAAACATTATCAAGAGAAGAGCGCATCACGCCGCGGCTGGTCGACGCGTGAATGAACTGATTGTCTGTATCATATATTCCTACATGAAGACCACTTTCACCCGATCCGGTTTTGAAGAAAACCAGGTCCCCGGGCAGAAGATCGTCTTTATCAATTTCAGTGCCTATTTCTGCCTGTTTGCGCGTTTCGCGGGGAAGCTGTAAATCAAACTTATCGCGAAACGTCATCAGAACGAAGCCGGAGCAATCCACACCGCCGCGGCTCATGCCGCCGTAGCGATAAGGCGTGCCGCGCCAGTTGCTCAGCTGATCGTTAAGGCTGGCAATGACGGTGATCGAATCTGAAAGCCGTGGGTTAGGCGGCGGCGCACGATGGCTACTGCATCCTGCAAGAAAGAGTGTGGCCATCAGGAGAAACCAGAATCGCATTTCAGACGAATCCTCTGCTTTTTTTGTTCTTTTCGTAATTTAGCGTGCAATTGTGCTAAGAGGCAAGAAACGGTTACGCCTGCCCGGTAGAAATCAGCATCTTATGTCCCTCTATATCCAGCCTGCGGAACGACATGTTGTACGCGCGGGCAAGATGGGGCGGCGTAAGAACCCGATCCCGCGCGCCGCTGGCGATCATCTTTCCCTTCGACAACAGCCACACCCGGTGGGCATGACGCAGGGTATGATTGAGATCATGACTGCTCATGACTACGGCGATACCTTTTCGGCTCAGGGCGCTTAGCAGCGTATCCAGTGCCGCCTGCTGCGCCACGTCCAGACCGCTCATGGGCTCATCAAGAAGCAGCATCCGCCCGTGAGGATTGCCTGCCGGGTGGATCTGAAGGATCACGGCCGCCAGGCGCACCCGCTGCCACTCTCCGCCGGAAAGCTGGCTGGCATGCCGGGACAGTTTATCTTCCAGCCCCAGAGCCGCGGCCACGTCCGTCAGCAGTGACGTCTGTTGTTTGTCGTGCAAATGCAGCATCAGATAGTGCCAGACCGGCATCGCAAAAGGCGGCACCTGCTGCTGCACCAGGTAGCTGCGCCGATGCGCCAGCGAGACCGGCGACCAGTCGGCGAGCGTATGCTCCAGCAGCGTTATCTGCCCTTCTCCGTCGGTCATGCCTGCCATCCGCGCCAGCAGCGTGCTCTTCCCCGCACCGTTTGGCCCGACAAGATGCAGGATTTCGCCCGCATTGACGGTATCGGTTATCGGCTCCAGACGCCCCTTCTCGGCAACGTCCGTGAGCTGCATCAGCAACGACATTATTTCGCCAGCGCCAGCTTGATCGATTCCATGACGATTGGATCCTCAGGGGTCATATCCGGCGAAAAGCGCTGAACAACCTGGCCGTCGCGGCCAATCAGGAATTTTTCAAAATTCCACAGGATATCGTCCGGGTAAAGCGGCGCGCGGCCTTTGCTGGCCATGCGTTCATAAAAACCGCTTCCTTCCGGCGCAACGGCCTTCGGCGCGGCAGCGATCAGCTTCGCATACAGCGGATGGCGGTCTTCACCGTTGACATCGATTTTGCTGAACATCGGGAACGTCACGCCATAGGTGGTGCTGCAGAAGGTTTTGATCTCCTCTTCGCTGCCCGGCTCCTGGCCCAGGAACTGATTGCACGGGAAGCCCAGCACGGTGAAACCGTCTTTCTCCCAGGCCTTCTGAATGTTTTCCAGCTGCTCGTACTGCGGCGTCAGGCCACATTTGGATGCCACGTTGACGACAAGCAACACGTTGCCTTTGTAGCCTTCCAGCGTGGTTTTCTCGCCGTCAATGGTGGTCACTTCGGTATTCAGAATATTAGTCTGCATAGCATTCCCTCAGGTTGTCTTACGGCTAGTTGATTTAACGTCCAGCTTTTAATAGTAGCCAGATAAATACCGGCGCGCCCAGCGTGGCGGTCACCACGCCAATCGGCAGCTCTGCGGCCGTCAGGGCTAGCCGGGCGATGATATCGGCCACCAGCAGCGTGACGGCCCCGGCAACCGCCGAAGCCGGAAGCAGGGTCCGATGGTCCGTGAGGCCACACAGGCGCAGCATGTGCGGAATCACCAGCCCGATGAAGCCGATCGCGCCCGCCAGAGCCACGCTGACGCCCACCAGCCAGCCAATGGCTATTACCAGCACATTACGCCAGAACCCAATCGGCATACCGAGCTGGCGGGCAGAGGTTTCACCCAGCGCGAGCATATTCAGCGGCTGCGCCTGCAGGGCAGCCCACACGATGACCGGTACCAGCAGCGCCATCAGCCAGCCCTGGTGCCAGTCAACGCCCCCAAAGCCGCCCATCATCCAGTACATCAGCTGACGCAGGTCAAAGGATGTTGAGAAGTAGACCGCCCAGGTCATCAGCGCGCTACAGATGATCCCCAGCGCCACGCCGGCAAGCAGCAGACGGCTGGTCGATAGGTGCCGTCTGGCGAAGCGAAGAAGAATTGCTGTGATCAGTAATGCACCGAGAATAGCGCTCAGGCTAATACTCCATCCGGAGAGCTCTCCCCCGCCCAGCATCACCGCCGCAATCAGACCCACGCCAGCTCCGTTCGACACGCCGAGCAGACCGGGCTCCGCTAACGGATTATCAAACAACGCCTGCATAATGGTGCCGCACAGCGCCAGCGCGGCGCCTACCAGAACTACCGCGACGGTGCGCGGCAGGCGAATTTGCCAGACGAAGAGCTGCCCGTCCGGCCCCCACCAGCTTTCAGGCCCAATCCATCTGTCTCCGGCGCAGAGGCTCACGGCCGCGGCGACAATGAGCAACAGCACCAGCAAAAGCAGGTGACGCCGATCGGAACGGTGCTGGAAATGGGCATAATCAAGCATGTGTACGGTTTTAGTAACGTGAGATGTAATTGATTTTACGGCGGGTTTGCCGGGGAGCGCAAAGAAAAAAGGCCGCGTGGGCGGCCTTTTTAGTTAGTTCATATTACTCTGCTTTGGGCGTTGCGTTTTCGACACGGCTTTTTAACTTCTGGCCGGGTCTGAAGGTCACCACGCGGCGGGCTGTAATGGGAATATCTTCCCCCGTCTTCGGGTTGCGGCCCGGACGTTGGTTTTTGTCTCGCAAATCAAAATTGCCAAAACCGGAGAGTTTTACCTGCTCACCATTTTCCAGAGCACGACGGATCTCTTCGAAAAACAGCTCTACCAGCTCTTTGGCATCCCGTTTGCTAAGCCCAAGCTTATCAAACAGATATTCTGACATTTCAGCTTTTGTAAGCGCCATAGGTTCAATCCCTCAATGATGCCTGGAATCGCTCTTTTAATGCCTCTACACATTTGGCGACGGTAGCGGCAATCTCCTCTTCTTCGAGTGTACGGCTGGTATCCTGAAGGATAAGGCTAATAGCGAGGCTCTTGAAACCTTCTGCTACGCCCTTGCCGCGGTACACGTCAAATAAGTTTACGCCAACTACCTGATTTACGCCAACTTTCTTACATTCGGCCAAAATATCTGCTGCGGGCACATTTTCCGCGACCACAACCGCGATATCACGGCGGTTTGCCGGGAAGCGGGAGACGTCCTGAGCCTGAGGAATAACGCGGTCAGCCACCGGGTTCCATTCCAGCTCGAACACGATGGTACGGCCGTTCAGGTCTAGCTTGCGCTCCAGCTCAGGGTGAACAACTCCAATAAAACCAACGCGTTTGCCGTCTAAATAGATGGCTGCGCTCTGGCCCGGATGCAGAGCCGGGATGGCTTCTGCGCGGAATTCAATTTCAGATAATTTACCGGTCAGATCCAGAACTGCTTCCAGATCGCCCTTCATATCGTAGAAATCAACCGTGCCTTTTGCCAGGTCCCAGTGCTCTTCATAGCGGTTGCCGCTGATGGCGCCAGCCAGCATGAGATCCTGACGGATGCCTAAATTTGCCTGATTATCCGGTACAAAGCGCAAACCGCTTTCGAAAATTCGCACGCGGTTTTGCTGACGATTCTGGTTATAAACCACAGTACCCAGCAGGCCCGTCCACAGGGACAGACGCATCGCAGACATTTCGCTGGAAATCGGGCTTGGCAGGATCAGGGCTTCCTGACCCGGGTGGATCAGCTGCTGCAGTTTCGGATCCACAAAGCTGTAGGTGATCACTTCCTGGTAGCCTTTGTCGTTCAGCATGGTTTTCACACGCTTCAGGGACAGATCGGCTTCACGATGGGTGCCCATTACCAGACCGGCCTGGACAGGCTCGTCAGGGATATTGTTGTAGCCGTAAACGCGGGCCACTTCTTCCACCAGATCTTCTTCAATTTCCATGTCGAAGCGCCATGATGGCGCAACGGCTTTCCACTCGTCCTGGCCTTCGGTCACTTCGCAGCCCAGACGCGTCAGGATGTCGGTCACCTGCGCATCGGCAACGTGATGGCCAATCAGGCGGTCCAGCTTGCTGCGGCGCAGGGTAATGGTGGCACGCTTCGGCAGGGTCGCTTCGTTGGTGACGTCGATAACCGGGCCCGCTTCACCGCCGCAGATGTCGATCAGCAGGCGGGTTGCACGTTCCATCGCTTTGTACTGCAGCGCCGGGTCAACGCCGCGCTCGTAGCGGTGAGAGGCATCGGTATGCAGGCCGTGACGGCGTGCGCGACCGGTGATGGAGAGCGGGCTGAAGAACGCGCATTCCAGCAGGACGTTTTGCGTCTCGTCATTCACGCCTGAGTGCTCGCCCCCGAAGATACCGCCCATTGCCAGCGCTTTGCTGTGGTCAGCAATCACCAGGGTGTCGGCGTTCAGTTTCGCTTCGCTGCCGTCCAGCAGAACCAGGGTTTCGCCCTCTTTCGCCATGCGCACAACGATGCCGCCGTCGATGCGGTCTTTATCGAACGCGTGCATTGGCTGGCCCAGCTCCAGCAAAACGTAGTTGGTCACGTCAACTACCGCGTCGATAGAGCGGATACCGCAGCGACGCAGCTTCTCTTTCATCCACAGCGGGGTTGGCGCTTTCACGTTGATGCCTTTCACCACGCGACCGAGGTAGCGCGGGCAAGCATCCGCAGCGTCAACCTGAATAGGCAGCACGTCACTGATGGTCGCTTCAACCGGCGCAATGTCCGGCGCGTTCAGCTCGGTCTGGTTCAGCACGGCCACGTCGCGCGCCACGCCGATGATACCTAAGCAGTCGGCACGGTTTGGCGTGACGCTGATTTCGATGGTGTTGTCATCAAGCTTCAGGTATTCACGGATATCGGTGCCGACTGGCGCATCCAGCGGCAGCTCAATGATGCCGTTGTGGTCGTCGGAAATACCCAGCTCGGAGAAGGAGCACAGCATGCCTTCAGACGGCTCGCCGCGCAGCTTAGCCGCTTTAATTTTGAAATCGCCCGGCAGCACCGCACCGACGGTCGCCACGGCCACCTTCAGGCCCTGACGGCAGTTTGGCGCACCGCAGACGATATCCAGCAGACGGTCACCGCCCACGTTCACTTTTGTCACGCGCAGTTTGTCAGCGTTAGGGTGCTGGCCGCACTCTACCACTTCGCCAACGACCACGCCGTTGAAGGCACCGGAAACCGGCTCAACGCCGTCCACTTCCAGTCCCGCCATGGTGATCTGGTTAGAAAGCGCGTCGCTGTCCAGCGTGGTGTTAACCCACTCGCGTAACCACAGTTCACTGAATTTCATTGTTCTGTCCTGCCCTTATTTAAACTGTTTGAGGAAACGCAGATCGTTTTCGAAGAATGCACGTAAGTCGGTCACGCCGTAGCGCAGCATGGTCAGACGCTCCATGCCCATACCGAAGGCAAAGCCGGAGTAAACTTCCGGATCGATACCCACGTTGCGCAGCACGTTTGGATGCACCATGCCGCAGCCCAGCACTTCCAGCCATTTGCCGTTTTTACCCATCACGTCAACTTCCGCAGACGGTTCGGTAAACGGGAAGTAGGACGGGCGGAAACGAACCTGCAGATCTTCCTCAAAGAAGTTGTTCAGGAAATCGTGCAGCGTGCCCTTCAGGTTGGTGAAGCTGATGTTTTTATCAACAATCAGACCTTCCATCTGGTGGAACATCGGGGTGTGGGTCTGATCGTAGTCGTTACGATAGACGCGGCCCGGCGCGATAATACGGATTGGCGGCTCCTGATCCTTCATGGTACGGATCTGAACGCCGGAGGTCTGAGTACGCAGCAGACGCGTAGCGTCGAACCAGAAAGTGTCGTGGTCAGCGCGTGCCGGATGATGGCCAGGAATGTTCAGGGCGTCGAAGTTATGGTAATCATCTTCGATTTCCGGGCCAGTCGCCACGGTAAAGCCGAGCTCACCGAAGAAACTTTCAATGCGATCGATGGTGCGGGTAACCGGGTGCAGACCGCCGTTTTCGATACGACGCCCCGGCAGCGAAACGTCGATCGTCTCTGCGGCCAGACGCGCATTCAGCACCGCGCTTTCCAGCTCGGCTTTGCGCGCGTTCAGCGCCTGCTGTACCTGCTCTTTGGCTTCGTTAATCACCGCACCCGCTGCCGGGCGTTCTTCTGGCGGCAGCTCACGCAGGGTTGTCATCTGAAGGGTCAGGTGCCCTTTCTTCCCAAGATATTCGACGCGGACATTGTCTAACGCGGCAACATCTGAGGCCTGATTAATGGCGGCTGTTGCACTGGCAACCAGCTCTGCGAGATGTGACATGATTTTCCTCATTATGTCGGTGCAGACACCGATTTGGTGGAGTTATTCTCTCAAATTCAGGCACAAAAAAAGCCTCCATCGGGAGGCTTATCTGGCGCTGTTTTTCGTTTCATCTTTCACGCGCTAGCCTCCTGAAATCAGGTGCTAAAGTAAAAGAAGAAGCGGAAAATAGCAGCATTCATGCTTGCGTTACCTTGTCTGGTAAAAACCGTTAAGACCTTATTGAAAAGCCTGGACGGATAAATGTCAATCTTCTGATGGTGTTAAATGAAAAGAGGGAGCCAGGCCCCCTCTCTCAACTGGCTTATGCCAGTGCTGCTTTCGCTTTTTCGACCAGAGCGGTGAACGCTACTTTGTCGAATACTGCGATGTCAGCCAGGATCTTACGGTCGATTTCAACAGAGGCTTTTTTCAGGCCGTTGATGAATTTGCTGTAAGAAATACCGTTCTGACGTGCTGCTGCGTTGATACGCGCAATCCACAGTTGACGGAACTGACGCTTACGCTGACGACGGTCACGGTAAGCGTACTGACCTGCTTTGATAACAGCCTGGAAGGCAACGCGGTAAACGCGTGAACGCGCACCGTAGTAGCCTTTAGCTTGTTTCAAAATTTTCTTGTGACGTGCACGTGCAATTACACCACGTTTTACGCGAGCCATATGTGCTCTCCTGTATCTATATTCTTAGTAAAAAAATTAAACGTTAACGGCTTATGCGTACGGCAGGCACGCGATAACCAGACCCAGATCGCCTTTAGAAACGAGGCCTTTTGGACGCAGGTGACGTTTACGCTTAGTAGATTTTTTGGTCAGAATATGACGCAGGTTTGCGTGCTTACGCTTAAATCCACCACCACCGGTTTTTTTGAAGCGCTTAGCAGCACCGCGTACGGTCTTAATTTTTGGCATCTTAATAACTTCCACTTCGCATTGTTAAATAAACGAAACATAGGCGAACAAAACCTATGAAACCCGAAGGCTCCACAGATTTTGCTGCTTGAAGGCCTTACTGTTTCTTCTTAGGAGCGAGCACCATGATCATCTGGCGGCCTTCGATCTTCGTAGGGAAGGATTCGACTACTGCCAGTTCACTCAGATCGTCACGGACGCGGTTAAGCACTTCCATACCAATCTGTTGGTGGGCCATCTCACGACCGCGGAAACGCAGTGTGATCTTGGCCTTATCGCCATCTTCCAGAAAGCGAATCAGGCTGCGGAGTTTTACCTGATAATCGCCATCGTCGGTACCAGGACGGAATTTGATTTCCTTAACCTGGATAACTTTTTGCTTCTTCTTCTGTTCCTTAGAAGACTTACTCTTTTCATAAAGGAACTTGCCGTAGTCCATGATACGACAAACTGGCGGTTCGGCGTTAGGGCTGATTTCAACTAAATCTACTCCAGCTTCTTCAGCTTTTTCGATCGCTTCTCTCAGACTCACAATCCCCAGTGGTTCACCTTCAAGATCTGTTAAGCGAACTTCCTGGGCGCGAATCTCGCCATTGATACGATTCGGACGTGCCGTTTGAACTCGTTTTCCGCCTTTAATACCTTATTCCTCCAGTTGTTGAAGACTGCGGCTGCGAATCTCTTGTTGCAGCTTCTCAATCACTTCACTTACGTCCAGGCTGCCCAGGTCTTTACCACGGCGGGTGCGAACGGCAACTTTGCCTGCTTCCACCTCTTTATCACCACAGACCAACATATACGGGACACGACGTAAAGTGTGCTCGCGGATTTTAAAGCCAATCTTCTCATTTCTCAAGTCTGCTTTTACGCGAATGCCCGCATTTTGTAGTTTCTGCGTCAATTCTTTAACGTAATCCGCCTGAGAATCGGTAATGTTCATCACCACGACCTGCACTGGCGCAAGCCAGGTTGGGAAGAAGCCGGCGAACTCTTCGGTCAGGATGCCGATGAAGCGCTCCAGAGAACCGAGAATTGCACGGTGAATCATTACCGGTACCTGACGCTCGTTGTCTTCGCCAACATAAGAGGCGCTTAAACGCTGCGGCAGGGAGAAGTCCAGCTGTACAGTACCGCACTGCCATGCGCGATCGAGGCAGTCATACAGGGTAAATTCAATTTTCGGACCGTAGAATGCGCCCTCGCCCAGCTGGTATTCGAACGGAATACCGTTCTCTTCCAGCGCCACGGCGAGATCCGCTTCTGCACGATCCCAGGTCTCATCGCTACCGATACGTTTTTCCGGACGCGTTGAGAGTTTGACCACGATCTTCTCGAAGCCAAAGGTGCTGTACATATCGTAGACCATACGAATACAGGCGTTAACTTCATCACGAACCTGATCTTCAGTACAGAAGATATGCGCATCATCCTGAGTAAAGCCACGAACGCGCATCAGACCGTGCAGCGCACCTGATGGCTCGTTACGGTGGCAGCTACCGAACTCCGCCATACGCAGCGGCAGGTCGCGGTAGGATTTCAGACCCTGGTTGAAGATCTGAACGTGGCCCGGGCAGTTCATTGGCTTGATGCAGTACTCACGGTTCTCAGACGAGGTGGTGAACATCGCATCTTTATAGTTGTCCCAGTGGCCGGTTTTTTCCCACAGCACACGGTCCATCATGAACGGGCCTTTCACTTCCTGATACTGGTACTCTTTCAGCTTGGAGCGTACGAAGGTTTCCAGTTCACGGAAGATGGTCCAGCCGTCGTTATGCCAGAACACCATACCCGGCGCTTCTTCCTGCATGTGGTACAGGTCAAGCTGCTTACCGATTTTACGGTGGTCACGCTTCGCCGCCTCTTCCAGGCGCAGCAGGTACGCGTTCAGGGCTTTTTTATCGGCCCATGCGGTACCATAAATACGCTGCAACATCTTGTTGTTGCTGTCGCCACGCCAGTAGGCGCCTGCGATCTTCATCAGCTTAAAGTGATGACAGAAGCGCATGTTCGGCACGTGCGGTCCACGGCACATGTCGACGTATTCTTCGTGATGGTACAAGCCAGGCTTGTCATCATGCGAAATGTTTTCGTCAAGAATAGAGACCTTGTAGCTCTCGCCGCGCTTCACGAAGGTTTCACGCGCTTCGTGCCAGCTGACTTTCTTCTTGATGACGTCATAGTTCGTTTCGGCGAGCTCGTGCATGCGTTTTTCGAGCGCGTCGATATCTTCCTGAGTCAGGGTGTGGTCAAGGTCAACGTCGTAGTAGAAACCATTGTCGATAACCGGACCGATCGCCATTTTGGTGTTTGGCCACAGCTGTTTGATGGCATGACCTAACAGGTGCGCGCAGGAGTGACGAATGATCTCCAGACCTTCTTCGTCTTTCGCGGTGATGATTGCAAGCGTCGCATCGTTTTCGATCAGATCGGAGGCATCCACCAGCTCACCGTTAACACGGCCAGCGATAGTCGCTTTCGCGAGACCAGGACCAATGTCCAGGGCAACATCCATTGGGCTGACAGCACGGTCGAAATGGCGTTGACTGCCATCAGGAAGAGTAATTACAGGCATTTTATATCCTTATTTGCAGTGATGCCCCACACATAAGAGCATATACAAAGAAAATAATCGTGATTTGACAATAGATTACGACACCATCTGACCAACAATCGTCAAATTGGTTCGCCATCATTCACCTGCCGAAAAATCAGACAACGTCGGATTTACGGTAAGCCTTGCAATGTTAACACTAACAAAAGGGAGATTGCACCCTCTGCTGGCAGATTGATGTGCTGGCACTTTAGCATGAATTTGCAGGTCGCATATTCCCGGTGCCCGTATTCCAGAGATGCTGGACTACTCTTGAACAGGTCCTTAAACCCAAAGGTGCATACCATGAACGTATCCAGTAGAACGGTTGTGATATTGAACATCCTTTCCGCCACAGGTTTAGTGTTGATTCTCGCCGAACGATTCCACTGGTTCTGAGCCGAACCCTGCGCTGGCATAACCCAATCGATCCTGAAAAGGGGCATATTTCGGCCCTGTTTGGTAGACTGTGGGTATCAACGAACAAGGATTAGGTTATGCCAACAAAACGATTTGCCGTAAAACACTGGAAAATGGTGCTGGTGCTGATTGCCATCTGCGGCGCAATGCTGCTACTCCGTTGGGCGGCAATGATTTGGGGCTAGGGGCGAAGACACGCCATCAGAAGGGACGTCAAAAAGCCACAGACAATAAACGGGCCGACATCATCATCGGCCCGCTTTCATTACATTCTATAACCCAGTGAAACCGTGGTTCTGCGGTCGGTATGATCCGGCGCAGATTCTGGTGGTGAAGAGTTCCAGGTCACGTTGTAGGCGACTTTCAGACCAAAGTGTTCGTTGATAGCCACGTTCAGCGCCGTCTCAGAGTTCAGCGTCGTGTCGTCGGCACCAAATACAGAAACACCCTGGGTAAATTTGGTGGTGTCAGTCATCTGCCAGGCATAGGTACCGGACGCGTAACCGAGCGGTTGGGTTTTGGTATCGCCATTGGTGTACTCGTCATAACGCACACCAGGACCGAATTCAAAACGGAGGCTGTGTACCGGACCGTTGAGGAACTGGCGACCATAACCCGCAGTAAACACATCTCGCTGGCGATAACCGTTGTAACGGTCGGTTAACCAGCTTGCCTGTCCAAACAGGTAGTCATAATCGGTCATGTTGTAACGGCTACGTCCGCCTACCGCATATTTCTCGGAAGAACGTTCGTCATTAGCGGAAGTGTTGCTGGCATTACCCCACAGAGACCAGGCGGTGGTGTTGCCGTACCAGGTGAGCGTACTGTCCGCCGTGAGAGAAGAGCTTTTCGTGTTACCGGATTGTGCCAGGTACCCGGCGTTCAGGTTACCTTCAAACGGTTTTTTCGCGGTGGAAGGATCGTCCATGACAGTAAAAACGGTATCATCAGCGGTCGCGTTCATAGCCGCAAACACGCCACCCGCCAGCATCAGTGCAGCGGGCACTGTCTTTAAAAGCTTCATTTTATTAAGGAGTCCGTACAACAAAAAAAGAGACCACACGGTCCCGGAATCTTTCTTGAGGATCAATGACAAGGCGTCCAGAGAAAGGTAACAAATTATAAAAAGCCGCAAATAACATAGCAATGTTTTCTTATTTCATTTTTTGAATAAGAACGATCTCAAAAAGCGTTTTATTTTATATATCCCCCGCCTCACTTTTTGTCAGTATTCATATTTAAAATCATACTGTTATTTACATTGCCTTCCTGTCAAATGGTGCCAGGCTAATAAGAACCCATACTAAAAGGAGGTAATGATGGTTTCTATTTATACTCTGACGCTCTCCCCTTCCCTGGATTCCGCCACCCTGACGCCGCAGATTTACCCGGAAGGTAAATTGCGCTGTAGCGCCCCGGTATTTGAGCCCGGCGGTGGAGGGATCAACGTGGCGCGCGCTATTACCCACCTCGGCGGCAAAGCCACGGCAATTTTCCCCGCAGGCGGTGCCACCGGTGAACACCTGGTCTCTCTGCTGGCAGATGAACAGGTAGCCGTAGAGACCGTCGAGGCCAAAGACTGGACGCGGCAAAACCTGCATGTCCACGTGGAGTCCAGCGGCGAGCAGTACCGTTTTGTCATGCCGGGTGCGAAACTCAGCGATGACGAGTTTCGTCAGCTTGAAGAGAAAGTGCTGACGATAGAAAGCGGCGCGCTGCTGGTGGTAAGCGGCAGCCTGCCGCCCGGCGTCAGCACGGAAAAATTAACGGCGCTGATTCAGGCGGTACAGCAACGCGGTATCCGCTGCATTGTCGACAGCAGCGGCGAAGCCCTGCAGGCGGCCTTAGTGCCCGGCAATCTGGAGCTGGTCAAACCCAACCAGAAAGAGTTAAGCGCGCTGGTCAACCGCGAACTGACACAGCCTGATGATGTGCGCACCGCCGCGCAGGAGCTGGTGCGCAGCGGAAAAGTGCGGCGCGTAGTAGTCTCCCTTGGCCCTCAGGGGGCGCTGGCAGTCGATGAATCGTCGTCCGTTCAGGTTGTCCCACCGCCGATGAAGAGCCAGAGCACGGTTGGCGCGGGCGATAGCATGGTGGGCGCGATGACGCTAAAACTGGCGCAGGGTGCGTCTCTGCTCGAAATGACACGCTACGGCGTGGCGGCGGGTAGCGCCGCCACCATCAACCAGGGCACGCGTCTCTGTTCGCTTGCCGATACGCAAAAAATCGTCGATTACCTGTCCCGAAATTAACGTCTTTTCCCCTCCGTCCTTACGGAGGGGAATGTCCTCTCTGAGTCGCCAAACGCAAACTATCGACTATGCTAAGAAAACTTCCATGATAACAATGAGGTGAATTATGAGCAGTGGTGACATCACACGCTACGTCGTGACCATCAACCTTCATGAAGCATCGCTGACCGAGCTGAATGAGCTCAACAACGCCTTCACCCGGGCTAATTTTCTCCTCACCCTGACGGATGACGAGGGCAATATTCATGATTTAGGCACCCTGACATTTGGTCTGATCGGAGCCCTAAGCAAGGAAGAGGTTCATGCGCTGGCCGCCAGTCTGGTGGAGAGCGTGACCGACAAGCCTGCCGAAATTGACGTGGATACCTGGGAAAGCTGGCGGAAAAAAGAACAATAAGTGCGCTGTATGAATTTAAACCGCTCAGGTGTGCGTTAGTTCGTATTTTTTTACCGCAGTTATGCGCTAACTTTATGATCTGGCAGACAACATGGGAGAGACAACATGTGGCAGGCTATCAGTCATCTTTTACGTGAGCAGCTGGGTGAAGGTGAAATTGAACTGCGTAACGAACT
The DNA here is from genome assembly GCF_000493015.1 of Enterobacter sp. MGH 24. NCBI lineage: Bacteria > Pseudomonadati > Pseudomonadota > Gammaproteobacteria > Enterobacterales > Enterobacteriaceae > Enterobacter > Enterobacter sp. MGH 24. The sequence goes on along the minus strand of NZ_KI535657.1, from coordinate 3,339,829 downwards.
GCCAGGCGGTGAAATCCACGCCGCGTGGCATTTACGCTACGCAGGGCGCGATCTTTTCGTTAAGTGCGATGAGCGAGAGCTGCTCCCGATATTTACCGCCGAAGCCGATCAGCTGGAGCTGCTGTCGCGCAGTAAAACGGTGACGGTCCCGCAGGTTCTGGCCGTGGGGAGCGACCGCGCCTACAGCTTCCTGGTGATGGAGTATCTCCCTGCCCGGCCGCTGGATGCCCACAATGCCTTCATCCTCGGCCAACAGCTAGCGCGCCTGCATCAATGGAGCGACCAGCCGCAGTTTGGTCTCGACTTTGACAACGATCTCTCCACCACGCCACAGCCCAATGCCTGGCAGCGTCGCTGGTCAACGTTTTTTGCCGAGCAGCGCATTGGCTGGCAGCTTGAGCTGGCCGCCGAGAAAGGGCTGGAATTTGGCAATATTGATGCCATCGTCGAGCACGTTCAACAGCGTCTGGCATCCCACCAGCCTCAGGCGTCGCTGCTTCACGGCGATTTGTGGTCCAATAACTGCGCGCTGGGCCCCAACGGCCCGTACATCTTTGACCCGGCCTGCTACTGGGGTGACAGAGAGTGCGATCTTGCCATGCTGCCGCTTCATCCTGAGCAGCCGCCGCAGATATACGACGGATACCAGTCTGTTTCTCCCCTGCCGCCCGGTTTCCTCGACCGCCAGCTGGTGTATCAGCTTTATACGCTGATGAACCGTGCCATTCTTTTTGGCGGAGAACACCTTGTTAACGCGCAGCGGGCACTTGAGCGCATGCTTGCCGCCTGAGAAGAGAACGGGTGGCCTTGCCGCCACCCTAATCGTTTACAGAAAACCGAGCAGTGAGAAGAAGAAATATCCCGCCACAATGATAATCACGGGAAGGATATAGAGCGGGAAAATTTGCAGGAAAATGGTGTGACGCGGCACAACAATGCGGGATTCAATCTGCTCCCGACTCATTCCTTCCGGGCCTTTGGCCTGCTCCAGAATCAACTGATCCTCAACGCCTTCGCGTAAAAAGCGCGTCTGGCGACTCATTCTCGCGCCAGAGGCCTGCAGTGCCAGCGCGACAAAGATCAGGGCGTATATTACCCAAAAGCCGATATTCAGCTGTTGATGAAAATCCGGGGTGGGCGAGTTAAACCAGAAGACATTCAAAAATGGCGTATTAAAACGCATCATCTCAATCATGACATGAGCGAAATCAAGCATTACCGCATTGATACCCGGCTGTTTTTCGCTGTGATCGTACATAAATTTGAGTACAGAAATCAGCGTAGAAATGACGGCAGGAATAAAAATCACCCAGCCAGCAATACGTTTTAAGACCGCAATGCGTCCAGCTTGTTGATACGTCATCAGTTCCTCTTCATAAAGACGCGTTATTTGTGCCTAAGTCTACCTGCTGGCCATCAATTTCGCCCGATCTTTGAAAGCAATATGCTAAATTGCAGAGTGTGCTTAGCACGTATCGTCTGTCGAACACCCTGGAAAAGGAGACGTTGTGATGTCGACACCGCGCCAAATTCTTGCCGCAATTTTTGACATGGATGGATTACTGATCGATTCCGAACCGCTGTGGGATCGCGCCGAACTAGATGTGATAGCCAGCCTGGGCGTGGATATCAGCCGCCGTAATGAACTTCCCGATACGCTGGGCCTGCGCATCGATATGGTGGTTGACCTGTGGTTTGCCCAACAGCCGTGGGTAGGTCCCGATCGCGATGAGGTGACCGCACGCATTATCAGCCGCGCCATTTCTCTGGTGGAAGAAAGCAGGCCGCTGCTGCACGGCGTACGGGAGGCCGTCGCGCTGTGTAAAGCCCAGGGGCTGAAGGTTGGCCTGGCCTCGGCTTCACCGCTGCACATGCTGGAAAAAGTGCTCACGATGTTTGAACTGCGCGACAGTTTCGATGCCCTGGCGTCCGCTGAAAAATTGCCTTACAGCAAGCCGCACCCGCAGGTCTATCTGGACTGTGCCGCAAAGCTGGGTCTTGATCCACTTCACTGCGTTGCGCTGGAAGATTCCGTTAACGGTATGGTGGCGTCGAAGGCTGCGCGGATGCGCTCCATTGTGGTGCCCGCTGAAGAAGGCCGCCACGATCCCCGGTTTGCGCTTGCCGACGTGAAGCTTAATTCACTGGCAGAACTCACGGCGCATCATCTGCAGGGCGGCTAACGCCCTCCTCCGGTTTGTGACAAACAGTTACACCGTCACCTCTTCCGCCTACTGTATAAAAACCCTATACTGTATGAATTGACAGTTTCGTGGGTTTTATCATGACGGCGGAAGGCCACCTGCTTTTTTCAATTGCGTGCGCAGTATTTGCCAAAAACGCTGAACTCACTCCCGTGCTGGCACAGGGGGACTGGTGGCATATTGTCCCTTCCGCCGTCCTGACCTGTCTGCTGCCCGATATTGACCATCCTAAATCCTTCCTCGGGCAGCGCCTGAAGTGGGTATCAAAACCCATTGCCCGCGCGTTCGGCCACCGGGGGTTTACGCACAGCCTGCTGGCCGTGTTTGGCCTGCTGACGCTTTTCTATTTAAAAGTGCCCGAAAGCTGGATAGTCCCTGCCGATGCCATTCAGGGAATGGTGCTGGGTTATTTAAGCCATATTCTCGCCGATATGCTGACGCCTGCGGGCGTGCCGCTGCTGTGGCCCTGCCGCTGGCGTTTCCGTTTTCCCATCCTCGCACCGCAGAAAGGTAACCAGCTTGAGCGTGCACTGTGCATGGCGCTGTTTGCTTACGCGGTCTGGATGCCGCAAACCTTGCCCGAAAACAGTGCAGTCCGCTGGTCATCCCAGATGATTAATTCGCTGCAATTTCAGTTCAATCGCTTTATTCATCACCAGATTGAACAGTAAACCGACAAAATTATCCCATTTGTCATAACCCATTCCATTTGGATATAAGCGCTGCATCACACTTCTGCTAACCTTCCGCCAACAGGATCGGTAAAAACCGACCCAATAATAAATCAGGAGAACGGGGATGAATTTTCCACTCATCGCGAACGTCGTTGTGTTCGTTGTATTGCTATTGCTTCTCGCGCAGGCGCGCCATAAACAGTGGAGCCTGGCGAAAAAAGTGCTGGTTGGTCTGGCCATGGGTGTCGTATTTGGTCTGGCATTACAGGCGATTTATGGCTCCGAAAATCCAGTTCTGAAAGATTCGATTCAGTGGTTCAACATCGTCGGTAACGGCTATGTCCAGCTGCTGCAGATGATCGTTATGCCGCTGGTGTTCGCCTCTATTCTGAGCGCCGTTGCCCGCCTGCATAACGCAACCCAACTGGGTAAAATCAGCTTCCTGACCATTGGTACGCTGCTGTTCACCACGCTGATTGCCGCGCTGGTGGGTGTGCTGGTCACTAACCTGTTTGGCCTGACCGCAGAAGGTCTGGTTCAGGGTACGGCTGAAACGGCGCGTCTTACCGCGATTCAAACCAACTACGTGGGTAAAGTAGCTGACCTGACCGTGCCGCAGATGGTGCTCTCCTTCATTCCGAAGAACCCGTTTGCTGACCTGACCGGTGCGAGTCCAACCTCGATCATCAGCGTGGTTATTTTCGCCGCGTTCCTGGGCGTAGCGGCGCTGAAGCTGCTGAAAGACGACGCGCCAAAAGGCGAACGCGTGCTGACCGCGATTGACACCCTGCAAAGCTGGGTGATGAAGCTGGTACGTCTGGTCATGCAGCTCACCCCTTACGGCGTGCTGGCGCTGATGACCAAAGTGGTTGCCGGCTCTAACCTGCAGGACATCATTAAGCTGGGCAGCTTCGTTGTCGCCTCTTATCTCGGCCTGGGCATTATGTTCGTGGTACACGGCATCCTGCTGGGCGTGAACGGCGTCAGCCCGCTGAAATACTTCCGTAAAGTCTGGCCGGTCCTGACCTTTGCCTTCACCAGCCGTTCCAGCGCCGCGTCTATTCCGCTGAACGTTGAAGCGCAAACCCGTCGCCTGGGCGTGCCTGAATCCATCGCCAGCTTCTCTGCCTCCTTTGGTGCCACCATTGGTCAGAACGGCTGTGCGGGTCTGTACCCGGCGATGCTGGCCGTGATGGTTGCCCCTACCGTTGGGATTAACCCGCTGGATCCGGTATGGATCGCCACGCTGGTTGGGATTGTTACCATAAGTTCTGCAGGCGTCGCTGGCGTTGGCGGTGGCGCAACCTTCGCCGCGCTGATTGTGCTGCCTGCGCTGGGTCTGCCCGTGACGCTGGTCGCCCTGCTGATCTCCGTTGAACCGCTGATCGACATGGGTCGTACCGCGCTGAACGTGAGCGGCTCCATGACCGCCGGTACGCTGACCAGCCAGTGGCTGAAGCAGACCGACAAAGCGATTCTGGAAAGTGAAGACGATGCCGAGCTGGCACACCGTTAATCACGGTAGAAATAAAAAAACCGCCTGATGGCGGTTTTTTTATGGCTGTTATTCTTCAACCTCTTCATCCTGACGGATCTGCGTCGCCCACCGCTGCGCCGACTCCGGCACGGCAAACGTAGGCGAGCGGCGGAAATGTTCGCCGATCAGCACAAAGGCCACGTATTTCCCCCGCAGCTGCCAGACATCGCGAAAACCCTCCACTTTCAGGGCATGGTCAGGCGGCGCGGGCTCAACGCGGGGCACATAGCTAATAACCTGGCGGTTTTGTTGACGAAGAGGTTTCATAAGCGACTGGTTCACTAAAGCAAATTCTTGAAGCAGGAAAATTCTATGATAGCCGATCCTGCTGCCTTCCGTCGCGCTCCGAGTGGGTGGGATGGCTCCTTTCGTTAATGACGGCATGTGAAAACTCTTAGTTCGCGAGCCATCTCACGACATTGTTCTATCCTTAATAGGGTTTTTAGCAATGGATAAAGGAGAAGCGTGCAATGTCGAACAAAGATAAAACTCATCAATCACCGATTCATGGCACTGAGGAATCTCAACCGGGTATGGACTCTCTCGCCCCTGCTGACGGCTCTCATCGCCCCTCCCCTGGCCCTTCCGCACCGGGCGAACAGCCTACCGCACCGGGAAGCGTGAAATCGCCGGACACGGGCAACGAGAAGCTGAAATCGCTTGAGCCGCACCGCAAAGGCGGCGAAGGTTTCGCGCTCACCACCAATCAGGGCGTGCGCATTGCTGACGATCAGAACTCCCTTCGCGCAGGCGCGCGCGGGCCAACCCTGCTGGAAGATTTTATCCTGCGGGAAAAAATCACCCATTTCGACCACGAACGGATACCGGAACGCATCGTCCACGCGCGCGGTTCCGCTGCGCACGGCTACTTCCAGCCTTACAAGAGTCTGAAAGCGATCACCAAAGCGGACTTCCTCTCCGACCCGGATAAAATCACCCCGGTGTTTGTGCGCTTCTCCACCGTACAGGGCGGCGCGGGGTCGGCGGACACGGTGCGCGATATCCGCGGCTTTGCCACCAAGTTTTATACCGAAGAGGGTATTTTCGATCTGGTGGGCAATAACACTCCGGTGTTCTTCATTCAGGACGCGCATAAATTTCCTGACTTTGTCCATGCGGTAAAACCGGAGCCCCACTGGGCCATACCGCAGGGACAAAGTGCGCACGACACCTTCTGGGACTACGTCTCCCTGCAGCCTGAAACGCTACACAACGTGATGTGGGCGATGTCAGACCGCGGCATTCCGCGCAGCTATCGCACCATGGAGGGGTTTGGCATCCACACCTTCCGTCTGATCAACGCCGAGGGTAAAGCCACGTTTGTCCGTTTCCACTGGAAGCCGGTGGCGGGTAAAGCCTCGCTGGTATGGGACGAGGCGCAGAAGCTGACCGGACGCGATCCGGACTTCCATCGCCGCGAACTGTGGGAATCCATTGAAGCGGGCGACTTCCCGGAATACGAGCTGGGTCTGCAGCTCATACCGGAAGAAGACGAATTTAAGTACGATTTCGATCTTCTTGACCCGACGAAGCTGATCCCGGAAGAGCTGGTGCCGGTTCAGCTGGTGGGTAAAATGGTGCTCAACCGTAACCCGGATAACTTCTTTGCCGAAAACGAGCAGGTCGCGTTCCACCCGGGGCATATCGTGCCGGGACTGGACTTCACCAACGATCCGCTCTTGCAGGGACGTTTGTTCTCCTATACCGATACGCAGATCAGCCGTCTTGGCGGGCCGAACTTCCACGAAATTCCGATCAACCGCCCAACCTGTCCGTACCACAATTTCCAGCGCGACGGGATGCACCGTCAGGATATTGATACCAACCCGGCTAACTACGAGCCGAACTCGATCAACGATAACTGGCCGCGTGAAACGCCACCGGCGCCGAAACGCGGTGGATTCGAATCGTACCAGGAGCGTGTCGACGGCAACAAAATTCGCGAGCGCAGCCCGTCGTTCGGCGAGTACTACGCCCACCCTCGCCTGTTCTGGAACAGCCAGACGCCGATTGAGCAGCAGCACATTATCGGCGGCTTCAGCTTTGAGCTGAGTAAGGTGGTGCGTACCTACATCCGCGAGCGGGTGGTCGATCAGCTGGCGCGCATTGATATTCAGCTCGCCCAGAGCGTTGCGGATAACCTGGGTATTACGCTGACCGACGAGCAGCGCAACCTTGCCCCGCCGAAAGAGGTTAACGGCGTGAAGAAAGATCCGTCCCTGAGCCTGTATGCGGTGCCGGGTGGCTCGATTAAAGGCCGCGTGGTCGCCATCCTGCTGAACGACAACACCCGTGCCAGCGACGTGCTGGGGATTATGCAGGCGCTGAAAACCCAGGGCGTGCATGCGAAACTGCTTTATTCCCGCATGGGCGAAGTGACCGCCGATGATGGCTCCGTGCTGCCGGTGGCGGCGACCTTTGCAGGGGCGCCATCGCTGACGGTTGATGCGGTGATTGTGCCGTGCGGGGATATTGACAGCCTGCTGAACAACGGTGACGCGGTGTATTATCTGCTGGAAGCCTATAAGCACCTGAAACCGATCGCGCTGTCCGGCGACGCGCGACGGTTTAAGGCACAGCTGAAGGTGGCCGATCAGGGCGAGGACGGCATTGTCGAGGGAGACAACGTTGACGATGTCTTTATGACGAAGCTGTTTGATTTGCTCGCCGCGCACCGCGTCTGGTCGCGCAGCAGTAAGATTGATCAGATTCCGGCGTAAAAAAAGCCCGGTGGCGGCTTCGCCTTACCGGGCCTACAAGAGTTAGAAGGTCGTTCGTAGGCCGGGTAAGGCGAAGCCGCCACCCGGCAACTCTTACAGCTCCCTGAACGTCCCCAACCGATACCCACGCTCGGCAATCGCATACTTCAGCGACGCCGACGTCAGCACGTCCAGCTCCGCCAGGCGCGGCCAGCAGTAAGCGCTTTTCCGCACGGTGTTATCGACAAAAGCAGGATGCGCCATCACTTCTACCGACTTTTCACCCCGCGCGGCGGAATCATCAAGCACCTTCAGGAACAGCGCTTCGTCGATCTCATCGCCGTAGAATGCGCTGCTGAACCCCTCTGTTGTCGTCACGGCGCACTCCGGTACCCCGCGCGCCTCACGATCCACGCGCATCGCCACGCCTTTGCGCTGCGCAAACTCAGCGACAATCGGAAAAATTGCCGGGATCATATGCACGTGGTGATGGCTGTCGATATGCGTCGGCGCCTGACCAAACACATCGACGAAGCGGTTGAACTGACACGCCAGTTCGTGGGCAATCTCTTCAAGCGGCAGCGCGCCCTGCTCCGCCAGTTCCCAAATCCATTTGCCCAGCTGTCCGTCACGCGTCAGGCCCGGCATTGGCGAAAGCGGCATCCCGAGCGTCAGCACAAAATGCATGCCGACGCCCAGATCCGGCACCTCGCGGCTCAGCTGCGCCGCGTGTTCAACCGCCTCACCATTCACCAGTGCCGTGGTAGAGGTCACAATCCCCCGGCGACAGGCTTCAATAATGCCGTAGTTCTGGCCTTTCGACAGGCCAAAATCATCAGCATTCACGATCAGCAGGTTTTCCATTGTGCGTCCTCTCAGTGGTGTTTGAACTTTAGCTTCTCGATCGTGGCGGCAAAGTTCGGCAACCATTTTTCATGCGCCAGGATCATCTCGCTGGCCAGCTGCTCCGCATCGCGGTCAGAATGCACCAGCGGGCTGAGGTTCAGCGCCAGAAGCACGTCATTGAGTTCGCCGCTCAGCGCCGCATTGCTTGCCGCCACTTCAAAGCCTTTGATGGTGTGGATCAGGCCCATGACCTTATCATCGAAATGGGTGATGCGTGGATGCGGTTTAGCGCCCTCGCGTCCCAGGATGCAGGTCATCTCGACGGCCCAGTCCGCCGGGATATTGTCGATATGGCCGTGGTGCGGCACGTTAACGTAGTGTTCCGCCTGCTTGTCGTTGTAGATGGCGTTGATCACTTCACACGCCGCATCGGAGTAGTAGGCCCCGCCGCGCTGCTCCAGCTCTTTCGGTTTGACGTTCAGGTTCGGATCTTTATACAAATCGAACAGCTGCTTCTCGACTTTCTGAACGATCTGCGCGCGCGCGCCGCCCTTATAGTACTCGCCCATTTCGATGGCCAGCATCTCTTTCTGCTTGAAGTAGTACAGCAGGTACGAGCAAGGCAGCAGGTTCAGCGAGCGGATCAGCCCTTCGCTGAACGGCAGGTCAAAGATGTTTTTCACCGACGCCGCCGTCAGGCGACCGGAGGCCACGCCGTCGAGCAGTTCGGCGAAACGCGACTTTCCGTTCACGATCACGTCTTTAATGAACACCATGTGGTTCAGGCCGAACAGGTCGATAGAGAGATCGTCGCTGTCGCTCAGTTCCAGCACGTCGCGGATAAACATCTTCATACCGATCGGAATATTACAGACGCCGATAAAGCGTTTGAAACCGGTATGACGATAGACCGCCTCGGTCACCATCCCGGCCGGGTTAGTGAAGTTAATCACCCACGCGTTCGGGCAGATTTCCTGTACGTCTTTGACGATGTCGAAAATCACCGGGATGGTACGCAGGCCTTTAAACAGGCCGCCCGCACCGTTGGTCTCCTGCCCGAGGTAGCCGTGGCTCAGCGGAATACGCTCGTCCAGCTCGCGCGCCTTCAGCTGGCCAACGCGCAGCTGGGTGGTCACGAAATCCGCATCTTTCAGCGCCAGACGACGGTCCAGGGTTTTATGCACGGTCAGAGGCACGCCCGCTTTCTCCACCATGCGCTGGCACAGGTCGAAAATAATATTCAGCTTTTCCTGACCTTCCTCAACGTCCACCAGCCATAATTCGCTGACCGGTAATTCATGATAACGTTTCAGGAAACCTTCAAGTAATTCCGGGGTATAGCTGCTGCCGCCACCAATGGTTACGACTTTTAATTTCTTCTGCATAATATCTCCCTTAGCGTATCAGGTTAATCGCCTGCAAGGTATAGCGTACTCTTCCCGCTATTTGGGCAAGCCATTAAAGCAATATTTGTGGCGGATAATCCGCCGAAAGTTAATTAATTACCGTTAAATTCTTGCGGTAACTGTTCGGTGTAAATGACGTAAATTTCTTAAACGTTTTAATAAACAGGCTGGGACTGCTGTATCCTGACTCGTATGCAATATCGGTGACAGAATAGTTGGTAATTTCCAGCTGTTTTTTGGCAAAGTTAATGCGGATTTCATTAATAATTTGCACGGGTGTTTTACGATAATAGCGCTGCGTCGCGCGGGTCAGATATTCCTGGGATTTCCCCGACAGGGACACCATATTTTCCAGCGCATTTTCGCTGAACTGGCCTTTATCGTGCATCAGCTCAACGGTGCTGCGCAGCCACTGTGGAATATCATCCGTCACCTGCTGCTCTTCACGATGATGGCGCAGCCGGTTCATCACGTAGAAGGTCACCGTTTCAATAAACTCATCAAATTCATTGTCGCGGAAGTTAAGCGAGGCGATAACCGTTTCAATCCAGGTCATAAACTCGTTTTTGACCCGATAGACCTGGGAGGCCACAAAGCAGAACGGCACCAGCGGCAGATAGTGCTTCTCAAAGAAGCGTCTGCTGACGCCCACGTTCAGAATACGGGTGGCACCAAATTCGTAAAAGCTCTGGTGATAAGACCCCATCGGCAGGAAGACAAAATCCCCTCGCTCAAGCAGGACGCGCTTACCGTTGATCTCCTGGTAGTAGCGGCCGGTCAGAACAATCGTGAACTCGTAGTAGTCATGCTGGTGCAGACCGCTGGCGCTCTCAGTTTTGTTGTAGATAACCACGTGAAAATTTTTGCCGTTAAACAGCTGCTGTTCAAGTGCGGTTTTAATTTCCATCGTGCTGACCTCCTGCTACCCAAACTGACTTACTGCATCTTCTCGTGAAGCTCGATAAGCTCCGCCACCAGCTCACGCGCCAGCATCGAGGTCATCAGGTGATCCTGCGCGTGGACCAGCACCAGGCTGACCTTCATCTTCCCTTCGCCCTGGTCGCTTTCAATCAGCTTTGTCTGCACCAGGTGCGCTTCGTTTAGGGCCGTGCGGGACTGTTCCATCATGGTTTTCGCGGCGGCGAAATCCCCCTGCTTGGCCTGCTTCAGCGCGGCATAGGCCAGGCTGCGGGCCTGTCCGGAGTTGATGATAAGCCCCATCACCACTTCTTCGAGATCGTTCTCGACGGCTTCGTCAGCGACAATACTATCCAAATCTAACATTTTTAAGCTCCTTGTGGCTGGCGCGGGCTTCCCCGCGCCGGTCAATCTTAGAATTTCAGTGAGAGGGCAATATCCTCTTCGCTCTCTTCTTCATCAATAATGGTGGCGGCTTTGTTGGCAATCGCCACGAACGGCATGTACAGCAGGGTGGCAATCCCGAGGTTGAATATCGCCAGCAGGAAGGCCGCGACGCTGCCGTTGGTGTTGAAGAAGGCGCCCAGACCCGCCGGCATGGTCCACGGTGCAATGTTGGTGACCGGTGGAATGATGCCCATGTAATACGCCGTCAGGGTAATGGCGGCCAGCAGCGGCTGAATCAGGATGAACGGAATGAACATTACCGGGTTCATGATGATTGGCAGACCGAACAGAATCGGTTCGTTAATCTGGAAGATGCCTGATGGCAATGCCAGCTTCGCGACCTGACGGTAGTCAGCACGACGAGAGACAATAAAGACCGCGATGATCAGACCCAAGGTCGCCCCGGTACCGCCCAGGAAGATATAGGAGTCAAGCATCGGCTTCGCCCACACATGGAAGGTTTTACCCGCTGCCAGCGCCGCGTCAACGGAGCCGTACTGCTGGTAAAGCGCAACGTTTTCCAGTGCCCAGGGGGTCATAATCCCGCTGTCCAGCGCGGCCAGTGCCAGTGAACCATGCACGCCAAAGAACCACAGCAGAGAGGTGAAAATCACATACGCCCAACCGACCACGCCACCCATCGACGCCAGTGGCGTAGAGATAGAGTCCATGATGATCTGGTGGAAGTTTGTGCCCCAGTGGGAGAGCGCCCAGGCGATAATCCCCATGATGGAGAGAATAATAAAGCCTGGAATCAACGCGGAAAATGAACGAGATACGGAAGCCGGTACGCTATCCGGCAGGCGGATAACCCAGTTGCGACGGATAATAAAGGTGAACATTTCTGCCACCACCAGGCCGATAACAATACCGGAGATGATGTTGGCCCCACCCAGCCAGTTGGCGCCGACGGCATAGGCCTCACCCACGCTGTATGGCGTAACGGTCATAAAAGCGGCGACGGATAATAACCCGGCGGCCAGCGGATCTACTTTACGCTCTTCTGCCAGTGCCATCCCAATAAAGAAAGGCGCCATCAGCGACATAATCCCTAACGTACCGTTATAGACGTTGCCGCCAATGGCTTTAAAACCATTAAGGGTTTCAATTGTGGAAGCGTCTAACCGAATTCCTAATGAATAAAAGAAGGAACCTTCACCAAAGCTCAGAAAAACGTTGTTAATTAAAACGAACATGGCCCCGGCCAGCGTCAACGGCATTAATTTAATAAAGCCGTTTTTGATGGCGTTAACGTGAGGCTGCTTTCCTATTTTAACAGCAAAAGGAAGGAGTACCTTTTCAAGTGAAGCGATGACTTTACTCATAGGAAAATACCCTTAAATGCCGTAACGCATGTTACGGCGTATTGTGTGTGAAATAACTCTTTGACGGGAAAAATAAAAAATTAATTAGCAGCTTTTTTAATGGCTGCCACAGCAGCTTTAAGAACACCTAAACCATCAATCTTGCCGTACAGCCCTGAGTCGATCACTTCGACCGGTTTATTGGGTAACAGTCGTTGAATTTCGGGCAACATATAGGCAATTTGCGGTCCCAGTAAAACAACATCGGCTGTCTGGCCTTTTTCACCCGCCAGCGTCTCTGGAAACGCTTCGATCACCACAGGGACTTCATACTTTTCAGCCTGCGCACGCATCTTTGACACCAGAAGCGACGTTGACATGCCCGCTGAGCAGAACAGGTAGATATGTTTCTTTTCCATCGTGATTTCCCTCTTGTATGACTACCTGCCATCGCGCTATCACTCGACTTGCTGTCCCGGCAGACAGGTAGCTTGCGTACTGTTGTTTATCGTTGGAGTGAGTATACGCAATGGTACAGACAGGGGATAATTCTGGATAGGCTCAAATTGTCTCTCATTGACCTGGCTTGTTGACTCCCTTCACATTTCGGGCAAATAATTCGCGCAAAGAAATAAGATTTTCTGATGCATAAAAAAACCGGCCCGTGGGCCGGTTTGTTAACATCCTCAGGCAAGCAGGGTTACTGCGCCTTAGGTGCCTGCGGATCGGTATCGTATTCAGCACAGGTCTGATAGCCGGAGTTGATCACATGACCGGTATCATCCAGGGCGACGAAGTAGGTTTCTGCCTTACCATCACGTTGACCCAGGATATAGGTCTGGCAGGTCCCCTTCGCATGAATCATGGTCACTTCAGAAGAAGGTTTACCGGCAATCGCAGCCACCTGCGAACGGGTCATGCCTTTTTTAACGTCTTTTACTACCGGCTGTGTAAACTGATCCTTAGTGCGATCGTAAGCCGTACACCCTGCCAGCATAGTCAGTACCGCCGCTGCGCTAAGAATTCCTGCTACGTTCTTGTTCATATTCCGTCCTCTTGTTTATCAGCGTGTTATCTAAGCATGGGATAAAAAGTACTATTGTTCAACTTTGTGAATTGCGCCAGACGAATTTCGGAAAATTCTAATAAAACAACGATAACCTGCTAAAACGGCGCAAATTAGCGCACTCGAAACTGTGATCCTTGTCGTTTCACGCCCAAAGGGTTAGTTTTAACAGCTAACACATTCTGTTTATGTACTGCATATGGAGGGCGTGATGGCTCTGCAACAAGAGATTATTCAGGCACTGGGCGCGAAGCCCACGGTAGATGCACATGAAGAGATCCGCCGCAGCGTGGATTTTTTAAAATCGTACTTAAAAAAGAACGCTTTCCTGAAATCCCTGGTGCTGGGCATCAGCGGCGGCCAGGACTCTACCCTGACCGGTAAACTCTGTCAGATGGCGATTTCAGAGCTTCGTGAAGAGACGGGCGATGAGACGCTGCAGTTTATCGCAGTGCGTCTTCCTTATGGCGTACAGGCGGACGAGCAGGATTGCCAGGATGCCATTACCTTCATTCAGCCTGACCGCGTGCTGACCGTGAATATTAAGGGCTCGGTGCTGGCAAGCGAGCAGGCGCTTCGCGAAGCGGGCATTGAACTGAGCGATTTTGTTCGCGGCAACGAGAAAGCCCGCGAGCGCATGAAAGCGCAGTACAGCATTGCAGGAATGACTAAAGGCGTCGTCGTCGGCACCGACCATGCGGCAGAAGCGATCACCGGTTTCTTCACCAAGTACGGCGACGGCGGCACCGACATCAACCCGATCTTCCGTCTCAACAAGCGTCAGGGTAAGCAGCTGCTGGCCGCGCTGGGCTGTCCTGAGCATCTGTATAAGAAAGCGCCGACAGCGGACCTTGAAGACGATCGCCCTTCCCTGCCGGATGAAGCGGCCCTTGGCGTCACCTATGACAACATTGATGATTATCTGGAAGGCAAAAAGCTGGATGAAGGTACCGCGAAAATCATCGAAGGCTGGTATCTGAAAACCGAGCACAAGCGCCACACGCCCATTACGGTGTTTGACGACTTCTGGAAGAAATAGCCAACATTTTTGCCCAGCGGCGCTTCGCTTGCAGGGCCTACGGTTTCGCGCTGTTGTAGGCCGGGTAAGCGCAGCGCCACCCGGCTCTTTTTTAACCAAACCGTCTCTGCTACACTGTATACCTGAACAGTATATGGAGCAGTATGTGAGCAGGCGTCAATCCGCCCCGCGTCTTGAGTTTGAAGCGGCGGCTATCTACGAATATCCCGAACACCTTCGCCCCTGGCTTGAGGCGCTGCCTAAACAGCCGGGCGTGTACATTTTTCACGGCGAAAGCGACACCCTGCCGCTCTATATCGGCAAGAGCGTGAACATTCGCAGTCGGGTGTTATCCCATCTGCGCACGCCGGACGAGGCCGCCATGCTGCGCCAGTCGCGACGCATTACCTGGTTCCAGACGGCGGGAGAAATGGGCGCGCTGCTGCTGGAGGCGCGGTTGATAAAAGAACAACAGCCGCTGTTCAATAAACGCCTGCGCCGCAACCGTCAGCTCTGCTCCCTGCAGATCAACGATGGCAGGCCGCAGGTCGTCTACGCGCGCGACGTCGATTTTTCTCATGCCCCGAATCTCTATGGGCTGTTCGCCAATAAACGCGCCGCACTCCAGGCGCTGCAGACGCTGGCGGACGAGCGACAGCTTTGCTATAGCCTTTTGGGTCTGGAGGCAACCACCCGCGGACGCGCCTGTTTTCGATCCGCGCTGAAGCGCTGCGCCGGTGCCTGCTGCGGGAAAGAGAGCGTTGAGGCGCATCACGCCAGGCTCCTTAGCGGTCTGGCGGCCATCAGCGTGAACTGCTGGCCCTGGGAAAGCGCCGTTGCGCTAAAAGAAGTGGGCGAGGCCATGACCCAGTATCACATCGTCAACAACTGGCTCTGGCTGGGTGCTGTCGACGACATCAGCGACGCGGCTACCCTGCTGCGCACGCCCGCCGGATTTGACCACGATGGCTACAAAATTCTCTGTAAACCGGTCCTGGCCGGAAAGTTTGAGATCATAGTGCTCAATGACCCGGCAGCCACGTGATTTCGCTGAACAATAAGGTGCCCTGAGCCTCCAGCAGACGCAGCGTATGGGACCCCTCCTCCCAGCTGGCGCCCTGATCGGCCGTCAGCAGTTTATCCCCCAGCTGCCACGCCCCGCTCAGCACAAACACCACGCCCCCGCGCGAGCCAAAGGTGGTAAAGGTTCGGTCAGCAACGCGCACCTTCGCCTGGCAGCAGTCGCGCCGGGTCATGATGTTAAAGTCCATCGCCATCCGCCCATCACAAAGCAGCGCTTTCACCGGCAAATCGCCGGCAAAACTGTAGGGCTGATGATGCTTCAGGGTATGGAAGAACGCCTGGCCAGCATCCAGCGTCACCTCTCCCCCTTCCAGCAGGGTAATCACCCGATCGACACCGGGAAACGAGGAGAATTCGCCGTTGCTGGCGATAGTCGCGATACTGGCACGCCAGTGAAAATCGCGCGTCGCGGGAGGGAAGCAGCAAATCTCACGCGTTTCGCCAGCACCATTGCGCCAGAGGCTGACCGGCATCTTACGGATATCAAAGAACTCCATCACCACTCCTGAATGGCACAACCCGTGCCAGGGCAAAGATATCGCTATCGTTGCTGTTTTGTTTGTTATCGTTGGGTATTCACAGAAACAGTATCGGCAGCAGAGCGGACAGGCCTTAGCGGAACGTTAATAAAAATTCTAACGCCATGACTCTGCAAACATTCTCTGAAGCGACTACAGGAGGATACCGCGCTGGCGGCGGCAGGCAAGAGGGCAGGAAAGAAAAACCGCCGGTCCTGTCCACAGCGGTTGCGCTTTTGTGGACAGGATCCCGGCGGTCTTAAGAGTGTGAACCGATTATTCGGTTGGTGCTGGCATTTTACCTTCCATCGGCGGACGTTCTGTCAGACGCTTCTCAAAATTCGCATTAAATTGTTTTTTCTGTTCCGGGGTCAGAATGTTGTAGATCTTGTTCTGGGTTTCCATGTGGGCCAGCATGCGGGCTTTGTGCTGCTCGGCCATTTTGTCGATCTGCGCTTCGGCTTTCGCCTTATCGAAGCTGTCGCTGGCGATGATGTCATGCATTGCACGACGCTCTTCAAGCGGAGGACGCTTCATCTGGTCGCGTTCGCCTTTTCTGATGTCGCGGATCTGCTGCTTCTGCGCATCCGTCAGGTTGAGATCCTTAAACATCATCATCTCGTTGTGCATACCCGGACCTTTATGATGCATCATCATTTTGCCTTCAGCAGGCGCGGCAGTCGTAGTGGTCGCAGTATCTGCGGCGAACGCCATGCTGGTAGCGCCCAGAGCCAGGGTAGAAGCAACAAACAGTGCAGTAAACTTACGCATAATTTATTTCCTTTCTTTCAGTTATTCTTCGGCGCTATGCCGTGTTGACGAGATTAACTTTACGGGGTTTATCGTCAATTAGTCAGAGCAACGGTAAAACAATGAAAGTGTAAAAAACAAATTTTCGCCAAATGTGGAGGAAATAAGGATAAAGCGTGGAGAGTTGCAACAGAAAATATTCAATACGATGATTTTAAAGAAATTTAGCAGAAGTATAGCGAAGTGAAGATCAATAATAAAGCAATTCACCAGGAATATTCTGCAAAACAAGCGCAAGCGCTTTAATCGTTAAGAAAAGTTTTTTACTTCCCCCTCCCGGATGATGAGAGGGGAAAGGTTCAGGATATTTTTTCCAGCATCAGCCCGGCCCGAAGGCCAAACGCGACGGTGGGGTTAGGGAATAAAACATACTCGGTGGTTTTCTGCACCTCATAACGCTCCTCGCCATCTTCAGCCAGCAGCGCCCCTTTGCGGAACGGGGTGAAGTTCAGGGTGTGCGCGGCCATATGGAGCAGAAAGGCATCGCTGCGGCGCGTGATCTGCTGTACGACACGATACCGCTCGACGGGCTGATGCGCGTGCTCGGGAGCCGTTCCTCCCAGCAGCGCCCGAAGGGCAAGATGCGTAGGCGCAAAGCGGGTGAGATCGTTCTGGCCGAACGGCAGCGCTTTTCCCAGCTCCAGCGTGCAGGCCAGCGAGCCGAAACGTTCACAGGTGAAATGGGTAAAGGTTCCGCCCGGCGACTGATGAAATACCAGCGCCTCCAGCCCGGCGTCACCCAGCCAGCTCAGGAAATCTTCATCCCAGGGCTGATTGCGCTGCGGCAGAACGCCGAAGCGGACGTGGTAAGACGCGCGGATTGCCGTATGCAGATCCAGATGCCAGCGCGCCGGTCCCGCAGCGGCAAAAAACGCGGTCACGACGTTCTCCAGCCACTCTGCCCGCGCCGTTTCATCGCTCTGCGGAAACTGCGACCAGCGGCCGCCGAACATGCGGTTAATATCGCTCACCAGATAGCGTTTGTTTTGCGCCAGCGCGGGGGGATTGCCGAGCACCACCAGCACGCGGCACTTCAGGGCGATCTCATTGCGGTACAGCGCGCGCAGCAGCAGATCAACA
Source organism: Enterobacter sp. MGH 24 (assembly GCF_000493015.1). NCBI lineage: Bacteria > Pseudomonadati > Pseudomonadota > Gammaproteobacteria > Enterobacterales > Enterobacteriaceae > Enterobacter > Enterobacter sp. MGH 24. The sequence goes on along the minus strand of NZ_KI535657.1, from coordinate 3,322,219 downwards.
ATCTCAACGGGTGCGGTTTCATTCCCGTGGATACCCGCTGAAAGCAGCAGCGAGAGATCGCTTTTTACGGTCGGCGTCAGCTCAAGCACCCCGCGCCCCAGCCACCGCCAGCGAAATGAGGGGCCGTCCCCCTCTTTCTGTTCCGGCGTCTCATCGGCCAGGGTCAGCGCCAGTAAATTTTCCATATCCACTCCTTTAGCGCTGGAACGGGTAAACCGATCCCAGCTGCAGGATTGTCGATAACGCGTCCAGCGCCTCGCGCCCTTCACGCAGAAGCTGCGGGTCAACCAGATCCGCCTGCGTTAGCCGATCGCGATAGTAGCGATCGACCCAGTCATTCAGCCGCGTAAAGAGCGTATCGTTCATCATTACCGCCGGGTTCACCGCCTGCATTTCGTCCTGGGTCAAGACCACGCGCAGACGTAAACAGGCTGGCCCGCCGCCGTTGGCCATGCTTTCGCGAAGATCAAACACGCGCAGCTCGTCAATCGGGTTATCGGCCTTAACCAGCTCCGTCAGGTAGCGCCACACGCCTTGATGATCCCGGGACTCCTGCGGCAGGACCAGCATCATGCTGCCATCGTCACGGCTGAGCAGCTGGCTATTGAACAGATACGTTTCTACCGCGTCCTGCACGCTCACCGCCTCCGTGGGCACCTGAATTGGCGTAAAGCCGCGCACGCGCTCATGCAGCGTGGCGAGCAGCTTCTCCTGATGGGCAAACGCCTGCTCGTGGCAGAACAGCACCTGACGGTTAGAGACGGCAATCACGTCGTTATGGAACACGCCCTGGTCAATCACATGCGGGTTTTGCTGGGCAAACACCACCTGGGAAGGATTAACCTGGTTCAGGCGAGCAACCGCCTGGCTGGCCGCCAGCGTCTGGCGGGCAGGATAACGGGTTGGCGCGGCGTGGCCCCCCTCTTCTCGCCCGTAGATAAACAGCTGCAGGCCCGGGTCGCCATAGTCGCCCCCCAGGCGGTTATGGTTGGCCGCGCCTTCATCGCCAAACATCGCCACCTGCGGCAGAGCCTGATGCACCTCAAAATGGGCGTCATGGTTGAAAATGGCGCGCAGCACGCGCTCGGTGGTTTCCGCTTCGGTGGCGCGGTGGAATTTATTGTTCAGGTTCGCCACCGTCAGATGGACTTTGCCATCCAGCGTGTCGGCTGACGGCGCGACGGTCGCGGCGTTTGCCACCCACATTGAGGAGGCAGAGCTTGCAGCGGAGAGCAGGTGCGGCGTCTGCGTGCCCGCTTTTTCAACCACCAGCTCATCGCTGCCGGTGAAGCCGAGCTGGCGTAACACCGCCACGTTCGGGCGTTCCTGCGGCGGGATCACCGCCTGCGGGAAACCGGCATCCGCCAGCGCCTTCATTTTTAGCAGCCCCTGCTTCGCCGCCAGCTTCGGGTTCGAGACCTGAAAACGGTGCTTCGTCGAGGCTTCATTACCAAAAGAGAGACCGGCATAGTGGTGCGTCAGCCCCACCAGCCCGTCAAAGTTAACTTCACGCGCTTTCATGACGATCCCCTCCGGTAAAGTCCAGCCCCGGATTAAGCGTCTCCGGCAGCGTCAGCGCCGGGGTTTCCAGGCTCGCCATCGGCCACGCGCAGTAGTCCGCGGCATACCACGCGCTGGCGCGATGGTTCCCCGACGCGCCCACGCCGCCGAACGGCGCGGTGCTCGCAGCCCCGGTCAGCGGTTTATTCCAGTTCACAATCCCGGCGCGCGCTTCCAGCAGCAGCCGATCAAACTTCTCGCGATGCGGTGAAATCAGCCCGCTCGACAGGCCGTAGCGGGTGTTATTCGCCATTGCAATGGCCGCATCGAAATCGTCGTAACGCCAGACGCACAGCAGCGGGCCAAAGACCTCTTCATCCGGCACGTTATTCGCGCCGCTCATCTCAATAATGCCCGGCGTCAGCAGCGAGGTACCCGGCTGAACCTGCTTCGGCTCCAGCAGGGTTTTCGCGCCGCGCGCGACGTGATCCTGCCAGGCCTTCAGCACGTTAAGCGCGGCCTGCTCGGAAATCAGCCCGCCGATGAACGGCTGCGGGTCGGCATCCCACGCGGCAGGCACCAGACGCGCGCTCACTTCGACCAGACGCTTCAGGAAGGCATCCCCCTGTGCGCCGCGCTTGACCAGCAAGCGGCGGGAGCAGGTACAGCGCTGTCCGGCGGTAATAAAGGCGGACTGAATCGTCAGGTGCACCGCGGCGTCGATATCGTCAGGGTCTTCCACAATCAGCGGGTTGTTGCCGCCCATTTCCAGCGCCAGAATTTTCTCCGGCTGCCCTGCCAGCTGGCGGTGCAGCTGATAGCCCGTCCCGGCGCTGCCGGTGAACAGCAGGCCGTCGATATCGCTCAGCGCGCTCAGCGCCTGGCCGGTTTCCCGCCCGCCCTGCACCAGGTTCAGCACGCCCGGCGGCAGGCCGGCCTGCTCCCACAGCTTAACCACCGCCTCACCGGTTAATGGCGTCAGCTCGCTCGGTTTGAAGATGACGGTATTGCCCGCCAGCAGCGCAGGCACAATGTGGCCATTCGGCAGGTGTCCCGGGAAGTTATACGGGCCAAATACCGCCAGCACGCCGTGCGGACGGTGGCGCAGCGTGGCCGCGCCGTCCGGCATCTCGGTATGCTGTTTGCCGGTGCGGGTGTGGTACGCCTTGACCGAAATGGCGATTTTGTTGATCATCGCCGTCACTTCGGTTGTCGCTTCCCAGCGCGGTTTACTGGTTTCAGACGCGATGATGCGCGTCAGTTCGGCCTTGTTTGCCTCCAGCAGCCCGGCAAACTTTTCAACAATTTCCTGGCGCACGGCGAAAGGCTGTTTTGCCCACGCCGGAAACGCGCGGCGAGCGGCCAGACAGGCTTGTTCCACCTGCATGGCGCTGGCGTCATGCCCCTTCCAGAGCACCTCTTTTCCAACCGGATTGGTTTTTACGCGCTCTTCGCCTTCGCCCGTGACCCAGTCACCGTTAATCCATAATGTCATGCTGTTTTCTCCTCAGGGCAGAGACGCACCAGGCGAACCGTATCGCCGGCGTTACATTTCAGGGCATCCAGTTCTGCAGCCGTCAGCACCAGACGTTCACATTTCGGGTTGGTACGCACCAGCATGGCGCGGAAGTTGGCGTAATTTTCGTTCGACACCAGACAGGCCGGCCAGTCGCCCGGCGCGGGCTGACCTTCAGCAACCTCAACCAGCCGGCTTTTACGGATTGCGCGTACGCGGTCGATATCGCATTCAAGCGTTGGGCCGCCGTCAAAGATGTCGACATAGTTCCGGTAGCGGAACCCCTCTTTCTCCAGCACCGCGCGGGCGGGCGCGGTCTGCGGGTGCACTTCGCCAATCACCGCCTGCGCTTCCGGGCTGAGGAAATGGGTGTAGATAGGATGCTTCGGCATCAGTTCGGCGATAAAGGCTTTTTGGCCGGTGCCGCAGAGATAGTCCGCCCGGCTGAACTCCATCGAGAAGAAGCGCTCGCCCAGGCTCTCCCAGAACGGCGAGTAGCCGGTGTCGTCGATTACGCCGCGCATCTCGGCGACCACTTTTTCGTTAAAGCGATCGCGGAAGGCGGCCATAAACATAAAGCGCGATTTGGAGAGCAGATAGCCGTTGCCCTCCTTGCGCCACGCCGGGTCGAGGAACAGCGTGCAGAGCTCGCTGGCGCCCGTGTGGTCATTGCAGAGAAACAGCGTGGGCAGCGCGTTGTAGACGTTCAGCTCTTTCGAGGCGTGAACCATGGTGCCGACGCGGTAGTTATACCACGGGTCGTTAAGCCCGACGGCCACTTCAATGGCGCAGATCCCGGCCACGGTCCCCGTGTCGGTGTCTTCCAGCACGAACACGTACCCCTGTTCGCTTTTTGGCAACGTCCCCTGCCAGGTTTGCAGGGCGCGCTCAATGCGCGCCGACAGCGTTTTTTCATCGGCAGGAAGCGAGGTCAGCCCGCCTCCCGTCTTACCGGCAAGCTGCATGAGCCCGGCGAGATCGCCGCGCTCAACGGGACGGATGACCATCATGATGACACCCCGGATTTCACTTTTTCACACGCCAGTGCAAAACGGTCCAGACCGGTTTGCACCTCTTCCTCGCTGACGATCAGCGCCGGCGCAAAACGCACCACGTTGGCACCGGCAATCAGCACCATCACGCCCACCTTTGCCGCTTCCTGTGAAATAAGTTTAGCTTTTCCGGCAAACTCAGCGGTGAGCTCGCAGCCGATTAACAGCCCCAGACCGCGAATTTCTTTAAACAGCCCGGTTTTGCCGTTGATGGCATTCAGGCGCTCGACAAACCAGTCGTGACGCTGCTTAACGCCTTTCAGCACCTCAGGCGTGTTAATGATGTCCAGAACCTGCCCGGCGACGGCGGTGGCCAACGGGTTGCCGCCGTAGGTGGTGCCATGGGTACCCACGGTCATTACGCTGGCGAATTTATCGGTGGTCAGCGTCGCCCCAATCGGGAAGCCGCCGCCCAGCGCTTTGGCGGTCGACAGCACGTCCGGCGTCACGCCGTAGTGCATATAGGCATACAACTCGCCGGTGCGGCCCACGCCGGTCTGCACTTCGTCGAAAATCAGGACCGCGTTGTGGCGATCGCACAGCTCGCGCAGCCCCTGCAGGAAGGCTTTTTGCGCCGGAAGCACGCCGCCCTCACCCTGCATCGGCTCGACGATCACCGCGCAGGTGGTGTCGTTAATCAGCTCGCTGGCGGACTGCAGATCGTTATAGATGCCGTGGCGAATATCCGGCGGCAGCGGGGCGAAATCCTGCGAGTAGGAAGGCTGGCCGCCCGCGCTGACGGTAAAGAGCGTGCGCCCGTGGAAGGCATTTTTAAACGCCACGATGCCGCTCTTGTGGGTACCAAATTTATCGTGCGCATATTTGCGCGCCAGCTTCATCGCCGCTTCGTTGGCTTCCGCCCCCGAGTTACAGAAAAAGACTTTTTCGGCGAACGTCGCGTCGATCAGTTTTTTGGCCAGGCGCAGCGCGGGCTCGTTGGTAAAGCCGTTACCGGTATGCCAGAACTTCGACGCCTGGTCATTCAGCGCCTGACGCAGCGCAGGGTGCGCATGACCCAGCGCGTTGACCGCAATCCCACCTGCAAAGTCGATATACTCTTTACCCTGCTGATCCCACAGGCGCGAGCCTTCCCCACGAACCGGAATAAAAGCCGCCGGAGCGTAAACCGGCATCATCCATTCATCGAAATTTTCACGCGTAATTGACAGAGACATAGCGACCTCATCCGGTAAATAAAAAGTTATTTGAATGTTAAATAATTGAGTGTTTGCACTGTGAATGTAGATTGCAGCCTTCGTGCCAGCCAGCGATAAAAATGCATAAACGGGTTGGGGTAACAGAATATCAACAAGTTACGATATGGAGTTATTCACTGTTAGTGCATAATAAGTGAATATTTTTACGACAAGCGGCGCTTTGCCGCATGAAAATCAGAAAGAGTATGCACAGGCCAAATATAATTCTGGAATTGTGATCGCTCGCGAAATTTATCGGTCATTTACGCCCTGTTTGAGGGCGAGGCGCGTCAGAATGGTGCAAATATTGCACCACCGGCATTATCTGTCGCAGTTATTGGCCGAACCCGGTAACAGTTGACGCAAATTCTGCTACCATCCATGCACTATTCACCTTGCACTGGCAGCGACTATGAAATTTGTCTCTTTTAATATCAACGGCCTGCGCGCCCGCCCCCATCAGCTTGAAGCCATTGTTGAGCAACATCAGCCAGATGTGATCGGCCTGCAGGAGACCAAGGTTCACGACGACATGTTCCCCCTCGAAGAGGTGGCGAAGCTCGGCTACAACGTCTTCTATCATGGGCAGAAAGGCCATTACGGCGTTGCGCTGTTGACCAAAGAGACGCCGGTTTCCGTGCGCCGCGGGTTTCCCGGCGATGACGAAGAAGCACAGCGCCGTATCATCATGGCGGAACTGCCTTCCCCACTGGGGAACATCACCGTGATTAATGGTTACTTTCCCCAGGGCGAAAGCCGCGACCATCCGACCAAATTCCCGGCTAAAGCCAGGTTTTATCAGGATCTGCAGGACTATCTGACCACCGAACTGAACAAAGACAATCCGGTGCTGATCATGGGTGATGTGAACATCAGCCCGACCGATCTGGATATCGGTATTGGCGAAGAGAACCGCAAACGCTGGCTGCGTACCGGCAAATGCTCCTTCCTGCCGGAAGAGCGCGAGTGGATGCAGCGCCTGCTGGACTGGGGCCTGGTGGATACCTTCCGTACCGCCAACCCGGACACGCAGGACCGCTTCTCGTGGTTTGACTATCGCTCAAAAGGCTTTGACGACAACCGTGGCCTGCGCATCGACCTGCTGCTGGCCAGTTCGCCGCTGGCAGAGCGCTGCATCGAAACCGGGATCGACTACGAGATCCGCAGCATGGAAAAACCGTCTGACCACGCGCCGGTGTGGGCTAAATTCAAGCTGTAATGACGCGTGAATATTCGAAAAATACTCTTCATGTGCGCCCTTCTGGGCGCATTTATTCTGACGTTTGTCATGCTTCCCCCAGGCACCCTCTCCCTGGAAGGGATTAAAACCCACCAGCAGGCATTACTCTCCCATGTTGACCACGCGCCGCTGCGAAGCGCGCTGATCTTTTTCGCGCTCTACGTGGCGGTCTCCGCCCTGTCGATCCCCGGCGCGGCGATCCTCACCCTGTTGGGCGGGGCGTTATTTCCCCTGTGGGAAGGCACCGTGCTGGTCTCGTTTGCCTCCACGCTCGGGGCGACGCTTGCGATGCTCGCCAGCCGTTATCTGCTACGCGACGGGGTCCAGCGGCGGTTTGCTCAGCAGATGAAAACGGTGAACGCCGGCATGGCGCAAGACGGCGCGGGCTATCTTTTTGCCCTGCGCCTGATGCCGCTGTTCCCGTTTTTCCTGGTGAATTTGCTGATGGGGCTGACCCGCATTAGAGTCTGCCGCTACTGGTGGGTCAGCCAGGTCGCCATGCTGCCCGCGACGGTGGTCTTTCTGAACGCTGGGCGCGAGCTGGGGAAAGTGGCGTCCCTGCGCGATATTTTGTCGCCGGGCATGCTATTCGCCTTTACACTACTGGGGTTATTGCCGCTGGCCACGCGCCGGCTGTTTTCCCGTTATCTCCCGTCTGTTAAAAAGTGAGGCATTATGCGCCGTGTGCGTTTTTGCGCGTTCCTGACCGGTCTGCTGCTGACAGCCCCCCTCTGTGCCGCCGAAAGCTGGCACGCTATCCAACAGCAGGCCAAAGGCCAGACCGTCTGGTTTAACGCCTGGGGCGGCGATCCGGCGGTCAACCGCTACCTTGAGTGGGTCAGCGGTGAGATGCAAACGCACTACGCCATTACCCTAAAAATCGTCCCGCTGGCGGACGCCGCCGATGCGGTAAAACGTATTCAGACCGAAGCTGCCGCTGGGCGTAAGACCAAGGGCTCGGTTGACCTGCTGTGGGTCAACGGCGAAAACTTCCGCACGTTAAAAGAGGCGAACCTACTGCAAACCGGATGGGCGAAGACGTTGCCAAACTGGCGCTATGTCGATACCCGTAAACCCGTCACGGAAGATTTTGCTATTCCCACAGACGGGGCGGAATCGCCGTGGGGCGGCGCGCAGCTGACCTTTATCGCCCGCAAAGCCAGCATGCCGACGCCGCCGGTGGATCCACAGGCGCTGCTGGCGTACGCGCAGCAGCACCCGGGTAAGGTGAGCTATCCTCGCCCGCCCGATTTTACCGGCACGGCATTTCTTGAGCAGCTGCTGCTGACGCTTACGGCGCATCCAGAGGCGTTACAAAAAGCGCCAGATGCAACGTTTGCTCAGGTTACGGCGCCGCTCTGGGCCTACCTCGACAAGCTGCACCCGCTGCTGTGGCGCGAAGGAAAAGACTTTCCCCCTTCCCCTGCGCGGATGGATGCCCTGCTTGCCGGCGGCAGTCTGAACCTGTCGCTGACCTTTAACCCGGCCCATGCGCAGCAGAAAGTGGCGAGCGGCGAACTGCCTGCCGACAGCTATAGCTTTGGTTTCCATAGCGGGATGCTCGGCAACGTCCATTTTGTGGCGATTCCTGCCAATGCCAGCGCGAGCGCCGGTGCAAAAGTGGTCGCTAATTTCCTGCTGTCACCGCAGGCGCAAATCCGCAAGGCCGACCCGGCCGTCTGGGGAGACCCAAGCGTGCTGGATGCGAAAGCTCTGCCCGAAGGTGACGCGAAACAGCTGCTGGCCCATACGCCTCAGGGGCTGCCGCAGGTGCTTGCAGAGCCGCAGTCCGCCTGGGTGAACGCGCTGGAGCAGGAATGGCTGCGTCGTTACGGCACCCGCTGAGCGGGCTAGTCTGGCTGGTGATGGCGGTGATTTATCTGCCGCTCCTGCCCGCCGGCGTCATGCTGTTCGCACCGGCGTTTTCTGTGACAAACTGGCAGCTTCTGCTGGACGATCCGCAGCTCCCACAGGCGACCGTCGCCACGCTGGTCTCAACGCTCATCGCCACGCTGGGGGCGTTGCTGATTGCCCTTTTCCTCGTCTGTCTTCTGTGGCCCGGTCAACGCTGGCGACGCCTCTCTACCCGCCTGCCGTGGCTATTGGCGATCCCCCATGTGGCGTTTGCCACCAGCGCGTTACTGCTGTTTGCCGAGGGCGGTCTGCTTTATCAGCTCTGCACCGTCTGTTCGCCGCCGTTTGACCGCTACGGCGTCGGGCTGGGCCTGACGCTCGCGGTCAAAGAGAGCGCGTTCGTGCTGTGGGCCATTTACGCCGTACTGCCGGAAAATCGGCTCGCGCAGCAGAAGATCGTCCTGCAAACCTTTGGCTACGGGCGTTATCAGACGCTCAGCTGGCTGATCCTCCCGGCGATCGCCCCTGTCCTCGGCGCGGTGATGCTGGCCGTGCTGGCGTGGTCACTCTCGGTCGTGGATGTGGCGATCGTTCTCGGGCCCGGCAACCCGCCCACCCTGGCCGTGCTGGCCTGGCAGTGGCTAAGCCAGGGCGACGCGCAGCAGCAGGCAAAAGGAATGCTGCTGTGCCAGCTTCTCCTTATGATGCTGGCCGCGCTTGCCGCCCTCGGTTACGGCCTCTGGAAGGCATGGCGTCGCACGATCCCGAATCTCGCGGGGACGCGCCGAAGGTCTCAGCGCGTCCTGCTTGAGCGGACACTCAGCGGGTTACTGCCCGCGTGCGGCATCCTGTGCACCGCGGTACTGCTGATGCTGGCGCGAGGGGGCGACGTGGGTCCCGTGGGTACCAGCCTCTCCTTCGGCCTGCTGTCGAGCCTGATCGCCCTCATCGTCATTTTTCTCTGGCTGGAATGGGGACCGCAGCGCGGCGCAGTGTGGGTGTGGCTGCCGCTCGCCCTTCCGGCGCTGCCGCTCGTCACCGGGCAATACTTTATTGCTTTGCGTCTGGGGCTCGACGGGCACTATGCCGCCGTGCTCTGGAGCCATCTGCTGTGGGTGTTACCGTGGATGCTGCTGGTTCTGCAGCCCGCCTGGCGGCGGATCGATCCCCGGCTTATCCTTACCGCCAGAACGCTCGGCTGGCGACGGGCGAAAATATTCTTACTGCTGAAATGCCCCCTGCTGGTGCGTCCTGCGCTGCTGGCCTTTGCCACCGGCTTTTCCGTTAGCATGGCGCAATACATGCCGACGCTCTGGCTTGGCGCGGGGCGTTTCGCCACGCTGACCACCGAAACCGTCGCACTCAGCAGCGGGGGCAGCATCCCCGTTCTCGCTAGCCGGGCGCTGGGATTACTGCTGGTTACGGGGACGGTGTTCGGTATTGCCGCCCTGTTATCCCGGCTCGCAGGCCGCTACCGTCAAGGATTACGTTAATGCTGCAGGTAAAAGATCTCACCATCGAACCGCTTTTCCGCGAGGTCAGTTTTTGCGTTCCTCGCGGGGAGATCGTTACCCTGATGGGGCCGTCCGGCAGCGGCAAATCGACCCTTTTTGCGTGGATGGTCGGCGCGCTGTCAGACGATTTTCGGGCGCAAGGCGAACTGTGGCTCGACGCGCGTCGCTGCGATAGCCTTCCCGTTGAAGCCCGCGGGCTGGGCATCCTCTTTCAGGACGCGCTGCTGTTTGAACAGTTCAGCGTCGGGCAAAATTTGCTGCTGGCCTTGCCTGAGCGGATCGCAGGGCGCGCGCGTCGGGACGCGGTCGAGCAGGCGCTGGATTCCGCCGGGCTGAGCGGTCATTACGCCAGCGATCCGACCACCCTCTCCGGCGGGGAGCGTGCCCGGGTCAGCCTGCTGCGGGCCCTGCTCGCTGAGCCGCAGGCGCTGCTGCTGGATGAACCGTTCAGCCGCCTCGATAAAACGCTGCGCACGACGTTTCGGGAATGGGTATTTGACGCCGTCCGCGCGCGCAATATCCCGGTGGTGCTGGTCACCCATGACGAAGATGATATTCCGCCCGGCGGCGAGCTGATTGAGATTTCTCGCTGGCAATAATGTGCTAACGCAATGTTTTCCGTTTCCGGAGAGACGACAATGCCCCCCTCTTTTACTGACGTCAGGTTATTCGATGAAACGTGTTTCTCAACTGACCGCGCTGGCCCTGCTCTGCGGCCTCGCTTCCTTTTCCTCTCTGGCGGCTGATATGCCCAACGCGATGACGCTGTCTCAGCTTCAGGCGCAGCACGGCACGCCTGTCGACACCCGCCCCAGCGCGTTTTACAACGGCTGGCCGCAGACGCTCAGCGGCCCCTCCGGGCATGAACCCGCCGCACTCAACCTGGCTGCCGCCTGGCTGGGCGCAATGAGCGACGAGCAGATTGCACTTTGGGCAAAACAGCATCAGCTTACGCCCGCGACGGCTATCGCCCTGTACGGCGACGAGAGCGATAACCTGGCGGTGAAATCCCGCCTGGAAAAAGCCGGATACCGCCACGTCTCGCTGCTCAGCGACGCCCTGCAGACGCCCGACCGTCTTCAGCGGCTGCCTCACTTTGAACAGCTGGTTTACCCGCAGTGGATCCACCGCCTCCAGCAGGGTAAACCCGTGACCGCCGCGCCGTCGGGCGACTGGAAAGTGATTGAGGCCGCCTGGGGCGCACCGAAGTTTTACCTGCTGAACCACATTCCCGGCGCGGGCTACATTGACACCAACGAGGTGGAAAGCGAGCCGCTGTGGAATAAAGTCTCCGACGACAAGCTGAAAGCGATGCTGGCGAAGCACGGGATCCGCCACGATACCACCGTCATTTTGTATGGCCGTGACGTCTACGCCGCCGCGCGCGTGGCGCAGATTATGCTGTATGCGGGCGTGAAGGATGTGCGCATTCTCGACGGCGGCTGGAAAGCGTGGTCAGATGCAGATCTGCCGGTTGAACGCGGCACGCCCGGCAACGTGACGCCAGCCCCCGATTTCGGCGCGCCGATCCCCGGCCAGCCGCAGCTGATGGTCGATATGGAGCAGGCGCGCGGGATGCTGCACCGTCAGGATGCCTCCCTGGTCAGCATTCGTTCCTGGCCGGAGTTCATCGGCGAAACCAGCGGCTACAGCTACATCAAGCCAAAAGGTGAAATAGCCGGTGCCCGCTGGGGTCATGCGGGCAGCGACGCGACCCATATGGAAGACTTCCATAACCCGGATGGCACCATGCGCAGCGCGGACGATATCACCGCCCAGTGGAAGCGCTGGAATATTCTGCCCGAACAACACGTCGCGTTTTACTGCGGCACCGGGTGGCGGGCGTCAGAAACCTTTATGTACGCCCGGGCGATGGGCTGGAAGAATGTCGCCGTCTATGACGGCGGCTGGTACGAATGGAGCAGCCACCCGCAGAACCCGATCATCTCCGGCGCGCGCGGGCCAGAAAGTGCGCTCTAACGATTGAGTGACTTCAGCGTCACATAGCCGCTCCAGACGCGCGTTGTGGTGGTCAGCCAGCACAGCGCGCCGAATACCCACGCGAATAGCGCAAAGTGTGCCGGGAAGAGGCAGCACAGCACGAACAGCGCGATGGTCTCCGTCCCTTCCGTTAACCCACCGATGTAATAAAACGACTTGTGCGCATAGCCGGGGTTGTCGATGTCGTGCTTCGCCGCCAGCGCCGCAAACGCCAGAAAGCTGCTGCCGGTCCCGATAAACGCAAACAGCAGCCAGGCGGCGGCCAGCGCATTCTCAGCGGGTGCTGCCAGCGCAAAGCCAAACGGCACCAGGGCGTAGAACAGAAAATCGAGCGCGATATCGAGAAATCCCCCCGCATCGGTCAGCCCTCTCCGGCGCGCCAGGGCGCCGTCCAGACCATCCAGCAGGCGGTTAAGCACGATGGCGACCAGCGCCGCCGGATACCAGCCGAGGGCCAGAAACGGCAGCGCCAGCACGCCGACGGCAAACCCGGTCAGGGTGACTCCGTCGGGCGTGATGCCCGGCTTATCCAGCATAGAAACCAGACGATTCAGCGCGGGCTTTACCCGCGGGTGAAGGTAACGGTCAAGCATGGGGCGTCTCGTTAAACGTGGCGCACAGCCCCTGCGCGGGAATATCCAGCGCGGCGTTAAAGCGGGCGGAGAGGTTCTGAAAGGCAATGAGCGCCGTCATTTCGGTGATAGCCTCGTCCGTAAAGTGGCGCTTCAGCGCCGTTCTGATGGCCTCATCCGCCCGGGGCGGCGTGGCGGTTACCGCTTCGGCGTAGGCCAGCGCCGCGCGCTCTTGCTCGGTGAACAAGGCGGATTCCTGCCAGTCGCCCACGGCCTGCACCTTATCCAGCGCACCGCAGCGCTCGGCCAGCCGCAGGCTGTTGGCATCAATACAGAAAGCGCAGTGACAGAGCTGGGACACCCGCGTCATGAGCAGCGAACGCAGCGCGGGCGTCAGGCGCGCGCGACGGCGTTCCAGAAAGCCGACAAACAGCGCCACCAGCCAGAACAGACGCGGCATTCGCCCCCACCAGCGGGTGGGATTCAGCACCGCGCCAAAATGCTTTTTCTGCATGGCGGCTATCGGTTTTAGGCTGGCGGGAAGGGATTCGAGGGGGGCAACCCAGGCGGTGGACTCTTTCACCTGATTCTCCTGTTTACTGGACTCTGAGAAAGGGCACGATAATATGTCTTTTTTCGCTATCAATTATTGACGACCATGCTGAAAACACTCGATGTCGTTGCCGCCATCATCGAAAAAGACGGCAATATTTTACTGGCGCAGCGCCCTGCCCATGCCGACCAGCCGGGAATGTGGGAATTTGCAGGCGGTAAAGTCGAGGCCGGAGAAACCCAGCCAGAAGCGCTTATCCGCGAGCTGCGTGAAGAGTTGGGCATTGACGCCCTGCCGGGGCAATACGTGGCAAGCCACCAGCGGGAAGTCTCCCAGCGGTTGATTAACCTGCATGCCTGGCACGTTCCTGCTTTTCGCGGCGAGCTCACGGCGCACTACCACAGCGCGCTCGCGTGGTGTACGCCGGAAGAGGCATTTTGCTACGCCCTGGCGCCCGCGGATATTCCGCTGCTGGAAGCCTTTATTGTTTTACGCGACGCCAGACCAGCGGGTTCGTGCTGATGGCGCGCTCGTCGCGCTGGCACTGCAGCAAAATGCCGTCCGCTTTCACAACGGCCCCTTCCGAGTAGTTTTGATTCTGATAGATACAGCACTGATTGCAGGGCTGCACCGTTTGATTCTGGCCGCTGGAGCTAAACACTTCCGGCGGCACATTCACCTCCACGTCCGGGAGAATGGGGTTGGCCTGCACGCCTGCGGCAAAGATCGCACACAGCGCGGTGAGTAGATAACGTTTCATAGACACATCTTCCTGTAGTTCCTTGATAATGACTATAACGGTAAACCAGAGCGGAACCTTTAATTTATCTCTTCATCGCTTTTGGTTATGACGCCCGCGCTCTCATTAATTTCCCTTTCGGCATACATTTCTGCTTGCCTCACAAAGCGGTGCGGGTGGTATAGTCAAAAAAACAACACAAATCGCATAAGTAATACACATAAAATACGATAAGAGGTTCTTATATCTATGGATCAGACACGCTCTCTGGAAAGTTTCCTTGCCCATGTTCAGCAGCGCGACCCGCACCAAAGCGAGTTCGCGCAGGCCGTACGAGAAGTTATGACCACCCTGTGGCCTTTCCTTGAACAAAACCCGCGTTATCGCCAGATGTCGCTGCTTGAACGCCTTGTCGAGCCGGAGCGCGTGATCCAGTTCCGCGTGACCTGGGTTGACGATCGCAATCAGGTACAGGTTAACCGCGCGTGGCGCGTACAGTTTAACTCGGCCATTGGCCCGTTTAAGGGCGGCATGCGCTTCCACCCGTCCGTAAACCTGTCGATTCTGAAATTCCTCGGCTTCGAGCAGACCTTTAAAAATGCCCTCACCACGCTCCCGATGGGCGGCGGAAAAGGCGGCAGCGATTTCGACCCGAAAGGCAAAAGCGAAGGTGAAGTGATGCGCTTCTGCCAGGCGCTAATGACCGAACTGTATCGTCATCTTGGTCCTGACACCGACGTGCCTGCCGGTGATATCGGCGTGGGCGGACGCGAAGTGGGCTTTATGGCCGGGATGATGAAAAAGCTCTCCAACAACAGCGCCTGCGTCTTTACCGGCAAGGGGCTGTCGTTTGGCGGGAGCCTGATCCGCCCGGAAGCAACCGGCTACGGTCTGGTTTACTTCACCGAGGCCATGCTCAAGCGTCACGGTCTGGGCTTCGAAGGTATGCGCGTCGCGGTGTCCGGCTCCGGTAACGTGGCGCAGTACGCGATTGAGAAAGCGATGCAGTTTGGCGCTCGCGTGGTGACCGCCTCTGACTCCAGCGGCACGGTGGTGGATGAAGCGGGCTTCACGGCAGAGAAACTGGCGCGCCTGTGTGAAATCAAAGCCAGCCGCGACGGTCGCGTGGCGGATTATGCCCGGGAGTTTGGCCTGACCTACCTGGAAGGTAAACAGCCGTGGGGCGTGCCGGTGGATATCGCCCTGCCGTGCGCCACGCAGAACGAGCTGGATGTTGAAGCCGCGCGTACACTGATTAGCAACGGCGTAAAAGCGGTGGCCGAAGGGGCGAATATGCCGACCACCATCGACGCGACGGACCTGTTCCTGGAAGCGGGCGTGCTGTTTGCGCCGGGCAAGGCCGCGAACGCGGGCGGCGTGGCGACCTCCGGCCTCGAGATGGCGCAAAACGCCGCGCGTCTCGGCTGGAAGGCGGAGAAAGTGGATGCGCGCCTGCACCATATCATGCTGGATATTCACCATGCCTGCGTGGAGTACGGCGGCGAGGCATCGCAAACCAACTACGTGCGCGGGGCCAATATCGCCGGGTTCGTGAAGGTGGCGGATGCGATGATTGGGCAGGGTGTGATTTAAGGTTTCGCTGCATTCTCGCCCTTGTAGGCCCGGTAAGCGTTAGCGCCACCGGGCTTTTCTCAGGCCGCAGAGTTGTCTTTCGCCAGGTGGCGGCTTCGCCTTACCCGGCCTACGGTTTAAGAGGCAGCAGCGCTCTTTTTCTTTTTAAACGGTTTCTTCGCGCCGCCACCGGGTGCAATCATCCCTCGGAACGTTTTCACCGGCGTGCTGCGCGCCTGATCGATCAGCTGGTAAAGCGTCCCCACCAGCGGCTGCATAAAGTCCTGATAGCGACACTGCTTCTCGCTGATCTGCGTCAGCACCGATTCCCAGTGCGCGGTCATGTCCGGCCTGGCGGCCAGCTCCGGCAGAGAGTGGATTAGCGCCCGGCCAGGCTCCGTCGAGTGGATGTAGCGTCCCTTTTTCTCCAGGAAGCCGCGCTTAAAGAGCAGCTCGATGATCCCCGCGCGGGTTGCTTCCGTACCGAGACCGTCGGTGGCGCGCAGGATCTTCTTCAGATCTTTATCCTGCACAAACCGGGCGATCCCGGTCATGGCCGACAGCAGCGTCGCATCGGTGAAATGGCGCGGCGGCTGGGTCTGACGTTCAACCACTTCGCCCTTCTCGCACAGCAGCTCGTCATCTTTAGCGACCACCGGCAGCGGCGTGCCGTCGTTCTCCTCGTCGCGCTCTTTGTTACCGAGCAGCGTGCGCCAGCCCGCTTCTGCAAGGAAACGCGCTTTGGCGACAAACTTGCCTTTGGCAATCTCAAGCTCAATCACGCACTTGCGGAACACCGCGTCCGGGCAGAACTGCATCAGGTACTGACGGGCGATCAGGTTATAGACCTTCGCTTCGTTATCCGTCAGGTTGACGTTGCTGGCGCGCGCCGTCGGGATAATCGCGTGGTGGGCATCCACCTTTTTATCATCCCAGCAGCGGTTATGGGTGTCCGGGTTTACCGCCGGCTGCGGGAGCAGATCCGGCGCGTGCACGCTAATGGCGTTCATCACCGAATGGCGTCCGGCAAAGTGCTCTTCCGGCAGATAGCGGCTGTCCGAACGCGGGTAGGTGATGAGCTTATGGGTTTCATAGAGCTTCTGGCAGATATCCAGCACGTTCTGCGCGCTGAGGCCAAAGCGCTTCGCGGCCTCAATCTGCAGGGCCGACAGCGAAAACGGCAGCGGCGCGGGTTCTGATTCCCGTTTATCGTTATAGCTGGTAACGATAGCCGGCTGACCGGTAATGCGGTTAACCACATGCTCAGCCAGCGGACGATGGAGCAGGCGCCCCTCTTCATCCTGGTACGATTCGCAGGCGTCGCTCGGCTGCCAGACGGCGGTAAAGCGTTCGTCTTTCGGCGTGACGATATGCGCTTTGACTTCAAAGAAGTCTTTGGCGACGAAATTTTCGATCTCTTCGTCGCGACGCACCACCAGCCCCAGCACCGGCGTCTGCACGCGCCCCACGGAGAGCACGCCCTGATAGCCCGCGTTGCGCCCGAGGATGGTATACGCGCGGGTCATGTTGATACCGTACAGCCAGTCGGCGCGGGCACGCGCGAGCGCCGAGACGCACAGCGGAATAAACTCGCTGTTGGCGCGCAGGCGCGAGATTGCCCGCTCCACCGCCTGCGGGTTGAGGTCGTTAATCAGGCAGCGCTGCACCTGCTGACGCTTTTCCGGTGCCAGCTCCAGATAGTCCAGCACCTCATCGACCAGCAGCTGCCCTTCCCTGTCCGGGTCACCCGCGTGCACGATTTCAGCGGCTTCATGCAGGAAGCGCTTGATCACGTTGAGCTGTTTGGTGACCGAAGGCCGGGGCTGCAGGCGCCATTTTTCCGGCACGATGGGCAGATCGTTCAGGTTCCAGCGGGCGTAGCGGCTGTCGTAGACATCCGGCTGCGCCTGCTCAAGCAGGTGACCGATACACCAGGTGACCACCTGCCCGTTACCGCATTCGATAAAGCCGTCGCCTTTGCGATGCGGCTTAGGCAGCACGTCGGCGATGGCACGGGCCAGGCTCGGCTTTTCGGCAATAAACAACCGCATCGAATTAACGGATCTCTATCATCGGTCGGCCACCGCGCGCGGTCACCAGCTCGCCGATTGCCGTCAGGGTAATACCAAACTCGGCGGCGGTCGCCTGAACCTCGGCTTCGGATTCCGGCGTGACCGCCAGCAGCAGACCGCCGGAAGTTTGCGGATCGCACAGCAGGTTGCGCCACTCCTCAGGCATTTCGCCCATCAGGTGACCGTAGCTGGCGAAGTTGCGCTGGGTACCGCCCGGGACCGCGCCCTGAGCAATATACTCCTCCACGCCCGGCAGCTTCGGCACGTCCTGATACCAGACCTGCGCCTGCACGCCCGCGCCCTGACACACTTCAGAGAGGTGCCCCAGCAGACCAAAACCGGTGACGTCGGTCATCGCCTTCACGCCGTCGATATTGGCGAATGCCGCACCGGCGAGGTTCATCTGGCACATCACTTCCGTTGCCAGACCTTTGTGCTCCGGTTTCAGCAGGGATTTTTTCTCGGCGGTCGTCAGCACGCCAATGCCCAGCGGCTTGGTAAGGAACAGTTTGCAGCCCGCCTGCGCGGTGCTGTTGCGCTTCACGCGCTCGGTCGGCACCACGCCGGTAACGGCCAGGCCAAAGATAGGTTCAGGCGCATCAATAGAGTGACCACCGGCCAGCGCAATCCCCGCCTGCTGGCAGGCAAAACGACCGCCATCAATCACTTCACGGGCCACTTCCGGCGGGATGGTGTTGATCGGCCAGCCCAGAATGGCAATCGCCATGATCGGCTTACCGCCCATCGCGAAGATATCGCTGATGGCGTTGGTGGCCGCAATGCGACCGAAGTCGAACGGATTGTCGACAATCGGCATAAAGAAGTCAGTGGTGCTGATAATGCTGGTGCCGTTACCTAAGTCATAAACTGCAGCATCGTCACGCGTTTCGTTGCCGACAAGCAGGTTCGGGTCGACAAACTTCGCCTGTTCACTGTGCAGGATGGTCTCCAGCACTTTCGGGGAAATTTTACAACCGCAACCGGCTCCGTGGCTGTATTGCGTTAAACGAATGGTTTGCTCGCTCATGGACGTCTCCTGTCATCTCAATCGCGCTATGGTAGCGCTCATTCCATAAAGAGGTAAGTATGACTGTCTGAATTCTGCGGCGGATGCTCAGAATCCAGACAGTTTAGCGCGGGTTATCAGAAACGGCTGACGAAAGGCGTGGTGTCCGGCACGCTGATGGTGCTGGAGGCTTTAAGCTGCGGGGTGCCGAGATAGAGGAAGCCGACGATTTTGTCATGCTCGCCGCAGCCAAAACCGTCACGAACCGCCGGGCTTTCGGTCAGCGCACCGGTGCGCCAGATACCGTTAAAGCCCTGCGCGACGGCGGCCATTTGCATCGCCATCACCGCACAGCCCGCGGACATCTCCTGTTCCCAGACCGGCACCTTATGGTCAGCCTGGCATTTGGCCACGACGGTGACGATCATCGGGGCGCGGAACGGCGCGTTGCGGGCTTTATCAATCCCCTTCTCATCCTGGCCTGCGGCAACCGCGCCCTTCTCCAGCAGTTGGCTGAAACGATCGCGTCCTTCGCCTTCAATTACAAAGAAGTGCCACGGCTGCAGCGTGCCGTGATCGGGGGCACGCATGCCGGCACGCAGAATGTTCTCCAGCTGCTCGCCTGCCGGGGCAGGTTCGGCCAGACGGGAAGCGCTACGGCGGTTAACAAGCAGTTCGAGTGCGTCCATTGGTTAACTCCTTTCTTGAAATTTACTCACAAAATTAACACGACGGCAGATTTTGTTACAGCCTGGCAGGCGATTCCTGCTGACAAGTGGCGGTTGGGTCATTACGATAACCCAACATTACCGTCCAGTGGCGACGGAAACAGTCATTTTCTGGTTAGGGAGAATACATGCGAACCCTTTGGCGAATCATTGCCGGTTTCTTTAAATGGACGTGGAGACTGCTCAACTTCGTCCGCAACCTGGTGATGAACATCTTCTTCATCTTCCTGGTTCTGGTTTGCGCGGGCATCTGGATGCATATCAGCAATGCGAATCAGGCGCAGCATTCAACGCGCGGCGCGCTATTACTCGATATCACCGGCGTTATCGTTGATAAGCCGTCCACCAGCAGTCGCCTGAGCGTGATTGGTCGCCAGCTGTTTGGCGCAACCTCAGATCGTCTGCAGGAAAACTCCCTGTTCGATATCGTCGATACCATCCGCCAGGCCAAAGACGACCGGAACATCACCGGGATCGTGCTGGATCTGAAAGATTTTGCCGGCGGCGATCAGCCTTCCATGCAGTACATCGGTAAAGCGCTGCGCGAATTCCGCGACAGCGGCAAGCCGGTAATTGCCGTGGGCGACAGCTACAGCCAGGGGCAATATTATCTGGCGAGCTTCGCCAATAAAATCTGGCTCTCCCCGCAGGGCACGGTCGATCTGCACGGCTTTGCCACCAACGGCCTGTACTACAAATCGCTGCTCGACAAGCTGAAGGTCACCACCCACGTCTTCCGCGTCGGCACGTACAAATCCGCCGTGGAGCCGTTTATCCGCGACGATATGTCCCCTGCCGCCCGTGAAGCGGACAGCCGCTGGATTGGCGAGCTGTGGCAGAACTATCTGGGCACCGTTGCCGCTAACCGCCAGATTACGCCTGAGCAGGCGTTCCCCGGCGCGCAGGGCGTGCTGGAAGGCCTGCGTAAGGTTGACGGTGATACCGCGAAATATGCGCTGGATAACAAACTGGTGGATGCCCTGGGCACCAGCGCCGAGATTGAAAAATCGCTGAGCAAACAGTTTGGCTGGAGCAAAGAGGACAAAAATTACAGCGCCATCAGCATGTATGATTACTCGACGAAAAAGCCGGATGACAGCGGTGACAGCGTCGCGGTGGTGTTTGCCAACGGCGCCATCATGGACGGCCAGGAGACGCCGGGGAACGTGGGCGGCGATACTACCGCGTCACAAATCCGCGATGCTCGCCTGGATCCGAAAGTGAAAGCGATTGTCCTTCGGGTGAACAGCCCTGGCGGCAGCGTTAGTGCCTCTGAAGTGATCCGCGCTGAACTGGCCGCGGCGCGCGCCGCCGGCAAGCCGGTCGTCGTCTCCATGGGCGGAATGGCCGCCTCCGGGGGTTACTGGATCTCAACGCCAGCCAACTACATTGTGGCTAACCCAAGCACGCTGACCGGCTCGATTGGCATCTTCGGGGTGATCAACACCGTGGAGAACAGCCTGGATTCTCTGGGCGTGCATACCGATGGCGTGGCCACCTCTCCGCTGGCGGATGTATCGGTGACCAAATCCCTGCCGCCGGAAGTCTCTGAGATGATGCAGCTCAGCATTGAGAACGGCTATAAACGCTTTATCACCCTGGTCGCGGACTCGCGTAAAAAGACGCCTGAGCAGATCGACCAGATCGCGCAGGGCCACGTCTGGACCGGCCAGGATGCGAAGAGCAACGGTCTGGTCGACAGCCTGGGCGACTTCGATGATGCGGTGAAGAAAGCCGCCGAGCTGGCGAAACTCAAGCAGTGGCATATCGAGTATTATCAGGACGAGCCGTCGTTCTTCGATATGGTCATGGACAGCATGTCCGGCTCGGTACGCGCCATGTTGCCGGAGGCGATGCAGGCTTACCTGCCTGCGCCGGTCGCCACGGCAGCGAAAGCGATGAAGGCGGAAAGCGATAAGCTCGCGGCCTTTAACGATCCACAGAGTCGTTACGCGTTTTGCCTGACCTGCGCTAACGTCCGTTAAAAACCGTCCCCTCTTTCCGCGAAGAGGGGATTTTTTTCTTTTGAAGAACAAGAACTCACTACCATGCAGAAGAAATCGATTTATGTAGCCTACACTGGCGGTACCATCGGTATGCAGCGCTCTGAAAATGGCTATATCCCTGTCTCCGGCCACCTGCAGCGTCAGCTTGCGCTGATGCCAGAATTCCACCGTCCGGAAATGCCTGACTTCACCATCCACGAATACGAGCCGCTGATGGACTCCTCCGACATGACGCCGGAAGACTGGCAGCACATCGCGGATGACATTAAAGCCCATTACGACCAGTACGACGGCTTCGTGATCCTGCACGGCACCGACACCATGGCGTTTACCGCCTCGGCGCTCTCCTTCATGCTGGAGAACCTGAGCAAGCCGGTTATCGTCACCGGGTCGCAAATCCCGCTGGCGGAGCTGCGCTCGGACGGGCAGATCAACCTGCTGAACTCCCTGTACGTGGCGGCGAATTACCCGATTAACGAAGTGTCGCTGTTCTTCAACAACCGTCTGTATCGCGGCAACCGCACCACCAAAGCCCATGCCGACGGTTTTGACGCCTTCGCCTCCCCTAACCTGCAGCCGCTGCTGGAGGCCGGGATTCATATCCGTCGTCTGGGCACGCCGCCTGCGCCGAACACCGCCGGCGAGCTGATTGTGCATCCGATTACTCCTCAACCGATTGGCGTGGTCACTATCTACCCGGGTATCTCTGCCGACGTGGTACGTAACTTCCTGCGCCAGCCGGTGAAAGCGCTGATTCTGCGCTCCTATGGCGTCGGCAACGCGCCGCAGAACGGCGAATTCCTGAAAGAGCTTCAGGAAGCCAGCGAGCGCGGAATTGTGGTCGTAAACCTGACCCAGTGCATGTCCGGAAAGGTCAACATGGGCGGCTATGCCACCGGCAACGCGCTGGCGCATGCGGGGGTTATCAGCGGCTTCGATATGACCGTTGAGGCAACGCTGACTAAACTTCACTATTTACTGAGTCAGGATCTGGACATCCAGTCCATTCGCAGCGCGATGATGCAAAACCTGCGCGGCGAGCTGACCCCGGACGAATAAGGAGTGCTCATGAAGCAACGCGCCCTGCTACTGGTCGATTTGCAAAATGATTTCTGCGCGGGCGGTGCGCTGGCCGTCGCCGAAGGTGACAGCACCGTTGACGTGGCAAACACGCTGATTGACTGGTGCAAAGCCCGCGGCGAAGCGGTCGTCGCAAGCCAGGACTGGCACCCGGCGAACCACGGCAGCTTTGCCAGCCAGCACGACGTCGAGCCCTTCACTCAGGGGGAGCTCGACGGGCTGGCGCAAACCTTCTGGCCGGATCACTGCGTACAGCAGACGGAAGGCGCGGCGCTGCATCCGCTCCTGAATCAGAAAGCCATCGACGCGGTGTTCCATAAAGGTGAAAACCCGGCTATCGACAGCTATAGCGCGTTTTTTGATAACGGGCATCGCCAGAAAACGGCGCTGGACGCGTGGTTACGTCATCACGAAATCACGGAGCTGATCGTGCTGGGCCTGGCGACGGACTACTGCGTGAAGTTTACCGTGCTGGACGCGCTCCAGTTAGGTTATACCGTCAGCGTCATCACCGACGGCTGCCGCGGGGTAAACATTCACCCGCAGGACAGCGCTCAGGCGTTTATGGATATGGCTGCGGAAGGCGCGACGCTGTATACCCTCGAAGACTGGCTGGAGACGCAGGCGTAAGCCTTTTTAGCCGGGTGGCGCTTACGCTTACCCGGCCTACCTTTCCCCGTAGGCCGGGTAAGGCGCAGCCGCCACCCGGCAAAACAACCCACTCCGTTCTCCCATAAAGTGAACTCCCTCGCATCCTCAGCGAAGCGGCAATGCTATTCTCGTCAGGCTGTTTTTTCGCCACGCCTTTTCCGTGGCGTGGTTAATTTTATTAAGTCAAAGAGGAACTTGTATGAAACGTTTGCCCTTGCTGGCAGCATTACCCCTGCTTTGCGCGTCAGTTGCCTCCGCCAGTACCCTGATGTCCGTGGGCTACTTTAACGGGGGTGGCGATGTCACCGCCGGACCGGGTGGCGATATCAATAAATTAGACGTTCGGCAGATCACCCACCTGAACTACTCGTTTGGTCTGGTCTATAACGACGAAAAAGACGAAACCAACGCTGCGCTAAAAGATCCGGCAAAGCTGCATCAGATCTGGCTATCGCCAAAAGTCGCCGCCGATCTGGCCCTCATCCCGACCCTGCGTAAGCAAAACCCAAACCTCAAAGTGCTGCTTTCCGTTGGCGGCTGGGGCGCGCGTGGCTTCTCTGGCGCAGCGGCAACCAAAGAGACGCGCGCGGTGTTTATCCGCTCCGCGCAGGAGATTGTCGACAAATACGGTCTGGACGGGATCGATCTCGACTGGGAGTATCCGGTCAACGGCGCCTGGGGGCTGGTCGCAAGCCAGCCCGCCGACCGGGATAACTTTACCGCCCTGCTGAAAGAGATGCGCGACGCGTTCGGGCATAAAAAGCTGGTGACCATTGCGGTAGGCGCGAATGCGGAAAGTCCAAAAAGCTGGGTGGATATCAAAGCCATCGCGCCCCTGCTCGACTACATCAACCTGATGACCTACGACATGGCGTACGGCACGCAGTACTTCAATGCCAACCTGTATGACTCCAGCGCCTGGCCGACGGTGGCCGCTGCGGACAAATACAGCGTGGATTTTGTGGTGAACAACTATCTGGCCGCCGGGCTGAAGCCGCAGCAGATGAACCTCGGGATTGGTTTCTATGGCCGCGTGCCGAAACGTGCCGTGGAGCCGGGCATTGACTGGACGAAACCGGATGCGCAAAAAAATCCGGTTACCCAGCCCTACTTCGGGCCTCAGGAGATCGGGTTGTTCACGTCACTCGGCTATGACCTGACCAAAGATACCTACGTGAAGTACAACGATATCGTGAAGAAGCTGTTGAACGATCCGCAGAAGCGCTTTACCGAGCACTGGGACGACCAGGCGAAAGTGCCGTGGCTCTCGGTGAAGGGTGCAGATGGCAACGCGCTGTTTGCGATTTCGTATGAGAACCCGCGTTCCGTTGCCATCAAAGCGGACTACATCAAAGAGAAAGGTCTCGCCGGGGCGATGTTCTGGGAGTACGGGGCTGATGACAACAATCAGTTAGCGAAGCAGCTGGCGGCGTCGCTCGGGATCCCACACTAAGGTGTAGCGTGCCGGGTGGCGCTAACGCTTACCCGGCCTACAGGGAAAGCATTATTTGAAAGTCGCAATCGGCTTCGGCGTGATGCCGAAGTCTTCTTTCAGCTCGCGCTTGCTCTTCATGACCATCTGGCCTTTAGTGTCGATGGTCATGTGCTGCGCGTCGGTGTTATTGCGCGCCTGCCACAGCATCACCAGCTGCAGGCTGTTCTCTTTTTGCTCCGGGGTCAGCGCGACGCCATCGGGCCATTTTCCCAGCTCTACGGCCGTCACCAGACGCTGATAAATCTCCGGCGTCATACCGCTAATCATGTCTTCAATATTCACAATCCCGCCCTTTCAAAGGAATAATTTGCTGAATCGTTTTTTCAACCCTTAATCTGGTCGCCGTTTTCGTCGTCAGTGAAGCTCATTGAGGCTGAATTCACGCAGAAACGCTCACCCGTAGGCTGAGGGCCATCCGGGAAGACATGCCCAAGGTGCGCATCGCAGTTGCCGCAGCGAATTTCCGTGCGCACCATGCCGTGCGACGAGTCGGTCAGGTAGCGGATGGCCTCATCGCTCACCGGCT
This sequence comes from Enterobacter sp. MGH 24, assembly GCF_000493015.1. Classification (NCBI taxonomy): domain Bacteria; kingdom Pseudomonadati; phylum Pseudomonadota; class Gammaproteobacteria; order Enterobacterales; family Enterobacteriaceae; genus Enterobacter; species Enterobacter sp. MGH 24. The sequence continues at coordinate 3,297,346 of NZ_KI535657.1, read as the reverse complement.
CGTAAAAGCTCGGCCAGCCGCAGCCCGAATTAAATTTCGTTTGTGAATTGAACAGAGGGGCATCACAGACCAGACAGTGATAGACGCCGTCTCGCTTGTTGTGCAGTAAACGCCCGGTGAACGGCGGTTCCGTCCCGTGATTTTGCGTCACGTAAAACTGCATTTCTGTGAGGTTTTTTTTCAAATCGTCAGGGTTACGTTGGTTCGACATATGCTTACATCTCGCTGTAGAAACAGACATCTTTTACCCCGCATTCTAACAAAACATTAACACCCTTGCGTGCACTTTTGATCTAAACTTATGTGTCGCGAAAAGGCGGTCAGGCAATTGTGATCATTCTCACATTTTTATCCTGCGAGGACTTTAAAATCCCGGGCGCAGCCCCCATGTGGTTGCAAGCTCAAAGGGAAAGTGAGGCGAGTCAGTCGCACAAACGTTAGTCACAGGATTGATTTGTCGCAATGATTGACACGATTCCGCTTGACGCTGCGTAAGGTTTTTGTAATTTTACAGGCAACCTTTTATTCACTAACAAATAGCTGGTGGAATATATGACTATCAAAGTAGGTATCAACGGTTTTGGCCGTATCGGCCGTATTGTTTTCCGTGCTGCTCAGAAACGTTCTGACATCGAAATCGTTGGTATCAACGATCTCCTGGACGCTGAATACATGGCGTACATGCTGAAGTACGACTCAACTCACGGTCGTTTCGACGGCACCGTTGAAGTGAAAGACGGCCACCTGGTTGTTAATGGCAAAACCATCCGCGTTACTGCTGAAAAAGACCCAGCTAACCTGAAATGGAACGAAATCGGTGTTGACGTTGTTGCTGAAGCAACCGGTATCTTCCTGACCGACGAAACTGCACGTAAACACATCACTGCGGGTGCGAAGAAAGTTGTTCTGACTGGTCCTTCCAAAGACAACACCCCAATGTTCGTTCGTGGTGCAAACTTCGAAACCTACGCTGGCCAGGATATCGTGTCTAACGCATCCTGCACCACCAACTGCCTGGCACCGCTGGCTAAAGTTATCAACGACAACTTCGGCATCATCGAAGGTCTGATGACTACCGTTCACGCGACCACCGCTACTCAGAAAACCGTTGATGGCCCGTCTCACAAAGACTGGCGCGGCGGCCGTGGCGCGGCTCAGAACATCATCCCATCCTCTACCGGTGCTGCTAAAGCTGTAGGTAAAGTACTGCCAGAACTGAATGGCAAACTGACTGGTATGGCGTTCCGCGTTCCAACGCCTAACGTATCCGTTGTTGACCTGACCGTTCGTCTGGAAAAAGCTGCTTCTTATGAAGAAATTAAGAAAGCAATCAAAGCTGCTTCCGAAGGCGCAATGAAAGGCGTTCTGGGCTACACCGAAGACGACGTTGTATCTACCGATTTCAACGGCGAAGTGTGCACTTCCGTGTTCGATGCTAAAGCGGGTATCGCACTGAACGACAACTTCGTGAAACTGGTATCCTGGTACGACAACGAAACCGGCTACTCTAATAAAGTACTGGACCTGATCGCTCACATCTCCAAATAAGTTGAGATGAGTGTTTGATCCAAAAAGGCGACTTCGGTCGCCTTTTTTTATTTATAAGACAGAGGATTGCTTAATGATTAATAAAATTTTTGCACTTCCGGTAGTCGAACAACTTACCCCTGTGCTCTCCCGCCGTCAGATTGACGGTGCCGACGTTATCGTCGTTGACCATCCGCGCGTCAAAGCGTCCGTGGCGCTGAACGGCGCCCACCTGCTCTCCTGGAAACCGGAAGGCGAAGCCGAAGGTTTATGGCTGAGCGATGCGACTTCCTTCAAAAAAGGCGCCGCAATCCGCGGCGGCGTGCCGATCTGCTGGCCGTGGTTCGGGCCGTCCGCACAGCCGGGTTTGCCGTCTCACGGTTTTGCCCGCAACCAGCAGTGGACGCTGAAAGCGCATAACGAAGATGACAACGGTGCGGTGCTGACCTTTGAGCTGCAGGCTAATGATGAAACCCGCGCCCTCTGGCCGCACGATTTCACCCTGTACGCCCGATTTAAGCTGGGTAAAACCTGTGAAATCGAACTGGAGGCTCACGGCGAGTTCGAAACCACCTCTGCCCTGCACACCTATTTTAACGTGGGTGATATCAGCGCAGTGAAGGTGAGCGGCCTGGGCGATACCTATATCGACAAAGTGGATAACGCCAAAGAAGGTAAACTGAGCGACGGCGTACAAACGTTCCCTGACCGTACCGACCGCGTCTACCTGCACCCGGAAGCGTGCAGCGTGATCCACGACGGCGCCCTGAACCGCGGAATTGAAGTGGTCCATCATCATCACAGCGACGTGGTGGGCTGGAACCCGGGTCCTGCGCTGTCCGTCAGCATGGCCGACATGACGGATGAAGGGTATAAAACGTTTGTCTGCGTGGAAACGGCCCGCGTGACCAACCCGCAGAAAGCGAGCGAAGAAAAGCCATCTCGTTTAGGGCAGACGATCCGCATTGTTAAGCGATAATCTCGCCGCACCACATTAAAGCAAACGGGGCGCAAGCGCCCCGTTTTAATGCACCAATTGCACAATGTAAGTGCACAATCAGAACTTGTAGGTCACACCGACAGAGAAGATGCCTGCCCAGGACTTGTCGACCATCGGGCTATCCTTCACTTCATCGCTCAGACGCTCGTAGCGGCCGGTACCGTACACGCTCCAGTCGCCGAGGAAGTTATAGCTTGCGGTCAGCTCCAGGTACGGATCCCAGCCGTCATCTGCGCTGTAGCTCTTCAGACCGCTACGGCGGGACTCGTTTTTAGAGACGCCATAGTAGTAGTCGTTGTAGTTCTCGCTGTTGTACTGCACACCAATACCCGGCGTCAGAGTCAGCCCACCGTTGGTATAGCGGTACAGCCACGCAAGATCCCAGATAAAGCCGTTGCTGTTATCCAGCGTATCACCCGCCAGAGCCGTTCGCAGGAAGCCATACTGGGTGTTATGCACATAAGAAAGGCCAGCCATCATTGAGCTTTTACGCTTGTCGAGCTGGCGAAGCGCATGGCTGTCGCTGTCACCCGGCTTGAAGTGCGTTGGATCGTAGTAGGCCATGATAGAGAGCTTATCAGCCGTATCGTTCCAGAGATAGTAGCCGCCGCCGAGCCCGCGGAACCAGAAGTTATCGCCTTCATAGGTGATAACGGGAACAGGATAAACGTCACGGTCATACTGCTTGTACGGGCTGTTAATGACGCCAACACCCGCGCCAACCGTCCACTGACTTTCCGCCTGTGCGGTGCTTACTGCGGTCGCGGCAAGGATGCCTAATGCCAGAAGTTTGAGTTTGGTCACAATCCATTCTTTCCTGTAGTCAAATAATCAGCGGGTGAAGTGTAACCGCCATTCCCGTACATCCCAAAATTTTTTGCCTGCTAATCAGTCTGATTAACCCATTATTTTTAACTTTTCAGATGACAGCCCGCTTACATTTATATGACCACTGAGTGAAAAACGTGCATTTGTCTTATAACGACAGTGGAAATTTTTGGATGAGTTATTGATATGTCATTGAAAGTAGATTTTCTGGGCATGCAAGTTTTGCAAATGCCATCTACGCTTTAATTTAAGAAGAGTTTTCCTGAACACCTGCGGTTCTTAGCGTCTGACCTGGCACACAGGTTGCTGCTCTGGCAGTGGGGTGCGAGAGATTCTCTTCCGGGAGCCTCCACTACTCATACGAACGGCTCTTATCCTGTGCTAAAAAACGAAAGGACGGCATGCCATGAATATATTCGATCACTATCGCCAGCGCTATGAAGCTGCCAAGGACGAAGAGTTCACACTGCAGGAGTTTCTTACCATCTGTCGGCAAGATCGCAGTGCCTATGCCAATGCGGCAGAACGGCTATTGATGGCTATTGGTGAGCCAAACATGGTTGACACTGCCCTGGAGCCTCGGCTTTCCCGTCTCTTTTCGAATCGGGTGGTCGCCCGATACCCGGCGTTTGAAGAGTTCTATGGTATGGAAGATGCCATCGAACAGATTGTCTCCTATCTGAAGCATGCCGCTCAGGGTCTGGAAGAGAAGAAACAGATCCTCTATTTACTCGGCCCGGTGGGTGGCGGTAAATCCTCGCTGGCTGAACGCCTGAAGTCGCTGATGCAGCGCGTGCCTATCTATGTGCTGAGCGCCAACGGTGAACGCAGCCCGGTGAACGACCATCCGCTGTGCCTGTTCAATCCGCAGGAAGATGCGCAGATTCTGGATAAAGAGTATGGCATCCCGCGTCGCTACCTCGGGACCATTATGTCGCCGTGGGCGGCAAAACGCCTGCACGAGTTTGGTGGCGACATCACCAAGTTCCGCGTAGTGAAAGTCTGGCCCTCTATCCTTGAACAGATCGCAATCGCCAAAACAGAACCCGGCGATGAGAACAACCAGGACATCTCGGCGCTGGTGGGTAAAGTCGACATCCGCAAGCTGGAAAACTTCGCGCAAAACGATCCGGATGCCTACGGTTACTCAGGCGCGCTGTGCCGCGCGAACCAGGGGATTATGGAATTCGTCGAGATGTTTAAAGCACCCATTAAAGTGCTGCATCCTCTGCTGACGGCTACCCAGGAAGGCAACTACAACGGGACGGAAGGTATCTCCGCCCTGCCGTTTAACGGGATTATTCTCGCCCACTCGAACGAATCTGAATGGGTGACCTTCCGTAATAACAAAAACAATGAGGCCTTCCTTGACCGCGTCTATATCGTCAAGGTGCCTTATTGCCTGCGGATCTCCGAAGAGATCAAAATTTACGAGAAGCTGCTTAACCACAGTGAGCTGGTGCATGCACCTTGCGCGCCGGGCACGCTGGAAACGCTGTCACGCTTCTCCATCCTTTCGCGTCTGAAAGAGCCGGAAAACTCCAGCATCTATTCCAAAATGCGCGTCTATGACGGTGAAAGCCTGAAAGATACCGACCCGAAAGCGAAGTCTTATCAGGAATACCGCGACTATGCCGGGGTTGATGAGGGGATGAACGGTCTGTCCACGCGCTTCGCGTTTAAGATCCTCTCCCGCGTCTTCAACTTCGACCATGCGGAAGTGGCGGCCAACCCGGTCCATCTGTTCTACGTGCTGGAGCAGCAGATCGAACGCGAGCAGTTCCCGCAGGAGCAGGCTGAACGCTACCTGGAGTTCCTCAAAGGTTACCTGATCCCGAAATACGCCGAGTTCATTGGCAAAGAGATCCAGACGGCCTACCTGGAATCCTATTCAGAATACGGGCAGAACATTTTCGACCGTTATGTCACCTATGCTGACTTCTGGATCCAGGATCAGGAGTACCGCGACCCGGATACCGGCCAGCTGTTTGACCGTGAATCCCTGAACGCGGAGCTGGAAAAAATCGAGAAGCCTGCCGGGATCAGCAACCCGAAAGACTTCCGTAACGAGATTGTGAACTTCGTCCTGCGCGCCAGAGCGCATAACAACGGGCGCAATCCGAACTGGACCAGCTACGAGAAGCTGCGCACGGTCATTGAGAAGAAAATGTTCTCCAATACCGAAGAGCTGCTACCGGTGATCTCGTTTAACGCCAAAACCTCAACCGATGAGCAGAAAAAGCACGACGATTTTGTCGACCGTATGATGGAAAAAGGCTACACCCGCAAGCAGGTCCGCCTGCTCTGCGAATGGTATCTGCGCGTGCGTAAATCGTCTTAAAACAAGTGCCCGGTGGCGGTTAGCGCTTGCCGGGCCTACAAAATGCAAGTTGGCAAATGCAGTACGGGGGGTATATGACCTGGTTTATTGACCGGCGTCTTAACGGCAAAAACAAGAGCACGGTTAACCGCCAGCGCTTCTTGCGTCGTTATAAAGCGCAAATTAAACAGTCTATCTCCGAGGCCATCAACAAACGCTCGGTGACCGACGTCGACAGCGGCGAATCTGTCTCCATCCCCACCGATGACATCAGCGAACCGATGTTTCATCAGGGGCGAGGCGGCCTGCGCCATCGCGTACATCCAGGTAATGACCACTTCGTTCAGAACGACAGAATTGAGCGTCCTCAGGGCGGCGGCGGTGGTTCAGGAAGCGGTCAGGGACAGGCCAGCCAGGACGGTGAAGGTCAGGACGAATTTGTCTTCCAGATTTCGAAAGATGAATATCTCGACCTGCTGTTTGAAGACCTGGCGCTGCCTAATCTGAAAAAGAATCAGCATCGTCAGCTTAATGAATATAAAACCCACCGCGCGGGCTATACCGCCAACGGCGTGCCCGCCAATATTAGCGTTGTGCGTTCGTTGCAAAATTCGCTGGCGCGACGCACGGCGATGACGGCAGGAAAACGCCGCGAACTGCGCGAGCTGGAGAGCAGCCTGAAGGTCGTGGAAAACACGGAACCGGCGCAACTGCTGGAAGAGGAGCGCCTGCGTAAAGAGATTGCAGAGCTGAGGGCGAAGATCGAACGGGTACCGTTTATTGACACCTTTGACCTGCGCTACAAGAACTACGAAAAACGCCCTGAGCCCTCCAGCCAGGCAGTGATGTTCTGTCTGATGGACGTATCCGGCTCGATGGACCAGGCCACCAAGGATATGGCGAAGCGTTTTTATATTCTGCTCTACCTGTTCCTGAGCAGAACCTATAAGAACGTGGAGGTGGTCTATATCCGTCACCATACTCAGGCGAAAGAGGTGGATGAACATGAGTTCTTTTACTCGCAGGAGACCGGCGGGACCATCGTATCAAGCGCCCTGAAGCTGATGGATGAGGTAGTGAAAGAGCGTTACGACCCGGCGCAGTGGAACATTTATGCCGCGCAGGCGTCCGATGGCGATAACTGGGCCGATGACTCACCGCTGTGTCACGAGATTCTGGCGAAGAAAATTCTGCCGGTGGTGCGTTACTACAGCTATATCGAAATCACCCGTCGCGCGCACCAGACCCTGTGGCGGGAGTATGAACATCTGCAGTCGATGTTCGATAATTTTGCCATGCAGCATATCCGTGACCAGGATGATATTTATCCGGTGTTCAGGGAGCTGTTCCACAAGCAAGCTTCTACCAGCAACGCATAATCCCACAGCCAGCGAACCCGCTGGCTGTTTTCTTTCGACCCCGCTTATCCCGTGCTAATGTAGAACGCTGCATACTGGATTATCACCGGGAAAATCGTTATGACTGACGACGTTATTGGCACAGGAACCCACCAGCAACTGATTACCTTACTCACCGAGCAGGGCGCGCGTTTTCGCGTCATGGAGCACGAGGCGGTCGGGAAATGTGAAGCGGTAAGTGAAATTCGCGGGACCGATCTGCGACAAGGCGCCAAAGCTCTGGTCTGCAAGGTGAAGGGAAACGGTGTAAAAAAACACGTTCTGGCGATCCTCGCCGCCGATCTGCAGGCTGACCTGAGCCAGCTTGCCAGCCATTTTGGCGGGCTGAAGGCCTCCCTCGCCAGCCCGGCCGAGGTCGATACCCTGACCGCCTGCGTTTTCGGCGCTATTCCGCCCTTTAGCTTTCATCCTGATTTGGCGCTGGTTGCCGACCCGCTGCTGTTCGAGCGCTTTGACGAAATCGCGTTTAACGCCGGCCTGCTGGAGAAATCCGTGATTATGGATACCCAGGATTACCTGCGCATCGCTCGTCCTGAACTGGTGACCTTCCATAAAGCGTAACCGCGATGGCTGACGATCCGGTCAGCCTTTTCTTTCCAGGAACAGCACGGAGGCGACGAGAATAACGGCAATAGCGAAAAACGATGAGGAGATAATCAGCGTTTCAACAAACATGTGATCGTTCATGATGGCGACCCTTTTTGCGATATCTGCCTCCGTTTTAATCCGCGTAAATGACAAGGTTATGACAACAACAAAATCTTCTTAAAACTGTCCTGCGTCGCGTTTGCGCGTACTGTAAGCAGGTTAATTATTTAGGCAAGGATTCCCTATGTTTGACCCTACTCTGCTCATTCTCCTGGCACTCGCCGCGCTCGGCTTTGTCAGCCATAACACCACCGTCGCCATCTCGATTCTGGTGCTGATTATTGTTCGCGTGACCCCGCTCAATACCTTTTTCCCGTGGATAGAAAAACAAGGCCTCACCATCGGGATCATCATTTTAACCATCGGGGTAATGGCGCCCATCGCCAGCGGTACGCTTCCCGCCTCAACCCTGCTGCACTCGTTTGTAAACTGGAAATCGCTGGTGGCGATCGCGGTCGGGGTTTTTGTTTCATGGCTGGGCGGACGCGGCGTTACGCTGATGAGCAGCCAGCCCTCGCTGGTGGCGGGTCTGCTGGTGGGCACCGTACTGGGCGTGGCGCTGTTTCGCGGCGTGCCGGTGGGGCCGCTGATTGCGGCAGGCCTGGTCTCTCTGTTTATCGGGAAGTCGTAGTCAGGCTGGCCATATAACGCGCCGGCGTCTGGCCCAGCCCCTTCCTGAACATGGTGATAAACGCGGTGGTAGAGTCATATCCCAGTGACTGTGCCACCTGCTGTACCGATTTCCCACTTATCAAATGCTGTAACGCCACGATCAGCTGCAGCTGGTGGCGCCAGCGGCGAAAGCTTAAACCGGTCTCTTTCACCACCAGCCGCGCCAGGCTGCGTTCGCTCATGGCAAAGTGGCTCGCCCACTGCGCCAGCGTTTGCCAGTCGGCAGGCTCTTCCGCCATCTTCTCGCTCATCAGCCGAATTTTAGGATGGGGCGAGACGGGCAGCTGCAGATGTTCCTGACGCTGGAGCGGCAGCTCGTCAAACAGAACGTCCACCAGGCGCGACGTGGCCGCAAGAGGGAGTTGTTCACGCGTTTTTTCCGCCAGGGATAAAATTAGCTCCCGCACCAGAGGAGAGATTTTCAGAGTGCAGCAGCGGTCAGGCAAGCGTGCCGCCCCCGGCTCAATGAACAAAAAGCAGAGCTGCGCGCCCGCCGTGGCCCTGTTGCTGTGCGGCATTTGGCCGGGGATCCAGACGGCGTACTGGGGCGGAACCATCAGCATGGCATTTTCCACTTCGCAGGTGATCGCGCCGCCGAGCGCCAGAATCAGCTGCCCCTTACGGTGATGATGTCGGGGAATATACTGTTCCTCCGCCACCACCTGGATGCGAAATGCGACGGCCGCATCGTGCTGGCTATCAGGATCGTAGCCCTCCAGTCCCAGACCAATCATCAGTTTGTCCGATTTTAGCGATAAACTGTCATTTTAGCCTGATTTCAACCGCGGAGAAAATCGGTATTGTGTGCGCTCGCTTGAACGTATGAGAACATAATGACTACTGCCATTCGCACCTCAGGAAAACACGGCGCGCTGTTGATTGCAGGCATCCTGATGATTGCCACTACGCTTCGCGTCACCTTTACCGGCGCAGCTCCGCTGCTCGACACTATTCGTCTTGATTATGGCTTAAGCACGGCGCAAACCGGTCTGCTGACCACCCTGCCCCTGCTGGCTTTCGCCCTTGTCTCACCCCTCGCCGCAGGCGTTGCCCGACGTATCGGCATGGAGCGCAGCCTGTTTGTCGCCCTGCTGCTGATTTGCGCCGGAATTGCGGTTCGCTCGCTGCCCTCCGCCGGGCTGCTTTTCATCGGCACAGCGGTCATCGGCTGCGGGATTGCGCTCGGGAACGTGCTGTTACCCGGATTAATCAAACGTGACTTTCCGGGACAGGTGGCGAAACTCACCGGAGCCTATTCCCTGACGATGGGCGTCTCGGCGGCGTTTGGCTCAGCGATGATTGTGCCCCTGGCGCAGGGCAATGCGGGCTGGCATGGCGCGCTGCTGATGCTGATGGCGTTTCCGCTGGTCGCGCTGCTGCTCTGGCTGCCGCAGTGGCGTCAGAAACACGTTACGACGGTAACGGGCGCTGGCGCGCTGCATAATCGCGCCATCTGGCGTTCGGCTCTCGCCTGGCAGGTAACGCTCTTTTTGGGGATTAACTCGCTGATTTACTACGTCATCATCGGCTGGCTGCCGGCGATTTTGCTCAGCCACGGCTACAGCGAAGCGCAGGCCGGCTCGGTGCACGGGCTGCTGCAGCTGGCCACGGCCGTGCCGGGGCTTGCCGTGCCGCTGGTCCTCCACCGTCTGAAAGATCAGCGGGCCATTGCAGGCGCGGTGGCGCTGTTGTGCGCGGTAAGCGCGGCGGGGCTATGGTTTATGCCTGACATGGCGGTGATGTGGACGCTGGTGTTTGGCTTTGGCACAGGAGCAACGATGATCCTCGGCCTGACGTTCATCGGCCTGCGCGCCAGCTCTGCACACCAGGCTGCGGCGCTGTCCGGCATGGCGCAGTCGATTGGCTATCTGCTCGCCGCCTGCGGCCCTCCGCTGATGGGGAAAATTCACGATAGCGCGGGAGACTGGCGGATCCCGCTTCTGGGCTGCGCCCTTGCCGCCGTGATAATGGCTATTTGCGGCGTGCTCGCCGGGCGAGACCGGGAGATCGCGCCCCGTTAAACAGTGTGGCAGACCATCGGGTCTGCCTTTTCTTACCCTCGAGCCGCGCGCAGCATCGCCTGCACCAGCACGACCGGGCGTCCTTCCAGCGCGGCACGCTCATGCTGGAATAGGGTGATCACGAAGAACGGGTGCGTAACCAGCTCTGCGGCGCGAATTTCACCCTGTTCGTCCCATCCCGTGACGTGCATATCACCGCTTTCCAGCGCCTGTGCAAACGCCGGCGACACGCCATAGTTACAGTGATACCCCTCTTCAATTTCCGGCCTGCCGTACGCTTTCGCGATCAGCGTATTTTTGCGCAGCTCAATGGCATCAGTTTTTTCCACCAGCGAGCATGTCAGCGGCGCAATCACCATGGTGCCTTCGCTATCCGTCTCAGCGTGTGCCGCATCGGCCCAGCCCAACACATTGCGGGCATACTCAATCAGCGCATGCTGGAACCCACCGCAGGTGCCAAGGAACGGAATGCCGTTTTCACGGGCGTAGCGCGCGGCGATAAAGGCTGCTTCGGTGTTTTTATAGGGGCTGGCGGGAACCAGCCAGATGGCATCGTAGCCCACCAGATCTTCAGGGCTTGTCAGCTCCGTGGTAGGAAGCCAGTCGTAATCGGCGGTGAGGTCCAGAACTGCGGCGGCGTCGTCAATGGCCAGCGGGATCGCCTGATGCGCAATAACATTGGGATTGTAATCGCCAACCAGCGCAATGCGCAGCGTCGTTTTAACCGGGAGGTGTTCCATGAAAGGTTCCTTATGCCAGAGTATTATCAGATAACATAAGGAACCTCAGACTACCGATCTTCTGCAATTATCACAATACCTTAAATTGGGAGGGTGGAATCATGATTCAATGTAAACGCGTGTACGAACAGGCAGGTCCGGACGATGGCTATCGGGTGCTGGTGGACAAACTGTGGCCGCGCGGCGTTAAAAAAACGGACCTCGCGTATGATGAATGGTGTAAAGCGCTCACGCCTTCGAATGAATTACGCAAGGCCTTTCACAGCGAAACCATTGATTTCGCCGCTTTCAGTAAGGCCTATCGGGAAGAGCTGGCGCAGCACGCTGACGAGGGAATGCGTCTGGCGACGCTGGCGAACGGGCAGACCGTCACCCTGCTCTTTGCTGCCAAAGACACGAAGCAAAATCACGCCCTGGTATTAGCCGACTGGCTGCGCCATCTCTGATCAGCCGATCGCCAGCTCATCGAGGATTTGCGGCGCTTCATCGGGAGTGAGCGGCATCAGATGTTCGGCGCGGACAAACGCAAAGCCGTGCTGATTATCAAAGGCGTAAACATCACCCGTCACCAGCCAAAGCGCGCGATCGGCGGTTGCGGGTAATTGCGTCATCACGCCGTTGACCGGGTTAACGAAACGCTGTCCGGGCTGGCACAGGCCAAACAGCTCAACAGATTTACCAATATTGCGACGGCCTGACGCCGTGCGGGCACCCACGATCATCGCCATGCTGCCCGGTTTAAGCTGAAACATACTTCTCTCACGATAACAATAGCCAGGACTGGCTAAGAATAATCCTAAAGAGAAGTGTATCGCAGGCACTATACGTCTGTCACCTGGTGGGTTGCGGACGATCGCGACGATAGAGCGTCCATTCATCGATCACTTCACCGCCCGGTAGTTTGCACTCCGTGCGTACGCCCTGCGGGCTTTGAACCGGGATCTGTTCCCCGCCTTTCTCAAGGCAGTACACGGAGGCCGGGTTCGCCATACCGATAGCGTGCGGCGGTTTCGGGGCATCGGGTGGGGTCGTTTTTGCGGTGCAGGCCACCAGGGGAAGCGCCACCGCCAGAAGCAGAAATCTCATCTCATTGATCCTTGTGACATGATTACGGTCTAAGGGTAACGGGTCACCGCCGCTTTCTCCATGATTTCTCCATTTTAACTGCACTTTTCAACACTATAGTGAGGCGTGTTCTCGATATGACCAGAGAACATCATTCCGTAATCAAGATGTCTTTGCCCCGGTCTCAACAACGGGGCTTTTTTTCTCTCCTGCTGCCCTCTCCCTGCATATATTAAATTTTCTGTATTCATGTTTTACTATGCCTGAAGTCTAAAAACTCAGCATAACATGCAGATGCAGACGTCTTCTGCCTGGGAGTCATTCTACGTCATGTCGGATATTATCCTTGCCCGTGTTTCAGAAACCCTCGCCACTGAACAATCCCTTGAAAGTCTCGTACGTCAGCTGCTGGAGATGCTGGAGATCGTGACGGATATGGAGTCGACTTACCTCACCAAGGTAGATATCGAAGCCCGACTGCAGCATATCCTCTACGCCCGCAACAGCAAGCAGATGACAATCCCTGAGGGACTCAGCGTCCCGTGGGATGAAACACTGTGTAAGCGCGCGCTGGATAGCGACACCGTATTCAGCAACGACGTTCCTGAACGCTGGCCGGAGTGCGAGGCGGCGAAAGCGCTCGGCATTACGACCTACATGAGTATTCCTGTCCATCTTGCGGATGGTTCACTCTACGGAACGCTCTGCGCCACCAGCACGGCCAGAAAGCCGCTGAGCGAGCGCGGTGAACAGGTTCTGAAGTTATTCGCCGGGCTGATTGCCCAGTCCATTCAGAAAGAGTCGCTGGTAACCCAGCTTCGCGAAGCCAACGCGGCCCTCATCGCTCACTCCTACACGGATGCCCTTACCGGTTTACCCAACCGTCGCGCCATTTTTGAAGATCTGACCACCCTGTTTTCGCTGGCGCGCCACCTTAAACGTAATACCGTCATCGCGTTCATCGATCTGGATGATTTCAAGCTGATTAACGATCGCTACGGCCACGAGGCTGGCGACCAGTTCCTGATTGAAGTGGGCAAGCGTTTGACGGAGGAAAAACAGCAGGACGATATCATTGGCCGGTTGGGTGGCGATGAATTTCTGGTGGCGTCGCTGAGTCAGCCTCACCAGGACGGGGATAACACACAGGTTACGCTGCTCAAAACGCGCCTCAGCGCCTGCATTGCCGGTGAATACTGGTTGGGCAGCGTTCATATTATTTATCCGGGAGCCAGCCTCGGCGTTATCGAAGTGGATGCAGGGATAACCGATCCTGACAGCGCATTACGCGCCGCGGATGTCGCGATGTATCAGGATAAGAAAGGAAAAAGCAAAACACGCTTTCTCACTATGGATTAACCCCGTACACTCTACGGCGTTATAGAAACCGAAACAGGTGATGGTATGAGAATAGGGATCCTCTTCCCGGTCGTTATTTTTATAACGGCGGTGATTTTTTTAGCGTGGTTTTTTGTCGGTGGTTACGCGGCTCCGGGGGCATAAATGAGAAAAACGACCCTCATTATGCTGATCGTTGCCATCGCGGCGTTTGCCGGCACGCAGCTTGGCTGGTGGTAAACCCGCCACGTAAAAAAGGCCGCCATCTGGCAGCCTTTTTTAACGCGTTAAGGATCAGCTTTTGATTTTTCTGTAGATAAACAGAACAACCAGCGCACCGATCACCGCGACGGCGAAGCTGCCGAAGTTAAAGCCATCGACTTTGCCAAAACCGAATAACGTACTGATCCAGCCGCCGACTACCGCGCCGACAATCCCCAGTATTACGGTGACGATAAACCCACCGCCATCTTTGCCCGGCATGATCCACTTCGCCAGAATACCCGCAATAAGCCCAAAGATAATCCAGGATAAAATTCCCATAACTTTCCTCTCTGTATGGTTTTTGTCATTAAATCAACGACACAAAAAGAATAGCACAGGATCTGAGAAAGGAAATTTGTGATAAGCATCACTCTATGTGAGCTTCATCTCCTGTCATACCCCAACAAACGCGTACCGGTTACGTCCTGCGCGTTTTGCCTGGTAGAGCGCCTGGTCGGCGGCAATAATGATATTCTGCTGGCTGCCCGCGATGTCGACCGCTCGCGCGGTAGAAATTCCGACGCTTACCGTCACCCGCCCGAAGGGGCTAAAAGCATGTTCGATTTGCAGGGAAAACACATTGCGAATGATTGTTTGCGCCAGTCGAAGCGCCTCCTGGATATCGGTATCAGGCAATATCAGCGCAAACTCCTCACCGCCGTAGCGCGCCACAACCTGATTATCATGGGTAAGGCTCTCCCTGAGGCTGTTTCCCAGCAGCGCCAGACATCGGTCCCCTTCAGGATGGCCGTAGTTATCGTTGTATTTTTTGAAGAAGTCCACATCCACAATCAGTATCGAAATCGGTGCATCATGCGCGGCACAAAGCGCGATTTCCGAGAGGATTTTTTCATCAAAAATGCGACGGTTGTAAAGCCCGGTCAGCGCATCCTCAGAGGCGATAATCTTCAGCGCCTTATTATCTCTGCTTTTTCTGGATAAGTCGGAATACAGGAAGTATGACGCGACGATGAGTATCGCCGTGAAAACGAAAATGAGTACCGCCAGCTGAATGGCCTGCTTGCGCCACGGTGCGAGGGCTTCATCAATGCTGACGGCCACGGTGGTGACCAGTCCGTAGCGTCTGTTTTTCTCATAGGCATAAATGCGTTCGATTTTATCAAACCGCGAAACGGAACGGGCTATCCCGGTATTTTGTACCTTAAGGTATTTCCTGAAGAGAGGTGAGTCAGAAACAATCGTCCCGATATAGGTATTTTTAAAAGGATAACGGACCAGCAGCACGCCTGACTCGGTTGTTAAGCCAATGACGCCCGCGTGACCAATATTAATCTGCCCGTAGAGCGCGAGAAAATTCTCGATACCCAGCGTCACCACCACCACACCATTAAATGCCCCGGTGTGGGTGTCAAGGCGCCGACTAATGGTGATAACCCATTTACCATTGGTTCTGCTGACAACGGGCTCGCCAATAAAAATCTGCTGATTTTTATTTTCCTGGTGATAGATAAAAAATGACCTGTCCGATCCTTTGCGTGGGCCCGTAAACGTTTCGTGCAATGCGGTAAATATATCGCCCCTGGCATCGTAAACAACCACATTATTAATCTGGGTAAGCAGATTATCCTGATTATTTATCATTCGCTGAATATGGCTCGCCTGTTGCGGGGTCATGCCATAAATTTCGATTATGTCGGAAATGGTAGTAATTAACATTTCACTCTGGCGCATGATCCCCTCAGTGTAAACATCAAGGGTATGGCTCAGGTTAGCGACGCTGGTATTAATTTGCTGGATTGACTGCTGCCTGGACGTAGCAATTTGGACGGCAAGCGACAGCGAGATGATCAATGAGACAATGATGACGGTAATGATTGTTGTGTAAAAAGTATTTTTCACATGCACGAGCTTTTCCACCTTATCACGCCTGACATCCCTGGCTGACAACTCTTGTCACTGTAACAAAGCTCAGGATAAGAGGAAAATGAATTGCACTTAAGCATACAACAGAAGCTCGTCTTAATTTCGTTTTACAAACTTACCGTCTCCCGGGGCTTAGATAAAATGACTTTAATAAAATCGATATAGGAGACGGGCTTACCAAAATAATAGCCCTGCAACAGCGTAATCTCATTACGGTTGAGATACTCCAGCTGCGCTTTCGTTTCTACCCCTTCAGCCACAATGCGCAATGAGAGTTTTTTCGCCAGGTCAATAACGCAGTCCAGCAGGATCGTTGAGTCTTTTTCATCTGAAACCCGGTTCACAAAGCTTTTATCAATTTTAATATAATCAATGGCAAGCGCATTTAGGCATGAAAGACCTGAATAGCCTGTACCAAAATCATCCAGTGCAATGACAAAGCCGGCGTTATGCAGCATGTTGAGGTTTTCCACCAGGTGAGGATTATCGATCAGCGGTTCACGCTCGGTCACCTCGAGAACCAGTTTAACCTCTTTACCCTGAAACCCGTTCCCGAAGACGCGACAGTCACCGATGAAGGAAGGCGCATTGATATGTCTGGCGCTGATGTTCACCCCGATATGAAACCCGTCCGGTAGCTTAGGCAAAAGCGGCTTAAGCTGCGTAACGACTTTCGCCATCAACCCTTTGGTGAGCGGAATAATCAAACCGCTACGTTCGGCAATCGGAATAAAGACATCCGGCGGGATAAAGCCTGACTTTGGATGCTTCCATCTTGCCAGGACTTCAACGCCATACAGCCCGCCGGTATCGCCGTTCACGATCGGCTGGTAATACGGCACGATCTCCCCCTGCAAAATGGCCTTACGTAAGTCGTCTTCAAAGGAGGTGCTTTTCCCCTTGTAGCGGCGGATCAAAATGCCCACCGCCACGGATAGCGCAAGAATAAGCAGTATCAGGCTCCATCCCTGCTGCAGGAGCCGCGTCAGGCTAAAAAAGGCAGGCGCTTGCCAGGCCAGGCTAAAGGGGAATTGCGTTGACGCCGTAAGCGCTCCTGCCCAGGAGGCGGCTTTCCAGCCGGTAACATCACCGTTGCGCCCAAGCATGCTTTCACCAACAACCAGCCCCAGATCTACGCTGTTTGATGCGCTCGCGATGACGTCCCGCAAATGCGCGTCACTCACGCTGACGATGACGCGCCCTGCCGCGACAGGCATCTGGTAAATAAGCACCGGAATGCCGTTTACCAGCCGATTGCCGGGTAGCAGCATCAGTTTTTCGACGGGTAGCGTCTCAGGATGAATAATCAACACGCCATTCCCGGGAAGGGAAGTGCAGATGATTTTACCCTGCTGCTCGATCATGATGGCGCGCAGATGCGGTTTTAGCGCGGCCTCTGTCCCCAGCGCCAGCTGTCCGCTGCCGTTACACCCTCCGGCCGCAACGCGCTTCGCCGTGTTGGCCGCACTGGCGGCTTCAGCCAGAATGCTTTCTATTTTTTGGGTGCTTGCCGTGGCGGTATGACTATTATTAAGCTTCGCCATCTGCCATAGCTGCCAGTTAATAATCAAAATGCCGCTCAGAAAAAGAAACAGAGCGCTAAGAATAGGTATCATCACGTTGCGCATGATGTTTTCCTTAAATAGAAAAAACAAGCATGGATGTTCTGGAAGAAGCGCCTGTGCTAACCCGGTATTGCTTATAACAATGAAAATAGCTTAGCTGAGAATTGTCTTAAAAAACTGATACTTTCGTATGAGTTCACCTGCCGGTATTTACTCACATGACGTGACTATCAGGCTTGTTCCTTGCCCTGGCTGTGTTAAGATTTGTGAAATCAGGGAGCGGACTGGATATCTGGAAAATGAAAAAGCTCATTGCCGTTGCTATCGTTTCAACGCTTCTGGTCTTCCTGTCTCTTTGTGCGGTCAATGCTGTAATCATCGGTCAGCAGAAGAGCAAACAGCGTGAAATATCCCGTACCCTTTTACATTATTCAGAAGACGTGTCCCAAAGCGTGGCGCTGGGTCTCAAAAGCATCACGACGCAGGGGTGTGACAAAACCAGCCTCGATCGCTACAGACAAATTAAGCTTAATAATCTTTATTTTGCCGATATCGGCTTTATTGAGAAGGGAAAAATTGTCTGTACCGCTTTTTGGGGGAAACTCGCGACGCCCGTCGCACTTCCTGCGGAACTGCATAAAACGCCGAGAGGCTTTCTGCTGGCCCAGTTTTCGCGAAAAGACTTTTTCACGGGTAATGCGGCAATTTATAATAATATTATTATCTTCACCTCCCGCTATGCTTACGATAAATTCACTCCGGTTACCGCAAGCTATTCGCTTAGTGCTACCACCAAAGACTTCGGCAGAGTCTTTTTTTCGGCCGCCACGGCGCTAAATCAGCAGAGCTGGCTGCATTCGACGTTGTTTACCCTGACCCTGACACAGTGCAGCGCCTTGTGGGACCTGTGCGTCATCGTGAAGCATCACGACGCCGGGCTGGCCTCGTTACCTCCGTTTATCTTTGCGCTTCTCGCGGTCATTCTCTGTTTTATCTGGATCGCAATAACGTTATTTATCTTCCGCATCTATGAAGACCGTTTTTCTCTGGAACGTACGCTGATCAAAGCCGTCATCACGAATACCATCAGCGTTAACTATCAGCCCATTATTCGCATTCACGATCAAAAAATCGTAGGCGTCGAAGTTCTGTCGAGATGGCGCGATCAAAAGCACGGGGACGTCTCTCCGGAGCTGTTTATCCCATTAATTAAAAAGATTGGTCTGTATAAAAAATATTACAGTAATATTATCGAGAAATCCCTTTCAGAGATTGCCCCACTGGCGATGAAACATCAACTGATAGTCTCCATTAACGTTGGGCGAAAGGAAATTGAAGATGGGCAGTTCATTACCATTTTGCGTCGTGCGTGTTTTGCCAATCACCTTCCCCTTTCCCTGATGAAGGTCGAACTCTCTGAGAAAGCCGTTTCCACGGCAGATATCCTCGAGGGATTCTGTCAGGAGCTGAAATCGCTCGGCGTTAAAATATCAATAGATGATTTTGGCGTGCAAAACTCGAATCTCGCCCGCCTGTCGCTGCTTGAATATGATGAGATCAAAATTGATAAGTCGCTGGTGGACGGCATCAGCGAGCATTATAAGCAAAACATCTTTGCTATCTTCAGCGATGCCCTTGCAAGATTGAATAAAACCCTTGTTTTCGAAGGCGTGGAAAATGAAGTTCAATATCGCTTCATTGCGAGCAGATATCCCGATGCACTGATCCAGGGATGGTATTTTTCAAAAGCACTCACCCGCAGCGAACTGGCGAAGCGACTCACCGGTATCACACCGTAATCAGAAGACTTGCGTGTCCGTTTTTTTCCAGTCGGGCATTTCCATTTTTAACGCAAAAACATATAGTCGTCACAATCAGACGGTAGATTACCCTGACGCACACTCCTATTTTGGTTAAAAACGTGAAAATATCCTTACTATTCCCAGCAGTACTCTTTTGTCTGACCGTTATTTTCGCGCTGTTTATCGACGCCCCCGCTTCACATATTCTGCGAAAAAAATGCATGTGGTCCGATAGCGTGATGCTGAGCTGTATTGCTAAGCATCAGCATAACGGTTTCTGAAGCAGACTATTCATTTCCCCACTGATTGAGGAAATTCGCAATATCATCAATGCGACCCGCACGGATCCCGGCCTCATCGGCCATCTCCTGCTGTGCTTCCTCGCTGATCTCCTCATTATTCGCTAAGCGGGTGAGCAGCAACTGGAAATAGTGTGCCAGCGCGTCGCGCTCCGACTCCGCAACCTGCTCTGCGGCTTCCGTCGCGTACTCATCGGCAATGTCATAATATTTCAGTGGGATATCGTTGTGCATAACTGTCTCGTCTCAGGTCAATAAAGGTAACGTCACGAGTATATCGGAGGCGTTATCTCAACCAAAGCATTGCTTCAGAGAAGTAACGCAAGCAGCGCAGCGAGTGCGGGCGCGGCCTGTACATACAAAATTTTTCGGCTGGCGGTGGCTGCGCCAAAGAGCCCGGCGATCAGCACGCAGGTCAGGAAGAAGATGGCCACCTGAATACCCTTTTCGCCGAGCCAGAGGCTCCAGAGCAGACCGGCCGCCAGAAAACCGTTATACAGCCCCTGATTCGCGGCCAGCACGCGGGTGTCGCGCGCAAAATCAGGACGCAGATTAAAGGCCTTGTGCCCTGTTTTCGTATCCCACAGGAACATTTCCAGCACAAGAATGTAGAGATGGATGAATGCAACGACAGCGATAAGGACGGTGGCTAACATCGTGTTGTCTCCCGCAGGCAGAGGCAAAAAAAACGGGAACCCTCAGGCCCCCGCTCTTGTTTAACCCAGAATCTGGATTACATGTTCGCGATAATCGCGTCGCCAAACTCTGAGCATTTCAGCAGCTTAGCGCCTTCCATCAGACGTTCAAAGTCATAGGTTACGGTTTTCGCGTTGATCGCGCCTTCCATACCTTTAACGATCAGGTCTGCGGCTTCGAACCATTCCATGTGGCGCAGCATCATTTCTGCGGACAGGATGATAGAACCTGGGTTCACTTTGTCCTGACCGGCATATTTTGGTGCAGTACCGTGGGTCGCTTCGAACAGCGCGCACTCGTCGCCGATGTTCGCGCCAGGGGCGATACCGATACCGCCAACCTGCGCTGCCAGGGCGTCAGAGATGTAGTCACCGTTGAGGTTCATACAGGCGATTACGTCGTATTCAGCAGGACGCAGCAGGATCTGCTGCAGGAACGCATCGGCGATCACATCTTTAATGATGATCTCTTTGCCGGTGTTCGGGTTCTTGATCTTCTGCCATGGGCCGCCGTCGATCAGCTCACCGCCGAACTCTTCGGTCGCCAACTGGTAGCCCCAGTCTTTGAACGCGCCTTCGGTGAACTTCATGATGTTGCCTTTGTGAACCAGGGTCACAGAGTCGCGGTCGTTGGTGATCGCATATTCGATCGCCGCACGCACCAGACGCTTGGTCCCTTCTTCAGAGCACGGCTTAATGCCGATGCCGCAATGCTCAGGGAAGCGAATTTTCTTCACGCCCATCTCTTCGCGCAGGAATTTAATCACTTTTTCTGCGTCAGCAGAGTCCGCTTTCCATTCGATACCCGCGTAGATGTCTTCTGAGTTTTCGCGGAAGATAACCATATCGGTCAGTTCAGGGTGCTTAACCGGGCTTGGGGTGCCCTGATAGTAACGAACCGGACGCAGACACACGTACAGGTCCAGCTCCTGACGCAGCGCCACGTTCAGGGAACGGATACCGCCGCCAACTGGCGTCGTCAGTGGGCCTTTAATAGCAACGCGGTAGTCGCGGATCAGGTCCAGCGTTTCTGCTGGCAGCCAGACGTCCTGGCCATAAACTTGGGTAGATTTCTCACCGGTGTAAATTTCCATCCAGGAAATTTTACGCTCGCCTTTGTAGGCTTTCTCAACAGCGGCATCAACCACTTTCAGCATTGCCGGGGTAACGTCTACACCGATACCGTCACCTTCGATGAACGGGATAATCGGATTGTGAGGAACGTTAATCTTGCCGTTTTGCAGGGTGATCTTTTTACCTTCCGCCGGAACAACTACTTTGCTTTCCATTAACCTCTCCTTCGAGCGCTTCTGGTTGTTACTGATCTTATGTTAATAAATTGTAATGAGCCCTTCGATAGTACCTGATTGTCCTGCGCCATGAAAGGTCTTCGTTATTAGGCTATAATGCGGCAATTGATAACGCCTGAAAATACCATGAAGAAAACTTCTTTTACAAAACACCGGGTTGAGCGATTCAGCTCGCGACAAGCCGCCAGAAGACCGCAGGAAACCCAGCCGAAGCGGGTTATTTTGTTCAATAAACCCTACGATGTTTTGCCGCAGTTTACCGACGAGGCCGGGCGCAGCACGCTGAAGGACTACATCCCCGTTCAGGGCGTTTACGCCGCCGGGCGTCTGGACCGCGACAGCGAAGGCCTTCTGGTCTTAACCAACGACGGCGCCTTGCAGGCGAAGCTCACGCAGCCCGGAAAACGCACCGGGAAAATTTACTTCGTCCAGGTGGAAGGCGAGCCGGATGACGCGACGCTGGCGACGTTGCGCAGCGGCGTGACGTTGAACGATGGCCCAACCCTGCCCGCAGGTATTGAGCGCGTGAATGAACCCGAGTGGCTGTGGCCGCGCAACCCGCCGATTCGCGAGCGCAAATCCATTCCGACAAGCTGGCTCAAAATTACCCTTTATGAAGGCCGTAACCGCCAGGTTCGCCGCATGACCGCGCACGTCGGCTTCCCTACCCTGCGTCTGATTCGCTACGCCATGGGCAGCTACACCCTGGACACGCTGGCAAACGGCGAATGGCGCGACGTTACCCCTTAAGGAGTCACTATGTTTAAACCTCATGTCACGGTTGCCTGCGTGGTCCACGCCCGGGGAAAATTCCTTGTTGTCGAAGAGAGCATTAACGGCAAAGCGCTGTGGAACCAGCCAGCCGGACACCTTGAAGCCAATGAGACCCTGCTGCAGGCCGCGAAACGCGAGCTGTGGGAAGAGACCGGCATTCACGCTGAGCCTCAGCACTTTATCCGCATGCACCAGTGGATCGCACCTGACCACACCCCGTTCCTGCGCTTTTTATTTGCCGTTGAGCTTAGCGAAACGTGCGCCACAGAGCCGCAGGATGACGATATCGACCGCTGTCTGTGGGTCACTGCCGACGAGATCCTGAACGCGCCAAACCTGCGCTCGCCGCTGGTTGCGGAAAGCATTCGCTGCTGGCAGTCTGCTGGCCGCTTACCGCTGGACGTTATCGGCGCATTTAACTGGCCGTTTACAGAGGGTGCCAATGGTGGGGGGGCGTGATAGAATACGCCGCCTTGAAGTTCAATGTCGTGAGTATTCCATGTCAGATAACAGCCAGAAAAAAGTGATCGTCGGCATGTCCGGCGGTGTCGATTCCTCCGTTTCCGCCTACCTGTTACAGCAACAGGGCTATAAGGTGGAGGGCCTGTTCATGAAGAACTGGGAGGAAGATGATGGCGAGGAATACTGCACCGCCGCAGCGGATCTCGCCGACGCGCAGGCCGTATGCGATAAGCTCGGCATTGAACTGCACACCGTTAACTTTGCCGCAGAATACTGGGATAACGTTTTTGAACTCTTCCTGGAAGAGTACAAAGCGGGCCGTACGCCGAACCCGGATATTCTGTGCAACAAAGAGATCAAATTTAAGGCCTTCCTGGAATTCGCCGCGGAAGATTTGGGCGCAGACTATATTGCGACCGGTCACTACGTGCGTCGCGCAGACGTGAATGGCAAAAGCCAGCTGCTGCGCGGTCTGGACGGCAACAAAGATCAAAGCTATTTCCTCTATACGCTGAGCCACGAGCAGATCGCCCAGAGCCTGTTCCCGGTCGGCGAGCTGGAAAAGCCGCAGGTACGTAAAATCGCCGAAGAGCTGGACCTGATCACCGCGAAGAAAAAAGACTCTACCGGCATCTGCTTCATCGGCGAGCGCAAATTCCGCGATTTCCTGGGACGCTACCTGCCTGCACAGCCGGGTAAAATTGTCACCGTCGACGGGGAAGAAATCGGCCAGCATCAGGGGCTGATGTACCACACGCTCGGCCAGCGCAAAGGCCTGGGTATTGGCGGGACCAAAGAAGGTAGCGAAGATCCGTGGTACGTCGTCGACAAAGACGTCGAAAACAATATTCTGGTTGTTGCCCAGGGCCACGATCATCCGCGTCTGATGTCCATTGGCCTTATCGCGCAGCAGCTGCACTGGGTCGATCGTGAGTCGCTGAAAGGCACGCTGCGCTGCACGGTGAAAACCCGCTACCGCCAGACCGATATTCCTTGCACCATTACCGCGCTTGATGACGATCGCATTGACGTGCGTTTCGACGAGCCGGTTGCCGCCGTCACCCCGGGTCAGTCCGCTGTCTTCTACAGCGGTGAGATCTGCCTGGGCGGCGGGATCATTGAACAGCGCCTGCCGCTGCCTGCTGTTTAATACGATTGCACACATAAAGGAGACCGTGTGGCGAAGAACTACTATGACATCACCCTGGCGCTGGCGGGAATTTGCCAGTCAGCCCGTCTGGTGCAACAGCTGGCACATCAGGGTCATTGCGACGCTGACGCCCTGCACGTTTCACTGAACAGCGTTATCGATCTCAACCCCGGCTCGACCCTGGGTGTGTTCGGCGGCAGTGAAACCAATCTTCGTCTCGGTCTTGAAACCCTGCTTGGCGTGCTTAACGCCAGCAGCCGTCAGGGATTAAACGCGGAGCTGACCCGCTACACGTTGAGCCTGATGGTGCTGGAGCGTAAGCTGAGCGCAGCAAAAGGCGCGCTGAATACTCTCGGCGATCGCATTGCCGGGTTACAGCGTCAGCTCGATCATTTTGACCTGCAGTCCGAAACGCTGCTCAGCGCCATGGCCGGCATTTATGTTGACGTCATCAGCCCGCTGGGCCCGCGTATTCAGGTCACCGGCTCCCCTGCCGTACTGCAAAGCCCGCAGGTACAGGCAAAAGTGCGCGCGTCACTGCTGGCAGGGATCCGCGCCGCCGTGCTGTGGCACCAGGTTGGCGGTGGCCGCCTGCAGTTAATGTTTTCTCGTAATCGCCTGACCACTCAGGCAAAACAAATTCTTGCTCATTGTTAACCTCCCGGAGTTGCGAATTATGGAATTATCCTCACTGACCGCCGTATCCCCTGTCGATGGACGCTACGGCGATAAAGTCAGCGCGCTGCGCGGGATCTTCAGCGAATATGGTTTGCTGAAGTTCCGTGTTCAGGTTGAAGTACGCTGGCTGCAAAAGCTGGCCGCCCAGGCAGCAATCAAGGAAGTTCCTGCTTTTGACGAAAAGGCAAACGATTACCTTGATAAAATCGTTGCCGAGTTTAGCGAACAAGACGCCGCGCGCATTAAAACCATTGAACGCACCACCAACCACGACGTGAAAGCGGTTGAGTACTTCCTGAAAGAGAAAGTGGAAAGCGTCCCTGCGCTGCACGCCGTGTCTGAGTTCATTCACTTCGCCTGTACCTCTGAAGACATCAACAACCTGTCTCATGCGCTGATGCTCTCTACCGCGCGCAAAGAGGTGGTCCTGCCTTACTGGCGCAAAATCATTGACGCGGTAAAAGCGCTGTCCGTGGAATACCGCGACATTCCGCTGCTCTCCCGTACCCACGGTCAGCCAGCCACCCCATCCACGATGGGTAAAGAGATGGCCAACGTCGCGTACCGTATGGAGCGCCAGTATCGTCAGCTGGAGCAGGTTGAGATCCTCGGCAAAATCAACGGCGCGGTCGGTAACTATAACGCCCACATCGCCGCTTACCCGGAAGTGGACTGGCACCAGTTCAGCGAAGAGTTCGTGACCTCTCTGGGCATTCAGTGGAACCCGTACACCACCCAGATTGAGCCGCACGACTATATCGCCGAACTGTTTGACTGCATCGCGCGCTTCAACACCATCCTGATCGACTTCGATCGTGACGTGTGGGGCTACATCGCCCTGAACCACTTCAAGCAGAAAACCATCGCCGGTGAAATCGGCTCTTCTACCATGCCGCACAAAGTCAACCCAATCGACTTCGAAAACTCCGAAGGCAACCTGGGCCTGGCGAACGCCGTGCTGCAGCATATGGCGAGCAAACTGCCGGTATCCCGCTGGCAGCGCGATCTGACCGACTCCACCGTACTGCGTAACCTGGGCGTGGGCATTGGCTACGCGCTGATCGCGTATCAGTCCACCCTGAAAGGCGTGAGCAAACTGGAAGTGAACCGCGACCGTCTGCTGGACGAGCTGGCTCACAACTGGGAAGTGCTGGCGGAGCCAATCCAGACCGTGATGCGCCGTTACGGCATCGAAAAACCTTACGAGAAGCTGAAAGAACTGACCCGCGGCAAACGCGTTGACGCCGAAGGCATGAAGCAGTTTATCGACGGTCTGGCGCTGCCGGAAGAAGAGAAAACGCGCCTGAAGGCGATGACCCCGGCGAACTACATTGGCCGCGCCATCACCATGGTTGACGAGCTGAAATAACGCCCCTCTCCCCCTTTTCGCCCGAAAAGGGGGATGCTTTTCCCCGGTTTACTCAATGTTTATCCCCACAACAACATAATCAGCGTTAAACTATTCATACCAATTATTTAGGGAGAAGAGATGATGCGCGTACTGGTTGTTGAGGATAACGCATTGCTACGTCATCACCTGAAGGTTCAGCTTCAGGAGATGGGACATCAGGTGGACGATGCTGAAGATGCAAAAGAAGCCGATTATTATCTCAATGAACACCTGCCGGATATCGCCATTGTCGATTTAGGGTTGCCTGACGAAGACGGTCTGTCATTAATTCGCCGCTGGCGCAGCCACGATGTCTCCCTACCGGTTCTGGTTCTCACCGCCCGCGAAGGCTGGCAGGATAAGGTTGAAGTGCTCAGCGCGGGTGCGGATGATTACGTCACCAAGCCGTTTCATATTGAAGAGGTAGCGGCGCGCATGCAGGCGCTGTTACGCCGCAACAGCGGTCTGGCTTCACAGGTTATTTCCATCCCGCCTTTCCAGGTCGATCTCTCCCGCCGGGAATTAGCGATCAATGATGAAGTGATCAAGCTCACCGCCTTCGAATACACCATCATGGAAACGCTGATCCGCAACAATGGCAAAGTGGTGAGCAAAGATTCCTTAATGCTCCAGCTCTATCCTGATGCTGAACTGCGCGAGAGCCATACCATTGACGTACTGATGGGACGTTTGCGTAAGAAAATTCAGGCGCAGTATCCACAGGATGTGATTACCACCGTCCGCGGTCAGGGCTACCTGTTCGAATTACGCTAAATGAGACGGATTTTACGCCACATTCTGCCCCTCTCGCTGCGGGTTCGTTTCTTACTGGCAACAGCCGCGGTCGTGCTGGTGCTGTCGCTCTCCTACGGCATGGTCGCCCTGGTGGGCTACAGCGTCAGCTTTGATAAAACCACCTTTCGCCTGTTGCGTGGCGAAAGCAATCTGTTTTATACCCTGGCGAAGTGGGAAAACAATAAAATCACCGTCGAAATGCCGGAAAATCTGAATCAGCAGAGCCCTACTCTAGCCCTGATTTATAACGAAAAGGGAAAGTTACTGTGGGCGCAGCGCGACATCCCCTGGCTGGTCAAAAGCATTCGTCCGGAGTGGCTTAAAACTAACGGGTTTCATGAGATTGAAGCCGATCTCAATACCACCAGCACGCTGATCCGCGAAGATCGCTCTATGCAGCAGAAGCTCAATGAAATTCGCGCTGATGATGCCGAGACGGAGATGACGCACTCCGTGGCGATCAATATTTACCCTGCGACAATGAACATGCCGCAGCTGACCATTGTGGTGATCGACACCATTCCGGTTGAGCTAAAACGCTCTTATAAGGTCTGGAGCTGGTTCGTGTATGTTCTTGCCGCCAATCTGCTGCTGGTGATCCCGCTACTTTGGGTAGCAGCCTGGTGGAGCCTGCGGCCAATTGAATCTCTGGCCCGCGAGGTACGCGAGCTGGAAGAACACCATCGCGAGAAGCTGAACCCGGAAACGACCCGGGAGCTCACCAGCCTGGTGCGCAACCTCAACCGCCTGCTGAAAAGCGAACGCGAACGCTACGATAAATACCGCACCACCCTTACCGACCTGACCCACAGCCTGAAAACCCCGCTGGCCGTCATGCAAAGTACCCTGCGTTCAATGCGCAGTTCGAAGCTGAGCGTCGATGATGCCGAGCCGGTGATGCTGGAACAGATCAGCCGTATTTCACAGCAAATTGGCTATTATCTGCACCGCGCCAGCATGCGTTCCGGCAGCGCGCTTCTGAGCCGCGAGCTGCACCCGGTAGCCCCGCTTCTGGATAACCTCACGTCCGCCCTCAACAAGGTGTATCAGCGTAAAGGGGTGAACATCAGCCTCGATATCTCGCCAGAGATAAGCTTTGTGGGTGAAAAAAATGACTTCATGGAAGTGATGGGTAACCTGCTGGATAACGCCTGCAAATACTGCCTGGAGTTCGTGGAAGTCTCTGCGCGTCAGACGGAAAATGAGCTGCACATTATCGTTGAGGATGATGGCCCGGGGATCCCGCGCAATAAGCGTGACGTAGTGTTCGATCGCGGTCAGCGCGCCGATACGCTACGCCCTGGCCAGGGCGTTGGATTAGCCGTCGCCCGGGAGATTGTCGACCAGTACGACGGGAAAATCGAAACCAGTGAAAGCCTGCTGGGCGGCGCCAGAATGGAGGTCATTTTTGGTCGCCAGCAGCCCACATTGAACGATAGTTAACCCGTTATGTGAAAAATGCGAGGATCTCGCAGCCGGGGGGCTGAGCTTCCGTTATAATCCGAGTCAGTAAGAGCCTGCGGAATAAAAAAATATGGATTATCACTTAACGCTTAACTGGCCCGAGTTTATTGAACGTTACTGGCAAAAACGCCCGGTGGTTCTGAAACGCGGATTCAGAAATTTTGTCGACCCCATCTCGCCTGACGAACTGGCCGGTCTGGCCATGGAAAACGAAGTCGACAGCCGCCTGGTCAGCCACCAGGACGGGAAATGGCAGGTTAGCCACGGTCCTTTCGAAAGCTACGATCACCTCGGTGAAAACAACTGGTCGCTGCTGGTGCAGGCGGTCAACCACTGGCACGAGCCAACTGCCGCCTTAATGCGCCCGTTCCGCGCCCTGCCCGACTGGCGGATGGACGATCTGATGATCTCCTTCTCGGTACCCGGCGGCGGCGTGGGTCCACACCTTGACCAGTACGACGTGTTTATTATCCAGGGTACGGGCCGCCGCCGCTGGCGCGTGGGCGAAAAAGTGCCAATGAAGCAGCACTGCCCGCATCCGGATCTGCTTCAGGTGGATCCGTTTGAAGGGATTATCGACGAAGAGCTGGAGCCAGGCGATATTCTCTACATCCCGCCGGGATTCCCTCACGAAGGCTACTCCCTGGAAAACTCACTCAACTACTCCGTCGGCTTCCGCGCGCCAAGCGGTCGCGAGATGATCAGCGGATTTGCCGACTACGTTCTACAACGCGAGCTGGGCAGCTATCGTTACAGCGATCCTGATGTGCCTGCGCGCGAGCATCCGGCGGATATTCTGCCAGAAGAACTCGATAAGCTGCGCGGCATGATGCTGGATCTGATCAACGAGCCGGAGCATTTCAAACAGTGGTTTGGTGAGTTTATCAGCCAGTCTCGTCATGAGCTGGACGTTGCGCCGCCGGAGCCGCCTTATCAGGCTGACGAGATTTATGATGCGCTTCAGCAGGGTGACAAGCTGACGCGTCTGGGCGGGTTGCGCGTGCTGCGCATTGGCGAAGAGGTGTTCGTCAACGGCGAGAAGCTGGATTCCCCACACCGTCCGGCGCTGGAAGCCATTGCCAGCCATCTGGTGTTGACTGCCGACACCTTTGGAGATGCGCTGGAAGACCCGTCCTTCCTCGCGATGCTGGCCGCGTTGGTTAACAGCGGGTACTGGTTTTTTGAGGACTGAGTCGCTTTAATGCCCGGTGGCGCTTCGCTTACCGGGCCTACGATCCGAATGTAGGCCGGGTAAGGCGTAGCCGCCACCCGGCTTTTTACTTCCGCTCCCCTGCCATAAAATCCTCAATCTCTCCCGCCCAATCCACCGGATACAACCCTTCAGCCACGTCCCGATGAAACGTTGAATACGGCCAGTCGCTGACTTTGCTGACATAGCCATGCTTCAGCGGATTGATATAGACATAATCCATATGCCGCCGGTAGTCCTCTTCGTTACGGACGGTGTGCTCCCAGAAGCGTGGCTGCCAGATATGGCGCATTTCAATGTTGCGGCTAAATGTCTTTTTGATGTCGCGCCAGCGTGCCGAAAAATCACTGTCTCCTTCCGGTAGGGTCCAGATACAGTGCATATGTTCAGGCAAAATAACCCATGCGTTGATGGTGAAGGGCTTCGCACGCTTAACCGTTGCGGTGGCAGCACGCAGGCTGTCGATATGACGGGTAAGCAAATCGCTCTGGCGGTTTTGCAGGTTGACGGTGAAGAACCAGGTTCCACCGGGGACGTAGTGGCGACGATAGTTTGACATGGGCATTCCTTGCCTTGATGCCGGGTGGCGGCTGCGCCTTACCCGGCCTTGTATTATCCCCCGTACAGAAAGAACCGGCCAGTTCTTTCTGTCAGGCAGTCCACATGCCGTACCCGGCCTCAGGCCACGAGCCCGTATTGTAGATCCCTGCAGTGGACTGCCCCTTCTCCACAAGTGACAAACCGGACAGTATCATGGACCGGTTTTTCCGGTAATCCGCATTCACAAGGTTGGTTTCACTATGGAACAGGAACTTCACTTTATTGGTATCGATGTCTCCAAAGCTAAGCTGGATATCGATGTGTTGCGACCTGATGGCCGTCACCGCAGCAAAAAGTTTGCCAACACCCCTAAAGGCCACGAGGAGCTGCTCAGCTGGCTCCGCAGCCATAATGTGGCTCCGGCACATATCTGCATGGAGGCGACCAGCACCTATATGGAAGACGCCGCGGCGTCCCTCAGTGATGCCGGTTTCACCGTATCCATCATCAACCCTGCTCTGGGTAAAGCCTTTGCGCAGAGCGAAGGCCTGCGCAGTAAAACCGATGCCGTCGATGCCCGTATGCTGGCAGAGTTCTGCCGGCAGAAACGTCCGGCAGCCTGGGAGGCTCCCCATCCGCTGGAGCGCGCGTTGCGGGCGCTGGTACTGCGTCATCAGTCCCTGACGGACATGCACACGCAGGAGTTGAACCGCCGGGAGACGGCGCGGGAAGTGCAGATGCCGAGCATCGACGCGCACCTCCTGTGGCTGGAAGCGGAGTTGAAGCGGCTGGAGAAACAGATAAAGGACCTGACGGATGACGACCCGGACCTGAAGCACCGGCGAAAACTGCTGGACAGCATACCGGGTATCGGTGAAAAGACGTCCGCCGTACTGCTGGCGTATGTGGGGCTGAAGGACAGGTTCGGTCAGGCGCGGCAGTTCGCGGCGTTCGCAGGGCTGACACCGCGGCAGCATGAATCCGGAAGCAGCGTAACCAGGGCAAGCAGGATGAGTAAGGCAGGCCATGTCTCGCTTCGCAGGGCGCTGTATATGCCCGCGATGGTTGCGCTGTACAAAACGGAGTGGGGAAAAGCGTTCAGGACACGTCTGGAAAAGAACGGCAAGGGAGCGAAGCTGATAATCGGAGCGATGATGCGTAAGCTGGCGCAGGTGGCGTATGGCGTCCTGAAATCAGGACGCCCGTTCGATGCCACGTTGCACCAGGAAAATGCTTGCGTCGCATAACAGTATCTACATTCGGATCGTAGGCCCGGTAAGCGCAGCGCCACCGGGCGTTTTCTTAGCGTTTAGCGGTCAACTCCGCGATCCGCACAATCACCTTCACCGCTTTTTCCATTCCTTCCAGCGTCACAAACTCGTGCTTACCATGGTAGTTGTAGCCGCCGGTAAACAGGTTCGGGCACGGCAGCCCCATAAACGACAGCTGAGAACCGTCGGTGCCGCCGCGAATCGGCTTCAGCTGCGGTTCAATATCGCAGTCGCGCATCGCCTGCTGGGCGATATCGAGAATATGCGGATGCGCCATCACCTTCTCGCGCATATTGTAATAGCTGTCTTCAATGATCAGCTCAATATAGCAATCAGGGTGTAATCCTTTACCGACCTTCTTGGCGATCTCCATCATCTTACGCTTGCGGGCTTCAAAGGCTTTGCGGTCGAAATCGCGGATGATGTAGTGCATCTGCGCGCTGTCCACGGTGCCTTTGATGCTGGTCAGGTGATAGAACCCTTCATACCCTTCGGTCTGTTCCGGGCTCTCTTCCGCCGGGACTTCCGCATGAATGCGTGACGCCAGCGACAGCGCGTTCACCATCACGCCTTTCGCCGAACCGGGGTGAACGTTGTTGCCGACAATTTTGATCGTAACAGACGCGGCATTGAAGTTTTCATACTCCAGTTCACCGACGCCGCCGCCGTCAACGGTATAGGCCCACTGCGCGTTAAAGGCCTCCACGTCGAAGTGCTTCGCCCCCTTGCCGACCTCTTCGTCCGGCGTAAAGGCCACGCGGATATCCCCGTGCGGGATATTTTTCTCTTTCAGCACCGCCAGCGCGGTCATGATCTCCGCGATACCCGCCTTGTCATCCGCCCCCAGCAGCGTTTTGCCGTCGGTGGTGATCAGCGTCTGGCCCAGCAGCTGGTGCAGAACCGGGAACATCACCGGAGAGAGCACTTCGTCGCCAATACCCAGCGCAATATCGCCGCCGCGGTAGTTTTCCACAATCTGCGGGTTCACATGTTTACCGCTAAAATCCGGAGAGGTGTCGACATGGGAGATAAAGCCAATCGCCGGAATATCGCCCTGGACATTTGCCGGCAGCGTTGCCATCACAGTGCCTTTTTCGCTTAACGTGACGTTGACCAGCCCCATGGCGTCAAGCTGCTCTTTAAGCAGGTTTAATAACTTCCACTGGCCTTCGGTGCTCGGCACCTGGCGAACACCCGGCTTAGATTGGGTATCCAGCGAAACGTACTGTAAAAAACGCTCAAGTAATTTATCCATGCAGTCACCCTCACTTTTTGTGACAACATTATCAATAAGCATCAAAACGCAAATATTGCGTCAGGTCACTTTTATCCCGCAAACGAGAATATTTTCCGTTTATATCGTTATGCGTTAATAAATGTAGCTTATGAATCAGTGACAAGGATTGGCGATTACAGGGGATTGCCGTAGAATGTCCGCCCTCATTACGAGTCACCAAGGTGGTTACACACAAACCCCGCTTCAGTCTGCTGCCTGAGGCGTCTATATGGGACAGCGCAAAAATTGAATACACAATCCCGTTCACGTTCACCGCTGGTGAAGCTGGAACGAATTCGTAAAAGCTTTGATGGCAAAGACGTCATTTCCGACCTCAATCTGACCATCAATGACGGTGAGTTTCTAACGCTGCTTGGCCCTTCCGGCTGCGGCAAAACAACCGTACTGCGCCTTATCGCCGGGCTGGAAAGCGTCGATAACGGCCATATCCATCTTGAAAACCAGGACATCACCCGGGTTCCTGCCGAAGATCGCCACGTCAATACCGTCTTTCAGAGCTATGCCCTGTTCCCGCACATGACCGTGTTTGAAAACGTGGCGTTTGGCCTGCGGATGCAAAAAACCCCGGCGAATGAGATCGAACCGCGCGTCACCGACGCCCTGCGCATGGTTCAGCTTGAGACGTTTGCCCAGCGTAAACCCCATCAGCTTTCCGGCGGCCAACAGCAGCGCGTGGCCATTGCCCGCGCCGTCGTCAACAAGCCGCGTCTGCTCCTGCTGGATGAATCCCTCTCTGCGCTGGATTACAAGCTGCGCAAGCAGATGCAGAACGAGCTTAAAGCCCTGCAGCGCAAGCTCGGCATTACCTTTGTCTTCGTCACCCACGATCAGGAAGAGGCCCTGACCATGTCCGACCGCATCGTGGTGATGCGCGACGGCAAAATCGAGCAGGACGGCACGCCGCGCGAAATCTACGAAGAGCCGAAGAATCTGTTTGTCGCCAGCTTCATTGGCGAGATCAATATTTTCGACGCCACGGTGATTGAGCGTCTGGACGACCAGCGCGTGCGCGCCAGCGTCGAAGGACGCGAGTGCAATATCACGGTGAATTTCCCCGTCGAAAAGGGACAAAAGCTCAACGTTCTGCTCCGCCCGGAAGATCTGCGCGTCGACGAAATTCACGGCAACACCGAGGCCGAAGGACTTATCGGCTATATCCGCGAGCGCAACTACAAAGGGATGACGCTGGAATCCGTCGTCGAGCTGGAGAACGGCAAAATGGTAATGGTCAGCGAGTTCTTTAACGAAGACGACCCTGACTTCGACCACTCTCTCGACCAGAAAATGGTTATCAACTGGGTAGAAAGCTGGGAGGTTGTGCTGGCTGATGAAGAACACAAGTAAATTCCAGAATGTGGTGATCGCCACGATCGTCGGTTGGCTTGTGCTGTTTGTCTTTTTACCCAACCTGATGATCGTTGCTACCAGCTTCCTGACCCGCGACGACGCTAACTTCGTTTCACTGGTCTTTACGCTGGACAACTACGCGCGCCTGCTCGATCCGCTCTATTTTGACGTGCTGCTGCACTCGCTCAATATGGCGCTGATTGCCACCGTTGCCTGCCTGGTGCTGGGTTATCCCTTCGCATGGTTCCTCGCGGGCCTGCCGCAAAAGGTGCGGCCCCTGCTGCTGTTTTTACTGATTGTTCCCTTCTGGACGAACTCGCTTATCCGTATTTATGGCCTGAAGATTTTCCTCAGCACAAAGGGCTATCTCAATGAGTTTCTGCTGTGGCTGGGGGTGATTGATACGCCGATCCGTATTATGTTCACCCCGAGCGCGGTGATTGTCGGGCTGGTCTACATCCTGCTGCCGTTTATGGTGATGCCACTTTACTCCAGCATTGAGAAGCTGGATAAACCGCTGCTGGAAGCGGCAAAAGATCTGGGTGCCAGCAGGCTGCAGACCTTTATCCGCATCATTATTCCGCTGACGATGCCGGGCATTATCGCAGGCTGTCTGCTGGTGATGCTCCCGGCGATGGGCTTGTTCTATGTGTCGGATCTGATGGGCGGTGCGAAAAACCTGCTGATCGGTAACGTCATCAAGAGCCAGTTCCTGAACATCCGCGACTGGCCGTTCGGCTCCGCCACCAGCATTACGCTAACGGTGGTCATGGGCCTGATGCTGCTGGTCTACTGGCGCGCCTCACGCTTGCTGAATAAAAAGGTGGAACTCGAATGATCGGTCGACTGCTTCGCGGCGGTTTTATGACCGCCATTTATGCCTGGCTCTATATCCCGATCGTTATTTTGATCGTGAACTCATTCAACAGTTCACGCTTCGGGATTAACTGGCAGGGCTTTACCACTAACTGGTACAGCCTGCTGATGAACAATGACAGTCTCCTGCAGGCCGCGCAGCACTCGCTGACGATGGCGATCTTCTCCGCCACCTTCGCGACGCTGATTGGCTCGCTCACCGCCGTGGCGCTCTACCGCTATCGCTTTCGCGGCAAACCGTTCGTCAGCGGCATGCTGTTTGTGGTGATGATGTCACCGGACATCGTAATGGCCATTTCGCTGCTGGTGCTGTTTATGCTGCTGGGCGTACAGCTTGGCTTCTGGTCGCTGCTGTTTTCCCATATCACCTTCTGCCTGCCGTTTGTGGTGGTGACCGTCTTTGCGCGTCTTAAAGGGTTCGACGTGCGTATGCTGGAGGCGGCGAAAGATCTGGGCGCCAGCGAGATGACCATCCTGCGTAAAATCATTCTGCCGCTGGCGATGCCCGCCGTGGCGGCCGGATGGCTGCTTAGCTTTACCCTGTCGATGGATGACGTAGTCGTGTCCTCCTTCGTCACCGGTCCGAGCTATGAAATTCTGCCGTTGAAGATCTATTCAATGGTGAAAGTCGGCGTCTCACCGGAGGTGAACGCGCTGGCGACCATTCTGCTGGTGTTTTCGCTGGTTCTGGTGATTGCCAGCCAGGTTATTGCTCGTGATAAAACAAAATCTCAGGGGACAATGAAATGAAAAAAATGCTCGCCGCTGCGGCGCTGGTGCTTGGCATGGGTGCCGCGCACGCTGATGACAGCAAAACGCTCTACTTCTACAACTGGACCGAATACGTGCCGCCGGGCCTGCTGGAACAGTTCACAAAGGAGACGGGCATCAAGGTGATCTACTCGACCTACGAGTCGAATGAAACCATGTACGCCAAGCTGAAAACCTACAAAGACGGCGCGTACGATCTGGTCGTGCCTTCCACCTACTTTGTCGACAAAATGCGTAAAGAGGGCATGATCCAGAAGATCGACAAAACGAAGCTAGCTAATTTTTCAAACCTCGATCCGGAGATGCTCAACAAGCCGTTCGACCCGAATAACGACTACTCCATTCCGTACATCTGGGGGGCAACCGCGATTGGCGTGAACAGTGATGCCGTCGATCCGAAGTCGGTCACCAGCTGGGCCGACCTGTGGAAACCAGAGTACAAGGGTAGCCTGCTGTTAACCGACGACGCGCGTGAAGTGTTCCAGGTCGCGCTGCGCAAGCTGGGCTATTCGGGTAACACGACGGATCCCAAAGAGATCGAAGCGGCGTATAACGAGCTGAAAAAGCTGATGCCTAACGTGGCGGCGTTCAACTCTGATAACCCGGCAAACCCGTATATGGAAGGCGAAGTGAATCTGGGGATGGTGTGGAACGGCTCCGCGTACGTGGCCCGCCAGGCCGGGACACCGCTTGAGGTGGTCTGGCCGAAAGAAGGCGGGATCTTCTGGATGGACAGCCTTGCGATCCCCGCCAACGCGAAAAACGTTGAAGGGGCGCATAAGCTGATTAACTTCCTGCTGCGCCCGGACGTGGCGAAACAGGTTGCCGAGACGATAGGCTACCCGACGCCAAACCTCGCCGCACGCAAGCTGCTGAAGCCTGAGGTAGCTAACGATAAATCGCTCTATCCGGATGCCGAAACCATCAGCAAAGGTGAATGGCAGAACGATGTCGGTGACGCCAGCCGCCTCTACGAAGAGTATTATCAGAAATTAAAAGCGGGGCGCTAAACGGTATCGCGTTCTTCCTCGCGCCGCCCGTACGGCGTGAGGAAGAATCAACTGACCGCATTCTCCCCTGCCCAGATCGTCGCCTTTCTCATCGCCTCAACCACGTCCTCATCGGACAAACCCAGCGCCTGACGAACCCGGGTTGCCTCGTCCCACTGCTGCTGTTCATAGTAACGGCAAAGGCTCACCATATCGGCCAGACGTCCCTCCTGGTGACACAGCGCATTGCTCACGCTTTGCGGCACCGCAATTTGCTTCATCAACTCTGCCATCGGCAGCTCAAGGAGGGTATCGAGCAGAGAGAACAGGCCGCACATGAAGGCATTTTCAGCCAGCGCGGGCTCTTTCATCGTCTCAGCTATCAGCTCACAGAACTTACCGCGCATCATACTCAGCGGGTAAAGCTCGCTGACGGTGTCATTGCCCGCGCTGGCGAGGACCACGACCGCAGCAAACCGCCTCAGCTGGTTTTCCCCGAGGTATCTGAGCACTTCACTCAGGGTTAACTTACTGAAATTACAGGCACCGACATGTTTAAATGCGGTGTGTTTCATGTAGCGCATGATCTTATAGGACAGCGTGAGGTCGGTTTTAATCAACGACTCGACGATCCGAAAATCGGGTTTATTGCGCCCAACCTCCATTTGCAGCCGAAAAATCGCCAGCTGATTTTGCGATAGCCGTTTATATTTAATGACCTCCGGACGGCAGAAAAAATAGCCCTGAAAAAGAGAAAAGCCTTCTTTCCGGTATTGTTCGAATTCCTCTTTAGTCTCAATTTTTTCAGCGAGATATTTAATATGCCCGGTCAGATGTTTACGCTCTTTCAGATACGCTTTAATTTGCGCTAAGGAATAATTTCTGACGTCGAATTTCAGTATCGAAATATAGGGTAAAAAAGCATCCCATTCAGGTGCAAGGGTGAAATCATCAAGCGCAAACTGATAGCCGTGCGCATTCATCTCGCTGACGGCCTGCAGCAGTTCAGCCCCTGGCACCGCATCTTCAAGGATCTCAATGACCACGCTCTCTTTATCGAGCGCTTCTCCGCTGCGGTCAATGACCATTCGTGAAGGGAAATTAATAAACGACGTGTGCATCCCGGCAATGCGCTGGGACGGCACACATAAAAACTGGTCCGATATCATTCTGGATGTGGCATATTCCGCCGACACATCCGGAAAACGGTTTGTCATCCCATCTCTGAAGAGCAGCTCATAGGCCACCGTCTTCATCTCAGGGTTAAAAATGGGTTGTCGCGCAATAAATCCGTACATATCCCATCCTCCTCTACACCTTTATATTTATTAGCATCCTCTTTCTACACCACGATAACGAGCATTATCGAGCGCTATTTTGATTGAATGCACAAAATAAAAGCATCCACACTAATTAACGGGATTTAATATTAAGGAATTTAAATTAAATATATCCGGCGCTCTACAGAAAGAGGACGAAATATCCGATAAGTACTGAGTGCCTGCCCGACATGCACGCCATTACGGGAGAAGAGAATGAAAGACGCCATGGTCCGAAAACAAAAAATAAGAGTCAAGACGTTGATGCTATTGTCCATTTTCCTCACCGTGACGGTGGGCTTTACGGCAACGATCGGGTTTATGATGTGGCAGTGGATGGCACAGCAGGAGGTTCTGGCCAAAAAACATATCCGCCAGATTGCCGAGGTGCAATCGTTGCAGGTCAGCAAGCAGCTGGATTCTGCCCTGACCGCCGCCCGAGACATGGGCAACAGCGCCCTGGCGCTGCGCGAGGCGGGCGTATCCGATCGCCAGAGTCTGAACCAGCTGCTCATCCACTACCTTTCGGCTCACCCGCAGTTTCTTTCTATGTCGATGGCCTTTGAGCCCAACGCGTTCGACGATAAAGATGCCGCCTGGGCCGGTCAGACCGGTGAAGATCCTACCGGGCGCTACGCCCGCTACGTTGACCGGGACGCCACCGGCAAACCGGCATTACACCTGCTGACGGACATCGAAACCCCCGGCAGCGGTGATTATTATCTGCTGCCGAAACAACGGCATAAAGATGTGATCATCGAGCCCTATATTTATCCCTACAACGGCGTGGACGTGATGCTCACCTCGATTGCCGCCCCCATCATGCGTGACGGTCAGTTCCTGGGCTCGGTCACCTCTGACTTCTCGCTCGCCACGCTGCAATCGACGATCGGCGCGATTAAACCGTGGAACGGCACAGGCTACGCCCTGCTCCTTTCAGCGGGTAATAACGTGGTGTCCAGCCCGGACAAGCGCGCGGCAGGTAAGCCTTACGCCGGTCAGATTACCGGTCATGACGTCACCCGGGTAAACGATCCGCTGCTGAAGGAAGACGTGTTCATCACCTGGCAGAAGATCGCCGTCGGTAATAGCCAGACGCCGTGGAAACTCGCCATTATCACCCCGGTCAGCGAAGTGATGGCCGAAGCGCGCGCATTTTTACTAAAAGCCATCATCCTGATGGTGTTAAGCATCGTTGCGGTTAGCATGGTCATGGCGCAGATTTTTACCCGTAAAGTTGACCGTCCGGTCGGGGGTGAGCCTTCGGAAGCCGCCGGGATCGCCCTGGCCGTTGCCCGGGGAGAGCTGAACAACACCATCCCGGTACGTTCCGGGGATACCCACAGCATTTTTTATGCCCTGCACACCATGCAGATGCAGCTCAAGCGCATCGTCGACAATATCAGCGAAGCCAGCCATTCCGTGCACGGCGGCACCAGCGAAATTTCGGCGGGCAATCTTGACCTCGCCTCGCGAACCGAAGAACAGGCGGCGGCGATTGTTGAAACGGCAGCCAGCATGGAAGAGATTTCGGTCACGGTGAAAAATAACGCCGACAACGCCCACAAGGCGACGACGCTGACCGATCGCGCCGCGAGCCTCGCCGGGCATGGCGAAACGCTGGTGAACGACGTGGTCGTTGTGATCGGAGAGATTGACGAGAGCGCGCGTAAGATCGGTGAGATTAACAGTATTGTCGACGGCATCGCCTTCCAGACCAATATCCTGGCGCTGAATGCTGCCGTTGAAGCGGCGCGGGCTGGCGAACAGGGGCGCGGCTTCGCGGTTGTCGCAGGGGAAGTGCGCAATCTTGCCCAGCGAAGCGCCAACGCGGCAAAAGAGATCTCTCAGCTAATTGCCGAGTCCTCAGGCCGCGTAAGCAAAGGCGTTGAGCTGGTCAATGAGACCGGGGTGATGATGAAACAGGTGATTGAAGCGGTGTCGCACGTGCATCTGGTCATTAACGATATCGTTCAGGCGCTGGACGAGCAAAATCGGGGGATTAGCCAGGTCAGCACCGCCGTTAACCAGATGGACAGCACGACCCAGCAGAACGCCTCTCTGGTTCAGCAGATCTCCGCGGCAGCGCTCTCGCTGGATGAGCAGGCTAAATCGCTGGAGAAGACGCTGGCGTTCTTCCATTCATAACTAAACGGGCACCCGCTGGACGGGTGCCCGTTTACTCTCTTACCCTTACAGCCCTTTCAGCAGCTTGTCGACAAACGCCGGGACGACCGCGCTTGCCAGACCGTAGTGTTTCTCTTCAAACTCGCTGCCTACCAGGCTTGGCTCAAGGTTCAGTTCAACCGTATGCGCACCATGCAGTCGCGCTTCGTGGACAAACCCCGCCGCCGGGTAAACATGACCGGAGGTGCCGATGGCGATAAACACGTCAGCCATCGCCAGCGCGCTGTAGATCTCATCCATGCCCAGCGGCATTTCGCCGAACCAGACCACGTGCGGGCGCAGGCGCGACGGGAACTGGCAGCAGTGGCACTTATCCTCTGGCAGCACGTCCTCTTTCCAGTCCAGCACCTGGCCGCTCCAGGCGCAACGAACCTTGAGCAGCTCGCCGTGCATGTGGATGATGTTCTTGTTGCCGGCCCGCTCGTGCAGGTTGTCGATATTCTGCGTTACCAGCAGAAAACGATCGCCCAGCGCCTCTTCCAGCTTCGCCAGCGCCAGATGCGCCGCATTCGGCGCGACCTCAGGCTGCTGAAGCTGACGGCGGCGGGCGTTGTAAAACGCCTGGACGAGATCCGGATCGCGGGCAAAGCCTTCCGGCGTGGCCACATCCTCCACGCGGTGCTCTTCCCACAGCCCGTCCGCCGCTCGGAAGGTTCGAATTCCTGACTCGGCGGAGATCCCCGCTCCGGTCAGCACCACCACTCTGGGTTTATCCATCGCTTCTGGCATCATTCTGTCTCTGAAAAAGATCCGCTGGCGCAAGCGCTCACGTAAGCGGCGTTTGTTTTTGCGAAAACGGCTGAGTCGACCCTGGCGACGCGACAGCATAGAAACCTCGTAAACTAATCGGTGAGATGAAGGAATGCGGCTCCGCGCATGCCTCCTGCGTCCCCGTGTCGCGCGCGTTCAATACGCGGCACGCGGGCAACCGGCAATAAATGTCGGGGCAAACGCCCGGACAACCGTTCCGTAATCGCGGTAAAGTTTGACAGCCCTCCCCCGATCACCAGCAGATCCGGGTCGACGATGGTGAGAATATTTCCCAGACACACCGCCAGCAGATCCAGATAGCGCTCGACGTGCTCACGCGCCTGCGCATCCCCTTGCTCCCACAGGGTAATGATTTGAGGGGCCTCAAGTTTCTGATGATAGAAGTGTTCGTAAAGCCATGCAAACCCGCGACCGGAGAGATATTTCTCAATACAGCCGTGCTGGCCGCAGCCGCAGCGGGTCAGCGGGAAATCGCGCCCCACCACCTCCAGGGCATCCACCGGCAGACGGATATGGCCAAACTCGCCGGTGATGTAGCTGCGCCCGGTGATTGGCTTCCCGTTGATCACAATCCCCCCGCCGACGCCGGTACCGAGGATCAGCCCCATCACCAGCGGATAGCGGCGGAATTCATCATCCCAGGCTTCAGAGAGCGCAAAGCAGTTGGCATCGTTGTCTAAACGCACGTCGCGTTCAAGGAGGGCAGAGAGATCGGCGCGCAGCGGTTTACCGCTGGCGGCAGGCACGTTGGCGGCATACAGCGTGCCGTCGTCGGTTTCGGGCATCCCGGGAATGCCGATGCCGACGCTGCCTTTCACGCCAAAGCGTTCATCGGCCTGCACCACCAGCGCGGCAATCGCGGTTAAAAATTCGTCGTAGCTTTCGCGCGGCGTGGGAACACGGGTTTCCCACTGCAGCTTGAGGTCTTTATCAAACACGCCGAGCGCAATCTTGGTGCCGCCAATATCAAATCCATAATACATAACGCATTCCTCTTTCGACCTGGCGGCCCGAAAGCCGCTAGATCATGACGTAATTACTGGCCACTTAATACCCTCGCCGGATCAATTCGGCTTGCGCGACGCGCCGGATACCAGCTTGCCAGCAGACTCAGTAAAAGTGCTGTAACCAGCACATAAAAAACATCCAGCCAGTGCAGCTCAGACGGCAGGAAGTCAATAAAATAGATATCACCCGACAGGAACTGGTGGCCGATAAGCTTTTCGATCCCGTTGATAATGGGGGTCAGCTGCAGGGAAACCACCACGCCAATCACCACGCCGCACAGGCTGCCAAACAGCCCCGCCAGCAAACCGTACCAGACGAAGATGGCGCGAATAAGACCGTCTTTCGCCCCCAGCGTACGCAGCACGGCGATGTCGCCACTCTTGTCCTTGACCGCCATCACCAGCGTCGAGACGATATTAAAGCACGCCACACCAATCACCAGCACCATCGCCAGATACATGATGGCGCGGATCATCTGGATATCACGGTACATATACCCGTAAGTGCCGATCCAGCTTTTGATGTAGACATAGTTATTGGTCACACTGCCCGCGTCGCGGACCAGCCTGTTGGCGTTAAAGACGTCGTTCACCTTAATGGCAATCCCCGTCACGCTGTCGCCCATATCGAGATACTGGCGCGCATCTTCCATCGGCACCATGGCGAAGCTGTGATCGAGCTGACCGCTCAGCTGAAGAATACCGGTGACGTGCAGGCGCACGCGCTTAGGCTGCTGCAGCTTGTGGTCGGCGCTGGCGTTCGGGATCATGATTGACACCCAATCGCCCTGCTTCACCTTCAGGGCATCGGCAACGCCTTTACCCATGATGATCTGCTGCTCGCCGGCCTTAAAGTTGGCCCACGCGCCGTTCTGCACATAGTTTGGCAGCGCGCTGAGACGCGCTTCCTGGGCGGGGTTGACCCCTTTCACCTGAATGGCGCGCAGGTTTACCCCGCTCTCCACCAGCCCGGTAAAGTTGATATAGGGCGCGGCCGCGGCAATGCCGGGCACTTTTTCAACTTTGTTGAGCGCATCGCTCCAGTTCGTCCACGGCTGGTTGACCGGCTCGATCTCCCCGTGCGGCACCACCGCCAGAATGCGGTTGTTCAGCTCGCGCTCAAAGCCGTTCATGGCGCTTAAGCCCACAATCAGCACCGCCACGCCCAACGCAATACCGATGGTCGAGATGACGGAGATCAGCGACACCATGCCGCCGCGACGGCGGCCGCGGCTAAAACGTAAACCGATAAGTAACGATAACGGTGACGCCATTACTCTGCTCCCATCAGGGTCAGTTCCGCGTTCAAATGGCCGTCGCGCATCTCAAGCTGACGCCCCATGCGTTTTGCCAGCTGCAGATCGTGGGTCACGACCAAAAACGCGGTGCCCTGCGAGGCGTTCAGCTCGCCCAGAAGCTGGAAAATACTGTCCGCATTGCGGGCATCCAGGTTACCGGTAGGCTCATCCGCCAGCACCAGACGCGGGTTGTTGACCAGCGCACGGGCAATCGCCACGCGCTGGCGCTCGCCGCCGGAAAGCTCAGAGGGACGGTGGTTACCGCGATGGCCCAGCCCTACCGCTTTCAGCATGTCGCTGGCGCGAGCGTTAATTTCTGCCGGTTTCTTTTTGCCAATCAGCAGCGGCATCGCCACGTTTTCCAGCGCCGTGAAATCCGGCAGCAGGTGGTGGAACTGGTAGATAAAGCCCAGCTCGCGGTTACGCAGCTCGGCCTTCGCCGCGGAGGACATTTTGCTCATCGGCTGGCCGGAGAAAATCACGTCGCCGTTGGTTGGCGTATCCAGCCCGCCCAGCAGATGCAGCAGGGTACTTTTCCCCGAGCCGGAGCTGCCGACAATCGCCATCATCTCGCCTTCACCCACGCTGAAGCTCACATTGTGCAGCACGTCAGTTTGCACAGTGCCTTCCTGATAGCGTTTGGACAGGTTGTCGCATTGCAACAGGATCTTATTCATAACGTAAAGCCTCAGCGGGTTGAGTGGCGGCGGCGCGCCAGGAAGGATAAAGCGTAGAAAGCAGCGCAATGGCCATCGCGGCCAGCGCAATACCGACCACCTGCAGCGGCTCGATAGCCACCGGCAGCGCCGCGCCGTCAAGCAGCGCGCCGATGATCGGCATTAAGTTATTAAGCTGGCTGGCAAGCAATGCCCCCAGCACGGCACCGAGCAGCGCGCCGATGATGCCTGCGCTGGCCCCCTGCACCATAAACACCGCCATGATCTGGCGCGGCGTGAGCCCCTGGGTTTGCAGAATGGCGACTTCGCCCTGCTTCTCCATTACCATCAGGCCCAGCGAGGTGATGATGTTAAAGGCGGCCACGGCCACGATCAGGCTCAGCAGCAGCCCCATCATGTTTTTCTCCATGCGCACGGCCTGGAACAGCTCGCCTTTACGCTCGCGCCAGTCCTGCCATTTCGTGCCGTCCGGCAGGCTTTGCTGGCTGAGGGTATCGACCTTCAGCGGCTGATCGAGCCACAGGCGCCAGCCGGTGATATTCCCTGCCGGGTAGCGCATCAGGCGTGAAGCATCCTGAATGTTGACCAGCATCTGGTAGCCATCGACTTCGCTGTTAGCGGCAAAGGTACCAATCACGTTGAACAGGCGCTGGCTTGGCAGGCGCCCCATCGGCGTAAACTGGCTGGCAGAAGGGACCATCACGCGCAGCTGATCGCCACGGTTGACGCCAAGCTGACCGGCAAGCTGTTCACCCAGAATCACGTTGTATTTTCCGGCCTCCAGATCGGTCTGCTTCACGTTAACCAGATACGGCGTCAGCGGATCGTTTTGCGCCGGGTCAATACCCAGCATCACGCCGACCGCCACGCTGCGGGCGCTTTGCAGCACCACGTCGCCGGTCGTCAACGGCGCAACGCGCGTGACGCCCTGTAACTTCGCCGCGCTTTCCGGCAGCTGTTGCGGGTTAACCGAACCATTG
Source organism: Enterobacter sp. MGH 24 (assembly GCF_000493015.1). Classification (NCBI taxonomy): domain Bacteria; kingdom Pseudomonadati; phylum Pseudomonadota; class Gammaproteobacteria; order Enterobacterales; family Enterobacteriaceae; genus Enterobacter; species Enterobacter sp. MGH 24. Next base: position 3,252,697 of record NZ_KI535657.1, on the reverse strand, counting down.
GATGATGAGAGAACGGCCTGCGGCATCAGCCCCAGGATGTTGTTTTGCAGCTCGCGTTCGAAGCCATTCATGACGGAAAGCACCGTCACCAGTGCCATCACGCCAAGCGTAATGCCAATAGTCGAAAGCCAGGAGACAAAGCGACCGAAGCGGTCCGCGGCGCGCCCACGCATGTAACGTAAGCCTATGAAGAGTGCGACAGGTTGATACATGAAATCCGTCTGTTTGCTGATAGCAGACCCACGAGTATATAAGCGAATCCGTTAAGCGTAAATGACTGAAACCGTAAGCTTTGGTAATCATTTTTCCGAAAAATTCAGATAAATCAGGGTGCTATTGTCGGAATACTCGCCTCGCACCCTCCACCTTTTCCGAAAAACCTCCTGATACAGACTGTTACCCATTACATCCTGGCTTCGTTTTACAACAATTGTTCGTTCGTTTATGGCAAAAAGGTAGTGGCGAACAATGAAGCAAAAAGCATTATGGATTAACCAGATAAAAGGGCTGTGTATCTGCCTGGTGGTTATCTATCATTCGGTGATCACGTTTTATCCGCATCTGATCGGGCTGCAACACCCGCTCTCCGGCCTTCTCGCCAAATGTTGGGTCTATTTTAACCTCTATCTCGCACCGTTTCGTATGCCGGTCTTCTTCTTCATCTCCGGCTATTTGATCCGTCGTTATATTGACGAGGTGGACTGGCGAACCAGTCTCGACAAACGGATCTGGAGCATTGTCTGGGTCCTGGCGCTGTGGGGCGTTCTGCAATGGCAGGCGTTGACCCACCTGAACGCCTGGCTGGCACCCGAACGCGAGCTTGCCACCTCGTCGAACGCGGCCTACGCCGACTCGTTCTCAGGCTTTGTGCTGGGGATGGTCACTGCCAGCACCAGCCTGTGGTACCTGTATGCGCTGGTGGTCTACTTCACGCTGTGTAAACTGTTGAGCCGCTGGAAGCTGCCGGTACTTGGACTGCTGGCGCTGGCAAGCATCGCGATTAACTTCCTGCCGCTGCCGTGGTGGGGGATGAACAGCGTGGTACGTAACATGATCTACTACAGCCTCGGGGCGTGGTATGGCGCAGAGCTGATGGCGTGGATGAAAAGCGTCAACCTGCGCCGCATCTGGCTGGCAGCCGGCGCTTTCGCCGCCGTCTCCGTGGTGCTGTGGTTTGCTAACGTTCCGCTGCTGCTCTCATTGCTGTCGATTGTGCTGATTATGAAGCTATTCTACAGCCTTGAGCAGCGCTATGCCGTTCACCCGAACAATCTGCTGAACGTGATTGGCTCCAATACCATTGCGATTTATACCACCCACCGCATCCTGATTGAGGCCATTAGCCTGTTCCTGATTGGCGAGATGAATGCCGCATATTGGCCGGTCTGGGCCGAGCTGGGCTTAATCCTGGTCTACCCGTTTGCCAGCCTGCTGATCTGTACCCTTGCCGGGCTTGGGGTGCGTAAACTCTCCACCGCGCTGTTTGGGGATATTTTCTTCTCTCCTCCGTCTTCGCTGCCCCTGTCACCTTCTACGCGTTAATGCCCTCTCCGCCCCTGTTTCGGGGGCGTTTAGCCCTGCCGTGCGGTTACGATTTGCTTATGTAAAACGATCGAGGATAATAAAGACATTGCGTATCAGTGATATGCCCCAATACTGTTGGTATATCCATAAGAGACTCTGACATAGCCATGCCTGAACACTATCGTTATTCCTTGCCTGTCAAAGCGGGCGACCAGCGCCAGCTGGGTGAACTCACGGGTGCGGCGTGCGCCACGCTGGTAGCGGAAATCGCCGAGCGTCATCCTGGCCCGGTGATCCTGGTTGCCCCGGATATGCAAAATGCCCTGCGCCTGCACGACGAAATTCGCCAGTTCACCGATAGCCTGGTGTTCAGCCTGGCCGACTGGGAAACGCTGCCCTATGACAGCTTCTCTCCGCATCAGGAGATTATCTCCTCGCGCCTGTCGACGCTCTATCAACTCCCGACCATGCAGCGCGGCGTGCTGATTGTGCCGGTAAATACCCTGATGCAGCGCGTCTGTCCGCACAGCTATCTGCACGGTCACGCGCTGGTGATGAAAAAAGGCCAGCGCCTGTCCCGTGATGCCCTGCGCGCGCAGCTTGACGGTGCCGGCTATCGCCACGTCGACCAGGTGATGGAGCACGGGGAATACGCGACCCGCGGCGCGCTGCTCGATCTTTACCCGATGGGCAGCGACCAGCCGTATCGTCTGGACTTTTTTGATGACGAAATCGACAGCCTGCGCGTGTTCGACGCTGACACGCAGCGCACGCTGGAGGAAGTAGAGTCCATCAATTTACTGCCCGCGCATGAGTTCCCCACGGACAAAACCGCTATCGAACTGTTCCGCAGCCAGTGGCGCGATAAGTTCGAGGTGAAGCGCGACGCGGAACATATTTATCAGCAGGTCAGTAAAGGCACGCTTCCTGCCGGGATCGAATACTGGCAGCCGCTGTTCTTCAACGAGCCGCTGCCCGCCCTGTTCAGCTACTTCCCGGCGAACACGCTGATTGTTAACACCGGGGATATCGACGCCAGCGCCAGCCGCTTTGAAAGCGAAACCCGCGCCCGCTTTGAAAACCGTGGCGTTGACCCAATGCGTCCGCTGCTGCCGCCGGAAGCGCTGTGGCTGCGCACCGACGAGCTCAACGCCGAGCTGAAGCGCTGGCCGCGCATGCAGCTGAAAACCGATTCGCTTGCCGATAAGGCCGCCAACACCAACCTCGCCTTCCGGACGCTGCCGGACCTGGCCGTTCAGGCGCAGCAGAAATCCCCGCTGGATAATCTGCGCAAGTTCCTGGAGTCCTTTACCGGCCCGGTGGTGTTCTCCGTTGAGAGCGAAGGCCGCCGCGAAGCGTTAGGTGAGCTGCTGGGACGCATTAAGGTGGCGCCGAAGCGCATCCTGCGTCTGAGCGAGGCGACCGGAAACGGTCGTTACCTGATGATTGGTGCCGCCGAGCACGGGTTCATCGACACGCTCAACAACCTGGCGCTGATTTGCGAAAGCGACCTGCTGGGCGAGCGCGTCGCGCGTCGCCGTCAGGACAGCCGGCGGACCATCAACCCGGACACGCTGATCCGTAACCTGGCCGAGCTGCATCCGGGCCAGCCGATTGTTCACCTGGAACACGGCGTTGGGCGCTATCAGGGGATGACCACGCTGGAAGCGGGCGGCATCAAAGGTGAATACCTGATGCTGACCTACGCTAACGACGCCAAACTGTATGTCCCGGTCTCCTCCCTCCATCTGATCAGCCGCTACGCGGGAGGCGCCGAAGACAATGCGCCGCTGCACAAGCTGGGCGGCGATGCCTGGGCGCGCGCGCGCCAGAAGGCGGCGGAAAAAGTGCGCGACGTGGCGGCCGAGCTGCTGGATATCTACGCCCAGCGCGCGGCCAAACAGGGCTTCGCCTTTAAGCATGATAAAGAACAGTACCAGCTGTTCTGCGACAGCTTCCCGTTTGAAACCACGCCGGATCAGGCCCAGGCCATCAACGCCGTGCTGAGCGACATGTGCCAGCCGCTGGCAATGGACCGCTTAGTCTGCGGCGACGTCGGCTTCGGCAAAACCGAAGTGGCGATGCGCGCCGCCTTCCTTGCGGTGGAAAACAACAAGCAGGTGGCGGTGCTGGTGCCGACCACCCTGCTCGCTCAGCAGCACTTCGACAACTTCCGCGACCGTTTCGCCAACTGGCCGGTACGTATCGAGATGCTCTCGCGTTTTCGCAGTACCAAAGAACAGACCCAGATTCTGGAACAGGCCAGCGAGGGTAAAATCGACATTCTGATCGGCACCCACAAGCTGCTGCAAAGCGATGTGAAGTGGAAAGATCTGGGGCTGCTGATCGTCGACGAAGAGCACCGCTTCGGGGTGCGCCACAAAGAGCGCATCAAAGCGATGCGCGCCGACGTCGATATCCTGACCCTGACCGCAACGCCTATCCCGCGAACCCTGAACATGGCAATGAGCGGCATGCGCGATCTGTCGATTATCGCCACGCCGCCGGCGCGCCGTCTGGCGGTAAAAACCTTTGTCCGCGAGTACGACAATTTGGTGGTGCGCGAAGCGATCCTGCGTGAAGTGCTGCGCGGCGGCCAGGTGTACTATCTCTACAACGACGTAGAAAACATTCAAAAAGCGGCGGACAGGCTGGCGGAGCTGGTGCCGGAAGCGCGTATCGCTATCGGTCACGGGCAGATGCGCGAGCGCGAGCTGGAGCGGGTGATGAATGATTTCCACCACCAGCGCTTCAACGTGCTGGTGTGTACCACCATCATTGAAACCGGTATTGATATCCCGACCGCGAACACGATTATTATCGAACGCGCGGATCACTTTGGTCTGGCGCAGCTGCACCAGCTGCGCGGCCGCGTCGGGCGTTCGCACCATCAGGCCTACGCCTGGCTGCTGACGCCGCATCCGAAAGCGATGACCACCGACGCGCAAAAGCGTCTGGAAGCCATCGCCTCACTGGAAGACCTTGGCGCAGGCTTTGCGCTGGCCACGCACGATCTCGAGATCCGCGGTGCCGGTGAACTGCTGGGTGAAGACCAGAGCGGCTCGATGGAGACCATCGGCTTCTCGCTCTATATGGAACTGCTGGAAAACGCGGTTGACGCCCTGAAGGCCGGACGCGAGCCGTCGCTGGAAGATCTCACCAGCCAGCAGACCGAGGTCGAGTTGCGTATGCCTTCCCTGCTGCCGGACGATTTCATTCCGGACGTGAATACCCGTCTCTCATTCTACAAGCGTATCGCCAGTGCGAAGACGGAAAACGAACTGGAAGAGATTAAGGTTGAGCTGATCGACCGCTTTGGCCTGCTGCCCGATGCGGCGCGAAATCTGCTGGATATCGCTCGCCTGCGCCAGCAGGCGCAGAAGCTGGGCATTCGCAAGCTTGAAGGCAACGAAAAAGGCGGCGTGATTGAGTTCGCGGAGAAGAACCACGTCAACCCGATGTGGCTGATTGGCCTGCTGCAAAAACAGCCGCAGCATTTCCGTCTGGATGGTCCAACCCGTCTGAAATTTACCCAGGAGCTGACGGAGCGCAAAACCCGCATGGACTGGGTGCGTCACTTTATGCGTCAGCTGGAAGAGAACGCGATCGCATAACCTCCCTTTCCCCTGTTACCTGAGGAATTTCATGTAGTTTATTAACCGGAAGCGATGAAAGTTGCTTCCGGAAAATGAATAGCTTATAGCGACACCCTGGTCCGGCTGTAAATCGCTGAGGCGTTTCCTGCAGGCCGGGGCGAGGCGCAGGGATGCGCCGAGAGGGCGGGCTTTACAGGGATGTTACCTCCGCCCGTCCCCGATAAGCCGGAAGGAATAAGCCGAAGACAAAATTGCCGGGAGCAATTTTGTACAGCGCTTGCGCTGTCCCCGAAGGGGTAAGCCCCAGGGATGGGGCGAACAATCCGCGTAGCGGCGATTTACCGCCGGGAGCCCGGGTCGCCACGGTGGTGGCGATTGAGCCACCCTGGCACGTTCACAGGTCATGTCGTTACAGAGTAGCAAGGAACATAAAGTGAACGGAATGACCACCAGAGCCGTATGTTCCCCCTCACCCCAGCCCTCTCCCTCAAGGGAGAGGGGGTCGTCCGTGCAGGCATTATTTTATGGGGATTCCTTCCCCTGTTAGCCCAGCGCTACGGGGGGACAATTTACAAACTCTTTGCACTTCACCCGATCTTCCCGACACACCCATTCGCCATAATTATGTTTAACCCCTTATAAAACAATAACCTTATCATTTACATGGATTATGGTGATGATGACCTCTTCGCGTTTTACTCGCTGGTTAACCCTGTTTGCGCTGGCAGCCACCCTCGCGGTTGCGCTTCCCGCTCGCGCAAATACCTGGCCCCTTCCTCCGCCCGGCAGCAAGGTGGTGGGGGAAAACCGCTTTCATGTGGTTGAAAATAATGGCGGTTCACTGGAAGCCATTGCCAAAAAATATAACGTCGGTTTTCTGGCCCTGCTGCAGGCGAACCCTGGCGTCGACCCGTACGTCCCGCGCGCGGGCAGCGTGTTGACTATCCCGTTACAGGCTATTCTGCCGGACGCTCCGCGTGAGGGGATCGTTATAAATCTGGCGGAGCTGCGTCTGTACTATTACCCGCCGGGTAAAAATGAGGTGACCGTCTATCCAATTGGGATTGGTCAGCTGGGCGGCGACACCCTGACGCCGACGATGGTCACGACCGTCTCGGATAAACGCGCGAATCCAACCTGGACCCCGACGGCCAATATTCGTGCCCGTTATAAGGCCCAGGGCATCGATCTTCCTGCCGTGGTGCCGGCAGGCCCGGATAACCCGATGGGGCACCACGCGATCCGCCTGGCGGCATACGGCGGTGTCTACCTGCTGCACGGCACGAATGCGGACTTTGGCATCGGCATGCGCGTCAGCTCCGGCTGTATTCGTCTGCGCGATGACGATATCAAAACGCTGTTTAACGTCGTTACGCCGGGAACCAAAGTGAATATTATCAATACGCCGATTAAGGTTTCTGAGGAGCCGGGCGGCGTGCGGCTGGTTGAGATTCACCAGCCGTTATCGAAAAACATTGGCGACGATCCGCAGACGCTGCCCATTAACCTGAATGCCGCGATGGTAAGCTTCAAAACGAACGCGAATACCAATAGCGTAGTGATGGAGCGGGCGATGGAAGCGCGGTCAGGCATGCCGACCGACGTCACCCGGCATCACGGCGTCGTCCCGCAGTCGATGTAAATCAGAAATAAAAAAAGGCCCTGCTGAGCAGGGCCTTTTTTTATTGCAGTGGCATAAATGAGGGTTTATGCCCGGCTTATTTGTAGATGACAGCCGTGCCGTGCAGGGTGTTAGGACCGGTCACAGAGGTGATGCGGTAAGATTTAGCACCCATCTCTTGCGCTTTTTGCGCCAGCTGATCTTCCAGTGAACTCAGGTTAGTACCGGCAGACGCAGAGATTGTCCCGACTTTATGCTGGTCAGCAGGGGTGGATTGCACCTGTACAGCAGCAAAGCTTGCAAAAGAGAGTGAACTCAGAACAGCGGCAGCGATGAGGGTTTTTACGTTTTTCATGATGTTTACCTTTAGCAGATGAATTTGGAGGTCGTTAATCATTTAGTTAACGATCGATAGGTAAATCATAAATGTGATCCAGGTCACGCGTCAACATATTTTTATAACGAGCGTTAACTTAATTTTAAAATTCTTATTTTTCATACATATATGATTAATTTATTTTTAAGCATTCAGCACTGGTGGTGGGTTGTGTTTATTTTTATAATGGTCGTTCACCAAACCAACAGAGGACCAACGGCAAATGACAACCGATGTCACGAGTTGTGCGAAGAAAAGCCGTGGCCGACCAAAAGTGTTTGACAGGGATGCAGCGCTTGATAAGGCCATGACTCTCTTCTGGCAACATGGGTATGAAGCAACCTCGCTTTCCGATCTGGTAGAAGCCACCGGAGCCAAAGCGCCAACGCTGTATGCCGAATTTACCAATAAAGAGGGGCTGTTCAGGGCGGTGCTGGACAGATACATTTCGCGCTTTGCGGCGAAACACGAAGCCCAGCTGTTCTGTGAAGAGAAAAGCGTTGAACAGGCGCTTCGCGACTATTTCACTGCCGTCGCGACCTGTTTCACCAGTAAAGATACGCCTGCGGGCTGCTTTATGATTAACACCTCAGCCACCCTTGCGGCGTCCTCTAAAGAGATTGCCAATACGGTGAAATCGCGGCATGCCATGCAGGAGGAGACGCTCAGCGCATTTCTGGCTCAGCGCCAGCAGCGCGGTGAAATCCCCGCGCAGTGCAACCCTCAGCTGCTGGCGCAATACCTGAGCTGTATTTTGCAGGGGATGTCGATCAGCGCCCGTGAAGGGGCCACGCTGGAAAAACTGCAGCATATTAGCGACACCACGCTGCGGCTGTGGCCTGAGCTACTGAAAATCTGACGCAAAAAAAAGCTCCTCAGCCTGAGCGCATGAGGAGCTAAATTCAGAGAACATCTTTTTTACACTTTGTTATTCAGAACCAGCTGGCCATTTCCATCCAGTGGAATTTGCGTGCCCGGGTCTTTATCCATGCGGATTTTGCCCTGCTGATCGCCAATTTTGTACGTCACGTCATAGCCCAGCATTTTTTCCGACTTGTCATAGACGGTTTTGCAGCGTTGCTGAGTCGTGGTGTAGGTATCATTATCCTGCATCGCGCCCTGCACCTGGTTACCGGCATAGCCGCCCCCCAGCGCGCCGACCACGGTCGCCACATCTTTACCCCGGCCGCCGCCAAACTGGTGACCAATCACGCCACCCGCTACCGCCCCCAGAACAGAACCGGCAATGCGGTTTTCATCCTGGACAGGACGACGGTGCGTCACGGAGACGTTGCGGCACTCCTGACGAGGGGTTTTCACGGTTTCTTTAATCGGTGTAGCAGAAACCACCTGTGCATACTGCGGGCCGCGATCTAATACGTTGAGACTGGCAATGGCAGCCACACCTAACGCAGCCGCGACGCCAATCCCTATACCCGCCAACATTGATTTATTCACGGGACTTCCTCCTTTGTTGCTATTGGTAACAATTTTGCAATGGAGGCAACGCTTCGCCAATCAGATAAAGGATCAAAAAAGGGGCATAGCGAGGAGATATATTCTATTTAGGAGAACTCTTAAGCAGTCAAACTGTGATCTACAGCATGAAATGCTAAAAACTCCCTCCGGAGAGTCCGGAGGGAGTGAAAGATTAGTGCAGCTTCAGACGCGGACGGATCACGCGGTTGATTCTGCCCACCAGCATCATCAGCCCGGTTTTGAAGTAGCCGTGCAGCGCAATCTGGTGCATACGGTACAGGGAGATATACACGAAGCGAGCGATACGCCCTTCCACCATCATCGAGCCGCGCATCAGGTTGCCCATCAGGCTGCCGACGGTAGAGAAGTTTGACAGCGACACCAGTGAACCATGGTCTTTGTAGACATAGGCCTTCATTGGCTTGCCTTTGTACTGCGCCAGAATGTTGTGCAGCACCAGGCTTGCCATCTGGTGAGCGGCCTGCGCGCGCGGAGGCACAAACCCACCTTCAGGACGCGCGCAGGAGGCACAGTCGCCGATAGCAAAGATTTCAGGGTCACGCGTGGTTTGCAGCGTTGGCTCGGTTACCAGCTGGTTAATGCGGTTCGTTTCCAGACCGCCGATCTCTTTCATAAAGTCAGGCGCTTTGATACCTGCCGCCCAGACCATCAGATCCGCTTTGATATACTCGCCGTCTTTGGTGTGCAGACCGCCTTCGTCGGCGCTGGTCACCATGGTTTGCGTCAGCACCCGCACGCCCAGTTTGGTGAGCTCATTGTGCGCCGCACCGGAAATTCGCGGAGGCAGCGCAGGCAGAATGCGTTCACCGGCTTCAACCAGCGTGACGTTCAGCGCTTCGTTAGTTAACCCTTTGTAACCGTAGCTGTGCAGCTGTTTCACCGCATTGTGCAGCTCCGCAGACAGCTCAACGCCCGTCGCGCCGCCGCCGACAATGGCGATATTCACCTTACCGTTCGCACCCATATTGCTGGTGTACTTCAGGAACAGGTTCAGCATTTCCTGATGGAAACGACGCGCCTGGTGCGGGTTATCGAGGAAGATACAGTGCTCTTTCACGCCCGGCGTGTTGAAATCGTTGGAGGTACTGCCCAGCGCCATGACCAGCGTGTCATACGCCAGTTTACGCTCAGGAACCAGCAACTCCCCTTTTTCATCGCGCAGCTCTGCCAGGGTGATGGTTTTGCTTTCACGGTTGATGTCCACCACCGAGCCCAGCTGGAACTGGAAATGATGGTTGCGCGCGTGTGCCAGATAGCTGAGCGCGTCCACGCCCTCATCCAGAGAACCGGTTGCCACTTCATGCAGCAGCGGTTTCCACAGGTGGCTGTGGTTACGATCCACCAGCGTAATTTTGGCTTTTTTACCGCGACCCAGCTTCTTGCCCAGCTGTGTAGCCAGCTCCAGCCCGCCAGCACCACCGCCTACAATCACTATCTTTTTCAATGGCGTAGTCAACGTGACCCCCTCAAATTATTAACCAATTGTTAATTAAAAGTTATAAAAATAACCCTTAATTAACAACAGGTTACAGCACTGAAACCATTCAGGTGCATTGAGAATACCACGTCAGGCGCATTGGTCATACCAAAATTGATATGCATCAAGTTTTGATGGCTTAAAAGTAGACAATTCTGGTCAAAAAGAAAGCCCGGTACGCTTTCGCGGCCGGGCTTTGATGCCTGCGGGTGTAGGGTTAACCCAGCGTTTTAAACGCTTTGATACGCTGCAGATGCGGGGAGATGTTTTTGAACTTGTGGGTCTGTTCTTCGTCCCAGACGATCTCATAGTAATGATGTAACAATTCTGCTGCCCGATGGCTGTTGAGCGCTTCATCATTACGGGAGAGGATCACCAGGCAGCGGTCGCGGTTTTTCTCACGAAAATTGCTGACGCACTTGGTCGCAATATCGACATACTCTTCCGGGCGGTCAATTTTGCCTTCCATGTTCTCGTTCGGGAACAGGTTAGGATTGAACACCACCTGGCGAATGTCGCACAGGAAGCCAATGCGCTCCGCCCAGTAGCCGCCCAGCCCCACGCCGCAGATCAACGGGCGGTCGTCGACGTTGAGCTGCAGCATTTTGTCCACCTCTTTGAGCAGATGCTGCATATCATGCTTCGGATGGCGCGTGCTGTAGCTGATCAACCGTACATCCGGATCGATAAACTGCAGCTGCAGCACCTTCTCATGATTACCAGGGCTGTTTGAGTCAAAACCGTGTAAATAGATGATCATCGTCTTCTCACCACGCTACGCCTTCCGGGAGGGTTTACAGGCTGGCTTTATGTGCCTGCCAGCGCTCATTCAGGTCTTCAAGCCGGGCGTTGACCGTCTTCCAGCGCGCCGAATCCATCAGCTCCTGACGGCTAAATGAACCTTTATGATACAATTGTGTAACACGCTCTGCATTGATCGGCGACAGGTTATCCAGCACGCTAACGGCACCTTTACGATTATTGCAGACCAGGATCATATCGCAACCTGCATCCAGCGACGCCTGACCGCGCTCAGCGTAGCTGCCCATGATCGCCGCCCCTTCCATGGATAAATCGTCAGAGAAAATCACGCCGTTGAAGCCCAGCTCCTGACGCAGAACGGTTTTCAGCCAGTGCGGAGAGCCGCTGGCAGGACGCGGATCAACGTCGCTGTAAATCACGTGCGCGGGCATAATGGCATCCAGCTTGTTGCCGGTGATAAGCGACTGGAAAACTGACATATCTTTGGCGCGGATCTCCGCTTCCGGGCGCGGATCGCGCGGCGTCTCTTTGTGGGAATCTGCCGTCACTGCCCCGTGGCCCGGGAAGTGTTTCCCGGTGGTTTTCATTCCTGCGTCGTGCATGCCGTCGATGAACCGGGTTGCCACTGCCAGCGCAATACGCGGATCTTCATGGTATGAGCGCTCGCCAATGGCAGCGCTGATATGCCCTACATCCAGCACCGGGGCAAAGCTGATGTCGATATCCATGGCAATCATTTCGCTGGCCATCAGCCAGCCGGCCTCCTGCGCCAGTTTTCCACCCTCTTCCGTGCCGAGCAGCGCGGTAAAAGACTGGGCGGCGGGCAGGCGGGTAAACCCTTCGCGAAAACGCTGCACGCGTCCGCCTTCCTGATCGACGGCCACCACCAGATGGTTACGCGACGCGGCGCGGATCTGACGCACCAGCTCGCGCAGCTGCGCCGGATCGTGATAGTTGCGGGTAAACAGGATCAGGCCACCCACCAGCGGATGCGCCAGAATTTCGCGCTCCTCCGCATCCAGCTCAAACCCTTCTACATCCAACATGACTGGACCCACATCCACCTCTCTTATCCTTTAGTTTGTAACTGACGCCAGGCATGGTCTGCCAGCGCAATAAATTGTTTGTCTCTGGACTGCCGATAGCGCATTTCAAACCAGCCAGCCATTAACATCACGACCCAGGGTCGCCAGCGTCTGACCTGACGCTTCAGCGCGTCGGGGTCAATATGTGCCAGTCGGGCGTAGTCCCTGATGAGCATCTGCCGCGCGGCGTCACTCTCCGCCCAGACTGCCGCCAGCTCCAGCGCCACATCGCCATCTCCGGCATACTCCCAGTCGATAAGCCTGATGCCCGCTGACGTATGCACAATATTTCCGGCATGAACATCCATGTGCAGCGGCGAGAGCCGAATCGGCTGCGGCTCGCCCGTTTTACGCAGCCGCTTGAGATGTGCCAGCCACACTGGAGTACGCCTGTCAGGCAGGGCCTGCTGCCAGTAGTGCTCAAGCAGCGGGAATAACGTAATTCGCCATCCCAGGCGCGGCTGCCGGTGCAGATGATACAGCATCGCCGCAAGCTCCGGCGTGTCCGGCAGCGCGCTTTTAACGTCACCCTCAAGATAGTCGACGGCCATCCAGCCCTGTCTGAAAAAACGAGGGGCAGGCACGAGACCCGCCGGAAGGCGTCTCAGGGCACGAAACTGACGACGGAAATGGGAGGAAGGCGCAAAGGGGTCGTGATTTTGCCGCAAGACCAGACGTCGTTCGCCCTGCTCTATAATGCAACTCGCGCCGCCAAGCCCGGAATGGGCCTGCGGCGCGATAAGGCGGTACTGAGGAAAATAGCGCGTCAGAATCTCTTCACGCGTGCTGTCATTGTTGCGTAACCGCACCTTTACCTGACCAGATAATTTCGCCTGTCTGAACCAGCATCAGCTGCATCTGCAGGGCTGGGGTATTCACGTTACCGGTGGCGTTAGAGTACAGGACATACTGTGCGCCAACGTTACGGGCAATGCCGATCGCCTTGCTGCGCGTGCCGAGGCTATCCTGCGGCGACAGGCCCAGCTGCTGCTTGGCGACCGCGAGCTGCTGAGCCGAGACCAGCGTAAACTTGCCGTTGTTAGCCAGAGCATTGCGCAGGGTTTCCGTCGCTTCACCCGCGTTCAGCGAACCGTTGGTACGGTTGTTGACGCTGTCGACCAGCAACACGCTGCCCGCCGTCACGCCCTGCGCCTGCAGCATTTTGCCGACCATCGGCTGCATGGCCCCGTTCCAGTCGTAATGGCGCACGCGCGGCGTGGGCTGTGACGTCTGGTCCGGGTGTTCAATCGGGCCTGGCTGTGACGGAATAGACGGTACAGACGGCACGGTTGGCTGCTGCTGCGTTGGCGGCGTCGGCTGTTCAGTACCCGGTTTAGCCTCTTCCACAGGCGCTGGCTGTTCAGTTCGGGTCACACACCCTGCGAGAAACAGAGCGAAAGCTGTCACGAGCGCATAGCGGCTCAAATTATTAATCAAGGTTCACCCCTCAGAGATAAAGATAAAGTCTCACCTTATGTGCACCCAGATAGTTGGCGCTGCCATAGAGCGTTACCGACGACCTGGCCGGAATGGTGACGCTGCGCGGCGCCTCCAGCGGATGCATTTCAAGACCTCTTACGTCATACCAGAAAAAACGGTAGTGCACCGTCACGGGTTCGTGTCTTTCATTAAAGAGCGTAGAGGAGGCAGATGAGTTGATTTCACTGATGGTCAACGCGGGCTGTTGCGCCGTAATGCCCGCGGCAAGCACGGAGGATTCCATGACCAGCGTCTGTTCATCATTCACGGGGATCGCCGGATGCGAACTGCACCCCACAATCATCATCGTCATTACCAGCGCTGCAATACGCCCTTTAAGCATGTCAAAGACCTTTATGTGCCAGCATCGGCCCCAGAGGACGTCCACCCAGCAGATGCATGTGAATATGATAAACTTCCTGGCCACCATGACGGTTGCAGTTCATGATCAAACGGTAACCGTCTTCTGCAATCCCTTCCTGTTCAGCGATTTTCGCGGCCACCGTCAGCATACGACCTAACGCCACTTCATGCTCGGTTTTTACGTCGTTTACAGTCGGAATCAGAATATTGGGAATGATAAGGATGTGCGTCGGGGCCTGAGGGGAAATGTCCCGGAAAGCCGTCACCAGTTCATCCTGATAGACGATATCCGACGGAATTTCGCGGCGGATAATTTTACTGAAAATCGTTTCTTCAGCCATGACCTTTTCCTTTTTTGTTTAATCTGGCGCAATGCGTCCGCTGTAAACACACTCCCGGGATCGGTGTGTGACACAATTCAAGAGTATGAGCGAGTTTCTCCTGTCCTTTCAACCTCCTCCCTCGATTTCTTTCCTGAATGTTCATCAGCTGCGTGAAGAGTGACCGCTCGTATGCCTCAACGGGCTGAAACATTATTTCAGTTCCGGTCGACACATCTGTTTACAGCATTAATAGCAATGCGTATATTTCGCATTTGCATTTTCATGCGCATTTTTAACATAGAAAACGACGCCAGCCCGTTTCTGCGGGACTGACGCATACCCTCTTCACCGTTATAAGGGTTTGATAATGTCTTTCATTAATCACACCAGGGATGGGCAACATCAGCCTGTCGCAACGCCTTCGTTGCTGGCAGCCTGCATTGCTATGGCATTGACGCCAGCCACCGCTTTCGCTGCATCACCAGCCGAAGATACCGTCATCGTAGACGAAGGTTTTGACAATACACAGGATCCTTCCGCAAACCAGGCTCAGGATTACAGTGTAAAAACCACCACCACCGGCACCAAACTGCTGCTGGTTCCCCGCGATATCCCACAGTCCGTCAGCGTGATTAGCCAGCAGCGCATGGTCGATCAGAACCTGCAGTCCATCGGTCAGGTGTTAACCAACACCACGGGCGTAACGGCGCAGGTGCAGGACAGCGATCGTACCGTGTTTTACTCACGCGGGTTCTTCGTTAGCAACTACGCCTATGACGACCTTCCTACCTCCATCAGCGAGGTGTGGAACTTTGGCGATACCGCCGCCGATACCGCGATCTACGACCGTATCGAAGTGGTACGCGGCGCAACCGGCCTGATGTCCGGTACGGGTAACCCGGCGGCGTACGTCAATATGGTGCGTAAACATGCTGACAGTAATGAATTCAAAGGGAATGTCTCGGCCAGCTACGGCAGCTGGGACAAGCAGCGCTACGTGCTGGATTTGCAGGCGCCGCTGGTGGAGTCCGGTAAGGTGCGGGGCCGCCTGATTACGGGTTATCAGGATAACGACAGCTTCGTGGATAACTATCACTATCGGAAGAAATTCCTCTACGGCGTGATGGATGCGGATGTCACCGACAGCACTACCCTCTCTGTGGGGTATGAGTATCAGGAAAGTAACACCGACGACCCAACCTGGGGCGGACTGCCGACCTGGTACAGCGACGGGAGCAAAACCCATTACAATCGTAGCCAGACCGTCGCGCCTGACTGGGCCTACTCGGACAAGGACAGCACCCGCATCTTCGCTAACCTGACCCAGCGTTTCGATAACGGCTGGGAGGCGCACGTCAACGGCATGCACGCGGAGACCAACTTCGACAGCAAGCTGATGTATATGTCCGGTTATCCGGATAAAGAGACCGGCGCGGGTATGGTGGGCTACGGCGGCTGGAACCGTGGAGAACGTAAACAGGATGCGGTGGACGCTTTCCTGCGCGGTGGTTTCGATCTCTTTGGCCGCCAGCACGAAATGATGTTCGGCGGCAGCTTCAGCCGCCAGCGTAACCATTACGACAACACCATGCCTGACGCGGTTTATGGCATGGTTGATGTAGGTAACTTTAAGAACTGGAACGGGAACATTGCCGACCCGCAGTGGACGCCGTGGAAGCTCTACAGCCAGGACGACATCCGCCAGTCCTCAGCGTATACCTCCGCCCGCTTCTCGCTCGCCGACCCGCTGCATCTGATCCTCGGCGCGCGTTATACCAACTATAATATTCGCTATAACCCAGCGGGCTCCCCGAACACCCGTCTGGAAAGCACTAAAGATGACGTAACGCCCTACGCGGGCGTGGTCTACGACATCAATGAAGACTGGTCGACCTACGTCAGCTATACCTCCATCTTCCAGCCGCAGGACAAGCGTAACGCCAGCGGACGCTATCTCGACCCGACCACGGGCAAAAGCTACGAAGCCGGTGTGAAGGCAGACTGGTTCAATACCCGTCTGACCACCTCGCTGGCGATTTTCCGCATTGAGCAGGATAACGTGGCAAACAATACCTATACCTACATGCCGAGCGGTGAGTCGATATATCAATCCCTGGACGGCGTCGTGAGCAAAGGGATTGAGTTCGAGCTGAACGGTGCGCTGACCGATAGCTGGCAATTGACCTTCGGCGCGACACGCTACATTGCTGAAGATAAGAATGGCAACACCGTCAGCGCCGATCAGCCGCGCACGACCATGAAACTGTTTACACGTTATCAGTTGCCAATGCTGCCAGCGCTGGCCGTGGGCGGAGGCGTAAACTGGCAGAACAAAGTGTGGACGGACGTGGAAGGCGGCCCGGCAGGACGTTCCCGTGCGGAGCAAGGCAGCTACGGGCTGGTTAACCTGTTCAGCCGTTATCAGGTCACCAAAGATTTTGCTGTTCAGGCGAACGTCAACAACCTGTTCGACAAAGAGTATTACGATTACGTCGGCTCTTATGTGGTTTATGGCGCGCCGCTGAACGTCTCGGTAAGCGCGAGCTACGACTTCTGAGTGACGTAGGCCGGGTAAGGCGCAGCCGCCACCCGGCACCACAAACCGCAGTAATAAAAAAGGCAGCCATTCGGCTGCCTTAGTCTCCCCAGGTCACAACTTAGTTGCTGCGGATGTACTCATCCATTTCGGTTTTCAGGTTATCGGATTTGGTACCGAAGATTGCCTGTACACCAGAACCTGCAACAACTACGCCCGCTGCGCCCAGTTTTTTCAGACCCGGCTGGTCTACTTTCGCTACGTCGGCAACGCTCACACGCAGACGAGTGATGCACGCGTCCAGGTTAGTGATGTTCTCTTTACCGCCGAACGCTGCGACCAGTGCCGGAGCCATTTCGCTGGTCGCGCCAGCTTTGCTGTCTTCTGTCGCATCTTCACGACCCGGAGTTTTCAGGTCCAGTGCTTTAATCAGCACGCGGAAGATGGTGTAGTAAACGACGGCATAGCACGCACCCACGATTGGGAACAGCCACAGTTTGCTGCTGTTACCGGACAGAACGATGAAGTCGATCAGACCGTGAGAGAAGGACGTACCGTCACGCATACCCAGCAGGATACAGATTGGGAACGCCAGGCCCGCCAGAATCGCGTGGATAACGTACAGGATCGGCGCAACGAACATGAAGGAGAACTCGATCGGCTCGGTGATACCGGTCAGGAACGAGGTCAGCGCTGCGGAGATCATGATACCGCCCACTTTTGCACGGTTCTCTGGCTTAGCAGAGTGCCAGATAGCAATCGCCGCTGCCGGCAGACCGTACATTTTGAACAGGAAGCCACCAGACAGTTTACCTGCAGTTGGGTCACCCGCCATGTAACGTGGGATATCGCCGTGGAATACCTGGCCTGCTGCGTTGGTGAATTCACCAATCTGCATCTGGAATGGAACGTTCCAGATGTGGTGCAGACCGAATGGCACCAGGCAACGCTCGATGAAGCCGTAGATACCAAACGCCACAACCGGGTTCTGGTAAGCCGCCCACTGAGAGAAGGTCTGGATAGCGGAACCGATCGGTGGCCAGATGAAGGACAGGATCACGCCAGTGAAAATCGCTGCCAGACCAGAGATGATCGGAACGAAACGCTTGCCCGCGAAGAAGCCCAGATACTCAGGCAGCTTGATGCGATAGAAGCGGTTAAACATATACGCTGCAATCGCACCGGAGATGATACCGCCCAGAACACCGGTGTCCGCCAGGTGTTTCGCGGCGATCTCTTCTGCCGGTAAATGCAGAACCAGCGGCGCAACCACAGCCATGGTTTTCACCATGATGCCGTAGGCAACCACTGCAGCCAGCGCAGAAACGCCGTCGTTATTGGTGAAGCCCAGAGCCACACCGATCGCGAAGATCAGTGGCATGTTAGCAAAGACAGAACCGCCTGCTTCGGCCATCACGTGGGACACTACGGCTGGCAGCCAGCTGAAGTTAGCAGAACCGACACCCAGCAGGATACCTGCGATAGGCAGTACGGATACTGGCAGCATCAGCGATTTACCGACCTTTTGCAGGTTAGCAAATGCATTCTTAAACATAATTGAGAGTGCTCCTGAGTATTTGTGCTTTTTTTACGCTTTCACGCATTGGCCCGGGGGGAGTACCGTGCCGTGGACAGGACATCTAAGCGCCCTTTATTTATTACACAGAGTAAAATAATTCCCTCTGAGTTTGTTTGACGGCTATCACGTTTCAGCTTAAGGCGGTCGAAAAACTTTCAGTTATTTACAAAAAGCATGTCCGGATGTGTCTAAAAACACCCTCACCGCCCCAAATGAGGCGGTGAACTTTACTCGCTTTACCTATTAATTACGAGCCTAAAAAAAACAGGTGTATCAGAGAGATTGCAGGCGGGCGGGATCAATATGGAACAGCGTGGAGAAGTTTTCCGTCGTCACGCGGGCCAGTTCGTCAATGCTGACGCCCTTCAGTACGGCCATGTACTCAGCCACATCTCTCGTCATAGCGGGCTGGTTCTCTTTACCGCGATGCGGTACCGGGGCGAGATACGGAGAATCTGTCTCCACCAGAATGCGATCGAGCGGAACATAACGCGCAGCATCACGGAGCTGCTCAGCGTTACGGAACGTCACGATCCCCGAAAACGAGATATAAAACCCCAAATCAAGCAGCTTACCCGCCGTTTCTCTGTCTTCTGTGAAACAGTGTAGTACGCCACCGCAATCCGTCACGTTTTCTTCCCGGAGGATCGTCAGGGTATCCGCACGCGCGTCGCGGGTGTGGACGATAACCGGTTTGTTCAGCTCCCGGCCAATGCGAATATGGTTGCGGAAGGACGCCTGCTGGCGCGGTTTGGTTTCCGGCGTGTAAAAATAGTCCAGCCCGGTCTCGCCCATCGCCACCACGCCCTCTTCTGCCGCCAGTCGGCGCAGATCCTCAACGTCGTACGCCTCGTCCTGATTCAACGGGTGCACGCCGCAGGAGAACACCACGTTATCGCGAACGCCCACCAGCTGACGCATGGAGCGGTAGCCCGGCAGCGTCGTCGCTACCGCAAGGCAGAATTTCACATCGCGGGCGGCGGCTTTTGCCAGCACGTCATCCACGTTTTTATGAAGGGATTGATAATCCAGGCCATCAAGATGGCAGTGTGAGTCGACTAAAAACATAATGTCTCTCTCAGAGATGGGAAACAGGCGGTGTGACGCCGGGTTGCAGGTAATGTTCGATACGCAGTAGCTGGTCGGTCAGTAAAAGCTCGCGATTTAGACCCGTCACGGTTAAAAGCTGTTCACGACTCTGGCAAATTTCATGGAGCATCGCGTGAAGAGTCTTTCCTGAGAGGCGGTTCGCCAGCGTATTCACCAGCAGCCACGCATCCGGGTTAGTCAGAAGCGTTGCCCCTTGCTGGATTTTGAGCGCATCCAGCAGCAAGGAGGCCAGCCAGTGCAGACGCTCAACGGCCCGATCGCTGTTAAGCGCAGGCAGTAAACTTAGCCAGTCCTGACTGTTTAGTGAGGCATCCAGGGCCCGGCAGAGCGTTTCGCGCTCAGACCAGACGTCAGGCTGCAGTAATGCCAGCGCCGCAGCAGGCGCGCCGCTGCTCAGGCGCAAGGCGGTCAGCGCGCTCTCTGGTGACGTTGTCACCTCACGCTCAAGCCAGCTCAGCGCCCACGATTCCTGAGGCACCGCGAGGTGATGAAGACGACAACGGCTGCGCAACGTCGCCAGCAATCGTCCCGGGTCACGGCACGAGAGGAAAAACCACGTTTTTACCGGCGGCTCTTCCAGGGTTTTCAGCAGGGCGTTAGCTGCCGCCTCGGTCAGCTGCGTGGCGTCTTTAAGCCAGACCACTTTAGCGCCGCCCAGCCGCGCGTGTTCGTACAATTTTTCACTGACTTCCCGCACGGCATCGATACCGAGCGCGCTTTTCCCCTTCTCCGGCTCAAGCGTGTAGTAGTCAGGATGTGTGCCCGCCTGCATCAGCTGACAGCCACGGCATTTACCGCAGCTTTTATGCCCTTCCGGCTGCTGACACATCAGGAAACGGGTGATAGCGTAAATGAGCGCATCATCGCCCATTCCTGGCAATGCCTGAATCAGTAACGCATGATGCCCCCGACCCGCCTGATAGCTGCCGATCAGCTGTTCAAAGTGTGGGCGCAACCATGGATACCATTTCATGCCTGCTTCTCCTGCACCCACTGCGTAATGGTGTGCTGAATGTCGCGCGTAACGTCGTCCAGGGACTGCGTCGCATCAATGGTACAAATTGAGCTGTCCTGTGCGGCCAGCTCAAGATAGCGCGCGCGGGTGCGGTTAAAGAAATCAAACGACTCTTGTTCAATGCGGTCCAGCTCGCCGCGCGCGCGGGCACGCTTGAGGCCCACTTCCGGGGTCACATCCAGATAGAGCGTCAGGTCGGGGCGAAAATCACCTAATACGGCATTACGCAACGTGGCCAGCATTGTCTGGTCGATACCGCGTCCTCCGCCCTGATAGGCCTGAGTCGACAGATCGTGACGGTCACCGATCACCCACTTGCCCTCGGCCAGGGCGGGTTTGATCACCGTCTCAACCAGCTGTACGCGCGCCGCGTAGAACATTAATACTTCGGCTTTGTCAGTGATAACTTCGTCGCCAACGGATTTAATATCCAGCACCAGGCTGCGCAGTTTCTCCGCAAGTTGCGTACCGCCCGGCTCGCGGGTGAAGACCATGTCGGCGACGCCAAGCGATTTCAGCGTATCCACCACCACGTTGCGGGCGGTGGTTTTACCCGCCCCTTCGAGTCCCTCAATGACAATGTATTTACTGCGCATTTTTTTCCTTAAGTGCCTTCAGATAGTCCTGAACAGAGCGATTGTGGCTGACAAGGTTGGTGTTAAAGGTATGCCCCCCTTTTCCATCAGCCACAAAATAGAGATACGGTGTTTTAGCCGGATGCGCGGCGGCTTTGAGCGACGCCTCGCTCGGCGTGGCAATCGGGCCCGGCGGTAAACCGCTAATCACGTAGGTATTATACGCCGTTGGCGTCTCCAGATCTTTTCTTGAGATCTTGCCAGTGTAGCTCTCACCCATGCCGTAGATTACGGTAGGGTCGGTTTGCAGACGCATGCCGATGCGCAGACGGTTGATAAAGACTGACGCCACCCGATCGCGCTCGGCGGCGACGGCCGTCTCTTTCTCGATAATCGAGGCCATGGTCACGAACTGGTTCGGATCGCTGTAAGGCAATCCTTCCATCCGCCCTTTCCAGGCGGCATCTACGGCGGCAACCATTTTTTTGTGCGCCCGCTTCAGGATAGCCACATCGGTCGTGCCTGCCGTGTACATCCAGGTGTCTGGCCAGAACCAGCCTTCCACCCATTCCGGGTGTTCGAGCTTCAGCGCTTCTGCCACCGTCTGATAGCTATCGTCTTTTAAGGTATGTTTGATATACGGCGCGTCACGCAGCTGTTTGAGGTAATCGCTCAGGCGCATCCCTTCCACAAACCGCAGGGGGAACTGGGCTTCTTTGCCGCTTTCCAGCAGCTGCAGCATCTCTCTGACGGTCATTCCCGGCGTAAAGCGATAGGTACCGGCTTTGAAATGCGACAGCTCAGGCTCCACGCGCAATAGCCACTGGAAGACCCGTGGACGATTGATAATCTTGTCACCATAGAGCTGTTCCCCCAGCGCCTGACGGCCGGTTCCCGCTTTCAGGGTAAAGATCGTTTCATCTTTAACCAGGATCTTGCTGTCAGCCAGCTGGCGAACTTTCCATACGCCAGCTCCGCCAGCGACGCCCAGCGCAACGATGAGGATAAGGACAAAGCGCAACATTTTTTTCATGACTATCTGGTTTGCTCACATATCGGGGCTAAAAACTGAAACAGTTCGCGCGAAGACCAGCGTTGTTGGCCATACGCACGGACGGGTACAACAGGCATCAGCGCATTGCAGATGATGACTTCATCGGCAGTCTGTAGCGCGTTTTCTCCTGCGCTAACTTCGACAACGCGAAAGCCAGAGCGTGCCAGCTGCTCCAGACAAAACTGACGCATCAACCCATTTACGCCAGCGTATTCCAGCGACGGAGTGAACACCTCTCCCCCCTGCCGCCAGAGTAAATTAGCCGCACAGCATTCCGTAATGAACCCTTCGCTGTCAAGAACCAGCGCCTCATCGGCGTCCGTCTGTTCAAGATGAGTACGAATGAGCACCTGCTCGAGGCGATTGAGATGTTTAAGCCCGGCCAGCATCGGGTTTCGCCCCAGTCGTACCGGGCTCAGCGTCAGCGTGACGCCGTCTTCTCGCCAGCGAGAGTAATGCGCGGGATAGGCAGACACGGAGAGGATACGCGTTGGGTTGATACACGATGCGGCGCTGTAGCCCCGGCCACCACTGCCGCGGCTGATGATGACTTTGAGTACGCCGCTGTGCTTACCTGATGCGAGCTGGCACATTTCCTGACGCAGTGTGTCCCAGTGCGTAAAGGGGATCATTAGCTTTTCACAGCCGTGCTGCAGGCGTCGAATGTGCGCCTCCAGCAGGCAGACATCGCCATCCAGAATGCGCGCCGTCGTAAAGCAACCATCACCGAACTGAATCGCCCTGTCGCTGGCAGGCAGCGTGTCCTGCTCAAGGCCATTGATTAAAAACATGGTGGCTCCTTATGCGTGGGCGTTTAGTCTGGCAGGATGTCATGCAGCCGACAAGAAGATTAGGCTTAATAAAAAAGGCCCGGCAAGCGGACCTTTTTAGATGCTATCAGAACGTCAGGATCAGATCTTTTTGAAGATCAGAGAACCATTGGTACCGCCGAAGCCGAAGGAGTTACACAGGGTGTACTCCATACCGCTAACCTGACGCGCTTCGTGAGGAACAAAGTCCAGATCACAACCTTCATCCGGGTTATCCAGGTTGATGGTTGGCGGAACAGCCTGATCGCGCAGCGCAAGGATGGAGTAGATTGACTCTACCGCACCCGCCGCACCCAACAGGTGACCGGTCATGGACTTCGTAGAGCTCACCATTACGCGGCTGGCAGATTCGCCGAAGATAGACTTAACAGCCTGCGCTTCTGCTTTATCGCCCGCAGGAGTAGACGTCCCGTGCGCGTTAACGTAGCCAATCTGTGCCGGGGTAATGCCCGCATCACGGATCGCATTTTCCATCGCCAGCGCAGCACCCGCGCCGTTCTCCGGAGGAGACGTCATGTGATACGCATCGCTGCTCATGCCAAAGCCAACGATTTCAGCATAAATTTTCGCGCCACGTTTTTTCGCGTGTTCGTACTCTTCCAGTACGATCATGCCCGCACCGTCACCCAGCACGAAACCGTCACGGTCTTTATCCCACGGACGGCTTGCCGCCTGCGGGTTATCGTTACGGGTTGAGAGCGCACGCGCTGCACCAAAGCCACCGACACCCAGTGGGGTACTGGCTTTTTCAGCACCGCCCGCAACCATAGCATCTGCATCGCCGTACGCGATAATACGCGCGGCCTGGCCGATGTTATGCACGCCAGACGTACAGGCTGTCGCGATTGAGATGCTTGGGCCACGCAGGCCGAACATAATGGTCAGGTGACCTGCCACCATGTTTACAATCGTAGACGGAACGAAGAACGGGCTGATTTTACGCGGGCCGCCATTCATCAGAGACGTATGGTTTTCCTCAATCAGGCCAAGACCGCCAATCCCGGAGCCGATAGCAGCGCCGATACGGGTAGCGTTCTCTTCCGTAATCTCAAGGCCAGAATCCTGCATGGCCTGAACGCCAGCGACAATTCCATATTGAATGAAGGCATCCATCTTGCGCTGTTCTTTGCGCGAGATGATCTCTTCACAGTTAAAATCCTTTACTAAGCCAGCAAATTTCGTTGCATAGGCGCTAGTATCGAAATGGTCGATTAGGCTGATGCCGCTCTGACCGGCAAGGAGAGCTTTCCAGGTGGACTCTACGGTATTGCCGACAGGAGACAACATGCCAAGTCCGGTCACAACTACACGACGCTTAGACACGTTTGTCCTCCAGGGAGGGATAAAAAAAGAGATTCGTGGGACTACAAAAGATAAAACTCAGGCGGTCGAATGACCGCCTGGAGATGTTCACTTACGCCTGGTGGCCGTTGATGTAATCAATGGCAGCCTGAACGGTGGTGATTTTCTCAGCTTCTTCGTCCGGAATCTCAGTATCAAACTCTTCTTCCAGAGCCATTACCAGCTCAACGGTGTCAAGAGAATCTGCGCCCAGGTCTTCAACAAAGGAAGCGGAGTTCACAACTTCTTCCTGCTTAACGCCCAGCTGTTCGCCGATAATTTTCTTAACGCGTTCTTCGATAGTGCTCATACTCTTAAATTTCCTATCAAAACTCGCTTTCGCGATGGTTTTCGTAGTGTATAAAATGTTGAAAAATTTGCAACTAAATCCCGGCAGGTCTTACCACGATTTTACGTTATTTTGAGGCCATTTGCCCAAATAACGCAAATATTTTCGATCGTGATTAAACCATGTACATCCCGCCGTTGACGTGGAGGGTTTCACCAGTGATGTAACCCGCTTCGTCAGAGGCTAAAAATGCAACCGCGCTGGCGATTTCTTTTGGGTCGCCAAGACGACCCGCCGGAACTGCCGCCAGCGTACCCGCACGCTGATCATCCGTCAGCGCACGCGTCATGTCCGTTTCAATAAAGCCCGGAGCAACAACGTTTACAGTAATTCCGCGGGACGCGACTTCACGCGCCAGCGACTTACTGAAACCGATCAGACCTGCTTTCGCCGCAGCGTAGTTGGCCTGACCAGCATTTCCCATGGTACCAACCACAGAACCCACAGTGATAATACGACCATGACGCTTTTTCATCATAGCGCGCATTACCGCTTTTGACAGACGGAATACAGATGACAGGTTGGTTTCGATAATATCGTTCCACTCATCATCTTTCATTCGCATCAGCAGGTTGTCGCGAGTGATCCCGGCATTATTGACCAGAATATCCACTTCGCCAAACTCTGCGCGAATATTTTCCAGAACAGATTCGATAGATGCTGGCTCAGTCACATTCAGTACCAGACCTTTACCGTTCGCACCCAGATACTCGCTGATGGCCTCTGCGCCCTTCTCGCTGGTCGCAGTCCCGATCACTTTCGCGCCGCGCGCAACCAGTGTTTCAGCAATAGCACGCCCGATACCGCGGCTTGCGCCGGTCACCAGGGCAATTTTTCCTTCAAAACTCATGGTATTCCTCTTTTATTGCGAGAGTGCCGCTTTCATTGCTTCCGGCTCGTTAATCGCCGAGGCCGTCAGGGTGTCAACAATACGCTTCGTCAGGCCGGTGAGAACTTTACCAGGGCCAACTTCGTACAGATGTTCAACGCCCTGAGACGCCATAAACTCAACGGTTTTGGTCCACTGCACCGGGCTGTAAAGCTGGCGAACCAGCGCGTTACGGATAGCGTCGGGTGCGGTTTCGCATTTCACATCGACGTTATTCACAACGGAAATCGTCGGTGCGTTAAAGGTCATTTTTTCCAGCTCAACCGCCAGCTTATCGGCGGCAGGCTTCATCAGAGCACAGTGAGACGGCACGCTCACCGGCAGCGGCAGCGCGCGCTTCGCGCCCGCTGCTTTACAGGCGGCACCGGCACGTTCAACCGCTTCTTTATGACCGGCAATAACCACCTGGCCAGGCGAGTTGAAGTTTACCGGAGAAACCACCTGACCTTCAGCAGATTCTTCACACGCTTTCGCAATAGAAGCATCATCAAGACCGATGATGGCAGACATGCCGCCCGTGCCTTCTGGCACCGCTTCCTGCATGAATTTACCACGCAATTCAACCAGACGAACCGCATCAGCGAAGGCAATAACGCCCGCACAGACCAGCGCAGAATATTCGCCGAGGCTGTGGCCCGCCATCAACGCTGGCGCTTTGCCGCCCTGCTGCTGCCATACGCGCCACAGCGCAACGGAGGCAGCCAGCAGTGCCGGTTGGGTCTGCCAGGTTTTGTTCAGCTCTTCGGCTGGACCCTGCTGGGTCAGCGCCCACAGATCATAACCCAGCGCGTCAGAAGCTTCACGGAAAGTCTCTTCGATAACCGGATAGTTTGCCGCCATTTCAGACAACATCCCAACGGTTTGCGAGCCCTGTCCCGGGAACACAAAAGCAAATTGCGTCATTTTTTAATCCTTATCCTAGAAACGAACCAGCGCGGAACCCCAGGTGAACCCACCACCGAAGGCTTCAAGCAAGACCAGTTGGCCCCGTTTAATTCGTCCATCGCGTACCGCTTCGTCAAATGCGCACGGTACCGATGCCGCAGAGGTATTGCCGTGACGATCGAGCGTCACCACAACGTTATCCATTGACATGCCCAGCTTCTTCGCCGTCGCGCTGATAATACGCAGGTTAGCCTGGTGCGGCACCAGCCAGTCGAGCGCGGCGCGGTCCAGATTATTTGCTTCCAGCGTCTCGTCAACGATGTGGGCCAGTTCAGTGACGGCCACCTTGAACACCTCGTTACCCGCCATGGTCAGGTAGATGGAGCTGTCCGGATTAACGCGATCGGCGTTAGGCAGCGTTAACAGTTCGCCGTAGCGACCGTCAGCATGCAGATGCGTGGAGATGATGCCCGGCTCGTCGGACCGCCCCAGCAGTACCGCGCCCGCACCGTCGCCAAAAATAATGATCGTGCCGCGATCGGTTGGATCGCAGGTACGCGCCAGCACGTCAGCGCCAATCACCAGCGCATATTTCACCGCGCCCGATTTCACATACTGATCGGCGATGCTCAGCGCATAGGTGAAGCCCGCACACGCTGCGGCAACGTCAAACGCCGGGCAGCCTTTAATGCCGAGCATGTTCTGCACCTGGCACGCCGCGCTTGGGAAGGCATGCGTGGCAGACGTTGTCGCCACCACAATAAGGCCGATCTGTTCTTTATCAATGCCTGCCATCTCAAGCGCGCGCTGAGCGGCTTCGTAGCCCATGGTGGACACAGTTTCGTCTGGCGCGGCGATACGACGTTCACGGATACCTGTGCGCGTGACAATCCACTCGTCAGACGTATCTACCATTTTTTCAAGATCGGCGTTGGTACGCACTTGTTTTGGCAGGTAGCTGCCGGTACCTAAAATCTTCGTATACATGTACGCTCAGTCACTTTTAGCTAATACAGATTCCAGGCGAGCGGCAATCCGCTGAGGGACTTGTCGCTGCACCGCCTGCACTGCCTGTTCAATCGCGACAGCAAATGCTCGCTGATTGGCGGCGCCATGACTCTTAATCACGATGCCGCGCAATCCTAACAGACAGGCGCCATTATACTGGTCGGGGTTGAGGTGACTGAATCGCCGCGTCAGGCTCTTTTGTAGCCAACGCTTCAATAAAATCAGCCACCAGGCGCTTTTTTTACCTTCTCCCTGAGATTTCAGCAGAGAAAGGAACATGCGCACGACCCCTTCCATGGTCTTCAACGTCACGTTTCCGGTGAAGCCATCGCACACCAGAACATCCGTTTTACCCGTCAACAACTCATTGGCCTCGAGATAACCAATATAGTTGATGGAGGGAACCTGTTTGAGCAATTCAGCCGCTTCGCGAATGCTGTCCAGGCCTTTGGTCTCTTCTTCACCAATGTTCAGTAACGCAACACGGGGAGTGTTGATCCCGACCACCTCTTCTGCCAGCACCGATCCCATCACGGCAAACTGAGCCAGCATAGTACTATCACAGTCGACGTTCGCGCCCAAATCGAGCACCACCGTCTTGCCCTTCTGCTGATGCGGTAACACCGTCACCAGCGCCGGACGCTCAATACCCTCAATAGGTTTGAGCAGCAGTTTCGACAGCCCCATCAGCGCGCCGGTATTTCCGGCGCTAACGCAAGCCTGGGCTCGCCCTTCTTTCACCAGCTCCAGCGCTATCCGCATAGAGCTGCCACGACTATTGCGAATAGCCTGCGAGGGTCGGGCATCACTGGCAATAACTGACTGCGCAGGAATAATCTGCAGACGCGAACGTTGTTCAAAGTCAGCTTTTGCGAGTAATGGCGTGATTGTGTCGGGATTGCCGACTAAAAGAAGTGTGAGTTGCGAATTAGAATTCAGTGCCTGCAATGCTGCAGGCACTGTCACGGAAGGGCCAAAATCTCCCCCCATGACATCTAACGCCAGGGTTAGACGTGTCAAGGTATCGTCGCAGCCTGGTTCGGTAAATTCCCCGTTTGCACGGGGAAATCCTCACTAAGCCTAATCACGCTTGCGCGTGATTACTTAGTGATAACCTTGCGGCCGCGGTAGAAACCGTCAGCGGTGATGTGGTGACGCAGGTGTTTCTCACCAGAAGTCTTGTCTACAGACAGGCTGGTAACTGCAGTCAGCGCGTCATGGGAACGACGCATGCCACGTTTGGAACGGGTTGGTTTATTCTGTTGTACGGCCATGGACCTTACTCCTCAATTACTTACGCTTTAAGCTGGCTAATACGGCAAATGGGTTTGGTTTTTGCGCTTCATCAGGCAGTTCCCCAAAGACCATGTCCGCCTCGGACACTTCACAGTGTTCAGAATCATGCACCGGAACCACTGGCAAGGTGAGGATGATTTCATCTTCAACCAGAGCCAGAAGATCGATTTCACCGAATTCGTTAACCTCAATCGGCTCATACGCTTCCGGGAGTGCTTCAGCCTGTTCGTCAGAACGAACCGGACTGAAACAATACGTTGTGTGAACATGCTGTACAAACGGTTTCCCGCAACGCTGACACTCGAGCGTTACCGTCACCTTTGCATCACCGGTTAAAACGGCGAGACGCTGGTTGTCGATAGCGAACGACATGGAGCATTCTACATCACTGTCCACACTGACTACAGATTCGGCAATACGCTCAGCCTGATCGGAAGTATAGATACCTTCATAATCGAGGCGTTTTTGAGCCGTACGAACCGGATCAAGAGTCAGGGGTAATTTTACCTTTTGCATAGGGCGCGCATATTAACTTTGTAACGTCATAGAGTCAAAGAAAAAGGCAACCAGAGCTGCCTTTTGCCAATTATTCGCACACATTGCGGCCTGTAGTTTAAAATGGCTGGCATCGATACGCTATATCTGGTGATAAAAATATGCCAAATCTCGTCCTTGCTTCCACTTCTCCCTACCGCCGAACGCTGCTGGAAAAGCTCGGGATCCCGTTTGAATGCGCCGCGCCAGAGGTTGATGAGACGCCACAGCCGGGCGAGTCACCGCGTCATCTGGTGACGCGTCTTGCTAAGGAGAAAGCGCAGTCGCTGGCCGCACGCTATCCTTCGCATTTGATTATAGGCTCCGATCAGGTTTGCGTGCTGGACGGCGAAATCACCGGCAAGCCCCATACGGAGGAGAACGCCTGCCAGCAGCTTTTGCGTGCGCGAGGCACTATCGTGACCTTTTATACGGGCCTGGCGCTCTATAACTCCGCCAACGGTCATCTGCAAACGGAGTGCGAGCCGTTCGACGTACACTTCCGCCATCTCAGCGAGCAAGAGATCGTGGATTATGTGCGGCGGGAACGACCGCTGAACTGTGCGGGGAGTTTTAAAAGTGAAGGCTTGGGGATTGCGCTGTTCGACAAGCTGGACGGTCGCGATCCCAACACGCTGGTGGGGTTACCGCTGATTGCCTTATGTCAGATGTTACGGCGCGAAGAGTGTAATCCGCTGGCCATGTGATTTTTGCCCAGCGGCGCTTCGCTTGCATGGGCCTACTAAACTGCGGCCTGATGCTCTCACCCCGGCCCTCTCCCACAGGGAGAGGGAGCAAACATTAAAAACGGCAACATTCGTTGCCGTTTTGCGTTTACCTTAGCCGCGAAGGACCTTAAGACAGCGTTTCAACTGCTCATCCAGCGGCGCTTCAATACGGATCACTTCACCGGTATTCGGATGGGTAAACTTCAGCGCTGCCGCATGCAGGAACAGACGCGACAGCCCTGTGCCCGCCAGCTGCTTATCAAACTCACGGTCGCCATAGCGGTCATCAAACGCAATAGGATGCCCGGCAAACTGGGTATGCACGCGAATCTGATGGGTACGCCCCGTCACCGGGCTGCAGCGCACCAGCGTGGCAAACTCATAGCGCTCTTCAACCTTAAATCGCGTCTCGGACGGTTTCCCTTCCTGGCTCACGCGGACAATACGCTCACCGCTTTGCAGAATGTTCTTCAGCAGCGGTGCCTGCACCACTTTTACATGGGACTGCCACTGCCCGCGAACCAGCGCCAGGTAGTCTTTCTGCATCCCTTTTTCACGCAGCTGTTCATGCAGAGAACGCAGCGCAGAACGCTTTTTCGCCACCAGCAGTACGCCAGAGGTATCACGGTCAAGACGGTGCACCAGTTCAAGGAAACGCGCTTCCGGGCGCAGGGCACGCAGTCCTTCAATCACGCCGAAGCTAAGACCGCTACCGCCGTGGACAGCTGTTCCTGACGGCTTATTCAGCACCAGAATGTGGTCATCTTCGTAAAGGATCACATCGCTCAGGGCTGCCACTTTCTGCAACTTCGGCGAAACAGTCTCTTCTTCACGCTCCGCAACGCGCACTGGCGGAATACGCACTTCATCGCCCGCCTCAAGTTTGTACTCGGGCTTCACGCGTTTTTTGTTAACCCGCACCTCGCCCTTACGCAGGATGCGGTAAATCATGCTCTTTGGCACACCTTTCAACTGGGTGCGCAAAAAGTTATCGATACGTTGCCCCGCGTCATCTTCGGCAATGGCAACCATTTTTACGGCTGGAGTCTCTGTTTTCATGGTTGGCGATTCTAAATATCGTCAGCCATTAGCGCCACTCATTTTTCTATGCTTATATTTACTTTTATCCGGCCAGCTCCCCGTTTCGCGCAACCGATTTGGTGGTTATTAAACCAATCGCCATTCTGAAGTGAAGAAACTGTGAGTAACCGGGTGATAATTGGTAAAAGTCATCTTGCTATAACCCGGCGAGCAGTGGAATAATGAGGCTGTTTTCCGTGTTAAATCCTGGTTAAGTAAGGATGTTGACGGAATGACCAATTTTGTCTGACCGATCATCCACGCAGCAATGGCGTAAGACGTATTGATCTTTCAGGCAGTTAGCGGGCTGCGGGTTGCAGTACTTCCCGGTATAAGGATTGTTCTCTGGAGAGTTCTACCCAGGCAATTCCCCTGATAATTGCGCTGTGTTTCCGTATGAAACACAGGCAACCGACACTCTGCGCCTCTTAAGCGAGCGACAACCGTGAGGTTGGCGACGTGAACAGACACGAGGCCATCGGTTCATACCCCGGAAAGCGTCACCTTGCCCGCAGCTTTGTCGTCAATGTAAGAATAACGAGTAAGTTACGATGAAAAGAATGTTAATCAACGCAACTCAGCAAGAAGAGTTGCGTGTCGCCCTTGTGGATGGGCAGCGCCTGTACGATCTGGATATCGAAAGTCCTGGACACGAACAGAAAAAAGCGAACATTTACAAAGGTAAAATCACCCGCATTGAACCAAGCCTTGAAGCTGCATTTGTCGATTACGGTGCTGAGCGTCATGGTTTCCTCCCTCTGAAAGAAATCGCCCGCGAATATTTCCCTGCAAACTACAACGCCCATGGCCGCCCAAACATCAAAGATGTTCTGCGTGAAGGTCAGGAAGTTATCGTTCAGATTGATAAAGAAGAGCGTGGCAACAAAGGTGCCGCACTGACCACCTTTATCAGCCTGGCAGGGAGCTATCTGGTTCTGATGCCTAACAACCCGCGTGCGGGTGGCATCTCTCGCCGTATCGAAGGTGATGACCGTACCGAGCTGAAAGAAGCACTGGCAAGCCTCGAACTGCCTGATGGCATGGGGCTTATCGTGCGTACCGCAGGCGTAGGCAAATCCGCCGAAGCGCTGCAGTGGGACCTGAGCTTCCGTCTGAAGCACTGGGAAGCCATTCAGAAAGCGGCGGAAAGCCGCCCTGCTCCATTCCTGATCCACCAGGAAAGCAACGTTATCGTGCGTGCCTTCCGTGATTACCTGCGTCAGGACATCGGTGAGATTCTAATCGATAACCCGAAAGTGCTTGAGCTGGCGCGCCAGCACATCGCCGCGCTGGGTCGTCCGGATTTCACCAGCAAAATTAAACTGTACACCGGCGAAATCCCGCTGTTCAGCCACTATCAGATCGAATCCCAGATTGAGTCCGCCTTCCAGCGTGAAGTGCGTCTGCCATCCGGCGGTTCTATCGTTATCGATACCACTGAAGCGCTGACCGCTATCGACATCAACTCCGCGCGTGCAACGCGCGGTGGCGATATCGAAGAGACCGCCTACAACACTAACCTCGAAGCCGCTGATGAAATCGCCCGCCAGCTCCGCCTGCGCGACCTGGGTGGTCTGATTGTTATCGACTTCATTGACATGACCCCTGTTCGTCACCAGCGTGCGGTTGAAAACCGTCTGCGCGAAGCGGTGCGTCAGGATCGAGCGCGTATCCAGATTAGCCATATCTCACGCTTTGGCCTGCTGGAGATGTCCCGTCAGCGTCTGAGCCCGTCTCTCGGCGAGTCCAGCCATCACGTTTGTCCGCGCTGCTCCGGCACCGGTACCGTACGTGACAACGAATCTCTGTCTCTCTCCATTCTGCGTCTGATTGAAGAAGAAGCGCTGAAAGAGAACACCAAAGAGGTTCACGCCATTGTGCCGGTTCCCGTTGCCTCTTACCTGCTGAACGAAAAACGTGCAGCGGTAAGTGCAATTGAGGCGCGTCAGGGCGGCGTTCGCTGCATCATCGTACCAAACGACCAGATGCAGACTCCGCACTATCACGTACTGCGCGTGCGTAAGGGCGAAGAGACGACCACCCTCAGCTACCTGCTGCCGAAGCTGCATGAAGAAGAGATGGCCCTGCCTTCCGATGAAGAGCCTGCCGAGCGTAAACTGCCAGAGCAGCCTGCGTTAGCGACCTTCATCATGCCGGAAGCGCCACCGGAAGCAGCTCTGGAAAAACCTGCCGCCAAACCTGAAGCGAAGAAACCAGAAGCAGCGGCAGCGAAAGCCCAGCCGGCACAGCCGGGTCTGCTGAGCCGCTTCTTTGGTGCGCTGAAGAAGATGTTTGCTGAAGAAGACGTTCAGCCAGAACAGCCGAAAGAAGAGCCTAAAGCGGCCAAACCAGAGCGTCAGCAGGACCGCCGCAAGCGTCAGAACAACCGCCGCGATCGTAATGACCGCAACGACCGTAATGACCGCAGCGAGCGTCGTGACAACCGTGACAATCGCTCTGAGAATAACGAAGGCCGTGAGCAACGCGAGGACAACCGTCGCAACCGTCGCGAGAAACAACAGTCGAATGTTGAAGATCGTGAAATTCGCCAGCAGGCGGGCGATGAGTCTGAGAAGAGCAAACAGCGTGATGAGCAGCAGCCGCGCCGTGAACGCAGCCGTCGTCGCAACGACGAGAAGCGTCAGGCACAGCAGGAAGTCAAAAACCTGAACCGCGAAGAGCCTGTGGAACAGCAGGAGGGCGAGCAGGAAGAACGTACTCAGGTTATGCCGCGTCGTAAGCAGCGCCAGCTTGCTCAGAAAGTTCGCTTCGCCTCTGAAGTAGCCGAAGAGTCAGCCGTTGTCGCGGTTGAATCCCGCGAGAACGAAACCGGTACGCAGCTGGCGAAAGTTGACCTGCCAGCGGTCGTTGAAAACAACGTTGAGCAGGATGATAACGGTGAAAACCGTGATAACGCCGGTATGCCGCGCCGTTCACGCCGTTCTCCACGTCATCTGCGCGTCAGCGGCCAGCGCCGCCGTCGCTATCGTGACGAGCGTTACCCGACTCAGTCGCCAATGCCGCTGACCATTGCCTGTGCTTCACCAGAAATGGCCTCCGGTAAAGTCTGGATCCGCTACCCGGTTGCTCGCCCGGAGCAGGTTGTTGAAGAACAGCCTGTAACCGAAGAGGTGATTGCACCTGCTGCACCTGCTGCAGCTGCGGTAGAAGACGTCGTGACTGAAGCGGCAACCGTAGTTGAGCCTCAGGTTGTTGAAACTGAAGCCCCTCAGGCAGTGGACGTCGAAACCACTCATCCGGAAGTGATTGCCGCGCCGGTTGATGCCGCACCGCAGCTTATTGCTGAAGAAGATGTCGTGGTAGCTGAGGAAATCGCTGAAGAGGCTGAACCTGTAGCCGCAGTGGAGGACACCGCTGAAGCCATCGTCGAAACTACCGCTGAAGAAGTCGTTCAGGACGTTGAGATTCAGGTTGAACCGGTTGTTGAAGAGCCGAAAGCGCCTGAAGTGAAACCTGAGCCGGTTGTTTCTGCGCCAGCCGCTGCCCACGTGGCGACAGCACCAATGACGCGCGCCCCGGCGCCGGATTACGTGCCTGAAGCCCCGCGTCACAGTGATTGGGTACGCCCGGCGTTCAGCTTCGACGGTAAAGGCGCTGCAGGCGGCCACAGTGCAACGCATCAGGCGACTGCACCGGCAACGCGTCCGCAGTCTGTCGAATAACGACGCTGAAAGTAAAAAGCCGACCTTAGGGTCGGCTTTTTTTATGGCTGCTGCACGGGCTTTCTCATCCCGGTGACCGCCGGCATGACCTGCCGCATCAACTCCAGAAAACGCCGCAAGCGTGCCGGATAATAACGGGACCAGGGGTAAACCAGATGCACCGGTAACGCCGCTGGCTGCCAGTCTGGCAGCAAATGCACCAGCCGCCCTTCCCGAATATCATCCTGTACCGTCCAGCTGGATACCACCGCCACGCCAAGGCCGGTGAGTGCCGTGTTGCGTGCAACATACAGGCTATCGGTGCTGAGGCGTGGGGTAATCGCCACTCGCGCGGTGGCCGGTGATGCATCGTGAAAAAGCTCCACATGGCGCTGGTAGAAAGAGCTGATCGCTATCCAGGGAAACTGCTGCAAATCCTCCGGCGTGGTCACCGTTGGAAAACGGGCCAGCAGCGCCGGTGAAGCCACCACCGAGCGCGGCACTTCCGCCAGCAGCACGGATACGGTCGCCGGATCGACCTCCACGCCCACCCGAATAGCACAGTCAAGGTTGTCGCCGAGGAAATCGGCCGAGCGATCGTTAAGCATCCACTCAATTGAAAGCTGCGGATAGCGTTGCAAAAATTCGGTTACGGGTTTCAGAAGCTGATCCTGACCAAACGCGTGGGGTGCCCGCACCCGCAGCACGCCTACGGGCTCATCTTCCGTCTGCCCCACCTCATCCTCCAGCGCCAGCCAGCTGTCAATCACCCGACGAGCGTGCTGATAGCAGCGCTCGCCGTCATCCGTCAGCCGCGTCGTGTGGGTGGTGCGCAATATCAGGCGCACCCCCAGCATAGTCTCCAGCGACTGTAACCGTCTGCTCACCGTGGCCTGGGTGGTGGCCAGCTGCCGCGCCGCCGCAGAGAGGGAACCCGCCTCCACAATGCGGACAAACGTCCGCATTAACTCCACCCTGTCTATACGCTCAGCTCTTTTCATCGCATTTTCACTTATACGTTCAACGTATAAGTGTTTTACCACCGGGCCCGCTACCGTCGCAAGGCGTACTGATAAAAAATAGCCTCACACGACGAATGAGGAACATCTTATGAACACAACAACCGCCGCCCATGCCGTGAGCCGCTGGGTAATCTTAATGCTGGCGATAGGTGCAGGTTTTAGCGTGGCATCTATCTATTATGCCCAGCCTCTGCTGCCGCTGATGGGCGCAGACCTTCACCTGAGTATCGAAGGAATGGGCCTGGTCCCGACCCTCACCCAGGCGGGATATGCCCTGGGGATCCTGTTCCTGCTACCGCTCGGCGATCGCCACGACCGCAGGACGTTAATCCTGATAAAGAGTGCGGCGCTGGCGCTGTTTCTTCTCGGCTGTAGCCTGACCGGGCAGATCCATTCCCTGCTGCTGGCAAGCCTGCTCATCGGCATGGCCGCCACCATGGCACAGGATATTGTCCCTGCCGCGGCGATTCTTGCGCCAGAAGGTAAACAGGGGAAAACCGTGGGCACGGTAATGACCGGGTTGCTGATGGGTATCTTATTATCAAGAACCGTAAGCGGCGTGGTGGGTGAAGCGTTTGGCTGGCGCGTCATGTACCAGCTGGCGGCGGCGAGCATTGCGTTCATCGGGGTGATGATGTGGTTTGTGCTTCCCCGTTTTGCCATTCACTCCACGCTGAGCTATCCCGCGCTGATGCGCTCAATGGAACATCTGTGGCGTCGCTATCCGGCACTGCGCCGTGCGGCGCTGGCTCAGGGTTTTCTGTCGATTGCCTTTAGCGCCTTCTGGTCTACGCTTGCGGTCATGCTGCTGGAGCGCTATCACCTGGGGAGTGCCGTAGCGGGGGGTTTTGGTATTGCAGGTGCCGCCGGTGCGTTAGCCGCCCCGCTGGCAGGCGGGCTGGCGGACAAACTTGGCGCGGGAAAAGTCACGCAGATGGGTGCCGTTCTTGTGACCGTCTCATTCGCCCTGATGTTCCTGATGCCCGCCCTGGGGGTTCATGGACAGCTGATGCTGATCGCCGTCTCTGCCGTCGGGTTCGACCTGGGTCTGCAGTCCAGCCTGGTCGCTCACCAGAACCTGGTATACGGCCTTGAGCCGCAGGCGCGGGGTCGTCTCAATGCCCTGCTCTTTACGGTGGTCTTTATCGGGATGGCGCTGGGTTCCGCGTTAGGTAGCAATATCTACTCGCTGGCTGGCTGGACGGGCGTGGTCGCCCTGGCGACAGTCTGTGGCATCATTGCGCTGGTCATCCGTCTGATTGAAAGCGCACGTGTCGCCTCCGTACCGGCGGAAGTTGCATAAAAAAATGCCCAATCCAGATGGATTGGGCAGAAAACATGTCCAGTTTCAAGACATGTTCTAAGAGGTCAAGATGTTATTTGTTCAGCTGGAACAGAGACATGCCCTGCATATCGCTAAACGCTTTATAAGACGCCTGCAAGGCCGCCTGCTGCATGGTGTAAGAGGAAATCGCTTCGTTCCAGTCAACATCAACCAGGTCGCTCATCTGCTTGGTCTGACCCAGGGCGCGGTCATCACCCAACGTATCGAGTTTTTCCAGCTCGTTCATCTTGGTTCCCACATCCGCTACGACCGTCAGGACATTGTTCTGGGAATTTTTGATGCCGATTTGCGCATTGGCTATCACCTGGCTTTGCGCCGTTGCGGCAGCAGGATCGTTCTCAATCGGTGTCTTCAGCGACGCAATGGCCGAATCGAGGATTTTGAACATGTTTGTTTCGCCATATCCACCGCCAGGCAGCTCTTCCGCATTACTGGTAATGCTGTTAAAAATCTGCTGACCGGTATGGCTAATCGCCATATTTCGCGCCGTATCGACCTGCTGCGTGATGGCCTCAGTGCCGCCGTTGTAATCTCCGGTCGCGGCATCAAACGGTGCGCTCTCGGTTTTGTATCCCGCAAAGATAAAGCGACCATTACCATCCGTCGTGTTGGCCAGGTTCATCAGCTGATCGCGGATCCCCTGAATATCGGTGGCCAGAGAAAGACGGTCGTCATCGCTTAACGTGCCGTTCGAGGCGTAAACCAGCTTCTCGCGCACGCTTGAGATCGCGGTGTTCACCTGGCTTAACACGTTATCTTCCAGTGAGACCTTCTGCGTCGCAAAGGTACGCGCGAGGGCAAACTGGCTGTTTTGCGACTGAGATTGCGACAGAACGATGGCCTGCGACGCGGCGATAGGATCGTCGGACGGGCGGTTGACGCGCTTGCCGGTGGACATCTGCTCACCGTAGCTCAGCCATCTGCTCTGGGAATCGGTGATCCCACGCATATTCTGTTCGTACATCATCTGGGTGCTAATGCGCATTGTTCACCTCAACCTTAACGAATGTTGATAATTGCATCGAAGAGCGTACTGGCAGTTTGTAGAACCTGGGCATTGGCCAGGTAATACTGCTGATAACGCTGCAAATTGCCATACTCTTCGTCGAGGTTTACCCCAGAGATGGTCTGCTGCTGCTTGGTTAACTGTGTTTCCACATTGGCTTTCGTCTGGCTACTCACCTTCAGAGACGCCGTGGTGCTACCGACGGTACTGACCAGAGAGGCATACGCGTCGTTGAAGGTTTTGTTGCCCCCCACCACTTTAGCGTTTTGCAGGTCGAGCAGTTTTTGGCCGTTACGGTTGTCGCTTTCACCGCCGTTCTGCACCGACGCCATCGCCAGTTTAGACTCGTCGCTGATCGCCAGATCCATATTCATGATGACGTTGGAAACAGGCTTCACGGTAAAGCTGTCTTTGGTATTTGCCGTGCCGCTCACATTGACGTTAAGGCCATCAAACGACAGATTGCCGCTGGCATCCGGGGTCATCGTAAAGCTGGTTTTGTCTGACGTGCGGGTGACGGTCCAGTCGGTGCCGTTAAATTGCAGCTTATAATCTGTTGCCTGAACTTGTTTACTGTCCGCCACAGATGCCGTGACAACAGCGGAACCACCATTCTTGCTGTTGGAGAGCACCGCCGGAGAACCAAAGTCGAACAGCTTACCGCCCGCATCACCGTTAGCATCAAAACCGGCTTCATGCTGCGTGTTCATCGCATCGGCAAAGGCCAGTGCCATCTGGTTCAGGCTGTTACGGGCTTTATCGAGATCTTCAGAACGGAAGGTCAGTAAACCACCTAAAGAACCGGTGGTGATAAGTTTTTCCGGGATCTCAATATTGCCCGACACGTCATCGACATAGGCGATAGTGGTACGAGCCGGATCGGCGCTGGACTTCACGGCCGCCAGCTGGCTGGCTTTGCTGCCCTGCACCAGGCTGTAACCGTTCCCAAGAGAGATATTAAACGTGCCGCTATCCTGTACGGAGACTTCCACACCCACGATTTTGTTCAGTTCAGTCACGAGCTGATCGCGCTGGTCAAGAAGATCGTTAGGTGACGCGCCCGCGCCAACGCCGGTCAGCCGGGAGATCTGATCGTTCAGATTCGCAATCTGTGCCGCGTAGTTGTTGATCTGAGACACGCTGCTTGAGATGGCGGTATTAACCTGCGCATCCTGGTCACGGAGATACTGATCGTTGGTTTTAAACTGATTGACCAGACCACCCGCTTTACCCAGCACCGTCTGACGTGCCGCCGGGTCTTCCGCGTTGCTCACCAGGGTTTGCAGGCTTTTGAAGAAGTCCTGCAGCGTGGTGGAGAGCGAGTTGGTGGTATCGGAGAGCACATCGTCGATTTTTGACATCTGCTGATAGCGCGTCGTCAGACCGCTGCTCTGCGTCTGCGCGGCGCGCAGCTGGTTGGTGATGAAAGCGTCATACTCACGCTGGACACCGGAGACATACACCCCGTTACCCACCCAGCCACCGCCGGTCAGCGTGCTGTTAGAGGCACCCAGCACGGTCGTCTGGCGGGTGTAACCTGCCACGTTGTAGCTTGAAATATTATTACTGACGGTATTGAGTGCCGACTGCGCGGCACTGAGGCCACTCATGGCGCTGTTAATCAAACTGGACATGGGGGTTCCTTTTATACGTTCAGACACGAGTCCTGATGAAAGTTATCGGCAACCGCCACCGGGACTTGAGAACTTTCAGAACAGATTTTCAATATCTGTGCTATAGGCTTTGCTGACCTTCTCGCCCATGGATTTCAGCTGCTGAATCATGCTGGTGAGCTTGCGCGCATAGTTCGGGTCGGTCGCGTAGCCTGCGTTTTGCAGAGCCTGCGCCCCCTGCTCCGCCGTCGCCGCCTGCGTTACGGCGGTATAGCGCGGATTTCGGCTTAGCAGGCCCACATAATCTGACAACGCTTCCAGATAAGAGCTGTAGACGCGGAATTTTGCTTTGACCTTCACCGCCGCACCGTTCTCGTACTCGGTGGTGGTAATTTCCGTCGTCGGCCCCTTCCAGCTGGAAGTGGCTTTCACGCCGAAGATGTTGAAGCTCGGCTCGCCGTTTTCCTTGCGGATCTGGCGCTGACCCCAGCCCGACTCCAGCGCGGCCTGTGCCAGAATCAGGTGATGCGGCACGCCGCTCTGCTGGCTGGCAAGGCGCGCAGGCAGCGAAAGCTGCGCCAGGAAGTCTTTGCTGTCACCCGAGAGCGGCTCATCGCTACCGTCCGTCGCTTTCGGTATGGCTTTACGGACCAGCTGCGTCAGCGCCTGGTTCTGATAACTGGTCACCGTTTCCAGATCGAACTTCATCGGCACCTGCTGCGGCGCGTCCTCAGGCTGGATCCCCTGCGCGGCTGCGGTCTGTTTCACAATCATGTCAGCCAGACCGAGGCCTTTACCGGCGGTCATCTGCTGCGCAATCTGCTGGTCATACATGCTGGTGTAGAGACGCGTTGAATCGCTGCTGAACATCCCGTCTTTCGGCAGAGTTTCACGCATACTTTTCAGCATCATCTGTACAAACATCCCCTCCACCTGGCGGGCGACCGGGCGGATATTCGCCGCCGGGTCTTTTCCTGCTTTGGTTTTCAGTTCGTTGAGCGACTGGGCATCCCAGGCTGCACTGGTCAACAGTTTGCTATCGGTCAGCATTAGATGATTTCCAGTTTGGCGCGCAGGCAGCCCGCGCTTTGCATGGATTGCAGGATGGACATCAGGTCCATCGGCGTTGCCCCCAGGGCATTCAGGGCACGCACCACGCTGTTCAGGTTGGCGCTGGAGCGAACGCTCTGCAGCGACCCGCCGCTCTGACGCATATCAATCTGCGTTTGCGGTGTCACCACCGTCTGACCGCCGCCAAATGGCGTGTTCGGCTGGCTGACGTTCGCGGAGCGGTTAACCGTCACGGAGAGGTTACCCTGGGCGACGGCACAGCTGTCCAGCGAGACTTCCCGGTTCATGACCACCGAGCCGGTACGGGAGTTGATGATCACCTTCGCATCCTGTACCGGAACGTTCACTTCCATATTCTGGATATCTGCCAGCATACGCACCTGGTTGCTGCTGCCCGGGGAGGTACGGATCTGCACGGTACGCGCATCCAGCGCCGTCGCATTACCGTAGCCGCGGCTGCGATTGATGGTATCGGCAATTTGCTGCGCCATCGTGAAGTCTTCATTATTGAGCTGCAGGTTAATAGTATTGCCCGCGCCAAACTGGGTCGGCAGTTCACGCTCAATGATCGCCCCGTTGGTGATACGTCCACCGTTAAGCTGGTTCACCTGCACGCTGCTTCCGCCTGCGGATGCACCCGCCCCGCCAACCAGAATGTTCCCCTGCGCCAGCGCATAGACCTGGCTGTCAACGCCCTTCAGCGGGGTCATCAGCAGCGTACCGCCGCGCAGGCTTTTGGCGTTACCCATTGAGGAAACCACCACGTCAATGGTCTGCCCCTGACGCGCGAACGCCGGGTAGGACGCGGTGACCATTACCGCTGCCACGTTTTTCAGCTGCATGTTGGTTCCCGCCGGCACGGTAATGCCGAGCTGGGAAAGCATGTTGTTCAGGCTTTGGGTCGTGAAGGGCGTCTGGGTCGTCTGGTCACCGGTACCATCCAGCCCCACCACCAGGCCATAGCCAATCAGGGAGTTCTCACGTACACCCTGGACGCTGGTGAGATCGCGAATACGGTCAGCCTGGGCAAACGTTGCCACCAGCGCGAGCGCCACGGCGAAGATCGATTTAAACATGGGTCACCTCGCTTACATCGGCGATAAATTAAGGAAGAAGCGCTGCAGCCAACCCATATTTTGCGCTTCATTGATATAGCCGTTACCGACGTACTCAATGCGCGCATCCGCCACCTGGGTGGACGGAACGGTGTTGGTGCCGCTGATGGTGCGAGGGTTAACCACGCCCGAGAAGCGAATGAATTCAGTGCCCTGGTTGATGGCGATCTGTTTTTCACCCACAACGTGTAAGTTGCCGTTAACCAGCACCTGGTCAACCGTGACCGTCAGCGTGCCGCTGAAGGTGTTGCTGGCGTTCGCGCCGCCTTTACCATTGAAGGTGTTGCCGCCAGAGGCATCGACATCAGCACGCGCATTGCCGAACAGGCCCTGCAGATAGCGCGGTACGGTATCGAAGCCAAAATTCGTTTTGCCATCGCGGCTGGCATTCGCCGACGAGCTCTTGCTCGCGCTGACGTTTTCCTGCAGCACAATGGTCAATGTATCGCCGACGTTACGCGGGCGGCGATCTTCAAACAGCGGCTGATAGCCGTAATTAATCGGCTGCGCGGTCTGGAAAATGGAGCCGTTTACAACTGGCGCGGGGCCAGGAACGGGTTGGGCAGTCGTCGCACCCTGGACTAATGGTTTAGACGGGATCAAAGCACACCCGCTGAGGGTGACAGCCAGAACAGTCAGTATCGGATAACGAAACGCCGCGTTTTTTTGCATTGCCTTCATCTTCGAAAACAGGGAGCCGGTGCGGCGTTTACCGCACCGGGCTACACCTTAGAGTTGCGTCAGTTTCTGCAGCATCTGGTCGGTCGTCGACACTGCTTTACTGTTAATTTCATACGCGCGCTGAACCTGGATCATATTCACCAGCTCTTCCGCCACGTTCACGTTGGACGTTTCAACATAGCCCTGGTACAGCAGGCCCGCACCGTTCAGGCCCGGGGTGCTCTCATTTGGCGTACCGGAGGATTGCGTTTCGGTGTAGAGGTTCTCACCAATGCTTTCCAGACCGGTATCGTTCATGAAGGTGGTCAGGTTGAGCTGCCCAACCTGCACCGGCGCGGCCTGTCCCTGCTGGGTCACGCTGACCACGCCGTCACGTCCGATAGTAATGCTCAGGGCGTTCGCCGGGATGGTAATCGCAGGCTGAACCTGGAAACCGCCCGCCGTCACCAGTTGGCCGTTTTGATCCACCTGGAATGAGCCGTCGCGGGTATAGGCTGAGGTGCCGTCAGGCAGCTGTACCTGGAAGAAGCCCTGGCCTTTGATGGCTACGTCTTTACTGTTGTTGGTCTGTGACAGGTTGCCCTGGCTGTGCAGACGCTCGGTGGCCACCGGGCGAACGCCGGTACCGATCTGCAGGCCCGACGGCAGCGTCGTCTGTTCAGAAGACTGCGCGCCCGGCTGGCGGATGGTTTGATAAAGCAAATCTTCGAAAACGGCGCGCTGACGCTTGAAACCATTGGTGCTCACGTTTGCCAGGTTGTTGGCAATCACGTCCATATTGGTTTGCTGGGCGTCCAGGCCTGTTTTCGCGATCCATAAGGAACTGATCATAAGGAGTCCTGTTAACTCATAGCCAGAAGTTGGTTAGCCTTGCCCGCGTTTTCATCCACGCTGCTGATGATCTTCATCTGCATTTCAAAGCGGCGGGCGCTGGCGATCATGTCGCTCATGGCGGCTACCGGCTTAACGTTGCTGCCTTCCAGCACGCCCGACATCACGCGGATGCTCGGGTCGGCCTGTAGCGTGGCACCACGCATCGCCTGCGCCGCCTGGGTCAGACGGAACATGCCGTCATCGCCGCGCTGCACGTCTTTGCCTTCCGCTTTAACCAGCTTCAGACGTCCGACGGGCGCAACGGTATTGGCCGGATCGCCCGGGTTCAGCGCCGAAATGGTGCCGTCCGCGGC
The DNA here is from genome assembly GCF_000493015.1 of Enterobacter sp. MGH 24. Lineage (NCBI taxonomy): Bacteria > Pseudomonadati > Pseudomonadota > Gammaproteobacteria > Enterobacterales > Enterobacteriaceae > Enterobacter > Enterobacter sp. MGH 24. The sequence goes on along the minus strand of NZ_KI535657.1, from coordinate 3,209,080 downwards.
GATAGTCAGCTCCGAGCCTTCCGGCACGGTCAGCGGACCCGCTTCACCCATTACCGGATGCCCCTGAATCGTCAGCTGGCCCGTCGCGCTTACCTGGATATTGCCGTTACGGGTATAGCCTTCGCTGCCGTCCGCCGTTTGCACCGCCAGCCAGCCGTCCTGCTGCAGGGCAACGTCCAGCGGGCGTGAGGTGTAGTCCATCTGCCCTGGCGTCATATCTGCGCCAGGGGTTGATGCGGTGACCAGCGTACGGGTCGGCAGGGAGAGCCCTTCCACCGGGACCGCGCGCAGCGCATTAAGCTGCGCGCGAAAGCCCGGCGTAGAGGCGTTTGCCAGGTTGCTGGCGGTAACGGCCTGCTGATTGAGCGTCTGGCTTGCCGCGCCCATCGCGGTATATATTGCGTGATCCATTGCGCTTTCCTGTTAGCCGCTTAACGCAGGTTAACCAGCGTGTTGAGGATCTGGTCCTGGGTTTTGATGGTCTGCGCGTTCGACTGATAGTTACGCTGCGCGACGATCATGTTCACCAGTTCTTTACTCAGATCGACGTTAGAGGCTTCCAGCGCGCCGTTGGTCAGCGTGCCGAAGTTACCGCTTCCGGCCGTACCCAACAGCGCCACGCCGGAGGACTGGGTGGCAGACCAGACGTTGTCGCCTTCCGATTTCAGACCTTCGTTGTTGGCGAAGTTTGCCAGCACGATCTGGCCCAGAACCTGGGTCTGTTCGTTGGAGTAGTTACCGACCACAGTGCCGTCGTCATTGATTTGGTAGCTCACCAGGTCGCCTGGTTTAAAACCATTCTGGCTGGTCGCGACGATATTGTTCGCACCGGTGTTCTGCTGCATGGAGTTAGCAAAACTCATGGCGAAGGTCGCTGGCGTCGCACCAGGGATGGTCGCGGTAGTGATGTTGATATTTCCACCGCCGGTCAGCGTACCGTTATTATCGAAGGTCAGCGTGGTGGCCAGTGCCGCCGTGCTGCCTGCGACGCTACCGTCCTGGGCATACACTTTCCAGGAGTTAGCCGGGGTTGCATCTTTGACGTAAAACAGGTTCATGTTGTGCGCATTACCCTGGCTATCAAAGACGGTCACCGTACCTTTTTTGTTGTACGTGTCCGGGTTAGTCGGATCAAAGGCGGTAGTCGGTGCGGTATCGGTGGAATTCAGGTTAATCTGCTGGGAAGCCGTGGTGGTGGACTTCGCGGCCATCAACGTGGTCGGGATATTAATGGCCTGTGGGTTCGCCCCGGTCTGAACCGTTGATGGCGTTCCGGCAACCGGATAACCGGTTAACTGCATCCCCTGCATGTTCACCAGATTACGGTTTTCGTCCAGCTTGAACTGGCCGTTACGGCTGTAGAACACCGAGCCGTTTGCATCGACCATACGGAAGAAACCGTTCTGGCTAATGGCAACGTCCAGACCGCGACCGGTATTGGTAGTGGTGCCGTCGGTAAAGTCCTGAGTGATGCCCGCGACCTTCACGCCGAGGCCGACTTTGGAACCGGCAAACATGTCTGCAAAGGAAGCAGAACCGGATTTAAAACCATAGGTCGCGGAGTTGGCGATGTTGTTGCCAATGACGTCCAGGTTTGTGGCCGCAGCATTCAGGCCGCTGACCGCTTGAGAAAAGGCCATGACTTACTCCTGATAAGTGTTAAGGCTTAGATAATCTGCCGAACTTCGTCGAGTGTGGTGGTACCAGAGGTACCCAAATCCAGTTTGTTGCCGTCGCTACCTTTAATTACGCCCTGGACCAGCGCGAACTGCAGCGGCTGCGCCACCAGCTGGGTTGTCCCGTTGCTGGCGCTGATTGCCACTTTGTAGGAACCGTTCGGCGCTTTGGTACCGTCAGTCAGGGAGCCATCCCAGGTAAAGGTGTGAACGCCCGCCTTCAGTTCACCAATTTCGATGGTGCGAACCACCGCGCCGGTTGAGTCGGTGATCGTCGCGGTCACTTTGTCAGCCGGCTGCTGCAGTTCAACGCCAAACGGCGTGGTGGTCGTGGTGGTGTTGCCATCGGTGGTGCTGCTGCCCGCCAGGATCGTGGTACCCGGGATCATCACCCCGTGGCCAATCAGGCTTGCCGCCTGCAGAGACTGGGCGCTGTTAATCTGCCCGGAGACGGAACCGAGGGTGGTGTTCAGTTTCTCAATGCCGCTCACGGTGCTGATCTGCGCAAGCTGCGTAGTCAGTTCGTTGTTCTGCATTGGGTTAGTCGGGTCCTGGTTCTTAAGCTGCGCCACCAGCAGCGTCAGAAAGCTGCCCTGAAGGTCGGCGGCGTTACTCCCCGTCAGGGAGTTAGAACCTGTCGAACTGTTCGTGTTATTAACACCCGAGTTCGTAGGATCATTCACATTTACGGCGATGGACATGCATGTCTCCTTTACTGGCCGAGAGTGAGCGTTTTGAGCATCATGCTCTTCACGGTATTAAGCACTTCGACGTTGGCCTGGTAGCTGCGGGAAGCCGACATGGAGTTCACCATCTCACCCACCACATCCACGTTTGGCATCTTCACGTATCCGCTGGCATCCGCGAGCGGGTTACCCGGCTCATACACCAGCCTGTCCGGCGCCTGGCTCTCTACCACATCAGACACCTTCACGCCGCCAGTCGCCGCGCCTGGCGCAGCATCGACCTGAAAGACAACCTGTTTGGCACGATACGGCTGGCCGTCTGGTCCGGTTACGCTGTCGGCGTTCGCCAGGTTACTGGCAGCCACGTTCAGGCGTTTGGACTGCGCGGTTAATGCCGAACCGGCAATATCAAAAATATTCAGCAAGGCCATCTATCAGTTCCCCCCCTGCAGGACGTTCATCATGCCTTTGATTTGTCCGCCGAGTAGGGTCAGGCCCGTCTGGTATTTCAGGCTGTTATCGGCAAACTGCGTACGCTCCCGGTCCATATCCACGGTGTTACCGTCGAGTGAGGGCTGATCGGGAATGCGGTAAAGTAAATCGGTCGCTGGCGCGGTCATCGCCTGAGCAGGAATATGGCGAGAGGATGTCATGGCAAGTGCAACACCCGTTCCTTCGGCACGTCCACGCTCCATCACCTTTTTGAGTTCACTGGAAAAATCAATATCGCGCGCCTGAAACCCTGGGGTATCGGCGTTAGCGATGTTGGCGGCTAAAATCTCCTGCCGCTGGGCGCGTAAATTGAGCGCTTCCTGCTGAAAACGTAACGCGGCGTCGAGTTTATCGAGCATGTCTCCTCCGCTGATGGCAAAATTTCAGTTCATAGCTTAAATCTCACCCGGTCTCCCCTATCGACGGAATAAGCGCAAAATGCGTCGCTATTTATTGCGTTGATGCAAAACCACTGCAGGTAGAATTCATTCAACTCTGGAAACGGTGGAACTTGCGATGCAAACGTTAAAACGTGGCCTGATGGCAACCTTCTTGCTGTTTAGCCCTCTGGTACAGGCTGATGGCTTACAGGATCAGCTGACGGCTTTTTTTGCTGAAAAGCTGGCGGGCTTTAGCGATGAGGTTAACGTTACCGTGCGCACCCCACCGAATCTGTACCCGACCTGTGACCAACCGTCATTCAGCGTGACGGGGACCACCAGGCTGTGGGGGAATGTGAACGTGCTGGCACGCTGCGCCAACGAAAAACGCTATTTACAGGTTGCAGTTCAGGCGACGGGCAATTATGTTGTCGCCGCCGTGCCCATTGCGCGCGGCACCGTGCTGCAGACGAACAGCGTGACGTTAAAGCGCGGCCGTCTGGATGAGCTGCCTCCACGTACCATGCTGGAAATGAACCAGGCACAGGACGCCGTCAGCCTGCGCGATGTCGCCCCCGGCCAGCCGATACAGCTCTCGATGCTGCGTCAGTCGTGGCGGGTAAAAGCGGGTCAACAGGTGATGGTCGTGGCCAACGGAGATGGCTTTAGCATCAACAGCGAAGGGAAAGCGTTAAACAATGCCGCGGTGGCGCAAAATGCCCGCGTCAGAATGTCCTCAGGCCAGGTGGTGAGCGGAATCGTCGATTCTGATGGGAATATTCTGATTAACCTATAATCTTTTTAAAGATTTTGCGGCGCGTGCCGATAAATATTCCATTAATGATGATGTCAGGCGCAAACGCCGCGAACCCTCGATGAGGACAACACTATGAGCATTGATCGTACATCAGCCCTGAAGCCGGTAAGCGCTGTACAACCTCGCGAAACGAATGACGCGACGACGCAAAAAACGCGTCTGGAAAAGCCGTCAACGTCCAACAGCACCAGCGTAACCCTGAGCGACGCGCAGGCAAAACTGATGCAGCCAGGCAGCAACGATATCAATATGGAACGTGTTGAAGCGCTGAAAACGGCTATTCGTAACGGTGAGCTGAAAATGGACACCAGCAAAATCGCTGATGCCCTGATTCAGGAAGCACAGAGTTTCTTGCAGAGTAACTAACCGTATGAGTCGACTGTCAGAAATACTGGATCAAATGACGGTAGTCCTGAACGACCTGAAAACGGTAATGGACGCTGAACAGCAGCATCTCTCTTCCGGTCACATCAACGGCAGCGCGCTGCAGCGTATTACTGAAGACAAAAGTTCGCTTCTGGCAACGCTGGATTATCTGGAGCAGCAGCGCCGCGCTGAGCAAGATCCAAAGCGCAGCGCCAATGACGATATTGTTGAGCGCTGGCAAACCATTACCGCAAAAACCCAGCATCTGCGCGACCTTAACCAGCACAACGGCTGGCTGCTTGAAGGTCAGATTGAGCGTAATCAGCAGGCGCTTGAAGTGTTGAAACCGCATAAAGAAACCGGACTGTACGGTGCGGATGGTCAGACGGCGACTGCGCGTATTGCGGGAGTTAAAAAGATTTCGATTTGAAGCCTCAGCGACAAATCTTGCAATGGGGAGCACCATAAGGTGAACTCCCCTTTTGGCGTTTATGCCGTACGGCGGGCAAACTCTTTCACTTTGAAGCCCAGCACTGCCAGCGTGGCAAAGTAAGCCACCACCCCGACGCCTACCACGGCCATCAGCCGCATCAGACGGTAGGGCATGGTGCCCAGGGACCACTCCGGCATCACGTACATCATGCCGAGCAGCGCGGCAGACATCACCAGTACCGCAACGATCAGACGCACCAGGAAACTCCCCCAGCCCGGCTGCGGCGTGAAAATATCCTGCTTGCGCAGCTGCCAGTACAGCAGCCCGGCATTCAGGCAGGCCGCCAGACCAATCGATAATGACAGGCCGGCATGCTTCAGCGGACCAATAAACGCCAGGTTCATAAGCTGCGTCATAATCAGCGTCACAATGGCAATTTTCACCGGCGTTTTGATGTCCTGACGCGAGTAGAAGCCTGGTGCCAGCACCTTGACAACGATCAGCCCCATCAATCCGACCGAGTAGGCAATCAGCGCGCGCTGGGTCATGGCGGCATCAAAGGCAGTAAATTTCCCGTACTGGAAGAGCGACACCGTCAGCGGTTTAGCCAGAATACCCAGCGCCACCGCGCTTGGCAGGGCCAGCAGGAAGCAGAGACGTAACCCCCAGTCCATCAGGCGGCAATATTCATCATGATTGCCGCTGGCAAAACTCTTCGACAGCGACGGCAGCAGGATGGTCCCCAGCGCCACGCCCAGCACCCCGGACGGGAACTCCATCAGACGGTCGGCGTAATACATCCAGGAAACCGAGCCGGACACGAGGAAAGAGGCAAAGATGGTGTTGATGATAAGCGAGATCTGGCTGACGGAGACGCCGAGAATGGCGGGTCCCATCTGCTTGATCACGCGCATCGCCCCGGCATCTTTGAGATTAATGCGCGGCAGCACCAGCATGCCGATTTTTTTCAGATGCGGCAGCTGATACGCCAGCTGCAGCACGCCGCCGACGGTAACCGCCCAGGCCAGCGCCAGCACCGGCGGGTTGAAGTGCGGCGCGGCGAACAGGGCAAAACCGATCATGCTGACGTTAAGAAACGTCGGCGCAAACGCCGGAACAGAGAAGCGGTTCCAGGTGTTGAGGATCGCCCCCACCAGCGAGGCCAGCGAGATGAGCAGAATATAGGGAAAAGTAATGCGCAGCAGCTGCGAGGTCAGCGCAAATTTGTCAGCCGTATCGGCAAAACCGGGCGCGGTCACCATAATCACCCACGGCGCGGCCAGCATCCCGATGACGGTCACCACCGCCAGGGCCAGCGTCAGCAGCCCGGAGACATACGAAACAAATACGCGCGTCGCGTCTTCACCCTGTTTGCTTTTATATTCCGCCAGGATGGGAACGAACGCCTGGGAAAACGCCCCTTCAGCAAAAATACGGCGCAGGAGGTTCGGCAATTTAAACGCGACGAAAAAGGCGTCCGTTGCCATCCCTGCACCAAAGACCCTTGCCACAATGGCGTCGCGCGCAAAACCCAGCACGCGGGAAAACATGGTCATCGAGCTGACGGCTGCCAGCGATTTTAATAAGTTCATTAACGTGAATTTCCAGAACCATACGGATTTGTAGGCCAGGTAAGCGAAAGCGCCACCCGGCAAAGCCAACAAGCGGCGCTTAGTCTAACCTGATTTCAACGAATTACTATCCGCAGATGTTACAGCGAGTTATTCACTCATGGCTTCGCGCCAGAGCCTTTCCACAATGCGCTGCGCCATAATGGCCTGCTCGCCTGACGTTTCAGGAACCGTCTGATTTTGCACACAGGTAATAAAGTGGCGGGCGCATCCTGCAAAGCCGCGCTGCTCGAGGGTACTCTGCCAGCCGGGCGCCGGGAGCGTCACCACGCCGTTGCCCTTCTCTTCCCGCCACTCGCGCATGTCCGTAATGTCGTACAGCGCGCCGTCGGTCACCGCCTGCACGGATTCACGCTGACTTCCCGCCCGACGGTGCATGCTGGTGGTAATCTGAAGATGCTCAACGGCAAAGTGGTGTTCCGCGTAAACCATCTGCCCCTGATCGTTTGTCACCAGGGTACCGCTTTTCAGCAGCGCATTACCGTTGCTCAGCCACAGCGCCGTATCCACAACGTGCAGATAGTCATCCAGGAGGGTGAAGCGCAGATCGTTTGGCCCAATGCTGTCGGTACGGTGCTTATCCATGCGCAGCGAGGCGAGCGTGCCCGACTGCGCCTTCAGCTGCTGATAAAGCGGCGCGAAACGGCGGTTGAAGCCCACCATCAGCGTCAGGTTTTTGCGCGCGGCCAGCTCAATCAGCCGTTCGGCATCCTGAACATTTTCCGCCAGCGGTTTATCCACGCAGACGTGAACGCCCGCATTGAGCAACTCGCTCACCACCTGATAGTGGGTTGCCGTTGAAGTATGAACAAAGACCGCATCGCACTCGCGGGCCAAATCCTGCAGGGAGGCAGCATACGGAATGCGCCAGGTTTCGCAGATACGTTCTGCCTTTTCGCGGGTGGGTGACCATGCCCCTTGCAGAGTCCAGTCCGTCGCTGCACCTAAAACAGGCAGCCAGGCTTTTTGCGCGATGCCGCCCAGCCCCACCACGCCTACGCGTAATTTTTTCACCGTTAGTCTCCCAGGTGTGCCAGCAAGGCATCCAGACGCTGTTTCAGGCCGGCGACCTCGTCTTCCAGCGCCTCTACGCGCGCGGCAAGAGTGTCATTGCTTGCTGAGGATCCCGCGTCGCTCGCCACGGTCGCGGCATCCACGTCGCCGCTGAACAGGTGCATATAGCGGCTTTCACGTTTACCCGGCTCGCGCGCCAGACGCACCACGTAAGGACCGTCTTCACGAGAAGCCAGCCCTTCAAGCGTCTGCTCGACCTCCTGCATATCGCTGAACTCATGCATACGGGAAGCGCGCGTGCGCAGTTCACCCGGCGTCTGCGCCCCGCGCAGCAGCAGCGTAGCGATGACCGCCACTTCCGCACTGCTCAGCTTCAGGTCGCCAAATTCGGAGTTACAAAAGCGCTGTTCGTACTTGGTCACGCGGTTGCCAAAGCCGCTGACGGTGCGCAGATAGTGGCGTTTTACCAGCGCATCCAGCACGTCCTGAACGTCATGCTCGCTGAGGTTCATCACCGGCTCGCGGTTGGTCTTCTGGTTGCAGGCCATGGTTACGGCGTTGACGGAGAGTGGATACTGCTCCGGCGTGGTGACCTGTTTTTCGAGTAAGCACCCAATCACGCGCGCTTCGGTACCGTTTAGCTGATACTTCATCTTTTCTCCTTAACGACCTGCGGTCCAGTCCCGGGTGGTTAACGCCGTCAGAACGTGGTCGCGCCACTCTCCGTCTATCAGCAGATAGTCTTTGGCGTAACCCTCTTTCTCAAACCCTAAACGCGCCAGCAAATTGCCGCTGCGCTGATTATGCGGCATATAGTTCGCCATGATGCGATGGATATGCTGCGTGCGCTGCATATAGCGGATCGCCACCGTTAACGCCTCGTACATCAGCCCCTGCCCCTGCCATTTCTGGCCGATGGAGTAGCCAAGGTAGCAGGCGTGAAACGATCCGCGCACCACGTTTGAAAAATTGGCGATCCCGATAATCTCTTTCTCTTCAGGATCCAGCAGCGCGAAATAAAACGCGCTGCCCTGCTTGTGAAATTCCGTAATCATGCTGAGGCGCGCCTGCCAGCCGGAAGGGTAACAATGGCTCTCATCCCGAACGGGTTCCCAGGGTTTTAAAAACTGGCGATTCTCGGCGTAATAATCCGCCAGACGCCAGGCATCACGCTCATGCACCAGACGAACGACCAGCCTGTCCGTTGTCAGACGCACTTTTGGCACATTACTGCGATAGCCAAACATCGATACCACTCCTTCCCGTCACTTCTGCTTACCCATTAGCTTTACTATACCTGCGCCTGCGCCGTCTGTGAAAACAGTGACATACCATTTTGCCCTCTTTTCACACTTTTCGATGAGAACTCTCTATCAAAGCACCCTTTTGATAAAAAAATATTGTCACGCCCGGGGGTGGGAAAAAACCTGGCAACACCGCAGAATGTTAGCGTGCTCACCTTCTTATTTTCCCTGGAGGGAAAATGTCCCGCGTATCACAGGCCAGGAGCCTGGGTAAATATTTCCTGCTCGTCGATAACATGCTGGTCGTGCTCGGCTTTTTTGTCGTTTTTCCATTGATATCGATCCGCTTTGTCGATCAAATGGGCTGGGCGGCATTAATGGTTGGCATTGCCCTGGGGTTACGCCAGTTTGTCCAGCAGGGCCTGGGCGTCTTTGGCGGGGCCATCGCCGACCGCTTTGGCGCTAAACCGATGATCGTGACCGGTATGCTGCTGCGCGCGGCAGGCTTTGCCACGATGGCGATTGCCCATGAGCCCTGGCTGCTCTGGTTCTCCTGCTTCCTCTCCGGTATCGGGGGCACGCTGTTCGATCCGCCGCGCACTGCGCTGGTGGTGAAGCTTATTCGCCCGCAGCATCGCGGTCGTTTCTTCTCGATTCTGATGATGCAGGACAGTGCCGGGGCGGTTATCGGCGCCCTGCTGGGAAGCTGGCTGCTGCAGTATGACTTCCGTCTGGTCTGCGCGGCGGGAGCGGTGCTCTTTATTCTGTGCGCGCTGTTTAATGGCCTGTTCTTGCCCGCCTGGAAACTGTCGACGGTCAAAGCGCCGGTCCGGGAAGGGCTTGGCCGCGTCCTGCGCGACAAACGTTTTGTCACCTATGTGTTGACCCTGACGGGCTACTACATGCTGGCTGTGCAGGTCATGCTGATGCTGCCGATCATGGTTAACGACATTGCGGGCACGCCTGCTGCCGTTAAATGGATGTATGCCATTGAAGCCGCACTTTCCCTGACGCTGCTCTATCCGATAGCCCGCTGGAGCGAGCGGCGTTTTCGTCTGGAGCATCGCCTGATGGCAGGGCTGTTCCTGATGACGCTGAGCATGATGCCGATCGGCCTGGTGAACTCTCTCCAGCAGCTGTTTACCCTGATTTGCACGTTCTACATAGGGTCGATCATCGCCGAGCCTGCCCGCGAAACGCTGAGCGCTTCCCTTGCGGATGCACGTGCGCGCGGCAGCTATATGGGTTTCAGCCGGCTGGGGCTGGCGCTTGGCGGCGCATTAGGTTACGCCGGTGGCGGCTGGCTGTTTGATGCCGGCAAAGCGTTAAACCAGCCCGAACTCCCGTGGATGATGCTCGGCGTGGTGGGCTTTATGACGCTCCTTGCCCTGTGGTGGCAGTTCAGCCAGAAACGCAGCGCGAGCGGTATGCTTGAACCTGGCGCGTAGCCTTTCCCTCGGGCGGGAGCCCCTCCCGCCCCACTTCTCAGTTTTTTCTGCTGGTTTCTGCTAATTCACACTGACATACTGACGTAACAGGACAGAAGCGCCGATTTTTCGTTGAGGAACACTATGAAGAAAATTGTCTTTGCCGCGGCATTAGTTGTCAGCGGTCTGCTGGTGGGCTGTAACCAGCTCACGCAATATACCGTCAGTGAACAGGAAATTAATCAGGCGCTGGAAAAACATAATAATTTTTCTAAAGACATTGGCGTGCCGGGGCTGGCGGACGCGCATATCGTGCTCACGAATCTGACCAGCCAGATCGGACGTGAAGAACCAAACAAAGTCACCCTGGCCGGCGATGCGGATCTTGATATGTCATCCCTCTTCGGTAATCAGAAAGCCAACATCAAGCTCAAGCTGAAGGCGCTCCCCGTTTTCAACAAAGAAAAAGGGGCCATTTTCCTGCAGGAGATGGAAGTCGTCGATGCGCAGGTGTCGCCGGACAAGATGGCACCGGTTCTGCAAACCCTGATGCCCTATCTGAACCAGTCGCTGCGTAATTATTTTAACCAGCAACCCGCGTACGTCTTAAGTGAAGACAAAAGCAAGGGTGAAGCTCTGGCGAAAAAATACGCAAAAGGGATAGAGGTGAAACCGGGTGAAATTATCATTCCTTTCACCGATTAACCTGAAGGGCGCTGCGGCGCCCTTTTTTTTACGGAAAAGTGTGCAAACGAAAACGTTTCCGCTTATGATTTGTGTCCGGCAAAAACAGCCATCCTTATGACTGATTCCTGACAAGCCGGAGCTTCCATGACTGCACAACCCCAGGTTCTTAAAATCCGCCGCCCAGACGACTGGCATATCCATCTGCGTGATGGCGATATGCTGAAAACCGTCGTGCCTTATACCAGCGAAATTTATGGCCGCGCGATTGTCATGCCTAACCTGGTTCCACCAGTCACCACCGTCGATGCCGCGATCGCCTATCGCCAGCGCATTATGGATGCCGTGCCTGCGGGGCACGATTTTACCCCGTTGATGACCTGCTATCTGACCGACTCGCTGGACCCGAACGAAGTGGAGCGCGGGTTTAACGAAGGCGTATTTACGGCGGCGAAACTCTACCCGGCGAATGCCACCACCAACTCCAGCCACGGCGTCACCAGCATTGATGCCATCATGCCGGTTCTGGAACGCATGCAGAAACTGGGCATGCCGCTGCTGGTCCACGGTGAAGTCACGCACGCCGAGATTGACATCTTCGACCGTGAAGCCCGCTTTATCGAGACCGTGATGGAGCCTCTGCGCCAGCGCCTGCCCGCGCTTAAAGTGGTCTTTGAGCACATCACCACTAAAGACGCGGCAGAGTATGTGCGTGACGGCAACGATCTTATCGCCGCCACCATTACGCCGCAGCACTTGATGTTTAACCGTAACCACATGCTGGTAGGCGGGGTGCGCCCTCACCTGTACTGCCTGCCGATTCTCAAGCGCAACATCCACCAGCAGGCGCTGCGCGAGCTGGTTGCCAGCGGCTTCTCCCGCGCGTTCCTCGGCACCGATTCCGCGCCTCACGCCCGCCATCGTAAAGAGGCGAGCTGCGGCTGCGCAGGCTGCTTCAACGCCCCAACGGCGCTTGCCAGCTACGCGACCGTATTTGAAGAGATGAACGCGCTGGAACATTTCGAAGCGTTCTGCTCCCTTAACGGCCCGCGTTTCTACGGCCTGCCGGTCAATGACACCTTCATCGAACTGGAGCGTAAAGCGAGCCACGTTGAGGAGTCCATTGCGCTGACGGATGACACGCTGATCCCATTCCTGGCAGGCGAAACCGTCCACTGGACGGTAAAACGTTAAAAAATCAGTGCCCCTTGTTGTCAAATCGATAATATACCTGTATAAATAAACAGTATATTACACAGGGGGCATTTATGCGTATTGAAGTCACCATAGCCAAAACAACCGTTCTGCCTGCCGGCGCGCTTGATGCACTGGCCGGCGAATTATCCCGCCGTATTAACAACACTTTTCCCGACAATACCGGTGCCGTAACGGTACGTTACGCCGCGGCGAACAACCTCTCTGTCATTGGTGCTGCGAAAGAAGATAAAGACCGCATCAGCGAAATCCTGCAGGAAACGTGGGAAAGCGCAGACGACTGGTTTATCACAGATTAACACTGCTCCCTCATTGTGTTTTTTTGCCGGGTCGCCCCGGCTTTTTTTTGCCTAAAAATTCTGTAAGTTCAAATTAATTCGGCATCTTCTTTAAGAATCGTGAACAAGATGGTGTTTTATTGTTCGAACAATCCTAAAAAGCAGAAAAATGTGTTGCCACCTGTTTATTTTTCCCGTCGGAACCCTTATTACTTGGTATACTGAAGATGCTTTCAGAAAAACATGCATTGAACCTCAGAGCCGTTGTCTTCTAACACGCATTAAGGGGGTTATAATGGAAAAGAATAGTGAAGTGATCCAGACCCATCCACTTGTTGGCTGGGATATCAGTACCGTAGATAGCTACGATGCGCTGATGCTGCGTTTGCACTACCAGACCCCGAATCAACTCAACCGTGAAGAAGCGGAAGTTGGACAGACGCTGTGGCTTACAACAGACGTCGCCCGTCAGTTTATTTCTATTTTAGAGGCAGGTATTGCAAAAATAGAATCTGGCGACTATCAGGAAAATGAGTATAAACGGCACTAAGCTTATGCCCACTTTTCTCTCTACAGGCACCCTCGCGGTGCCTTATTTATTTCTCCCTTGTCTAACCCCGCGTTGTTAATTACTCTGCTAACAAAACATCAGTTTACGAGATGCATATGAGATACGACTTAATCATTATTGGTAGTGGCTCCGTGGGTTCCGCTGCCGGTTATTACGCAACGCAGGCGGGTCTGAAGGTCCTGATGATCGATGCCCATCTTCCTCCCCATGCGGAGGGTAGCCATCATGGCGATACCCGCCTCATGCGCCATGCATATGGAGAAGGTGAGCGCTATGTTCCGCTGGTGCTTCGCGCCCAGACGCTGTGGGACGAGCTGGCGAAACAGACCGAAGAGCGTATTTTCGAGCGCACCGGCGTCATCAACCTTGGCCCTGCCCATTCTGATTTTCTCGCCGGCGTTGAGCGCAGCGCGAGAGCCTTTAATCTCGATGTTGAGAAGCTGGACGCCACGGGCATTACCGCTCGCTGGCCTGAAATTACCGTCCCGGACGATTACATCGGCCTCTTTGAAGCCCACTCCGGCGTATTGCATTGTGAAACGGCGATCAAAACCTGGATCGATCTTGCCGCGAAAGCCGGCTGTGCGCAGCTTTTTAACTGTCCGGTAGAGACCATTACCCATGACGACAATGGCGTCACGGTAACGACTATTGACGGCGACTATTCAGCGTCCCGCCTGCTCGTCAGTGCAGGAACCTGGGTCACACGACTGCTGCCGGAACTGCCGATCCAGCCAGTACGCAAGGTCTTCTCCTGGTTCCAGTCGGATGGACGCTACAGCGCGCAGAATAAATTCCCGGCCTTCACCGGCGAATTACCGAATGGCGATCAGTTCTACGGCTTCCCTTCCGAGAAGGACTCGCTGAAAATCGGTAAACACAACGGTGGCCAGGCTATCGCCTCCCCTGAAGAGCGTAAGCCTTTCGGCGCCGTCCCACAGGATGGCTCAGAAGCCTTCTCGTTCCTGCGTACTATTCTTCCCGGCATCGGTGGCTTGCTGTATGGCGCGGCCTGTACCTACGACAACACGCCGGATGAAGACTTTATCATTGATACGCAGCCAGGGCATGACAACGTTCTGCTGATCACCGGGCTGAGCGGCCATGGCTTTAAGTTCGCTTCCGTGCTGGGTGAAATCGCCGCGCAGTTTGCCCAGGGTATCACGCCGCAGTTTGATCTGACGCCCTTCTCACTCTCGCGTTTTAACGGATAATCCGCCACGGGCTCCGGACGTCCCGGGGCCCGTTTCATTCACACCGTATTACGGGGCGTTATGCGCAGAATCGTTAGCTTTCTGATGAATAATATTCGCGAGCATTTCATGCTCTACATCTTATTGTGGGCGCTGCTGGCTATTATTGATTTTGTTTACATTGTATTTTATTGAAAAGTCGAACTGACAATAATTGACATTAACTTAGCTTTATTGAAACTCTCTATTTTACTTGCACGAAGACATTGAATTACCTTTATCGATCCCGTTCAAAATCGCTGAAATAAATAAAATAAAAATCAATAGACAATTATTTCAGTTGCAATATCCCATCTCCCCGTTCATTTTTACCCTTCGGTTAATTTGAAAATGGACATTCTGATGCAATTGCGTAACACCTCCCGGCGCTACGGAATAATATCCATAGGTTTGCACTGGATATTTGCTATTGCCGTCTACGGTATGTTTGGACTTGGGCTCTGGATGGTCACGCTCAGCTATTACGACGGCTGGTATCATCAGGCACCGGAGTTACATAAAAGCATTGGTGTTCTCCTGATGCTGGGGCTCATTTTTCGCGTGATCTGGCGACATATTTCCCCGCCGCCCGCCGCGCCGAGGACCCACGGTAAGATGACACGCGTCAGTGCGGTTGCCGCGCATATCGCGCTCTATGCGCTGCTCTTCGCCATTCTGATTAGCGGCTACCTTATCTCGACGGCAGACGGTAAGCCAATTAGCGTCTTTGGCCTTTTTGACGTCCCGGCAACGCTCAGCGATGCGGGCGCTCAGGCTGACACCGCCGGGGTCATTCACCTCTGGCTTGCGTGGAGCGTCGTGATCCTGTCCGTGCTGCACGGTCTTGCAGCCCTCAAACACCACTTTATTGATAAAGACGATACGCTAAAGCGCATGCTTGGCCGCTCGTCAGTTGACTCTGGAGCATAAAATGAAAAAACGCCTGCTGGGTATCGCATTGGGTTCTCTGTTATTCACCGCCGGTTCTGCCGTAGCGGCTGATTATAAAATTGATAAAGAGGGCCAGCACGCTTTCGTCAATTTCCGTATTCAGCACCTGGGATATAGCTGGCTATACGGTACCTTTAAGGATTTTGACGGCACATTCACCTTTGACGAGAAAAATCCTGCCGCCGACAAGGTCAACGTGACCATTAATACTAACAGCGTGGATACCAATCATGCTGAACGCGATAAACATCTGCGCAGCGGGGAATTCCTCAATGTCGGGAAATACCCACAGGCTACTTTCACCTCCACGGAAGTGAAAAAAGACGGTGATAAGCTGAATATTACCGGCAACCTGACGCTCAACGGCGTAACAAAACCGGTCACGCTTGATGCAAAATTACTGGGTCAGGGTGACGATCCGTGGGGTGGTAAACGCGCAGGATTTGAAGCGGCGGGCAAAATTCACCTGAAAGATTTTAATATCACAACGGATTTAGGCCCGGCGTCTCAGGACGTTGAGCTGATTATTTCCGTTGAAGGTGTCCAGCAGAAATCATAATAGATTCGCCCGGCAGGCTTTCGCCGTGCCGGGCGTTATTATCATTCGGGGTCAGGGATACCCAGTTTGGTATTCAGACGGCCGCGTGATTTATTAAAAATCTTGTTGCCGTTTTCACGTCCTGCGCGACGGCGACGCTGCTCTTCTTCCGGAAGGATGCTCTCTTCGCTGCACAGCTCGCTACAGCAGCCGTTAAACTTCTCGGCACAGGCCGGGCACTGAATAAACAGCAGATGGCACCCGTCGTTTTTACAGTTAGTGTGGGTATCGCACGGTGCGCCGCACTGGTGGCACTGGGCAATGACGTCTTCCGAGATACGCTCACCCATACGCTCGTCAAAGACAAAGTTTTTCCCGATAAAGCGTACCGGTAAACCCTGCTCGCGGGCGCGGCGGGCGTACTCGATAATGCCGCCTTCAATATGCCAGACCTTATTAAAGCCGTTGTGCTTCATCCACGCGCTGGCTTTCTCACAGCGGATACCGCCGGTGCAGTACATAACGATCTTTTTATCCTTATGTTCCTGCATCATCTCAACCGCTTTGGGTAGCTGCTCGCGGAAGGTGTCGGCCGGGATTTCCATCGCGTTCTCGAAATGCCCCACTTCGTACTCATAGTGGTTACGCATATCAATGAACACGGCATCCGGATCGTCCAGCATCGCATTCACTTCCGCAGCCTTGAGATATTCACCGACATCCGCCGCGTTAAACTCAGGATCGTCGATACCGTCCGCCACGATGCGCTCACGCACCTTCATGCGCAGCACCCAGAAGGATTTCCCGTCATCGTCCAGGGCAATGTTCAGGCGCAAGCCGTCGAGGGCCGGATCGAACTGATAAAGCACGTCGCGGAAAGCGCTGACTTTGCTTTCCGGTACGCTAATTTGCGCGTTAATGCCTTCACGGGCAAGGTAGACGCGGCCGAAGACGTTCAGCGCCGTGAACGCCTGATAAAGCGCGTCGCGGGTCGCCTGCGGATCGTTGATGGTGAAGTATTTGTAGAAAGAGATGGTTGTGCGCGGTTCGGTTTCAGCCAACATGCGCGCTTTTAACATCTCGTTCGACACGCGGTTGTGTAACACTGGCATGGTGTACAGTCCTGGAATCGTTAGAGAGAATGAAAAATCGGTCGGCATCATATAGCAAACAAAACCAATTTACATCCACACAATTTACGCTAAATTTCACACACCCTGATTAATCAGGCTTAACAATTGCTGTATTCGTGCACGCTTCGAAAGCAGATATTTTGGCTACGTCTCAAAAAATGAGACACTAGCAAAACAGGACGTTTGAACACAGGAATGACATGACCCAGTTACCAAAATTTACTGCCGCCCTTTTGCATCCCCGCTATTGGTTGACCTGGCTTGGCATCGGCTTTTTATGGCTTCTGGTACAGCTTCCCTACCCTGTTATTTTTGGGTTGGGTAAATTTCTGGGCCGTTTCGCGCAACTGTTCATGAAGCGTCGCGCCAGAATCGCGTACCGCAATCTTGAGCTGTGTTTTCCGCAGATGAGCGAATCAGAGCGTCACGATATGGTCGCGAAGAATTTCGAATCTGTCGGGATGGGGCTCATGGAAACCGGTATGGCCTGGTTCTGGCCGGACAAACGCATGGCCCGCTGGAGCGAGGTGACGGGAACCGGCATGGAGCCGGTACATACGCTTCAGGCCAATCAGACGGGTGTGCTGCTGATCGGCGTCCATTTCCTGACGCTGGAAATCGGGGCGCGCATGTTCGGCATGCAGGCGCCGGGCATTGGCGTTTATCGTCCAAACGATAACCCGGTCATCGACTTAATCCAGACCAACGGCCGCATGCGCTCCAACAAAAGCATGATCGACCGTAAGGATCTGAAGGGGATGATCCGCGCCCTGAAATCCGGTGAAGTGGTCTGGTATGCCCCCGACCACGACTATGGCCCACAGGCCAGCGTATTTGTCCCCTTCTTCGCCGTTGAAGAGGCCGCCACAACGACCGGTACCTGGATGCTGGCGCGCATGTCCAAAGCCGCCATCGTGCCTTTTGTTCCCCGCCGTAAGCCGGATGGGTCAGGCTACGAGCTGATGATGCTGGAGCCGGAACTCGCGCCGCCGCTTGACGATGCGGAAACCACCGCACGCTGGATGAACAGCGTTGTGGAGAAGTGCATCATGCTGGCGCCTGAACAGTATATGTGGCTGCACCGCCGTTTTAAAACGCGGCCAAAAGGCACCCCGTCCCGCTATTAATCCTCATGCGGCCCTCAGGGCCGCATGCCGTTTTAGCTTTAAAAGCTCCTCCTCATTGCGGCAATCATAACCCAGGCGCATAATTAGCAGGCTTATTACTTTATACTTCAGGTGCACTGCACCTCATTATGCGGATAGTTATGTCACCCTCAGATGCCCCCATAAACTGGAAGCGTAACCTCACGGTTGCGTGGCTTGGCTGTTTTCTTACCGGCGCGGCGTTTAGCCTGGTCATGCCCTTCCTGCCACTCTATGTCGAACAGCTGGGCGTGACGGGCCACAGTGCGCTCAATATGTGGTCTGGCCTGGTATTCAGCATCACGTTTCTCTTTTCCGCGATAGCCTCGCCCTTCTGGGGCGGCCTTGCCGACCGCAAGGGACGTAAAATCATGCTGCTGCGTTCGGCGCTGGGGATGGCCATTATCAT
The DNA here is from genome assembly GCF_000493015.1 of Enterobacter sp. MGH 24. NCBI lineage: Bacteria > Pseudomonadati > Pseudomonadota > Gammaproteobacteria > Enterobacterales > Enterobacteriaceae > Enterobacter > Enterobacter sp. MGH 24. Next base: position 3,190,758 of record NZ_KI535657.1, on the reverse strand, counting down.
GGCGCTGATGGGCATGGCGCAGAACGTCTGGCAGTTTCTGATCCTGCGCGCGCTGCTGGGCCTGCTGGGGGGATTTATTCCCAATGCGAATGCCTTAATCGCCACGCAAATCCCCCGCCATAAGAGCGGCTGGGCGCTGGGGACACTCTCCACCGGCGGCGTGAGCGGTGCTCTGCTGGGGCCACTGGCCGGTGGATTACTGGCGGATAACTACGGCCTGCGCCCGGTCTTTTTCATCACCGCCAGCGCGTTGTTCCTGTGCTTTATCGTCACCCTGCTCTGTATTCGTGAAAACTTCACGCCAGTCGCCAAAAAAGAGATGCTCCACGCCAGGGAGGTGCTGACCTCGCTTAAAAATCCCAGACTGGTGCTGAGCCTGTTCGTGACGACAATGATTATCCAGGTGGCTACCGGGTCTATTGCCCCTATTCTGACGCTGTACGTTCGCGATCTGGCGGGTAGCGTCAGCAATATTGCGTTCATCAGCGGGCTGATCGCCTCCGTACCCGGCGTGGCGGCGCTGCTGAGCGCCCCGAGGCTGGGAAAGCTGGGGGATCGGGTGGGTCCGGAAAAAATCCTGATCTGCGCGCTGGTCATTTCCGTCCTGCTGCTTATCCCGATGTCGATGGTGCAGTCTCCGTGGCAGCTGGGCTTACTTCGCTTTTTACTGGGTGCCGCCGACGGCGCGCTGCTGCCCGCCGTACAGACCCTGCTGGTCTACAACTCCACGAACCAGATTGCCGGGCGTATCTTCAGCTATAACCAGTCATTCCGGGATATCGGTAACGTCACCGGACCGCTGCTCGGTGCCGGGATTTCCGCCAGCTTCGGTTTTCGCGCCGTCTTTATCGTGACGGCAGGCGTCGTGTTGTTCAATGCAATTTATTCATGGTTCAGTTTATCCCGCGCGCTGCGGCCCGCGACGGAATAAGACGAACGCCTGACGGCTTATTTTCGCATTCATACTTGCAGAATCTTATATTCAGCTATTCTTTCCCTGAAACCTTCTGGAAAACAGGGAGACACCAATGACCATGTACGCCACGCTGGAAGAAGCTATTGATGCCGCTCGTGAAGAGTTCCTCGCCGACAACCCCGGCGTTGAAGAAGAAGATGCTGACGTGCAACAGCTTAATATCCAAAAATACGTTCTGCAGGATGGGGATATTATGTGGCAGGCCGAATTCTTTGCCGATGAAGGGGAAGAAGGGGAATGTTTGCCGATATTAAGCGGTGAAGGTGCGCAGGCCGTCTTTGATGGCGACTATGACGAAATTGAACTTCGGCAGGAATGGCTGGAAGAGAACACCCTGCACGAGTGGGATGAGGGTGAGTTTCAGCTCGAGCCACCGCTGGATACGGAAGAAGGTCAAACCGCAGCCGATGAGTGGGACGAGCGTTAATTTACGCTATTCGTAAGGGCCGTGGCTGGCATCGATCGGCAGCAAAAGCGTGTCGAAAACCAGCGAGAACGGCAGATCGAGCACGGTCAGATAGCGCCATGCGGAATCACGGAGATCCCATTTCACGCCCGGGTAATACTGATTCCCATGGCCTTGCCCTGGAATGGTGCGGCTGATGATACTCCCGCAGCCGCTGAGCAGGCATGCCATCATGACGACGATGATTATTCTCATCTCTAACCTCTAAAAAAATACCGGCCTCACAGCCGGTATTTTATCTGGCGGGTGGCGCTTCGCTTACCCGCCTCTTCTTAACAATTTACTTCGCCTTCAGGGCGAGCGGGTTCAGCTTCACGTCCTTATAGTAGTTCACCCACGAAGAGTATTTCTCCGGAGCGGACCACACGCGGTAGTGAAGACGCGCCATTGTCACCGGGTCGCTCAACAGCACCAGACGACGGTCGCGGTTGAGTTTTTCCGGGGTCTCGTTAAGCGCCTGCTCAACGTGACGATCGCGAGCAATCTCCAGCACCTGGCTGGCACGGTGGCGCGCAGTGGCCATCGCCGTTGCCAGGGCGTTGAATGACGGGTTAAACACGGCGTGCATGAAGCCGTCATCCAGTGAACGACTGCGGTTCTGTTCCAGGTAACGATCGGTATCCACCAGCACCTGCGGCGGGGAATACTCTTCCGGGATCAGGAACAGTTTCCAGCGTTTGGTTCTGAGCCCCACCGTTGAACGGCTGGAAATCACGGACACAAACGGCGACAGGATCAGCGAGAAGACAATCGGCGCCAGCCAGAACAGGAAGCGCAGATCCAGCCAGGCCATACCGGCCGCCCACACCAGACCCAGCAGCAGCTGAGACCCGTGGCGCATAAAGGCTTCACTCCACGGCGTGGAGTCGTCGTCACGCTGCGGTGAGTTCCAGACCACTTCCCAGCCCAGGAACGCACTGACCACAAACACGGTGTGGAACAGCATACGTACCGGCGCCAGCAAGACGGAGAACAACACTTCCAGCAGCAGAGAAAGGGTCACGCGGAAGAAACCGCCGTACTCCTTCGAGCCTTTGCACCAGATCAGAATGATGCTGAGCAGCTTAGGCAGGAACAGCAGCACCATGGTGGAGGCAAACAGCGCAATCGCCAGCTCCGGACGCCACTGCGGCCACACCGGGAACAGCTGGCGCGGTTGCAGGAAGTATTGCGGCTCCGTGAGGGCATGGACGACCTGCAGCGCAGTGGAGAGCGCGAGGAACATAAACCACAGCGGTGCGGAGAGATAAGACATCACGCCCGTCAGGAACACCGCACGGTGAACCGGGTGCATCCCTTTTACCAGGAACAGGCGGAAGTTCATCAGGTTACCGTGACACCAGCGGCGGTCACGCTTGAGTTCGTCCAGCAGGTTCGGCGGCAGCTCTTCGTACGATCCCGGCAGGTCGTAGGCAATCCAGACGCCCCAGCCAGCACGACGCATCAACGCCGCTTCTACGAAGTCATGCGACAGAATAGAGCCCGCAAACGAACCCTCCCCCGGCAGCGGCGCCAGCGCACAGTGCTCAATGAACGGCTTCACGCGGATGATGGCGTTGTGACCCCAGTAGTGGGATTCACCCAGCTGCCAGAAGTGCAGACCCGCCGTAAACAGCGGCCCGTAAACACGGGTGGCGAACTGCTGGCAGCGCGCATACAGCGTGTCCATACCGGACGCTTTTGGCGAGGACTGAATGATACCCGCGTTAGGGTTGGCTTCCATCAGGCGTACCAGACCGCTCAGGCAGTCTCCGCTCATGACGGAGTCAGCATCCAGCACCACCATGTAGCTGTACTGGTTACCCCAGCGACGGCAGAAGTCATCAATGTTACCGCTTTTACGCTTCACACGGCGGCGGCGGCGGCGGTAGAAGATCTGGCCTTCGCCCTGCACTTCTGCAATCAGCTCCATCCACGCTTTTTGTTCTGCCACGCAGATATCCGGGTTGTAGCTGTCGCTCAGGATGTAAACGTCGAAATGCGCCGCGTTGCCGGTCGCCTTCACGGACTCCCAGGTCGCACGCAGGCCCGCAAATACGCGGTCAACGTCTTCGTTACAGATAGGCATAATCAGCGCGGTACGGTGCTCAGGATTGAGGGGTTCATCCCCGACCGTTGACGCTGAAATGCTGTATTTGTCACGCCCCATCAGCAGCTGCAGGAAGCCCATCAGCGCGGTCCAGAAACCGGCCGAGACCCAGCAGAAGAGAACCGCGAACAGCAGGAGAATGCCGCTCTGCAGGATATACGGCAGCAGCTGCATGAAGGAGACCCAGAGATCCTGGCCCATCATGTCCGTCGGGTTGATAAACGCCCAGCCCTGGTAAGGCAGAATAGTTTTCATGTACCAGGTCGCGACGACCGTCTGCGCCAGCGTCAGAAGGAGCAGAATGTAGCGACGGATGGTCCCTACGGTACGCCATTTCTGTTCGGACGCCTGCTCTTCTTTCGTCAGGCGTGACAGATAGCGTGGCGTCACATCACGCCCGCGCAGGCGATCCCAGAAGCGACTCACCGGGTTGGTTCGCCATGGATCGGGGAACATCGAGGAGCGCGTGGCCTTCGGCATCGCCTGAAGCTGATCGCGTCCTTCATCGTCTTTAATCAACTGCCCTTCCGCCAGCGAGTCCGGCCAGGCCTGCTCCAGACGCGCCTTGACTGACCCGAGCGGCGTATCATCATCACGGGAAAACTGACGATGTTCACCATCCAGTGCGGTGTGAACCGCGCGGATGTCGCTCTTAGGCAGTGCCGCTTTTTCGATATCCGTCAGCGGCATGGCATCAATATATTCAGATGTATTATTCATTGGCAGGTAGCTGATAGCTCCAGGTTTCACTCAGCGGCTGATCGTCACTGACCAGCGCAGCGCGCATTTCAGTGGTCTGTTTCGGATCTTTCACTTTCACGCGCAGGGTCAGACGCCAGCCTTTGGTTACCGGGTTGTAACGCACGGTATTCTCAACGATTTCACCGTTATCCCCGATGCTTGCCTGAGCGGCAACGGCGGTATCCGGTGACAGTTTCTTCATATCCTGACCTGTGAAGTCCACGACGAACGCCACGGTACCGTCAGGCTGACGGATAAGATTAGACTGCTTCACATCCCCCGTTGAGCGGCGAGTCTGCATTACATACGCGTTATCCGGCGCATGCAGCTTATCTTCGTCGCGGCTGAAGGTAATGGTGTACTTGAAGTTCATCTCTTTACCGGCTTCCGGGAGCTGATCCGGTGTCCAGTAAGCGACGATGTTATCGTTGGTTTCGTCGTTGGTTGGAATTTCTACCAGCTCGACCTTACCTTTACCCCAGTCACCGTTTGGCGTGACCCAGGCGCTTGGACGCTGGTCATAGCGATCGTCCAAATCTTCAAAGCGCGAGAACTGACGACCACGCTGCAGCAGGCCGAAACCTTGCGGGTTTTCCATCGCGTAGCTGCTAACCGCCAGATGTTTCGGGTTATTCAGCGGACGCCAGATCCACTCACCGTTACCGGCATGAATAGACAGACCGTTGGAGTCATGCAGTTCCGGGCGGAAGTTGGTTGCCGGAGACGGCTGGTTCGGCCCAAACAGGAACATACTGGTCAGTGGTGCAACGCCCAGTTTGCCCACTTTATCACGCAGGTAAACTTTGGACTGCACGTCAACTACCGTGTCACGGCCCGGCATAATCACAAAGCGATAGGCACCGGTTGCACGCGGGGAATCCAGCAGTGCATAAATGGTCAGACGTTTGTCCGTTGGTTTTGGACGTTCAATCCAGAACTCACGAAAACGTGGGAACTCTTCACCTGATGGCAGCGCGGTATCAATAGCCAACCCACGCGCAGAAAGCCCGTACACCTGCCCCGCGCCAATGACGCGGAAATAGCTGGCACCCAGCATGCTGACGATTTCGTCGTTTTTATCTTTGCTGTTGATCGGGTAAAGCACCTTAAAGCCTGCGAAGCCCAGGTCTTTCACCGTATCTTTGTCGTGTTGCACATTGCCAAAATTGAAGTAATCCGGGCTGTACTTGATCTTACGTACTGCTGTCGCCGTCACTTCATTGATGGCAACAGGCGTGTCGAAGTACATACCCTGATGATAAAACTCAAGCTTGAACGGGGTCTTTATATTGCTCCAGTACGCTTTGTCGTGATTGAACTGGATCTGCTGATAGTCCGCATACTTCATGTCGCGGAAAACGGAGGGCAAGTTACTTTTCGGCGCTTCGTAGCTCTTGCCTGCCATCGATTTTGCCTGTTTTGCGACATCGTCGATGTTAAAGGCCAGTGCCGATGAGGTATACAGTGATAACACCACTGCAGCACCCAACCAACGCATTTTCATCATCTGTGGTTTATGTTTCATAATAAGTAAGCACTTCCCCCTTTGTGTGCTTATATCGATCCGATCCATTTTAATGGAAACTCAGGCAATCCGACAACATTATCACTGCTTTGTTCAGCTGCTGGCTCATGGAATAAGCAAATGAAAGAACCCGCTTTTCACTTTGCGTGCTTATCCTGGAGACAGGGTGTCGGTCTTGGTGTAGGGTTGGCTTCGAATGTAACCATTATGAGTCTTAGGGATAAGACGAAAAGTCTGAGAATGCACAACGTTATATGAGCACAACACCAACAGAACGTGAATATTTCCTCGACTCGATCCGGGCATGGCTGATGCTATTGGGGATCCCCTTTCACATTTCACTGATTTACTCCAGCCATACCTGGCATGTGAATAGCCAGATGCCCTCCTGGTGGCTGACGCTGTTTAATGACTTTATTCACGCCTTCCGTATGCAGGTGTTTTTTGTCATATCCGGCTATTTTTCCTACATGCTGTTTCTGCGCTACCCGCTCAAGCGCTGGTGGAAGGTGCGCGTAGAGCGCGTGGGCATACCGATGTTGACGGCCATTCCGCTGCTGACGCTGCCGCAGTTCATTATGTTGCAGTATGTCAAAGGCAAGGCGGAGAACTGGCCGAATCTTACGCCGTATGAAAAGTACAATACGCTGGTCTGGGAGCTGGTGTCTCACCTGTGGTTTCTGCTGGTCCTGGTGGTGCTCACATCGGTGAGCCTGTTCATTTTCAGCCGCCTGCGTCACCATCTAAATACGAAAGCCGACACCTTTTTCGCCAACGTTACGATGGGCAAATTGTCAGTAATTTTCTTACTGCTGGGAATTGCCTACGCTGCCGTGCGACGGACCCTGCTTATCATCTACCCGCCGATTTTAAGCGACGGGCTATTTAATTTTGTGGTGATGCAGTCACTGTTCTACATTCCGTTCTTTTTAATCGGCGCGCTGGCTTTTATTCATCCAAAGCTTAAATCGCTGTTTGTCACCCCGTCACCGTGGTGCGCGCTGGGAGCCACCCTCGCATTCGCGGCCTATCTGCTGAATCAGCGCTACGGCAGCGGCGACGCCTGGATGTATGAAACGGAAAGCGTGATCACTATGCTGCTGGGCTTGTGGATGGTGAACGTGGTATTCGCGCTGGGCCACCGCCTGCTGAACTTTAAGTCCAGCCGCGTGACTTACTTCGTGAATGCTTCGCTGTTTATCTATCTGGTGCATCACCCGTTGACGCTCTTCTTCGGGGCATACATCACACCGCACATCGCCTCCAACACGCTGGGCTTCTTTACCGGGCTGGTGTTTGTGGTGGGGGTGGCGATCGTACTTTACGAAATCCATCTGCGGATCCCGCTCCTGCGTTTCCTCTTTTCGGGAAAACCACCGGCGAAAGCCTCATAAACCTCGCGGCGCACCAGATGCGCCGCGTTTGCTTTAACTTTCCAGCTCTTGTCTGCGCTGAGTCAGAAGCCGCTGGTAAAGATGCGTGGTGTCGTCGTCAAAACAGACAAAAATCACCTTCTCTGGCAGCGGTTTTAAAGACAGATAGCGATAAACGGTTTCTACGGCGATCGTAGCGGCGGCGGCCTTAGGATAACCATAGACGCCGGTGCTGATGGCCGGGAACGCCATCGTTTTATAACCGTTGTCGGCGGCCAGTCGCAGACAGTTCCGGTAAGCCTCTTCCAGGATACTTGCTTCGTGCTGGTCTCCGCCATGCCAGACGGGCCCTACGGCGTGAATGACCGCTCTGGCAGGCAGATTACCCGCCAGCGTAATCACCGCGTGACCGGGAGGACATTCGCCCTGCTGTTGCCGCACGGTTTTACAGGCTTCCAGCAGCTGCGGTCCGGCAGCGCGGTGGATAGCCCCGTCCACACCGCCTCCCCCCATCAGGGATGGATTGGCCGCATTGACGATAACGTCGACGTGCATTGTCGTAATATCGCCATGAATAATTTCAATTTGCGGTTTCATAAAGCCCCTCTGCAACCCGCCTTTTTCTTAAGTGTATCGCAGAGGAGACTGGGAGAAAAAACTATCAGAAAAAATCCTCCTCCACCGCAGGGCGGGAGAGAACGCATTAGCGATACTGGATTTCGACAACCGCGAGCGTTTTTTCAGGATTCAGGTACTTCATATTGAGCGTCGCCAGGCTTGAATCACTCACTTTCCCGTTGAGCGCCTCTTCATAGCTGACCATACGCGTTTGCATCCGGTTATTATTTGGACATGACAACGCAAACTGTTGCTTCTGGGGAGTGACTTCACAGGGGTCTGCAACAATAGCACCGCGAAAATGAATGACACCACCTTCAACAAGGGTGGCCGAATAAGCCGGAATACTCAAAGCAGAAACGACCAGACCCAGACCTGCCACGAGTCGAGCAAAATAGTTGTTCATTATAGGTACTCCTCAATGAAAATCGTCCATGAGGGGTAAACGCGCTTCATTTATTATGGCAAACGAAGTTTCACGTTACGGAACATAACGACCTGGTCCCTGATATCAGCATAGCTCAACGGCACATACCCGCCACCTTCGCAACATATTGATTTCATGAATATTTAAAGCGAACGCTCCGCTGGCGACCACTGTTGTGATAAATGCAGCGATTTACCGTCTGACACGGTGACAACGATTTTTACCGTGTCTCCCGCGCTTATATTTAAACTCAGGCGCGTTAAATCAATCGTCTGATTAGCGGGTATAAAAAGTGCGTTTTGCTGTCGGGAAGAACTTTGTCCCCCCTGCCCTTCTCGCACAGAAACAATCTGAACCTGACAATCACACGATTGCGCCAGAGTGACCTGGGGAATAATGGTGGTCATATTTTCCTGCTGTGAGGTTTTGAAGGTTATCTGGCTGGAAAGGGCGGCAAGGAGAATTAAGGTATTCATGATGAACTCCCGAAAAAAAACAGGGCTGATGCCCTGTTTTTTTGTAGCACAGATATCAGGTATCAGTACTGATGAGCTGTCGCGTGGTTACCAAAACCGATCTGGGTCACGTTTACAGTCGAGTTAGACGCAGTCTGGTCTACCAGCGCACCGTTAAGACCGCCGTACTGGCTAACATTCATTTTGGAATCTTTACTGTTCCACTGATCAAGGGTTGCACTGTTACCAAAACCGTTCTGGGTCAGACTGATATTACTGTCATCAGATCCCTGGCCAACGTCGGCACCGTTACCGCCACCCGTCTGGCTAATACTCAGGACGGAATTTCTGGCGTCTGTCTGCAATGCTACAGCAGAGTTACCGCCACCGTTTTGGTAAATATTCAGGGTTGAATTTGGGCCACCATATCCGCCGTGTCCATGTCCATGACCCCAACCGCCCTGATCGATCAAACCAGCCATAGCACTACCAGAAACTACGATTGCTGCAAGTGCTGCCACTTTGATAAATTTCATGGTAAACCCCCATCGGATTGATTAAATTCGTCGCGAGAAGCTAGCGTTGAATAACGCGAATAGCCATCTGCGACTGTTTCTGCACTACAACTGCGGTTTTCTGCGTACCGTACTGCGTAATATTTGCTCTATTACCCGACCCTTTCTGGATAATTTTCGCACTATTACCATATCCATCTTGCGTAATGCCTGCATCATTCCCGTTACCGCTCTGATCGATCCAGGCTATATTGTAACTCCCTGATTGATCAACCCTGGCTCTATTTCCTGCCCCGTCCTGGGAAACAATGGACATTAATTTTGAACCGTCCTGGCGTACCTGAGCGTCATTAAATACACCCTGTTGACCAATAATGGCTGCCTGATTTAGTGATGAAAGACTTAATTCGTTAACCGCAAAGTTATATTCAGGATTTGCCATATCTGAATTAGCTGCAGTTACAAATCCAGGCGCACTCAGTAATGTAAACATCATAAATAACGATGTGTTTTTCATGTTGTCACCCTGGACCTGGCTATTTAATCACACTCTAGCCCTATAATACTGTTACTTGTTAAAACGACTCGTAATGTGTTAACGCGTCGTTACGGTGAAGAGTATGTCCGCTGAAACATTTTAAATATCTCACCCACGCGGCTTATTTTTATTTATCGACTCACCACAAAGTCGTAATTTACATCAAAAATCACTTTAATTAGGCCAGCTTATATTTTTTATTAAATGTGTCTTGCGGGAGGGTTGTACAACGAGACGAAGGCTGGCCGCGCTTCTTTCTGGGTGTTTAAACGTAACGGCAGGAGAACATCTTTACACAGTCCGTGACACACAACCTGTTTTCTTAAGTCTGACAGTCCCTCATTCGTGGACTTAGAAAAAATGCACAACTCATACTTCATTCTCATTTCACATAAATAACAAAAAATCATAAATATTATTAGCTTAAAAATATTTGTATGATTTTTAAAATGTGTGCATCTCTATTTACATGTACAACTTTCTCATCAATTCTCGCCATTCACCACCACTGGTTTTCACAAATTAATATTGATTTTTACATTATGTTACATGTTTAACACTTGCTTTAAACTTCGTAAAAGCTAGATTGAAATTAGATGTACGAAATTGGTTTTATATTTACCTCCCTGTGGAGGTTATGGTCTGATTCTACACACAGCAGTGCAACATCTGTCAGTACTTCTGGTGTCCTCTTTTAAAAGGAGGACAGCTGCCAGGTGCCTAAAAAAGCGGGGTTTCATCATGTATAATGAAGTCCATAGTTTACATGGTCATACATTACTGTTGATCACAAAACCTTCTTTGCAAGCGACAGCGTTATTACAACATTTAAAGCAATCTTTATCATTGAACGGGAAATTGCATAATATTCAACGTTCTTTTGATGATATTGCGCCTGGCAGCATCATTCTGCTCGATATGATGGAGGCTGATAAAAAGCTTATCCATTACTGGCAAGATATTTTAAGCAGGAAAAACAATAATATCCGCGTGCTATTATTGAATACACCTGATGAGTACCCTTTCAGAGATATTGAAAGCTGGCCGCATATCAATGGCGTGTTCTACGTCACTGAAGAAGAGGACCGGGTGGTAGAGGGGCTGCAAGGTATATTGCGCGGAGAGTGTTATTTTTCGCAAAAACTTGCCAGCTATCTCATCACGCACTCCGGAAATTATCGCTATAACAGCTCAGAGTCAGCACTGCTCACGCACCGTGAGAAAGAGATCCTGAACAAGTTACGCATTGGTGCTTCAAATATTGAAATCGCCCGTTCGTTATTTATCAGCGAAAATACGGTAAAGACGCACCTTTATAATCTTTTCAAGAAGATAGCTGTGAAAAACCGAACTCAGGCTGTTTCGTGGGCAAACGATAACCTCAGGCGTTAAACACATGAAGCGCACGTTGAGTTGGATCGCCGCAGCGAGTTTCCTGCTCGCTGCAGGGAATCTGAAGGCCGTCGAGGTCGAAGTTCCCGGATTGTTGACTGACCACACTGTCTCCTCTATCGGGCACAGTTTTTACCGCGCCTTCAGTGATAAATGGGACAGTACTTACAAGGGTAATATAACAATCAACGAGCGGCCCAGTGCACGATGGGGAAGTTGGATAACAATAACGGCTAATCAGGACGTTATTTTCCAAACCTTTTTATTCCCCACAAAAATGGACTTCGATAAAAACGTAGCCATAGCACTGGCACAATCAGAAGACGCTATTAATCGCCTGCAAATAGATAAAGCCCTATTAAGCACCAGCGATTTAGCAAAAGACGAGTTCTAGCGAACCGATATGCGGAGGCTGTCATGCGTATTGCATATGCAGTTGTTTCGATAATGCTGATAACACCCATAAGCTGGGCTGGAAACATGACGTTTCAGTTCCGTAACCCTAACTTTGGCGGTAACCCTAACAACGGCGCGTTCATGTTAAATGAAGCTCAGGCGCAAAATTCCTATAAAGATCCAAGCTTTAAGGATTTTAACGTTGATACCCCGTCCGCACTGGACAATTTCACTCAGGCTATCCAGTCGCAGATTTTAGGTGGGTTACTGACCAACATTAATACCGGGAAACCCGGCCGAATGGTGACTAACGACTTTATTGTCGACATCGCTAACAGGGACGGACAACTCCAGTTGAACGTGACCGATCGAAAAACCGGAAAAACCTCAACGATTCAGGTTTCCGGCCTACAAACTAATTCAACTGACTTTTAAACAATAGCTAAATAAGGACAACGATCATGCAGCGCTTCCTGATATTTGTTGCAGTGTGCTTATTGAGCGGTTGTTTAACTGCTCCACCTAAAGAAGCTGCAAAACCAACATTAATGCCTCGGGCCCAGAGTTATCGTGATTTAACACATTTACCTTCCCCTACCGGGAAAATATTTGTCTCCGTATATAACATTCAGGATGAAACCGGGCAATTCAAGCCTTACCCGGCAAGTAACTTCTCCACGGCAGTGCCGCAAAGCGCCACCGCCATGTTGGTTACCGCGCTCAAGGATTCGCACTGGTTTATTCCGCTGGAACGTCAGGGGCTTCAGAACCTGTTGAATGAACGCAAAATTATTCGTGCCGCACAGGAGAATGGCACCGTCGCGGACAATAACCGGACACCGCTGCAATCCCTGGCGGCAGCAAACGTGATGATTGAAGGATCAATTATTGGCTACGAAAGTAACGTTAAATCGGGTGGTGCAGGAGCACGTTACTTCGGTATCGGTGCAGATACCCAGTACCAGCTCGACCAAATCGCCGTTAACCTGCGTGTGGTCAACGTCAGTACAGGCGAAGTGCTCTCTTCGGTGAACACCAGTAAAACCATTCTGTCTTATGAAGTCCAGGCAGGGGTCTTCCGCTTTATCGATTACCAGCGCTTGCTGGAGGGTGAAATTGGCTACACCTCTAACGAGCCGGTCATGATGTGTCTGATGTCAGCCATTGAAACAGGCGTTATTTTCTTAATCAATGATGGTATCGACCGCGGGCTGTGGGATCTGCAAAACAAAGCAGACGTGCAGAACCCGATACTGGTGAAATACCGCGATATGTCAGTACCTCCGGAATCCTGACAGGAAGCGCATAAAAAAGGCGAGATAACTATCTCGCCTTTTTTTATTCACTCACCGCAGTAATGTTTTGCGCTTTTTCCCGCCGGGACGCCAGCCAAAGACCGCTGTTTTTCATGGCATAGCCAAACAGCAACCCCAGCGCCAGTGAGGGGACCACCAGCTTCCAGTCACCCAGCCCTGCAAAGGTCGCGCACGCCCCCATAAAGGTTCCGGGAACAAATGAAAGCAGCAGATGCTTAGCCTGGATGCACATTAAAAAGGCGACGACACCCGTCATCACGTATCCCAGTATTTCCAGATGTGGCGCCAGCGCGCTGCCTTTCATGATCACCAGCGCCCAGATAACACCGCTCATCAACGTGCAGCCAGAGATAAAGAGCCCTTTGACTCCCCCCTGCGGGCAGGCGAAATAGGCGGTGCAGCCGAGGAACCCGGCCCAGCTGAGCAATCCGAGAGACACGGCCACCCATCCCCAGAGTCCGGAGAGAATACCTGTCGTAATTGCGATACAAAGTAATATGTTCATGGCGCGCATCTTAGCAGAAGCGCACCATAGAAATGAGATCAGCAGCACATTACGTGCAAGTTGGAATGTTGAGTTGCAGAATTTATGTGATCTAAATCACCCTCCGTTCTCTTCTTCCAGCTCATCCCACATTGCCGCGATAGCGTCGCGGGTCAGCGGGGCCAGCGTTCTCCAGAATGGCGAGGTGGCATGCGCTTCAACTTTACCCAGGAATGTTCCGACCCACGGCAGCAGGTACGTTTCGAACAGGGTTTCGATAGCTTCGTTCTCATCATCACCGGCGTTGTCTTCGATCCAGGACGCCGCCAGCAGCAGCGTACCGATATGATCGGCTGGCGTATCGCTCAGCGGCATACCGCGCGAAGAGAGGAAAGCACGGACTTCTGCTTCCGTTGCCCCGTCCTGCCAGGCTGAACGGTATGGCGAAACGCGGCATTCATCGCCGACAAACAGCGCATTGTAGTCCGTCGCAATCTGCTGCATGTCGCAGCTTTTTTGCAGACGTTCCAGTAAATCATCCTGTTCCAGCGGCCAGTTCTGCGCCAGTTTACCTTCACGGATTAACGTAAAAAGTGGAACCAACAGCGGGTCTTGCGGCTGGCGATAGTAGAGCGTACCCAGCACGCGACAAAGGATGGAAAACTCGTTCATTTTTATAATTCCATTACACAATTAAAGATCGGCAAATTCGGCAATCGGCTCCATTCCGCGCGACTCGAGGAAATCGAGCATGCGGCGTGGGGTCACGTTCAGGATTTGCGCTTCCGGGAAGTTAACATCATTCAGCACTTTCAGGCACTCGCTGAAATCACCCAGCGTAAACGCGGTATGAGAGTCTGAGCCCAGCGCCACCATGCCACCCGCATCACGCACGGCGGCCGCCACTTCGCGACAGTTGGCTTCACTGCCCTTACGCGAGTGAACAAAGGAGGAGTTATTGATCTCCAGCGCCACGCGGTGCTTCGCCGCCGCCTGCGCGACAGCCTGAATATCAATCGGGTACTTCGGGTTACCCGGGTGACTAATAATATGCACGTTGCCGCTGGCAATGGTGGCAATCATCGCCGCGGTGTTGGTGTCTTTATCCTGAGGCGGGAAAACCGGTTCGTGGAAACCGGCGAGAATCAGGTCAAGAGACGTCAGCATCGGGCCGGTGCAGTCGATCTCACCGTCGACATTTTTGATGTTCGCCTCAATGCCGCGCAGTATCCCAATGCCGTCCACCAGACGTGGCCAGATCCGCATATTCACAAAATGCCAGTAGTGCGGCGCATCCGCCATGTCCGGGCCATGATCGGTGATCGCGAACAGCTTAATACCTTTAAGCTTCGCCTGGGCGATATAATCATGGAGGTTGCTATACGCGTGGGTGCTGGCGACGGTGTGCATATGCAGGTCAACGGGATACATCTCTCTCTCCTCTGCGGTTTTTCCAAAGGATAGCAGTTATCAGCGGCGAATATTAGCAAAAACCCGGCGAACGCCGGGTTTCTCTCAGTAGCCGCGCTGTCTGTCGACCTGTCCGGTGACCGCGTTACCCTTTTCTATTTCGCTGATGGTATGGGATATATATGCCACCGCTTCTGCCGGACGCGTCACAGCAGCCACGTGCGGGGTCATCGCCACGCGAGGGTGCGACCACAGCGGGCTTTCCGCGGGCAGCGGCTCACGGCTGTAAACGTCCAGCATAGCGCCTTTTAGCTTGCCGCTGTCCAGCGCCTTAAGCAGATCGCCTTCCACGACATGGACCCCGCGCGCCAGGTTCATTAAATAGCTCTGCTCGGCTAACTGGTTCAGGAGAGTACTATTGATAATGCCCACCGTTTCGGCGGTATTCGGCAGCAGGTTGATAAGCACGCGAGTCCCTTTCAGGAACGCAGGAAGCTCATCCGTTCCGGCAAAACTCTCGACGCCCGGATAATCCTTACGGCTGCGGCTCCAGCAGCGCAGCGGGAAGCCCCACGCAGCGAGTGCTTCTGCCACTTTTGAGCCGAGCACACCCGCGCCGAGGATCCCAACGGTAAAATCTTCATGTCGATAATCCGGGAGCGGCTCCCAGTGGGATTGCTGTTTAAAGGCCTGATAATCGTCGAAGCGGCGGAACCAGTGCAGCACCTGGCTCACGGCATACTCCTGCATCTGCTGGCCCATTCCCGTATCTTCGAGACGGAACAGCGGAATATTTTCAGGCAGCATTTCTGGGTGCGCTTTCAGTTTACTGAGGATCGAATCAACGCCCGCCCCCAGCGCGAAAACTGCCTTCAGTTTGCGCCCCTGCAGCATCTCAACCGGCGGGTGCCAGACCAGCGCATAGTCGGCATGTTCATTATCGCCACGCTTCCACTCGCGTACGCGTGCGCCGGGCAGCGCCGCCGAAAGTGCGTCAATCCAGTAAGCGGTATCAAATGTAGGGTGATAGAAGAGAATATCCATGGTCATTCCTGCCTCTTATTGCGCTGTTTTGTTTTCGTTTTCAAGTGGATTGCCAGCATAACAAATTTATCAGGAAACCGCGTTGCTGATAAAAGAGGCGCTTTGTGCACATTTAGGAGTCAGGTTGCTTGAAGTTTGTCTAAACGCGCTAAATTACTGAAAAAGTGAGTTGACGGCAGTTCGGCTTTTCCTTACATTAGCGCCCGTCCCGGCAACAACGGGATGACAATATGGTGAGGTGTCCGAGTGGCTGAAGGAGCACGCCTGGAAAGTGTGTATACGGCAACGTATCGGGGGTTCGAATCCCCCCCTCACCGCCATATTTAAGATGAGAGCTCGTACGAAAGTACGGGCTTTTTTCTTTTATATTCTCCGAAAAGGGGGGATGAGAACCCCCGACCGGGGTTCGACAACTGGCGACAGCCAGTTGGACAGACTGAGAGCGCAGCGAACAGGCTGCCCGCAGGGCGAGCGAAGCGAGTCAATCCCCCCCGGTGCTATATGCAGCTCGGTGCGGCCTGAGCCCCTCACCCTGCCCCTCTCCCACAGGGCTGAGGGATCCCCACAAAATAATGCGAGCAGAGAACAATCCCCTCGCCCCTCCGGGGAGAGGGTTAGGGTGAGGGGAATATACGGCTATAGTGGTCATTCCGTTCACTTTATGTTCCTTGCTGCTTTGTAACGACATGACCGGTGAACGTGCCAGGGTGGCTCAATCGCCACCACCCTGGCAACCCGGGCTCCCGGCGGTAAATCGCCGCTTCGCGGTGCCTTCGGCTTATTCCTTCCGGCTTATCGGGTACGGGCGGAGGTAACATCCCTGTAAAGCCCGCCCTCTCGGCGCATCCATGCGCCTCGCCCCGGCCTGCAGGAAACACCTCAGCGATTTACAGCCGGACCAGGGTATCGCTGTAAGTTATTCATTTTCCTGATGCAACTTAGGTCGCTTCCAGTTTAAAAATTACTGGGGATTCCTCAGCCCACAGGGAGAGGGAAGTATTATTCTTCCACCATCTTCGCATACTCTTCGGTCAGAAAATCCACCAGCGTCCTGACGGATGGCAGCAAACCTCGTCTGGAAGGATAAACCGCGTGAATCACTTCCCGCCGGGGTTCCCACGCGTCCAGCACCCGCAACAGTTCACCTGACGCAAGCTGATCCTTCACCATCAAGATCGGCAACTGCACTACGCCGATGCCTGCCATGGCCGCTTCACGAAGCGCCAGCATATCGGTGGTGATCAATCGAGGGTGGTAATGGATCTCCGCTTTTGCGCCTCCGGGACCGGACAGCTCCCACTTATGAATATGTTTCCCCTCGTTCATGCTTAACCCGGGCCAGGCACTGAGTTCAGACGGGACGACGGGTTCTCCCATGCATTGAATCAAGGCCGGACCTGCGACCAGACAATGCCCCCTGTCAGCCAGCACCCTTAGCACCAGGTCGCTGTCATCAAATGGACGCGGGCGTACGCGGATCGCGATATCTACCCCCTCGCCCACCAGATCTACCCGCCGGTTGGTCGCCTCAAGCTGAAGGTTGATGCCGGGGTAGCGCGCCATAAATCTTGCCAGCATCGGGCCCACGTGGACATGCAATAAGGTTATCGGACACGTGATCCTGACGATACCGCGCGGTTCAGCCTGCAGTGCCGCAACGGCTTCCTCGGCGGCCTCGGCCTCCACCATCATCGCTTTACAGTGCTGATAGAAAGTCTGCCCAACTTCGGTCACCGTAAACTGTCGGGTTGTTCGGTGGATGAGCCGCACGCCCAGGCGTTCCTCGAGCTGCGCTATCCGGCGGCTTAGCCTGGACTTTGGCAGGTCAAGCGCCCTTCCCGCCGCCGCAAAACCACTGTAGTCCACCACCTTCACAAACCAGACGAAGTCATTGAGATCCTGCATAAATCCTCATCGTTCTATTTTCAGAACAGTGAATGCTATTTTCACTATCTACCGGGATATTAACTCTGAATATAAGCTAATTACATCAACAGAACATCAGGAGTTAATCATGAAAAACGTAACAGGCGTTTATACCGCTCCGCGTCAGCACTGGGTTGGCGATGGTTTCCCGGTCCGTTCAATGTTTTCTTACCAAACCCACGGCGAGCCGCTGAGTCCGTTCCTGCTGCTGGACTACGCGGGTCCGTACACCTTTCCGGCAGATGGGGCGAAACGCGGCGTAGGCCAGCACCCTCACCGGGGTTTTGAAACAGTCACCATCGTCTATTCCGGTGAAGTGGAGCACCGCGACTCCACGGGTAAAGGCGGTGTTATTGGCCCCGGCGACGTGCAGTGGATGACCGCAGGTGCAGGCATCCTGCACGAGGAGTTCCACTCCAGTGCGTTCTCGCAGAAAGGCGGAGAACTGAAAATGATGCAGCTCTGGGTCAACCTGCCAGCCAAAGACAAGATGGCGGCACCGGGCTACCAGAGCATTACCAAAAGCGACATCCCGACTGTGGCGCTACCGGACAACAGCGGAACGGTACGGGTTATCGCCGGACGCTACAGCGATATTACCGGCCCGGCGCACACCTTCTCACCGCTCAACGTCTGGGACATCGCGCTGAACCAGGGAAGCCATCTGACGCTCAATCAGCCCGAAGGCTGGAGCACCGCGCTGGTCGTGCTTGAAGGCAACATCACGGTAAACGGTGCAACGCAGGCAGGTGAAGCCCAGCTGGTCGTACTGAGTCAGGAAGGCGACAAACTTCACCTGGAGGCGAACAGCGATGCAAAAGTGCTGCTGATGGCCGGCGAGCCGCTGAATGAACCCATCGTGGGCTATGGCCCGTTTGTGATGAACAGTAAAAGCGAAATCAACGAAGCCATTCGTGATTTTAACTCTGGCCGCTTCGGCCAGATCTAAACGTAATAAAGGAGAAGAAGATGTCTACACCTGCAAATTTTAACGGCACTCGTCCGGTTATTGATGTGAACGATGCGGTGATGTTGCTTATCGATCACCAGAGCGGCCTGTTCCAGACCGTTGGGGATATGCCCATGCCGGAACTGCGTGCCCGTGCGGCAGCGCTCGCAAAGATCGCTACGCTGGCGAAGATCCCGGTGATCACCACCGCGTCCGTGCCACAGGGACCGAACGGACCGCTTATCCCCGAGATCCACGCCAACGCGCCGCATGCGCAATATGTTGCCCGTAAAGGCGAGATCAACGCCTGGGATAATCCGGAGTTTGTTGCGGCGGTGAAAGCGACCGGACGCAAGACGCTGATTATCGCGGGCACTATCACCAGCGTCTGCATGGCCTTCCCGTCAATCAGCGCGGTGGCGGACGGCTATAAAGTGTTTGCGGTGATTGATGCCTCCGGTACCTACAGCAAAATGGCGCAGGAGATCACCCTGGCGCGGGTTGTGCAGGCCGGTGTCGTGCCAATGGATACCGCGGCGGTGGCCTCTGAGATCCAGCGAACCTGGAACCGTGAGGACGCAGCCGAGTGGGCTGAGGTGTATACCCACATCTTCCCGGCTTACCAGCTGTTGATCGAAAGCTACGGCAAAGCACAGGAAGTGGTTAAAAACAGTGAAGTGCTCGATTCACATCGTTAATCCCCTGCTACACGGCATAAAAACCGTGGGGCTGATTAATGCTTAACCGAACAGGCACTAAAGCTGAAAATCTGCTTGACCGTGTTAGCGCAACTCCCTATAGTAGCGCCCCGTTGCCCCCCAAGCGGTCAGGCAGCAAAACAATATGGTGAGGTGTCCGAGTGGCTGAAGGAGCACGCCTGGAAAGTGTGTATACGGCAACGTATCGGGGGTTCGAATCCCCCCCTCACCGCCATATTTAAGATGAGAGCTCGTACGAAAGTACGGGCTTTTTTCTTTTATATTCTCCGAAAAGGGGGGATGAGAACCCCCGACCGGGGTTCGACAACTGGCGACAGCCAGTTGGACAGACTGAGAGCGCAGCGAACAGGCTGCCCGTAGGGCGAGCGAAGCGAGTCAATCCCCCCCGGTACGGACTGAGCCGCCTCACAAAAAAAAGCCCGAACTAATGCCCGGGCTTTTTTTTCTATTCCTCAGCTATTCAACTTTGCTGCCGGCTGCTTTCTTTCAAGCGATGAAACCTGCTCAGGCTGAACACCATCTTCATCCTTACGCGCATCAAGCCAGTAATCCGCATTTTTAATCCCCAGCCGAATCGGATCGAACTGTGGGTCCAGCCCCTGCGCATTCTGGATTTCATAATCCTTAAGGCTGGCAAACGCTTTTTTATGCAACAGAACAATGGCAATAATGTTGAGCCATGCCATCAGCCCTACCCCGATATCCCCCAGCCCCCATGCCAGATCCGCGGTGCGAACCGTACCATATACCGTGGAGGCCATCAGACATAGCTTGAGCAGGAAGGTCAGCCATGGACGGTGAATTTTACGGTTAATGAAGGCGATATTGGTTTCGGCAATATAGTAGTAGGCAATAATGGTAGTGAAGGCAAAGAAGAACAGCGCAATGGCAACAAAGTAATTACCAAAGCCCGGCATCATACTTTCCATCGCCGTCTGCACATAGCCAGGACCCGCGGCCACGCCTGCAATCCCCGTATACAGCGCTGCGCCGTCGACGCCCTGGACGTTATACAGCCCGGTGATCAGCAGCATAAATCCGGTCGCGGAGCAGACAAACAGCGTGTCGATGTAGACCGAGAACGCCTGAACCAGCCCCTGCTTCACCGGGTGGCTTACCGCCGCTGCAGATGATGCATGCGGCCCGGTCCCCTGCGCGGCCTCGTTGGAATAGACGCCGCGCTTAACGCCCCACATGATGGCCTGACCCAGGATGGCACCGAAACCTGCTTCAAGGCCGAACGCACTTTTCCAGATCAGCAGAATAACCGAAGGGAGCTGGTTAATATTAATGGCGATAATCACACAGGCGACAATAATATAACCTAGCGCCATAAATGGAACGACCATGCTGCTAAAGCTGGCGATCCTTTTCACGCCGCCGAAAATAATAAAACTTAACAGCACAGCAAGTAATGCCGCCGTAACGTTCGGGCTCAGACCAAAAGCAATATCCAGGCTTGCCCCAATAGAGTTTGCCTGCACGCCCGGAAGTAATAATCCGCAGGAGAAAATAGTCACAATAGCAAATAGCCATGCGTACCACTTAACGCCTAAACCTTTTTCAATATAAAAGGCTGGACCACCGCGATATTCGCCGTTAATTTTTTCTTTATAAACTTGTCCCAG
Source organism: Enterobacter sp. MGH 24 (assembly GCF_000493015.1). NCBI lineage: Bacteria > Pseudomonadati > Pseudomonadota > Gammaproteobacteria > Enterobacterales > Enterobacteriaceae > Enterobacter > Enterobacter sp. MGH 24. The sequence goes on along the minus strand of NZ_KI535657.1, from coordinate 3,169,771 downwards.
GGTGGATTCGACAAATGCGGAGCTGGCACCTAAAAAAGCGACTATCCACATCCAGAAAAGCGCGCCCGGACCGCCAAAGGTAATTGCCGTGGCCACACCGGCGATATTTCCTGTCCCCACGCGGCCTGCCAGCGTCATCGTCAGCGCCTGAAACGACGATACGCCTGCATCGGTAGGACGCCCCTGGAACATCAGGGTAATCATATGTTTGATATGGCGTAATTGCAGGAAGCGACTACGCAGCGAGAAATAGAGGCCGACACCCAGACATAAAAATATTAACGCAGGGCTCCAGATTACACCATTAATAGCACCAACCAGTTCGTTCATGTATGACCCTCAGCGTGATGTTTCAGGGAAAAGGCTCCCCTGTTGTGTTTCTTCTTAGAATTTTGTTCGAACAAGTACGAAACATAGATAACTCACCTGAAGACACCAACTTAATTTTTACTTCGTAGTAATGTTCTGTGACAACATTCACGTTTAATTTTTAACTAACAATTAGCGCGCTCATTATATTCACAGGTATTTTGTGGGTATTATCACCTCACATCACACTTCTGCAAAAAACAATAAAACACCCGCCCGCTTAATAATCGACATTATTAATTCAGCAACTCGGTGTTTAAATAAGGGGAGTTTCAGCGGAGTATAAACAACGCTTCCCGGCATTACGCCGGGAAGAAATTACAGGAAAGAGGCAAAACGATAATACTTTACCTTTAGTCGGAATAGACCTGCAGCGTGCGCTGACAGAGCGCTGAACGCACACAGTCCTCTTTGGTGAAGCGTACCACCCCAATCATCTCATCTTCCTCAAAACGTGACATGGCGTCGCTCAGCCCGGATTTCACGCCGGATGGCAGGTCACACTGGGTAATATCGCCGTTAACGATAACCGTCACGTTCTCCCCGAGGCGCGTTAAAAACATCTTCATTTGCGCAGCGGTCACGTTCTGAGCCTCGTCAAGAATGACGACCGCATTTTCAAATGTACGTCCGCGCATATAAGCGAACGGCGCGATTTCCACCTTGCCAATCTCTGGCCGCAGGCAGTACTGCATAAAGGATGCACCCAGTCGCTTCACCAGCACGTCATAGACGGGCCTGAAGTACGGAGCAAACTTCTCCGAAATATCTCCGGGCAGGAAGCCGAGATCTTCATCAGCCTGCAGTACCGGACGGGTAACAATGATTCTCTCCACGTCCTTATGGATCAGCGCTTCCGCCGCTTTGGCCGCACTAATCCAGGTTTTCCCGCATCCGGCTTCACCGGTTGCAAAGATGAGCTGTTTACTCTCGATAGCATTCAGGTAGTGCGCCTGAGCCTCATTGCGCGCCACAATTGGAGAATTATCACGGCTGTCTCGGGCCATGCCAATTGCTTCTACGCCACTCATCTGCACAAGCGAGGTGACCGATTCTTCTTCACGCTGTTTATGGCTACGTGAATCCCGTCTCAGCACACGTTTTGCTTCGCGACGAGCTTTGATCACTGCTTTTTGTCTTCCCATGGATAGCACCTTGAGTTGTTGGTATTCATCACACGCGCCAGCTTCGGCACGATTATGCGCACGAACATCAGAGGGTTGGCTTCCTTGTAAGCCATTGCTTGCTTTATCGGATGACGATACGGAACAGCTACGCGCACCGTTCTGCACGTCGGTCGAATCAGATTCTTGAGGAAGGGGGGAGTATTTAGTGGTGAGGAAATCGCTGCCGGAGTCTGAGCCTCCGCGCCGGGTGCTGCGGTTGTTATGTTTACCTTGTCCAGTACAGGACGCAACCATTCGCGATCTCCATTGTGATTCAGCATCACTGCCGGGAACTACCGCTGTCTTATCTTAAGTACATCAGGAGTTATCATAAATGCAACATTTATTTTACCTGAATGCAACTTTTAAGACTGTCCCTACAGGTGGAATCAGTCTCATATAGAAATATTACAGAAATATAACAGGAGGATAGTCATATGAAAAAATAATGTCCCCGCGAACGGTTGCGGGGACAATTATCAGGCTTCAATAAGACCCTGAGCGAGATACGCGTTCCGATCGCGCACGCCCGGCAGGGCAAAGAAATAGCCGCCGCCGATGGGCTTAATGTACTCTTCCAGCGCTTCGCCGTTGAGCCGCTTCTGCACGGTCAGGAAGCCTTTTTCCAGATCGTGCTGATAACAGACGAACAGCAGCCCCATGTCGAGCTGGCCGGCGTTGGTCACGCCCAGCGAATAGCTGTAGCCCCGACGCATCATCAGGCTCGACTGCGTCTCTTTGGTGCGCGGATTGGCCAGACGGATGTGGCTGTCCAGCGCGATGGTATCGCCATTGGGATCGCTGGCGTAGTCGGGCACGTCATGCTCGTTCTTCATGCCGAGCGGCGCGCCGCTTTGCTTATCGCGACCAAAGATGGTCTGCTGCTCTTTGAGCGGCGTGCGGTCCCAGAACTCCACGTGGAACTGAATGATCCGCACCGCCTGATAGCTTCCGCCTACCGCCCATGCCGGTTCACCCTGATCGGCAGTGACCCACACCACCTCTTTCATCAGTGCAGCATCGCTGCTGTCAGGGTTGGCGGTACCGTCCTTAAAGCCCAGCAGGTTCACAGGGGTCTCTTTCCCTTTGCTGCGGGCGGCGTGGTCCGAGATAAACCCTTCCCGCTTCCAGCGCACGCTCAGCAGATCCGGCGTGTGCTTGATGATATCGCGCAGGGCGTGGATCACCGTGTCCTGGGTATTGGCACAAATCTGCAGAAGCAGGTCGCCATGACAGAGCGCCGCGTCCAGGGAGTCATTCGGGAAACGCGTCATTTTCTGCAGCGCTTTCGGCTTCTGTTTTGCCAGCCCATAGCGCGCATCAAACAGCGTTTCACCGAGCGAAACGGTAATGGTCAGGTTATCCGGGGCGATAAACGGCCCCAGAATGCCGGAGTCCATTGGCGGCAGGCGCGGGTTCGGCGTATCGGGCGCCGGTCCGCCGGCGGTGAGAAACGCGATGCGCGTCGTCAGCAGGCGGAACAGGCGCTCCAGATCGGCTTTATCGCTGGCCAGCGAATCAAAGGCCACCAGCATCATGGACGCCTGCTGCGGCGTCAGGATGCCCGACTGATGCTCGCCATAAAACGGCTGCGTCTCCATGCGGACATTGGGTGACAGCGTGCCGGGCGCGCTTTGCGGTTTCGCCGCATGCGCTACCGGACAGCCACCGGCCAGCGCAAGGGCGCCCCCCAGCGCCCCCACCCCTTTTAACAATCGGCGACGTGAAGGCTCAACCACGTCGTTCTCGCTATGCTTATTCATCGTGCTTAGTCCAGACCCAGTACGCCGCGCAGCAGAGAGAGATCTTCCGCCAGGGCGGTAATCGGACCTTTCAGCGCGTTACGGTCGGCATCGGTCAGCTTGTCGTAGGTTTCAAACCCGTCTTTGGTACGGTACTTCGCCAGAATGGTGTCGACTTTTTTGAAGTTGGCATCCACCTTGGCCAGCAGTTCGCCGTTCTCTTTCTGCAGCTGAGGACGCAGCAGGTTAACAATTTTCTGCGCGCCGTCGACGTTGGCCTGGAAGTCCCACAGGTCGGTATGGCTGTAGCGATCTTCTTCGCCGCTGATTTTGCTCGCGGCCACTTCTTCAATCAGGCCGGCCGCGCCGCCCACCACTTTTGACGGCGGGAAGGCCAGCTCGCTGATGCGCTTTTGCAGCTCCAGCACGTCGCCGTTCAGCTGTTCCGCATATTTCTCCATCCCTTTGGTAGAGTTGTCGCCAAACAGGGCTTTCTCCAGACGGTGGAAACCGGTGAATTTCGGATCGGCGGCCTTCTGCTCGAAATCATCTTCGCGGGCATCAATGCTGCCATCAAGGTCAGAGAACAGCTCGGCAATCGGCTCGATGCGCTCGTAGTGCTGACGGGTTGGCGCATACAAGGATTTCGCTTTTTCGATGTCACCGGCCTTCACCGCATCGGTGAAAGCTTTGGTTGCCGCCGCCAGGTCCGCCGTCTCTTTCGTGACATAGGCCTTATACGCGGTAATGGCATCACCCAGGCTCAGCACCGCAGCGCCTTTCGCCGCATCGGCCGTCGCTTCACCTTTGACGATAAGCTTCCCTTTAGGGTTGGTCAGCAGGCCGCAGGTCATCTCATACTCGCCCGGCTGCAGGTTGGCGGTCATCTTCTGGCTGAAGCCAGGGGCGATATTTTCACGCTCCTCCACCACCAGAACGCCTTTCAGGATCTCCCACTCCAGAGCCTTCTGGCTGTGGTTCTGAATAATGAACTGGGTTTTGCCACTGTTCACCGTGAGGGTCATCGGCTCACACTGCTTGTCATTGACGGTCACTTTAACCTGAGGAACATCCGCGCCCCAGGCGGAGAATGCAGAAGCGAACAGCGCGGCAATGCCTGCGCATAACGCACTACGACGGAACTGAATTGCCATGACTCTTCCCTTTAAAAGTATGTTGTAACTAAAACAAAAATTATGGCGTAACGCGTGACGCCTGCGTGCCGGTACGCGGCGGCATAGCGAACAGCACCAGCGCCGGAACCAGATAAATAAAGTACATAGCCACTTCGCTGACGCTCGGCGTTTCCTGATAGCCGAAGATACCTTCGAGCAGGGTGCCGGTCAGAGAATGGGTGGAGAGCACGTTGCTGAGGTCGAACGCCACGTCCTGGAAGTGGTTCCACAGGCCCGCCTCGTGGAAGGCGCGTATCGCCCCTGCTGCCAGCCCTGCCGCCACCAGCAGAATAAACAGGCTGGTCCACTTGAAGAAGGCGCCCAGGTTAAGGCGAATACCGCCCCAGTAGAGCAGGAAACCAAGCACCACGGCCGTAGCAAGACCCAGCACGGCTCCCAGCGGTGGCCAGATGCCCACGTCCTGCTGAAACGCCGCCAGCAGGAAGAAAACGGACTCCAGGCCTTCACGCGCGACGGCAAAAAAGACCATCATGATCAGCGCCCAGCCGTGGTTATTGCCCTTTTGCAGCGCGTTATCCACCGCCTGCTCCAGCTGCACCTTCACGTTACGGGAGACTTTACGCATCCAGAACACCATCCAGGTGAGGATCACCACCGCAATTACGGCGACGATCCCTTCAAACAGCTCCTGCTCTTTCTGCGGGAACTCCCCGGTGGTTTCGTTGATGAGGATACCGAGGCCCAGACAGAGTGCCGCGGCAAGGAAAACCCCGATCCACATGACGCCAATCCAGCGTCCGCGCTGGGTTCGTTTCAGATAACTGGCGATGAGGCTCACGATGAGGGCAGCTTCAAGCCCTTCACGTAACATAATGAGAAATGGAACAAACATGCCGACACCTTAAATGTTTATCGCGGTCAACTGATGCAAAGAAAGGTAAATTCTTGTGATAGTGATTATCATTACGGCGAAAAGAAACACAAGCGAAATGTGTGGTGTTTTGATGACGAGTTGTAAACGCCCAGCCTGGTAATAGTCACATACGTAACGTTCAAGTTTATAAGTTATAACGAAAATGCCCATTTACGGTTAACCAGCGCTGTGGCTAAATATCCGCCTCAAACACCTGGTGAAAATTAATTATGTTTAAAATTGTCCATTTCCTGCTGGCACTGGTCATTATTCTTGCGCTTGCCTGGCTGGTGAGTTTCGACCGCCGAAAAATTCGCATTCGTTTTGTTTTACAGCTGATTGTCATAGAAATTGCCCTGGCGTTCTTTTTCCTGCACGCCGAAAGCGGGTTATTCCTGATTAAATACGTCTCGGGATTTTTTGAGTCACTGCTTAAATTTGCCGGTGAAGGCACCAATTTCGTCTTTGGCGGAATGGGGGAAAAAGGGCTGGCCTTCATTTTCCTCGGCGTACTGTGCCCGATTATTTTTATTTCCGCGCTGATTGGTATTCTTCAGCACTGGCGGATCCTGCCGATTTTTATTCGGGTCATCGGCACGCTGCTGTCAAAACTGAACGGCATGGGCAAGCTGGAATCCTTTAACGCGGTGAGTTCGCTGATCCTCGGCCAGTCGGAAAACTTCATTGCCTACAAAGGCGTGCTGGGCGATCTCTCCTCGCGTCGTCTGTTCACCATGGCGGCCACGGCAATGTCGACGGTCTCCCTGTCGATTGTCGGTGCCTATATGACCATGCTCGACGCCAAATTTGTCGTCGCGGCGCTGATTCTGAACATGTTCAGCACCTTTATTATTCTCTCGGTCATCAACCCAGCGCGCCCGGAAGCGGAGCCGGATATCCGGCTTGAAAAACTGCATGAATCGCAGAGCTTCTTCGAAATGCTCGGCGAGTATATTCTGGCCGGGTTTAAGGTGGCGATGATTATTCTGGCCATGCTGATTGGCTTTATCGCCCTTATTAGTGCCATTAACGCCCTCTTCTCCAGCGTATTTGGCATGAGCTTCCAGCAGATCCTGGGCTATGTATTTTATCCCCTGGCGTGGCTGGTGGGTATTCCGCTGAGCGATGCCTTAAACGCGGGCAGCATTATGGCAACCAAGCTGGTGGCGAATGAATTTGTGGCGATGATTGAGCTGCAAAAAATTGCCCATCAGATGTCCCCGCGCGGGCTGGGCATTTTATCCGTCTTCCTGGTGTCGTTCGCGAACTTCGCCTCCATCGGTATCGTCGCCGGGGCGATTAAGGGCCTGAACGAGCAGCAGGGGAACGTGGTGTCGCGCTTCGGCCTGCGTCTGGTGTACGGCGCGACGCTGGTGAGCCTGCTGTCGGCGAGCTTTGCGGGGCTGGTGTTGTAAGTATTTTTGCCGGGTGGCGCGCAGCGATCCCGGCCTACAAAACAACAACGGCGGGTTATCCCGCCGTTTTTATTAGAACTGCACGCACACCGGCTGATCGACGCGCATCACCGACTCCTGCGCGAAGCGAGATTTATAAATCCCGCGCAACGCTTCGATGTTCTTCTCGCTCTGCGCATCTTTACCGTGGATCAGCATCAGCGCTTTGCTGGGTTCACGCGCCACTTTCCCGTCGTTCCCCAGCCACTGGCCGCGCGCGTCAAATACCGTCAAGCCATCGCGGAAACGCGGCGTCACGTCCTGATCAACAAACTGCTGCCATTCGTTGCTGGTGATCTGCGCCCCGGCAGGACGATTTAAGCCGAAATAGAGCGTGGTTTGCTGCATCTGGTTATCCGCTTTGCAGGTCGCCGCGTGCTGCGATGGCACCGTGCAGCCAGCGAGCATCAATAGTGCCGCCGCCATTAACCCTGTTTTGATTGTCATGCTTCGCTATCCTCATTGTTATAAGTGCAGCGATATCAACGTAATTCTGGAAAATTTGCAAGAAAAAGCCGGGTGGCGCTAACGCTTACCCGGCCTACGGTGTTACGTGAGAAAATTATTCCGGCTGCAGCTTAGACGGCGGCGCGGAGTGGTAGTGCGCGTCGGCTTCAGCAAAGCGTTTCTGCATGGAGGCAGACGGGGCTTTACCCAGCAGGCTGAACACCACGATGCCGATGCTGCCGAAGATGAAGCCAGGGATGATTTCGTACAGGCCCAGCCAGGCGAACTGTTTCCAGACGATAACGGTCACCGCACCGATGATCATCCCCGCCAGCGCGCCGTTACGGGTCATACGTGACCACATGACGGAGAACAGCACGACCGGACCAAACGCCGCACCGAAGCCCGCCCACGCGTAGCTCACCAGGCCCAGCACGCGGTTATCAGGGTTAGCCGCCAGCGCGATGGCAATCAGCGCCACCACCAGCACCATAAAGCGCCCTACCCACACCAGCTCTTTCTGGCTCGCGTTTTTACGCAGGAAGGCTTTGTAGAGGTCTTCGGTGATCGCACTGGAGCAGACCAGCAGCTGGCAGCTCAGGGTGGACATTACCGCCGCCAGGATCGCAGAGAGCAGGATACCAGCAATCCACGGGTTAAACAGAATCTGCGCCAGCTCGATGAACACGCGCTCGGCGTTCTGGTTGACCGCGCCCGCCTGCGCCGGGTTGTTGTTGAAGTACGCGATACCGAAGAAGCCGACCGCACACGCACCCGCCAGACAGAGGATCATCCACGTCATGCTGATGCGACGGGCATGAACGATGGTGTGGTGAGAATCCGCCGCCATGAAGCGCGCCAGAATATGCGGCTGACCGAAGTAGCCCAGACCCCAGCCCATCAGGGAGACGATGGCCACGAAGTTCAGCCCTTTCAGCATGTCGACGTTTTCGATGCTCTTCTGCTTGATCACTTCCAGCGATTCGCCAAAGCCGCCAACGGTGAAAATCACAATCACCGGCGTCAGGATCAGGGCGAAGATCATCAGGCTCGCCTGCACGGTGTCGGTCCAGCTTACGGCCAGGAAGCCGCCCACGAAGGTATAGAGGATGGTCGCCGCCGCACCGGCCCACAGGGCGGTTTCGTAGCTCATGCCGAAGGTGCTTTCGAACAGACGCGCACCGGCCACGATGCCGGAGGCGCAGTAGATGGTGAAGAACAGCAGGATAACCACCGCGGAGATAATGCGCAGAATGCGGCTGTTATCTTCAAAGCGTCCGGTGAAGTAGTCGGGCAGCGTCAGGGCGTTATTGTTGGCCTCGGTATGCACGCGCAGACGGCCTGCCACCAGCTTCCAGTTGATCCACGCGCCGACGGTCAGACCGATGGCGATCCAGCTTTCAGATATACCGGAGATGAAAATCGCGCCCGGCAGCCCCATCAGCAGCCAGCCGCTCATGTCGGATGCGCCCGCAGAGAGTGCGGTCACCATCGGGCCTAAACTGCGTCCGCCCAGAATGTAGTCGTCAAAGTTCTTTGTTGAACGCCATGCCAAAAACCCTATCAGGATCATGCCAAATATATAAACGAGAAATGTCACCAGCATCGGTGTGCTAATAGCCATTCAAATTCTCCAAAATGTCGAGCGACAACCATCCGGGCTGCCTTGTTATATGATCACCGGAACGAGGTGAATGTATCTTGTGTTTCGGTTGGGCGCGCTATCCTGCCGTATGCGCCTTCCGCTGACAAACGATTTAACACTGCATTTACATCAATTTCATCCCCGGTTTGATACGAGTTTCCTATAGGTTGCACTCGCTCACGCTTTTACGGGTTGCACCTTTGAAAAGTGTTAACTTCCGCATAAAAACAGGCCTTCCGCACAAAAGCCAGCGCGTTTTTCCAGCTAACCATTCGTTAACAATCCATTCATTTTCCGGGTTGCAAACCAGGTCACATTTAACACGGTTGCACAAAGTTGCAACATGGGGGATATTTCACGCTATCTACAGAACGCTATTACAGAACAACAGGAGCTTTGGCATGGGTATGACCACCATGGGGGTTAAGCTGGATGACGCCACCCGCGAACGGATTAAGACCGCAGCAACCCGCATTGACCGCACGCCGCACTGGTTAATTAAGCAGGCGATTTTTAACTATCTCGAAAGACTCGAGAGCGATGAAGGTCTGCCGGAGCTGCCTGCCCTGCTGGCCGGCGCAGCGAACGAAAGCGAGGAAGCGCCAGCCGCTGGCGACGAGAACCATCAGCCGTTCCTCGAATTCGCCGAGCAGATCCTGCCGCAGTCCGTCAGCCGTGCCGCCATTACCGGCGCCTACCGCCGCGCCGAAACCGACGCCGTGCCGATGCTGCTGGAGCAGGCTCGCCTGCCGGAAGCCATTGCCGCGCAGGCGCACAGCCTGGCGTATCAATTAGCCGACAAGCTGCGCAACCAGAAAACCGCCACCGGCCGCGCCGGGATGGTTCAGGGTCTGCTGCAGGAGTTTTCCCTCTCCTCTCAGGAAGGCGTGGCGCTGATGTGCCTGGCGGAAGCGCTGCTGCGTATTCCGGATAAAGCCACCCGCGACGCGCTGATCCGCGACAAGATCAGCAACGGCAACTGGCACTCCCATATTGGCCGCAGCCCGTCGCTGTTCGTCAACGCCGCCACCTGGGGCCTGCTGTTTACCGGCAAACTGGTCTCCACCCATAACGAAGCCAACCTCTCCCGCTCCCTGAACCGCATCATCGGCAAGAGCGGCGAGCCGCTGATCCGCAAAGGCGTGGACATGGCGATGCGCCTGATGGGCGAGCAGTTCGTCACCGGGGAAACCATTGCCGAAGCGCTGGCGAACGCCCGCAAGCTGGAAGACAAAGGCTTCCGCTACTCCTACGACATGCTGGGTGAAGCGGCGCTGACCGCCGCCGACGCGCAGGCCTACATGGTCTCTTACCAGCAGGCGATCCACGCCATCGGTAAAGCGTCCAACGGTCGCGGTATTTATGAAGGCCCGGGCATCTCTATTAAGCTCTCCGCCCTGCACCCGCGCTACAGCCGCGCGCAGTACGACCGGGTAATGGAAGAACTCTACCCGCGCCTGAAGTCCCTGACCCTGCTGGCGCGCCAGTATGACATCGGCATCAACATCGACGCCGAAGAGGCCGACCGTCTGGAGATCTCCCTCGATCTACTGGAAAAACTGTGCTTCGAACCGGAGCTGGCGGGCTGGAACGGGATTGGTTTCGTCATCCAGGCCTACCAGAAGCGCTGCCCGTTCGTCATTGATTACCTGATTGACCTGGCAAGCCGCAGCCGCCGTCGCCTGATGATCCGTCTGGTGAAAGGCGCCTACTGGGACAGCGAAATCAAACGCGCCCAGATGGAAGGGCTGGAAGGCTATCCGGTCTATACCCGCAAGGTTTACACCGACGTTTCTTACCTCGCCTGTGCGAAAAAGCTGCTCGGCGTACCGAACCTGATCTATCCGCAGTTCGCCACCCATAACGCCCACACCCTGGCGGCGATCTACAGCCTGGCCGGGCAGAACTACTACCCGGGCCAGTATGAGTTCCAGTGCCTGCACGGCATGGGTGAACCGCTGTACGAGCAGGTCACCGGTAAAGTGGCGGACGGCAAGCTGAACCGCCCGTGCCGTATTTACGCCCCGGTAGGTACGCACGAAACCCTGCTGGCGTACCTGGTGCGTCGTCTGCTGGAAAACGGCGCGAACACATCCTTCGTTAACCGCATCGCCGACACCACCCTGCCGCTGGACGAGCTGGTGGCCGACCCGGTGCAGGCCGTTGAGAAGATGGCGGCGCAGGAAGGCCAGATTGGCCTGCCGCATCCGAAGATTGCCCTGCCGCGCGAGCTGTATGGCGCAGGCCGCGTCAACTCGGCGGGTCTGGATCTCGCCAACGAACATCGTCTGGCGTCGCTCTCCTCTGCCCTGCTCAACAGTGCATTGCAGAAATGGCAGGCCAAACCGATCCTCGAGCAGTCCGTCGAGGACGGCGACATGCAGCCGGTGATCAACCCGGCCGAGCCAAAAGATATCGTCGGCTACGTGCGTGAAGCCACCGAAGCGGAAGTGGATCAGGCCCTGGAGAGCGCGGTGAACAACGCCCCTATCTGGTTTGCCACGCCGCCGCAGGAGCGCGCCGCGATTCTGGAACGCGCCGCCGTGCTGATGGAAGATCAGATGCAACAGCTCATCGGCATTCTGGTGCGCGAAGCGGGTAAAACCTTCAGCAACGCCATCGCCGAAGTGCGCGAGGCCGTGGACTTCCTGCACTACTACGCGGGCCAGGTACGCGATGATTTCGATAACGAAACCCACCGTCCGCTGGGTCCGGTCGTCTGTATCAGCCCGTGGAACTTCCCGCTGGCGATCTTCACCGGCCAGATTGCCGCCGCGCTTGCCGCAGGCAACAGCGTGCTGGCAAAACCGGCAGAGCAGACTCCGCTGATTGCCGCGCAGGGTATCAACATTCTTCTGGAAGCCGGCGTGCCTGCGGGCGTGGTTCAGCTGCTGCCGGGCCGCGGTGAAACCGTCGGCGCCAAGCTGACCTCCGATAACCGCGTGCGCGGCGTGATGTTTACCGGCTCGACCGAAGTGGCGTCTCTGCTGCAGCGCAACATTGCCACCCGTCTGGATGCGCAGGGTCGTCCTACGCCGCTCATCGCAGAAACCGGCGGGATGAACGCCATGATCGTTGACTCCTCCGCGCTCACCGAGCAGGTCGTGGTCGACGTGCTGGCCTCCGCGTTCGACAGCGCCGGTCAGCGCTGTTCCGCCCTGCGCGTGCTGTGCCTGCAGGACGACGTGGCGGACCACACGCTGAAGATGCTGCGCGGCGCGATGGCCGAATGCCGCATGGGCAACCCGGGCCGTCTCACCACCGACATCGGGCCGGTGATCGACGCCGAAGCCAAAGCCAACATTGAAAACCACATTCAGACCATGCGCGCGAAAGGCCGTCCGGTGTTCCAGGCGGTGCGCGAGAACAGCGAAGATGCCCGCGAATGGCGGACCGGCACCTTTGTACCGCCAACGCTGATTGAGCTGGCGAGCTTCGACGAGCTGAAAAAAGAGGTCTTCGGTCCGGTGCTGCACGTGGTGCGCTACAACCGTAACAACCTGAACGAGCTGGTTGAGCAGATTAACGCCTCCGGCTACGGCCTGACGCTCGGCGTGCATACCCGTATCGACGAGACTATCGCGCAGGTCACCGGCAGCGCCAAAGTGGGCAACCTGTACGTTAACCGCAACATGGTTGGCGCGGTCGTGGGCGTGCAGCCGTTCGGCGGCGAAGGCCTTTCCGGCACCGGACCAAAAGCGGGCGGTCCGCTCTACCTGTACCGTCTGCTGGCGAACCGTCCGGAGAACGCCCTGGGCGTCACCCTGGCACGCCAGGATGCGGACTATCCGGTGGATGCGCAGCTGAAAACCGTACTGACGCAGCCGCTGGAGGCGCTGATCGCCTGGGCGGAAAAACGTCCTGAACTGCGTGCCGTTGCTCAGCAGTACGGCGAACTGGCCCAGGCGGGTACGCAGCGTCTGCTGCCGGGTCCTACCGGCGAGCGCAACACCTGGACGCTGATGCCGCGCGAGCGCGTACTGTGCGTAGCCGATAACGAGCAGGACGCGCTGGTGCAGCTGGCTGCCGCGATGGCAACCGGGTGTGAAGTGCTGTGGCCGGAAGATGCGCTGCATCGCGAGCTCGGCAAACAGCTGCCGAAAGCGGTCTCGGCCCGCATTCACTTCGCGAAAGCCGATGCGCTGCTGACGCAGCCGTTTGATGCGGTGATTTATCACGGTGATTCCGACCAGCTGCGCGAACTCTGCGAGCAGGTTGCGGCCCGCAGCGGGCCGATTGTTTCGGTACAGGGCTTCGCCCGTGGGGAAACCAACCTGCTGCTGGAACGCTTGTATGTAGAACGCTCTCTCAGCGTCAATACCGCGGCGGCAGGCGGTAACGCCAGCCTGATGACAATCGGTTAATCGTGTAAACTTTCCCCGGTGGCGCTACGCTTACCGGGGCTACAAAACAACCGTAGGCCGGATAAGCGCAGCGCATCCGGCTTTTTTACGCGGAGGGAATGATGAAAAGAGTATTTCTCGCAGGCGCAGCACTGCTGCTTAGCGCAAGCGCGCTGGCCGACGAGTGCGACAACGCGACCACCCAGCTTGAGCTGAATACCTGTAGCGCGCAGCAGTACCAGGCTGCCGATAAAAAGCTCAATCAGACCTATCAGGCCGCCGTTAAGCGTGCGGCAGCCCCCCAGCGTGACCTGCTGAAAAAAGCGCAGCAGGCGTGGATTACCCTGCGCGACGCGGACTGCGCGTTTATCGGTTCGGGGACGGAAGGCGGGAGCGTCCAGCCAATGATTGTTAACCAGTGCCTGGCGGAAAAAACCGTGGAGCGCGAAGCGTTTCTGGCCTCGCTGATGCAGTGTGAAGAGGGCGACTTAAGCTGCCCTCTCCCGCCGGGCTGAGGGATCCCCACAAAATAATACCTGCACGGACGGCCCCCTCTCCCTTGAGGGAGAGGGCTGGGGTGAGGGGGAACTAGCGCAGGCGGATCCCTTCAATAATCATCCGCTGCACGTTTTCCAGGGTGCTGTGGAAAAACGCCTCGTCCTGGAGCGTTTTACCGGTCACCGCCTCAACCTGGGCCGCAAAATCAGCGTAATGCTGGGTGGAGGCCCAAATCATAAAGATCAGGTGATGCGGATCGACCGGGGCCAGCTTTCCGCTGGCGACCCATCCAGCAATAATGGCCGACTTATCGTCCACCAGCTGCTTTAAATCTCCGGTGAGTTCCGCCTGCAACAGCGGCGCGCCCTGCAGCATCTCAAGACAAAACAGCCTTGATGCCTGCGGGTAATCGCGCGACACCTCCAGCTTCAGACGAATGTACTCTTTGATCGCCACCAGCGGGGCCAGCTCTGCGCGAAACGCTTTCAACGGCGCCAGCCAGATATCGAGGATCTGCTGCATCACCGCGATATAGAGCGCCTCTTTCGACGGGTAATAGTAGAGCAGATTGGTTTTGGATACCCCGGACTGCTCCGCCACCTGCTCCAGGCGCGTGCCGTGAATACCAAACTGCGAAAAGGTCTCCAGCGCCGCGCTGAGGATCGCCTGTTTCTTAGCGCTCACCGCCTGCGAACGTTTACCCGGTGTTTTCACTGCGCCTTGTGCCATTCCCGCTCTCCTTATTCTGCGTTGCCCTCAGCATAGCAAAACCACCGTCTCGCCACGACCTCCTGCACTCCGATCGCGCATGAATGCCTGTTTTCTGTGCAATGTTTTTGACCAGTTAGTCCACATTTAGCCGCATCAATCCACCAACTTCCGATTAACACATTAATAACACTGCCATTTTCAAAACTGGCACCGCCTTTGCAAAAACACCGTTACACCTGCGACGTAATGAAGAGAGGTTCGTGATGAAAATTGGCGTATTTGTACCCATCGGCAACAACGGCTGGCTTATCTCGACCACTGCACCGCAGTACATGCCGACCTTTGAGCTGAATAAAGCCATCGTGCAGAAAGCGGAGCACTACCATTTCGACTTTGCGCTTTCGATGATCAAGCTGCGCGGCTTTGGCGGTAAAACCGAATTCTGGGATCACAACCTGGAGTCCTTCACCCTGATGGCCGGGCTGGCCGCGGTCACCTCGCGTATTCAGATTTACGCGACCGCCGCCACCCTCACCCTGCCCCCGGCGATCGTGGCGCGCATGGCCTCGACCATCGACTCCATCTCCGGCGGGCGCTTTGGCGTCAACCTGGTCACCGGCTGGCAAAAACCCGAGTACGAGCAGATGGGGCTCTGGCCGGGTGACGATTACTTCTCTCGCCGCTACGACTACCTGACCGAATACGTGCAGGTCCTGCGCGATCTGTGGGGCACCGGCAAAAGCGACTTCAAAGGTGACTTCTTCACCATGAACGACTGTCGCGTCAGCCCGCAGCCGTCGGTGCCGATGAAGGTAATTTGCGCCGGGCAGAGCGACGCGGGATTGGAATTTTCCGCCAAATACGCCGACTTCAACTTCTGCTTCGGAAAAGGGGTCAACACGCCTGCCGCCTTCGCCCCGACCGCCGCGCGAATGAAAGAGGCCGCAGACAAAACCGGGCGCGACGTGGGCTCCTACGTGCTGTTTATGGTCATCGCCGACGAGACCGACGACGCCGCGCGCGCGAAATGGGAGCGCTATAAGGACGGCGCCGACGAGGAGGCCCTGAGCTGGCTCACCGAGCAGAGCCAGAAGGATACCCGTTCCGGGGCGGATACCAACGTTCGCCAGATGGCCGACCCGACCTCCGCGGTCAATATCAACATGGGCACACTGGTCGGCTCTTATGCCAGCGTCGCCAGAATGCTCGACGAAGTGGCGGCCGTCCCCGGCGCGGAAGGCGTCCTGCTGACCTTCGATGATTTCCTCACCGGCGTGGAGACCTTCGGCGAGCGCATCCAGCCGCTGATGCAGTGCCGCGCCCACATCCCTGCCGTCACCAAGGAGGTGGCGTAATGACGACCCTCAACGCACGCCCGGAAGCCATCATCTTTGCGCCAGAGCAGAGCGCGCTGATCGTAGTGGATATGCAAAACGCCTACGCCAGCCAGGGCGGCTATCTGGATCTGGCGGGGTTCGACGTCTCCGCCACCCGGCCGGTGATTGAGAACATCAAAACCGCCGTCGCCGCCGCGCGCGCTGCGGGCATGCTCATCATCTGGTTCCAGAACGGCTGGGATGACCAGTACGTCGAGGCCGGCGGCCCCGGCTCGCCCAACTTCCACAAGTCGAACGCCCTGAAAACCATGCGTAAACGGCCCGAACTGCAGGGCAAGCTGCTGGCGAAAGGCGGCTGGGACTATCAGTTGGTGGATGAGCTGGTCCCGCAGGCGGGCGATATCGTCCTGCCCAAACCGCGCTACAGCGGCTTTTTCAATACCCCGCTCGACAGCCTGCTGCGCAGCCGGGGGATTCGCCACCTGGTGTTTACCGGGATCGCCACCAACGTCTGCGTGGAGTCGACCCTGCGCGACGGCTTTTTCCTCGAGTATTTCGGCGTGGTGCTGGAAGACGCGACCCATCAGGCCGGGCCGGATTTCGCCCAGAAAGCGGCTCTGTTCAATATCGAAACCTTTTTTGGCTGGGTCAGTAACGTCAATGATTTCTGCGACGCCCTGAATCCCCCGCTCGCCCGTATCGCCTGAGGAGACACCTGATGCCAAAATCCGTGATTATTCCGCCGGGCACCAGCACGCCCATTGCCCCGTTCGTTCCCGGCACCCTCGCCGACGGCGTGGTGTATGTCTCCGGCACGCTGCCCTTTGATAAAGACAACAACGTGGTGTTTATCAACGACCCAAAGGCGCAAACCCGCCACGTGCTGGAGACGATCAAAACCGTGATCGAAACGGCGGGTGGCACGATGGAGGATGTGACCTTCAACAGCATCTTTATCACCGACTGGAAAAACTACGCCGCGATTAACGAGATTTACGCCGAGTTCTTCCCCGGCGATAAACCGGCGCGGTTCTGCATTCAGTGCGGGCTGGTTAAGCCAGAGGCCTTGGTTGAAATCGCCACCGTTGCGCACATCGCGAAGTGAGGCAGGTATGAAACTCTCCGTCTCGCCGCCCCCGTATGAGGGTGCGCCCGTGGTGGTCTTAATTTCCGGTCTCGGCGGCAGCGGGAGCTACTGGCTCCCCCAGCTGGCCGCGCTGGAGCCGGAGTATCAGGTGGTGTGCTATGACCAGCGGGGAACGGGCAATAACCCCGCCACCCTGCCGGAAGGGTACAGCCTTGCGCAGATGGCGGACGAGCTGGCCCGGGCGCTGGCGGATGCCGGGATTGCCCGCTACAGCGTCGTGGGTCACGCGCTGGGGGCGCTGGTTGGCCTGCAGCTGGCCCTCGACAGGCCCGACGCCCTCACCGCGCTGGTGTGCGTCAACGGCTGGCTGACCCTCAACGCCCACACCCGCCGCTGCTTTCAGATCCGCGAGCGCCTGCTGCATTACGGCGGCGCGCAGGCGTGGGTCGAGGCGCAGCCGCTGTTTCTCTACCCGGCGGACTGGATGGCCGCCCGCGCCCCTCGTCTGGAGGCAGAAGAGGCGCTGGCGCTGGCCCATTTCCAGGGCAAAACCAACCTGCTGCACAGGCTCAGCGCCCTGAAAAAGGCCGACTTCAGCCGTCATGCCGCGCGCATTCGCTGCCCGGTACAGATCGTCTGTTCCGCCGACGACATGCTGGTGCCCTCCGTCTGCTCGTCGGAACTGCAGGCCGCGATCCCGCACAGCCACAGCGCGGTGATGCGCCAGGGCGGGCATGCCTGCAACGTCACCGAGCCGGATACCTTTAACACCCTGCTGCTGAACGGGCTTGCCAGCCTGCTGCACAGCCATGACACGCTTTATAAGGAGCTTTAATGAGCGAAGCCATTACCCCCGCCGCGCTGGAGACGCTGTTTACCGGCGCCCGCACCCACAACGGCTGGCAGGATATGCCCGTCAGCGATGAAACGCTGCGCGAAATCTACAACCTGATGAAATGGGGACCAACCTCCGCCAACTGCTCCCCGGCGCGAATTGTGTTTGTGCGAAGCGCGGAGGGAAAAGAGAAGCTGCGCCCGGCGCTCTCCAGCGGCAACCTCGAGAAAACGCTCACCGCCCCGGTCACGGCGATTGTCGCCTGGGACGGCGAATTCTACGAGCGCCTGCCCGCGCTGTTCCCGCACGGCGATGCAAAGAGCTGGTTTACCACCAGCCCCGCGCATGCGGAAGAGACCGCCTTTCGCAACAGCTCAATGCAGGCCGCCTACCTGATTTTTGCCTGCCGCGCCCTGGGGCTGGACACCGGCCCGATGTCGGGCTTTGACCGCCAAAAGATCGACGAGGCCTTTTTCACCGGCACCACGCTTAAAAGCAATCTGCTCATCAACATTGGCTATGGCGATCCCCGCAAATTGTACGGGCGCCTGCCGCGTCTGGACTTCGACGATGCCTGCGGGCTGGCGTAAGGAGCGATGATGACGACACCGGATAAACAAACCTTTCGCGACGCCATGGCCTGCGTTGGCGCGGCGGTCAACATCATCACCACCGACGGCCCGGCGGGGATGGCAGGCTTCACCGCCAGCGCGGTGTGCAGCGTCACGGATTCACCGCCTACCCTGCTGGTGTGCCTGAACCGCGGCGCGTCCGTCTGGCCAACGTTTAGCGAAAACCGCACCCTTTGCGTGAATACCCTGAGCGCCGGACAGGAGCCTTTATCAAACCTGTTTGGCGGGAAAACGCCGATGGAGGAACGCTTTGCCGCCGCCCGCTGGCAGACGGGCGACACGGGCTGCCCGCGCCTGGAGGATGCGCTGGCCTCGTTTGACTGCCGCATCAGCCAGGTGGTCAGCGTCGGCACCCACGACATTCTGTTTTGCGACATTGTTTCGATTATCCGCCACCCCGCGCCGCAAGGGCTGGTGTGGTTTGACCGCGGCTACCACGCGCTTATGCGCCCTGCCTGCTAACCCGCCTTAAGGAGACAGACCATGTTCGGATTTCCCCACTGGCAGTTGAAATCGACCTCCACAGAAGCAGGCGTGGTCGCGCCGGATGAACGCCTCCCGCTCGGGCAGACGATGGTGATGGGCGTGCAGCACGCGGTTGCCATGTTCGGCGCGACGGTGCTGATGCCGATGCTGATGGGACTCGATCCTAACCTCTCTATTTTGATGTCGGGTATCGGTACCCTGCTGTTCTTTTTTGTTACCGGCGGGCGCGTGCCCAGCTATCTCGGCTCCAGCGCCGCCTTTGTCGGAGTGGTCATCGCCACCACCGGGTTTAACGGCCAGGGGATCAACCCCAACCTGAGCGTGGCCCTCGGCGGCATCATCGCCTGCGGTCTGGTGTACACCCTGATTGGCCTGGTGGTGATGAAAATCGGCACGCGCTGGATCGAACGCATGATGCCCCCGGTCGTGACGGGCGCCGTGGTGATGGCGATAGGCCTGAACCTCGCCCCGATTGCGGTCAGGAGCGTCTCCGCCTCGCCGTTTGAAAGCTGGATGGCGGTGATCACCGTGCTGTGCATCGGCCTGGTGGCGGTCTTTACGCGGGGGATGATCCAGCGGCTGCTGATTCTGGTCGGGCTGATTGTTGCCTGTCTGGTCTACGCCCTGCTGGCCAACGTTTTCGGGCTGGGTAAGCCGGTTGATTTTACGCTGCTTCATCAGGCCGCCTGGTTCGGCCTGCCGAAGATCACCTCCCCCACCTTCAACACGCAGGCGATGATGCTTATCGCGCCCGTCGCCGTTATCCTGGTGGCGGAGAACTTAGGCCACCTGAAAGCGGTCGCGGGAATGACCGGACGCAGCATGGATCCGTACATGGGCCGCGCGTTCGTCGGTGACGGGCTGGCGACCATGCTCTCCGGTTCCGTGGGCGGCAGCGGCGTTACCACCTATGCCGAAAACATCGGCGTGATGGCGGTGACCAAAGTCTACTCGACGCTGGTCTTCGTGGCGGCGGCGGTAATGGCGATGCTGCTCGGCTTCTCACCGAAGTTCGGCGCGCTGATCCACACCATTCCGTCACCGGTCATCGGCGGCGCATCAATTGTGGTGTTTGGGCTGATCGCCGTGGCCGGCGCGCGCATCTGGGTGCAGCATCGGGTCGATCTCAGCCAGAACGGCAACCTGATTATGGTGGCGGTCACGCTGGTGCTGGGCGCAGGCGATTTTGCCCTGACGCTGGGCGGGTTTACGATTGGCGGAATTGGCACGGCGACCTTCGGCGCGATCCTGCTTAACGCCCTGCTGAGCCGCCGGAAAGGGAATGAAGCGCAGGCGGAAGCCATTACCCCCTCCACCTGAAATAAGTGCCGCTTTCTTGCCGGGTGACGCTGCGCTTACCCGGCCTACAATGAGTATGTAGGCCCGCGCAAGCGTAGCGCCGCCGGGCAAAACGGGCAGCGTGCGCGTTGTTAGCTATCTGCCCCTTGTTCAGCGCTCATCCCGGCAATCGCCTTGCGTCGTTTTTTTAGCTTTAACTCGCTCACCAGCACCCCGGCGACAATAAATGCCGCGCCCACCAGGGCCAGAAGCGGCAATCGCTCACCTGCAATGCGTCCGAAAATCCCCGCCCAGACCGGTTCACCGGTATAAATCACCGTCGCGCGGGTTGGCGATACGCTGCGCTGCGCCCAGTTCATGGTGACCTGAATAATAGCGCTGAAGATACCCAGCCCCAGCGCGACCACCACCAGCCCGGTGGACATCGGCGGCACGGACTCCCCGGCAGGCACCATGGTCGCAAACGCCACCAGCGACGCGGTGGCGAGCTGCACCACCGTCACCCGCTTAACGTCGACCTTGCCCGCCCAGGCGCTAATCAGAATAATTTCCGCCGCAATGGCAATCGCCCCAATCAGGGTGATGATTTCGCCCGGCCCCAGCGCGAGCAGGTTGTTTTCCGGCCCGGCCAGTAAGATAAGACCGATAAACGCCAGCACGATGCCAATACAGGACATCAGTCCCGGCATTCTGCCGAGACAGAGCCACTGCAAGAGCGGCACCAGGGGCACATACATGGCGGTGATAAACGCAGATTTACTGCTGTAGATGGTCTGCAATCCCCACGTCTGCAGGCTGTAGCCCATCGCTATCGCCACCCCGATCGCCACGCCGGCCTTAAGCTCTGTAAGCGTCAGCCCCCGCAGGGTTTTAAGCGATATCAGCGCCACGGCAATCGCCGCCGTCGCAAAGCGCAGGCCGACAAAGAAGAAGGGATCGCTCAGGGTCACCGCGTACTGGACGGCCAGAAACGTCCCGCCCCAGAACATGGTAATGAGTATCAGAATCGCTTCCTGCGGCTTAACGGAGAATTTGAAACGGGAAACAGACATGCGGCACTCGCAGTTAACATCAATTCTCTAGTGTGCGTTGCCTTTGGTTACAGTTCAATGTTGCAGAAATAAAAAAACCGCCGGGAGATCCCGGCGGCAGGGGTTCAACCCGGCGTGCTACTTACTGCTGCTGCCGTGGCTGTTTTTGCCCCCTTTCTTGCCAGCTTCAGATGCGCGTTGCGGGTCATTCTTAAAATTGCCCCCGCTATGCTGGCCACCTTTACGGCCTGCTTCTGATGCTCTTTCACGGTCTTCTGCGAAATTACCTGAACCACCACGATGGTTTGCCATCTCTAACCTCCAGAATGTGAAACATTAGACATCATATTGCATTCAGTAAAAGAGGAATCTTTCACCTCGCAACACAAGGACAGTGCCTTTATCTGTGCCGCGTGAAACTAAGCTTAGTGGAATGCCGCTATCCGGCAAGCCGCAGGTAATATTCTGCAACATGAACTCAGCCTTTCGGGTGAGATGACGCGACGGCTATTCATAAGCCTTTCTTATCATTTCAAAAATCCGCCGCCGAAAAGTTGTTTCATTTTGCTACAGCGCCTTTTTGTAACCATATTGTTATAAATCAAAGAAATGCCGTTCATTTTTGCAGTCTGGCTGTGATGGCATATCTTTAAAAGAACGCAGCGATCCGCTGTCAGAAAAACCAACGAGGAGTGATGCAAAATGGCAAAAGTTCTGGTGCTCTATTATTCCATGTATGGACACATTGAAACCATGGCTCACGCGGTAGCAGAAGGTGCAAACAGAGTTGATGGCGTTGAGGTTGTGGTCAAACGCGTACCGGAAACCATGAATGCCGAGGCGTTTTTAAAAGCGGGCGGTAAAACGCAAAACGCGCCTCAGGCTACCCCGCAGGAGCTGGCTGACTATGATGCCATCATCTTCGGCACCCCAACCCGCTTCGGCAATATGTCGGGCCAGATGCGTACCTTCCTCGATCAAACCGGCGGGCTTTGGGCATCCGGGGCGCTCTACGGCAAACTCGCCAGCGTATTCAGCTCTACCGGCACCGGCGGCGGTCAGGAGCAGACGATTACCTCAACCTGGACTACCCTTGCTCATCACGGGATGGTGATTGTGCCGATCGGCTACGGCGCGCAGGAGCTGTTTGACGTTTCCCAGGTGCGCGGCGGTACGCCGTACGGCGCAACCACCATTGCCGGTGGGGATGGCTCACGTCAGCCAAGCAATGAAGAACTGGCTATCGCCCGCTATCAGGGTGAATACGTCGCGGGTCTGGCCAAAAAACTGAACGGCTAACACCCAACAGGAGGACAAGCATGCCAACTCAAGAATCCAAAGCTCACCACGTGGGCGAATGGGCAAGTTTACGCAACACCTCTCCGGAGATTGCCGAAGCTATCTTTGAAGTCGCTAAATATGATGAAAAGCTGGCCGAGCAGATTTGGGAGGAAGGTAACGATGAGGTGCTGGTGCGCGCCTTCGAAAAAACGGATAAAGACTCGCTCTTCTGGGGCGAGCAAACCATCGAACGTAAAAACGTCTAAGCGTTTCCCCCCGCCGCAGCGGGGGGGTCTCCCTTACTTCGCCGCGTTATTCATCACCGCATTGAATTTATCGACAGGACAGAAGCCGTTCGCATCCACCGGGCAGCCTTTCAGCTCCAGCGTCACGCGCTGCGCGGGCGACTGCAGCGACAGCACGCTGGCGTTACGCAGCTGCTCCGAGCTCTGGTAGACATACTCAATTTTCATCAGCTCCTGGTTGGCATTTTTGTCATGCCAGCGCTGGAAGACAATCTTGCCGCCAATCGGGGTGCGCTCCTGCTGGTCGTGCAGCTGATACGGTTTGAAATCCAGGGCCGTCAGCAGGGAAGCAATGTTCGAGTCATGCCCCACCAGCAGGGTGATCTTAGGCGCTTTCGCCTGTTCGGTGACCAGGGTTTTATCGATATATTTCACCAGCGGCTTCGCCACGTTTTGCGCCACCTCGGTAGAGGTAAATAGCGAATCCTGATAGCCGTTCTTCAGCTTCGACAGCACGCGCCACTGCTGGTCGGTTTTGATTTCGCCCCAGGCCACCTGGTCGGCCGGGAAGCCTTCGTAATACTGTAGCGTGAACGCGTCCACCAGCGAGTTACCCACCTTCAGCGGCCCGGATACGCCAGGCTCTTTTTCATAGTCGGCGCTGAAGGTATCTTTCGCGTCCGCCAGCGAGCAGACCTTTTTCTCTTTGCACGACGGCGAATCGGCGTAGTTCGTCATCTGCTCCAGCAGCTTATAGCTGTCTGCGAGCTGCATTTTCTGCCGCTCGGTCTCCATCGCCTTGAGCGCTTTTTCACGGAATTCCGGCGAGTTATCGGTAATCACCGGATTAAAGGTCGGATCCATGGTGCCCATTTTTTCCTGATGGTGCACGGGAACGTCGCAGCCCGGGAACGCGCCGGTGATAAAGAACTGCGCGGTCGCGACGGTACGCTGCAGGCTGTTAGCGTAAGCATAAACGCTATCCGCCGCCGGACACTCTCCCGTCTTCACCATCCCCTGCTCTGCCAGCCACTCGCGCATGTAATGGCCCATGTAGACTTCCAGCACGCCGCCCTTGGTGGTGAGCTGACCGCCCGGCACCTCCCACTCCGGCCACTGCTTAGGCGTGGACTGCTCCAGCACGCTGCCGTTATTGGCGAGCGGCGCGCGCAGGTTATGGCGACTCATGATTAAAACTTGCTCCAGCTGATACCCTTCCGGCGTCTCTTGCGCCTGCACGCCAAACGTTGCTGAAATGGAACCGGCGACCGCCAGCGCGAGTAGTGCTTTTCTCATCCCTAATTCCTCACTCGTTTTAAAATGTCACGTTCAGTGTGACAGATTCGTGACAATTTTCCGGGAAGCATTTCTCATACTGATGATTAACCCGCTTACGGTGTGTGCCAATTAGTTTTATAATAAAACCACACACCACCGGAGAATTGACCATGAAACGTACCCGCCTTGAAGAGAGCACCTGCCCCGTCGCCCGTTCGCTGGATATCATCGGCGACTGGTGGTCGCTGCTGATCGTGCGCGACGCGCTGCGCGGGGTTAAGCGCTTCGGCGAGTTCCAGAAAAGCCTCGGTATCGCAAAAAACATGCTGACCACCCGGCTAAAACTGCTCGTCGACGAGGGTATTCTCCGGCTTCAGCCCGCCTCCGACGGCAGCGCCTGGCAGGAATACGTCCTGACCGACAAGGGACGCGCCCTGCAAACCGTGCTGGTTGCCCTGTCCCAGTGGGGGAATGAATTTTTGTTTGCCGAAAACGAATGCGGCACCGTGCTGGTCGATACCGAACAGCGCAAACCCCTGCGTAAGCTGGCGCTTATCGCCGACGATGGGCGCGAACTGACGCCTGAAGAGATTGTGGCTAAACTGCCCTCCTGATCGTTCCCGACGGCAAAAGCACAAAATGCTCAGCAAAATGGTTGCATTATAAAACCAAATGGCCGAGAGTTTATTCAGTTTCATCTTGAAACCAAATAACCCACTTTGCCCTGAGGTAACACACGATGACTACGCAAATCACCACCGCCCTGATTACGGGCGCCTCTTCCGGGATTGGTGCCGTTTATGCCGACCGTCTTGCCGCGCGCGGCGCCAATCTGGTGCTGGTTGCCCGCCGCGAAGATCGCCTGAAAACCCTTGCCGCCGACCTTCGCGCGCGCTATGGCGTGGCCGTCGATATTCTGGTGGCCGATCTTACCGATGAAGCCGGGATCCGCGCCGTGGAAGAGGCGCTGCGCAGCAACACCGCCATTGATACGCTCATTAACAACGCGGGCACCGCGCAGATGGCACCGTTCCTCGCGGGCGAGGTGGCGCAGCATCAGGCCATTAACACCCTGAACACCACGGCGCTGATGCGCTTAACCTACGCCATCCTGCCCCGCCTGGCGCAGAACAATCGCGGCACGCTGATCAATATCGCGTCGGTATTAGCGCTGCACGTCCGCGCCGGTAGCGCCCTCTACAGCGCCACCAAGGCGTGGGTGTTGAGCTTTACCCGTGGGTTACAGGAAGAGTTTGCCGACAGCAGCGTGCGCATTCAGGCCGTACTGCCCGCCGCCACGGCGACAGAAATCTGGAGCCACTCGGGCGTCACGGTGAACGATCTGCCGGAAGGATCGGTGATGACCACCGATGATATGGTGGATGCATCGCTGGCGGGTCTGGATCAGGGTGAACCGATCACCATCCCGCCGATGCATGACGCCGGCCTGTGGGATCGCTACGAAGCGGCACGTCTTGAGCTGTTCAACAGCGCGCGCACCGGCATTCCGGCACCGCGCTACGTAAAACAGTAGACTAACGCTCCAGCTGGTCGCCGTACTCGCTCATCCAGGCGGCCAGCGGCGAAAGTGCGTCCTGCAGGGTTAGCCCCAGCTCGGTGATTTGATACTCCACGCGCGGGGGGATCTCCGGGTAGACCGTCCGCGTCACCAGCCCGCGCTGCTCAAACAGGCGCAGCTGCTTCGTCAGCTCTTTCTGCGTGATGGGGGCAGCGGCCCGCAGAAGATCGCCAAAGCGAACGGGCGTATTAAAGACAATCAGGCGGTAGAGAATGGGGATCGCCCATTTACCGGAAATCAGGTTGACAAACTGCGTCATCGGGCAGGTATACGCCTCAGATTTTTTTTCACAGCACACCTCCAGCATTTCTGCCATAGCACACCTCTTGCCTCTTTAGTATCCATTTGGTACCTGGTTTCCTTTCGATACTAACGTTTCTATAGTGCTTTCTCCAGAGACATTTCAGGAGAAGAACATGGGTCGTTTAACAGATAAATATACGCTGATTACCGGCGGCACCAGCGGCATCGGTCTCGCCACCGCGCAGGCGTTTATCGCCGAAGGCGCACGCGTCGCCGTGACCGGACGCAACCCGGACACCCTCGCCGAAGCAGAGCGCATTCTGGGCGATAAGGCCTGGGTGATCCCGACCGATGCGGGAGATATTGCTTCGCAGAAAGCGCTGACGGACACTCTCGCCGCCCGCTGGCCGCGCCTGGACGCGGTGTTTCTCAACGCGGGCGACGTAACGCACGCCCCGCTGGAAGCGTGGCAGGAAGAGGCCTGGGACCGCCTGATGGGCATCAACCTGAAGGGACCGTTCTTTTTAATTCAGGCGCTGCTGCCGCTGCTGAATAACCCGTCGTCGGTGATCCTCTGCGGCTCCGTGAGCGCGCGCATCGGCCTGCCCACCAGCAGCGTGTATGCCGCGAGCAAGGCCGCCCTGCTGTCGCTGGCGCGCACGCTGTCGGCGGAGCTGCTGCCGCGCGGGATCCGCGTCAACGGCCTGAGCCCCGGCCCGGTGGAAACCCCGGCGTTTACGAAGACGGGCCTAAGCGACGAGGCGCTTAACGCGATGATGGCAGAGGTCATTAAGCTGGTGCCGCTCGGCAGAATGGGCTCGACGACGGAGCTGGCAAAAGCCGCGCTCTATCTGGCGTCCGACGAGTCAAGCTACACGGTAGGAACGGAGCTGCTGGTCGACGGCGGCATGGGAAGTCTGTAGTTCAAAAGGCGCTGATGCCGGTGACGATGCCGACATACAGCGCCGCCCATACGCAGGCGGAAAGCAGGCTGACGGCGTAGACCTTGACCGCATTCAGCCTGAGCATCCCCGCCGCCAGCGGCACGATATAGCGCAACACCGCCAGAAAGCGCGACGTAAACAGCACGATGACACCGTTCTTTTGCAGCTGATGCTGGACCCGCAAGAACTTGTCGGCATGCTTTGAGGTGAAACGCGTGACCAGCCGGGAGTGCCCCATCAGATGGCCGATATGGTAGTTCAGCACCGACCCCGCCGTTGCCCCCAATACCACGGCCAGCCACGCCAGCGCAGGATGCATGGTCGCCTGGCTGACGGTAATCCCCGCCAGCAGCATCACCGAGGCGGGCGGCAGCACGGAGGAGATCAGCACCGTCGATTTACTCAGCGCCATCATAAATAACAGCGCGAAAAGATGTGCCGGATAGAGCGCAAAATGATTCAGCAGATTATCAAACCACGCCATTTCCCTCTCCTCCGTTGATTATATAATCCTCCATTAGAAATGAATTATCTTAAATAAACCCTCAACGCTTTATTAATAAGATTCTCCTAAACCGTTCTTAAACATTATTTAATTTCCCGAGCGGCAATATCAAATAAGCGTATTATTTCTCACGTTTTACAACGATCTCGTTATGGCGAGGCTCCTGTACAAATACACGTTATCGCTCTGGTAGGTTCGAGAGAATCGACACAGGGTAAAACAGGCACTGTCGAATCAAGGCTTTGTCAGTATAACTTCCCGCACGGGATACGGTGTACAGTGCTGAACCCAGGACGTGGGGATCTCCTCTTCGACATGCCCTGTCTTGCTCGCCCCTGAGAGATGTTATTATTCAAAGGGAATTCACTATGTCTTACGCTATTCACAACCAAAATCTGGCATTCAATGACAGCGCGATCGCGCAATATATGAATACCGATTTTATTGTCCTCGATATTTCATTATGCGTGGCGCTGGCGCGCGAGCAATTCTTCGAAAAATTAAAAGACGACGATATTCCGTCTCATATTTTTATTGAAGACAATGGCCGCCTGGCGGGCATGATTGCCGTGCGCAAATTGCTGCAAACCGCCGATACGGTACGGCCGGTGAAATCGCTGATGATTTCGCAGTTTTTGCAGGTCAAACCGGAGGATGAACGTGCCGACGTTGCCGGACTGCTGGCGCACGGCGGCGCGGACGTGGTGCCCGTGGTCACCCACGGCAAGCTCGTCGGCTGTCTGACCGAGCGCGAAATCGCCCATCTGCTGGAAGATGACGTCACCGAAGATGCTCAGCTTCAGGGGGCGACGCTGCCGCTGGAGAAGCCCTATCTGGACACCAGCCCGTATAGCCTGTGGAAGAAACGCTCCGTCTGGCTGCTGCTGCTGTTTGTCGCGGAAGCCTACACCAGCTCGGTGATCCAGCATTTTGAAGAGGCGCTGGAGTCCGCCATCGCGCTGGCGTTCTTTATTCCGCTGCTGATCGGCACGGGCGGCAACAGCGGGACGCAGATCACCTCCACGCTGGTGCGCGCCATGGCGCTGGGGGAAGTCCGTCTCCGCGACGTTGGCCGCGTGCTGCGTAAAGAGATGACCACCTCGCTAATGATTGCCGCCACGCTCGGTATTGCCGGGTGTATTCGCGCCTGGATGATGGGTATTGGGCTGGAAATCACGCTTATCGTCAGCCTGACGCTGGTGTGCATTACGCTGTGGAGCGCCATCGTCTCGTCCGTGATCCCCATGGTGCTCAAGCGCTGCGGCATTGACCCGGCGGTCGTCTCCGCGCCGTTTATCGCGACGCTTATCGACGGCACCGGGCTGATTATCTACTTTAAAATCGCGCAATATACGCTGGGGCTGGAGTAACGCGGTTCCCTGCCGGGTGGCGCTGCGCTTACCCGGCCTACCCGTCCCGTAGGCCCGTGCAAGCGTAGCGCCGCCGGGCAATACTCAGATCGCACCAAGCGCTCTCACCGCCCGCCCAAACGCCTCAATCGCCAGGGCAACATCCTCAGCCATCACCGATTCTGCCGGATGATGGCTGACGCCCCCTTTGCAGCGTACAAACAGCATGCCGACCGGCCAGCGTTCTGCCAGCGCGATGGTGTCATGCCCGGCACCGCTCGGCAGCGATAATGAGCGCCCCTGCACCGATTCAACGGCCTGTCCCAGCAGCTCCTGCAAACGCGCATCGCACGGCGTGGCGGCGATACGGTAAAACTCCTCGGCGCTGAAGCTCAGCCCGCGACGGGCGGCAATGGCCTGCGCCTGCGCCAGCAGTTCCGCGAGCAGCGCGTCAAGCGGGGCATCCTGCGGGCCGCGAATATCCAGCGAGAGCGCAACCTCGCCCGGGATCACATTCACCGCACCGGGCAGGCAGCGCAGCTCCCCGACCGTCGCCACGCGATGACCGCCCTGCTGTCGGGTGGTGTTTTCGATCAGCACCATCCACTCGGCGGCGGCGGCCAGGGCATCCTTACGGTGACTCATCGGCACGGTACCCGCGTGTCCGGCCTCCCCGGTGAAGCGGCAGCTGAGGCGGCGCGCGCCGTTAATCGCTTCCACCACGCCCAGCGCCAGACCTTCCTGCTCCAGACACGGCCCCTGTTCGATGTGCAGCTCCAGACAGGCGCTGAAATCGTCCTGATGGCGTGCCGCAAGTGCCACGCGGGCGGGGTCGAGTCCCGCCTGCACCATCGCCTGCGCCACGCTGATGCCGTTGGCATCACACGTCTCCAGCCAGCCCTGCGGCCAGGTGCCCGTGATGCCCCGGCTGCCTAACAGGGTGATGCCAAAACGGGTTCCCTCTTCGTCGCCAAACCCGACAATCTCGATGGCCTGGGTCAGATGCCGCCCCTGCTGGTGCAGGCTGTCCACCACCTCAATGGCGGTGAGCACCCCGAGCATGCCGTCGTAGCGCCCGGCGTTGCGCACGGTATCGAGATGCGAGCCGAGCAGCACCGCCTGCGCCCCTTCCTGCGCGCCCTCATAGCGTCCACAGATATTGCCCACGCTGTCCTGCCAGACGGTCATTCCCGCCTGGCGCATCCACTCGCCGACCAGCTGATTGACCTGCAGATGCTGCGTGGAGAGATAGACCCTCGTCAGCGCATCCGGGGTTTCGCTGATGGCGGCCAGCGCGTCGGCGCGCGCCATCACCCGTTCTGCCGCCGGGCTCATTGCGGCGTCTCGCGGCGATAGTGGTCCCACGCGGCCTGCATGGCGGCACCCTGCGTGGTGGTGAACTTCAGGTAGTTCAGCACCGACTCCAGCGCGCTCAGGGTGGTCATCACGCAGTCCTTGCGCGCGTTGTAGCCCATGGTGCCAATGCGCCACACTTTGCCGTGCAGCGGGCCAAACGAGGTGCCGATTTCAATCCCGAAATCCTCCAGCATCAGCTTACGCACCTGGTCGCCGTTGACGCCCTGCGGAATCACCACGCCCAGCACGTTGTTCATCTTGTGCTTCAGATCGCCGAAGGTCTCGAGCCCCATCGCCTGAATGCCCTTCAGCAATGCGTCACCGTGTAGCTTATGACGCGCGATGCCGTTATCCAGCCCTTCCTGCAGGATCAGCCGCGCGCATTCGCGGGCGCCAAACAGGGCGGTGGTGGCTTCGGTGTGGTGGTTCAGGCGCTCCGGCCCCCAGTAGTCCATCACCATGCCGAGATCGAAGTAGTTGGAGTAGATCATCTCCTCGTCGCCGTCGCGGTGGGCATCGGTGCGTATGCCCTCCTCAACGCACTTGCGGCGGCGGATCGCCTCCTCCATGCGCGCGCTCAGGGTGATCGGCGAGGTGCCCGACGGGCCGCCGAGGC
This sequence comes from Enterobacter sp. MGH 24, assembly GCF_000493015.1. Classification (NCBI taxonomy): domain Bacteria; kingdom Pseudomonadati; phylum Pseudomonadota; class Gammaproteobacteria; order Enterobacterales; family Enterobacteriaceae; genus Enterobacter; species Enterobacter sp. MGH 24. The sequence goes on along the minus strand of NZ_KI535657.1, from coordinate 3,139,244 downwards.
ACTTCTGCATCCCGGCCGAGACGGCGTCCAGCCCCCAGTCATCGGTCTCCAGCGCGTTGCCGCCGAGCGACGCGGTGGCGTCGGTGTAAAACAGCACGTCGTAGCGGCGGCAGATCGCGCCCAGCTCGGCGAGCGGCTGCAGCATGGTGGTGGAGGTGTCGCCCTGCACGGTCAGCAGCAGGCGCGGGCGAATACGCTTAATCGCATCCTCGACCTGGTCCGGGGTAAACACCTCGCCCCACGGCACCTCGATGGTATGCACCTCCGCGCGGCAGCGGCGGGCAATTTCGCACAGCAGATGACCAAAGCGGCCAAAGACCGGCACCAGCACCTTATCTCCCGGGCGAATGGCGGAGACCAGAATGGCTTCAATTCCCGCGCGGGAGGTGCCATCCACCAGCATCGTCCAGCGGTTCTCGGTGCGGAACACCCCGCGATAGAGCGCCATCACCTCGTTCATGTAGTGGGTCATGGCCGGATCGTACTGGCCGATCAGCTGGCTCGACATGGCGCGCAGCACGCGCGGGTCGGCGTTGATCGGGCCCGGCCCCATCAGCAGGCGCTGGGGCGGGTTGATTTGCGGAAAGCGTGCGATATCCATTGTTAAGTCCTTATCAGTTGAGGCCGCGCACGGAGGAGATGAACTGCTTCAGTTCCGTGGTCTGCGGGTTGGCGAACAGCGTTTTGCTGTCGCCCTGCTCCCAGACTTTCCCCTGGTGCATAAACACCACGCGGTCGCCCACTTCGCGGGCAAAATTCATTTCATGGGTAACAAGTATCAGCGTCATCCCCTCGGCCGCCAGCTGCTCCAGCACCCTGAGCACTTCGCCCACCAGCTCCGGGTCTAGCGCGGAGGTGATCTCGTCACAGAGTAAAACTTTAGGCGACATGGCCAGCGCCCGGGCAATCGCCACGCGCTGCTGCTGGCCGCCGGAGAGGCTCGACGGGTAGTAATCCAGACGATCGCCTAAGCCCACTTTCTCCAGCATGCGCTGCGCCAGCTCGCGGCATTCGGCGGCGCTTTTCTTCAGCACCCGACGCGGGGCGAGCATTACGTTTTCCAGCGCCGTCATGTGCGGGAACAGGTTAAAGCTCTGGAACACCATCCCGACCGAGCGGCTGATTTCCCGCGCCTGAGAATCCCGATCGGTAATGGTCATGCCGCCCAGCTTGATGCTGCCGTCCTGATACCCTTCCAGCCCGTTGATGCAGCGCAGCAGCGTGCTTTTGCCCGACCCGCTGCGCCCGATAATGGAGATCACCTGGCCCATGTCGATATCCAGATCGACGCCCTTGAGCACGTGGTTTTCGCCGTAGTACTTCTGCACCTGATTAATGGTGATGAGAGGCATTGAATTTCGTCTCCAGATAGCGGCTGTAGCGGGACAGCGGGTAACACAGAATAAAGTAGCCCAGCGCCACCAGCGCAAAGACCTTAAACGGCTGATAGGTCACGTTGGTCAGCATGGTCCCGGCCTTGGTCAGCTCGATAAAGCCGATAATCGACGCCAGCGCGGTGCCCTTGATCACCTGCACGGCAAAGCCGACCGTCGGGGCGATGCCGATGCGCAGCGCCTGCGGGGCGACCACGCGAAACAGGGTCTGGCCAAAGGTCAGCCCCAGACAGCGCGAGGCTTCCCACTGCCCTTTTGGCAAGGCGCGAATACTGCCAAACCAGATGTCGAGCAGAAACGCGCTGGTGTAGAACGTCAGCGCCAGCGAGGCGGCGGTCCACGGCGAAACGTCGATGCCGAACAGCGCCACGCCGAAGAAGGCCAGGAACAGCTGCATCAGCAGCGGCGTGCCCTGGAACAGCTCAATATAGCCGCGGATGATGCGCCTCACCGCGCGCCCGCCCGTCAGGCGCAGCAGCAGGAGCGGCAGCGTCACCGCCGCCCCGCCGACAAACGCCACCAGCGACAGCAGCACCGTCCAGCGTCCGGCCAGCAGCAGGTTGCGAATAATGTCCCAGTCGGTAAAGGTGGTCATCATGCCTGCACCCCCAGCCATTTGCGTCCTGCCGCCATCATCAGCTGGCGCAGGGTAATCGACAGCGCTAAGTAAATCCCGGTTGTCACCAGATAAACCTCAAAGCTCAGAAACGTTCTGGACTGGATCAGGTTGGCGGCGAAGGTCAGCTCTTCATACGAGACCTGCGACACCACCGACGAGCCGAGCATCACGATGATGCACTGGCTCACCAGCGCCGGGTAAATGCGCTGCAGCGCGGGCGGCAGCACCACGCGAATAAAGGTCTGCAGGCGGGTCAGTCCCAGCACGCGTCCGGCCTCCCACTGCCCTTTCGGCGTGACCTGAATGCCCGCGCGGATAATCTCGGTGCTGTACGCACCGAGGTTCACCACCATGGCCAGCAGCGCCGCTTCCCCCGCCGTCATCTTCAGCCCCAGATTCGGCAGGCCGAAGACGATGAAAAACAGCTGCACCACAAACGGCGTGTTGCGGATGATCTCCACGTACGCGCCCCAGATCCGGCTGAACCAGGTGGTGCGTCCGCTGCGGATCGCCGCCCCGAAAATCCCTGTTGCCAGCCCGCCGACGGTTGCCATCACCGTCAGCTGAACGGTGACCCACAGCCCCGCCAGCAGCGCCGGCCAGTGCGGCCAGAGCGCTGAAAAATCGAGTTGCTCAGCCATAGCCTTAAACGCCGAGGCTTGCCGGCAGCGGGGCCTTCAGCCATTGCTCGGACAGGCCGTTCAGCGTGCCGTCCTTGATGCCCTGCTCAATCAGCGCATCCACTTTTGCCTTCAGGGCCGGTTCGTTTTTCTTCAGGCCAATAAAGCACGGCGAGTCTTTCAGCATAAAGCTCGGCACCGGGGCTTTATCCGCGTTCTGGCGCGAAATGGCCGCCACCACGAGGTTGCCGGTTGCCACGTACTGCACCTGTCCGGAGAGGTAGGCGGAGAGCGTGGTGTTGTTGTCTTCGTAGCGTTTCACGTCCGCGTCTTTCGGCGCCAGGCCAGTCAGCACCATGTCCTCCACCGCTCCGCGCGTCACGCCGATGGTTTTTCCGCTCAGCGCGGCGGCGTCTTTCAGCTCGGCTCCTTTCGGACCAAACACGCCGAGGAAGAACGGCGCGTAGGCGCGGCTGAAGTCGATCACCTTCTCGCGCTCCGGGTTTTTACCGAGGCTTGAAATGACCAGATCCACCTTATCGGTTTGCAGGTACGGCACGCGGTTGGCGCTGGTCACCGGCACCAGCTGCAGCTTGAGCTTCATCTGTTTGGCCAGATAGCGCGCCATGTCGATGTCATAACCCTGCGGCTGCAGATCGGTCCCCACCGAGCCAAACGGCGGGAAGTCCTGCGGAACGGCAATTCGGATGGTACCGCGCTTCTCGATATCCTGAAGCTGGTCAGCCTTTGCCGGCAGCTGTGTGAAGAGGCATGCGGCCCCGGCCAGTGCAATCAACAATTTTTTCATGGTGCTTCCCCGTAACGTTAACATGAAACAAAAGATTCTTTGAATGTGATTTTGCAACTAATGTGCCAGATAGGGCGAAGCGGGGAATATTCTTGTAAAGCCTGATAAAACGCGGACGGGTCGAAAAAACCTGCGTTTTCCCGACCCGCCATATGCACCATTTTAATGCAAAGCACCAGCCTGATGCCCCATTATCGCTGTTCGAGTTCGTCCAGCTGCTGGTAGAGGGAGGCAATGTCGTGAATGCGGGGACGGCCTTTATCGAGGATTTCATGCAGGAAGGCATTCGCCAGCAGGTTGATCAGGCTATTGACCGAGGAGTAGCTGTCATAGGCCGAGACGCTGTCCAGCGGGGCGCAGAGCTGCCAGCTCGCCAGCGGAAACAGGCTGTGCGCCTGCGGCTCGCACATCAGCAGCACCGGAATGCCGCGACTCTGAAGCTGCTGCATCAGCGGACGGATAATGCGCGGGCGGCGGCGAAAGGCCATCATGACCACCAGATCGTCCGGCGTTATATCCACCAGCTCTTCGCCCAGGCTCTGCCCCGGCTGCGGCAGGACCAGCACCTGACCGCGCGCCTGCAGCAGCTGCTGGCGCAGGTGCAGCGCCGCCGGATAGGCGTTACGCATGCCGATAATGACGATGCGCCGCGCCTTCACCATGCAGGCCATGGCCTCGGCAAACTGCTGCGCGTCGAGGGCATTGACCCACTGGGTCAGGTTCGCCATCTCCTGCTTATAGTGGCGTGCCAGCAGCGTATTGCCCTGCACCGCGTCGCGGTTATCGGTGAGCGGCATCCCGCTCTGGCGCAGGGTGCGCAGCTCGTCGCGCATGTCCTTATATTTCTCATAGCCCAGACGCTTAAACAGACGGCTGACCGTGGCTTTCGACACCCCGCTCAGCTGCGCCAGCTCGGCGCTGTTGTAGCTAATCAGGTCGTCAAAATGATCGAAAATAAAATCCGCCACCCGCTGCTCCTGCGGCGACAGCGACGGGTACTGTGCTTTCAGACGTTCATCCAGTTGTTCCATAGCGCCTCTGTAACTTTTGTTTCATCACATTTTGCCTTTCATTCTACCTTTCATTATACGTGCCAGTTTACTGAAACTTTTCTTTCAGAACTGGAACAGCTTTTGCAGCACCTTGTGACTTTCAGGGTTACGAGGACTTTTCATGCAAAGTAATGTCTCCACGCACGGCATGGCCGTTGCGCCCCACCATCTTGCCAGCCAGAGCGCGCTGGCGGTGCTGCGCGAAGGCGGCAGCGCGATAGAAGCGATGGTCGCCGCGGCGGCCACCATCGCCGTGGTTTACCCGCACATGAACGGGCTGGGCGGCGACGGCTTCTGGCTTATCGTGCCGCCGGAAGGCGAACCTGTTGCCATTGATGCCAGCGGCGCGGCGGGTTCTCGCGCAACGCTCGCCGCCTACGACGGTCTGGCGAATATTCCCCATCGCGGCCCCCGCGCGGCGCTGACCGTCGCCGGCACGGTGAGCGGCTGGGACGAGGCGCTGAAGGTCTCGCGCGAGATGACCGGCAAGGCGCTGCCGCTGGCCCGCCTGCTGGCCGACGCCATTGACTATGCGCAGAACGGCACGCCGGTTACGGCCTCTCAGGCCCATGCCACGGCCAGTAAATTCGACGAACTGAAGGATATCCCCGGCTTCGCGGAAACCTGGCTGGTGGACGGTAAGCCGCCGCAGGTCGGGAGCCGTTTTTACCAGTCCGCCATGGCCACGACGTTGACGCGTTTAGTGGAAGACGGTCTGGACAGCTTCTATCGCGGCCCGCTGGCGGACGTGCTGGCGCGCGGCATGGAGACGCTGGGCCTGCCCGTGACGCTGGCCGATCTTAACGCACACGCCGCCCGGCGCACCGCGCCGCTGAAACTGCAGCATCAGCAGGGTGAGATCTTTAACCACGCCCCGCCGACGCAGGGGCTGGTCTCGCTGGCGATACTCGGCATCACCGACCGCCTGAACATGGCGGAGGCCGACGACGCCGAAACCCTTCACCGCATCGTGGAAGCCACCAAGCTGGCCTTTGGCCTGCGCGATGCCCACATCACCGACCCGCGCGAGTTGAAAACCGATATTCAGAGCCTGCTGGATCCCGCATCCCTTCAGGCGCTTGCCGACAGGGTTGACGACGACCGCGCCGCGCCGTGGGGTACCGGAAAAGGCCCCGGCGATACGGTGTGGATGGGGGTCATGGATAATAGCGGGCTCGCCGTGTCGTTTATCCAGAGTCTCTATCACGAGTTCGGCAGCGGCGTGGTGCTGCCCGACACCGGCATCGTCTGGCAGAACCGGGGCGCATCGTTCAGCCTCGATCCCGATAGTCTTCTGGCCCTCGCGCCGGGCAAGCAGCCCTTCCATACCCTGAACCCGGCGGCGGCGCGTCTCAAGGACGGGCGCGTAATGGTCTACGGCTCCATGGGCGGCGACGGACAGCCGCAAACCCAGGCCGCGCTCTTTACCCGCTACGCGATCCAGGGCGTGCCTTTACAGGAAAGCATTTCCCGCCCGCGCTGGCTGCTGGGACGCACCTGGGGACAAACCTCGGACACCTTAAAACTTGAAGGACGCTTTAGCGCTGAAACGGTCGCACGGCTTCAGGCGCTCGGACACGAGGTGGAAATGTTCCCTGATTTCAGTGAAGCGATGGGCCACGCGGGCGCGATTGTTCGCCACCCCAACGGGCTGTTCGAAGGGGCATTTGACCCGCGCAGCAACGGCGCGGCCGCCGGATTCTGAGGAGAAAACAATGACGACACCACAACCCGACTGGCAGGCGTATCTGGCGCAAATGGAGTCCGTGCTCGATGTGACGCTGGACGATGCCCGCCGCGCCGAGCTGCAGCTGCAGTTCAGCCGCATTGCCGCCCTGGCCGCCCCGCTGATGGCGCTGCCGCTCGACGACCGTCTGGAGATCGCAGGAGTATACAAAGCATGAGGCTACACGAGATGAGTATCAGCGCGATCCAGCATGCGCTGAGCGCGGGCGAGCTGAGCGCTCGCGAGATTGCTCGCCAGACGCTGGAGGCAATTGCGCGCGTGAACCCGCTGATTAACGCCTGGACCGCCGTGACGGAAGCGCGCATGCTCGCCGAGGCCGAGAGCATCGACACCCTGCGCCGCGAGAAGCGCCCCCTGCCGCCGCTGGCGGGCGTGCCCTACGCGGTAAAAAATCTGTTCGACGTGGCCGGTCACACCACCCTCGCCGGGGCAGAGCTGTTCAGCCAGCGGCCCGCCGCGGCCGCTGACAGCTTCGCGGTGCGCCAGCTGCGCAGCGCGGGCGGGCTGCTGACCGGGATGGTGAATATGGATGCCTACGCCTACGGCTTCACTACCGAAAACAGCCACTACGGCACGACGCGTAACCCGCACGATCTGGCGCGCATTGCGGGCGGGTCGTCCGGCGGTTCAGCCGCCGCCGTGGCCGCCGGGCTGGTGCACTTTTCGCTCGGCACCGACACCAACGGCTCGATTCGCGTTCCGGCCTCCCTGTGCGGCATCTATGGCCTGAAGCCCACCTTTGGCCGCCTGTCGCGATCCGGCAGCCATCCGTTTGTCGCGAGCCTGGATCATATCGGTCCCTTTGCCCGCCGCGTGTGCGACCTGGCGTCCGTATACGACGCGCTGCAGGGGCGGGACAGCAGCGACGGTTTTCAGGCAGAGAGCTCGCGCGAGCAGACGCGTCCCCTGCTCGATCGCGGGCTTGACGGCCTGCGCTGCGCGGTGCTCGGCGGCTACTTCACCACCTGGTGCGACGCGGATGCCAGAGACGCCGTGGCGCGGGTGGCGAAGGCGCTCGGCGTGCAGGATGAGCTGCAGTTTCCGGACGCCGAGCTGGCGCGCTCCGCGGCGTTTATCATCAGCGCCTCCGAAGGGGGAAACCAGTATCTGCCCGCGCTTCGCCGCGAGCCCGAGCGTTTTGAACCGCACTCCCGCGAACGGCTGCTGGCCGGGGCGATGATCCCCTCCGCCTGGTACATTCAGGCCCAGCGGTTTCGCGCGCACGCCCGGCAGGCGTTTAAAACCCTGTTCGCGCAGGCCGACGTGCTGATCGCCCCGGCGACGCCGCGCAGCGCGACGCTCGCGGGTGAGCAGACCATGGAGATTAACGGCCAGCCGCTGCCCATTCGCGCCAGCATGGGGATGCTGACCCAGCCGATTTCGTTTTTGGGCCTGCCCGTGACCACCGTTCCGCTGCGCACCGCCCAGGGTGCGCCGATTGGCCTGCAGCTGATTGCCGCGCCGTTTAACGAGCAGGCGTGCCTGCGCGTCGCGCGCGTGCTGGAGGAGAGTGGGATCACCGATGCCCGTTCGGCGGAGATAGCAGCATGATGAATCACGATGACATTAACCTCCCGTGGGTGGTTGCCGAGGTGACCGCCGCGTTTTACCGCTATGAAGACGCGCTGGTCAGCAACAACGTTGCGGTGCTTGACGAGCTGTTCTGGCACGACAAAAACACGGTGCGTCTGGGGGCGGGTGAAAACCTGTACGGGATTGATGAAATCCGCGCCTTCCGCGCGGCGCGGCCCGCCGCCGGGCTGCAGCGGACGTTGCGCCATACCGTCATCACCACCTTCGGGGAGGATTATGCCGTGTGCAGCACCGAGTTTACCCGGGAGGGCACGGAACGCACTGGACGCCAGCAGCAGACGTGGGTGCGGTTTGCCTGCGGCTGGCGGATCGTGGCGGCGCAGGTGAGTTTGATGGTGTAATGATTTGCAGCTCAGGGCGGGAAATCGCCCTGAGCGCTTTTTTAGCGATGCGCGTTATAAGCTGTTATGGTAATTAACCTGCTTTTAACAAGCCGATGGCATAATCGAGTTGCTTGTAGAGTTTGTGTCTCAAATCTTCTAACTCGTCATTTTCTCGAATGAGAGGTATTCCATTTTTGTGAAGAACAATATCGTTAAATGATCCCATTCCACCGTAGAGTTTTTTCAATGAGTAAATGGATGACTCATAATCAACATCGAGTTCGAAGCACAGTTTTTCAAATGTTTTAGCCCATGCGTCCTCATCATTTGAGGACAATATGGTGATGATATCAATTACCGTTTTCTTTATTTCATTTTTCATTTTAAACCACCATATCCAAGTATCTTAATGCCAGGTATTTTCCACGGTGCAGGAACTATAACTTGCTCAGTTCCACCGGAATAAAGGTCTGTTTGATAACCTACCTTTCCAACATATACTTTTGTTCCTGCGGGTATTTGAATCTCGTGATAGCTATCTAGAGGAGATTCACTTCCATTGGGCCATTTAGGTAGCAGTGCCTTATCTACCCTTGTTTGAAGTACTCCTCGAGGTTGTTCATATCCGAAAAATTGACCTAATGGTCGCCCCTCAACACCACCTCTATAAAAACTTGTATCTGTTGATAGAGAGATCTCTTTGTATGTACCACTGGAAAAGGTTTCTGCTAGCTCTTTAAGTAATGGCCCGGGCTTTATCATCGAATATTCACCCTCAACTTTTCCCAGAACGTGAAGATCGTTAATCCCACTAGCAGCCCCTAATCGGCCAAGACCAAGACCCGCAGCAACAGAAGCGCCAGCAATGATTAACCCTTTGTTGTCCATAACCTGATCGTAACCTGCTGGAGCATCGCCGCCTAGCTGCTGTGCGGTCTCATGAAATCCCTCTATGTTGCCGTTGTAGATGCCACCCGCAGCAAGAAGCCTTCCCGCGGCTTTGCTGTCGATGGTTTTCGCTGCCTGCGCGTGCTGTAATGGGGCGTCGGAATAGTGTTGTTTAACGGTCGGCGCGGGCTTTCTACCTTGCTGTTCGTTCAGAACGTACTCGTAAATCCGGCGTACTTCCTGCGGGAAACTCTCGCCGTAGGTGTCCATAAAACAGTCATAAACCAGATTACAGTCGTCATCGAAGGAGAACGGATTGCAATACTTATCCCACTTTTCCCCCGTGTTCACGCCGAGCATCCAGCCGTGCTCGAGATTCCATTTCACTTCATCATAAAGTCCGTCATATTCGGAACACTGCTTGCGTTTATAGGGCTGCGTCGCGTGGCGGTGGTGAACGCCTTGTCGTCGCTTCGGGACGCTGTTACGGCATGGGGGGTTACGCTGGTAGTCGTACTCCAGGTAATCCAGTTCGTAAAATATGCTCGCCATCTCCAGTGTTTTACGTGGCGTGAGGATGAACTGAATATCATCCGGCGCCAGTATTCGCTGGGCTTCCCATCTCATGTAGAGCGTGAACATCCGGTTCCTTCCTTTTCCCTTTAAAGTGCAGGGATTTTCCGGCTGAAGTGACGAAAAATCAATCGTTCAGATAAAGAAAGCCTAATGCCCCGTGGCGGCGCAGGTGAGTTTGATGTCGTAACGCCACCGGGAATACGACGTCCTGTAGGCCGGGTAAGGCGCAGCCGCCACCCGGCAAAACGTCGCACAATTACTTCTGAAACGGATGCACCTCCCGCCAGTGGTCGGCAATCTGCTGGCGGGTACAGACCCACACCCGCTCGTGCTGCTGAATATAATCCAGGAACCGCTGCAGCGCGCGAAAACGCCCCGGCCGCCCCAGCAGGCGGCAGTGCATGCCGATGGACATCATCTTCGGCGCGCTTTCCCCCTCTTCGTACAGCACGTCAAAACTGTCCTTCAGATAGGTATAAAACTGCTCGGCGGTGTTAAACCCCTGCGCGGTCGCGAAGCGCATGTCGTTCGCATCCAGCGTATAGGGCACAACCAGGTGCGGTTTGCGGGAGCCGTCGCCGCACGTCACCTCTGTCCAGAAGGGTAAGTCGTCGCCGTAGTAGTCGCTGTCGTAGTCGAAACCGCCGTGCTCCACCACCAGCTGGCGGGTGTTGGGGCTGTCGCGCCCGGTGTACCAGCCGGTTGGCGGCTTGCCGAACAGGTCGGTCAACACCTGCACCGCCTTGTGCAGGTGTTCGCGCTCCTGTTGGATATCCATGTGTTGATAGTGGATCCAGCGCCAGCCGTGGCTCACCACGTCGTAATCCGCTGCCTTGATTGCCTCGACGATCTCCGGGTGACGCGCCAGCGCCATCGCCACGCCAAAGACCGTCAGCGGCAGGCCGCGCTTTTGAAATTCACCGTGGATCCGCCAGAACCCGGCGCGGCTGCCGTATTCGTAGAGGGAGTCCATCGACATGTGTTTATCCGGGTAGCTGGCCGCGCCGATGATGTCCGACAGGAACTGCTCGGAGCCGGCGTCACCGTGCAGAACGTGGTTTTCTGCCCCTTCTTCGTAATTGAGCACAAACTGCACGGCGATGCGCGCCTGATTCGGCCACCGCGCGTGCGGCGGGTTGCCCGCGTAGCCGCGCAGATCCCGCGGGTAATCCTGTTCAAAAAGCCCCATTGCCACCCCCAAAAATTAAAATGGATTCAGTGCCTGAAAATGTCCGCTTAACGCTTTTTTCTCGGGGAACGCCAGATCCCCGTGCTTGCTGGTCGACAGCCCCAGCGCCACCAGCGATTCCACCATCTTCACCGCCGCGCTGACGCCGTCGATGACCGGCACGCGCAGCTCGCGGGTCAGCTCCTGCGCCAGGGTCGCCATGCCGCCGCAGCCGAGCACGATGGCACCGCAGCCATCCTCTTTCAGCGCCTGTATACAGCGCGCGCGCACCTGCTCCTGCGCCAGACCGCTGCCGTCTTCCAGCGCCAGCACCGGGAGATCGATAGCGTGCAGCGCCGCGCAATGGTCCTGAAAGCCATACTGGTGCAGCAGATGACGGGCAATGATCAGCGTGCGCGGCAGCGTGGTCACCACCGAAAAGCGCGTCGCCACCAGCGTCGCCATATGCATGGCGGCTTCCGCAATACCCACCACCGGCCCCTGCGCCAGCTCGCGCGCCGCCAGCAGCCCCGGATCGCCAAAGCAGGCAATAACGTGACCGTCCACGCCCTGCTCTCTTCCGAGCTTGACCTGTTCAAGAACGCCCACAGCGGCGATGGCTTCATCAAAGTGGCCCTCGATAGACGGCACGCCCGCGCTCGGGCAGACCGCGAGGATCTCCGTCCCCGGCGCCGCCACCGCGCGGGCCGCCGCGCCGATGGTTTCCGTCATTGCGAGGCTGGTGTTGGGGTTGATCACTTGTATACGGACAGAGGACATTACGACTCCTTGTGGCCGGCAAACAGCCGGGCAAAATCAGGCAGGCACTCGCCCGCCCGCTCGAAGCAGAGGCTGGCGACGATATGTTCAAAATGGTGCATTAAGGCATCGCTTAGGGGCTGGAGCGCCTTCTGGCGCAGCAGATCCACCAGCTGTTCGTGATCGTTGCAGCGGCAGCCCTGACGCCACGGCGCGCCCCAGGTGGCAATCACCAGCGACGAGCGCTGGCTCAGGCTGGTGACCATCTCCGTCAGCACCTGGTTGCCGGAGATGGCCTGCAGCTGAATGTGGAAATTGGCAGAGTGGCGGATCGCCGCCGGGCCGTCGTACGCCTCGTGCGCCTGCTGCTCCTGGCGAATAATGGCCTCCAGCGCGGCAAGATGCGGCGACTGGCAGTGCGCCAGCACGTCCGGCAGGTTGGCCACCTCCAGCAGGGCGCGGGTGCGGAAGATATGCTGCGCCTCTTCCACCGTTGGGCTGGCAACGTGTGCACCACGCTTGGGCGTTAAGGTGACCATTTGCACAGCCGCGAGTCGCTGCAGCACCTTACGGATGCCCGTGCGGCTTACGCCAAACACCTCGGCCAGCGCCTCTTCCGGCAGCTTGCTCCCCGGCAGCAGCTGATGTTCGACAATCGCGGTCATCAGCGCCTGAAAGATGGATTCATCTTTGTCATGCAGGTCTGGCGCGGTCTGCAGGGCGTTTATGTTGTTCATTCACCACTCCGTCTTTTACTCTTCGTTATCGAATCGTATACATAAAAATAAAATATTGCATACAAGATTTATTATTTTGGCCTGAATCCTGCAACACCGTTTGCACTCCCACTCAACGGGTTTTCATTCACAGGAGCAGGTTTCATGCCAAACAGTCAAAACGCGCAGCAGGGTACGGCCGCTGATTCCGGTGCGGTTTACAGCCCACGTCTTTGCAATGAGGATCTGGCACCGACGCGTGACCAGAACTGGAGCTGGTACAACATCTTTTCGTTCTGGATGTCGGACGTTCACAGCATGGGGGGTTATGTTGTCGCCGCGAGCTTCTTTACGCTCGGTCTGGCAAGCTGGCAGGTGCTGCTTTGCCTGCTGGTGGGGATTTGCATCGTGCAGCTGTGCGCTAACCTGGTGGCGAAACCGAGCCAGATGGCGGGCGTGCCCTACGCGGTGATCAGCCGTCAGGCGTTTGGCGTCTTCGGGGCCAATATTCCGGCGGTGATCCGCGGGCTGATTGCCTTTGCGTGGTACGGCATTCAGACCTATCTGGCCGCCAACGCCCTGATGCTGGTGGCGCTGAAGTTCTGGCCGTCGCTCTCTTCGCTCACTACCGGCGCGTTCCTGGGGCTGTCGCATCTGGGCTGGATTTGCTTTGCCATCATGTGGGTCCTGCAGGCGATGGTCTTCTGGCACGGCATGAGCGCCATCAAGCGCTTTATTGATATCGCCGGTCCGGCGGTCTACGTGGTGATGCTGGCCCTTGCAGGCTGGATTGTATACAAGACAGGTTTTGACGGCATTTCCTTCACCCTCGCCAGCAAATCCCTGAGCGCGGGCGAGCAGACCTGGCAGATGATCACCGCGACCGCGCTGGTGGTGTCTTACTTCTCCGGCCCGCTGCTGAACTTTGGCGACTTCTCCCGCTACGGCAAAAGCATGGGCGAGATCCGCCGCGGTAACCGCTGGGGCCTGCCGTTTAACTTCCTGCTGTTCTCCATCGTCACCGTGGTCATTGTCTCCGGCACCCAGTCGCTGTTTGGCCGCATGATCACCGACCCGATTGAAACCGTCAGCCGCGTGGGCAACGATCTGGCCGTGGCGATTGGCCTGCTGACGATGATCACCGCCACCATCGGGATCAACATCGTCGCGAACTTCGTCTCCCCGGCGTTTGATTTCTCTAACTGCTCGCCGCAGAAAATCAGCTTCCGCACCGGGGGCATGATTGCCGCCGTCGGCTCGATCCTGCTCACCCCGTGGAACCTGTTCAACTCGCCGGAGCTTATCCACTACACCCTGGACGTGCTCGGGGCGTTCATCGGCCCGCTGTTCGGCATTCTGATTGCCGATTTCTACCTGATTAAGCGCGGCAAGGTGTCGGTTGACGATCTGTTCGACGACACGCCAAAGGGCAAATACTGGTACCGCAACGGCTTTAACCCGAAAGCCATTGGCGCACTGATCCCGTCCGTTGCCGTGGGCCTGGTGATTAGCTTCATCCCGGCTCTGCATGAGGTGGCGAACTTCAGCTGGTTCATCGGCGTCTTCCTCGGCGGCGTGACCTACCGCTGGCTGGCGCGGGAAGATCGCGAGACGGCGGGCGCAACGTCGTTCGGCTCCCGCGTGGCAACGCAAAAAGAGTAATCCCCTCCTTCCGGCCGCAGGGTATCTGCGGCCCGTCCATTTTTTGGCACCGTTCTTGCTGCGCCTTTTCACCCCGCTACGCAAACACTAAGGCAGGAACCATGATGGATTACCAGACAGCGATCCGCGGCGCATTTTTTGATATTGCCCAGGTCTGCGACAGCGCAGACGAGATTGCCCGGCACGCGCGCTTCCTTGAGGACGGGGTGCTGTTTATAGAGAACGGAAAAATTCTGGCGCAGATGCCGTGGCAGGAGGGCGAGCAGTATCTTGACCCCCACAAGGGCTACACCGACCTGCGCGGCAGGCTGCTGCTGCCCGGTTTTGTCGACACCCACGTCCATTATCCGCAAACGGAGATGATCGGCGCCTTTGGCGAACAGCTGCTGGAGTGGCTGACCACCTACACCTTCCCGGTGGAGAGCCAGTTTTCCGATGAAGCCTACGCGAAAGAGATCGCCGAATTTTTCATTCAGCAGCTGGTGAGCAACGGCACCACCACCGCGCTGGTGTTTTGCACGCTGCACCCGGAATCGGTCGAGGCGCTGTTCACCGAAGCCCTGCGCCTCAACATGCGCCTTATCGCCGGCAAGGTGATGATGGACAGACACGCGCCGGACTACCTGAGCGAAGACGCGAAGCAGAGCTACCGGCAGACGCGGGCGCTGATCCAGCGCTGGCATCACCGTGGACGCCTGGGCTATGCCATTACCCCGCGCTTTGCCCCGACATCATCCCCCGAGCTGCTCGCCGCGGTCAGCCTGCTCAGAGAGGAGTTCCCGGATACCTGGATGCAGACCCATCTGAGCGAAAACCCCAACGAAGTGGCCTGGGTGAGCGATCTCTGGCCGGAGCACGAGCGCTATCTGGACGTGTATCACCACTACGGTCTGACCGGCGAGCGCAGCGTGTTTGCCCATGCGATTCACCTTCACCACAGCGAGTGGCAGTGCCTGCACGACACCGGTTCGGCGGTGGCGTTTTGCCCCACCTCGAACCTGTTTCTCGGCAGCGGGCTGTTTCGCCTGCCCGCCTGCTGGCAGCACAGGGTGCGGATGGGCATCGGCACCGATGTCGGCGCGGGCACCACCTTCAGCATGCTGCGCACCCTGGGGGAAGCCTACAAGGTGGGACAGCTCCAGAGCTACCGCCTGCGCGCCAGCGAGGCCTTTTACCACGCCACGCTGGGCGGCGCGCACGCCCTCAGGCTGGACGATAAGATCGGCAACTTCTCGCCCGGCAAAGAGGCGGATTTCGTGGTGATCGACCCTGACGTAACGCCGCTGCAGCGCCTGCGCAATCGCCGCTGTCAGGATATCTACGAGCAGCTTTTTGTGCTGATGACCCTCGGCGACGAGCGCAACATCAGCGAGACCTGGGTCAACGGCGAGCGGGTATGGTCAACTGCCCCGGTAGGTTGACCACCCGCCGGGCGCAATCACAAACGGCAGGTGGAAATGCTCGTCTGCCGCTTCTCCCGTCACAAAATCAATTTGCGCGCAGGGATAGAGCGTGTCGCGACCCGTTGCGCTAAACCACGCGCCGATCTCCGCCTCCAGCCGATAGCGGCCTGCGGGCAGAGAGGGAACGAACGCGGCGATGCGCCCCTGGGCGTTGGTCACGCCCGTGGCGAGCGTCTTCCCCTCCTGCTGGAGATGAACCGTCACGCCCGCTGCGGGTTTGCCCGTCGAGATATCGAGAATATGGGTGCTAAGTGTGCTCATTCGCCAATAGCTCCTTCCAGCCGTAGCAGCGTAATTTCCCGCAGCTGTTCCAGCGCGGCCAGTACTTCCTGCGCGTCGCTGTTCTCCAGCCGCGCGTGCAGCGCCTGTAAAATCTCCTCGCCGCTGCGGCCCTTCGCACGGATCAGAAAGACCCGTCCGAAGCGGGCCTCGTAGCGGGCATTCCCCTCGCGCAGCGCCTGCGCAAGGGCGGCATCACGGTCATTCACCGCGCCCTGCTCCTGGCGCGACAGCGCCGCCTCCGCCTGTGAGCCCGCGGGCTTTTCCCCGATGCGCGGATGGGCGCTCAATGCTTGCGTCAATGCCGCTTCGTCCCAGGCTTGCGCCAGCGCGTTTGCCGTAGTGAACAATTCATCCCGGCTGGCGTAGGGCCGCCCCAGAGCCAGCGCGTCGGCCCAGTCGGGGAGCGCAACGCAGGGGTGAATCAGCGCTAACGCCTTTTCGTGGGAAAGAGAGTTGAACTCGTGCAGTGCGATCATAGTGTCTCCTTTATGGTCTTCCTCCAGGTTATTGCACAAACCACGCCACTCTGAGCGCAGGCGTGAAACAGTCGATTCCGCATCGCTCAACCGGAAATTTTTGATTCAAAAAAAGGCACGCTCACCGCGTTTGCGCACCTTAGCAGTGCAAACTCACCTCTCACAACGCCGTTTTCGCCACTCTGCAGCCTGGTACGCAAATTGCTGAACGTCTTTACACCCTGCAAAAGGAGAGAAGCATGAGAGCAATCGTCATTGGTGCGGGTATTGGCGGCCTGAGCGCTGCCGTCGCGCTGAAGAAAGCGGGCATCGACTGTACCGTGTTTGAAGCCGTAAAAGAGATCAGGCCCGTCGGGGCGGCCATCTCCATCTGGCCTAACGGCGTGAAATGCATGCAGCACCTCGGCATGGGCGACATCATCGAGACGTACGGCGGGCCGATGCGCTTTATGGCCTACAAGGATTACCGGCGCGGCGAGACCCTGACCCGCTTTAGCCTTGCCCCGCTGGTTGAGCGTACCGGCGGGCGTCCCTGCCCCGTCTCGCGCGCTGAACTCCAGCGCGAAATGCTGGACTTCTGGGGCCGCGACAGGGTGCAGTTCGGCAAGCGCGTGGAACACGTTCATGAAGACGACGCGGGCGTGAGCGTGACCTTCACCGACGGCACCACGGCATCCGGCGATTTTCTGATTGCCGCCGACGGCAGCCACTCGGCGGTTCGTCCTTACGTGCTGGGCTACACCCCGGAGCGCCGCTACGCCGGGTACGTGAACTGGAACGGGCTGGTGAAGATTGACGAAGAGATCGCCCCGGCGCACCAGTGGACCACCTTCGTTGGCGAAGGCAAACGCGTATCGCTGATGCCCGTCTCCGGCGGACGCTTCTACTTCTTTTTTGACGTGCCGCTGCCCGCGGGTCTGGCGGAGGATCGCACCACCCTGCGCGCCGATCTCACGGGCTACTTCCGCGGCTGGGCACCGCCGGTGCAGACGCTTATCGCGGCGCTGGATCCTGAAACGACCAACCGCATTGAGATCCACGACATCGAGCCATTCGACAGCCTGGTGCGCGGCAACGTCGCGCTGCTCGGCGATGCCGCGCACAGCACCACGCCGGATATCGGCCAGGGCGGCTGCGCGGCGATGGAAGACGCCGTCGTGCTGGGGGAATGCCTGCGTGAAAACCACAGCATTACGCTGGCGCTGCGGCAGTACGAAGCGCTGCGCTGCGACCGGGTGCGCGACCTGGTGCTGAAGGCGCGTAAACGCTGCGACGTCACCCACGGGAAAGACATGGCGTTGACGCAGGCCTGGTATCAGGAGCTCAAAGAGGAGACCGGCGAGCGCATCATCAACGGTCTGTGCGAGACCATTCAGGGCGGCCCGTTAGGCTGAACGCAAGAGGGACAACGATGAAAAGAGAACCGACTCCACCCGCCCACTGCACGTTCGAACCAGAGGACTGGCTGCGCCTGGCGAAATGCTGGCATCCGGTCGCGCGCGCCTGCGACGTCGGCCCGGCGCCGGTCAAGGCGACCCTGCTGGATGAACAGCTGGTGATTTACCGGATTAACGACCAGGTCGTGGTCGCCCGTGACGTCTGCCCGCACCGAGGCGTGCCGCTGACGCTGGGCTTTCACGACGAGCACGGGATTATCTGCCCCTATCACGGCCTCCGCTTTGGGGAGGACGGGCGCTGCAACCGTATTCCGTCCAGCCCCGACCAGCCCGTTCCGGCGAAGCTGAACCTGATTAACTACGCCGTGGAGGAGCGCTTCGGTCTGATCTGGACCTGCCTGGCGTTTGACCCGGACAATCCTGCGCCGCTGCCCGCCATGCCGCACTGGGATGACGCAGGCTTTCAGCAGATCAACTGCCCGGCGTTCGAGGTGAACGGCTTCGCCGGGCGTCAGGTGGAGGGGTTTCTGGACGTGGCGCACTTTGCGTGGATCCATACCGATACCTTTGCCGATCCCAATAATCAGCTTGTGCCCGCCTATCAGCCGCAGGAGACGCCGTTCGGCTTCGTGGCGGATTACTGGAGTTCCGTGAGCAACTATCCCGCCAGTTCGGACGTGCAGGCGCCAGAAGGGTTTCAGTGGTTGCGCCATTTTGAAATGCATCTGCCGTTTACCGCCACCCTGACGATTCATTTTCCGGGAGAGTCGAGACTGGTCATCATGAACGCCGCGTCGCCCGTGTCATCGCGCGTCACCCGCATGTTCGCCCCTATCGCCCGCAATTTTGACCTGCATATTCCGGTGGAGGACGTGCATGCCTTTAACCTGCGCATCTTCGAAGAAGACCGCCTGATGGTGGAAACCCAGCGTCCGGAAAGCCTGCCGCTGGACCTGACGCTGGAAGCCCATATTCCCGCCGATAAAAGCTCAATTGCCTACCGTCGGGGGCTGAAAAAGATGGGCTTTGGCGAATTTTTCCTCGTATGACGGAGGCCGATATGCTGAGCGTAATTGTTGACGGGCTGTGGCGCGAGGGCGACAAAAGCCTCGCCGTCAGGCTGGTGGCTGAAGACGGCGAAGCGCTGCCGCCGTGGCAGCCCGGCGCACACATTGATGTTCATCTGCCCTGCGGCGTGGTCCGCCAGTATTCCCTGACAGGGGCATCCGGGAACGAGAGCTATCTTATCTGCGTGGGACGGGAAACCGCCTCGCGGGGCGGGTCGCGCTACGTTCACGAGACGCTGCGTCCCGGGCAGACGCTAACGATCTCGACCCCGCGTAACCTGTTTCCGCTTGGTCAGGCAAAGCGGGTTTTGCTGCTGGCAGCGGGCATTGGCATTACGCCGCTGTATGCGATGGCCCTGCAGCTGAAGGCGACCGGAACGCCGTTTACGCTGCATTATTACGTCAAAAAACGCGAAAGCGCGGCGTTTGCGCGTGAACTCTCCCAGTGCGGTGAGTGCATCATTCATACCACCAGCCCGCGCACAATGCTGGCAGAGCATCTTCCGAAGGCGGAGGCGGGGCTTCACGCCTGGATCTGCGGGCCCGCAGGGTTTATGGAAAAAGTGCGTGAGGTCGCCACGGCGAAAGGGTGGGAGGACGACCACCTTCACAGCGAGGCGTTTCATCTCGCTGCTCCTGCCGCAGGCGGTGAAACCGGCGAGATTTTCACGGTCAAACTGGCCTCCACCGGGGAGCGCTGGCCTGTTCCTGCGGATAAAACCATCGCCCAGGTGCTGCAGGCAAACGGCGTGGACGTGCCGCTGTCCTGCGAGATGGGGATCTGCGGCGCCTGCCTGACGCCGGTGATTGACGGCGTGGTGGATCACCGGGACAGCGTGCAGTCGGAGGCGGAAAAAAGCTCAACCAACCAGCAGGTGGCGCTGTGCTGCTCGCGGAGCCATTCCGGGGAGCTGGTGATCGGGCTGTAAACCACCTGCACAGTCTTTCTTGCCGGGTGGCGCTGCGCTTACCCGGCCTACATTGCGCAGACTTTTCAATTGGTTGCACGTTTTATTGTAGGCCCGTGCAAGCGTAGCGCCGCCGGGCGAAACTCACAAATCGCAGGGATCGCTATCCTGCCACGCGTACTCAATATGACTGGCCTGATCGCGCGCCAGTGCCCCATCGCCCTGCAATCGCGCCGCCAGGGTAAAGGCGAAATCAAACACGTTGCCCAGCCCGCGGCCGCTTAGCAGATTGCCGTCCTCCACCACGTCGGCATTGACGTAAATGCCATCGCTGACCGTTTTCCACAACTCGCCGGAACAGACATAGCGGCGCCCTTTGAGCAGTCCGTTGCCGCCCAGCACGCGGGCGGCGGCGGAGCAGATCGGGCAGATATATTTGCCCGCTTCATCATGGCGGCGAACGAAGGCAATCACCTCCGCACTTTTCGCCAGGTTGACGCTGCCTTCCGGGCCGCCCGGCAGCACCACAGCGTCAAAGGTCCGATCGAGGCTGGCCTTCAGGGTGCTATCCGCCACCATTGAGATGGCGTGATAGCTCACAACTTCTCGCCTCTCGCCGCAGGCAATCGTCTGCACCGTCATATTCAGGCGGCGCAGAATATCGATAGTGACAATCGCTTCCCCCTCTTCAAAACCGGGGGCTAATAGCACGGCTACGCTTTTCATCTTGCTCTCCATTGCTTCAGGGGTTACCAGTACGGATGCCAAACCTGTCGCAGCCGCACCAGCAGCTCAAGATAGAAATAGTCACCCCAGCTACAGCACTGATCGACGCCCTTACCGCTGCCCATATGATAAACCGAGTGCTGCAGCAGCCCTTCGGTCGGATCGTCGTCATGAGCAAGGTAGTTATCGGTCAGCGACTGCGCAATACGCAGCGCCATCTCTTCATAATACGCACGGTTTGCGTCGAGCGTCGGCAATGCCTTGACCAGCTCCAGCAGGCCACAGGCGGCAATCGCCGCCGCTGAGCTGTCGCGCACGGCGTCGGTACCGAGCAGCGCCAGATCCCAGTGGCAAACATCATCCTCCGGCAGACGGTTGAGGAAGTAATGCGCCAGGCTGCGCGACAGCTCCACCATCTGCTTATCGCCGGTGTGCTGATAGCTGAGCAGGAAGCCGTAAATGCCCCATGCCTGGCCGCGCGACCAGCACGAGGTATCGCTATAGCCCTGATGGGTGTTGCCAAAGCGCGGCTCGCCCGTCTGCACATCCATATAGTAAGTGTGATACGTCGAGGCATCTTCACGCACGATATAGTTCGCGGCCTGTCCTGCATGAGCCGTCGCCGCCTGCGCATAGCGCGGATCCCCGGTCTGTTCGCTGGCCCAGTACAGCAGCGGCAGGTTCATATTGCAGTCGATGATCATTCTCCCCTGCTGCTCCGGGTCGTTTAAATCACCCCACGCCTGAATAATGTTGGCCGTCGGGTTAAAACGCTCCATCAGGCGCTCTGCTGCCAGCAGCGCCGACTGGCGAGCGGCTTCGTTGCCGGTGAGGCGCCAGGCGCTGACGCAGGAGAGCGAATAGAGGAACCCGAGATCGTGCGTTGCGGTGTCGATGCGCTGCTCAATACGCCGGGCGAACGACGGTAAATAGCGCTCGGCGGCTTCGCGATAATGCGCTTTGCCGGTCATCTCCCACGCCAGCCACAGCTGGCCTGGCCAAAAGCTGGTGGTCCATTCCACGTTATCGGTGCGCGGCCAGACCCCCTTCTCACAGGCTTCGCCGGGGAACTTATCGCCGAAGGCGACAATATTATTGTCGAGCTTGCGCGTTACGCGGGTTAAGGCCGCTTCCAGCTTCTGGCTCAGCGCCAGGCGATCGACCTGATGCAGTTCGATCGGCCGCAGCGCTTCGGTGATAACAGATTTGGTCATAACAACTCCTGAATTAATGTTTGGCCGGTTCAACCGGGGCGGTATCTAAAGCCGGAGCAAAGGCTCGTGAGTCATCGTGCGTCGAGTGGCAGCGCGATAGCGTAAAGGCGGAAATCAGCGTAAATATCAGGGCGCAGCAGCCCATCAGCAGATAGGTATGCTCAAAGCCTATCCTGTCGTACAGGTAGCCGGCGGGCGGGGCGACCACAATCGAGCCAACGTAAATCATCGCCTGGTAGCCCAGCAGGTACATCGTGGCGTTAACCCGACGATGGAAATGTTCGGCGATGTATTTGAAGACCGATATCAGCAGCAGCGCGATCTCGACGCCATAAAACGGTTTGATGATGGAGATAACAATCGGGTCGCTGGTCAGTCCGGAGGCGATCAGGCGTGCTCCGACCACGCAGCCGCAGAACAGCATGCCGCGCTTGGCGCCATAGCGGTTCACCAGCCACGGGATAAACATCATCATCAAGAACTCCATCCCCGACTGGACGGTGCTCAGGTAACCGTACCAGGCATTTCCCTGCTCTTTGGTGGCGAAAAACGACACAAAGTAGCGCGGGAACTGCTGTTCGGCGATAAACATCATCCACGCCACCCCGGCGACGTAGAGGCTGAACATCCAGAATTTGCGATTTTTCAGCAGCATCAGCACGTCGGCAAAAACGATCTTATTGGCGGAGATGACGTTGTTATTGCGCAATTGCTCGTCGCCGATTTTGAGGCTAATCAGCACCAGCAACATCACTACCGAGGTACCGCTGCTGAGCAGAAAGTTGGCCAGCGGCGTGAAGTTAAACAACAGCCCGGAGACCGAAGCGGCCATCGCCCAGCCCAGCGAACCCCACATTCTGATGCGGCCAAACTCCAGCCCGTACAGGCGGCTAAAACGGTCGGCGTAAGATTCAGACGCCGCCACGCCGGCGTACCAGCCGAGGCTCAGATACAGCGCGCCGATGATAATCCCCGCCATCGCATGGCTTTGCAGCAGCGGCTGGTACACCAGCGCGAAGAACGGCGCCATCAGCGCAGAAATGGCGCAGACAAAATAGAGCAGCCACTTGCTCATGCCGATTTTGTCCATGATGTAGCCGTACACCGGCTTCAGGACCACCGCGAAGACGCCGTTGATGGCGAACACGCTGCCGATGGTAACGCTATCGAGGCCCACTCTCTGGCTCAGCCATAGGGCGTAAAGGCCAAAGCTGGATGACCAGGTGAAGAAGTAAAGAAAAATAAAGGTACTCATTTTGTACTGTGCGGCGCGTACGGATGATGATGTGCTCATAGCGATGCCTCCGGGGCCAGAACGAGCGTCGTTTCCTGTCGTGCCGTCACGAAGCGTACCGCGTCATCGCTAAAGATGGCCTGTGGGTAGCGTTGCGGATCGAAGTCGACGGCATTTCCCGCCCACACCGCGCTTATCAACACATGCTTACCGGGGTCGAGCTCGCCGCGCAGCACCGGCACCGCCGCGCGCTCGGCGAACAGCAGATTACTGTTTGGCGGCGTCACCACCGTTTCGCCGCGGCGAGCGTGCGGATGTAAACAAAAGATGGCCGATACGTCCCGGGCAGTGCGTAACCAGCAGGCGCTGTCACTCTCGTGGACCTGCGGCTGCGGGCGGTTTGCCAGTCTAAAGCCGCCTTCTGCGCAATCCAGCGCGCGTCGGGTATTGATACGATGGACGCGCAGCTGCCAGTCGCCCAGCGCCAGCAGCCAGCTCTCAATCGCCACGTCGCGCCACGGCAGCCAGAGGCTGTAAATGGTACCGTCAGCGGTGACCACGTGCTGGCATTCGCGGCGGCCGCGCCAGTAGTTATCCTTTTCTGCCAGCAGCAGCGTCGAATCGGGCGCGGCATGGTTCAGGCCGTAGCGCCCGCGTTCGATGGTGAAGCCAAAGCGGGTGGAATAGGCAAATTTGCAGTATTTCGCTTCGGTATTCACAAAGTTGTTCAGCTCCAGCTGGCCAGAAGTCAGCATCCACAGGTGATCGGCCTGATGCACCACCACCTGGTCCGCGTGGGCTATCGTGTGCCGGGCGGGTAACGGTGGCAGCGGCAGCTCAGCCGCCTGCCAGAAGGCATCGCCCTCATCTAATGCCAGCACCAGCAGGGTCTTCAGGCCCCAGTACGGCGAACCCGGCGCGTTGTAGTCTTCCGCCATCGCCAGATTCGGGTAGCTGTAGCCGACGCTGAGTACGCCGTCGCGGTCGAACAGCGGCTGCTTCAGCCACCAGCGCAGATGGCGCAGAACGATGCCCTTAATCACGCCAGGCGAAAAGACTTCCAGCCCGGCGAAGGCCGCCGCACTCCAGAACGCCGCCTCGGCAAAGCGGTAGGTCAGGCTACGGCCAAACGGGATCGCCGCGCCGTCATCGGCAAAGAAATGAATGAAGTCAGAGGAGAAACGCGCGGCGCGGTGACGCAGCGTTGCGCAACGCTCTGGATCGACCTCGACCATGAGCTTCGCGTAAATCAGGCCATAGAAATGAAAGCCCATCGAGATGTAATAGTCGCGCGGCCGCCCCGGACCATCGGAGTACCAGCCGTCGCCGAGATAGTAGTGCTCCATGGCAGCAAAATGATTTTCCAGCACCTGCGGGTTGGTCGGCATGCCGCAATAATGGAAGCCGACCTGCACCAGAATCGGAAAGAAGTGCCAGTTGTTATCGGGGATCGCCTGGGTCTCGCACTGCTTTAGCCAGCGCCATAAATTCGCTTTCTCCGTCTCACTGAAGTGCGCCAGTACGGTATCGCCCGCCAGCGCCAGCAGCAGCCCGTAGGCTGCCATCTCGACGATTCGCTGATCGTAGGGCGCGACGTCGCCCCAGTAATCGGCATGCTGCGGATTGGTACCGTTTTTTATCGCCTGTAAGTAGAAAGAGAAACGCTGCGGCTCACTGCCGCCGGCCAACAGCGGCGTCACGCCCCACAGCAGGCGGGAAAACGTTTCCATGCTCGCGACCTGCTGGCCGTAGTGAGCGGTAAAGTTCGCTAAATCAATGCGGCTGGCGTCTTTTTTAAAATAAGGCGTCACCGCGTTCAGCATGTCGTTGACCAGCCGTAGTACCTCTTCCCGGCTTTTCAGTGGGTTATCCAGATGAATGTTTTCAGGTTGCACAGGGTCCTCCCGCATTACACGAGGGTAGAGATAAGTTATTGTTATTAGGCTTTTTAAAAGCCACGTGTGCGACGTCTGGATGAAGAGTAACTGCTTTTATTCCCGATGCTGAGTGAGCGGACTCACAAAATTGAACCGCTATTTCATTTTCACTGGATTTTGTCGATCGGGAGGGGGATAAATTACAAATGATGGACTAAAAATTTAAATCTGTTGTCCTGGAGGTAAAATGGGTGAAACGCAGCTGCTGGAACGCATTACGCTCGATCGGCAGGCCATTTCTTTTAACCGCATGTACGCCACCAGCGCGATTTACTACCACTGGCATCAATGCGTTGAATTGCTCTATATTTCCAGCGGCTACGGCATCGTGGTGGTGGATAATCAGCACTACACCGCCCGTCCGGGGCGATTATTTATCTTCCCGCCCTTCCGCTTGCACAAAGTACAGGTCGATCATAGCGATAAGAACCCCTATCACCGCACCACTATGCACATTGAGCAAGCGGTCGTCGAAAGTGCGCTCAGCGCCTTCCCGCGCCATCAGGCCCGGTTTGCCGCGCTGGCCGCCAGCAATCTGCCGGCGCAAATCTACGATCTCAGCGAGCACGCGGCGTTTATCGAGAGGATCCTTGAACAGTTTCAGCGCCTGGGGGGCAGCGAGCGGACCGAGGCCTGCGAGGTGGCATTTCTGGTGATGCAGCTCATGACATTCCTGCCCGAGCAGCCGCAGCCCTACCCGCCGCGCCAGCAGACCGTGGCCTCGCGGATTATGAGCTGGATTGAAGCCCACTATGCCAGCAAGTTTTCGCTCGACCAGCTAGCCCACGACCTGGGGCTCTCGCGCAGCTATACCTCACGCATTTTCCGCCAGCAGACCGGGGGCAGCATCCACGAATATTTGCTGACCCGGCGGATAAAAAGCAGCTGCGATCGGTTACGGTACAGCGATGAGACGATTGACGCCATTGCCCTGGCCGTCGGGTTTAGCGAGGTGACCTATTTCATCACCTGCTTTAAAAAGATGATGCGTCAGACGCCACTGCAGTATCGACGCAGTATCCTTAGCGCCAGAACGTCCCGTTCCCGTATTTGAACGTCATTAACAGATAGAAAGGGGTTTTCTGCGCATAAAAAAACCCAGGTCGCATAACGACCTGGGTTTCGAATTTGGCGGAAGCGTAGAGATTCGAACTCTAGAACCCTTTCGGGTCGCCGGTTTTCAAGACCGGTGCCTTCAACCGCTCGGCCACGCTTCCAAAGTGAGGCGCACTATAAACATCTATTAGCGCCTTGTAAAGCAGGAATTTTTCTATTTTTACCCATAGGCGTTTGACTGCGCAAAAGTCATCCAGGCGCTTGCCTCGCGTCACGCTCTGCTCACTTGTACATACCGTAACACAGCAACGCTCATCCTTTTAAACCGCTCTGGTATAGAATGCCAAAAAAAATAAACGGCCATTTGTTGTGTAATTGTTATAAATCTGAGTCCCCACAGATTGTAGAAATTACTGCCATGTAGTCTTACTGGTTGATAATGAAAATCAAAAATACGCTTTGCTTACATATCCTGATGGCGATCCTGGCCATATTGGTTCTTTGTATTCACCCGCTCGTGACGAGCTTCGATCCGCCGCTCACCTTCCAGCCGCTGATTAAATCAATGGCGGGCACGCCTAAAGAGCAAGCGGAAAAAATTGCCACTATTTCTCATGCCTTAGAAGGGAATGCTATTTTCTTCATCGGCGCGTCTGAGGTGGCCACCTCAGAAGATGAACATTACGCTGTCTATAATTACTTTAATAAGCAATTGCACCAACCCGTCGTAGCGTATGGCGATGCGTTCGTCGATGATGAAACGCAATTTCTATTTTTCTCACGTTTTAAAAATAGCCTTAACGCAAGTAGTAAAGTTGTTTTGCTTCTGGCTCCTGACAGTTTTTACTCCAAAGGGCTGCCACCGGCTATCTATGCCGATAATTTCCCCGGCTCTATTTTTAATCCGCTGATGAAGGATCCGCAGGCGCGCCCGCTGCTGGTTAATTATTTAAAGCATATTGATAGTAAAGAAATAAGCCATTTAACCTTTGGCCAAATGCGCGTCTTTGGCTGGCACCCCGATCTGATGTGGGACGAGCTGAGTTTCCAGTTTGCCAACGTCTGTACGATGATTAAAAACGACTGGCTAGCCCTGCTCCACGTGACGCCCGCGACGGCACGGTCCTGGCCGCAGCAGCCCACCGCCCACATAGCGCCTGACTGGGATAAAGAGCTGGCGAACGCGCGCGAGTTAAATAAAAAACGCCAGCAGAGCGCGGCCACGCTGTGGATGGACAAAACGATTTACGAAGAGGACGGTAAGCCGCAACAGTGGGATGACACGCCGGTCGTACCCGCACAAATCGCCGCTCTGAGTAAAACCGTCCGGCTGCTGAAGGACCATCACGTGCAGGTCATCGCTATCGTCGACCCGGTTAACCCGTGGGCGCTTTACAATACCGATACCTTCCGCCCGGTTGATAAGCAAATTAAAACCATTCTGGAAAGTAACCAGATCCCTTATTTAGATATGTACGCCATGCCTTATCAGAATGGCTGGAACTGGGATCGTTTGCACCCTTCCGAACTGGCCTGGGTTCCTATGATTCGCTTTATTGCACAGAGTTTTAAATGATGAAAATCGCGATCCGTCTTTTTTTCCTTTATCTCCTGCTGGCAATAACTATTGTCGCGTGGACCTCTGTCGATGACAGCATGAGTATGCAGCTGCATTTTGAATATCAAAAGTTCTGAGGCCGAATGATGTACAGCTCAGGCATGTTTTTCGTTTATTTGTTTTCCTCCGCCCTGGCGTTTGCGCTGGTCAATCGTGTATTACGCCATCGCCTGACCTGGCTATCCGCGATGTCGGTACTGACGGCAGTCGGCTGGGGCTATATATTTCAGGGGGATTATATTGTCCCCGCAGCCGTTTTTTTCAGTTTTTATGTTTTCGCCTCGTTAAAAGAGAAAGGATGGTTAAAAACATGGCAGGCGGTCGTTTTGACATTATTGCCGTTGTTGCTGGTGAAATTGCACTTAAATAACCACTGGGGCATGATCGGCCTCTCTTTCATGACGTTCCGCGCGGTGGACGTGCTGCTCTATCGCAGTAAAAAAGAAGGTCAGAATTTCCTGCACTATTTCTGCTATCTGTTTATGCCCTTTATTATCCTGGCCGGCCCCATGTACCGCTGGCGGACATGGATGAGTGATGTCAGCAAGCCCGTATTTGCCCTTAACCGCGAACAGTTTTTAGTCGCGTTAGAGCAAATCATTACCGGCATTGTCCAGAAGTTCCTGTTTGCCATGCTGATTGATTCGCTTGTCGTGCAGCCCTGGAGCCATAAGCCGTTTACGCTGACCGTCGGTGTGGTGATGTCGATTGCCTATAGCGCCTACCTCTACTTTGATTTTGCGGGTTACAGCAATATGGCCATCGGCGCAGGCCGCCTGTTTGGGCTCAACATCCCGGCAAACTTCAACATGCCGATTCTGGCAAAGAACCCGCAGGATTTCTGGCGCCGCTTCCACATCAGTCTGTCTGAATGGCTGCGCGATGTGGTCTTTATGCCCGTGTATATGAACCTGATGAAATTCAACTTTTTCCGCCAGAACAAAACGCTGGCGCAAAATATCGGTATTTTTTGCACCCTGTTCTGCATGGGGGCATGGAATGGCCTGGAACGCCATTACGTCATCAGCGGCGCGCTGTTTGGCGCGATTTCCGTCACGCATAACATGCTGCTGTGGTCAGCCAAACGCAGCCCGGCATTGCACCGCGGTTTGCAGCATCCAGCCGTTGCGTTTTTAGGGCGAATCCTGACGCTGGGAAGCGCAGCAGGATCCCTTTACATCTTTAGTGGAATGTCCCCTCTATGAAAAATCACTCCGATCTTCAGGAACTGCAGTGTTTCTTGCGTGCGGCATTATGCGATCCTACCTCCCCGCAGCAGCTGGCCATCAGCGGCAGCGACGACGCCTTAAGCTGGCTGCAGCTTTCCGCGGCCGTCACGGACTGGGCACTGCGCTATCAGCGCTGCCAGCCTGCTGCCGGTACGCCGGTCGTCTTGTACGGACACCAGCAGGCCGAATTCGCCGTGGCGATTTATAGCTGCCTGCTGCACAACATTCCGTACATCCCGGTGGACTGCATCTACCCGCAGGAGCGCCTCCGGGAGATCTGTCATCTGGCCAATGCCCCTTACTATTATGACGTCGCGACCCGGCAGTTCATCGCCACCGGTGAACCGGGCAAGGTACTGGAGGAGCAGGATCTGGCCTACATCATGTTTACCTCAGGCAGCACCGGTAAACCGAAAGGCGTGCAGATTGGGCGTGAAAGCGTATGGCACTTTATGAAATGGGTCAGCCGGGACTTTTCGCTGCCGGAAAAACCGGTGCTGATGAACCACGCGGTGTTCAGTTTTGACCTCTCCCTGATCCCTTTGCTGGCGAACCTGGCGATGGGCGGACACATCGTGCTGAACGCCAAAGACGATATTCAGAAAGCGAACTGGCTGGAGCGACTGAAAAGCAACGCCGTCTCCGCCTGGGTTTCCACCCCCTCTTTTGCGTACCAGCAGCTGCTTTCCCCGCAGTTTAACAGCGAGTATTTACCTGAACTCAGCGTCTTTATCTTCATTGGTGAAGTGTTGAATAAAGCGCTGGTTAAACAGCTCCGACGCCGTTTCCCGCAGGCCAAAATCATCAACTCCTATGGCCCTACGGAAGCGACTATCGCGACAACCGTGGTTGAAATCACGGATGAGATCCTGAACAGCGACACCGCCGTGCTGCCGGTGGGGGTCATGATGCCTGAGAGCAAAATGGAAATTTCCGCCGACGGTGAGCTGATTATCTGGGGTAAAAACGTCATGCGCGGCTACCTCGGCCTGCCGCAGGAGAACGCGGAAAAATTACTCCATCGGGAAAATGAAGCGTTTCGCGGCTACCGGACCGGCGATCTGGGCTATGAAGCAGGGCTTATTTACTGTCAGGGCCGCAACGACAGCCAGGTCAAACTGAATGGCTACCGTATTGAAATCAATGAGATTGAAAACCGCCTGCTGGCCATGTCCGGCATCAACGAAGCGGTGGTTCTGCCGCTGATGAAATCCTGCGGCAGCGTGCTGCGCATTGCCGCGTTCTGCGTGACGGAGCTGGCACCGGATACCATCAAAACGTCGCTGTCGAAGGTGGTTCCGCACTATATGGTGCCTTCACAAATTATCGTAAAAGACGCTTTGCCGCTGAATCCTAACGGCAAAATTGACCGCAAGCTGCTGGACGCTTACGCCCGCACAAATTAATGACTCCAGGAAAAATTATGGAACAAGAAATTCTCGCCCTGTTCGAAAAAGTGTTATCCCGTAAGGTGGGCTTTCACGATGAGCTGATTGAATCCGACATTCTCGACTCCATCCTGGCAGTCGATATGGTGCTGGAAGTGCAGGACGTTTACGGCTGCATGATCCCGCCAACTGACGTGGCGACGGTGCTGAAAACCCCGGCGGACCTTGCCCGCTATATTGAAGAAAACCGCTAAACGCCTCTGCTGTTAATGCTGCCCTGAAGGCTCTGGAGGATCTGTCCAGAGCCTTCATTCTTTCCCCCTCCCGCCTGAACGCTGTCTTGCCCCCTTTCACAGGAATGAAACCGACTGCTTTTACTATTTCACCTACACTTTAGGAGTACTGTCGGTACGGGAAACAGAATAAAGCCAACTTAATTAAGGCATTAGCGATTCGCTGCGCGCTCAGCCGGCGAACGTTTTGTCTTTAACAGAGGAGTCTGCTGTATGGCATTCGTAACAACGAAAGACGGCGTCAACATTTACTACAAAGACTGGGGTCCAAAAGAGGCTCAGCCTATTGTCTTCCACCACGGCTGGCCGTTGAGTGCCGATGACTGGGATAACCAGATGCTCTTCTTCCTCGCAGAAGGCTATCGCGTTATCGCTATCGATCGTCGTGGTCATGGGCGTTCGGACCAGGTGAGTGAAGGCCACGATATGGATCATTATGCGTCCGATGCGTCGGCCGTTGTAGAAAGCCTGGACTTACGCAATGCGGTGCACGTCGGCCACTCCACCGGCGGCGGCCAGGTCGCCCGCTATGTGGCGAAGTACGGCCAGCCGCAGGGGCGCGTCGCCAAAGCGGTGCTTGTCAGCTCTGTCCCGCCGCTGATGGTCAAAACGGACAGTAACCCCGGCGGAACGCCCATCGAGGTTTTCGACGGCTTCCGTAAAGCGCTGGCGGCTAACCGCGCCCAGTTTTACCTCGACGTCGCCAGCGGCCCGTTTTACGGCTTTAACCGGGAGGGCGCGGACGTTTCACAGGGTACGATCCAGAACTGGTGGCGTCAGGGGATGATCGGCAGCGCTAAGGCCCACTACGAGGGGATTAAGGCGTTTTCAGAGACCGACCAGACGGAAGATTTGAAAACCATCACGGTTCCCGTTCTGGTGTTGCAGGGCGATGACGATCAGGTCGTGCCGTATAAAAACGCTGCCCTGCTGCAGGATAAACTGCTGGCGAACAGCGTACTGAAAATTTATCCGGGCTTCCCGCACGGGATGCATACCACCCATGCGGACACCATCAATGCGGACATTCTGGCCTTTATCCGCTCATAACGCCGCGTTTCTTGCCGGGTGGCGCTGCGCTTACCCGGCCTACATTTGCACAATTCAATGCATGAACGCCACCCGAGGGTGGCGTTGTTTATGAGCTTTTAGCGCTTCTGCGCAACCAGTTGGATCATGTTGAAATAAGTCCCGGCGCCCGCGTCCATAATGGGTACCATCATCTCCTGGGCGATCTCGCATTGCATAAACTCATCCCACGCCTGCTGGCAGGTATCCATCTCCCGCACGGTGGTCAGAACCGAACCGGGCTCTTTTTCCCACAGCGCTTTCCACCAGGAGAGCGGATAGAAATACCACTCTGGCGTCCAGAAAGGCTTAACCACCTCCGGAAGATGCGTTTCGCTGTATTCCCCGATAAACCCGGGAACGGCAACCGCAATATGTCCTCCGGGTTTCAGGAAAGGTAGCAGCGTGCCCAGCATGGCGTCATTGTTGCCAAAGTATTGATACGCATCCACGCTCACGATCAGGTCGAAGTAATCATGCGCGAACGGGATCGCTTTCGTGGCATCAACCCGTAGCGGAAAAATTTTTCCGTCCAGACCCCGTTCGCTGAAACGCGCTGCGTTTTCGCTCGGCGTAATCCATAGATCGGCGGCAAAAACCGTGGCGTCATATTTTTCGGCGAGCAGGATAGAAGAGATCCCTTTCCCGCAGCCGAGATCGAGTATGCGCATTCCTGGATCAATCTGCAGTTGAGCAACCAGCTCCTCGGTAAGCCGCATGGCGTTTGGGCCCATCATGGTATCGAGCAAAAAAGCGCGGTCGTAGCTATCTGTGTAAGGTGTATTCATCACTTCTCCTTAGCGATTATCCAGCTGGGCGCGAACGTTGTTCAGCCCGGTGGTGTTGATGCGGTAAGGCTGCCCGTTCACGGATCGGATCAGCTTTTTGGTGCGGAGTTTTTTAAAGACGCTGAGCGTGCAGTCGCTCAGTACCAGCCCTTCACGGGTGTAGCACTCAACGGACGTGACGCGACCAGAACTGTCGCGGACGTGCACAATACGTCCACCTTTGGCGAGAACGTGTAAGGTACGTTGTTCCTGACGGGATAAATTCATACTGGAAAACCTGTGTAATCATCATGCGTAAAAACGAGCCCACACCTGCAGGTGCGTGCGTAAGGTTTAAGCGCAGCGATAACCAGTCCGTCCTGATAAGGGCGGGAAACTGATTATCTGATGAAAACATTCTCCAGCATCAAAGCCTCGGTAAGAGATGAAAAAATATTTACGGGGTGAATGATAACGCCTGATTTTTACAGGGGAATAACGGGAGGTTAAAAGTGTGAGGCGGATCGGTCAATCCAAAAGAAAAAACCCCAGGTTAACGAGTAACCTGGGGTTTATATTTGGCGGAAGCGCAGAGATTCGAACTCTGGAACCCTTTCGGGTCGCCGGTTTTCAAGACCGGTGCCTTCAACCGCTCGGCCACACTTCCTAAGTGAGGCGAACTATAAACACCTCACCGCGTACTGTAAAGAGTCGCGGCATTCGTTCGCTGTAAAAATAGTCAAAACGTGTTTAATCGGTTGAACTGACGACACATCGACGATTTTATCAGCACCCGCTTAGTGTTTTTTGATGTACATATCTTTCGTATAGTAGTACCCCAGCTTATCCGGCGTAAATCCTCCCACCCACGGTTTCACCAGGTGCGTACGGACGTAGTGATAAACCGGAATGGCCGGCACATCGCGTCCCAGCAGATCTTCCGCCTGCTGATAGTACTTACCCCGCTCCTCGGCTGTTTTGGCTTTAGCGGCATTCACCAGCGCGCCATCGTAGTCAGGATTGCTGTACTGGCTGGTGTTTTCACTGTCGCCGGTGCGGAAGTTGTTCAGGAAGGTCGTCGCGTCGTCGTAATCGGCAATCCAGGCGTAGCGCACCGCGTCAAAGTTGTGGGTGTGCATGGTATCCAGCATGGTTTTCCACTCCTGGTTTTGCAGCTTCGCGTCCACGCCGAGGTTTTTCTTCCACATGGAGCTGGCCGCAATCGCGATGCGCTGGTGCGATTCAGAGGTGTTATAGAGCAGGTTGAAGCTGAGAGGATGGCTTTCGTTGTACCCCGCCTCGTTGAGCAGTTTTTTCGCCTCGGCGATGCGCTTGTCCAGCGGCCAGCTGGCGTAATCGGGGTTTTGTAGCTTAACGCCGCCGATATCCGGCTGGCTGATGAGCCACGCCGGGCGCTGCCCCTGGCCTAGCACTTTTCCGGCAATGATGTCTTTATCCAGCGCCATGTTCAGCGCCTTACGCACGCGCGCGTCGTTGAACGGCGGACGGGTGGTATTGAATTCGTAGTAATAGGTCGCAAGCTGAGGTGAAACGTCCAGCTCGCTGCCCAGGGTTTTCTTGAGCTGAGCAAACTGGTTAATCGGCACCGTGTACACGATGTCAATTTCGCCCGCCTTATAGCGGTTCACGTCCGAGGCCTCAGACGTGATGGGCAGATAGGTGACCTTGTTAATCACGGTGTGCGCGTTGTCCCAGTAGCGCGGGTTACGCTCCGCCACGATGCGTTCGTTGACCACCCACTGCGACAGCTTATACGCCCCACTGCTGACGAAATGTTCCGGCTTGGTCCACTTATCGCCGAAACGGCCAATCAACACTTTATCCACCGGCATCAGCGACGGGTGCGCCAGCATCGCGAGGAAGGCCGCGTTTGGCTGCGTAAGCGTCACTTCCAGCGTGGTGTCGTTAATCGCTTTTACGCCCAGCGTGTCGGGCGCTTTTTTCCCTTGGGCGATATCGGCCGCGTTGACGATATGCATGTTTCCCGGATAGCTCGCGTACGGCGAAGCGGTTTTCGGGTCGATCAGGCGCTGCCAGCTCCAGACCACATCCTCTGCGGTAATCGCCGTGCCGTCGCTCCAGGTGATGCCCGGACGCAAATGGAACGTCCAGACGGTGTTGTCCTTGTTCTCCCATTTTTCCGCCAGTCGGGGTTGGACTTCTCCGGCCGGGGAAACGCTGACCAGCCCTTCGAATAAATCACTGATAATATTGAATTCGACATCGCTTTCGACTTTATGCGGGTCGAGCGAAGCCGGTTCACTGCCATTGTTTCTGACCAGTTCCTGTTTATCGGCCAGCGCGGTTCCTGCCGGCACGTTAGCCGCCCAGGCTGCCGTGCTGGCGCACAGGATCCCTGCGGTTAATAAAGAGAGCGTAAAGTGCGTGCGTGTTTGTGGTTTCATTTCCTTCGCCTTATAGTCTGTTTTATGACGATCCGGAAATAACTCTTAGCGTTCGAATGGTAATAACGCAATATTTTTCAGTAACCTATAAGAGCTTGATCTGGTAAATTGTCACAAACCGCTGTTCATACTGGCGAAACGGATTTCTGCAGAAGAAATAACCACCCCCTGCGCTAACGTGCTGAGTAAAGATGGGTAAAACCACTTTGAGACTGGCGTGTCGTTTCCTATTCTTTCCACTAATTACATCTGTCATAAGAGAGTGACTCATGGATCGTATAATTACTTCTTCACGCGACCGCACATCGCTACTCAGTACCCACAAGGTGCTGCGCAATACCTATTTCATGCTCAGCCTGACGCTGGCATTCTCAGCGATCACGGCCACCGCCAGCACCGTGCTCATGCTGCCGTCTCCGGGGCTGATCCTGACGCTGGTGGGTATGTATGGTCTGATGTTCCTGACCTACAAAACGGCTGACAAACCGGTTGGTATTCTGTCAGCGTTTGCCTTCACCGGCTTCCTGGGCTACATCCTGGGGCCGATGCTGAATGCGTATCTGTCTGCCGGAATGGGTGACCTTATCGGTATGGCGCTGGGCGGTACCGCGCTGGTGTTCTTCTGCTGCTCGGCCTACGTGCTGACCACCCGTAAGGACATGTCCTTCCTCGGCGGTATGCTGATGGCGGGCGTTGTCGTGGTGCTGGTGGGCATGGTGGCAAACATCTTCCTGCAGCTGCCTGCCCTGCATCTGGCGATCAGCGCCGTGTTTATACTGATTTCTTCAGGCGCGATCCTGTTTGAAACCAGCAACATCATTCGCGGCGGTGAGACGAACTATATCCGCGCCACCGTAAGTCTGTATGTGTCGCTGTACAACATCTTTGTCAGCCTGCTGAGCATCCTGGGCTTCGCCAGCCGCGATTAAGCTGCAGCGCTGTAAACATGGCCCCGCTTATGCGGGGCTTTGTTTTTTGTTACACTGCTGCGGTTTTTGACTGACGCGTGAATGACTATGTTGAGTTTTGAAGGCAAAGAGATCGAGACCGATAACGACGGTTATCTGAAAGAGAGTGGCCAGTGGAGCGAAGCGCTGGCAGGAGTCATTGCTGAGAAAGAAGGGATTACCCTCTCTCCCGAACACTGGGAAGTGGTGCGTTTTGTGCGCGAGTTCTATCTTGAATTCAACACCTCTCCGGCGATCCGCATGCTGGTCAAGGCGATGGCCAATAAGTTCGGCGAAGAGAAAGGCAACAGCCGCTATCTTTATCGTCTGTTCCCGAAAGGCCCGGCAAAACAGGCAACAAAGATTGCTGGTCTGCCTAAGCCTGTGAAGTGTATTTAATAGCGAATACCGAAGTTAACGTACTCCCGGCCGGGTTGATGCGGTTCCGTTAGCACCTTATCAACCCGCGCGCTGCGCGGCCCACCCGCTTTCAGCCACGCCACCAGCTTGTCGACCTGCTCCGCTTCGCCGCAGGCGACCACCTCAACGCTGCCGTCGTCCACATTTCGCGCGTATCCCGTGAGCCCAAGCTCAACCGCTTCGCGCTGGGTGCTGTAGCGGAATCCGACCCCCTGTACGACGCCGTGAACCCAGGCAATGGTGCAGACTTTTGACATTTTTCTTCTCCTTAACGTAGCGTTTTCGGCAAACAGCCATAGTGCTGCCGGAAACGGGCGGTGAAACGAGAGCTGGAAAGATACCCACATTGTAATGCGATTTCGCCAATTGGTAATCGGGTTGACTGTAGCTGTGACAAAGCAACGGCCATCCTCACCTCCTCCACGATCTGGCGAAAACTCTGCGACTCTTCACGTAAGCGTCTGCGCAGCGTCGGCACGCTTAAGGCCAGACGGCTGGCGACGTCCTGGGCGGTCCAGGCTCTGGCGGGCGACAGCATAATGAACTGCCGCACCTGCTCCGTCAGGTTACTGTTTCGCTCAACAAGCAGCGGTCCCGCCACGCCATCATGCAGCAAGGCCAGCAAAAGGCCAAAAGCCTGATGCTTTTGTAGCGCCTCCGGTAAATCCTGACGCACGGCGTGCAGCAGGTTGTCCCACATAAACGCCAGTCCCTCGCTCAGCGGGGCGCAGAGCGAATGCAACGTCGTGCGCGGCCAGGACTTCAGGTAATGCGCTTTAAACTCGGCGATAATCTCCGGGGACAACATCAGCAAATCCGAGTGAAACAGACCGTTTACAGGCTGATTGATAATCTCCATCGCCGTATTGGCCGGGATAATGATGAGCTCATCCCGGGTCGCCTCCAGGCGGTTATCATCCTGAACTATCACCTTAGTGCCGTGAGTGATATGACAAATAGCCGGAAAAAACAATTTAACCTGGTGCAGGCGATGCATTTTGCTGGCAGTCACTTCACCCGCCGTAAGATGGTTATGTCGAAAATGAAACTTCTGCACCCTGCCATCCTTATCTGCTGTAGGTTGCTGTTAACTGAGCCTTTGCCAGAACGTGACTATTGAGCATAAAACCGACCAGCGCGCCGCTGGCATTGTTGTCGACGGGAAGTTTATCCACGTCCAGGGCCCAGACGGTAATCTGATAGCGATGAGGCTTGTCCCCTTCGGGTGGACATGCGCCGCCGAATCCAGAATAGCCGAAATCATTACGCCCCTGCACAACGCCGGCAGGTAATTTCTCGCCGCTCGGGTTACCGGCATCAGCGGGCAGCGTCAGTGTCTTCGCCGGGATATTGGCTACGGTCCAGTGCCACCAGCCGCTGCCGGTGGGCGCATCCGGGTCATATACCGTGACGGCAAAACTTTTCGACCCGGCAGGCGGATTTTCCCATGCCAGCTGTGGAGAAGTATTTCCACCGTGGCAGCCAAACCCCTCGAATACCTGCTGTTGCGCCAGCCGGCGTTTGCCGGAAATATCCTGGCTGGTCATGCTGAAAGGCGTTGTTGCTAAAACCTGAAAACTCATCGCCGCCAGAGCGGCTATTGCTATCACACTGCGCTTTTTCATGGGTGCTCCCTCTGCTGTACCGGAAGCCCCACTGTAAAGCCTGCTGCAACATCGTAATGTGCCTAAGCGATTTGATTTTGTGCCGAAACGCTCAACGGCATCCGCAGATGATTGCGCCTTGCTGAATGTGGTAATCTACGCGCCATTTCCTGAAATCGACAGAACAGCAAATTATGAGTGTACGTTTAGTGTTAGCCAAAG
This sequence comes from Enterobacter sp. MGH 24, assembly GCF_000493015.1. NCBI lineage: Bacteria > Pseudomonadati > Pseudomonadota > Gammaproteobacteria > Enterobacterales > Enterobacteriaceae > Enterobacter > Enterobacter sp. MGH 24. The sequence goes on along the minus strand of NZ_KI535657.1, from coordinate 3,101,577 downwards.
GGCGCGAGAAATCATTACTGCGCCGTCATCCCTGGGTCTTTTCCGGCGCGGTTGCCCGTATGGAAGGTAAAGCCAGCCTCGGTGAAACCATTGATATCGTTGACCATCAGGGGAAATGGTTAGCGCGAGGCGCTTACTCGCCAGCGTCCCAGATCCGGGCTCGCGTCTGGACGTTCGATAAAGATGAAACCATCAACATCGACTTCTTCGTCCGCCGCCTGCAGCAGGCGCAGCAGTGGCGCGACTGGCTGGCAAAACGCGACGGGCTGGACAGCTACCGGCTGATTGCCGGTGAGTCCGACGGTCTGCCGGGCGTGACCATCGATCGCTTCGGTAACTTCCTGGTGCTGCAGCTCCTGAGCGCCGGAGCGGAATACCAGCGTGCCGCGCTGATTAGCGCGCTGCAAACGCTGTTCCCGCAGTGCGCCATTTATGACCGCAGCGATGTGGCGGTGCGCAAAAAAGAAGGCATGGAGCTGACGCAAGGCCCGGTCACCGGCGAACTGCCGCCTGCCCTGCTGCCGATTGAAGAGCACGGCATGAAGCTGCTGGTGGATATTCAGGGCGGGCACAAAACGGGTTACTACCTCGACCAGCGCGACAGCCGTCTGGCTACACGTCAGTACGTCGCCGACAAACGCGTGCTGAACTGCTTCTCCTATACCGGCGGCTTTGCCGTTTCGGCACTGATGGGCGGCTGTGCTCAGGTGGTGAGCGTGGACACCTCGCAGGAAGCGCTGGATGTGGCAAAACAGAACGTCGAGCTCAACAAGCTGGATTTGACCAAAGCGGAGTTTGTACGCGATGACGTCTTCAAGCTGCTGCGTAAATATCGCGACCAGGGCGAGAAGTTCGACGTCATCGTGATGGATCCACCTAAGTTTGTGGAAAACAAAAGCCAGCTGATGGGCGCGTGCCGTGGGTATAAAGATATCAACATGCTGGCTATCCAGCTGCTGAACCCGGGTGGAGTTCTGCTCACCTTCTCCTGCTCCGGCCTGATGACCACAGATTTATTTCAGAAAATCATCGCCGACGCCGCAATAGATGCTGGCCGTGATGTACAATTTATAGAGCAGTTCCGTCAGGCAGCCGATCATCCCGTGATTGCTACCTACCCGGAAGGACTGTATCTGAAAGGGTTTGCCTGTCGCGTCATGTAACTTGAAAAGAGAAATATTGCCCGCACATAACGTGTAAGTCGTATTTCCCGGGAGGTGACTATGATTGCCAGCAAATTCGGTATCGGCCAGCAGGTCCGCCACACTTTGCTAGGGTATTTGGGTGTGGTCGTGGATATCGACCCGGAGTATTCCCTTGATGAACCGTCAGCAGACGAGCTGGCGGTCAACGCAGAGCTTCGCGCCGCGCCCTGGTACCATGTGGTGATGGAAGGTGATGATGGACAACCCGTTCACACCTATCTGGCCGAAGCGCAGCTCAGTAGCGAGCTGCAGGAAGAGCATCCGGAGCAACCCACAATGGATGAGCTTGCTCAGACTATCCGCAAACAGTTACAGGCCCCGCGCCTGCGGAACTAAGCGTGTAAAAAAGCCCGATAAACGGGCTTTTTTTTACTTCGCCAGCCCCAGACGGGGAATGTCGATCGCCGGACAGCGGTCCATGACGACGTTCAACCCCGCATCCCGCGCCAGCACGGCGGCCTGCTCGTTAATCACGCCCAGCTGCATCCACAGCGTTTTCGCGCCGACGGCAATAGCGTCCTGCGCCACTTCCCACGCCGCCTCGGAATTACGGAAGACATCGACCATATCAATTTTTTCCGGCACGTCAGCGAGCGTGGCATACCCCTGCTGCCCCAGTAAGGTTTTCCCCGCCACTTTTGGCGAGACCGGGATGACGTGATAACCCTGATCGAGAAGGTATTTCATCACCCGATAGCTTGGACGATCGGGTTTATCGCTCGCGCCCACCAGCGCAATGGTCCGCGTGGATGTCAGAATCTCGGCAATATCGTTCTCTTTCATGGTTTTTCTCCTGGCTTTTTTAAAAGTGTACGCCAAACCGCACATCTCAACCATCCATCCCATACAGATGCATGAGGGCAAAACGGTGAAATATGTCTATATGTTAGTAAACGTGATTCTCGAAAAATCTAGATACATTAATGCGGCGACAGGATTTCTGACGGGAGCCTTCTATGAAAACCGGTATTGCCACTGCTCTGATTGCGTTAGTGATGCCGGTCTGCGTTTTTGCTACCACGCTCCGACTCTCTACCGATATTGACCTCCTGGTCCTGGACGGGAAAAAGGTCTCCAGTTCGCTATTGCGGGGAGCAGACAGCATCGAGTTAGATAACGGACCGCATCAGTTGGTCTTCCGGGTAGAAAAATCGATCGGTCTGGCTAATCACGAGCAAAGGATGTACATCTCCCCGCCGCTGATCGTCAGCTTTAATACCCGGCAAATCAGTCAGGTGAACATCACCCTACCCCGCCTTGAAACGGAGAAGGAATCTGCGGCCTTCGACGCGTCACCCCGCATTGAACTGCTGGATGGAGATGCGATGCCGATTCCGGTGAAGCTGGATATTCTGGCGCTAACGGTTTCACCGAAAGGTCCGGATTACGAGGCCGCGACCCAGACCTATAACAAAGCGGGTAAACGCGCCTCGCTTCCGCAGTTTGCCACCATGATGGCGGACGACAGTACGCTGCTATCCGGCGTCTCTGAACTGGACGTTATTCCTCCCCAGTCCCAGACTCTGACGGAACAGCGCCTTAAATTCTGGTTCCAGCAGGCCGATCCCGACACGCGGGCCCGGTTTTTACAGTGGGCAAAACAACAACCTTCATCATAAGCCACATTTTTTACGCCTTTCTCTTGCAGCGTCAGACGGTTCCCGTCATCGTGTAGGCAGTTAACCTGATGGATATGATTATGGAACTGACAACACGCACGCTGCCTGAACGCAAACACATTGCTCTGGTGGCGCACGATCACTGTAAACAAATGCTGCTTAACTGGGTTCGCCGCCATCAGTCTTCGCTGGAGAAGCACGCCCTGTCGGCGACCGGCACAACCGGTAACCTGATCCAGCGCGAAACGGGTCTGCAGGTGAACGCCATGCTGAGCGGCCCGATGGGCGGCGATCAGCAGGTCGGCGCGCAGATTTCCGAAGGGAAAATTGATGTGCTGATCTTCTTCTGGGACCCGCTGAACGCGGTTCCGCACGATCCGGATGTTAAAGCGCTGCTGCGTCTGGCGACGGTATGGAATATTCCGGTGGCGACGAACCTGTCCACGGCGGATTTCATCATCGAATCGCCGCAGTTTAACTCACCGGTGGATATCCTTATTCCGGACTATGAGCGTTATCTTTCCGAAAGGTTGAAGTAGCTTTTTTGCCGGGTGGCGGCTACGCCTTACCCGGCCTACAAAATCTTGCCAGACATCGTTATGGTTTACGCGCTACCGGCACATCAATACTCTTCAGGATATCGACAAACACGGATGGCTCCTCTTTATTGAACAGCAGCCACACGCGATGCCGCGCGCGGGTGATGGCCACATACAGCAAACGCCGCTCTTCGGCATCCGGGAAGTCTTCCGGCACCGGCAGTAAGGCCTCTTCCATTACCGACTCGCGGGCCGGAGCCGGGAAACCGTCGCTGCCCTCTTTCAGCCCCACCACAATCACATAATCGGCCTGCTGCCCTTTGCTGGCGTGAATGGTCATAAATTCAAGCTGCAGCTTCGGCCAGCGGGTGGCGGCTTTTTCCAGCGCCGCAGGTTTAAGGTGATGGTAGCGCGCCAGTACCAGAATACGTTCTTCGGGCTTTGCATAGCCGCTGAGCTTGTCCAGCAGGGGCTCCAGCTGGTCATCCGTCAGCAGGGTGACGGCTTTTTTATCCCCCGGCCGCAGGCTATTGAGCGGCTTAGCCAGCTGATGCGGGTTCTGCTGGATAAAGCGGTTGGCGATCTCGCCAATTCGTGAATTGAAGCGGTAGGTGGTATCCAGATCGCTGCGGTCGCCTTCGCCAAAATAGTGGTGGAACGCGGTCGTCAGGGAGAGCTGCGCCCCGCTGAAGCGATAGATGGCCTGCCAGTCGTCCCCCACCGCAAACAGCGACGTATGTTTATTTTGCGCCCGCAGCGCCGAGAGCAGTGCAGCACGCTGCGGTGAGATGTCCTGGAACTCATCCACCAGAATATGCTTCCACGGGCTGACAAAACGTCCCTTCTCAAGAATGATGATGGCCTGATGGATCAAACCGGAGAAATCGACGGCATTTTCCTCTTTCAGCGCGGATTTCCAGGCTTTCAGCAGCGGAGCCATCAGCTTGACCCGCTTCGAAAACAGATCGCGGATCGCCTCCGGCGCGCTTTCAATCATCTCTGCCTGCGTTCCACCGTGCATTCGCATCAGGCTGACCCAGCGGTCAAGTCGCGAACCCAGCCGACGCGCCAGTTTGTCATCCTGCCAGAAGCTGCCCTCTGGCACCTCCCAGTTGAGCTCCTCCTCCAGCCACTGACGCCACCCTTTCGCCTGTGCTTTTTTCTCACTGCACTGCTGGCGCCACGTTTTGATGAACAGCGCCTGACGCGCCTGCGCGTCGTTTTCCAGCTTACTGACGGAAGGCACTTTTTTACTGCCCTGCTGAATAATATGCAGCGCAAGGGCATGGAAGGTTCTGGCCGTGATGTCCCGGGTGTGCAGGCGCTCCTGGATGCGTTCGTCCATCTCCTGGGCAGCCTTGCGGCCAAAAGCCAGAAGCAGTATTTGATCGGCTACCGCTTCCCCGGTCGTCAGCAGCCAGCCGGCACGCGCCACCAGCACCGACGTTTTACCGCTACCGGCCCCCGCCAGCACCAGCAGCGACTGCTCGCCGTTGACCACCGCGCGCGCCTGGGCAGGATTGAGCGGTGAAGACTCCACCGTACTGAAAAAGTCGGCGTATTGGGTGAGCATGGCGTCTGTCCAGGCCTGGTTATGGGCGAGACGGCTTTTATCCTTATCATTCAGCCAGGCCTGACACTGGCGCCAGGCGTCGCGACAGTTGTCAAACTCGTCGAGACGCGTCACGGAGAGCGGCAGCGCCGAAAGTGCCTGGCGGATCTTTTGCTGCAGCCCGGCGGTCTGCTGACGGGTCAGCCACGCGTGTTGCGCGTTGCTTTGCGCGATATCGTCCAGCACCTGCTGGAGCACCTGGGCGGCAATCACGCTCATATCCTGGCTCCACTGCTGCCAGAGCGCGTTCAGGTGATGATGGAAACGCTGGGTTTCCGCCCACTCGGTGCCGTGAAGACGCACGACTTTATCGTCAGGCAGAACGAACTCCAGCTCGCCCCACACCAGTCCGCGTTTGCAGTGGATAGCCAGAAGCTGATTAAACGGAATAAGGTATTCGTGGCGTTCCCCGGAGACTTTCACCCCGGCATTAAGGAGAACAACCCTGTCGTACGGGTGTTGCGCCAGGCGTTTGCCTAACGACGTTGCTTTCAGTTCCATGTTCCGCCAAATCCACGAAGAGATAATTTACCTGACAGTTTAACTGCCAGTTTTAAGGTGCTCCAGCCTAAAAAAACGTTACAATCATTGGGCGTTAATTTTATCGAAAGGAAGTGAGGGTTTATGCGTACCGTTCTGAATGTGTTGAATTTTGTGCTGGGCGGTTTTGCCACCACCCTTTCCTGGCTTTTTGCCACGCTGGTGAGCATCGTCCTGATTTTCACGCTTCCCCTGACCCGATCCTGCTGGGAAATCACAAAACTCTCCTTCATCCCCTACGGGAATGAAGCCATCCACGTTGACGAGCTGAATCCGGAGAGCAAAAACGCCCTGATGAATACGGGTGGAACCCTGCTGAACATTCTGTGGCTGATTTTCTTCGGCTGGTGGCTGTGCATCATGCATATTTTTGCCGGAATTGCACAGTGCATCACGATTATTGGTATTCCGGTGGGGATCGCGAACTTTAAGATCGCCGCCATCGCCCTTTGGCCCGTTGGTCGCAGGGTTGTTCCGGTAGAAGTGGCCCAGGCGGCGCGTGAAGCAAACGCGCGTCGTCGTTTTCAGTAAATAAGGACTGGCCGCGTTTATGCTAAGCCCACTGCTTCGCCGTTATACCTGGAACAGCACCTGGCTTTACAACGTCAGGATATTTATCGCGCTTTGCGGCACGGTTGCCCTGCCCTGGTGGCTAAATGATGTCAAGCTCACCATTCCGCTCACGCTGGGGGTGGTGGCCGGGGCGCTGGCGGACCTGGACGATCGTCTGGCCGGGCGTTTACGCAACCTGGTCATTACGCTTGTCTGCTTTTTCATTGCGTCAGCGTCCGTTGAGCTGCTTTTCCCGTGGCCATGGCTGTTTGCCCTGGGCCTCACGCTCTCAACCAGCGGGTTTATTTTGCTGGGCGGTCTTGGGCAGCGCTATGCCACCATCGCTTTTGGCGCATTGCTGATCGCTATCTACACCATGCTGGGCGTTTCCCTGTATGACCAGTGGTACCAGCAGCCGGTTCTGCTGTTGCTGGGCGCTATCTGGTATAACCTGCTGACGCTAACCGGTCATCTGATCTTCCCGGTTCGCCCTCTGCAGGATAACCTTGCCCGCAGCTTTGAGCAGCTAGCCCACTATCTGGAACTGAAATCCCGGCTGTTCGACCCGGATATCGAGGAAGAAAGCCAGGCGCCGCTCTACGATCTGGCGCTGGCAAATGGCCAGCTGGTCGCCACCCTTAACCAGACGAAAGCCTCTCTGCTTACCCGCCTGCGCGGCGATCGCGGCCAGCGCGGAACCCGAAGGACCTTACACTACTACTTTGCAGCCCAGGACATTCATGAACGCGCCAGCTCTTCGCACGTTCAGTATGCAGCCCTGCGCGAGAAGTTCCGCTACAGCGACGTCATGTTCCGCTTCCAGCGCCTGCTGTCCATGCAGTCCCAGGCGTGCCAGCAGCTCTCACGTTCCATTCTGCTGCGCACGCCCTATCAGCATGATCCCCGCTTTGAACGCGTATTCAGCCATCTGGATGCGGCGCTCGACCGCGTTCAGGCCAGCGGAACGTCACCGGAGCACATCAAAGCGCTGGGCTTTCTGCTGAACAACCTGCGGGCGATTGATGCTCAGCTGGCGACAATTGAGTCCGAACAGGCGATGGCGCTGCCGGGCAGTGAGGTGGAAAACCAGCTTGCTGATGACAGCGTGCACAGCGTTAGCGATATGTGGCTACGTCTGAGCCGCAACTTTACGCCGGAGTCGGCTCTCTTTCGCCACGCGGTGAGAATGTCGCTTGTCCTGTGCGTGGGTTATGCCTTTATACAGATAACCGGGCTGCACCACGGCTACTGGATCCTGTTGACCAGCCTGTTCGTCTGCCAGCCGAACTATAACGCTACCCGACACCGTCTAGCGCTGCGTATTATCGGCACGCTGGTTGGCGTCGCGATCGGCCTTCCGGTGCTCTATTTTGTGCCCTCCGTTGAAGGTCAATTGATCCTGATCGTGATCACCGGCGTGCTGTTCTTCGCGTTTCGCAACGTGCAGTATGCCCACGCTACCATGTTCATCACGCTGCTGGTGCTGCTCTGCTTTAACCTGCTGGGTGAGGGGTTTGAAGTCGCCCTGCCCCGCGTGATCGATACCCTGATTGGCTGCGCGATAGCCTGGGCCGCGGTCAGCTTTATCTGGCCGGACTGGCGTTTTCGCAATTTGCCGCGCGTGGTAGACAGGGCGATGAACGCCAACTGTCGATACCTTGACGCTATCCTGGAGCAGTACCACCAGGGGCGCGATAACCGCCTAGCTTACCGGATAGCACGTCGCGACGCGCACAACAGTGATGCAGAACTGGCCTCCGTTGTTTCTAACATGTCAACGGAGCCTCACGCCACGGCGGAGATCCGTGAGACCGCGTTCCGCCTGCTCTGCCTGAACCATACGTTCACCAGCTATATTTCGACGCTGGGTGCCCACCGTGAGAAACTCACCAACCCGGGTATTCTCAACCTGCTCGATGACGCCGTCTGCTATGTTGACGACGCGCTTCATCACCGACCGGCCGATGAGCCGCGCGTTCAACTGGCGCTGGATGAACTGGCTCAACGCATTGCGCATCTTGACCCGGGAAACGACAGCAAAGCGCCGCTGGTTCTTCAGCAGATAGGCCTGCTTATCGCTCTGCTGCCTGAAATTTGCCGGCTGCAACAGCAAATCGCTACCTGGAGGAGTGATTCTCCTGTGGCTCAGGCAGCGCATTAAACCACTCCGTCAGCTCCCGGCGAATGCCTGCCGGGAGTGCCGCCTCATGCAGTCCCACAATGGCCCCCTCCAGCGCGAAGAGCACTTTAATACTCAGCGCTTTGTTTTTTGCCCGCATCTTCAGCCAGCTTTCCCTCGCACCCAGCGCCCGCAGCGTCTCTTCATTAGTGATACCCGCTTCGAAGAGCAACACTTCCAGCTGAAAAGTGAGGTTTGGTAGATCTTTAAGACGGTTTCGCTGATGCCGCTGATAACGCTCTTTCCTTGCCGCATTGAGCGCGAATGAGGAGAGCTTTAGCAGACGCTCCCTGTCCTGCCACAGCCCGTCGTCTACACGATAGTAGTTGAGTAGCACAGGGCGACCCCGCTTCATCAGCGTCAAAAATGAAGAGGCATTCTTTACACAGTATTTCGCACTCTCCTCACAGGCCCGAAGATAAAGCTCGCCATCAGACACCATGGCAAAAACCGCATCATCCACCGCCAGGGTATAGCCGCCAAACAGCGCGCGATGGTGTATTTCGCCCAGCGGCGAGAGGTATTCCTGGGATTTATAAATCCGTTCATAAGATATCTTTTTCATGATATTTCCCTTCAAAATCATAAAGTAACAACGAAATTTCTTACTAGCGGATCCGTTAGCAGGAAAATAGGCAACTTAGCGCCGTTGAGCAAGATGATTTTTCGAGGGGCATCAAGATTGAATCAATTTTGCGAGTCGCTTTCCGAAAATGAGGTTGATCTTTATGCATACAGGGGTTACTGTATATCCATACAGTAACTACAGGGCTGGAATGAATATGCACACTTCAGGCTATGCAAATCGCTCAACCTCTCTCTCTTCTACCGCAGGCAATGTCGCGCAGAATTCCGTCGAGCGTGTTTCCACGGGGCTAATCAGTGAAGTGGTTTATCGTGAAGACCAGCCCCTGTTGACGCAACTTCTGCTGTTGCCGTTATTGCAACAGCTTGGTCAGCAATCGCGCTGGCAGCTTTGGCTCACGCCGCAGCAAAAATTGAGCCGCGAGTGGGTTCAGTCCGCAGGCCTTCCGCTCACCAAGGTTATGCAAATTAATCAGCTCTCGCCTTGCGATACCGTTGAGTCGATGATCCGCGCGTTACGCACCGGAAATTACAGCGTGGTGATTGGATGGTTATCGGAAGAGTTGACGGAAGAAGAACATTTCCGTCTAACTGAAGCAGCGGAAGAAGGGAATGCGATCGGCTTCATTATGCGTCCGGTTCGATCGGATTCTTACCGCAAAGGACAACATTCAGGGCTAAAAATTCACTCGAATTTGTATCATTGAGTGAAATTAAGATTTTTCCTGGAATTTTTTTTGACCCCAAGATGCGGTTTTAGTTCCCGGCCTCAAAATTGCGGCAAGGCTTGTCTGGTGCGGTTCTCCTTAATTTTATTGCACAAAATTCGTTCATAAAATGTTAAATAATAGGTATACGGAACTTTTTTTTTCATATGCCTGACGGACTTCACACTTGTAAGTTTTCAGCTACGTTGTAGACTTTACATCGCCAGGGGTGCTCGGCCTAAGCCGAAGATATCGGTAGATTTATATTTGACCACGCCCCCCGGTGAAGGATTTAACCGTGATTCTCTCTTGAGACTTTCATGGCGAATTTTGGATGATAACGAGGCGCAAAAAATGAAAAAGACAGCTATCGCGATTGCAGTGGCACTGGCTGGCTTCGCTACCGTAGCGCAGGCCGCTCCGAAAGATAATACCTGGTATGCAGGTGGTAAACTGGGCTGGTCTCAGTTCCATGACACCGGCTGGTACGACAGCGCAAACAACAATGATGGCCCTACTCACGAGAGCCAGCTTGGTGCAGGTGCGTTCGGTGGCTATCAGGTTAACCCGTATGTTGGTTTTGAAATGGGTTACGACTGGTTAGGTCGTATGCCATACAAAGGCGACACCGTAAACGGCGCTTTCAAAGCACAGGGCGTTCAGCTGACCGCTAAACTGGGTTACCCAGTAACTGACGATCTGGACGTGTACACCCGTCTGGGCGGCATGGTATGGCGCGCTGACTCCAGCAACAGCCGTGCTGGCGACGATCATGACACCGGTGTTTCCCCAGTATTCGCTGGTGGCGTTGAGTGGGCAATGACCCGTGACATCGCTACCCGTCTGGAATACCAGTGGGTTAACAACATCGGCGACGGCAACACCGTTGGTGTTCGTCCAGACAACGGCATGCTGAGCGTAGGTGTTTCCTACCGTTTCGGCCAGCAGGAAGATGCAGCACCAGTTGTTGCTCCAGCGCCGGCTCCAGCTCCAGAAGTACAGACCAAGCACTTCACTCTGAAGTCTGACGTTCTGTTCAACTTCAACAAAGCGACTCTGAAACCAGAAGGTCAGCAGGCACTGGATCAGCTGTACACCCAGCTGAGCAACCTGGATCCTAAAGACGGTTCTGTCGTGGTTCTGGGCTTCACCGACCGTATCGGTTCTGACGCTTACAACCAGAAACTGTCTGAGAAACGTGCTCAGTCTGTTGTTGATTACCTGATCTCTAAAGGTATCCCAGCTAACAAGATCTCCCCACGTGGTATGGGCGAATCTAACCCAGTTACTGGCAACACCTGTGACAACGTGAAAGCTCGCGCTGCACTGATCGACTGCCTGGCTCCAGATCGTCGCGTTGAGATCGAAGTTAAAGGCATCAAAGACGTTGTAACTCAGCCAGCGGCATAAGTTATCGTCTTATAAAAAAACCCCGCCATGCGGGGTTTTTTATTGTCCTAAGAAAAGAAAAATCTATTTTTTACCCAACAGAGCCTGAAGGTCATTCTTCAGCGTCGACATCTGGTTGGCATATTTCTCTTTGTGTTCGGCATCCTCAATCAACTGCACGATGGTTTCCGAAAGCGTTTTGCCCCGTCGCTGCGCCAGCCCAGCGAGGCGTTGCCAGACAACGAACTCCAGATCGATTGATTTTTTGCGAGTGTGCTGATGCTCAGCATTAAAATGCCGTTTGCGTCGCGCGCGGATAGTTTGCTTCATCCGGTTTAACAACGCGGGATTGATGTGTTTCTCAATCCAGCCGTTAACCTGTACCGGTTCATTTTCGAGGGTCAGCAAAATATCCACGGCTTCTTGCGCAGCGCTGGCTTCGATGTAGCAGGTGATCAGCTCCCCTTCTCGGTGCTTTTTGACCAGGTACTTCCATTTCCAGCCGCTTTCGAGATTTTCCAGTTGTTGATATTTCATTGCGATCTCAGTGTTACCACGTAACTCTGTTCAGAATATCAGTTTTTTAGCAATCTGCTGAAAAGAAATCATATCCTGTGAGTGAATGCAGCCAATCGTCCTCTCGAAATCCCCAATCCTGCTTGGGTACAGCCCCCCGCTTACGGTATACTCCACGCTTTTACATCTGACTAAAAAACATCAACTTTGACCATTACGAAACTTGCATGGCGTGACCTTGTTCCGGATACCGAAAGTTTCCAGGAACTGTTTGCACAGCCCGAACTCGCAAAAGAACACGAATTCATCCTTAGCGATACGCAGCCTCGCTTGCATTATGCGCTTGAGCAGGTGTTAAGCCCGTGGGCAACAGCGCCCTTCATGCTGCTCAAGGCCCCGGAAGAAGCGGAATACCTGACGCTGCTCGGAGATGCCGTGCGCCAGCTGAAGCCGGAAGCTAACGCAGTTTTTGGCGGCCAGTATCGTATTGCGGGACATGATGTCACTTTCGAACCGGTGGCGCAGGCCGATGGCCGTTTTGCCGCTAAGGGCGAGGTGATCACCGCTAACTGGGTTGAGGCGGAACAACTCTTTGGTTGTCTGCGCCAGTTTAACGGCGAACTTTCGCTGCAGCCGGGGCTGGTACATCGCGCAAATGGCGGCGTTCTGATCATCTCATTGCGTACCCTGCTCTCGCAGCCACTGTTGTGGATGCGTCTGAAAACCATCGTGCACCAGCAGCGTTTCGACTGGGTCGGCTACGATGAGTCTCGTCCCCTGCCCGTCTCTGTTCCGTCTATGCCGCTGTCGCTGACCGTCGTGCTGACGGGTGACCGTGAATCGCTGGCGGACTTCCAGGAAATGGAGCCGGAGCTCGCTGAGCAGGCGGTGTATAGCGAATACGAAGACAACATCCAGATTGCTGACGCCGACGATATGGCGCAGTGGTGCCAGTGGGTGATGGCCGTTGCTGAGCGTTTTGCGCTGCCAACTCCTGCGGCTGACGCGTGGCCGGGCTTAATCCGCGAAGCGGTGCGCTACACCGGAGACCAGGAAACGCTGCCGCTTTGCCCGCTCTGGATCGGCAAACAGCTGCGTGAAGTGGGTGCGATCAGCGGTAACGGGGCATTTACCGGAGAACAGCTCACTCAGATGCTGGCTCAGCGTGAGTGGCGTGAAGGCTATCTTGCTGACCGTATGCAGGATGAAATTCTGCTGGAACAAATTCTGGTAGAAACTGAAGGCGAGCGCGTCGGGCAGATCAACGCCCTGTCGGTGATTGAATTTCCCGGCCATCCGCGCGCATTCGGGGAACCGTCTCGTATCAGCTGCGTTGTGCACATTGGCGATGGCGAGTTTACCGATATCGAACGGAAAGCCGAGCTGGGCGGCAACATTCACGCGAAAGGCATGATGATCATGCAGGCGTTTTTGATGTCAGAGCTGCAGCTTGAGCAACAGATACCCTTCTCCGCCTCGCTGACGTTTGAGCAGTCCTACAGCGAAGTGGATGGTGATAGCGCCTCTATGGCCGAACTGTGCGCCTTAATCAGCGCCCTGGCGGAAGTGCCCATCAATCAGAACATCGCGATCACCGGTTCGGTGGACCAGTTTGGTCGTGCTCAGCCAGTGGGAGGTCTCAACGAAAAAATTGAAGGCTTCTTCTCTATCTGTCAGCAGCGCGGTTTAAACGGCAAACAGGGTGTGATTATTCCTGCTCCCAACGCACGCCATTTGAGCCTCAGTCAGGACATTCTTGATGCGGTTGAGCAAGAGCAATTCGCTATCTGGGCCATCGAAGGGATTGAGGATGCGCTACCCTTACTGACAAATCTGGTTTGGGATGGCGAAGGGCAAACCACCTTGATGCAGACTATCCAGGAGCGCATAGCTCAGGCGACACAGCAGGATGCTCGTCATCGTTATCCATGGCCGTTACGCTGGCTGGGCTGGTTTAGTTCGAACTGATCGGACTTGTTCAGCGTACACGTGTTAGCTATCCTGCGTCCTTCACTAAAATAAGGCTTACTGAGAACATGGTAGATAAACGCGAATCCTATACAAAAGAAGATCTTCTTGCCTCTGGTCGCGGCGAACTGTTTGGCGCAAAAGGCCCACAGTTACCGGCCCCTAACATGCTGATGATGGACCGTGTCGTGAAAATGACCGAAACCGGCGGCAACTTCGATAAGGGTTACGTAGAAGCAGAACTCGATATCAACCCGGACCTGTGGTTCTTCGGTTGCCACTTTATTGGCGATCCGGTAATGCCTGGCTGTCTGGGCCTGGATGCCATGTGGCAGCTGGTTGGTTTCTATCTGGGCTGGCTGGGCGGAGAAGGTAAAGGCCGCGCGCTGGGCGTGGGCGAAGTCAAATTCACTGGCCAGGTTCTGCCTACAGCGAAGAAAGTGACCTATCGTATTCACTTCAAGCGCATCGTTAACCGCCGCCTGATTATGGGCCTGGCGGATGGCGAAGTGCTGGTAGACGGCCGTCTGATCTATAGCGCAAGCGACCTGAAAGTTGGCCTGTTCCAGGACACTTCCGCGTTCTGATTGTGCTTTTCGTACCTCCAGAAAGGCGAAACCTCCGCATTGCGGAGGTTTCTTTTTTGAAAGAGACGTTATCAGGCTATGAGTGCCCTGTCGCCGATGGCTTCTCGCCAGCCTCCAAGCCATTGTGACCTTTGATTTATCGTCTGATAAGGACACATTTCTTTAGAACGTCCAGCGATGCCGGCCTGATAACCACGTTGATGAGCCCGTTCCAGGCGATCTCGTTTCTGTCTCTTCATGCCTCGTTTCCCTCATTCTTTTGTCTGGTGGAAAGAAAACAGTGTCTGCACTAGATGCACAGGCACAGATAACGAATACCCCGAATTAGTCGCAGCGTCAATGTTCAAAATTCATACGGGTGTCATATTTGTGAGCTACCTGGAAGTTCATTTGTACAAAAATTGTGACGTGGCACAAGTAACAATCTGAAGTGAAAACGAAAAAAAAACCGCAATCAGCGAAAGGCCAACTGCGGTTTTTGATGATGAATTTTACTTATGGCAGCCGGGAAATTTCTCTCGCGATGCTGGCCGACTCCTGTGCCCAACCCTGAGCCAGGACTTTCACCATTTCGTCATAGCCATCTTTCTGCTGCTTCAGCTCCAGATGGAAAGGACGCTTAATCAGCTGCCCCTGATGGTTCAGCAACCACTCCCCGCTGATCACCACCGCACCGTCGTAACGGCCGTGGAAGCCCGTTACCGTGACGTTCAGCGTATCCTGGTCGTTACCCAGCGGCTGCGATGCGACAACCCAACCGGGAAGCTGGCTGCCCAGATTGGCCACCAGGGTGTTGCGCAGCTGCTGATCGAGCGGGCTGGCCCACAGGTTGTTTGTCGCAATCACGTATTTAACGTCGCTGGTCTGATAGACCACGCCATTTCCAGCCAGATAATCCGGCACCGCAACCTGCTCAACCCACAGCTGACGGTTTCCCTGGGTGGCCGTGCTTTGCCCACCGCTGTGGGTAGCCACAGGCAGCTGATAGTAGCTTTTATTATCTACCCCTGAACTGCACGCCGTTAACAGCAGAGCGCCAACCATCAATAGCCACTTTTTCATTCTTTTGCCCTCTTCGGCTCAGGATCCTTTTTATCTTTCGCTTCGAACACCAGCGCGTTGCTCTTCTCGTTGAGCGTTTTCAGCACCGGCTGCAGTTCACGCAAGACCTGATCAAGACGCTGCATATCTGCCACCATCTTGTTGTAGGCCGCTGAACCCGGCTGGAAGCCCTGCATACTGCGGTTCAGCTCACGCAACGTTTTCTGCATATCCTGCGGCAGCTGCTGCATGCTCTGGCTCGCCGTGATCTTGTTGATGTTATCCAGCGTGGTTTGCAGACGACGCATCGTTGCCTGGCTTTCGCTCAGAGAGTTCGTCGCCGCTTCAATCATCGGATTCAGTGGCAGATTGTTGATCTTATCCAGCGTCTCCATCAGACGCTGCTGGATCTGCGCCAGACCGCTGCTCACCGTTGGGATGATCTTATAGCCACCAAATTCACGAATACCGGTAATCGGCGGCGCTTTCGGGTAGAAGTCCATATCCACATACAGCGCACCCGTCACCAGGTTACCCGTTTTCAGCGACCCGCGCAGACCACGGTTCATCAGTTCGTTAATATGCGCCGCGATATCCTGGTTCTCGCCAATCTGGTTCAGCAGACGCTCCGGCTCAATGCGGATCAGCACCGGAATACGATAATCATCGTCCAGCATCTGGCTCAGGCCCGGAACAAAGAATGGAACTTGTCCAACCGTACCAAGACGAATACCGCGGAACTCAACGGGCGCGCCCGGCTGCAGACCGCGGACGGAATCTTTGAAGAACATCAGGAAGTCAATGTGATCGGTATAGAGCGCGTCCTGAATGCTTCGCTGATCGTCAAAGAGTCTGAACGCCGTTTTCTCCGCAACCGGCTGCCCGAGATCCTGCCCCTCAGGCACATCAAAGCTCACACCGCCGCCAAACAGCGTGGTTAAGGAGCCCATTTCTACGCGCATCCCCGCCGAGGTAAGATCCACAGCGATCCCGCTGTCCTTCCAGAAGCGAACGTTGCTGGTCACCAGACGATCGTTTGGCGCATTGATGAACAGCTGATAGCTGATGGTACGCTTTTGCGCATCGAAGGTGCTGGTTTCAACGGAACCGACGCGGTAGCCGCGGAACAGTACCGGGTCACCCGCCGTAAGCTGGCCCGCTTTTTTACTGTCGAGGATCACGCGGATACCCTTGGCATCAGGCGGCGCTAGCGGCGGTGAATCAAGAAGCTGGTATTTTCCCGGCTGGCTACCCTTCGTGCCGGGCTGCAGTTCAATATAGGCCCCGGAGAGCAGCGTCCCTAAGCCGCTGATCCCTTCGCGCCCCACCTGCGGTTTAACCACCCAGAAAACGGAATCGCCATGCAGCAGTTTTTCCATGCCGGCATTAAGGCGCGCCTTAATCTCCACATGGGTTAAATCGTCGGTCAGGGTTGCGCTTTCGACCACGCCCACGTCCACGCTACGGCTTTTGATGGTCGTTTTACCGCCCTCAATCCCCTCGGCATTGGTGGTTATCAGCGTGACTTCCGGTCCCTGATGGCTGTAATGATAAAACAGGATCCATGCACCGATCAGCGCGGTCACGATGGGGAAAATCCACACCGGCGACCAGTTTTTGACCTTCTGCACTTTCGCCTCTCCACTCTTATTTTCCATGCTCTTACTCTTCCTCATGGCTTGATTCAGGCTCACGATCCCACGATAAACGAGGGTCGAAGGTCATGGCCGCAAACATGGTCATAATCACAACCAGTGCAAACATTAAAGCCCCCATCGCGGGATAAATACTCATCAAACCGCCCATCCGCACCAGTGCAGAGAGAACGGCGATGACAAACACGTCAATCATTGACCAGCGTCCGACAAACTCGACCACTTCATAAATCAGGTGCATGCGTTCGCTGTCGCGTTTTCCATGACCTTTCGCATCCCAGCAGAGCCAGGCAATGGCGATCATTTTTAAAGTTGGCACCATAATACTGGCGATAAAAATTACCCCGGCGACCGGATAAGAACCCTCGCCCCAGAGCAATATCACCCCGGCGAGGATCGTCGAGGGCATTTTGTCGCCGAGTAAATCGGTGATCATGATCGGCAGAATATTGGCCGGCAGATACAGCATGATGGACGTGACCAGCAGCGCCATCGTCCACTGCAGGCTATTTTTACGGCGTACGTGACCTTTCGTTTCGCAGCGCGGACAAACGTCGAGATCGGCGGGAAGCACGGCGGTGCAGCACGGGCAAGAACGCAGCCCCTGACGAATACCGGGCACGCCGACCTTCACCGTCTGCGCCAGCGTCGGTGCCGGGGCGATGTCATCCCAGGCCCAGCGCCTGTCCACGCACTGGAATGCGCGCAGCTGCAGGACACAGTAAAGGCACCACGGAATAAAGCTGCTGCCAATCCCCACATCGCCGTACGCCATCAGCTTAACGAAACTGACCAGAATGCCCGCCAGAAAGATCTCGGCCATGCCCCAGCTTTTGAGCTGAAAAAGGATACGCGCGAGCCGGATTTTCAGCGATGCCGGCATCCTGACGCGGTTAACCAGCAAAAGGATAACGACCAGGCAAAAAGCCGGGACTATCTGGACAAACAGGAGAAAAAAGGTGCCGAGGCTGGCGTAATCTTCCGAAAACATTACGCCCGGAATTTCAAGCAAATCAACCTGGCTGGTTATCCCCCCCACCTTCATATAGATAAAGGGGAAGAGATTAGAGAGTAGCAGCATGAACAATGCTGCCAGGGCGTAAGCAGTGGGACGCTGCCGCGGCGCGTCCCACTCGGTTGTCAACGTCGCACCGCAACGTGGACACAGGGCTTTATGTCCGTGACCAAGCTCTGGCAACGCCACGAGCATATCGCATTGCGAGCATAAAATATGCCTGTCGGCATGGTGCTGGTCACACATATGTTATCCCTGTTTATGCGCCGTTCTTCAGAGACTCAAGGTACTCCCAGCGCTCAAATGCTTCTTCCAGGGCTTTTTCAGCCGCGGACAGTTCTGACAGTACTTTCTGAGTATAGTCATGCGATTGGGTAAAGAATGACGCATCAGCAACCTGTTTTTGCAGATCCTCAAGCGCGGCCTCCAGCTCTTCCAGACGCTGAGGTAGCCCCTCCAGTTCGCGCTGCAGGTTATAACTTAGTTTAGCCGAGGTTTTCTTGACAGTTTCTGCTTTTGTTACAGCAGGTTCAGAACTCGTTTTGGACTTTGACTGTTTCTGCGCCAGAGACTGCGATTGCTGCCCTTTTGCATCGTGATAACCGCCTACGTACTGTCCAACTCGCCCTTCACCTTCGAAGATCCAGCATTCTGTCACGGTGTTATCAACAAACTGACGATCGTGGCTAACCAGCATCACGGTCCCCTGATAACCGTCAATCAGTTCTTCGAGAAGTTCCAGCGTTTCGACATCCAGGTCGTTCGTTGGTTCATCGAGAATCAACAGGTTACTTGGTTTCAGGAACAAACGCGCCAGCAGCAGACGATTTCGCTCCCCGCCTGACAACGCACGCACCGGGGTCATTGCACGTTTCGGATGGAACAGGAAGTCCTGCAGATAGCCCAGCACGTGGCGCGGCTTGCCGTTTACCATCACCTCTTGCTTACCTTCGGCGAGGTTATCCATCACCGTGCGGTCCGGATCCAGCTCCGCGCGGTGCTGGTCGAAGTAGGCCACTTCCAGCTTAGTCCCGCAGTGAATGCGGCCGCTGTCGGCCTGCAGCTGGCCCAGCATCAGCTTCAGCAGCGTGGTTTTACCGCAGCCGTTCGGGCCGATAAGGGCAATTTTGTCGCCGCGCTGAACCTGGGCGGAGAAATCTTTCACCAGCACTTTGCCATCAACCTGATAGTTGACGTTTTCCATTTCGAAGACAATCTTGCCGGAACGGGACGCTTCTTCCACCTGCATCTTCGCGCTGCCCATCACTTCACGGCGTTCGCTGCGCTCACGGCGCATTGCCTTCAGCGCGCGCACGCGGCCTTCGTTACGGGTGCGGCGGGCCTTGATGCCCTGGCGGATCCACACCTCTTCCTGCGCCAGCTTGCGGTCGAACTCCGCATTCTGCAGCTCTTCCACGCGCAGGTTTTCTTCTTTCTCCAGCAGATAGGTGTCGTAATCGCCAGGATAGGTGACCAGCTTGCCGCGGTCGAGATCGACAATACGCGTCGCCATGTTGCGAATAAACGAACGGTCGTGCGAGATAAAGATGATGGTGCCGCTGAAGGTTTTCAGGAAACCTTCCAGCCAGTCAATCGCTTCGATATCCAGGTGGTTCGTTGGTTCGTCCAGCAGCAGCACCTTCGGCCCGCTGACCAGCGCGCGGCCCAGGGCCGCTTTACGCAACCAGCCGCCGGAGAGTGCCGACAGCTCCATGTCCGCTTCCAGACCAAGCTGGGCCAGAACCTCGTTAATGCGGTTTTCAAGCTGCCACAGACCGTGGTGATCGAGCATCTCCTGCACTTTCGCCAGTTCGTTGAGGTTTTTGTCGCTCGGATCGGTCATCACCAGATGCGAAATCTCGTGATAGCGCTTCAGGTATTCGGCCTGCTCAGAAATGCCTTCCGCCACGAAATCGTAAACGCTGCCGGTCACGTGACGCGGCGGGTCCTGCTGGAGGCGAGAGACGATCAGATCCTGCTCGTAAACGATGCGGCCGTCATCCAGCCCCTGTTCGCGGTTGAGGATTTTCATCAGCGTGGATTTACCCGCGCCGTTACGGCCCACCAGACAGACGCGCTCGTTATCTTCGATATGCAGCTCTGCATTATCGAGAAGCGGCGAGTCGCTGAAAGAGAGCCACGCGCCGTGCATGCTAATTAATGACATTTATTTTTCCTTTCAGACCGCGGTAATCAACCAGCAGTTATGAATTTGACGGTTACGGGCAAAGTCCTGAGACAGCGTTTTTTGGCTGATTTCTTGTGCTTGCAGTCCCAGGGCTGCTAAACCGTCATGATCCATACGGAAGCCGCGTTTGTTGTTCGAGAACATAATGGTGCCGCCCTTGCGCAGCAGACGCTTCAGGTCGGTCATCAGGCGCAGGTGATCGCGTTGTACGTCAAAGCTATCCTCCATACGCTTGGAGTTGGAGAAGGTCGGCGGATCGATAAAGATCAGATCGAACTGCTCGTCGGTATCACGCAGCCAGCCCAGCACATCAGCCTGCATCAGGCGGTGCTGACGTCCGGTTAAACCGTTAAGACGCAGGTTGCGCTCAGCCCATTCCAGATAGGTGCGGGACATATCCACCGTGGTGGTGCTCCGCGCGCCGCCCAGACCCGCATGCACGCTCGCACTGCCGGTATAGGAGAACAGGTTGAGGAAATCTTTGCCCTTGCTCATCTGACCCAGCATGCGACGGGCGATACGGTGGTCGAGGAACAGGCCGGTATCCAGATAGTCGGTCAGGTTCACCCACAGGCGAGCGTTGTATTCGCCCACTTCAATGAAGTCACCCTTTTCACCCATCTTCTGGTACTGATTTTTCCCTTTCTGACGCTCGCGGGTTTTCAGCACCAGCTTGTTTGGCGCAATGCCGAGCACGGCGATGGTCGCCGCAATCACATCCAGCATGCGCTGACGCGCTTTTTGCGCATCAATGGTTTTCGGTGGCGCATATTCCTGAATCACCACCCAGTCCGCGTAGCGGTCAACCGCCACGTTGTACTCCGGCAGGTCGGCGTCGTACAGGCGGTAGCATTCAATCCCTTCCTGCCTGGCCCACTTCTCATATTTCTTCAGATTCTTGCGCAGGCGGTTGGCGTAATCTTCCGCCACGCCGGACGGCTTGCTGTCCGCCGCTTTCTCTGCCAGATGGTAGTTTTTCTGCACGCAGTCCAGCGGGCCGTTTTTCGCCTTAAACTGGCGATCGGCACGCAGCTGCAGGCAGCTCAGCAGTTCCGGCGAGGCGCTAAATAGGGAGAGATTCCAGCCGCCGAAGTAATCCTTCATATTGCGGCCCAGCAGGCTATGCAGGGCAATCAGCGCCGGTTCGCTGTCCAGACGCTCGCCGTATGGCGGGTTGCTGATCACGGTACCGTACGGGCCTTTTGGCAGCGGGTTGGTCAGGTTCGCCACGTCTTTCACCTCGAAGGTGACCAGCTCGCCAATACCGGCGCGACGGGCGTTGCTGCGCGCGCGTTCGATTACGCGCGGGTCGCTGTCCGAACCGTAGAAGTGGGAGGTGTACTCCGCCAGACCTTTACGCGCGCGGGTTTGCGCGTCGTCTTTGACCTCTTTCCAGAGCGCTTCATCGTGCTGTGCCCAGCCTTTAAAGCCCCAGTGACCACGATGCAGGCCCGGCGCGCGGTCGGTTGCCAGCATGGCCGCTTCAATCAGCAACGTACCGGAACCACACATCGGATCGAGCAGCGGCGTGCCCGGCTGCCAGCCGGAGCGCATGACGATGGCGGCGGCCAGCGTTTCTTTAATTGGCGCCATACCGGTGCGATCGCGGTAGCCGCGCAGGTGCAGGCCCGCGCCGCTCAGATCGAGAGAAATACTCGCCGTGTCGCCGTTCAGCCAGACGTTAATACGCAGATCCGGATTTTCGCGATCGACGTTCGGACGCTCCTTATTTTTACGCGTGAAGCAGTCCACAATGGCGTCTTTTACGCGCAGGGCACCGTACTGGCTGTTGCGGATCTCGTCGTTTACGCCGTTGAAATGCACCGCAAAGGTGGCATTTGGCGTGAAGATCTCTGTCCAGTCGATCATCTGTACGCCGGTATAGAGGTCCAGGTCGCTATAGACCTTGCACTCCTTCATCGGCAGCATGATGCGCGACGCCAGACGGCTCCACATCAGGCTCTGGTAAATAAGCCGCGTGTCGCCCTCAAAATGGACACCACCCTGAACCACCTGACACTCTTGTGCGCCCAGGCTTTCCAGTTCAGTTTTTAACAGCTCTTCCAGCCCACGGGCCGTACTGGCAAACAGAGAATTCATATCGTCACTTTTACTCTTAGAAAATTGTCGCGCATTATAGCTAATATGGCGTGTATGTCATAAAGTTGAAGGCTTATTTTCATTTGTGGGAGTGTGCAGTGGCGACGTTATCCAGGCTTTTTATTCATCCGGTGAAATCCATGCGCGGTATCGGCGTCTCTCACGCGCTGGCCGACATGAGCGGATTCGCCTTCGATCGTATTTTTATGGTCACCGAGCCTGACGGCACGTTCATTACAGCACGCCAGTTCCCGCAGATGGTTCGCTTTACCCCTTCCCCGCTTCATGACGGGTTGCATCTGACCGCGCCGGACGGCTCCAGCGCGATTATCCGCTTTGCTGATTTTGCGCCTGTCGATGCGCCAACGGAAGTGTGGGGCAATCATTTTACCGCGCGCATCGCCCCGGATGAAATTAACCGCTGGTTGAGCGGTTTCTTCTCCCGCGACGTGCAGCTGCGCTGGGTTGGGCCTGAACCGACGCGTCGCGTGAAGCGCCATGACGCCGTTCCCCTCTCCTTCGCCGATGGCTTCCCGTTTCTGCTGACTAACGAAGCCTCGCTGCGTGATTTACAGCGCCGCTGCAAAGCCAGCGTCCAGATGGAACAGTTTCGTCCGAACCTGGTGGTCACGGGTGCCGACGCCTGGGACGAAGACACCTGGAAAGTGATCCGCATCGGTAGCGTGATTTTCGACGTGGTGAAGCCATGCAGTCGCTGTATTTTCACCACGGTGAGCCCTGAGAAAGGCCAGAAGCACCCTTCCGGCGAACCGCTGAAGACGCTGCAGTCGTTCCGCACCGCGCAGGACAACGGCGATGTGGATTTCGGCCAGAACCTGATCCCGCGCTCCAGCGGCGCAATCCGCGTCGGTGATGAGGTAGAGATCCTTGCCCGCGGGCCTGCAAGAGTGTACGGCTCAGGTCAGGAAGAAGAAATGGTCGACGTTGTGACGAACGTTGCCTCGGCGGTAGATATTCACTGGCAGGGCAACGTCATCCGCGGCAATAACCAGCAGGTATTGCTTGAGCAACTGGAGCAGGCAGGTATTCGCGTACCCTATTCCTGTCGCGCAGGCATTTGCGGATGCTGCCGCATCAAGCTGGTGGATGGCGAGGTCAGTGCGCTGAAAAAATCGGCAATTGGAAATGACGGCACAATTCTGTGCTGTAGCTGCATACCGAAAACGTCCGTACAGCTGGAAGCTTAAACCGCCTGTTCAAGGCTGAAGGAATCTACACGCAGCTGCGGCTTCAGCCTGTCGTTCATCACTTTAATGGCATCGCCAAGCTGCATCGTCCGCCCGGCAATGGTTACGCCGGGCTGCGCCAGCAGGCAGAGCGCAGCATTTTCGCCAGGCTCAACCACAAGCAGGCTCACCTCTTCTGCGGTATCGCTCAGATTGACGCTGGCAGCGTCACCCGTTGCCGGGGTCCAGCTCAAACCGTGCGCGAGAAAATGCCAGCTTTTTGGCATTTGCGGTTTCAGGAAGCGGATAGCCACCAGCGCATTTAATACCAGCTCGGCACGCTGCTCTTTAGAAAGCACCAGATCGCGGCATTTTTCTTCAAAAGAGAAATAAAGCGCCGCATCGTCAACGCAAAAGCCCGACGGGGAAAACGCGTCCGGGGTTAACATTCGGCGGGCAAAACGAGAACGAAACAACATGCCATTGGCTAAATCGAGCATCATTCGGTCATGCTCGTCGCAAAAATACCAGCGCCAGTTATCGTCAGGTTTAATTCGCATGTGTCTCTCCCGTCCCCAAACGTCCTGTACTAAAAATGTCCTGATCGCCGCTTCGTTTATAACACCATTAATAAAAGACTATAATGACTAAATAAGCAACAGTGACGGAATATAAAACAACCAGGGCTGGAAATAAAGCCCTGGTTGTCTGATTAGGAGAAAAGATTAGATATGAGTAACGATTTCTTTAATCAGCGGCGGTCCTTTAAAAATAAAGCCGGAATAGATTTGCACCAGTGACGCACCCGCCGCCATCTTCTCGCGTGCAGCAATCACTGAGTCAATGCCGCCGACGCCAATAATCGGCAGACGTCCTTTTAATTCCGCAGACAGGGCGCGAATAATTTCGGTGCTTTTTAATTGTACCGGACGTCCACTTAACCCACCCGCTTCGTCACAGTTTTTCATTCCCTGCACGAGGGAACGATCGAGGGTGGTATTGGTTGCAATCACACCATCAATATTATGGCGAACCAAACTGTCGGCAACCTGGATCAATTCTTCGGCAGAAAGATCCGGGGCGATCTTAACCGCGACCGGAACATATTTATGGTGGATCGTCTGGAGTTCATTTTGCTTATTTTTAATGGCGCTCAGAAGATCGTCCAGCGCTTCGCCATATTGTAAGGAACGCAGCCCCGGGGTATTGGGTGAAGAAATATTCACCGCAATATAACCGGCATAGGCGTAGACTTTTTCCATACAAATCAGATAGTCATCTTTACCCTGCTCGACCGGCGTGTCTTTATTTTTGCCGATATTCATGCCTAATATCCCGTCGAAATGGGCTTTTTTTACGTTCTCAACAAGGTGATCAACACCGAGGTTATTAAAGCCCATGCGGTTGATCAGCCCTTCGGCTTCGACCAGGCGGAACAGGCGCGGCTTGTCATTTCCCGGCTGCGGGCGCGGCGTGACGGTACCGATTTCAATGGAGCCAAAGCCCATCGCGCCCAGGGCATCAATGCACTCGCCATTTTTGTCCAGACCCGCCGCCAGACCCAGCGGATTTTTAAAGGTCAGACCCATGCACTGCACAGGTTTTTCCGGCACATTCTGACGCACCAGAGCGGCCAGAGGCGTTCCGGTAATACGACGTAATTGCTGAAATGTAAATTCATGAGCGCGCTCAGGGTCGAGCTGGAAAAGGGCTTTACGAACGAAGGGGTAGTACATGAACTCTCCTGGATTCCCGGTGTGCAAACCGGGAGGGGATTATGGGCGATCCACGCGAGAAAGGGAATTGACCTGCGGCAAAAAATCAGCGCAAAACGCAATCGTTTACCTTCCCGTGTATTTCTTATGCACTTTTTCGCATTTTAATTGCAGATAAATCATTTAGTGGAATAACCGCGCGGTGTCACACTCCTGAAAATTGTTATGAATGTTAGATAAAAGCAAACAATTGGTTATAAGGAGGAAGTATGCGCGTCATTACCCTGGCCGGAAGTCCACGATTCCCTTCGCGCTCCAGCGCCCTGCTGGAATATGCCCGCGAAAAACTCAATGCCCTGGATGTGGAAGTGTGCCACTGGAACCTGCATAACTTCGAACCTGAAGATCTGCTCTATGCCCGTTTCGACAGCCCTGCGCTGAAAACGCTCATCGAGCAGCTTAACGGCGCTGACGGCTTAATTGTGGCAACGCCCATTTATAAAGCCTCTTTTTCCGGGGCGCTGAAAACCCTGCTCGATCTGCTTCCGGAACGCGCCCTGGACGGCAAAGTCGTGCTGCCGCTGGCAACGGGCGGTACGGTTGCCCATTTACTGGCCGTGGATTATGCCCTGAAGCCGGTGCTGAACGCGCTGAAAGCGCAGGAGATCCTCCACGGCGTTTTCGCAGATGACTCCCAGGTTATCGATTATCAGCACAAGCCTCACTTTACGCCGAACCTGCAAACCCGCCTCGATACTGCCCTGGAAACCTTCTGGCATGCTCTGCACCGCAGGGATATCCAGGCGCCGGCGTTTGGTCAGCCTCAAGGAGTCGCACATGTTTAAAACGTTAACCCGCATCGGCCTGGCAGGTCTGATGGCGCTTACCTCGCTGGCCCATGCCGCAGAAACGGCTCCGGAACGTTTACGCATTGGCTACCAGAAAGGCAGCGTCAGCATGGTGCTGGCGAAAAGCCACCAGCTTCTGGAAAAACGCTTCCCGGACACCAAATTTTCCTGGGTGGAGTTCCCGGCTGGCCCGCAGATGCTCGAAGCCCTGAACGTTGGCAGTATCGATCTCGGCAGCACGGGTGATATTCCGCCTATATTCGCCCAGGCGGCGGGAGCGGACCTCGTCTATGTTGGCGTTGAGCCGCCCAAACCGAAGGCCGAAGTGATTCTGGTGCCTGAAAACAGCGACATTAAAAGCGTCGCCGATCTCAAAGGGCATAAAGTAGCTTTCCAGAAAGGCTCCAGCTCACACAACCTGCTGCTGCGCGCCCTGCAAGAAGCCGGGCTCAAGTTCACTGACATTCAGCCTGTTTACCTGACGCCTGCCGACGCGCGCGCCGCGTTCCAGCAGAAGAACGTTGATGCCTGGGCCATCTGGGATCCGTACTACTCCGCCGCATTACTGCAGGGCGGCGTTCGCGTGCTGAAAGACGGTACCACGCTGAAGCAGACCGGCTCGTTCTATCTGGCCGCGCGTCCTTATGCAGAAAAGAACGGCGCATTTATTCAGGGCGTGCTGGATACCTTTACCCAGGCCGATGCGCTGACCCAGACCCAGCGCCAGGAGAGTATTGCCCTGCTGGCGAAAACCATGGGCTTACCTGAGCCGGTGATCGCGAGCTATCTCAACCACCGTCCGCCGACCACCATTACTCCCGTGGACGCGCACGTCGCCGCGCTTCAGCAACAAACGGCTGACCTCTTCTATCAAAACCACCTGGTACCAAAACAGGTCACTATTCGCGAACGCATCTGGCAGCCCGCAGGCAAAGAAGGAGCTAAATCATGAGTCTGAATCTTTTCTGGTTTTTACCCACCCACGGTGATGGACACTATCTTGGTACAGAAGAGGGCTCGCGCCCGGTTGACCATGGCTACCTGCAGCAGATTGCGCAGGCAGCGGACCGAATCGGTTTCACCGGGGTACTGATCCCGACCGGACGTTCATGTGAAGATGCCTGGCTGGTGGCCGCGTCGATGATCCCGGTCACCCAACGTCTGAAGTTCCTGGTTGCGCTACGTCCGAGCGTTGTCTCCCCCACCGTGGCGGCGCGTCAGGCGGCAACCCTGGACAGACTCTCTAACGGTCGCGCCCTGTTTAACCTGGTGACGGGCAGCGATCCGCAGGAGCTGGCAGGCGACGGCGTGTTCCTCGACCACACCGAGCGCTATGAAGCCTCCGCCGAGTTCACCCGCGTCTGGCGACGCCTGCTGGAAGGGGAAACCGTCACCTTCGAAGGCAAGCACATTCACGTTCGCGACGCGAAACTCTACTTCCCGCCGGTGCAGCAGCCGCGCCCGCCGCTCTATTTTGGCGGATCGTCGGATGTGGCCCAGGATCTGGCGGCAGAGCAGGTCAATCTCTATCTGACCTGGGGCGAACCGCCTGAACTGGTGAAAGAAAAAATTGCCCAGGTCCGCGCTAAGGCGGCCGCCCATGGCCGCAAGGTGCGCTTCGGCATTCGCCTGCACGTGATTGTGCGCGAAACCAATGAAGAAGCCTGGCAGGCCGCCGACCGCCTGATCTCCCACCTGGACGATGAGACCATCGCCAAAGCCCAGGCCGCGTTTGCCAAAACCGACTCCGTCGGACAGCACCGAATGGCGTCCCTGCACAACGGCAAGCGCGAGAACCTGGAGATCAGCCCGAACCTGTGGGCGGGCGTCGGCCTGGTGCGCGGCGGTGCGGGCACGGCGCTGGTCGGCGACGGACCGACCGTAGCCGCCCGGATTAATGAATACGCAGAGCTGGGTATCGACAGCTTTATTCTCTCCGGCTATCCGCATCTCGAAGAGGCGTACAAGGTGGGCGAGCTGTTGTTCCCGCATCTGGATGTTGCCATTCCGGAAATTCCGCAGCCGCAGCGGCTTCAGCTTCAGGGCGAAGCCGTGGCGAACGAGTTTATTCCACGCAAAGCCGCACAGAGCTAAGGAGTGACCATGTCTGCCACCTCACAAAAATGGCTGCTGCGCGCCGCGCCGTGGTTTTTACCCGTCGGCATTGTGGCACTCTGGCAGCTCGCGTCGTCCACCGGCTGGCTGTCGAGCCGTATTCTGCCCTCCCCGGAGGGCGTTGTAGAAGCGTTCTGGTCGCTGAGCGTGAGCGGCGAGCTGTGGCAGCATCTGGCGATCAGCTCCTGGCGCGCCGTGATTGGGTTTTCCATCGGCGGCAGCATCGGTCTGGTTCTGGGCTTGATCAGCGGCCTTTCCCGCTGGGGTGAGCGGCTGCTGGATACGTCTATACAGATGCTGCGCAACGTGCCGCATCTGGCGCTGATCCCGCTGGTTATCCTGTGGTTTGGTATTGATGAGAGCGCCAAGATCTTCCTCGTGGCGCTGGGCACATTGTTTCCGATCTACATCAACACCTGGCACGGCATCCGCAATATCGATCGCGGTCTGGTTGAGATGGCGCGAAGCTACGGCTTATCGGGTTTTTCCCTCTTTATTCACGTAATTCTGCCGGGCGCCCTGCCCTCCATTATGGTCGGGGTGCGTTTTGCGCTCGGCCTGATGTGGCTGACGCTGATTGTGGCGGAGACCATCTCGGCCAACTCCGGCATTGGCTATCTGGCGATGAACGCCCGCGAGTTCCTGCAAACGGACGTGGTGGTGGTTGCCATCATTCTGTATGCCCTGCTCGGCAAACTCGCCGACGTCAGCGCCCAGTGGCTGGAGCGCAGCTGGCTGCGCTGGAACCCGGCCTACACCCTTCAGGAGGCGAAAGCATGAATACAGCACGACTGAACCAGGGAACACCGTTACTGCTGAACGGCGTGACCAAACGCTACGGCGATAACACCATTCTTAACGGGCTGGATCTGCATATTCCCGCAGGACAATTTGTGGCCGTTGTCGGGCGCAGCGGCGGCGGCAAGAGTACCCTGCTACGCCTTCTGGCCGGACTGGAAGTCCCCAACGGCGGTGACATTCTGGCAGGAACGACGCCGCTTTCGAAGATTCAGGACGATACCCGCATGATGTTTCAGGATGCGCGCCTGCTGCCGTGGAAGACGGTTATCGACAATGTCGGGCTCGGTCTGAAGGGCAACTGGCGGGATGAGGCCCGCCAGGCGCTGGCCGCCGTTGGGCTGGAAAATCGTGCGGGTGAATGGCCTGCAGCCCTCTCGGGAGGACAGAAGCAGCGCGTGGCGCTCGCGCGGGCATTGATTCACCGTCCGGGCCTGCTGTTGCTTGATGAACCGCTCGGCGCGCTCGACGCCCTGACGCGGATCGAAATGCAGGATTTGATTGGATCCCTGTGGCAGGCGCACGGTTTTACGGTACTGCTGGTAACGCATGACGTGAGCGAAGCCGTCGCGATGGCTGACCGGGTGCTGTTAATAGAGGACGGAAAAATAGGTCTGGATCTGACGGTGGATCTTCCGCGGCCTCGTCGCGTGGGCTCGGCAAGACTGGCGGAGCTGGAAGCTGAGGTGTTGGATCGGGTGATGAAGCGCGGGGGCACGGAGTTACAGCGAGCTAAGGCTAATGCCTGATGCCCTCACCCCGGCCCTCTCCCACAGGGAGAGGGAGGGTTAACTTTTATTACGCTAAGGCCTTAGCAATCTTCTCGTACAAATCACCAGACAGGTTTTCCAGCCCTTTCAGCTGCTCAAGCGCGGCACGCATCTTCGCCTGACGCTTCGCATCGTAGCGTTTCAGACGGATCAGCGGCTCAATCAGGCGGGACGCCACCTGCGGGTTACGGCTGTTCAGCTCGGTCAGCATTTCCACCATGAACTGATAACCGCTGCCGTCTTCGGCGTGGAACGCCGCCGGGTTGCTGCTGGCAAACGCGCCAATCAGAGAACGCACGCGGTTTGGGTTGCTCAGGGTAAAGGAACGATGCTTCAGCAGGCTGCGCACGTTGCTGAGCGCATCGGCCGCCGGGCTGGTCGCCTGCAGGATGAACCACTTGTCCATCACCAGGCCATCCTGATGCCACTTGTCGTCGTACTCCTGCATTAGCGCATCACGGCACGGCAGTTCGGCGGCAACGCTTGCACCCAGCGCGGCCAGCGCGTCGGTCATGTTATCCGCTTCGTGATACTGCTTGCTCACCAGGGTGTTCGCCAGCTCGGTTTCACCAAACGCCAGATAGCGCAGGCAGGTATTGCGCAGAGAACGTTTACCAATGTCCGCGTGCTCAACGCGATACGCGTCAAGCTTATTGGCGTTATAAATGGCCAGGAACTCATCGGCCAGTTCTGCAGCCAGCGTACGGGTCAGCGCTTCACGCACCGCCACGATGGCAATCGGGTCAATGATATCAAACAACTCGGCGATTTCAGTCGCTGACGGCAGGGTCAGAATTTCAGCGGCCAGCGCTGGGTCAATCTTCTCATCCAGCAGGATCGCGCGGAACGCATCAGCCACATGGACAGGCAGCGACAGCGGCTGGCCCTGCTGATGACGGTTTACGTTGAGCTTAATGTAGGTCGCCAGCAGGCTTTGCGCCGCATCCCAGCGGGAGAAGTCGTTACGCGCGTGGCGCATCAGGAACGTCAGCTGCTGATCGCTCCACTTGTACTCCAGCTTCACCGGCGCGGAGAATTCGCACAGCAGCGCAGGCACCGGCTGGAAGTAGACGTTATCGAAGATAAAGGTCTGCTCGGCCTGGGTCACGTTCAGCACGTGGTGTACCGGGTGACCGCCCTTCTGAAGTGGGATAACTTTGCCTTCGTTATCGTACAGCTCAATGCTGAACGGAATGTGCAGCGGATATTTCTCTTCCTGCTCCGCCGTCGGCGGCGTGCGCTGGCTGATGGTCAGAGTGTACTGCTCGGTTTCCGGATTGTAATCGTCTTTGACGGTGACAACTGGCGTACCGGCCTGGCTGTACCAGCGGCGGAAGTGAGAGAGATCGACGTTAGAGGCATCTTCCATCGCCTGCACAAAATCGTCGCAGGTGGCCGCGCTGCCGTCATGACGCTCGAAGTACAGCTGCATCCCTTTCTGGAAGTTCTCCTCACCCAGCAGGGTGTGGATCATGCGGATAATTTCAGCGCCCTTCTCGTACACCGTCAGGGTGTAGAAGTTGTTCATCTCGATGACTTTATCCGGGCGGATCGGGTGCGCCATTGGGCTGGCATCTTCCGCAAACTGCAGGCCGCGCATGGTGCGCACGTTGTTGATACGGTTCACCGCGCGTGAACCCAGATCGGAGCTGAACTCCTGATCGCGGAAGACGGTCAGGCCCTCTTTCAGGCTCAGCTGGAACCAGTCGCGGCAGGTGACGCGGTTACCGGTCCAGTTGTGGAAATATTCGTGGCCGATGACGCGTTCGATATCCAGGTAGTCTTTGTCTGTTGCGGTATCGGTACGCGCCAGCACGTATTTAGAGTTAAAGACGTTAAGGCCTTTGTTCTCCATTGCGCCCATGTTGAAGAAATCAACGGCGACGATCATATAGATGTCGAGGTCATATTCGAGGCCGAAGCGCTCCTCGTCCCACTTCATGGAGTTGATGAGGGAGGTCATTGCCCACGGCGCGCGGTCAAGGTTGCCGCGGTCAACAAACAGCTCCAGCGCCACCTCGCGGCCTGAGCGCGTTTTAAAGGTGTCGCGCAGCACGTCGAAATCCCCCGCCACCAGCGCAAAAAGGTAGCACGGTTTCGGGAAGGGATCCTGCCACTGCACCCAGTGACGGCCATTCTCCAGCTCGCCTTCGCCTACGCGGTTACCGTTGGAGAGCAGGAAGGGATACAGGGTTTTATCGGCGATGATTTTGGTGGTGAAGCGCGCCAGGACGTCCGGACGGTCGAGATACCACGTAATGTGGCGGAACCCTTCCGCTTCACACTGGGTACACAGCGCCACGCCTGACTGGTAAAGCCCTTCCAGCGCGGTGTTGGCGGCCGGGCTGATTTCATTCACGATGCGCAGCGTAAACTGTTCCGGCAGGTTGTCGATGACCAGCTGGTTGTTTTCTTCTTTATAGTCTGACCAGGCTTCATCATTAATATGCAGGGAGACCAGCGTCAGGTCTTCACCATCCAGACGCAGCGGCACCGCAGTTGCGCTGTGGCGCGTCACCTGGCTCACCGCCGTGACAACGGTTTTAGTGGCATCCAGGTCAAAAGTCAGATCGATTTCGCTAATCAGGTAATCCGGCGCACGGTAGTCGTGGCGGTATTTGGCTTGTGGCTGTTGTGTCATAGAAAACCTTATGCATCGTTTGTCGAGTAACGTTTCAATATATTCCTGTTGCGCAAAACGCGCTATGCAGAATGTTCATCTTTTCAGGGTCAAAACCTTTTTTTGCTACATTTGTATAACACGGGGCACAAAATGCCCTCGACCATAAAACGCGCTTATGTTGTGATCGGGGTTCAATAAATCACTAAACAAGGTATACTCCGGAGTTGTTTATTGTACTAAACGCTCCTGTGAGAGGATGCTACTGCGCACCTATGACTCAATTCGCTTCTCCAGTTCTGCATACGTTGCTGGATACCGACGCGTATAAACTGCATATGCAGCAAGCCGTTTTCCACCATTACTATGACGTTCACGTCGCGGCGGAATTCCGCTGTCGTGGCGACGACTTGCTTGGTATCTACGCAGACGCCATTCGTGAACAGGTCAATGCTATGCAGCATCTGACGCTGCAGGACGAGGAATATCAGTGGCTTTCTGGCCTGCCTTTCTTCAAAGCCGACTACCTGAACTGGCTGCGTGATTTCCGCTATAAGCCGGAGCAGGTCACCGTGCTTAACGATAACGGCAAGCTGGATATTCGCCTTGAAGGGCCGTGGCGGGAAGTGATCATGTGGGAAGTGCCGCTTCTGGCGGTAATCAGTGAGCTGGCTCACCGCTACCGTTCGCCGGAAACCGGCGTCGAGCAGGCGGTCGCCGCGCTGGAAAATAAACTCACTGCCTTCTCAACCCTGACAGAAGGGCTGGACATGTCCCGCTTCCGCCTGATGGACTTTGGCACGCGTCGCCGTTTCTCGCGTGACGTTCAGGAGGCCATCGTTAAACGTCTGCAGCGGGAACCGTGGTTTGTGGGCACCAGCAACTACGATCTGGCACGCCGCCTCAGCCTGACGCCAATGGGCACCCAGGCGCACGAGTGGTTCCAGGCGCATCAGCAGATCAGCCCCGATCTGGCTAACAGCCAGCGCGCGGCGCTTGCCGCATGGCTTGAGGAGTACCCGAATCAGCTCGGGATCGCCCTCACCGACTGTATTACGATGGATGCCTTCCTGCGCGACTTTGGTCCCGAGTTCGCAGAACGTTACCAGGGGTTACGCCACGACTCCGGGGATCCGGTTGAATGGGGCGAGAAGGCCATTGCCCATTACGAGAAACTCGGCATCGATCCGATGAGCAAGGTGCTGGTCTTCTCGGATAATCTCGACCTGGCGAAAGCGGTCGAACTCTATCGCCATTTCAACACCCGGGTGAACCTGAGTTTCGGAATTGGTACCCGTCTGACCTGCGATATTCCTCAGGTAAAACCTCTGAATATCGTCATCAAACTGGTGGAATGTAACGGTAAGCCGGTGGCAAAACTCTCCGACAGCCCGGGTAAAACCATCTGCCATGACAAAGCGTTTGTCCGCGCATTGCGCAAAGCGTTCGATCTTCCCCAGATCAAAAAAGCCAGTTAAGTGCTTACGGGAGCCTTCATGGCTCCCTTCTCCTTATTTATTTCTCAATTCTTCTCTTTTGACTGCGAAATTTACTTGTCTGATAGCGGATGGCAGGTAACATAGATATCCCCCCATTAGGGTGGACAAGTGTTTATTTTTTCCGACTATTAACAGAGAGAATATTATGAGCGTTGTGCCTGTAGCCGACGTACTCCAGGGCCGTGTCGCCGTTGACCAGGAAGTCACCGTGCGCGGATGGGTGCGTACCCGCCGAGATTCTAAAGCTGGCATCTCCTTCCTTGCCGTCTATGACGGTTCCTGCTTTGATCCTGTACAGGCCGTCATTAATAATTCTCTGCCCAATTACAATGATGACGTTCTGCACCTGACAACGGGCTGTTCCGTGATTGTTACCGGCGTGGTTGTGGCATCACCGGGTCAGGGCCAGAGCTTCGAAATTCAGGCTTCTGCGATTGAAGTCACCGGCTGGGTTGAAGATCCGGACACCTATCCGATGGCGGCAAAACGTCACAGCATCGAATATCTGCGTGAAGTCGCCCACCTGCGTCCGCGTACCAACCTGATTGGTGCGGTGGCGCGCGTGCGTCATACGCTGGCGCAGGCGCTGCATCGTTTCTTCGACGAGCAGGGTTACTTCTGGGTCTCTACCCCGCTGATCACCGCGTCCGATACGGAAGGTGCGGGCGAGATGTTCCGCGTCTCGACGCTGGACATGGAAAACCTGCCGCGCACGCCAGAAGGTAAAGTGGACTATGACAAAGACTTCTTTGGTAAAGAAGCCTTCCTGACGGTGTCTGGTCAGCTCAACGGCGAAACGTACGCCTGTGCGCTGTCTAAAATCTACACCTTTGGCCCAACCTTCCGCGCCGAAAACTCCAACACCAGCCGTCACCTGGCGGAATTCTGGATGCTGGAGCCTGAAGTGGCGTTCGCTGACCTGGACGATGTTGCGGGTCTGGCGGAAGCGATGCTGAAGTATGTGTTCAAAGCGGTACTGGAAGAGCGTCCGGACGACATGAAATTCTTCGCCGAGCGCGTAGACAGCGACGCAGTAGCTCGTCTTGAACGCTTCGTCTCTGCCGATTTTGCGCAGGTGGACTACACCGACGCGGTGGCGATCCTCGAGAAATGCGGTGAGAAGTTTGAGAACCCGGTTTACTGGGGCGTTGACCTGGCGTCTGAGCACGAACGCTATCTGGCCGAGAAGCATTTCAAAGCGCCGGTTGTCGTTAAAAACTACCCGAAAGACATTAAGGCCTTCTATATGCGCCTTAACGAAGACGGTAAAACCGTGGCGGCGATGGACGTACTGGCGCCGGGCATTGGTGAAATCATCGGTGGCTCTCAGCGTGAAGAGCGTCTTGACGTGCTGGACGCACGTATGGAAGAGATGGGGCTCAACCCGGCTGACTACAGCTGGTACCGCGATCTGCGTCGTTACGGTACCGTACCGCACGCCGGTTTTGGTCTGGGCTTTGAGCGTCTGATCGCCTACGTTACCGGTGTTCAGAACGTACGCGACGTGATCCCGTTCCCACGTACTCCACGTAACGCCAGCTTCTAATCGATACAAGACTAAAATGGCCAGCTTATGCTGGCCATTATTTTATTCTGTATTGTCAGTTTTCGTCAGCGTAAAGTCAGCGTCTTTAAACCTTCACCCCGTCACAACCACTACCTGTTACGTTTTGTTTCCGCGAAACATCCAGCCACAAAAAATAAACCCTATTCTTATTGCGATTATTACATCCTCAAGCGATAGCACAAATTTCAACCGCTTTTACAGCCATCCAGAAGTCTTTTTGCGGTCATAAGAAAAAAAGAGTCGTTTAACGTCTGTTTATATGAATCACCTTTATCTCAATTAATCATAAGCAATTCATATATATAGGATAGGTCCTGCCGTTTAATTCGCCAGAGAGGTCTGAAGTTTGAGGTGGTTCACAAAGTTCCAAAAAATACACATTTAGTTACATATATTTTCTTTCAGTTACTTAATCTTGAGAATTGTAGCACTTTCAGGCTAGCGAAACGCTTCGCCGAATGGAAAGATGCCTGTCAGATACATAAAGACACCAAACTCTCATCAATAGTTCCGGAAATATTTATTGACAGAATTTATTGACGGCAGTGGCGAGTGTCATAAAAAAACCAATGAGGGTAATAAATAATGATGAAGCGCAATATTCTGGCAGTGGTAATCCCTGCCCTGCTGGTAGCCGGTGCAGCTAACGCTGCAGAAATCTATAACAAGAACGGCAACAAACTGGACTTCTACGGTAAAGTTAACGCCGAGCACGATTTCGTGACTTCCGGTGATAACACCAACAATAACGACGCTACCTACGCGCAGATCGGTTTCAAAGGCGAAACGCAGATCAACGACCAGCTGACCGGTTACGGCCAGTGGGAATACCGTTTCGTGGCCAGCCAGGCTGAAGGTGGTGCTCAGACTAACAAAAACCGTCTGGCATTTGCGGGTCTGAAAGCGGGCGACGCTGGCAGCATCGACTACGGTCGTAACTACGGTATCGTTTACGACGTAGAATCTTACACCGATATGGCACCGTCCTTCTCTGGTATGACCTGGGGCGGTAACTATGTTGATAACTTTATGACCAGCCGCAGCACCGGTCTGCTGACCTACCGTAACAGCAACTTCTTCGGTCTGGTTGACGGTCTGAGCCTGGGCGTTCAGTACCAGGGCAAAAACGACCGTACTGACGTTAAAACTGCTAACGGTGATGGCGTAGGCTACTCCCTGGGCTACGATTTCGGCGAAGGCTTCGGTGCAATCGCATCTTACAGCAACGCTAACCGTACTCTGAATCAGAAAGCTGACGGTGAAGGCGACAAAGCTGAAGCATGGGGTCTGGGTCTGAAATACGACGCCAACAACATCTACCTGGCAACCACCTATGCTGAAACCCGTAACACCACCCGTACCGGTTCTGATGGCGATGCTGGCTTTGCTAACAAAACGCAGAACTTTGAAGTTGTTGCTCAGTACCAGTTCGATTTCGGCCTGCGTCCAGCAATCTCCTACGTGCAGACCAAAGGTAAAGACCTGGCTGGCGTGACCAACTCTAAAGGCACCTTCAAAGGTGGCGATGCAGATCTGGCTAAATTCATCCAGGTTGGCGCAACTTACTACTTCAACAAAAACTTCAACGTGTGGGCTGATTACTACATCAACCTGCTGGACAAAGACACAGACTACGCGCAAACCGTTGGCGGCCTGAACGGCAACGACGATATGGCTGCTGTAGGTGTGACTTACCAGTTCTAATCAGAACACCACTTTGTTATATGCTTAATGAACAGGGCTTCGGCCCTGTTTTTTTATGCGTGACAGAAAATAATGGCGACTTTTGAAAAGCCGCACGCTTTTCGTCGCAAACGGTTGGCATTTTGTAAATCTACCGTTAACCTGATAGCGGATTTCACTTCTGTAATCACAATGGAACTTCGTCATGTTTGAGAACATTACCGCCGCTCCTGCCGACCCTATTCTGGGCCTGGCCGATCTGTTTCGTGCCGACGACCGCCCAGGCAAAATCAACCTGGGTATTGGTGTATATAAAGATGAAACCGGCAAAACTCCGGTACTGACCAGCGTTAAGAAAGCTGAGCAGTATCTGCTGGAAAACGAAACCACCAAAAACTACCTCGGTATTGATGGTATCCCTGAATTTGGTCGCTGCACCCAGGAGCTGCTGTTCGGTAAAGGCAGTACAATTGTGAGTAACAAACGTGCCCGTACAGCACAGACCCCAGGCGGTACCGGTGCGCTGCGCGTGGCGGCGGATTTCCTGGCGAAAAACACCTCTGTCAAGCGCGTATGGGTAAGCAACCCAAGCTGGCCGAACCACAAGAGCGTGTTTAACTCTGCGGGTCTGGAAGTACGTGAATATGCTTACTACGATGCGGCAAACCACTCTCTCGACTTTGACGGCCTGCTGGCGAGCCTGAGCGAAGCGCAGGCGGGTGACGTGGTGCTGTTCCACGGCTGCTGCCACAACCCAACCGGTATCGATCCGACGCTTGAGCAGTGGGAACACCTGGCGAAGCTGTCCGTAGAAAAAGGCTGGCTGCCGCTGTTTGACTTCGCCTATCAGGGCTTCGCCCGTGGTCTGGAAGAAGATGCCGAAGGCCTGCGCGCGTTCGCAGCCGTGCATCAGGAGCTGATTGTCGCAAGCTCTTACTCCAAGAACTTCGGTCTGTACAATGAGCGCGTAGGTGCCTGTACGCTGGTCGCGGCAAACGAAGAGACCGTCGATCGTGCGTTCAGCCAGATGAAATCGGTTATCCGCGCGAACTACTCTAACCCACCGGCACACGGTGCGTCTGTTGTTGCCACTATCCTGAGCAACGATGCGCTGCGCGCTATCTGGGAACAAGAGCTGAACGATATGCGTCAGCGTATTCAGCGCATGCGCCTGCTGTTTGTGAACACCCTGGCTGAGAAAGGCGCGGACCGCGACTTCAGCTTTATCATCAAACAGAACGGCATGTTCTCGTTCAGCGGCCTGACCAAAGAGCAGGTTCTGCGTCTGCGTGAAGAGTTTGGCGTGTACGCCGTCGCGTCTGGCCGCGTGAACGTTGCAGGCATGACGCCTGACAACATGGCGCCACTGTGCGAAGCGATTGTCGCCGTACTGTAATTTGCGCCCATAAAAAAGCCTGCGTTATGCAGGCTTTTTTTTATTCTGGTTACCAGACAGGCATTTCATCCTGAAGGAACGGGTTATGGAGCCGTTCATAGCCCAGCGTCGACATCGGACCGTGCCCAGGGATAAACGTAACGTCATCACCCAGCGGCAATAACTTTTGTTTAATCGACTGAATCAGCTGCCCGTGGTCGCCGCGCGGAAAATCGCTGCGTCCTACACCACCTTTGAAGATCACATCGCCGGAAATCAGCAGACGGGACTGGTCATCAAAGAAGACGATATGGCCTGGCGTATGTCCAGGACAATGCAACACCTGTAAAGTCACATTCCCTACGTTAACGCGCTCTCCTTCGTTCAGGTAAGCGTCGGGCGTCAGGGGCTGACACTCATCAAGACCAAACATGCGGCTTTGGGCGGGTAACCCCTGCAGCCAGAACTCATCTTCTTTTTCCGGGCCTATCACAGGCACACCATAGTGTTCAGCCAGTTCAGCCGCTGCACCCACATGGTCGAGGTGACCATGCGTCAGTAAAATCTGCATGAGCGTCACGCCGCTGTCGGCGACTTCCTGCTTGATTTTCTCAGCGTCACCGCCGGGATCGACAAGCGCGGCCAGTTTAGTCTGTTCGCACCAGATCAATGAACAATTCTGGGAGAACGCGGTAACCGGAATAATACGATAGTTCATACTGCTCCTGTGTTTCGTTATTACCAGTGCCGAACCGGACCGGTATCAATGTGCACAAAGTTGCTGCTGGGGTAATATCCTACACCACCTGCGCGCATAGATAACGCGGCTTTGCGAATATTGGCTAACGAAACGCCTTCAATATGGAAATCCATTGCCTGTCCCTTCGTGTGATAGCTTTTTTTCGCTACCCCGCGACTGTGGGCGCGCAGTTCATTATTGGTATCAATCGAGCGATAGCCAGAAATGAGCTGCACCGGCTTGCTGGTGCCCAGCAGGCCCTGAAGGCGGAAAATCTGGTCAAACAGTCCTGGGTCGATGGCTTTTATTTTATTCGCGCGGAAATCACGGAAAAAATGGTTAAGTCTTGCTAATTCATCCTGAATATAGCCTCTGCCATCGAAAAACTCCGCTTTTAGCGACTCACCGGTATGAAGATTGTTGAGCGTTAAAACTCGCGGACGAGGTGTCGAGAGGGTGGCAAATGCTGGCGTCGGCAAGATGGCCGCTGCGCCAAGCGCAACGCCACCTAACGCCAGCAGTTTGCGGCGATTAGCGTCAAATTTGTCCATGATAATCAGGTCTACAGGTAAAAGAAATCGTAATATGCTTAGCGCACGAAGGGCACCATAACTGGCAAAACCAGGTACGTCAAGGCGCCCAACCCCAGTGAATACGCGGCTTGCAGCGATATAGCTACCTATTCACCATAACTTACGACAATCATTTTTCCCGAACTGCTTCATTTACCTGATTAATTGTTCCGCTTTTGGCAAAATTTGTGCGCCAGATCGCGCGGTGAGATCATAATTGTAAATATCTGTACGATACTGGGTACGCCCGTCTTCGCCCACAAACGCCGTCAGATAGTAAAGATTGACCGGAATATTGTGGCGAATATTTACGTAACGCGTATCTCCCTGTTTCAGGGCATCCGAGATGCGGGTATCGTTCCAGCCCGCATCCTGCAGCAGCATATTGGCCAGCTCCGAGGCTTTGTTCACGCGCACGCAGCCAGAACTCAGCGCACGCGTATCTTTCTGGAACAGGTTGTGGTTCGGCGTATCGTGCAGATAGATAGCTTCTGAGCTCGGCATATTGAACTTGTAGCGCCCTAGAGAATTATGCGCCCCAGGAGCCTGCTGGAAACGGAACGGAAGATTCGACGCAGTGATCGTTGACCAGTCGACCATGTAAGGATCGATGGCCTCTTTACTGTTCCATCCGCGCATCACCGTATAGCCATGACGTTCCAGATAACCCGGATCGTTCCAGACCTTCGGCAGAATGTCTTTCCGCGCCAGCGTCGGCGGCACGTTCCACGGCGGGTTAACCACCACATTATTCAGCGCACTGCTCATCATCGGTGTTTTACGATCCGGACGTCCGACAATCACGCGCGACGCCAGTTTTTCGCTACCATCCTGATAATAAACCAGGGAATACGCCGGGATGTTAACCATAATGCCGGTAGAGAGCGTTCCCGGCAGCAAGCGCAAACGCTGGATATTGAGCGCCAGCACCCCTGCCCGCTGCGCAGGCGATACGTTCAGCCAGTCGCGCGTCGTCTGGCCAATGACGCCATCGGCCCCCAGTCCCTGAGTGGCCTGAAATTGCTTAACGGCCGCAACCAGCTCGCGATCGTAAGCCGCGGGTTTGTTACTCAGGACAACGGCTTTCTTCTCTTTCACGGGAGCTGACGGGCTGACGGCGACGCTTTGTGAATCATCCCCCGGAAGAGCAATCTTTGGCCCGCCTTCCAGAATACCGGAACGCGTCAGGATCTCGCGCAGGGCAGGAACATCGCTGCTCCACTGCCCCGGACGCAGCGTCGCGGTACCGCGCATTTGCGGCCATGGACGCGTGTCCCCCACCAGCGCGAGGAGCGACTGGTGCAGAGTGGCATAGTGTGGATGCGCCGGTGCCAGGCTGGCAATAAAGCGCGGCAGTTCACCATTGTCCAGCGCGTGCTGCCACTGGTTAATCACCGACAGCGCCGGCGTCGCCAGCTTGTACGGCTTATCGCTGTACAGCCAGCGGTTGCCATTGACCGGAATACCCGCCACGAACTGCAGGTAGCCCATCATGGCATCGGAAAGCACCACGTCTCGCGCCTGCCCGGTGACGACAGGATCGGTTAACAGCTCAACCCACCTTGTAAACTGCGGCTGAAACCCTGCAATCGCGACCTCCGCCAGCTGCTGCTGGAAGGCGCGCACGGCATCGCGATTTTCCCACATGGGTTTCATATCGCGGGCGGCATAGAGAAGCGTGAGCTGATTGAGATAGACAGGCGTGTAGCCTGACGGCAGCCCCGACTGCAGCTGCTGACTGAGCGATTCGGTGTCGATGCCTTCCGGCAGCGGTTTAATCCCGGCCATGATAGCCGTCGCCGGAGACTGGTCCAGCGGCTGGGACAACGACGTTGGCTGCGCGCCTGTCGTTGCCGAGCTGTCAGTCGGCACAATTTCAGGCTCGTCGGCCTGGGCTGTTAACAGCGGAGCAAACATCACTGCCAGGCATAAACTCAGCGCAGACAGCTGACGACCACATTCTTTCTTAAGCAACATCCCTTGCCCCCTGTTTTCACGACATGCCCATCACGTTGGGGCTTTCTTTCATTATAGGTAGACGGCTAAGCTGTTGCCTTACCTTATGTAAAGAAGTTTAAAGATAACGTAGCCCTAAGCACAAGTTAAGTTTAAAAAAAAAGCGGCGCCAGGGCGCCGCTTCGGGTCAAAAGACGCTTCAGGAAGCGTCCGCCGTGGTTTCCGGCAATGATTCTGGCGGCTGCGGCGCAAAGCCACGCAGCCCCACAACGTGAACGTGTTCGCTGTTCTGGAACACTTTACGCACCAGTTTGTAGGTTGTGCCCTTCTCGGGGCTGATGTTCTCCGGTGCCGCAATGATGAGCTGCATATCAAGACGTTCGCAAAGCTCGAACAGTGTGGCAATTGAGCGGGCATCAAGACGCGCCGCCTCATCCAGGAACAGCAGTCGGCATGGCGAGATGTCTTTGCCGCGCAGGCGACGCGCTTCATCTTCCCAGCTCTGCACGACCATCACCAGAATTGACATCCCGGTACCGATCGCTTCACCGGTAGAGAGCGCCCCGGATTCCGCACGCAGCCAGCCGTCTGAGCCACGGTTTACCTCAACTTCCATTTCCAGGTAGTTACGGTAGTCCAGCAGCTCTTCTCCGATGGTTTGCGGCGTACGCTGCCCCATATCAATCTGCGGGTTCAGGCGCTGATACAGCTTCGCCAGCGCTTCGGAGAAGGTCAAACGGTTGCTGTTGAACAGATCCTGATGCTGCTCGTGCTGCTCAGACAGCACTTCCAGCAGCGTTGCATGGGCTTCACGCACGTTGACGTTGAGGCGCACGCTGTTCACCTGGCCAAACGACACGCTTTGCAAACCCTGGTTCAGCTGGCGGATACGGTTCTGCTCGCGCTGAATGGTTTTGCGGATAATGTTCGCCACGCTGCGGGAGCTGATCGCCAGCTTCTGCTCGCGAGAGGTCAGCTCTTCCGTGAGGCGGCCCAGCTCAATTTCCATCTGTTCGATGGCTTCGACCGGATCGTCGGTGCGGATGATGTCCTGACGAATACGCTCGCGCAGGTGCTGGTAAACCGCCACGAAGAACTGAATTTTACGTTCCGGACGTTTTGGATCTTCCGACATACGCAGCACATCGCGCAGGTGTTCGTTATCCGCCACCGCCAGACGCAGCGCACCCAACGCCTTATCCGACATGGATCGCAGCTCATCCGCAGAGAGATACGCCAGTTCACGGCGGTGCAGACGACGTTCAACGTTATTGTCTTTCACCATGCGCATCACCGCGCACCAGCCCGCCTTGGCGGTCACGACCTGCTCGCGCATTTCATGATAGTCGCGTTCCAGCTTGCGCAGGCGACGGGTCAGGTTATCCATTTCCGCTTCGCAGAAGGTCAGCGCTTTTTCCAGCTGATTACGACGCGCGCGGTTATTGCTGAGCTGAGAATGCAGCTCGTCACGACGAATACGCGCGCGCTCTTCTGCCCCACTGTCGGCACGCACGCCGATGTCATGAAGCTCTTTCTGCAGATCGTTTAACAGCTCTTTCTTGGTATCGAAGGAGCTTTTCAGCGAGGCCAGCACCTGGTTGTACTGGTTCAGCTGAGCGGAGTGGCTGCGCATTGCTTCGCGGGCGCGAGTACGTTCCGCTTCCGCCTGCTCAAGGCGCTGACGCAGTTTTTCGTTCAGGTCGCTATTACCGCTCAGCATTTCAGCCGAATCTGAGTAGCCAAAGTGGGCCCGACGCTGCACCACTTCCGTCAGGGCAAACGCCTGCTGACGCGCTTCGCGCTGCACCTGCTGCGACCAGGCATAATCTTCTTTTAACTGCTCAAACTGTTCCGGGTCGCTCTGCAGTACAGACACGACGGGCTCCAGCTTAGCCAGCTGATTGCCGTGCTGTTGAACGAAACGCGCGGCTTCCTGCGCTTCATCCAGACGCTCCTGGATCTCATCAACACGGTCAGCCAGCGTGTCGTCCGCCAGCAGGTTCAGGCGCGGCAGAATGCGGTTAAGGGCAGCAACGCCCTCTTTCGCCTGTTCAAACTGAACGCGACTTTGCTGGTTATCACTTTCATGGCTGGCAATCGCACGTTCCAGTTCGCCACGGCGGGTATTAAGCTTGCGGATTTCGGCTTCCGGATCCGCGTCAAACGCTACGGCGAGATGGCTGCCGATAAAGCGGCTGAACGACTGGTGCAGACGCTGGGTTTTCTGCACGTCAAACGACAGGGTCGCAAAACGCTCAGACAGCGTTTCACGCTCGGCGTGCAGGCTTTCAATGCGGCTTTCGCGCGCGGCGCGGCCAAACAGCGGCAGCTCAGGGAAGCGGGAATAACGCCACTGACGGTCGGCGATTTTCACCACCACCGCTTTTTCCAGCTCGTCGACGCTGAATACGCTGTCATCGAACGACTGCGGATCCCCTTCGATCAGGTAGAGATCTTCCGGACAATCTTCCAGGCCGGCAAGCTGCTCAGAAATCAGCGACAGATCGGGAACCACAATCGCGTTGCGGGATGGACCGTACAGCGCGGAGAAGTACGGGGCATCGTCCAAGCCAACGTCGTCATAAATCTCGGACAGCAGCACGCCGCCAAAACGCTCGGCTAGCGCATTCAGGCGCGGATCTTCTGACCCGCCCGGCTGGCTTAAGCGCTCAATCTCTTCATCGACGTCGCGCTTGCGGGCGCCCACTTCGTCACGTTCAACGATGGCTTCGCGCTCGCGCTCCAGCAGCTGCTGCAGGTATTCGGTCACTTCCTGGCTGGATTCGAACTGCTCGCCGCACTGCTCGCTGAGCTGGTTCAGGCTGCTTTGAGCCGCCAGCCAGACCGGCGCACGCTCCAGGAGCGTCTTCGAACGGGACTGAATCTGCTCCAGC
This sequence comes from Enterobacter sp. MGH 24, assembly GCF_000493015.1. Taxonomy (NCBI): domain Bacteria; kingdom Pseudomonadati; phylum Pseudomonadota; class Gammaproteobacteria; order Enterobacterales; family Enterobacteriaceae; genus Enterobacter; species Enterobacter sp. MGH 24. Next base: position 3,057,242 of record NZ_KI535657.1, on the reverse strand, counting down.
TCCTGACGGAGGTTCATACGCTGTTCGCTGGCGTTTGATACGGTATCGGACAGGGCTGCAATACGCGCTTCCAGCTCCTGATGCAGGGTTTCAAGCTCGTCGAAATCGTAATTTTTACCCTGACGCTTGCAGAAATCCGCCAGCAGACGCTCGGCTTCCTGCTGCTCGCGCAAGCGCTGCTCCAGCTCGTTCAGACGCATACGCAGCGGCTGAACCTGCTCGGCCAGATGGCGCTGGTTCACACCGTCGCGCAGCAGTTCACGAGCAACGTCCCAGGCTTCGTTACGCGCCAGCGGGCCGTTAATTGCGACCACCAGCTGATAAGCCTGCTCAAACTGGCTGTGCGCCGTTTGCGCAACGCTCATTTTCTGTTCGAGGGACAGCAGTTTCTCGGTGGCTTCCTGCTCTTTGGCCTGGAAGGTATCCAGCCACTCGTCGGCGCTCTCCGGCGTCAGGTCGGGCAGATGGCACAGCTCTTTCGCGCGCTGTAATGCCTGCAGTGCCTGGTTGTACTGAATCGCTCGCGTCTGCTGCACGTCCAGCGCCTGCTGGTAATCGGCAAGCTGGCTTTTCAGCTCATCCACTTCCAGCTCGGCCGCTTCGGCGCGGGCTTCGTTCTCTTCCTGCATGTCAGCGGCTTCGGCCACCACTTCATTTTGCTCTTCGAGACGAATCTGCAGCTCATCGAGGTCCGCTTCATAGCGCTCGATTTTTTCCTGCTGACGCAGCGCGGTCTGCACCAGGTTAAGGTGATCGCTGGCGGCCTGGTAATCGGCTTCCAGGTCGCCTTCAGCACCGTTGTGCTCGCCCAGCTCGCGCGCCATTTCGACGTGCTTGTACTGCTCGGCCACCAGCTGTTTACGGGAGGTAAACAGCTCGCGACGGTATTCTAATGCCTGATCGAGATGCACCCGGCGCTCGTTGGCGTGGCGCATGTAGTCCGCCGCCACGTAGTTGGTGGCTTCGCTGATTAGGTGTTTAAACAGGTCGCGGTCAGACTGGGTAACGCGAATCGCTTCCAGCGTCATGCGGTTTTCACGCAGCGCCGCTTCCATATCCTGGAAGGCCTTGCGCACGCCGCTGTTTTCCGGCAGCAGGTAGTCGCGCAGGGAGCGGGTAATCGCGCTGGAGATACCGCCGTACAGCGACGCTTCAATCAGGCGGTAGTATTTGCTACGGTCTGATGCCGTGCGCAGACGACGCGCCACCACGCCCAGATCGAACATCAGCGAGTGGTAGTCGGTGATCGAGTTGAACTGCTTGAACTGCACGCCTTCGATGGCTTCGAGCTTGTCCTTCAGCTCCTGCAGCGTCAGCACGCGCGCCTGGCGTTCGTTCAGGGTTTCCGTCAGCAGCGACGTCGGCTGTACGGACGTTGGCAGACCCTGGATCGCAAACGGTTTAATATCCACTTTACGGTCGCGACCGGCGACCTGCTGCAGGCGCACGCCCACCACCACACGCTGATGACGGGAGTTAATGACGTCCAGAACCGAATAACAGACGCCCGCCTTCAGCTTACCGTGTAGACCTTTATCACGGGAACCGCTTGTTGCCCCCGCTTCGGTGGTGTTACGGAAGTGAAGCAGCGTCAGATCGGGGATCAGCGCCGTAACAAAGGCCGCCATGGTGGTGGATTTACCCGCACCGTTACCGCCGGAGAGCGTCGTGACCAGCTCATCCAGATCGAAGGTTCGGGCAAAGAAGCCGTTCCAGTTAATCAGCGTCAGTGAGCGAAATTTACCGCGTTCAATCATTACTCTTCCTCCCCGCTATCCGGCAGATTCTCTTCATGCTCATCATTGAGCTGCAAATGGTTTTCCACCGGCATTGCTTCACCGTCGCGGATCATGCGAAGCTGCGCTTCACGCGCGTCATCGCCCGCACGCACGTCGGCACCGAAGCGGAAGACAGATTCCGTAATGCGGAATTTGCTGCTGTCGTGACCCATAAACCAGACCATCCCAAGACGACGCAGACGGTTCAGGGAAGAGCGAACCTTTTCCTGTAATTTCTGACGGTCCAGATCCGACCCCGTGGAGCGGTTATTCACCAGCTTGAGCAGCTTGCTCTCATCAGCCAGCGTCAACAGCTCGTCGTAAAGTTCCTGCTGGGTGAAGATCCCTTCATTTGCCAGACGTTCCGGGCTGAGGTAGAGGTAGCAAAGAATTTTGCCGACCATCATATCCAGCTCGGAGAGCACGGAACGCGGAATCAGCGTCGTGGAGCGCGGGCGCAGGTAGAAGAACCCTTCCGGCGCGCGGATAAGCTCCACGTTGTAGCGTGCATAAAACTCTTCCAGGTACTCCTGGAAGTCCATCAAAAAGGCGTGATTATCCAGCTCGTCTAAGCCAATGTGACGACCGGCACGCAGCTGGCTGTCCAGCGCCGGAAATAACGGATTCGCCAGCGCCTGTGCCAGCTTAACCGGCATCACGTGTTCAATATTTGTCAATGACATGCGCCTGTACCTTGGCTCCGTAATCGTTGATTGGCTGCCACTTCGGCGGCAGTCCGGTGAAATCTGCTTGCGCGACGCCCAGGCGCACCGCCTGGTCTACCACAATGCGGGCAATGTCGAAGTGGCGCGCGCGTGGATATTGCGCCAGATAGTCGCGCACCACGAGACCAAGATCCAGCGGCACTTGTCTGGTTTTGTAGACAGCGAGCTGTTCTTCGATCATCGCCGCAAGCTGCTCGCGAATTTCGTTAAATTCTTCGTATTCCAGATCCGGCGGCAGTTCACCGGTCACCTCTTCATCGCGCAGCGCCATCTCTTCGTCGCGCATATCCAGCAGACGATCGGCACTGGCGTAGGTCAGCGCCCACGGCGCATCGAAATAGGTCTGCACCGACTGACGCAGACGCTGAGCAAAGACGCGGTTTTTATCCATATCAATCGCGGTACGGATAAATTTATGCACGTGTCGGTCGTAGCCGATCCACAGGTCGATCGACTGCTGACCCCAGCTGATAATGCGGTCAAGCTTGCTCTGCAGATCGAACACCAGACGGTCGATAAAATGCAGATCGTCGTGCGCCAGCGTCGCGTCCTGGATGCGCAGCAGGTTAGCCTGCAGCTTGTCCCCTGCGGCTTCCAGCGTATCCTGGAGCTCACGCAGCGTGCCGGAGGTTTCTGACAGCAGAAGTTCACAGCTGGAGATGGCCGCTCGCCAGTCTTTATTCAGCAGCTGCGCGATATCGTCTTTCACCTGCTGCTGCTGTTCGTCCATCAGGCGCTGGGTGAGATCGATACTGTCGAAAATCTCGGCCACCGAATATTTCAGCGGCGCGTAGACGTTACGGTGCCAGTGGAATTCGTCACCGTTTTCATCCGCCGCGTCGGCGGCACGCTTAAGCTCACCCGCCACGATCGAGAGCTGCATGGAAAGACGCAGCGTGGAAAATTCACGCTGGCGGATGTAGTAATCGGTGATGCCGATGCCCAGCGGCGTCAGGCGATAGATGGCGTTTCCTTCCGCCTGCTCGCTGGTAAAGCGGTTCAGCAGACGTTGACGCACCATATCGTTGATCGCGTTGTTGGCACGCACGCTAATGGTTTCGCTGGTTTGCTCAAACGCATCACTGACATGGCGGAACGCATCCACCAGTTCACCCTCGCTCATTTCACCGTCCAGCCGTTCGCCGTTCAGCGTGGCAACCGCCAGCAGGAAAGAGAGTCTGTCTACCGGCAGCGAGATGGAGAAATCGTTTTTCCTGGCCCAGGCAACCAGTTCGGGGACTGTCTGGGAAAATTCACTCATAGGTTATCCTTGCATCTGCGGCTTGTGCGCGGTGACGTGAATATAGCGGCCAAGGCTGATAAAAGGCTCCTGACGGCAATACCGCGTTTCTAATTCTGTTAAGGTGTCAAAACAGTCACGCTGTTTGTGTTTTTCACGCAGATAATCATGAAACACCCTGACGCCCGTCTTCCCGACAATCTGCCAGCCAATCGCTTCCAGCCAGCCATAAACCTGCTGTGGATCGCGCGGATAGTCCGGGGAAAGCGTGCGCTTTTTCTTTTTGGGCATCCCGACCTGCACATAGTCGAAGTTTCCTGCAACCATGTTGTGCATCAGGAAGCCGTTAGCATTGTAGAACATCAGCGACAGCGTGCCGCCCGGGCGTAACATCGACCACAGGGTTTGTAACACGCTTTGCGGATCGGCCACCCACTCCAGCACCGCATGAAACAATATCAGATCAACCTGGGTTTCCAAATGCTGCGCGATGTCCTGAGCGGCGCATTGTATAAAATGCATGTTGTTGCTCACACCTTTCTCTTCTGCCGCACGCGTCGCGCGGGCGACCATTTCAGCAGAAAGATCGCAAAGCGTGACGTGATGACCGCGCTCGGCCATTTTTATCGCCGTCTGCCCTTCACCGCCACCGGCGTCCAGCACGCGCAACGTTTGCCCACCAAAGGTGGCCAGAATGGTGTCCAGATCCTGCCAGAGGATCGTCTGACGGAGCTGACCTTTCGTGGTGCCATAAATGTTGCGCGAAAACTTTTCCGCGATGTCATCAAAATTGCGATCCCGCATTGGCAGAGTTCCACTCGCTAACTGCAAAACCGCTATTTTGTCACACCCGCGCGGAGAATGAACCTCTCTGGTGTAATATCACCGGTAATCCCCTGCTATATGGTCAAAAAAGGAACCAAAAAGGATGCTTTTTACCCTTAAGAAATACATTGGAGGGATGATGCTTCCCCTTCCGCTGCTGCTGCTCACGATCGCGCTGGGGCTGGCGCTGGTCTGGTTCAGTCGCTTTCAGAAAAGTGGCAAAACGCTTATCACGCTCGGCTGGTTTGTCCTGCTGCTGTTAAGCCTGCAGCCGGTCGCGGATGGTCTGTTACGCCCCATCGAAACTAAGTACCCGACGTGGCAGGGAAACCAGAAAGTGTCGTACATCGTAGTGCTGGGCGGTGGGTATACCTGGGATCCTGACTGGGCGCCCAGTTCAAACCTGATCAACAACAGCCTGCCACGGCTAAACGAAGGCATTCGCCTCTGGCTGGCGAATCCGGGATCAAAAATGATCTTCACCGGCGCGGCGGCCAAAACGAACCCGGTGAGTACGGCTGAAGCAGGCGCCAGAGTCGCGGAATCTCTCGGCGTACCGCGTTCCTCGATTATCACTCTGGACAGCCCAAAAGATACCGAAGAAGAGGCTGCCGCAGTGAAGCAGGCAATTGGCGATGTCCCGTTCTTGCTGGTGACCTCCGCCTCACACCTGCCGCGCGCGATGATTTTCTTTGAGAAGCAAGGCCTGCACCCGCTTCCCGCACCGGCAAACCAGATGGCTATCGACGCGCCGCTCAACCCGTGGGAACGGGCGATCCCATCCCCGGCGTGGCTGATGCATAGCGATCGCGTCGGTTATGAGACGCTCGGACGCCTCTGGCAGTGGCTGAAAGGATCGTCAGGCGAGCCAGGGCAGGAGTGATTTTGTCGCCAGATCGAAGTTTGCGCGATTAAAGCGTCCGGTATTGACCAGCTGCGCAACTTCGTCCCAGAGCAGGTAAAGCCAGCGCCGCCAGAGAAACGCCTCTGCAACGGGCGCGCGTTGAAGGTAGTGCCACAGTAAACCTTCCGCCGCCCCGCTGTCGCTGAGCCTGAATAGCTCGTATTCGCGCGGAGCCCAGAGCATGATCCCCGGCCCCAACATCGCCAGTAGCTGATCGCTGCGGGAGTCTTTGAGCATGCTGCGCAGGGTGAAATTACCGTGGATTAGCACGCAGTTGTCATTAAAACCGTCGAACAGCGCCGGCAAGCACTCGCGGGTGCGAAACAGAATACGCTTATCCTGCATGGTCAAACCGGTATTGTTGAACTGGTTAAGCGTCCCCCACAGGACTTCAACCCGCTGGCGATACCACAGCGGCCACAGGTTTTCCTGAGTGCTGTCGACCGGACCGACAAGCCCGCGGCTATCCTGACGGTGCCAGGCCAGCAGCGCCTCGACTATCTGGTCTTTCAGTTGCTCCCAGCGTTCCGGCGTGCGCGCGGGCGCTTCAACGGGTACGCCGCGCAGGCGCTCAATCAGCAGCACGTCCGGGCCGGGGTGTTCCTCGTGCGTCATTACGCCGTACACCGTCGGCATACGGACCGTTCCCTCCCGCGCCAGCATCGACATTTTCCATGCAAGCTGCCTGGCAACGCCCGGCGAGGTGAAACTCCTGGCCATCAGCGGCATTGGGTTGCCCTGACTGTCATACAACGACCAAAGCGCGGTATCGGCCTTTTCACTCACGCATTCGACCCGGCTTAATTTCTCACCCAGCAGATGGCTAAGTTCGGCACGCAGCTGTTCCATATGAGATTACCCCCATTAAGACTACTGCTTTTATAATGAGCGTCCTGAAGGGAGATGTCACCCGGAAGAGATCAATTAGGGAAAAGAAAGGGGAATTAGCGGGGAGAGGACATCCCCCCGTCAGGAGGGATGCAGGCGGTATTAGCGCAGCTCGGCGCGGACGCGCTCAAGATCTTCCGGCGTATCAACGCCCGTTCCAGGCACTTCGCTGGCAACGGCAACGTGAATTTTTTCACCGTACCAGAGCACGCGAAGCTGCTCCAGCATTTCGATATGCTCCAGCGGACTCGGCGCCCAGGTAACATACCGACGAATAAAACCGGCCCGATAGCCGTAGATCCCAATATGGCGCAGGAAGGTATCACCGATGGTCTCTTTAGAGAGCGCAAAGCGATCGCGATCCCAGGGGATCGTGGCGCGGGAGAAATAGAGCGCATAGCCTTCGGCATCCATGACCACCTTCACCGCATTCGGATTGAATGCCTCTTCAGCGTGGTGAATGGGCACCGCGAGCGTCGCCATACCAACCTGACGCTGAGCCAGGTTTTCTGCCACCTGACGGATAATCACCGCCGGGATCATCGGCTCGTCACCCTGCACGTTAACGATGACCGTATCATCACTGAAACCACATTTCTCAACCACTTCCGCCAGACGCTCGGTGCCGGACTGGTGATCGGCGCGGGTCATGCATACCTCACCGCCTGCCGCCTCAACCGCACGGGCGACGTCAGGATGATCGGTAGCAACAATCACGCGATCGGCACCGGATTCACGCGCACGCTCAAGGACATGCACAATCATCGGCTTGCCGTTGATATCCACCAGCGGTTTACCCGGCAGACGCGTTGAGGCATAACGCGCAGGAATAATGACAACAAAACTCATGGTTTGCTCTCTTCTGCCACCAGGGAACGGGCTTCATTTTCCAGCAGTACCGGAATGCCGTCACGCAGCGGGAAAGCCAGGCTGTCCAGCTTGCAGATCAGCTCCTGTTTGTCCTGGCTGTAGTAGAGTTTGCCGTTGCATACCGGGCAGGCAATAATTTCAAGTAAACGGTGATCCATAGTTCCTCCGTATGGGTTATCGCTAAAGCTTAACACATTCCCTTTTCAGGGAGTGCCTGTTTCCCAGCCACTTCGACAGGATGTAAACAGTCCGTCGGGTACCCGGCCCAGCGTCACGTCACGGGCACCCTGCCAGCGTGCGAATTCGCTAATGGCGAACGTTAACCCTTTTTCCAGGCTTGCCGTTACCCTGACGCCCTCTTCCAGATAAAGCGCAATGACTTCAAGCGTGCCGGTCTTACGGTGCATTTTTGCATCCATGCGCCCGACCAGTTGCCCCTTATGCAGCAGCGGGAGAACAAAGTAACCATACTGGCGCTTTGGGGCCGGGGTATAACATTCCAGCCGGTAGCTAAAATCGAACAGCTGCTCGGCGCGTTTTCTGTCCCAGACGACCGGGTCGAAAGGCGACAATACCGCGCTGTGGGTTGCCTGAAGTTTCCCCTCAAGGGCCAGAGGCAGTAGCGGGAGGAGATCCGCATGCAGCCACATTTCGCCCAGCGTTTCCACCGTGACGGGGATGACGCGCTGTTCGCGTTGCCATATGTCCAGCAGCGGTTTCAGCACGGGCTGGCGAAGGCGATAATAATCTGCCAGCCATTGCGGACGGAAAATGCCCAGACTGCGGGCGCTGTTCTCCAGCATGATGGTCTCGGCCGCCTCCTGGGTGAGCAGGTCACGCTCGTCGTCCCAGTGCGGCATCACGCGATGCGTCAGGTCGTAGACGCGCTGAAAATTACGCCGCTCAATCACCATGACTTTGCCAGAGGTGAACAGTCCTTCTAGATGACGCTTATGCGGCTTCCACTCCCACCAGCCGCTGGTGCCTTTGCGCGGGTGTTCAAAATCGGCGGAGCGTACGGGACCGTTATCCTGAATATGCGCAATGAGCTGCTCAATTTCGGCCTCATGCTCCAGCATCCACGCCTGTCGGTATTTCCAGCCCATCTTTTCCGGGGCAAGCATACGGTGGCGAACCAGGGCAAAATCGCTGCGGGGCAGGAAGCAGGCTTCGTGCGCCCAATACTCCATTAACTCCCCCTTGCTGAGCGTCTCATCCAGCCACTGCGGAGGATAACTTCCCAGGCGGCTAAACAGGACCAGGTAAGGGCTTCGCGCCACAATGTTAATGGTGTCGATTTGAAGTAGCGACATGCGCTGGACGGTAGAGAGAATATCGGCAGGCTGCGCGCGGCGGCGGGGCTTTTTGAGCAGCCCCTGCGCGGCAAGGTGTAAATGACGTGCGGCTGAAAGCGAGAGTTGCGGTAAAGACATGCGTTTTCCTGTCAGTCAAAGCGCCGCCAGAACCGCGTAAGCGTTTATTTTACCAACGCAATCAGTTCCTTGAGCAAACGTTCCGGCTGCTCGCCGCTGAGTTCAGCGTCAACCGGCAGATACCACCAGTTTTCTTTCGCGAAGGCACGGCATTTCACCGCATCTTTTTCGGTCATGATCAGGGTCTGACCGGGCACGGTGAGCGCATCGATCTGCCCTTCCATCAGCGCCTGGTGGTCGGCCAACGGAACGCGTTTCTCAAGCCGTGCACCGCACTGTTCCAGCGTAGCGAAGAAACGCGGAGGATGACCAATACCGGCCATCGCCACCAGCGCAGGTAATTGAGAAACCGACTGACGTTCACCCGTCAACAGATTGACCGCCATTCCCGGCAGGAGATGCATGGGGATTTCACCCGCATTTGCCTCACCACCGTTCACAATCACCGCATCAACGGACTTCAGACGCGAAGCGCGTTCCCGCATTGGCCCCGCCGGCAGCCACCAGCCGTTACCGAAACGGCGAACCCCGTCGATCACCACAATTTCTTTATCACGCGCCAGGGCGTAATGCTGCAGACCATCATCCGTAATGATGATTTGCACCGCGTGTTCGGCAACCAGAGCCTGCACGGCCTCGCTGCGCACCGGAGAGACCGCAACCGGCGCGCCGGTACGCTGATATATCAGGACCGGTTCATCGCCCGCTTCGGCGGTTGTAGTTTCCGCCGTCAGCAGAAATGGATACTGCGCCGCTTTACCGCCATAACCGCGAGAGACAACCCCCGGACGAATACCGCGTTTTTGCAGTTGTTCCACCAGCCAGATCACCACCGGCGTTTTACCGTTGCCGCCCGCCGTGAGATTACCGACAACCACAACCGGAACCGGCGCGCGCCAGGCCCGCTTAAGCCCTAAACGGTAAAGCAGACGGATAATGCCGCTCACCAGGCCATATAGCCAGGAGAGCGGCAAAAGCAGCAGCCACAGCGGGGATTCACCTGACCAGATGCGTGCAATCATTGTTGACCGAACTGCATCTTATGCAACTGGGCATAAACGCCGCGGTGTTCCAGTAGATCGGCATGGCTTCCGCGTTCAACAATGACGCCATCCTCAACCACGACGATTTCATCAGCCTGCTCGATAGTAGACAGACGGTGCGCAATCACCAGTGAGGTACGGTTCTTTTGCAGTTCATCCAGCGCGGACTGGATAGCGCGTTCAGATTCGGTATCCAGCGCAGAGGTCGCTTCGTCCAGGATCAGAATTGGGCTATCGCGCAGCAGCGCGCGCGCAATCGCAATACGCTGGCGCTGGCCACCGGAGAGAAGCACGCCGTTTTCACCAATGATGGTATCCAGACCGTTATCCATCTTATTGATAAAGTCCATTGCATAAGCCATACGCGCGGCGTTCTCAATCTGCTCGCGGCTGTACTCATCCGTGCGCGCATACGCAATGTTGTTAGCCACAGTATCGTTGAACAGGTGCACGTTCTGGGAAACCAGCGCCACCTGGTTACGCAGCGACTGCAGGGTATATTCCCGCAGGTCGTGACCATCTAACAGGATTTCACCTTCGTTAATGTCGTAGAAACGGGTCATCAGGCTGGCAATAGTCGATTTACCCGAACCAGAACGGCCCACCAGCGCAACGGTTTTACCCGCCGGAATAGACAGGTTGATATTACGCAGGGCAGGCACTTCGCGGCCTGGATAGGTAAAGGTCACGTTGCGGAATTCAACGTCTCCGTTTGCACGCTCGATCACGCGCTTACCTTCATCCTTTTCCTGCTCGGAATCCAGAATGCTGAACAGGGTCTGGCAGGCGGCCATACCACGCTGGAACTGGGCGTTGACGTTCGTCAGTGATTTCAGCGGACGCATCAGCGCAATCATAGAGGAGAAGACCACGGTAATGGTACCCGCCGTCAGCGTCTCCATGACGCTCGGGAAGCTTGCCGCATACAGGACGAACGCCAGTGCCAGGGAGGCAATCAGCTGAATAATCGGATCAGAGATTGAAGAGGCCGAAACCATTTTCATCCCCTGAAGACGCATTTTGTTGCTGACTTTATCAAAGCGTTTGGTTTCGACGTCCTGACCGCCGAAAATCAGAACTTCTTTATGCCCTTTCAGCATCTGTTCCGCGCTGGTCGTCACCTGCCCCATCGTGTTCTGCATATTCTTACTGATATTGCGGAAGCGCTTTGAGACGACGCGAATAGCAATAGAAACTATCGGCGCCAGAACGATAAGGATGATCGACAGCTGCCAGCTGTAATAGAACATCATCGCAAACAGGCCGATGATCGACGCACCCTCACGCACAACGGTGATCAGCGCGCTTGAGGACGAGGAGGCAACCTGCTCTGAGTCGTAGGTAATACGGGACAGCAGCGTCCCGGTAGACTGCTTGTCAAAGAATGAGACCGGCATGCCCATCATGTGGCTGAACAGGCGACGGCGCATGGTCATCACCACTTTCCCTGATACCCAGGAAATACAGTAGCTGGAGATATAGCTGGTGATACCGCGTAAGATCATCAGTCCGATAACCACCAGAGGCATCCATAGCAACACTGAGCGATCCGTTTTACCAAAACCGTCGTCCAGTAACGGTTTGAGAAGCGATAGCATAAAAGTATCGCTGGCTGCGTTGAGGATTAACGCTACTCCCGCCACGATCAGGCCTGTTTTAAAGGGCGCAATCATCGGCCAGAGTCGGCGGAAGGTTTGCCACGTGGAGAGATCTTTGTCGTTATGCATTCAAAAAACCAGCATTCGTTGAAATAGCCGCATATTCTACCCGTTATCGACGGGCGCGCCAAACCACTGATGATACCAAACGGGTAAAAATTGCTCTCGCAAGCGCCGGATTTGCCAGTGATGTTGCGAGAATGTCACCGATATTTGTCCAGAATGAGGGGTGTCATGCCAGATATACCCCTCTTTCCGGTAACGTCGGACAACTTTTGCCGACGGGAATCGCCATGCGTTATACCGGGCCGCTGAGTCCAGAGCGATCTGACCTTCCACCCGCTGTACCAGCGGCAATGAAGACGAAGTATTGCTGCCATGATGGGGCACCTGTATGAGCGTGGACGTCAGATAACGCCAGTAATGGCTAAGCATAGCCTGTTCCGCTTGCGCTTCAATGTCCCCTGTTAGCAGAACACTCTGCTCACCGTCGTCCACCTTTACCACGCAGGAACGGTTGTTACCCTGAGCCGGGTCATTTTCAGGGGGCCAGTGGACGGTGAAGGTGAGTCCCTGCCATCGCCATCTCTGCCCGCGAAAACAGGGGCGATGTCCCGCCTGGCGCAAGGAGCTTCTTATCCACACGTCAGGCCACGCTTTTTGCAACGATGCGAGGCCTCCCGCATGGTCGAGGTGTTCATGACTGAGAATAATGCCTTCAGGCCTCAGGTGATGCCAGCGAAGCCACGGGATAATTAACCGCTGTGCGCTATCGCCGCCCGGCCAGGCGAGCCCGGTATCATAGAGAATAGCTTTCCCCTGCCGTTCAATGACCATCGCCAGCCCCTGCCCCACATCCAGCATATGCAGCGTCCAGCTCTCGCTTTTTGCCGTTCGCCAGAGGGGAAACGTCAGTAAGACACTGCCTGCAAGGCAAACGGCAGGAACGGTTTTCCAGGCACGAAAGCGCCAGCCGATGATGATAAGCCAGGGCAGTAATGTCATGTACTGCCAGCGTTGGTCGACATTTTGCCAGCCCTCAGGCAGGCGCATGAGGAGCCAGAATAGCCCCGCAAGTGACTTATTGGCTGCGAACCAGACGACGCTTTCCGGTGCCGCCAGCGGTAGGAGATGAAGCAGCATGCCGAGCAGGATCAGCGGCACGGAGACAAACGTCACCAGGGGAACGGCAAAGAGATTCGCGACCAGGGAGGAGATGCTGAAACCATGGAAAATCAGAACCTGTAGCGGCATCAGCAGCATCAGCATGCCGACCTGCAGATAGATCAGGTTCAGCAGCGGCCGTATACGTCGTGCCCGGTGCCAGCCAGGAAGAGGCAGCCACTGAAACCAGAAAATCAGCGCGGCGACGGCAAATGCGGACAGGGCCAGACTCTGCGAAAGTATGGCTAAGGGATCGCTTATCAGGATAGCCGCGATACAGCACACCCATACCTGCCAGGGAGACCATTGACGGGCACCAATCCGCAACATTGCAAGCACAGCAAGCGCGATGACCGTTCGAAGCGCAGGAGGTTGCAGACCGGTAAGCCAGGCGTAGAAAGCGGCAAAGCATAACCCGGCCAGGAGAGGCATTTGCCAGTGGACCCGATGGCTGGGTAATAAAAACTGGAGTCCACGAGCGAGTAACCAGACAAGGGATGCCGCAAGCGCGATATGCAGACCCGAAATCGCCATCAAATGCAGCGTCCCGGTTTCACGCATCAGGTTTTGTATTTCCCGGGGCACATCCAGACGTTCCCCCATCCCCAGTCCGAGGATAACCGCCCCCCAGCGGTAAGCAGAAAGTCGTTTTTGCAGTGACGCCAGATATTGCGCTCGCAGGCTGCAGCGTCCATCGACGACTTCAGCACGGGTGAAACGGCCGCTCAGCGTTTGATGTCGGGCAAAAGCGCTGCGCTGAGAATCATATCCACCGTCGTTCAGTTCGCCGTGAGCAGGCCTGAGCCTGAGCGTCATGCTCCAGCGCTGACCGGCACACGCTTGCTGTGGCAGATAATTGCCATACAGCGTGACGCCGGTGGTGGCCCACCACCGCTTGCCATCAACGCTGAGAATGTTTCCCTGATGTAGCGTTGCGCCATCTGTGGCGGTGATCTCTACCTCAGCCTGCACAGCACCCGTGGTTAAATGCTGCATCGGCCAGACGCTCTCCTGCGCGGCAAGCATACCCCATACGCAAAATAACAACGCGATCCCGATATACTTCAGTCGTACGTTTCGCGCTGCCGCCAGCGCTATTCCACCAGCAATCATTAGCCACACGGTATGACGTGACGGCAGTTCAGGTAACCAGAGTAACGGGGCTATTGCCAGAATGACGCAGACGCTTAGAGCGGGAATTCCCATTGCTACCTCCCTGTTTCAGGGGGCAGTATGTAATCTGGCAGAGCGAGTTGTCAGGTACGAAGAATGTGTTTTACAGCACGCGCTGTGCTGTTTTTATCGGTTTGCAGATAATGAAACGAAAAATGCGATGCACCTTCAGAATGAAAGCGACAGAAACAAAAAAAGCACCCGCAGGTGCTTTCTTTCGAACCCAGTTTAACCGGCTGGCTAAACTCAGTTGCCGTAAATATTGGCGCGATCGCGCAGTTCTTTACCCGGCTTAAAGTGTGGAACGTACTTACCTTCCAGCTCGACTTTGTCGCCAGTTTTCGGGTTACGCCCGGTACGTGGAGCACGATAGTGCAGAGAAAAACTACCGAAACCGCGGATTTCAATGCGCTCGCCCTGGGCAAGAGTGGAGGCCATATGCTCCAGCATCTCTTTTACGGCATCTTCCACTGCCTTGGCAGGGATATGCGGTTGCTGACTGGCAAGTCTTTCAATCAATTCTGACTTGGTCATGATTCCTCCGGTTCCTTTCAAACCAATTAGCTGAACAGCTCATTAAACAAGGGCGGCCGTAGCCGCCCTTTGTTATTGATTACAGGACGAATCCTGCAATCTGTCAAGTTTGCTCCTCATCCTTCGCGCTGTAAATGCGTTACTGCGCAAATGATGCTGAGAACCTGATATTACTCGCCTTTAGCTGCTTTGAAAGCTTCAGCCATTGCGTTGTTAGAGAAGTTTGCATCTTCCTGTTTGTTAACAGTTGCGATTGCATCTTTCTCATCAGCTTCGTCTTTAGCACGAACAGACAGGCTGATTGCACGGTTCTTACGGTCAACACCGGTGAACTTAGCTTCAACGTCGTCGCCTACGTTCAGAACCAGAGTGGCATCTTCAACGCGGTCACGTGAAGCTTCAGAAGCGCGCAGGTAACCTTCAACGCCGTCAGCCAGTTCTACGGTTGCGCCTTTAGCGTCAACTGCAGTCACTTTACCGTTTACGATTGCGCCTTTCTTGTTCAGTGCAACCCAGTTGTTGAACGGATCTTCTGCGAGCTGTTTAACGCCCAGGGAGATACGCTCACGCTCTGCGTCAACCTGCAGAACAACTGCAGCGATTTCGTCGCCTTTTTTGTATTCACGAACTGCTTCTTCGCCTGCAACGTTCCAGGAGATGTCAGACAGGTGAACCAGGCCATCGATGCCGCCGTCCAGGCCGATGAAGATACCGAAGTCAGTGATAGACTTGATTTTACCTTCAACACGGTCGCCCTTGTTGTGGGTTTCCGCGAACTGCTGCCATGGGTTGTTTTTGCACTGTTTCAGGCCCAGGGAGATACGACGACGTTCTTCGTCGATATCCAGAACCATCACTTCCACTACATCACCAACGTTAACAACTTTGGATGGGTGGATGTTTTTGTTGGTCCAGTCCATTTCGGAAACGTGTACCAGACCTTCAACGCCTTCTTCGATTTCAACGAAGCAGCCGTAGTCAGTCAGGTTGGTTACGCGACCAGTCAGTTTAGTACCTTCTGGGTAACGCTTAGCGATAGCTACCCATGGATCTTCGCCCAGCTGTTTCAGGCCGAGGGATACACGAGTACGCTCGCGGTCGAACTTCAGCACTTTAACAGTGATTTCGTCGCCCACGTTCACGATTTCGCTTGGGTGCTTAACGCGTTTCCACGCCATGTCGGTGATGTGCAGCAGGCCATCAACGCCGCCCAGGTCAACGAATGCGCCGTAGTCAGTGAGGTTCTTAACGATACCTTTGACTTCCATGCCTTCCTGCAGGTTTTCCAGCAGCTGATCGCGTTCTGCGCTGTTTTCGGATTCGATAACGGCACGACGGGAAACAACAACGTTGTTACGCTTCTGGTCCAGCTTGATTACTTTGAATTCAAGCTCTTTGCCTTCCAGGTGCAGAGTGTCACGAACTGGACGAACGTCTACCAGAGAACCTGGCAGGAACGCACGAATACCATTCAGCTCAACAGTGAAGCCACCTTTAACTTTGCCGTTGATAACACCGACCACAGTTTCAGCTTCTTCGTAAGCTTTTTCCAGCGTGATCCATGCTTCGTGACGTTTAGCTTTCTCACGAGAAAGCAGGGTTTCACCGAAGCCGTCTTCTACTGCGTCCAGAGCAACGTCAACTTCGTCACCTACCTGGATTTCCAGCTCGCCCTGGGCGTTTTTGAACTGCTCTGCCGGAATGGCGGACTCAGATTTCAGACCGGCGTCAACCAGTACTACGTCTTTGTCGATAGCAACAACAACACCGCGAACGATGGAACCCGGGCGGGTTTCGATTGTTTTTAAGGATTCTTCAAACAGTTGAGCAAAAGATTCAGTCATGTTTAATCTTCAGGTTAATATTAACGTCCACCTGGCTCCGTGCCGGATGGGGTTGTTTCACATACCCGCCGTCAATCCATTGCAGCGGGGGTACTACTAAATCGGTCGCGATTACGCGAGTGCCAGTTTTTGGCGCGCATATTGTAGCGCTTTTTCAATCACTTGCTCAATAGTTAAACTGGTTGAATCCAGAACTAATGCATCTTCTGCAGGAACAAGTGGGGCGACGGCGCGGTTACGATCGCGGTCATCACGCTCTTTTATCTCGGATAAAAGGCGATCAAAGTTAACACTAAACCCCTTTTCCTGCAACTGAAGCATGCGGCGTTGAGCACGTTCTTCCGAAGAGGCGTCGAGGAAAATTTTCACAGGCGCATCAGGGAATACCACGGTTCCCATATCGCGTCCGTCAGCGATCAGGCCCGGCGCTTCACGGAACGCGCGCTGACGACGCAGCAGCGCCTCACGAACGCGCGGGAAGGCCGCAACCTGGGAGGCTGCATTAGCCACTTCCTGAGTACGGATTTCGCCGCTCACGTCTTCCCCTTCAAGGATGACTTCCAGGTTGCCATCGGTCGACACGAAACGCACATCCAGATGCGCAGCCAGCGGAACCAGCGCCTCTTCAGACGCAACATCTACATGATGATGCAGCGCGGCCAGCGCCAGCACGCGATAGATTGCTCCCGAATCTAAAAGATGCCATTGCAATGCTTCCGCCATCGCTTTGCACAGAGTACCTTTCCCTGCGCCACTCGGCCCATCAATGGTGATTACCGGGGCAACTGCCGTCATCTTTTTCTCCTTAAATAAGGCATAGCGTTTACATGAACGCCGCGCATTATACGCGCCAACGTGCGCAACTGTTACCTTTGCGTGCAAATTACGGAATGATTGAAGCAGAGTGTAGAAGAAATGAGCGAAGGTGTTCGTAATGAAGCGTAAGCAAATGCCGCATCGGGCGATGCGGCACGACGTTATCAGGCCAGCGTGCTAATGCGTGCCAGCTGTTCGAAGTAGTCCGGGAAGGTTTTCGCGGTACATTTCGGGTCAAGAATAGTGACAGGCGTGTCTGACAGCGCCACCAGCGAGAAGCACATCGCCATACGGTGATCGTTGTAGGTGCCGATTTCCGCAAACTGCAGTTTTGCCGGAGGGGTCACGCGAATGTAGTCTTCGCCCTCTTCCACCTCGGCACCGACTTTTCGCAGCTCGGTCGCCATTGCGAACAGGCGGTCCGTCTCTTTTACGCGCCAGTTGTAGATATTACGCAGCGTGGTGGTGCCTTTGGCAAACAGCGCCGCCGTGGCAATGGTCATCGCCGCATCCGGGATATGGTTCATGTCCATGTCGATGGCGTTCAGCTCGCCATGGGTACAGGAGATGAAGTCATCGCCCCAGGTGACAGTAGCGCCCATTTTTTCCAGTACGTCCGCAAAACGGATGTCGCCCTGCACGCTGTTACGGCCGATACCGGTCACTTTTACCGTGCCGCCTTTAATCGCACCCGCGGCCAGGAAGTAGGACGCGGATGACGCATCTCCTTCAACCAGGTAGTTGCCCGGAGACTGGTACCGCTGCGCTCCGCGCACAACAAAACGCTGATAAGACTGGTTTTCCACCTCAACGCCGAAGGTTTTCATCAGGTGCAGCGTGATATCAATGTACGGTTTGGAAACCAGCTCACCTTTAATCGTGATAACCGTATCCTGCGGGGCCAGCGGCGCGGTCATCAGCAGTGCAGTCAGGAACTGGCTGGAAACGCTGCCGTCAACCTCGACGTGACCGCCGGTAAAACCGCCGCGCAGACGCAGTGGCGGATAGTTTTCCTGCTCCAGATACTCAATCTGCGCGCCGCCCTGACGCAGGGCATCCACCAGGTGACCAATCGGACGCTCTTTCATGCGCGGCTCGCCGGTCAGCACGATGTTGTTGCTCCCCAGGCACAGGGCCGCCGCCAGCGGGCGCATCGCGGTACCTGCGTTACCCAGAAACAGCTCAAGCTCTTCGCCCGAGCGCAGCGCGCCGCCGTTGCCGGTCACTTCGCAGCGGGTACGATCGTCGGAGAGAGTGTAATGAACGCCCAACGCTTTCAGCGCATTGAGCATATGGCGCACGTCATCGCTGTCCAGCAGGTTTGTAAGGACGGTGGTGCCGTTTGCCAGAGCTGCCAGCAGCAGAGCGCGGTTCGAGACACTTTTTGAACCAGGCAGATTAATGGTGCCATCTACCCGCGCGATAGGTTGTAACGTCAGGGATTCCATGAAAACTAAACTCTCAACTCAACATAATAAAAACCCCGCAGGGAGGCTGCGGGGGTGAAAAACAGCACATTAACCGTGACGACGTTCGAAGTCGATCATGAAATCCGTCAGGGCTTTAACGCCTTCCAGCGGCATCGCGTTATAAATGGAGGCACGCATGCCGCCAACGACACGGTGACCTTTGAGCGCATGCAGACCAGCCGCGAAGGACTCTTCCAGGAAGACTTTGTCCAGGTTGCTGTCGGCCAGCTGGAACGGCACGTTCATGCGGGAACGGTTAGCTTTCGCCACATCGTTGCGGTAGAAATCGCTCTTGTCGATCACGCCATACAGCAGTTCAGCTTTCTGCTGATTCACCTTGTCCATCTGCGCCACGCCGCCGTTTTGCTTCAGCCATTTGAAGACCAGGCCAGAGAGATACCAGGCAAACGTTGGTGGGGTGTTGAACATCGAATCGTTATCGTTCAGCACGGTGTAATCGAGAATCGACGGGCAGGATTTATGCGCTTTACCCAGCAGGTCTTCACGCACGACGACGATAGTCAAACCGGCCGGGCCGATATTTTTCTGCGCGCCCGCATAGATAACGCCGTAGCGGCTGACATCAATTGGCGCAGACAGAATGGTGGAGGAGAAGTCGGCGGCAACCACGACATCGCTGCCGAAGTTTGGCGTCTCGTCGATGGCAATCCCGTCAATGGTTTCGTTCGGGCAGTAGTGCAGATACGCTGCGTTATCGGAAAGCTGCCACTCGCTCATTGGCTTCACGGCGCGCAGACCGTCAACGGTCACTTTGGCGTCGATAACATTCGGCGTGCAGTATTTGTGCGCTTCTTTTACGGCGCTTGCCGCCCAGTAACCCGCGTCAACGTAGTCAGCCGTCGTTTTGTCGCCCAGGATATTCAGCGGAACGCCCGCAAACTGACCGCGTCCACCGCCGTGACAGAACAATACTTTGTAGTTCGAGGGAATATTCAGCAGATCGCGAAAATCCTTTTCTGCATCTTCCGCCACCTGAATAAACTCTTTACCCCGGTGGCTGATTTCCATCACCGACGTACCCAGACCGTTCCAGTTACAAAGTTCCTGTTG
Organism: Enterobacter sp. MGH 24; assembly: GCF_000493015.1. Lineage (NCBI taxonomy): Bacteria > Pseudomonadati > Pseudomonadota > Gammaproteobacteria > Enterobacterales > Enterobacteriaceae > Enterobacter > Enterobacter sp. MGH 24. The sequence continues at coordinate 3,037,807 of NZ_KI535657.1, read as the reverse complement.
AGCCTGTTTAAGCACGTCTGCCGGTAACATTGCCGGACCTGAACTGAAATTAAAGACTTGAGCCATTTCCCCTCACCACGCTAAAAGCCATAAGTTATAACTGTGGATATCGGTTTTATCATTCAGTGACACGCGCCGCAATGTCTAAAACTTATGACCCGTGAAATGTGCCCCGCGTCACACAAAACAATCTGCCGCCTCGCTAAGACAAAACCGACAAAATGGCTGTCAGGTGATACGTTTGGCCCGGCTAACCTTCGTCCATTCCGGATTTGCACAGCGGGGGCATAATTGACGATCTCCCGGCTGCATCGCGACAACGTGGCTACATCTAACACAAGCATACTCACCTGATTCAGGTACCGTTCTGAAACGCTCGATCAGCATATCCGGCAGGATACAGAGCCCCGGCTTCACCTCGTCGTCTGAATAGTAATAGACGCTGATCTGCCCGTTGGTTTCCATGATCGCCAGACGCACCTGCCCGAGCTGTTCAACGCTGTTCAGGCGAAGCTCCATAAAGAACTCAAACTCGGTCATATTGGCGCTTTGTACATTTTCCCAGGCCAGCTGTCCGTCCTCGACGATAACGACCGGCTTGCCTTCAAGCAGATCTTCCAGCTTTTCACTTTTCGACATCAGCCACATCACAAGGCGGTAAAGGAGCGCCAGTGTGACAAAGACGATAAACACCGGAACCATCGGCACATCGTCATAAAAGGCGACGTCCCCCGCCGCAGACCCCAGCGTCAGGATGATCAACACCTCAAAGAGCGACATCTGCCGTACGCCACGACGGCCGGTGATTTTAAGAAACAGGAAGACAAGTACGAAGGTATACAGGCTGCGCAGCGCCACTTCGCCCAGAAATTCAGGAGGAACTTTATCAAACGCCATCCGCTGGAGATCAAATGCTTTCATTTTTCTATGCCTTAACAGTCAGTTACTGCCACTAAGCATAGCCCAGCCTTTTATTTTCGCCGAAGATAGCACCCGTCACGCAAAACCCGTATCATTGCGCGCTTTACGTACGATAAAAGTGAACGCCATGACTCAAACGTTTATCCCCGGCAAAGACGCCGCTCTGGAAGATTCCATCGCTCGCTTCCAGCAAAAACTGACCGACCTGGGTTTTAACATCGAAGAAGCCTCCTGGCTTAATCCGGTGCCTCATGTCTGGTCCGTGCATATTCGCGATAAAGACTGTGCCCTGTGCTTTACCAACGGTAAAGGCGCGACAAAAAAAGCGGCACTGGCCTCTGCGCTGGGTGAGTATTTTGAGCGTCTGTCCACCAACTATTTCTTCGCTGACTTCTGGCTGGGCGAAACCATCGCTAACGGCCCGTTCGTTCACTATCCAAATGAAAAATGGTTCCCGCTGACCGAAGATGACGAACTGCCGGAAGGTATTCTCGACGCTCGCCTGCGTGCCTTCTACGATCCAGACAACGAACTGACCGCCAGCATGCTGATCGATCTACAGTCCGGTAACGAAGATCGCGGTATTTGCGCCCTGCCGTTTACCCGTCAGTCTGATGAACAGACCGTCTATATCCCGATGAACATTGTCGGCAACCTGTATGTATCCAACGGCATGTCCGCGGGTAACACCCGCAATGAAGCGCGCGTGCAGGGTCTGTCTGAAGTCTTCGAACGCCACATTAAAAACCGCATCATCGCCGAATCCATCAGCTTGCCTGAGATTCCGGCTGACGTACTGGCGCGTTATCCGGGCGTGGTGGAATCCATCGCTAAACTGGAAGCAGAAGGTTTCCCAATCTTTGCGTATGACGGCTCGCTGGGCGGCAAGTATCCGGTTATCTGCGTTGTGCTGTTTAACCCAACGAACGGTACCTGCTTCGCCTCCTTCGGCGCGCACCCTGACTTCGGCGTGGCGCTGGAGCGTACCGTTACCGAACTGCTGCAGGGCCGTAGCCTGAAAGACCTCGACGTGTTCACCCCGCCAACGTTTGACGACGAAGAAGTGGCCGAACATACCAACCTCGAAACCCACTTCATCGACTCCAGCGGTTTGATCTCCTGGGATATGTTCAAGCAGGACGCGGACTATCCGTTCGTGGACTGGAGCTTTGCCGGTACCACGGAAGAAGAGTTCGCCACGCTGATGGCGATCTTTAAAGCCGAAGACCAGGACGTCTATATCGCCGACTACGAACATCTTGGCGTCTACGCGTGCCGCATTATTGTTCCAGGCATGTCCGACATCTACCCGGCTGAAGATCTGTGGCTGGCGAATAACAGCATGGGCGCGCACCTGCGCGAAACGCTGCTAGCTCTGCCGGGCAGCGAGTGGGAGAAGGAAGATTATCTGAACCTGATCGCCCAGTTGGACGAGGAAGGCCACGATGACTTCACTCGCGTACGTGAACTGCTGGGTCTGGCGACCGGTAAAGACAACGGCTGGTATACCCTGCGTATCGGTGAGCTGAAAGCGATGCTGGCACTGGCGGGAGGCGATTTGGATCAGGCTCTGGCCTGGACCGAGTGGACCATGGAATTCAACCAGTCGGTCTTCTCTGCCGAACGCACTAATTATTACCGCTGCCTGCAAACCCTGTTGCTGCTGGCACAGGAAGACGATCGCGAGCCGCTGCAATACCTGAATGCTTTCGTGCGTATGTACGGTGCTGAGGCCGTTGAAGCAGCCAGCGCGGCCCTGAGCGGCGAAGCGCCGTTCTATGGCCTGCAGGCTGTTGATAGCGATCTGAAAGCCTTCCCGGCGCATCAGTCGCTGCTGAAGGCCTATGAAAAGCTGCAGAAAGCAAAAGCCGCTTACTGGTCAAAATAAGCGCACATAACATTACCAGCAGTAGGCGTATTCAATCGTCTGGGCTATATTACGGGGCAATTTCATTGCCCCGTTTTTTATTTTCTTCGGCAATGACTGTTGATTGTAATAATAAAGTTAAACATGGGTAAATATAATAATATTTACCGGGGCTTTACTGTTACTTTTTATGGTAAATACTCCATATTAATTAACTGTTTCAGAGGTGGCCGAACGAAAAAATTCAACTCTTTTCATAACTTTTAAAATTTATTTTTATACGGATAATCAAATACTTACTCCGCATTTGTCGTAAAACCATACACACTGCGGGCCTATAAGCCAGGCGAGATATGATCTATATCAATTTCTCTTCTATAATGCTTTGTTAGTATCTCGTCGCCGACTTAATAAAGAGAGAGTTAGTGTGAAAGCTGACAACCCTTTTGATCTTTTACTCCCTGCTGCGATGGCCAAAGTTGCCGAAGAAGCGGGTGTCTATAAAGCAACGAAACACCCGATGAAGACGTTCTATCTGGCGATCACCGCTGGTGTGTTCATCTCTATCGCTTTCGTCTTCTACATCACCGCCACCACCGGTACTGCCGGAATGCCTTTCGGCATGGCCAAACTGATTGGCGGCATTTGCTTCTCACTGGGCCTGATTCTCTGCGTCATCTGCGGCGCCGACCTCTTCACCTCAACGGTGCTGATTGTCGTGGCAAAGGCCAGCGGAAGAATTACCTGGGGTCAGCTGGCACGTAACTGGCTTAACGTCTACGTGGGTAACCTGGTTGGCTGTCTGCTCTTTGTTTTGTTAATGTGGCTTTCTGGCGAGTACATGACCGCCAACGGTGGCTGGGGCCTTAACGTCCTGCAAACCGCCGACCACAAAATGCACCACACATTTATCGAAGCCGTTGCTCTCGGCATCCTCGCTAACCTGATGGTCTGCCTGGCTGTATGGATGAGCTACTCGGGTCGTAGCCTGATGGACAAAGCCTTAATTATGGTTCTGCCGGTTGCGATGTTTGTTGCCAGCGGCTTTGAGCACAGTATCGCGAATATGTTCATGATCCCAATGGGCATTGTCATCCGCGACTTTGCGAGCCCGGAGTTCTGGACCGCAGTTGGTTCATCCCCGGAAAGTTTCTCTCACCTGACTATTATGAATTTCATTACTGATAACCTGATCCCTGTCACTATCGGGAACATTATCGGTGGGGGTCTGTTAGTTGGGTTGACATACTGGGTCATTTACCTGCGTGGCGACGATCATCATTGATGGTTTTCTCAGGCAGTAAATAAAAAATCCACTTAAGAAGGTAGGTGTTACATGTCCGAGCTTAATGAAAAGTTAGCCACAGCCTGGGAAGGTTTTGCGAAAGGTGACTGGCAGAATGAAGTAAACGTACGTGACTTCATTCAGAAAAACTATACCCCGTATGAAGGTGACGAATCCTTCCTGGCTGGCGCAACTGAAGCGACCACCAAGCTGTGGGACAGCGTAATGGAAGGCGTTAAACTGGAAAACCGCACTCACGCGCCAGTTGATTTTGACACCTCCGTTGCTTCCACCATCACTTCTCACGATGCGGGCTACATCAACAAAGCCCTTGAGAAAATCGTTGGTCTGCAGACTGAAGCACCACTGAAACGCGCAATCATCCCGTTCGGTGGTATTAAAATGGTTGAAGGTTCCTGCAAAGCGTATAACCGCGAGCTGGACCCAATGCTGAAAAAAATCTTCACCGAATACCGCAAAACCCACAACCAGGGCGTATTCGATGTTTACACCAAAGACATTCTGAACTGCCGTAAATCTGGCGTTCTGACTGGTCTGCCAGATGCGTATGGCCGTGGCCGTATCATCGGTGACTACCGTCGCGTTGCGCTGTACGGTATCGACTTCCTGATGAAAGACAAATACGCGCAGTTCGTTTCCCTGCAGTCTGACCTGGAAAACGGCGTAAACCTGGAAGCGACTATCCGTCTGCGTGAAGAAATCGCTGAACAGCACCGCGCGCTGGGTCAGATCAAAGAAATGGCGGCTAAATATGGCTGCGATATCTCTGGTCCTGCTACCAACGCTCAGGAAGCTATCCAGTGGACCTACTTCGGCTACCTGGCCGCTGTTAAGTCTCAGAACGGTGCAGCAATGTCCTTCGGTCGCGTATCCACCTTCCTGGATGCGTACATCGAACGTGACATCAAAGCAGGCAAAATCACCGAGCAAGACGCTCAGGAAATGATTGACCACCTGGTCATGAAACTGCGTATGGTTCGCTTCCTGCGTACCCCTGAATACGATGAGCTGTTCTCTGGTGACCCAATCTGGGCAACCGAATCTATCGGCGGTATGGGCGTTGACGGCCGTACGCTGGTAACCAAAAACAGCTTCCGCTTCCTGAACACCCTGTACACCATGGGTCCTTCTCCGGAGCCGAACATCACCGTTCTGTGGTCTGAAAAACTGCCTCTGAACTTCAAGAAATTCGCCGCTAAAGTGTCCATCGACACCTCTTCTCTGCAGTACGAGAACGATGACCTGATGCGTCCGGACTTCAACAACGACGATTACGCTATCGCTTGCTGCGTAAGCCCAATGGTTGTTGGTAAACAAATGCAGTTCTTCGGTGCGCGTGCAAACCTGGCGAAAACCATGCTGTACGCAATCAACGGCGGCGTTGATGAAAAACTGAAAATGCAGGTTGGTCCTAAGTCTGAGCCGATCAAAGGCGACGTTCTGAACTTCGACGAAGTCATGGAGCGTATGGATCACTTCATGGACTGGCTGGCTAAACAGTACGTCACTGCGCTGAACGTTATCCACTACATGCACGACAAGTACAGCTACGAAGCCTCTCTGATGGCGCTGCACGACCGTGACGTTATCCGCACCATGGCGTGTGGTATCGCAGGTCTGTCCGTTGCTGCTGACTCCCTGTCTGCAATCAAATATGCGAAAGTTAAACCAATTCGTGACGAAGACGGCCTGGCTGTAGACTTCGAAATCGAAGGCGAATACCCGCAGTTTGGTAACAACGACTCTCGCGTTGATGACATGGCGGTTGACCTGGTAGAACGTTTCATGAAGAAAATTCAGAAACTGACGACTTACCGTAACGCTATCCCGACTCAGTCTGTTCTGACCATCACCTCTAACGTTGTGTATGGTAAGAAAACCGGTAACACCCCAGACGGTCGTCGTGCTGGCGCGCCATTCGGCCCAGGTGCTAACCCAATGCACGGTCGTGACCAGAAAGGTGCGGTTGCCTCTCTGACCTCCGTTGCTAAACTGCCGTTTGCCTACGCGAAAGATGGTATCTCTTACACCTTCTCTATCGTGCCAAACGCGCTGGGTAAAGACGACGAAGTGCGTAAAACTAACCTCGCGGGTCTGATGGATGGTTACTTCCACCACGAAGCGTCCATCGAAGGTGGTCAGCACCTGAACGTGAACGTCATGAACCGTGAAATGCTGCTCGACGCGATGGAACACCCTGAGAAATATCCTCAGCTGACCATCCGCGTATCTGGCTACGCAGTACGTTTTAACTCCCTGACTAAAGAACAGCAGCAGGACGTTATCACCCGTACTTTCACTCAGTCCATGTAAGTGGAATTGACTGAAATCACGCGTTAAAAAGCGTACAATAAAGGCTCCACGTCAGTGGGGCCTTTTTAGCACCCTCTCCATCTCAGTCTCTTTTGTCCGCTATCTATACTCTATGGATATCAGCCAAAACAGACTTCAACACAGCCGGCTTTGAGCTGTGCATACTCAGGCCCCGGACGGGCCGATGCTGGAGATATCACCGCAATGTCAATTATTGGTCGCATTCACTCCTTTGAATCCTGTGGCACCGTCGATGGCCCGGGCATCCGCTTTATCACCTTTTTCCAGGGCTGCCTGATGCGCTGCCTGTACTGCCACAACCGTGACACATGGGACACCCACGGCGGGAAAGAAGTGACCGTCGAAGACTTGATGAAAGAGGTGGTGACCTACCGCCACTTTATGAACGCGTCCGGTGGTGGCGTGACGGCGTCCGGCGGTGAAGCCATTCTTCAGGCGGAGTTTGTGCGCGACTGGTTCCGCGCCTGCCGCAAGGAAGGTATTCATACCTGTCTGGACACCAATGGCTTTGTACGCCGCTACGATCCGGTTATCGATGAATTGCTCGAAGTGACCGATCTGGTGATGCTCGATCTCAAACAGATGAACGATGAGATCCACCAGAACCTCGTTGGCGTCTCAAACCACCGCACGCTGGAGTTCGCCAAATACATTGCCGATAAAGGTATTAAAACCTGGATCCGCTACGTGGTGGTGCCTGGATGGTCAGACGACGACGACTCCGCGCACCGCCTCGGGGAATTTACCCGCGACATGGGCAACGTCGAGAAAATCGAACTTCTGCCCTATCACGAGCTGGGTAAACACAAATGGGTGGCAATGGGCGAAGAGTACAAACTCGATGGCGTGAAGCCGCCCAAGAAAGAGACGATGGAACGCGTCAAAGGTATTCTTGAGCAGTACGGCCACAAGGTGATGTATTAAAGAAAAGCCCGGTGAAAACCGGGCTTTTTTATATTCTATTTAAAGACGCCGTTAATAATGGACGTCACAATCGCAGTGCTCAGCGCAATTAAGACCAGGTCATCTCCGACCACGCGCCATTCATAGCCAGGGTAGGAAGGAAGCTGGCCCAGCATTGAGGCCGGTACGGTTTTCTTCGCAATGCCCGGAGGCAACGGCTTACCGCGCGCCAGGTTTTTCGCGATACCCGGAGGCAAAGAGTCATAGCCCGTTAAGCCATAATTCAGCGCCAGATGGCGGGCATGATCGAAACTCACGCGAGCGTCGACATCGTTACCGACATCTTTACTGCTTTTAAAGCTTTTATCCGATTTTCCAGGGTTATCCTGACCGTTATTTTGCTTATTGCCATGGTTACCAGAATTCCCGTTACCATGATTGCCGCCATTACCTTGCCCGCCACCGTTTCCGTGACCACCGCCATTCCCGTTTCCAGGATTAGCCATGACCGGAGCCGTTGCAAACGTTAAAGACAACACTACGGCAAGTGCGGTAGTGAAAAAACGACGAATAGACATGATTGCTGCCTTATAGTGGTAGGACTCACATGAATTATCGCCCGGCGCAATAAACAAACAATAAGCAAAACTCTTAGTTGTGACAGGGACAAAAAAGCCCGTCATCGACAGGCTTTTAATTCATCAGGCATGAGCCACAGGCGTTGGGTGTTCGCCCACTTTGCGCAGCAGCATTAAGAGATATATAAACGACACGCTGGCGATCATGATAAACAATAAATTATCAGAGTAATTCTGCATCAGCATCGCGGTAAACGTCGGCCCTAATAAACTGCCGATGGTATAGCTCAGTAACAGCGCCTGGTTCATTGCCACCAGCTGGTGATGTTCAACTTTCTCACAGGCCCAGGCCATCGCAACCGGATAGAGCGTAAAGCCGGCGGCCCCGAGAATAAACAGCGCAGGCGCCATCGCGGCGTTGCTGAGCATCGCAAGGCACCCCATGATGACCACAAAGACCTGGACGCGCAGCACCAGCAGACGACCGAAGCGGTCCGCCAGACGGCCAATCGGCCACTGCCCGACGATCCCCGCACTCACCATCACCGCCATCCAGAAACCAATTCCGGAATCGCTGACGCCCTGATGGTTCAGATAGAGCGGCATCAGGCCGTAGAGCGAGCCCAGTACAATCCCCGAGATAATGCAGCCGTTAACGCCCAGACGCGCCTGACGGAGTCTGAGCATTGGCCAGACGTGGGTTGCTTCCTGATGCTCGCTGTTCTGGTTCACAATGCGCGTGAAAAGCAGCGGCAGGATCGCGGCCAGCACCATGCCCGTTACCCACGGCAGAACACTCATCAGATCGGTTGGCAGCTTGCTGACCATCAGTTGACCCAGCACGGTGCCGACGTAATAAACCATCATATAGGCTGCCAGCAGGCGTCCGCGGTTGCGGGAGGTACCGCTGCACATCAGCGCACTTTCAACCACCACCCAAATCATCGCGCAGCCTACGCCAGCGATAAAGCGCCATGCCATCCAGCTCCAGAAGCCGACCATCAGGCCCAGCCCGGCACACCCGGCGGCGAAAATCAGCGAAGCCAGATAATAGCTGCGATTAAAGCCAAAGCGCTTAATCAGGCTCCCGGTGACCAGCGTCCCCAGCAGGTTGCCGGTAAAAAAGGACGAGCTGACCATACCCACCTGCCAGGTCGGTAAGTTTTCATGGGCGAGCCACAGCGGGACGAGCGTATTTAACACTGCGATCGCCAGGGTCAACAGAAGCAGGCCACAGAGCAACAAAAGCACTGGCCGGGTATAGGTGGTCATGGATTAAAAACCGTGAGGAAGTTCAGATTTCGTGCGCATCATGCCACTGGCAAAAACAAAGTCAATCCACGGATTTAGCCGCCTCGCACAATATGTTCCCTGTCGATTTAAAAAACTTATCCTGCTAATGCCACGCCTGCTATAGATATTAATTATGTATCTGTTTTTATTTATTAATGGACAAAATTAAAACAAAACGACAGTCGAAAAATTTCATGATCGAAAAAAGAAAAAGCCGGGCACGCAGGCCCGGCTTGATATAACGAAATGCAACGTTAACTGGCGATAGCCATACCAACGGTCATATGCAACCCGTAGAACACACCGCGTCCAATCAGTTCACCCGCCAGTACCAGCACAAAGGCCAGTGACAACAGCGGCAGCGCGGGCTGATATCCTTTGAGCTGAGGCGCGATCCAGAATACCAGCGCCGCGACCAGCAGAACGATGCGCCAGACCATCAGAGAACCGTAGTCCGGCACCAGGGCAGAAGCCTGCTGGATAGAGCTGTGAATGGTTGCCAGTTCGGCACCCTGCATCAGGGCGACCATCGCACTCACCACCAGCGCCAGCAGCGAAACAGCAGGCAGCAAACGCATAGCCCACCCGTCTACACCCGCCACGCGCAGCAGCAGGTAGCCCAGAAGCGGCCCGCCGATAAACATCGTCAGGAAGAAGCTCATTGGCGTCCAGACGCTGTACCAGGTTGGGACGGTATCAATGGTGTTATAGACGCGCACCATCATCCACACGAACACCACGCCCAGTACCATGGTCACGATCAGCCACAGGCTGCGCAGACCCGCTGGCAATTTCTTCATCGCGGCCAGCAGCCAGCCCAGCCCACCGACGGCGAAGAAAATCGCCCCGCTGGCAATCTCGTTACTGAGGGATGAGGCCCCCACGCGATTCAGAGAGTTAAACGCGCGCATCGGCGAACCCAGGTGCAGCGTAGAGGCGATAAAGCCAATTCCCATCAGCACCCACAGGCCAAACATGCTCAACACTAAACGCTGCTGCTGTTCGGCATTGAGGTTCCCTTTTAACAACGCCAGCGCGAGCACAATGAAACCGCCCGCCACGCACTGACCAAAGACCGTGAAGATCATCAGCGGCCATTCATGCCATCCACTTCCCATCTCACACCTCCTTCGGATTTGCCAGGTAGCCGGTGGTGTCACCTGTAGGGCGGCTGTTGGCGTTAGGTTTAATCACAATGCTCGGCTTCGTGAAGTGCGCAGACGGCAGCGGTGCCACTGCGGCAAGCTGACCGTGTTTTTGACGCAGCTCTTCAATAGGGCCGAAGTCCAGCGCGCGCAGCGGGCAGGACTCGACGCAAATCGGCTTTTTGCCATCCGCCACGCGGGTGTGGCAACCGTCGCATTTGGTCATATGACCTTTGGCGGCGTTGTACTGCGGCGCACCGTACGGGCACGCCATATGGCAGTACCGACAGCCGATGCAGACATCTTCGTCCACCACCACAAAGCCGTCTTCACGCTTGTGCATCGCCCCGCTCGGGCAGACCTTGGTGCAGGCCGGATCTTCACAGTGGTTGCAGGCAATCGACAGGTAATAGGCAAAGACGTTCTGATGCCAGACGCCGTTATCTTCCTGCCAGTCGCCCCCGGCGTATTCGTAAATACGGCGGAAGCTGACGTCCGGGGTCAGGTCTTTGTAGTCTTTACAGGCCAGCTCGCAGGTTTTGCACCCGGTGCAACGGCTGGAATCAATAAAAAATCCATACTGGGTTGTCATCGGCTACTCCTTAAACCTTTTCAACCTGGACAAGGTTTGTGTGGGATGGGTTGCCCTTCGCCAGCGGCGACGGACGCTGCGTGGTCAGTACGTTAATACTGCCCGCCTGGTCGATGCGGTTGGCATCGGGGCTGTACCAGGCCCCTTCTCCCAGCGCCACCACGCCTGGCATCATGCGCGGCGTCACCTTAGCTTCAATGTGCACCTCGCCGCGACCGTTGAAGATACGCACGCGATCGCCATTGCTGATGCCGCGTGATTTGGCATCCATCGGGTTGATCCACATCTCCTGACGGCAGGCGGCTTTCAGTACGTCGACGTTGCCGTAGGTAGAGTGCACGCGCGCTTTGTAGTGGAAACCGGTCAGCTGCAGCGGGAATTTCGCCGTCAGCGGATCGTTATAGTTTTCAAAACCAGGCGTGTAGATCGGCAGCGGATCGATAACGTCCCCTTCCGGCAGCTCCCAGGTCGACGCGATTTTTGCCAGCTCTTCGGAGTAGATTTCGATTTTGCCCGACGGCGTGGTCAGCGGGTTCGCCTGCGGATCTTCGCGGAAGGCTTTGTACGCCACGTGGTGCCCTTCCGGATCGCGCTGTTTGTACATACCCTGCTTGCGGAAGGTATCGAAATCCGGCAGATCAGGGATTGCCTTACGGGAGAGTTCATGCAGATGGCGCATCCACCCTTCCTGAGTACGTCCCTCGGTAAACTGCTGCTCAACGCCAAGACGTTTCGCCAGCTCAGAGGTCATCTCATAGATGGTTTTGCACTCGAAGCGCGGTTTAATGGCCTGATCGGTAAAGATCACGTAGGACATGTTGCCGCAGGAGGCGTCCAGGGCGAAATCCATCTGCTCAGAGGCGGTACAGTCCGGCAGCAGGATATCGGCATATTTCGCCGAGGAGGTCATGTGGCAGTCGATCACCACAATCATCTCGCACTTCTTATCATCCTGCAGGATTTCATGGGTGCGGTTGATTTCAGAGTGCTGGTTAATGAGACAGTTACCGGCATAGTTCCAGATCATCTTGATCGGCACATCCAGCTTGTCTTTGCCGCGCACGCCGTCGCGCAGTGCGGTCATTTCCGGGCCACGTTCGATCGCATCGGTCCACATAAACATGGAGATGCTGGTCTGAACAGGGTTATCCAGCGTCGGCATACGTTCAAACGGCACTTCATATGAGCCTTCACGCGCGCCGGTGTTACCGCCGTGAATGCCCACGTTACCCGTCAGAATGGAGAGCATAGAGATGGCACGGGTCGCGATTTCGCCGTTCGCATGACGCTGCGGGCCCCAGCCCTGGCTAATGTAGGCCGGTTTGGCTGAGCCAATCTCACGCGCCAGCTGAACGATACGCTCCACCGGGATCCCGGTGATGGTGGACGCCCACTCTGGCGTTTTCGCCACGCCATCGCTGCCCTGACCGAGAATGTAGGCTTTGTAATGCCCGTTAGCAGGCGCGCTGGCTGGCAGGGTTTTCTCGTCATAGCCGACGCAGTATTTATCCAGGAAAGGTTGATCGACGAGGTTTTCGGTGATCATCACCCATGCCAGCGCTGAAACCAATGCCGCATCGGTGCCCGGACGGATTGGGATCCACTCGTCTTCACGTCCGGCACCGGTGTCGGTGTAGCGCGGATCGATGATGATCATGCGGGCATTCGATTTGGCGCGGGCCTGTTCGAGGTAGTAGGTTACCCCACCGCCGCTCATACGGGTTTCGCCCGGATTGTTACCAAACAGCACGACCAGCTTGCTGTTTTCGATATCGGACGGACTGTTGCCGTCCGCCCAGCCGCCGTAAGTGTAGTTCAGCCCAGCAGCGATCTGCGCGGAAGAGTAGTCGCCATAGTGATTGAGATAACCGCCGCAGCAGTTCATCAGGCGCGCCACCAGCGTTTTGCCCGGCGGCCAGGAGCGGGTCAGCGTGCCGCCCAGCGTCCCGGTGCCGTAGTTCAGGTAGATGGACTCGTTGCCGTACTCTTTGATAAGGCGCTGCATATTGGTGGCGATAATGTCGTAGGCTTCATCCCAGCTAATACGCTCGAATTTCCCTTCCCCACGCTTACCGACGCGCTTCATTGGATACTTCAGGCGGTCCGGGTTATAGACGCGACGACGCATTGAGCGACCACGCAAACACGCACGAACCTGATGTAACCCTTCGTAGTTATCGTCCCCGGTATTGTCGGTTTCGACATATTTAATTTCACCATCCACCACATGCATTCGCAGCGGACAACGGCTACCGCAGTTGACGGTACAGGCACTCCACACCACTTTTTCCGGCGTGGTAGCCGGAGACAGTGCATCTGCCGCCGACGCCAGTCGGGTAAAAGGGAGCGTGAAGGCACTACTGGCTACGGCCAGTCCGCCAATTGCCGTGGTTTTCATCAACCCACGGCGAGTGACCTCGGCAGCCATTAATGCTTCAGGCGCGTTGATTTTCATAGAGACTCACTTTGGTTGCTCACAAAGAAAAGAAAGGCGGCGCGAACCGCTATGTATTTTTATATATAACGAATTTCTTGGTTATCAGCTTTTTATGCTGACTTTCATTCGGAGGAGTATTACTACTTTAGAGGGAGAGGTTATTGCTTCGTATCAAATCAAAGGCATAAAAAAAGCGCCCTGAGGCGCTTTTTTGTTTTAAGACAAATTATTAGCCGATGTACTGCTGGCCTTTCATGTACGGACGCAGCACTTCCGGGATCTCAATGCGACCGTCTGCCTGCTGGTAGTTTTCCAGCACGGCAACCAGGGTACGACCTACAGCCAGACCAGAACCGTTCAGGGTATGCACCAGACGGGTTTTCTTGTCAGATTTGCTGCGGCAGCGAGCCTGCATGCGGCGCGCCTGGAAATCCCAGACGTTAGAGCAGGAGGAGATCTCACGATAGGTGTTCTGCGCAGGCACCCACACTTCCAGATCGAAAGTCTTGCAGGCGCCAAAGCCCATATCGCCGGTACACAGGGCCATACGACGGTACGGCAGCCCCAGCAGCTCCAGCACTTTTTCAGCGTGGCCGGTCATCTCTTCCAGCGCGTCCATAGATTCTTCAGGACGGACGATCTGCACCATCTCAACTTTGTCGAACTGGTGCATACGGATCAGGCCGCGCGTGTCGCGACCGTAAGACCCTGCTTCAGAACGGAAGCACGGAGAGTGCGCTGTCAGCTTAATCGGCAGGTCGTCTTCATCAATGATCTCATCACGCACGAGGTTAGTCAGCGGCACTTCAGCGGTTGGGATCAGCGCGTAGTTGCTGCTGTCGGCTTCCTCGTCCAGCGGGCGGGTATGGAACAGATCGCCGGCAAACTTCGGCAGCTGGCCCGTACCGTACAGCGTATCGTGATTGACCAGATACGGCACGTAGGTTTCGCTATAGCCGTGCTGCTCGGTGTGCAGATCCAGCATGAACTGCGCCAGCGCGCGGTGCAGATGGGCAATCTGACCTTTCATCACCACGAAGCGAGAACCGGTCAGCTTCACCGCTGCCGCAAAGTCCAGGCCCGCGTGCATTTCGCCCAGCGTCACGTGATCGCGCACTTCGAAGTCAAACTCACGAGGCATACCCCAGCGTTTCACTTCAACGTTGTCGTTTTCGTCTTTGCCGACAGGCACGCTGTCGTCAGGAATATTCGGGATAGCCAGGGCAATATCACGAATTTCGGCCTGAAGAACATCCAGTTCAGCTTTCGCCTGATCCAGTTCTTCACCCAGTTTGTTCACTTCCAGGCGTAATGGCTCAATATCTTCCCCGCGCGCTTTCGCCTGGCCGATGGATTTCGATCGCGAGTTACGCTCTGCCTGCAGATTTTCAGTTTGTACCTGCAGAACTTTACGACGCTCTTCGAGAGCGCGCAGCTTATCTACATCCAGCTTAAAGCCCCGGCGTGCCAGTTTTTCAGCGACTGCGTCTGGCTCATTACGCAGCAGATTGGGATCGAGCATGCTTATCCTGTGCTTATCGAATTAAAATAGGAAAATGTGGCCACAGCCTGCGGCCACAAGGATACATTGCCAACATTACCGCAACGATTGAACTAACGGTAGCGTTTTATAGGGCTATTTTGATCCTGTCCGGCGAGCCAGGTGAGCTTTTCACCAATCTTGCCTTCAAGACCTCTGTTTGTGGGGTGATAATAGCGCGTTTGTGCCATCTCCTGCGGGAAATATTCCTCCCCGGCAGCGTAGGCATTGGGTTCGTCGTGAGCGTAGCGATACTCCTGCCCGTAACCCATCTCTTTCATCAGCTTGGTCGGCGCGTTACGCAGATGAACCGGCACGTCGTAGTCCGGGCGTTCGCGAGCGTCAGACATCGCCGCTTTGAACGCGGTATAAACTGCATTGCTTTTCGGCGCGCAGGCCAGATAGACAATCGCCTGCGCAATGGCGCGCTCGCCTTCCGCGGGTCCAACGCGAGTGAAGCAGTCCCAGGCCGACAGCGCGACCTGCATGGCGCGGGGATCGGCATTACCGACATCTTCTGACGCAATTGCCAGGCAGCGACGCGCGACATATAACGGATCGCCGCCCGCAGTGATAATGCGCGCGTACCAGTAAAGCGCCGCATCCGGCGCGCTGCCGCGCACTGACTTATGCAGCGCCGAGATCAGGTCGTAAAAACGGTCGCCTTTGTTATCGAAACGCGCGCTGCGCTCCCCGGCAATTTCGGTGAGCAGTTCCTGCTTCAGCACCTGCTTCCCGGCATCGTCGACTTCGGCCATATCGGCCATCATTTCCAGCGTATTCAGCGCCCGGCGCGCATCGCCATTGACCAGCTCGGCAATCGCACGACGCGTGTCATCAGGCAGAACGATATCCTGTCCGCCATAGCCGCGCGCTTTGTCGTCCATCGCCTGAGTGAGAACCTTTTCGATATCCTCGGTGGTCAGCGATTTGAGCAGGTAAACGCGCGCGCGGGACAGCAGCGCCGAGTTCAGTTCAAACGACGGGTTTTCGGTGGTCGCACCGATGAAGAAGATCGTGCCGTCTTCAATATGCGGCAGGAAGGCATCCTGCTGGCTCTTGTTAAAGCGGTGAACTTCGTCCACGAAGAGGATGGTGCGCCGCCCGGCATTGCGGTTCTGTCGCGCGCGCTCGATCGCCTCACGGATCTCTTTCACGCCGGAGGTGACCGCCGAGATGCGTTCAACGTCCGCGTTGGCATAGCGGGCGATCACTTCTGCAAGCGTGGTCTTGCCGGTGCCAGGAGGACCCCAGAGAATCATGGAGTGAAGATGCCCGGCCTCAATGGCGCGCGGCAATGGCTTACCGGCAGCCAGCAGGTGCTGCTGGCCGATGTACTGCGCTAAATTTTCTGGCCGCATGCGAGCGGCCAGAGGTTGAAACGCATTATCTGAAAAATCGAGCGACAGATTGCCCACTCACGCCTCTTACTTATTGCGTTGATCGTCCACCGTTACGCCCTGCGGCGGGGTAAAGGTGAATTTCGATGCATCAACGGCGCCGTTCTGCTGAGACTTGAGCTGGTAGCTGCTGCGCTGATCGTCCTGCTCAACCGCGCCAAACTGATTAATAGTACCGTTGGTGCTTACGTTAATGGTGAACTGCTTCAGGTTGCCGTTGCTGCCTTTCGGCGTCAGGACAAACTCGTCACCCGTCTGTTTAATATTGTACTGCTGCCAGTCGCTGGACTGGTTACGGGCAATCAGCATAAACGGCGTATTGCTGGTGGCATCTTTGAGCCAGGTCGCCGTTGCCTGCTCAACAAACGGATTAAAGAACCATAAGGTTTTACCGTCTGACACCAGGATGCTCTCATCCGGCTGGGTCATGTGCCAGTTGAACAGATTTGGGCGTTTTACCCACAAATCTCCCTGGCCTTCCTGCACCGCGTTGCCGCTGCCGTCAGTCACTTTTTGCGTGAAGCTGGCGTGGAAGCTGCTTACTTTATCCAGTCGGCTTTTAAGGTCGCTGGCTGCATCAGCCCAGACGCTGCTGGCGACAAAACTGGTGAGTAATGCACAGGCGATGGCGATTTTTTTCATTGTTATTCCTTAAAATACGTCTTCCCGGTATGGGGTTTCCGTCTTCTATTCTGGACCTGCCCGAAGGCAGGCGACAGAAGAAAATGCTTAATTTTGGCTGATTTACCCTTCTTTGCAATCGCTGAAGGTTAATCAAACGGCGGCGGCGCCAGCACCTCGCGGTTACCGTTATGCCCCTGCTCGCTCACAATGCCCTGCGCTTCCATCTGCTCGATGATACGCGCTGCGCGGTTATAGCCGATGCGGAACTGGCGCTGCACGCCAGAGATGGACGCTTTGCGTTTTTCGGTAACGAAGTTAACCGCCTGGTCGAATAACGGATCCAGCTCTTCACCGCCGTCGAAGCCACCGCCGCCGCCTTCACTTTCGGTGTCATTGGTAATGCCGTCAACATATTGTGGACGACCGCGCGCTTTCCAGTCCTGCACGACGGCGTGAACTTCCTCATCGCGGACGAACGCACCGTGGACACGCACCGGAGAGGTGGAGTTCGGGCCGGAATAGAGCATGTCACCCATACCCAGCAGCGACTCTGCGCCGCCCTGGTCAAGAATGGTACGGGAGTCAATTTTACTGGATACGGTAAAGGCGATACGCGTCGGAATGTTCGCTTTAATCAGACCGGTGATAACGTCCACGGAAGGACGCTGGGTTGCCAGCACAAGGTGAATACCGGCCGCACGCGCTTTCTGCGCCAGACGGGCAATCAGCTCTTCCACTTTCTTACCGACGGTCATCATCAGGTCAGCGAACTCATCGACCAGTACGACGATATAAGGCAGCTTTTCCAGGACCGGATGCTGGGCATCCATGCTGTCTCCCGGCTTCCAGTAAGGATCCGGGATCGGACGTCCCATGCGCACCGCCTGGGCAATTTTCTCGTTATAACCGGCCAGGTTACGCACGCCCAGCGCAGACATCAGCTTGTAGCGGCGTTCCATCTCATTGACGCTCCAGCGCAGGGCGTTGGCAGCGTCCTTCATGTCGGTGACCACTTCGGTCAGCAGATGCGGGATGCCTTCGTAGACCGACAGTTCGAGCATTTTCGGGTCGATCATGATGAAACGCACATCTTCCGGCTGCGCTTTATAAAGCATGCTGAGGATCATGGCGTTCACACCGACGGACTTACCGGAGCCGGTAGTACCCGCGACAAGCAGGTGAGGCATTTTGGCGAGATCGGCCACCACCGGATCGCCCGCGATATCTTTACCCAGCACCACGGTCAGCGGGGATGGGTTATCGCGGAATTTGGTGTTATCCAGCACTTCACGCAGGTAGACGGTCTGACGTTTCTTGTTCGGCAGCTCAAGCCCAACGTAAGGTTTGCCTGGGATCACTTCCACCACACGCACCGCAACGGTCGAGAGAGAACGCGCCAGATCGCGGGACAGGTTGGAAATACGCGCGGCTTTTACGCCAGGCGCCAGGTTCAGTTCAAAACGGGTGATAACAGGACCCGGCGAGTAGTTCACCACGTCCGCCTTGATGCGGAAGTCAGCCAGACGGGCTTCGACCAGACGCGCCATTTGTTCGAGCGCGAAGGTATCGACCGGTTCCACTTCAGACGGCGGCGGCGTTAACAGATCCAGAGACGGCAGCGGCGTGCTTGGACGCTGCAGCGGACGGCTGTCACCGTTACGCATCAGCAGCGGGTGAATCAGGCTTTCCTGCTGCTGAGGCGCAGGCTGCTGGAACTGCGGCGGCTGCTGCGGTTGGGCATACGGCTGCTGAACAGGTTGATGCGGCTGCGCGTAGGCCTGTGGTGCTGGCTGCTGGCGCACAGGCTCTGCTTCCGGCATCACGCTCGGGGTGAATAAAGGCTCGCTCGGGCCATCATCCACCAGATCCTTCATCGGCGAGAATTCAAAATCAGACAGCGAGAACGGATTTGCCCCCGCCGGTTGTTCACCGGAATAGCGCTGCTGCTGGGTGGCGGCAAACTGGCGCGCCAGTTCTGCTTCAGCCGCGTCCTCTTCGTCTTCCAGCAGCGGTTCATCATGCTGGTATTCTTCACCGTAGCGTTGATTCTGCTGCGCAGCGAACTGGCGGGCCAGCTCGTCCTGCTGCATTTCATCGGCGTCATCTTCGTACTCAGGCTCGCGCGCTTTCTCTTCGGCCATACGTTGGGAAGGCAGCTTGATACCATACGAGGCAAGCTCTCGACGGGTTGGAACGCGAACGCGGTTAGGGCGAGGCAGTTGCGGGCCAATCCCCTCCTTCACCTGAGGACGTGGCGCGCCCCCGGTTGCCAGGCTAAAGACAGGTGCCGCCACGGCTGCGGCCGCGGTAGCCTGCTTCACGCTTTCCGCTACGGGTGCGACAGCAGGCGTAGGGGCGACCGGCGGAACGGAAACAGAAGGCGCTTTCGTCACCGGCTCCTGCACCGGTTCAGGCACAGGCTGGTACCAGGCCGCCAGCTGCTCGCGTTCACGCGCACGACGCTCTTCAACTTCTTCAAAATAGTACATTGGTGGACGAGAGGGTTTTACCTCTTCCACGATTTCAGGTTCAGGCTGCGGCTCTACATAAGGCTGCACAGGTTCAACCGGTTCAGGCACATACTCCTGATAAGGTTGGGCCGCAGGCTGTTCGTAGTGCGGGTAATCCTGCGGTTCATACGCAGGCTGCGGCGGCTGATAAGGCTGCTGCCACTGCTCCTGCTGCACAGGGATATAGCTTTCAGGTTCAGGCGCGATAACAGGCTCCGGCGTGTGAACGCCGGGCGCAGTCTGCCAGTCAACCTGCGGCTGCTGAATAACGGATTCCGGCGGCGAAACCGGAGCAGATGGCGTTACCGCTTCAACAGGCGCGGCATACGCCTGCGCAGCGGTCGTCGCGGCTGCGGCTGCCGCAACCGGTTCGGTAACAGAATGGCCGTTTAACAGCGGATCGTATTCGTCAAAATCACCTGGCATCGCGCGGTTGCCGGAGAAGAGAACATCGTCAGGATCGACGGCGGCACCCGCCGCGCGGTATTCAACCTGCTCGTCTTCATCCATGCGTTTTCCGGAGAACAGCGCCGCATCGGTTTTACGGCCTAGCGGGTTGGCAAATTTCTCAGCAACACGCTGACGACGTGCCAGCGCGCCGCGCAGAATACGCGCACGACGAGACTCACGACGCTGCACAGGCGCGTCATCTTCCTCTTCATCTTCGTACTCGTCTTCATCAACCCACGTATCGTCACGACGGGTACGGTTGCTGGCGAAGGTCAGAATGGTGAGGATAAAACTGCCGATTTTCTCGGCAATGCTCACCCAGGACCAGCCGGTGAACAACGTCAGCCCGGCCGCCCAGATGCACAGCAGCGCCAGCGTGCCGCCGCTGCTGTGCAGCATCGGCTGTAGCGCAGAACTGAGTAAGCTGCCGATCACCCCGCCCGAGGCGAAGTACCAGATATCATCCGCATTTATCGCTGCCAGCCCGCACGAGGTGAGGATCAGGGCCAGCGCGCCAATCAGGCGCAGCGACACGGCGAAATAGTCGATGTAATCATCGTTCTGACGATGACGCCACGCAAACCAGCATCCGCCTATGATAATGACGGGAAGGGTGTAGGCCATCACACCGAAAATGAAGAACAGCGTGTCCGCAAGCCAGGCACCGGGGACACCGCCTAAATTATGGATAGGCTCATGCCATGCCGTTTGTGACCAGCTGGGATCTGAGGGGTTGAAACTGAGTAAGGCTGCCATCAGCCAGACGGCAAAAAGGGCAATAACAATCAGCAAAGCCTCGAGGAGACGACGTCCGCTGCTTAGCTTCGATAGTGTGACTTCTTTGTCTTCAGTGTATTCCTGGCTCAAAAAAGGCTCTCCAGGTATCAGGCATATCCTGCCTGTTTGCTAAAACGGACAACAGCGCCGGGACTCCCCGGCACTGTTGCTGTATGGATTAACAGGAGTGTAATCAAACTACGCTGATTTTGCACCTGTTCCGTGTTAGCGCGTCTTAATAACCAGACGATTGCTCTGTTTGACCTCTTCCATCACCACATATGTACGGGTGTCGTTCACGCCTGGTAGACGCAGCAGGGTTTCCCCCAGCAGCTTACGGTAGGCGGACATATCAGGCACACGGGTTTTCAACAGGTAGTCGAAATCACCGGACACCAGGTGACACTCTTGAATTTCTTCAAGTTTTTGTACAGCGGCGTTAAATTGCTCAAACACATCCGGCGCACCACGATTCAGAGTAATCTCAACAAATACCAGAAGTGAGGCATCCAGATAATGCGGGTTCAGCAGAGCCGTATAGCCCTGAATAAAACCCTGTCTTTCCAGTCGGCGCACACGCTCAAGGCACGGCGTCGGGGAAAGTCCCACACGTTTTGAAAGCTCGACGTTGGAAATACGCCCATCCTTTTGCAATTCATTAAGAATGTTACGATCGATACGGTCGAGATCTTTGCCAGGGCGCTTCTTGCTATCTACCATTATTATTGTCTCTCTGTATTCCTTCCCTACTCCTGCCTGGACCCTGTGCACATCACTGTTCAGAGCCTGTACCCGTTAGTCATCACATCGCCTGATTATGTATTAGACGCGATGCGGATTCGGGTTCTGTTGGTAAGAAGACCGTTGCCCGAAGGCAGTCACCGACATCACGTATGGCGTCTGTCCACGCCATGCGTAGATTTCACTGACCCGGTAAAAATGGCATTTACGTGCATGCCTATGCGGCATACGGTTAACGCGGTTTTTTTTCTTCCTTGAATGTTTTCGCAAAAGCGCAGGGGATTGTCAAAGCAAAACATCGTTTTTTAGTACAACATGCCGGATATTCATTACGGCAGGGTATTAATCCTCATTTTATTGCCTTACAAACGAGCGATTTTCAGGAGAAAGCGTGATGTTATAGCGCCTCATTCATCGTCCGTGGCTATTACACAGATTGATATCAAAATTGCTGCGCTCTTTTTTTACGGCAACAAATTCCCTACAATCCAGCCAAATGTCTGCCAACAACAATGGGGATCTCATGGGCACGGCCAAACACAGTAAGCTGCTAATCCTTGGTTCTGGACCTGCGGGATATACCGCAGCGGTCTATGCTGCACGCGCTAACCTGCACCCGGTGCTCATCACCGGTATGGAAAAAGGCGGTCAGCTGACCACCACCACCGAAGTGGAAAACTGGCCAGGGGACCCGAACGACCTGACCGGGCCGCTGCTGATGGAACGTATGCACGAGCATGCCGCCAAATTCGAAACCGAAATTCTGTTCGACCACATCAATAAGGTCGATCTGCAGAACCGTCCGTTCCGCCTGACGGGCGACAGCGGCGAATACACCTGTGACGCGCTGATCATCGCCACCGGCGCCTCTGCCCGTTACCTCGGTCTGCCATCCGAAGAAGCGTTCAAAGGCCGCGGCGTCTCTGCCTGCGCAACCTGTGACGGTTTCTTCTACCGCAATCAGAAAGTCGCGGTTATCGGCGGCGGCAACACCGCAGTGGAAGAAGCGCTCTACCTGGCGAACATTGCCTCAGAGGTGCACCTGATCCACCGTCGCGAAACCTTCCGCGCGGAGAAGATCCTGATCAAACGTCTGATGGATAAAGTGGCAAGCGGCAACATCGTGCTGCACACCAACCGTACCCTGGAAGAGGTGACGGGCGACCAGATGGGCGTTGCCGGTCTGCGTATCCGCGATACCCAGAACACCGACAACGTCGAAACGCTTGAAGTGGCGGGTCTGTTTGTGGCGATCGGTCACAGCCCGAACACCGCGATCTTCGACGGTCAGCTGGAGCTGGAAAACGGCTACATCAAAGTGCAGTCCGGCATTCACGGTAACGCGACCCAGACCAGCATCCCGGGCGTGTTCGCGGCTGGCGACGTGATGGACCACATTTATCGTCAGGCGATTACCTCTGCGGGCACCGGCTGTATGGCCGCGCTGGACGCTGAACGCTACCTCGATGGACTGGCTGAACAAGGTAAATAATCTTTACAAGTCAGTAACAAACGTAAATAAAGGCGGCGATAAGTCGCCTTTATTGTCTCCCCGTTGTAACATTGCGCTGCCCAATTTCTAATAACGTCACCTGCAAAGTACGCAATGGAAAAAACCCGTCAACAAGAGTTAACACGCTGGCTGAAACAGCAAAGCGTTATTTCCCGCCGCTGGCTTACGATTTCCCGTCTCCTGGGATTCGTTAGCGGCCTGTTGATTGTTGCCCAGGCATGGCTGCTGGCCCGCATTCTTAATCACATGATCATGGAGAACATCCCGCGCGAAGCGCTGTTGCTGCCCTTTATTGTCCTGATCCTGATTTTTATCCTGCGCGCCTGGGTGGTATGGCTGCGTGAGCGCGTCGGTTTTCACGCCGGACAGCACATCCGCTACGAGATCCGTCGTCAGGTGCTGGATCGCCTTCAGGAAGCCGGGCCCGCGTGGATCCAGGGTAAACCGGCCGGTAGCTGGGCGACGCTGATCCTTGAGCAGATTGACGATATGCACGACTACTATGCGCGCTATCTGCCGCAGATGGCCCTTGCCGTCTTCGTTCCGCTGCTGATCGTCATCGCCATCTTCCCCGTGAACTGGATGGCTGCGTTGATTCTGATGGGCACCGCCCCGCTGATCCCGCTGTTTATGGCGCTGGTCGGCATGGGGGCCGCGGATGCCAACCGCCGTAACTTCCTGGCGTTAGGTCGCCTGAGCGGCCATTTCCTCGATCGTCTTCGCGGCATGGAGACGTTACGCATTTTTGGCCGCGGTGAAGCGGAAACCGAAAATATTCGCCAGGCATCGCAGGACTTCCGTCAGCGCACCATGGAAGTGTTACGCCTCGCCTTCTTATCTTCCGGCGTACTGGAATTCTTTACCTCACTGTCGATTGCCCTCGTGGCGGTCTACTTTGGCTTCTCCTACCTTGGCGCGCTGGATTTCGGCCATTACGGCACGGCGGTGACCCTTTCTGCCGGGTTCCTGGCCCTGATCCTGGCCCCGGAGTTTTTCCAGCCGCTTCGCGATCTGGGGACCTTCTATCACGCCAAAGCGCAGGCGGTTGGCGCAGCCGATAGCCTGAAAACGTTCCTGGAAACGCCGCTGGCACACCCGGAGCGGGGTGATGTGACGCTGAATGCTAAAGAGCCCGTGACCATTGAAGCGCAGGATTTTTCCATTCTGTCACCGGAAGGCAAAGTGCTCGCGGGTCCGCTGACCTTTACCTTGCCTGCCGGACAACGCGTGGTGCTCGTCGGCACCAGCGGTTCCGGGAAAAGCTCGCTGCTGAATGCGCTATCCGGTTTTATGGCCTACACGGGTTCACTGCGGATCAACAAAACCGAACTGCGCAACCTCGATCCAGACGCCTGGCGTAAACAGCTCAGCTGGGTGGGCCAAAACCCGCAGCTTCCCGCCGCTACGCTGCGCGAAAATGTGCTTCTGGCGCGCCCGGACGCGCGTGAAGATGAACTGCAATCGGTTCTCGACCGTGCATGGGTCAGCGAGTTTCTGCCGCTGCTTCCGCAAGGGGTTGATTCCGTGGTCGGCGACCAGTCCGCCGGGCTATCGGTCGGACAGGCGCAGCGTGTGGCGGTTGCCCGCGCGCTGCTTAACCCATGCCAGCTGATGCTGCTGGATGAGCCTGCCGCCAGCCTGGATGCCCACAGCGAACAGCGCGTAATGGAGGCCCTGAACGCCGCCTCCCGGCAGCAAACCACCCTGATGGTCACCCATCAGCTGGAAGGCATTGCCGACTGGGACCAGATCTGGGTCATGGAGAATGGCCGTATTGTTGAGCAAGGCGATTACGCCTCTCTCGTTGCCGCGCAGGGGCCGTTTGCCGCCCTGCTGGCGAACCGTCAGGAGGACATCTGATGCGTGCTCTGCTGCCTTATCTTGCGCTCTAT
Source organism: Enterobacter sp. MGH 24 (assembly GCF_000493015.1). NCBI lineage: Bacteria > Pseudomonadati > Pseudomonadota > Gammaproteobacteria > Enterobacterales > Enterobacteriaceae > Enterobacter > Enterobacter sp. MGH 24. The sequence continues at coordinate 3,012,984 of NZ_KI535657.1, read as the reverse complement.
AAACGCCACAAATGGATGCTGACGCTGGGGATTGTGCTGGCGATTGTTACGCTGCTCGCCAGCATCGGCCTGCTCACGCTTTCCGGCTGGTTCCTGTCGGCTTCGGCCGTCGCGGGCTTTGCCGGATTGTACAGCTTCAACTATATGCTCCCGGCTGCCGGTGTTCGCGGTACCGCCATCACCCGTACTGCCGGACGCTATTTCGAACGGCTGGTCAGCCACGACGCCACTTTCCGCGTGCTGCAGCACCTGCGCATCTACACCTTCAGCAAACTGCTGCCCCTCTCCCCTGCCGGGCTGGCGCGTTTTCGTCAGGGTGAGCTCCTTAACCGTGTCGTCGCGGATGTCGACACGCTGGATCACCTGTATCTGCGCGTGATTTCCCCGATCGTGGGCGCGTTTGTGGTGATTGTGGTGGTCACGCTAGGGCTGTCTGTTCTGGATGTTCCCGTTGCGCTGACGCTGGGCGGGATCATGCTGCTGACGCTGATCGTTCTGCCGCCGCTGTTTTACCGCGCCGGAAAATCCACCGGGGAAAACCTGACGCGCCTGCGCGGGGACTACCGCCAGCAGCTCACCTCCTGGCTTCAGGGGCAGGCAGAGCTGACGATTTTTGGCGCCAGCAAGCGCTATCGCGCCCGGATGGAAAGTACGGAACTTAACTGGCATGAGGCCCAGCGCCGCCAGTCGGAGCTGACGGCCTTTTCTCAGGCGCTGATGATGCTGATCGGCGGCGTGGCGGTGATTGCCATGCTGTGGCTGGCCTCCGGCGATGTCGGCGGGAATTCACAGCCGGGTCCTCTTATTGCCCTTTTCGTCTTCTGCGCGCTGGCGGCGTTTGAGGCGCTGGCCCCGGTGACGGGCGCCTTCCAGCATCTGGGTCAGGTGATCGCCTCTGCCCTGCGCATCACGCAGATTGCCGAACAGGAGCCTGAAGTCACGTTCAGTGCCGGGCAAACTGCGGTACCAGAGCAGGTTGCGCTAACGCTGGAAGGTGTCACCTTCGCCTACGACAAACAGGCGCAGAACGCGCTGGACGGTATCAACCTTTCTGTTAACGCAGGACAGCGGATGGCGATCCTCGGCCGTACCGGCTGCGGTAAATCGACGCTGCTGCAGTTGCTGACCCGCGCCTGGGATCCGCAGCGCGGTCAGATTCGTTTTAATAACACGTTGCTGACCGATTTCAGCGAGCAGGCCCTGCGCAAGACCGTGAGCGTCGTTCCACAGCGCGTGCATCTGTTTAGCGCCACCCTGCGCGATAACCTGCTGCTGGCCGCGCCAGAGGCCTCTGATGATGCGCTTCGTGGCGTGCTGGAGCAGGTCGGACTGCAAAAGCTGCTTGAGGACGAGGGGCTGAACAGCTGGCTGGGCGAAGGCGGCCGTCAGCTCTCCGGCGGTGAGCTGCGCCGTCTGGCCATTGCGCGCGCGCTGCTGCACGATGCGCCGCTGATGCTGCTCGACGAGCCCACCGAAGGACTGGACGCCACAACCGAAAGCCAAATCCTTGATTTACTGGCAAATGTCATGACCGGCAAAACCGTGCTGATGGTCACACACCGCCTGCGTGGACTGGCGAGTTTTGATCGGATAATTGTGATGGACAACGGACACATTATTGAGCAAGGTAGTCACGCAGAGCTGTTGGCGAAACAAGGTCGCTACTACCAGTTTAAACAGCGTCTGTAGACTATATTTGTAGCGTCCTCACTCGCGTACTGGAGTTTTGCTGTCATGCGCCTGGTCCAGCTTTCTCGTCATAACATCGCGTTCCCTTCTCCGGAAGGGGCGCTGCGTGAGCCCAACGGGCTGCTGGCCCTTGGCGGTGACCTCAGTCCCGCTCGATTATTAATGGCGTATCAGCGCGGTATTTTCCCCTGGTTTTCTCCCGGCGATCCGATTTTATGGTGGTCCCCCGATCCGCGTGCCGTGCTGTGGCCAGCGCAGTTTCACGCGAGCCGCAGCATGAAGCGTTTCCATGCGAAATCACCCTACCGCGTTACCCTCAACCACGCCTTTGGTCAGGTCATTGAAGGCTGTGCTGAAGACCGCTATGAAGGGACATGGATAACCCGCGATATCATTACCGCCTACCACCAGCTTCATGAGCTTGGCTACGCCCACTCCATTGAGGTGTGGGAAGGCGGAGCACTCGTCGGCGGCATGTACGGCGTGGCGCAAGGGACGCTGTTTTGCGGCGAGTCGATGTTCTCTCGTGCGGTTAACGCCTCGAAAACCGCGCTGCTGGTCTTCTGCGAGGCGTTTGCCCGGCGCGGCGGACGCCTGATCGATTGTCAGGTGCTCAACGAGCATACCGCCTCCCTGGGTGCCGTTGAAATTCCACGACGCCAGTACATCGAACAGCTGGATGCCAGCCGTCAGGAGAAGCTCCCGCGCGACTTCTGGATACCGAGAACGCTCTTTATGCCCAATGCCTAAATGTTTTCCGCATATTTTTTGTGAGGGTGTTATAATTATGCCGCAGAGTAGCTTCTGCCTGTTGCCCCGCCGCCGTTTGGGACCCTCGCTTCAGATAACGTCCTGACGTTTATCCTGTTGTCTCCCCTTTACGAATGCGCTTCCTGTTCGGTTGTACCGTGACGCTTGGGCAATGCGCCGAAACTGTTTTGCTGCGTTTTAATCGCGCAATTCTTTACTTAATTGATGAATTTCGGCATTATCTTGCCGGTTCAAAACTTGGTAGTGATACCCCAGAGGATTAGATGGCCAAAGAAGACAATATTGAAATGCAGGGTACCGTACTTGATACGTTGCCTAATACCATGTTTCGCGTAGAGCTGGAAAACGGTCACGTGGTAACTGCGCACATCTCCGGTAAAATGCGCAAAAACTACATCCGCATTTTGACGGGCGACAAAGTGACTGTTGAACTGACCCCGTACGACCTGAGCAAAGGCCGCATTGTCTTCCGTAGTCGCTAATTGTTTTCGCCTGTAATGGCAGATGAATATTTAAAAGGTCGGGATTATCCCGGCCTTTTTTATTTATGGCTTTAGTGTTGCTGAGTCGGAAGATGTATTGTCATCCACGGTTGTACAGGAGCGATTAAATCCCCCGCCATAGAATGAGCCATGTCATGGAGTAATCCCGTGAGGTGCGGCAACATATCGCGGTCAAAATGCGACACCAGCAGCACATGGTTTAACGCCCGGCAGTAGTCGCATTTCGTATCTGTGTCTTCAAGCAACCACTCTTTTTGTCGCGGCTGTTCCGCTTCGTCCTCAAATTCCACCACCTGAAAATCACGTATTGATTCTGTGAGGCCGGATTTCACTTCTTCCAGATAAGCTCCGAGACAGCGGCAAACGGGCTGCGTTTGCGGGAGTGATTTGCAGTCGAGGAGGATTTCGGTGAGCAGTTTGCAGCGCTCGGCCAGGGTTGGGAGATCGGGGTTGAGGGAGAGTTCGCTGTAAAGTTGGGCGAAATTATTAATATCTGTCATATGTGATCCTTTATGCACGTAAGATTGTTTGTGCACACTTTCAGGACGCCAATCCCGGCACCTGATTTTGCAGGTGCGCCGCCATTTTATTACTGTGGATTTATCCAGCAACTGACTTCGAAAGAAACTGGAAAGCGCCTCGCAAAATTCCTCTGCGGTCTGTTGCCCTCATCCCGGCACTCTCCCACAGGGAGAGTGAGAAAACAAAAAAAACGGCAACCGAAGTTGCCGTTTTGCTTTTACCTTATAACTCAGTGAGCCGCTTCCGGCTTGTGCTTCGCCGCGCTCTGGAAATCGTACGTCAGTTCGTTCTTCGCCTGGTCCAGCGCCACGGTCACCTGGCCGCCGTCCACCAGCGAGCCAAACAGCAGCTCGTTCGCCAGCGGTTTCTTCAGGTTGTCCTGAATCACGCGCGCCATCGGACGGGCACCCATCGCACGGTCGTAGCCTTTCTCGGCCAGCCAGTTGCGGGCCTCCTGGCTCACTTCCAGCGACACGCCTTTCTGATCCAGCTGAACCTGCAGCTCGACGATGAACTTGTCCACTACCTGATGGATCACGTCGGTAGAGAGGTGATCGAACCAGATAATGTTGTCCAGACGGTTACGGAACTCCGGCGTGAAGATCTTCTTGATCTCCTCCATCGCATCGGTGCTGTTATCCTGGTGGATCAGGCCGATGGATTTACGCTCGGTTTCACGCACACCGGCGTTGGTGGTCATCACCAGCACCACGTTGCGGAAGTCCGCCTTGCGCCCGTTGTTGTCGGTCAGCGTCCCGTTGTCCATCACCTGCAGCAGGATGTTGAACACGTCCGGGTGTGCTTTCTCGATTTCATCGAGCAGCAGAACCGCGTGCGGATGCTTGATCACCGCGTCGGTGAGGAGGCCGCCCTGGTCAAAGCCCACGTAGCCCGGAGGCGCACCAATCAAACGGCTGACGGTGTGACGCTCCATATACTCGGACATATCAAAGCGCAGCAGCTCGATGCCCAGCGCTTTGGAGAGCTGAACCGTCACCTCGGTTTTCCCCACGCCGGTCGGGCCAGCGAACAGGAAGGAACCGACAGGCTTGTGGTCATGCCCCAGCCCCGCGCGGGCCATCTTGATCGCTTCGGTTAAGGCCTCAATGGCTTTATCCTGACCAAAGACCAGCATTTTCAGGCGATTGCCGAGGGTGCGCAGCGTATCGCGATCGCTCTGAGAAACACTCTTCTCAGGGATACGCGCGATGCGGGCCACCACGGACTCAATATCCGCCACGTTAACGGTTTTCTTACGCTTGCTGGCCGGCATCAGGCGCGCACGCGCCCCTGCCTCGTCAATCACGTCAATCGCCTTATCCGGCAGATGACGGTCGTTGATGTATTTCACCGCCAGCTCCACCGCCGCACGGACCGCTTTCGCGGTGTAACGCACATCGTGGTGCGCTTCGTACTTCGGTTTAAGGCCGTTGATGATCTGCACCGTTTCCTCGACGGACGGCTCGGTCACGTCGATTTTCTGGAAGCGGCGGGCAAGCGCGCGGTCTTTCTCAAAGATGTTGCTGAACTCCTGGTAGGTCGTGGAGCCAATCACGCGGATCTTGCCGCTGGAGAGCAGCGGTTTGATCAGGTTCGCGGCATCCACCTGGCCACCGGAGGCCGCCCCTGCGCCGATGATGGTGTGGATCTCATCAATAAACAGGATGCTGTTGGTGTCCTGCTCCAGCTGTTTTAACAGCGCCTTAAAGCGTTTTTCAAAATCACCGCGGTATTTCGTACCCGCCAGCAGTGAGCCGATATCCAGCGAGTAGATGGTGCAGTCGGCAATCACTTCCGGCACGTCGCCCTGCACAATGCGCCAGGCAAGCCCTTCGGCAATCGCGGTTTTACCCACGCCTGACTCACCCACCAGCAGCGGATTGTTCTTGCGGCGACGGCACAGTACCTGGATCGCACGCTCCAGCTCTTTATCGCGACCAATCAGCGGGTCGATACCGCCAACGCGAGCAAGCTGGTTAAGGTTGGTGGTGAAGTTTTCCATACGATCCTCCCCGCCTGCTTGCTCTTCATTGTTATTGACCTGATTGCTGGAATCCGATGCCTGGTTAGGCTCGTCTTTGCGCGTTCCGTGAGAAATAAAGTTAACCACGTCGAGGCGGCTGACTTCGTGTTTGCGCAGCAGGTAGGCAGCCTGTGACTCCTGCTCGCTGAAGATGGCGACTAAGACGTTTGCGCCAGTCACTTCGCTACGTCCGGAAGACTGGACGTGGAATACCGCGCGCTGCAGCACGCGCTGGAAGCTGAGCGTCGGCTGCGTGTCGCGCTCTTCTTCACTGGCTGGCAGCACCGGTGTGGTTTGTTCGATGAAGGCTTCGAGTTCCTGACGTAGCGCCACCAGATCCACGGAGCAGGCTTCCAGCGCTTCGCGGGCAGATGGGTTGCTAAGCAGTGCGAGCAGTAAATGCTCGACGGTCATAAACTCATGTCGGTGCTCACGCGCTCTGGCGAAAGCCATGTTTAAACTGAGTTCCAGTTCTTGATTGAGCATAGGCACCTCCCCCAATTTTATGCCTTATCAGGCTTTTTCCAGCGTACACAGCAACGGATGCTCGTTCTCCCTCGCATAGTCGTTCACCATCGCCACTTTGGTTTCCGCCACTTCGGCTGTGAAGATGCCGCAGATAGCTTTGCCACGATAATGAACGGTAAGCATCAGTTGCGTTGCACGTTCTACATCATAAGAAAAGAACTTTTGTAGCACGTCAATAACAAATTCCATCGGCGTGTAATCATCGTTCATTAACATAACTTTATACATAGATGGCGGTTTTAGCGCGTCGCGCACTTTGTCTTCCGCCAGCTGGTCGAAATCCAGCCAATCGTTGGTCTTACCCATTATGCATAACCACTTTGAATCTACCTCAGATGTTAGATAACAATCATCTATTACTGTCATCCGCGATGTCTGTCACAAACTATTGCAATAGCGTTAACTGCTTCAAACTTTGGTTGATTATTGTCCCATCTCCAGCGCCAAACGCTTGACGACTTCTTTCGTTTCTCTAAATTGTACAAGCGTGAGATGGCGAGGTTTTGAACAGCCCCCACTCCACCACCGGTTCATTCCATCTTAACTTATAAGATTTACGAAGGATGTCGAAGCATGGAAATGGGTACTGTTAAGTGGTTCAACAACGCCAAAGGGTTTGGCTTCATCTGCCCCGAAGGCGGCGGCGAGGATATCTTCGCTCACTATTCCACCATTCAGATGGATGGTTACAGAACGCTCAAAGCCGGGCAATCCGTCCGGTTCGATGTACATCAGGGACCAAAAGGCAATCATGCAAGCCTAATCGTACCCGTTGAAGCAGAGACGGTTGCATAGCTCTCTGTTTTATTGTGTACATCCCGCAGTCAAAATGCCAGCCCGATCGGCTGGCATTTTTATTTTCGAGTTATTCCCGTGCCAGCGCGTCCACCGGATCCAGCCGCGCCGCGTTGCGGGCGGGCAACCAGCCAAACAGAATGCCGGTAAAGGTCGAACACAAAAATGCGGTAATAATGGCAACCGGCGAGAAGCCAATCTCCCAGCCGGGTAAAAAGAGCTGGAGCGCAAACGCGATCATCATCGAGAGCGCAATGCCCATCGCCCCGCCGACCAGACACACCAGCACGGCTTCAATCAAAAACTGCTGCAGCACGTCGCTGGCCCGGGCCCCGACCGCCATGCGAATGCCAATCTCCCGGGTACGCTCGGTGACCGACACCAGCATGATGTTCATCACCCCGATGCCGCCGACGACCAGCGAGATCACCGCCACCAGCGTGAGGAACAGCTGAAGAGTACGTGTGGTCTTTTCCGCCGTTTTCAAGAGGCCGTCCATATTCCAGGTGAAGAAATCTTTCTTCCCGTGGCGCAGGGTTAACAGCCGCTCAAGCTGCTGTTCGGCGAGCGCGCTGTCGTAGCCCTCCTTCACGCGAACCGTGATGGAGTTGAGCCAGGACTGCCCCATAATCCGCCCTGAGATGGTGGTATAGGGCAGCCAGACGCGCAGTATCTTGCTGCTGCCAAACATCGACTGCTTCTCTTCCGCCACGCCGATGACCGTGGCAGGCATGTTGCCGACCAGGATCACCTCGCCCACCACGTTGGCTTTGTTGGGGAAGAGCTGCCTGCGCGAGTTCGCGTCCAGCACCACCACCTGCGCCCTGCCCGCCAGCTGCTCGGCGTTAAAGGTCGCGCCTTCGCTGAAGGTCATGCCGTAAACGTTGAAGTAGTCTCCGCTCACGCCGTTAGCGCTGGCGGCCACGTCAACGTTGCCCACGCGCAGACGCAGGTTCTGCGAAACCGCAGGCGTGGCGGAGTTCACCCACGGCTGCTTCTGAATCGCCGCCAGATCGTCGTATTTCAGCGCCTGCTGATACTGCGGCTCGTCGTCGCCAAAGTCTTTGCCGGGATAGACGTCAATGGTATTAGTGCCGATGGCGCGGATATCCGCCAGCACCAGCTGCTTGGCCGCGTCGCCCACCACCACAATCGACACCACCGAGGCGATACCGATAATGATGCCGAGCATCGTCAACAGGGTACGCATTTTGTTGGCCGCCATCGCCAGCCAGGCCATAGTCAGCGCCTCGCGAAAGCCACTGGAGAACTGTCCCCAGCCGGTTGATGCCGGTAGCACTTCTTTCGGCGCCGCAGCCCTGGACTCACGCGGCGGCGGATTGCTGACCAGCTCGCCGTCGTGGATCTCAATAATGCGTTCCGCCTGCGCAGCCACCTGCGGGTCGTGGGTGACGATAATCACCGTGTGCCCCTGATCGCGCAGCTGGTGGAGGATCGCCATCACCTCTTCGCCGGAATGGCTGTCGAGCGCGCCGGTCGGTTCATCGGCGAGGATCACCTGCCCGCCGTTCATCAGGGCGCGGGCAATACTCACGCGCTGCTGCTGGCCGCCGGACAGCTGCGAGGGCTGGTACTCCACCCGCTCCGCCAGCCCCAGACGCGTCAGCAGCATCTGCGCGCGCTCAAGGCGCTTTTTCCGCTCGACGCCCGCATACACCGCAGGCACTTCCACGTTCTGCGCCGCGTTAAGGTGAGAAAGCAGATGGTAACGCTGGAAGATAAAGCCGAAATGTTCCCGGCGCAGCCTCGCCAGCGCGTCGCCGTCCAGCGTGGAGATATCCGTCCCGGCCACGCGATAGGTCCCGCTGGTGGGTTTATCCAGGCAGCCGAGAATGTTCATCAGCGTCGATTTACCGGAACCCGATGCCCCGACAATGGCCACCATCTCGCCCGCCTCCACGCGCAGGGAGATGCCCTTCAGCACCTCCACCGGGCCGTCGCCGGACGGATAGCTGCGACGAATGTTATTCAGCTCAAGCAGCGCCGTCATTTGGCGGCTCCGGGCAGGCTTTCGCTGACAACAACCTCCTCGCCCTCTTCCAGCCCTTTCACCACCACCACGTCGGTGTCGTTGCGCGCCCCGATCACGACCTCGCGCTCGCGCGTTTCGCCGTTGCGCAGCACTTTCACTTTATAACGGCTATCCCCGGCGGATTCACCCAGCGCAGAGAGCGGGATGGTCAGCACGTTCTTCACGCCGGTCAGCTGGATATGCACCTGCGCGGTCATATCCAGACGCAGCACGCCCTGCGGGTTTGGCACCTCAAAGCGGGCATAGTAGAAGATAGCGTCGTTCACTTTTTCCGGCGTCGGCAGAATATCTTTCAGCACGCCTTCGTAGCGCGTCTGCGGGTCGCCCAGCACCGTAAACCAGGCGTTCTGCCCCGGCTTAAGATGGATCACATCCGCCTCTGAGACCTGGGCTTTGACCAGCATGGTGCTCATGTCAGCCAGCGTCAGAATATTTGGCGCCTGCTGCGCGGCAATCACCGTCTGGCCCTGCAGCGTGGTGATCTGGGTCACTTCGCCCGCCATCGGCGCGACGATTTTGGTGTAGTCAAGGTTGGTTTTCGCCGTATCCAGCGAGGCCTGATTGCGTTTGATCTGCGCGTCAATCGTGCCGATCTGCGCCTGTTTCACCGCCAGTTCAGTGGTGGCGGTATCTAAATCTTGTTGCGAAATAGCCTGAGTTTTGGCCAGCGCCTGCTGACGGGTCAGCGTCACCTGGGCCAGGTTACGTTCAGCCAGCGCCTGCGCACGCTGCGCGCGCAGCTCCATCAGCGTGGCTTCCACCTCGCGGATCTGGTTCTCAGCCTGCTCAGGATCGATAACCCCGAGCAGCTGGCCTTTTTTCACCTTGTCGCCAATCTCAACCGACAGCGTTTTCAGCTGGCCGCTGACCTGAGCGCCGACGTCAACCTTGCGCAGCGCGTCAAGCTTGCCCGTCGCGAGGACGTTTTGCTGCAGTTCGCCAGGGCGAACTATCAGCGTCTGATACTGTGGCACCGGCGCATTCAGTACCTGCCATAGCCAGTATCCACCGGCTAAAACCACGACCGCCAGCAGCAGAAACAGCGTTCTGCGTTTTCCCTTGAGGTTCATAAATATTCCAAATAAATGTTCTGGCAATGATAAGTGTTGATTCTAACTAAACGACTCTTCAACGAAAGCCCTGTTCTCCGAAATCGTCCTAATTTGTTTACGAGATGTTGACATTTCCCCTGCTGAAATAGCGATATTCCAAAAGGATCAGGATCTACCATGTCTTCTATCGTCGATACATCCCTTTCAAACCTGCCCCAGCCAAAATCCGGCTGGCAGCTCTTCAAAAACCTGGCTTTCGGGGAGATTACGCCCGGGCTGGCATGGGAAAAAACCGCCTACCGACGTAAGTTCATGCTGCGCTCACTGGCGACACCGCTCAGCACCGCGCGCCTGCTGTCTGAGCTTGCAAAACATCCGCACCTGATGCAAATGCTCCAGGTTCAGCCGGGACTGCCCTGCCGCCTTCATCGTCCGTGGTTGACGGTCAATATGGATCGACAGCGTGCGCTGGAATCACTGTCCTGGCACTATCAGATGATGTGTCGTCAGTTGCCGGCGACGCTGACTCATGGTTACCTTTCAAAGCAGGGCGTGACCCTGCTGACCTTAACCGGAAAAGATGAACAGCAATTTACCGTCCGTCTGTGTGCCGACGCGTTTATGGATAAAGAGGGAGAAGCTACCCTCGTTTTCTGTGACAGTCAAAATACGGCGCTGGCGGAGATGACCTTTACGCTATGCCCGTTTGAGGGAAAATCGACGCTGTTCATTGGCGGTTTGCAGGGCGCAAAAGCGCATGTTCCCCATGAGCTGATCCAGAGTGCGACGAAAGCCTGCCATGGTCTTTTCCCGAAACGTCTGCTGGTCGAGGCCGCGATGACGCTCGGCGCCGCGTTCCCGGTAGAGCAAATTGTCGCCGTCAGTAACGATACCCATATTTATCGCAGCTGGCGCTACCGCAAGAAAAAAGAGGGCAAACTGTTGGCCGACTACGACAGTTTCTGGCTCTCCATCGGCGGTGAAAAGCAGGACAACGGTAACTTTATGCTGCCGCTCGTCATGCCGCGTAAACCGATGGAAGAGATCGCCAGCAAAAAACGCGCCGAATATCGCCGCCGCTACGCGCTGCTGGATAGCCTGATTCAGCAGGTGAAACAGGCGACCCAACGCTAATCCGCTTTCCCGCGTGCCAGCCACAGCACGCGGGAGAACATCTTCCGCAGCAGCGTCGGTACTGCCTCCACGCCTCGTCTACCCGCTTCCGTCGCTACTTCAATGGCTAAATCCGGTTTTGACGAACGATGAATGGCTTTGGCGATCACGCGGCGCATGTTCATCGGAACATCGACCGGCACCATGGCAATTCGGTGGAAGACGTCGTCGAACCCCTGACGATACATAAAGTGTTCCATGTCCATCGCAGGAAGCATGGTTAAATGGTCGCGTTCTTCCTCTCGCTCGTTATTCAGCAGGCTTCGCACGGTTGAGGCATATTTTTTGCCCGCCTCATCACCGTCTACCAGCACGTGCCACTCGATCCCCATCCGACGCGCAAATTTTATCAGCGGCTTTAATCCCGACTGGGCGAATTCAATCACCTTAATGCCTTCCGCATCAAAATGGTGGCCGCACTGGCGCGCCAGTTCGTTGATGACCCAGGTTTCCGTTTCCCCCTCCACCAGCAGCCAGCAGCGGGCAAAGAGCGACGACGCCCGGTTAAAGCGAATATGAAACGCGATGCGCCGCCCGTCTTCCGCGCTCAAACCGCCCGGCCCAAGCCGGAAAGCGGAGACGCGGGAGGATTCACGCACCAGGCGACAGACGTGCTCTACCGGCGTCAGTGATAATAACTCCCCGGAATTGGTGGTCGTAATACGCTGGAGCGGCAGCAGATTCAGCAGATGCCACGCCACGGAGAGCATGATGGGATGCAGGCGCGTTTCCGGGTCTTCCACCAGCAGCAGCGGCCGGGCGTCCCGGTCAAGACGAACGGTGCCTTTAGCCTGCAGAAGCGTTGAAAACAGCCCCAGCAGAATCACCCGATGGGTACGGCCGCCGGGCCGGTCGATCATCCGGTTAATGATGTCGAGATAGCGCCAGCTTCGCTGCTCATCATGAGAGCGGCGGCGCATCAGGCGATGGCGTGACTCCGAGGTTCCCTGCTCGGAAAAATAGTGCTCCAGGAGCTGTACCATCGCGGACAACCCCTGACGGATTTGACCATCGGTCAGATTCTGCGGGCGCGACACCAGCTCTCTGGCCAGAAAATCCAGCTCGCGGGCGGTGACTTCCACTTCCGGCATATTCGGTACGGTACCGTTACGAATACGCCGCATAAAGCGCGCATCGCGCAGGCGCAACACCGGCGTCAGGCGGATCAGGTGACGGGCCAGATCGTCGATATTGTCCAGCGGGATCGGGTTGGCTTTCTCATCGAGAAAATCACGCAGGGTGAGAACGCCCTCGTTCTCCGCCATCTCCCCTTCCAGCCGGTAGAAAATCCGGTGGAAACCGTCATCGCACGGCACCCAGCAGGGTGACAGCGGGCGGAAGCGACGCACGCGGTGACGTCCGGGCTCGGATTCGCGGAACGTCAGGATGATATGCAGGTGCTTCTCGCGCCCCGTCACGTCACCGGGCGGAAACCAGAAATCGTCGCGGACGAAGTGATACAGATCGTCTTCGGGCGAAAGCAGTAGCGTCAATGCATCCAGCAGGCTGGACTTACCCCACGCGTTCTCGCCGATCAGGACGTTGTTCTGCTCCAGCTGCAGCGACAGGCGGTTAATACCGCGAAACCCGACAATTTCCACACGTTCGAGAAGCATAAATCCCCCGACAAATGATCACTTTTTCCTTTAAGTTATCAGCAGTATAGCGGCAGGAACCCAGGCAAGACAGCACAACATTCATCCTTGCGAGAATTGGTCTATGCTCTATTTACCGCTGATTTGAACAAGGATTGACATCACATTGCCTTAAATCAAATTAATCGAATTTATTTAAGTGGCGAAGGGGTGTTGTTGGTTTCTAAAATACAGGCTCTTTGAGTCGTCATCCCTTTATGGCGAAATATCCCGTGCGCGGGAATGCGTGCGGATAATTATTTTGAGGTGGTTATGTTTAGAAAATTAGCGGCAGAATGCTTTGGTACATTCTGGCTGGTATTTGGTGGCTGCGGTAGCGCCGTTCTGGCTGCAGCATTCCCGGAATTGGGCATTGGTTTTGTCGGCGTCGCGCTGGCGTTTGGTTTAACCGTATTAACCATGGCGTTTGCCGTGGGGCATATTTCCGGCGGTCATTTTAACCCGGCAGTGACGTTAGGTTTATGGGCGGGCGGGCGTTTCCCCGCTAAAGACGTCATTGGCTACATTGTGGCGCAGGTGGTTGGCGGTATTATCGCAGCTGGCGTTCTGTACGTGATTGCCAGCGGTAAAGCCGGGTTCGACGCGGCGGCCAGCGGCTTTGCCTCTAACGGCTTCGGTGAACACTCTCCGGGCGGCTACTCCATGCTGTCTGCCATCGTGATTGAAATTGTGCTGACCGCCGGCTTCCTGTTGGTGATCCACGGCGCAACGGACAAACACGCGCCGGCCGGTTTTGCCCCGATTGCCATTGGTCTGGCGCTGACGCTGATTCACCTGATCTCGATTCCGGTCACCAACACCTCCGTTAACCCGGCACGCAGCACCGCCGTCGCCATCTTCCAGGGCGGCTGGGCGCTTCAACAGCTCTGGCTGTTCTGGGTGATGCCAATTATCGGCGGTATCCTGGGCGGCGTGCTGTACCGCACCTTGCTGGAAAAACGCGATTAATTGCGCCCGGTGTCGGGTGGCGCTAACGCTTACCCGACCTACGTGAGAGTGCACTTTGTAGGCCGGGTAAGCGTTAGCGCCACCCGGCTTTCTTTTGCCGCTTTACTGAACAGCCTTTATTGGGTAGTGTCTCTGGCGCTCAACAGATACTCAAAAGGACCGGCTGTTCATGTTTTCAGGACTCCTCATTATTCTGCTGCCCCTGATTGCGGGCTACCTTATCCCGCTACATCAGGAATCCGCATTACGGCTTATCAACCGTTTTCTCAGCTGGATTGTTTACGTCATTCTTTTTTTTATGGGGATAAGCCTGGCCTTCCTGGATAACCTGTCGGCGAATTTACTCTCCATCCTCCATTATTCTGTCGTCACCGTGGTAGTTATTTTGCTGTGCAATATTGCCGCGCTGCTGTGGCTGGAACGCACTATTCCATGGAAAAATCACCATCATCAGGAAAAACTCCCTTCACGAATTGCAATGGCGCTTGAATCATTAAAATTATGCGGCGTCGTGGTGCTCGGTTTTCTTCTTGGGCTGACCGGTTGGGCATTTTTACAGCACGCGACAGAGGCCAGTGAATATACGCTGATCTTCCTGCTGTTCCTGATCGGTATTCAGCTGCGAAATAATGGCATGACGCTGAAACAGATTGTCCTCAACCGTCGGGGAATGATAGTTGCGGTGATTGTTGTCGCCAGTTCAATGGTGGCGGGCGTCATTAATGCCTTTATTCTCGATCTGCCGCTGAAAACCGGCCTGGCGATGGCGTCAGGTTTTGGCTGGTACTCTCTCTCCGGTATTCTGCTGACCGAATCATTCGGCCCGGTGATCGGCAGCGCCGCCTTCTTTAACGATCTGGCGCGCGAGCTGATTGCCATCATGCTGATCCCAAGCCTGGTTCGCCGCAGTCGTTCTACCGCGCTGGGCCTGTGCGGCGCGACGTCGATGGACTTTACCCTGCCGGTACTCCAGCGCTCCGGGGGGCTGGAGATGGTCCCTGCCGCCATCGTGCACGGCTTTATTTTAAGTCTGCTGGTTCCGGTCATGATGGCCTTCTTCTCTGCCTGATACTTCTTTGGCGGTAGGTTTCCTGCCGCCAAAATTGCGCTGAATCAATCTCCCTCTATTTTGTCGCAGAAAGCCCTTTTCACCGTTCTGGCACTGGCATAACCTAAAACATGTATATCAAATATAACTTTAGCAGGTGTGATTATGTTTTGTGTGCAATGTGAACAAACCATCCGTACCCCGGCAGGCAATGGCTGCTCTTACGCACAGGGTATGTGCGGCAAAACCGCAGAAACATCTGACCTGCAGGATCTGCTGATTGCGGCTCTGCAAGGCCTTTCCGCATGGGCCTTTAAAGCCCGCGAATACGGCATCGTCGACCACTACGTCGACAGCTTCGCCCCGCGCGCGTTTTTCTCCACGCTGACCAACGTCAACTTCGATTCCCCGCGCATTGTGGGCTATGCCCGCGAAGCGATTGCCCTGCGTGAAGCCCTGAAAGCGCAGTGCCTGAATGCCGACGCCAGCGCCCGCGTGGAAAACCCGATGTCAGAACTACAGCTGGTGAGCGACGATCTGGGCGACCTCCAGCGTCAGGCGGCAGATTTCACGCCAAATAAAGACAAAGCGGCAATTGGCGAGAACATTCTTGGCCTGCGCCTGCTGTGCCTGTACGGCCTGAAAGGCGCTGCGGCCTATATGGAACACGCGCACGTTCTGGGTCAGTACGACAATGAGATTTACGCGCAGTACCACAAAATCATGGCGTGGCTGGGTACCTGGCCTGCCGATATGAACGCGCTGCTGGAATGCTCAATGGAAATCGGCCAGATGAACTTCCGCGTGATGAGCATTCTGGATGCCGGTGAAACCAGCACCTACGGCCACCCGACGCCGACTCAGGTCAACGTCAAGGCGACCGAAGGCAAGTGCATCCTGATCTCCGGTCATGACCTGAAAGATCTCTACAACCTGCTGAAGCAAACCGAAGGCACCGGCGTTAACGTCTATACCCACGGCGAAATGCTTCCGGCGCACGGCTACCCGGAGCTGCGTAAATTTAAGCATCTGATCGGTAACTACGGCAGCGGCTGGCAGAACCAGCAGGTGGAGTTCGCCCGCTTCCCTGGCCCTATCGTGATGACCTCTAACTGCATCATCGACCCTACCGTGGGCGCGTACGATGACCGCATCTGGACCCGCAGCATCGTCGGCTGGCCGGGCGTGAGCCATCTCGAAGGTGACGATTTCGGTCCGGTTATCGCCCAGGCGCAGCAGATGGCAGGCTTCCCGTACAGCGAGATCCCGCACCTGATTACCGTCGGCTTCGGTCGTGAAACCCTGCTCGGCGCCGCTGATTCGCTGATCGATCTCGTCAGCCGTGAAAAGCTGCGCCACATATTCCTCGTCGGCGGCTGCGACGGCGCGCGCGGCGAGCGTAACTACTTCACCGACTTCGCCACCCGCGTACCGGAAGACTGCCTTATCCTGACCCTGGCGTGCGGCAAATACCGTTTCAACAAGCTGGACTTCGGCGACATCGAAGGTCTGCCGCGCCTGATCGATGCGGGCCAGTGTAACGATGCTTACTCGGCCATCATTCTGGCGGTCACCCTGGCGGAGAAACTGGGCTGCGGCGTGAACGACCTGCCGCTGTCGCTGGTGCTGTCATGGTTCGAGCAGAAAGCGATTGTCATCCTGCTGACCCTGCTCTCTCTCGGCGTAACCAACATCGTGACCGGCCCGACCGCGCCTGGCTTCCTGACGCCGGACCTGCTGGCCGTGCTGAACGAGAAGTTCGGTCTGCGTTCAGTGACCAACGTTGAAGATGATATGAAGCAGCTGCTGAGCGCGTAAGGAGTTATTTATGACCATGCCAACCTCACAATGTCCGTGGCGGATGCAGGTTCACCACATCCACCAGGAGACGCCGGATGTGTGGACGCTGTCGCTGCTGTGCCATGACTCCTATCCGTACCGCGCGGGCCAGTATGCGCTGGTCAGCGTCCGCAACTCGGCGGACACCCTGCGCGCCTACACGATCTCCTCCACGCCGGGCGTGAGCGAGTACATTACGCTCACCGTCCGCCGTATTGACGACGGCGCGGGCTCGCAGTGGCTGACGCGGGACGTCAAGCGCGGGGATTATATCTGGCTGTCAGACGCGCAGGGTGACTTCACCTGTGACGACAAAGCAGACGATAAATTCCTGCTGCTGGCGGCGGGCTGTGGCGTGACGCCGATTATGTCGATGCGCCGCTGGCTGGCAAAAAACCGTCCGCAGGCCGACGTGCAGGTGATTTTCAGCGTGCGTTCCCCGGAAGATGTGATTTTTGCCGAGGAATGGCGTGATTATCCGGTGACGCTGGTGGCTGAGCACAACGCGACCCACGGCTTTGTGCCCGGTCGCCTGAGCCGCCAGCTGCTGCAAAGCGTGCCGGACGTCGCTTCTCGCACCGTGATGACCTGCGGCCCGGCACCGTACATGGATATCGTCGAAAAAGAGGTGAAGGCGCTTGGCGTGACACGCTTCTTCAAAGAGCAGTTCTTCACGCCGGTGGCGGAAGCGGCAACCAGCGGCGTTAAGTTCACCAAACTGCAGCCTGCGCAGACCTTCTTTGGCCGCGTGGGGACCACGCTGCTGGAGGCGCTGGAAAGCAACAAGGTGCCGGTAGCGGCGGCCTGCCGCGCGGGCGTGTGCGGCTGTTGTAAGACGAAGGTGGTTTCCGGGGAGTACACCGTCACCAGTACCATGACGCTGACCGACGCGGAAATTGCCGAGGGTTACGTGCTGGCGTGTTCATGCCACCCGCAGGGCGATCTCGTCCTCGCATAAGCGTTAAACGTTCGATCGTAGGCCCGGTAAGCGCTAGCGCCACCGGGCTTTTTGCCGGGTGGCACTGCGTTTACCCGGCCTACATTGTGCATGCTGCCTGTACGGCAGTGAACCCCCTAACGAGCCATCGGCCGCACGGGTTAGCTTTCTAAGCTGCCTGTACGGCAGTGCACATGAATAGCGCAAAGGCCATAGCCCCGGAAATTTTCTCAGCTGACTGTACGGCAGTGCACAAGGCGATAACGGCCTGTCGTACATGATGACCTTTCTAAGCTGCCTGTACGGCAGTGCACATGAATAGCGCAAAGGCCATAGCCCCGGAAATTTTCTCAGCTGACTGTACGGCAGTGCACAAGGCGATAACGGCCTGTCGTACATGATGACCTTTCTAAGCTGCCTGTACGGCAGTGCACAAGGCGATAACGGCCTGTCGTACATGATGACCTTTCTAAGCTGCCTGTACGGCAGTGCACAATCATGGTTCATCACACTAGGATTACGATAATTTCTAAGCTGCCTGTACGGCAGTGCACTCTATTCAGAAGATACCGTTAAATATCTTGATTTTCTAAGCTGCCTGTACGGCAGTGCACAAGCACATAAACAGGCTTATAACGCAGGTTTATTTCTAAGCTGCCTGTACGGCAGTGCACTCATGCGTCAGCTGGGCCAGGTCATTTCAAGCTTTCTAAGCTGCCTGTACGGCAGTGCACGTTTTTAAATAGTGGTTTCATGATGTTCTCCGTTTCTAAGCTGCCTGTACGGCAGTGCACTTTAGTAGCCATTTTAACTATCAACCTCTTCATTTCTAAGCTGCCTGTACGGCAGTGCACGGTTCGTCTGAACTCGTCTTCTTCTTCCAGCATTTCTAAGCTGCCTGTACGGCAGTGCACCAGTAACACCCAGCATTAACAATGCCATTTCTAAGCTGCCTGTACGGCAGTGCACCGACAAATTCCTGAGCAGTGCGAAGAGTAATATTTCTAAGCTGCCTGTACGGCAGTGCACAAATGGACAGGTTCATTTGCTGGTGGTTCTAATTTCTAAGCTGCCTGTACGGCAGTGCACCAAAATCCCCTCAGGGCAATCTCGCCGCTTTCTTTCTAAGCTGCCTGTACGGCAGTGCACGTATCAACAGCGTGGAGCGCATTACAGCAGAGTTTCTAAGCTGCCTGTACGGCAGTGCACTGGAACAATCTACACCTATCACGTTGTAAGATAAAGAATTCCCCTAAAAAATCACCCTTAACCCCTTTTTTCATGACATACAAGTCAGCACAATAAAATCAACCACTTAAAAATCACCAATAAAAAAGGGTCCGTAGACCCCTTCTTTCATTCCAGCATCCAACTTTCACCGCCACGCCGGAGCTTTCCCTACCGCAAACCGCCCTGCGCCTAAAAATGCAACAGCCAGCGAGCCGATAAAGAAGTACACCAGGCTTTCAATCGCCCATGCGCCTACCTTATCGAGGGCGAGCGTTTCCCCCATTCCCACCATCAGCCACGCCACAATCATCGTAAACGCCAGCACCAGCGCGGCCGGGCGCGTAAAGAGCCCGACGATAATCAGGATCGGTGCCACCACTTCGCCAACCAACACGCCGTAGGCGATAAACCCGGGCAACCCTTTCTCCACCAGCATGCCGCTGATAAAACCCACGCCGCCAAAAAGCTTGTGCAAACCGTGAAAGAGCATCAGCCCGCCGACGGCAAGTCGTAACAAGAGTTTGCCAAGATCGTCGCACGATAGCTTTTCATTAACAGCAATTAACAATGATTTAACCATTTGAAATGATTCCTGTTTTCACCGAGGTATTGCCAGATTATGCCGAATAATTGCAGGTGAAAAGCACCTTTTAATTGGGGGGAGATAACGGGCAATACGGAGACTTTCTTCTAAGCTTGTAAGCGATATCACAAAAAGGAGACGGACAACCATGAAACAAACCGTGGCTGCATATATTGCGAAAACGCTCGAACAGGCTGGCGTGAAACGTATCTGGGGCGTAACCGGCGATTCCCTGAACGGACTTAGCGACAGCCTCAACAAGATGAAGACCATCGAATGGATGCCCACCCGCCATGAAGAGGTTGCCGCCTTCGCCGCTGGCGCGGAAGCCCAGCTCACGGGGGATCTGGCCGTGTGTGCGGGCTCGTGCGGTCCCGGCAACCTGCATCTGATCAACGGGCTGTTCGACTGCCACCGCAATCACGTGCCGGTGCTGGCCATTGCCGCCCATATCCCCTCTTCCGAAATCGGCAGCGGCTATTTTCAGGAGACGCATCCGCAGGAGCTGTTCCGTGAATGCAGCCACTATTGCGAGCTGGTTTCATCCCCGGAGCAGATCCCGCAGGTGCTGGCGATCGCCATGCGCAAAGCCGTGCTGAACCGCGGCGTTTCTGTGGTCGTTATCCCGGGCGATGTGGCCCTCAAGGCCGCGCCGGAAGGGGCCAGCACCCACTGGTATCACGCCCCGCAGCCGGTGGTGACGCCTGCGGAAGAGGAGCTGAAAAAGCTGGCACAGCTGCTGCGTTACTCCAGCAATATCGCCCTGATGTGCGGCAGCGGCTGCGCGGGCGCGCACAAGGAGCTGCTTGAATTCGCCGGTAAGCTTAAGGCCCCCATTGTTCACGCCCTGCGCGGCAAAGAGCACGTCGAGTACGACAACCCCTATGATGTGGGGATGACCGGGCTGATCGGTTTTTCCAGCGGCTTCCACACCATGATGAACGCCGACACGCTGATCCTGCTCGGCACCCAGTTCCCGTACCGCGCGTTCTACCCGACGGATGCGAAAATCATTCAGATTGATATCAACCCGGCCAGCATCGGCGCGCACAGCAAGGTCGATATGGCGCTGGTGGGCGACATCAAATCTACCCTTGCCGCCCTGCTGCCGCTGCTGGAAGAGAAAACGGACCGCAAGTTCCTTGATAAAGCACTGAGTGACTATCGCGATGCCCGCAAGGGGCTGGACGA
Source organism: Enterobacter sp. MGH 24 (assembly GCF_000493015.1). Taxonomy (NCBI): domain Bacteria; kingdom Pseudomonadati; phylum Pseudomonadota; class Gammaproteobacteria; order Enterobacterales; family Enterobacteriaceae; genus Enterobacter; species Enterobacter sp. MGH 24. Next base: position 2,992,444 of record NZ_KI535657.1, on the reverse strand, counting down.
CCTCGCCAAACCGAGCGACAAAGCCATTCACCCGCAGTATCTGGCGCAGCAGATCAGCCATTTCGCGGACGACGATGCCATCTTTACCTGCGACGTGGGCACGCCAACCGTCTGGGCCGCTCGCTATCTGAAGATGAACGGCAAACGCCGCCTGCTCGGCTCGTTCAACCACGGCTCGATGGCCAACGCCATGCCGCAGGCGCTGGGCGCAAAAGCCACGGCACCGGAGCGTCAGGTAGTGGCAATGTGCGGCGACGGCGGGTTCAGCATGCTGATGGGGGATTTCCTGTCGGTGGTGCAGATGAAGCTCCCGCTGAAAATCGTGGTCTTCAACAACAGCGTGCTGGGCTTTGTGGCGATGGAGATGAAGGCCGGCGGCTATCTGACGGACGGCACCGAACTGCACGACACCAACTTCGCGCGCATCGCCGAGGCCTGCGGCATCACCGGTATCCGCGTTGAAAAAGCGTCCGAGGTGGATGAAGCCCTGCAGCGCGCCTTTTCCATTGACGGTCCGGTGCTGGTGGATGTCGTCGTCGCCAAAGAAGAGCTGGCGATCCCGCCGCAGATCAAGCTGGAACAGGCCAAAGGCTTTAGCCTGTATATGCTGCGCGCCATCATTAGCGGGCGCGGTGATGAAGTGATCGAACTGGCAAAAACCAACTGGCTCAGGTAAAACATCTGGCATCGCCTTTTTAATAATAAGGACATGCCATGATCGATTTACGCAGTGATACCGTAACCCGCCCGAGCCGCGCCATGCTCGAAGAGATGATGGCCGCCCCGGTCGGGGACGACGTCTACGGCGATGACCCGACGGTCAACGAACTACAACGCTACGCGGCTGAACTGAGCGGCAAGGAAGCCGCCCTGTTCCTGCCAACCGGTACGCAGGCTAACCTGGTGGCGCTGCTCAGCCACTGCGAGCGCGGTGAAGAGTATATCGTCGGCCAGGGTGCGCATAACTATCTCTACGAAGCGGGCGGCGCGGCGGTGCTCGGCAGCATTCAGCCGCAGCCGATTGACGCCGCGCCGGACGGTTCCCTGCCGCTCGATAAAGTCGTGGCGAAAATCAAAGCCGACGATATTCACTTCGCCCGCACCAGACTGCTCAGCCTCGAAAACACCCACAACGGCAAAGTGCTGCCGCGCGAATACCTGAAAGCGGCCTGGGAGTTTACCCGCGAGCGCAAGCTCGGGCTGCACGTGGACGGCGCGCGTATCTTTAACGCCGTGGTCGCGTACGGCTGCGAGCTGAAAGAGATTACGCAATACTGCGACTCGTTCACCATTTGCCTGTCTAAAGGTCTGGGCACGCCCGTGGGCTCCCTGCTGGTCGGTAACGCAGACTACATCAAGCGTGCCAACCGCTGGCGCAAGATGACCGGCGGCGGCATGCGTCAGGCCGGCATTCTGGCGGCGGCGGGTCTGTACGCCCTGAAGAATAACGTCACGCGTCTGAAAGACGATCACGACAACGCCGCGTGGATGGCGTCGCAGCTGCGCGAGATTGGTGCCGACGTGATGCGTCACGACACCAACATGCTGTTCGTGCGCGTGGGCGATGACCACGCCGCCGTACTGGGCGAATTTATGAAATCACGTGGCGTGCTGATCAACGCCTCATCTGTCGTGCGCCTGGTCATGCACCTTGACGTGAGCCGCGAACAGCTGGTGGACGTGGTGAAACACTGGCAGGCGTTTTTACAGCGATAAGGAGCATCACGTGCCGCAACGCATTCTGGTGCTCGGCGCCAGCGGGTACATCGGTCAGCATCTCACCGCGGCGTTAAGCCAGCGGGGACACCAGGTGCTGGCAGCGGCACGCAACACCGAACGCCTGCAAAAACTCAGTTTGCCAGGCGTCACCTGCCACAACGTTGACCTCAACTGGCCGAAGGAACTTCCCGCGCTGCTGGACGGGGTCGACACGCTTTACTACCTGGTGCACAGCATGGGCGAAGGCGGGGATTTTATCGCCCACGAGCGTCAGGTGGCGATGAACGTCCGCGATGCCCTGCTGCAAACGCCGGTGAAGCAGGTGATCTTTTTAAGCTCTCTCCAGGCACCTGAACACGAGCAGTCCGATCACCTGCGCGCCCGCCAACTGACGGCTGAAACCCTGCGCGGAGCAAATATCCCCGTCACCGAACTGCGGGCCGGGATTATTGTCGGCGCGGGCTCCGCCGCCTTCGAAGTGATGCGCGATATGGTCTACAACCTGCCGGTACTCACGCCGCCGCGCTGGGTCCGTTCGCGCACCACGCCGATTGCGCTGGAGAATCTCCTGCATTATCTGGTGGCCCTGCTGGATCACCCGGCGGCGCAACACCGCGTGCTGGAAGCCGCTGGCCCCGAAGTCCTGAGCTATCAGGAGCAGTTCGAACATTTCATGCGCGTCAGCGGCCGCCGCCGCTGGCTGATCCCTATCCCCTTTCCAACCCGCTGGATTTCGGTGTGGTTTCTGAATGTGATCACCTCGGTACCGCCGACGACCGCGAAAGCGCTGATCCAGGGGCTGAAGCACGATCTGCTGGCGGACGATCGCGCGCTGCGGGCGCTCATTCCTCAGGATTTGATCCGCTTTGACGATGCCGTGCGCAATACGCTGAAAGAGGAAGAGCAGCTGGTGAACTCCAGCGACTGGGGCTACGACGCCCAGGCCTTTGCCCGCTGGCGGCCGGAGTATGGCTACTACCCGAAACAGGCAGGATGCACGGTGAAAACGTCCGCCAGCCTTGCAGAGCTGTGGGAGGTCGTGAACCAGATCGGTGGCAAAGAACGCTACTTCTTCGGCAATATTCTCTGGCAAACGCGCGGCGCGATGGATCTGCTGGTAGGCCATCGTCTGGCGAAAGGCCGCCCGGCGCACCCGTATCTTGAGGTGGGCGATACGGTAGACAGCTGGAAGGTGATCATCGTCGAGCCGGAAAAACAGCTGGCGCTGCTGTTTGGCATGAAAGCGCCTGGGCTGGGCCGACTCTGCTTTACGCTGAAGGATAAAGGCGATCGCCGGGAACTGGACGTCCGCGCCTGGTGGCATCCGCACGGGATGCCGGGTCTGTTCTACTGGTTATTGATGATCCCCGCACACCTGTTTATCTTCCGCGGAATGGCAAAACGTATTGCGCAACTGGCAGAACAAAAGGCGGAAAAGAAGTAAATAAAACTCTTATTCTTTCACCTTTCCCATTGCAACACGTCGTAATTCACGAAAGAATGCGCACGAAATTCTTTTCAACACAGTGGATTGATATGAAGGTACTGGTTACCGGGGCGACCAGCGGCTTAGGCCGAAATGCGGTCGAATTTCTGCGCAACAAGGGCATCAGCGTCAGGGCTACCGGTCGCAACGAAGCGATGGGAAAACTTCTGCAAAAAATGGGCGCAGAGTTCGTCCATGCTGACCTGACGGAGCTGGTCTCCTCGCAGGCGAAAGTGATGCTCGCCGGTATCGACACGCTGTGGCACTGCTCCAGTTTCACCTCCCCGTGGGGGACCCAGGAAGCCTTCGATCTCGCCAACGTGCGGGCCACCCGCCGTCTGGGCGAATGGGCCGTTGCCTGGGGCGTGCGTAACTTTATTCACATCTCGTCGCCGTCGCTCTATTTCGACTATCACCACCATCGTGACGTGCAGGAAGATTTCCGCCCGGCTCGCTTTGCCTGTGAGTTTGCCCGCAGCAAGGCGGCCAGTGAAGAGGTGATTGACCTGCTGGCGCAGTCGAACCCGCATACCCGCTTTACGGTGCTGCGCCCGCAGAGCCTGTTCGGGCCGCACGACAAAGTGTTTATTCCGCGTCTGGCGCAGATGATGCACCACTACGGTAGCGTGCTGCTGCCGCGTGGCGGCGATGCGCTGGTGGATATGACCTATTACGAAAACGCCGTCCACGCCATGTGGCTGGCGAGCCAGCCGGACTGCGATAAGCTGATTTCCGGTCGCGCCTACAACATCACCAACGGCGAACCGTGCACGCTGCGCAGCATTGTGCAGCGGCTGATCGACGAGCTGCAGATCAACTGCCGTATCCGTTCTGTGCCCTACCCGATGCTGGATATGATTGCCCGCAGCATGGAGCGTTTTGGCAGTAAATCGGCCAAAGAGCCAGCGCTGACGCATTACGGCGTATCGAAGCTTAACTTTGATTTCACGCTGGATATTTCGCGAGCGGAGAATGAGCTGGGGTATAAACCGATTGTGACGCTGGATGAAGGGATTGTGCGCACGGCGGCGTGGCTGCGGGATCATGGGAAGCTTCATCGCTAGCCTTTTTGCCCGGTGGCGGCTTCGCCTTACCGGGCCTACAACTGCACCGTACTGTTCCCTCGCCCCTTTGGGGAGAGGGTTAGGGTGAGGGGAAAGTGCAAACACTAAAACGGCAACCTTTCGGTTGCCGTTTGCTGTTTATAACGCCGTCCAGGCTTCAGACCATGCCAGGCCGGCGCCTGGTTCGTAGTATGCCGGAGCGTTGTTACACCAGCCGCTGTACGGGAACGGTTTGCACTGGAACAGTTTACCGTGGTTGTTCACGATATCACCTGCGTTGTACTTGCTGTTCGCGCTCCACGCGGCGTATGAGCCGGAAGTGCCTTCATCCTTAGACGGTGTGGCCGCTTTCGCCTTCACGTTCAGCAGGTAAGAGGTGGTGCTGCTCAGTTCGCCGTCGCTAACGGTGAGGCTGATTTCAATCTGCTGAGCCGTCGCCGCTTCTGGCGCCTTGAAGGTCACCACCGCTTTATCCTGACCGGTGACGGTCTGACCATCCTGTGAACGCCAGGTGTAGGTCAGCTTGTTGCCATCCGCATCGGTAGAACCTTCCGCGCTCAGAGAGACCTGCGCACCGGCATCAACCGCACCGATTGGACCTGCAATCTGCGCTACAGGGGCGTGGTTCACGACTGCCGGGGTTTCATCCGGTACTGGCGCTGGTGCTGGCGTTTCATCTTCAGCTGGCGTTGGTGTGACGGGTTTTTCATCCGGCGTAGTGGCAGAACCATCGTCGTTAATGATGTTCACGTTATAGAACTTCTTAACGCAGTTGGTGTAGTCCCCCTCTTTGAACGCGCTGAATGGCGTCTGGTAGCCTACCAGCTGGCAAGAGTAGGTCTTACCGTCTGGCGTATCGGCACTCCATCCCCAGTCCTGTTCCCAGTAAATCTTCAGCGCGCCGGCGCCGCCTTCATCGAACTGCTTCATGTTGGCGCAGCCCAGCACTTCATTTGCCGGAACAGGCACTTTCAGGTAGTTCGCGAACTCTTTGTAGTACTTGATGCGGTTCTGAGACTGCGCGATTTCAGTCGGGCCGCCGCACTCAACGCCGCCGTTGATGATCTGGGTGGTCACGCCAAAGCCCGGTACCAGACCGTTGGCCTTATCGCGATCGTTCGGCTGCCAGGTTCCGTCAATCACCTGCAACATGCTTGGTTTTGGCGGCTGCGGATAGGCGAAGAAGAAGATGGCGCTCGCCAGGTTCAGCCAGGTGTCGGCCACCAGTTCAGGTTTGTCCAACAGGGTACGGACAGTCCCAAACATCGCTTCAGAGAACGGACCGTAGTTGTAGTTGTAGGACAGTTGTTTAGCACCGCGGCCGAAGTAGCTTACGAAATCACCGTCTTTGTCTTTCCCGCATGGCCAGGTCTGCCCCTGCCAGATGTCCGGATTACATTCGCCGTTATAGCCGCCCTTCTGACCTTCAGTCCAGCCCATTTCGCGGACGTGAACCAGCGCCTGACGCCATTCAGCTTCCGGACGCCAGCTTTCGTGGCCGCCGGTTTCCTGCGCAAAGTGGGCGAACATGGTTGCCAGCTCTTTACGGCAGATTGCATCGCTGTCTCGACCGTCGTTATAGGTTTTACACAGTGCCGGGAATTTACCCACCGCTTTCAGGAAGTTGCTGTAGGTATAGGACTGCGCACGCATTGGGAACAGGTATTCCCAGTCGCTGGCCTTAACGATCCCTTCAACGCGCTTCACGTTATCCGGGTTTGCCGCACGGCCAGGCTCAATCATTTCAACCTGAGCATTGTCCAGCGTCTGAATAGTCTCTTTTACGGAGGCCATCAGCGGGAAGCTGGTCAGCTCTTTTTCCTTCTTCGCCAGATCGCTGGCTTTCATGGTGTACGGTTCGCTGCTGGTTGCCTGCAGCGTTGCAGCCTGAGCCATAAACGGTGCAATGCATGCACCTGCCACGAGAATGCTCAGTAATGTCCTTTTAGTCATTTCAAAAAATCCTGTATATAAGCAATGATGGTTTATGCAATCCCGGCTTATGTATTATTCCCTTAATAAATAAACCTGAGAGTGCGGTTCTTTACACTTTTTGAAGAACACCACCCGGTACTCTTCAAAAAATAAAAGTTCAATACCCGTTCGCTTTTTCAATTTTGATTTGCTGATATTTACTCCAGACTTTGTGGGCATATATCATTCGCTGCGGATAATTCTCTTTTTTCAACCCTGCGTTATAGGCACCCACTGCTTCCCAGTTATAACCATATACTTTTATCATGCTGGATAAGATAGATGCCCCCACCATAATCGACGTACAGGGTTCGGAAATAAGTCGAGATTCATCAATCCCCTGGCGCTGTAACTCACGAAAGTGCGCACTATTAATTTGCATTAATCCCACATCTCTTGAACCATCGCGATTCCAACCCACGGCATACGGGTTCATGCCTGATTCCACTTTTGCAATTGCGTATAATAAATACGGATCGACATGATAATAATGTGCCGCGCGATCCCAGCAATTTGCAAAAACGCTTTGACTAACGATGAGTAATAACAATATAAAACGTTTCATTTCTTTACCTGCTTATTGAATTACATCCCTCTCTTTGCGCGCGAATTATTATTGTTTATGATATTGACCACACCCGAAGTGGGGTGTGGTCAACGTATTGCAAGATGATATCAATCCCGCAATTTCAGGCTACGAAGATTATTTGCAGTCAGTTGATACGCCTTCTTTCACCCATACATCGCTTTTTGCCGGGTTATCACCACGGGTCCACCACTTCGCACGGTATACAGAACCGTTATACGTGGTGGTTTCACCGCCGTTATAAACCACGTCTGAACGCCAGTTCATTTTCACCTGGCTTACCAGTTCCCATGCATCGGCATCGAAGCCTGGCTTATTGCCTTGAGTCCAGTACTTCGCTTTCCATACCAGGTTTCCGCTGCTGACGGTATCGCCAGTGTTGTAAACCTTGCTGGAAGACCATGCTGCATATTTGCTGGCATTCGCATCAACGGGGGCGTCACAGCTGCCGGTCGTCGCATCACCCGACGGCGGGGTCACTTCGTCAGCAGGCGGCGTTACCTCGTCAGCAGGTGGTGTAACGTCGTCAGCCGGAGGCGTCACGTCTTCTGGCTTAGGTGTTACCACGACCTGGACGTTGGACTGAACGCTGGTTTTGCCATCGCTGACCACGACGCTCAGCGTGTAGGAGGTCTCAGCGCTCACCTCTGGCGCGGTGATGTTCGCGTTCGCCGTGTCAGTACCGGTCGCGTGCATATCCGCTGGAATGCTCCAGGCATAGGTCAGCGCATCGCCGTCTGGATCCGCAGCCTGCGCATGCAGGGCGTAAGTTTCACCCGCCTGCAGCGTGACCGCTTCCATTGGGTTCACAACCGGCGCCTGGTTGGCTTTCGGTGCTTTGTTCACAACCTGCACATCAATCGCGTTGCTCAGGCCTTTAGCGTCAGTCACCGTCAGGCGGAACACCAGAGTCTGGTCGGAAGTCGCAGCGGCAATGTTAAAGGTCGCTTTCGCTTTGGTGCTGTTGGCGATAGTGACCGATGGGCCAGAAACCTGAGTCCATTTATAGGTAATCGCATCACCATCAGGATCGCTGGAAGCAGAACCATCGAGCGTAACGGTTGCCGGGCCAGAGATGTTCTGGTCGGCAGATGACGCGATTGGCGCGTGGTTGGTTACAACCGGGTCGACCGGAGCAGAACCGCCCAGCAGGCTCTCGTTCATCGCGTTCAGGATATCGCCGGTATCAGAATCGATAGACCATGCGAAGAGGCCGCCCAGGTTATTCGCCAGAACGTACTTACCTTTTGCCGTTGTTGAACGCGCGTCCTCATAAGAGATCAGATCGCCCGTAGATTTGTTGAACACATAAGGTGCTTCGGCGGTTGCGTCGTAACCGGATTCCCAGCCTGGCTTGCCTTTGTATTCGTTAACAATCTGACGGTAGTCAACCACGCCCGGTTCCCAGGTGCCTTTCACCATACCGGTTGCGGTACCGGTGAATGGATTGTCGCCTGTGTAGCCATGCACCCCGGTCCAGCCGCGGCCATACATACCTGCACCCACGACGATTTTGCCTGGCTGCACGCCCTGCTGAAGCAGCGCGTTAACGCCGTTTTCGGTCGTATAGTTGGTATCAGGTCGCCATGCCGGTGCACGCAGCGCAGCCTGGTGGCCCAGGTCGGTGTTGCTCCAGCCGCCGTAGAAGTCATAGCTCATCAGGAAAATGTGGTCGAGATACTGTTGAGCGGTGGTGTAATCCACGTCTTCAATTTTATCTTTACCGGCACCGATGGCGCTGGTCAGTTCATAGGTACGGCCAGTCTGCGCAGACAGTTCGTTCAGCATGGTGCGCAGATCGTGCATAAGCGCGGTATAGGTCGCTTTATCCTGCTGCGGATTGCCTTTGGTCTCAGTTACGCCGCCGCCGCCCGGGAATTCCCAGTCGATATCTACACCGTCGAAGAATTTCCAGGTTTGCAGGAATTCTTTAACAGAAGAGACGAAGCGAGCGCGAATAGCAGGGTCGCCCATGTGGTAGAACGGATCGGACAAGGTCCAGCCACCGATGGAAGGCAGCACTTTCAGGTCTGGATGCGCTTTTTTCAGCGCCATCAGCTGGCCAAAGTTACCTTTGTACGGGTCGTCCCAGTTAGAAACGCCAGACTGCGGTTTTTGCAGCGCAGCCCACGGATCGTGGATCGCCACGGTAAAGTCCGGGCGGCCCTGGCAGTCACGCTGAAGCACTTCGAAGCTGTTACCGCCCTCAACGGTTTTCAGACCGTCGTTGATGCCGTCACCGCCACAGATTGGAATGAAGCCGTACAGGATATGGTTCAGGTTAGCTGCGGGAATTTTATCAACCGGGAAATTACGACCGTACACGCCCCATTCAGGGAAATAGGCCGCAACCACTTTGTCGGTGTGCTTAGCGAAGGTTTTGTTGTTCTCCTGCATCGGCGCATTTAGCGGCAGCAGGTGGCTACCGTCGGTATCTGCAACGATGATCAGCTTGCTGGCGCTCTTCGTGCAGCCGCTGGTATTACAGAGTTCAACCTGCTCCTGATAACGTCCGCCCTTTTTCACCTTGAAGGTCGCAGAGCCGTTCGCGCTGCCCGCCCCTGTCCAGACGGTTTTACCATCCAGCAGCACTTTTGCAGAGGTTGGTGCATCACCGCTCCAGACGTTCCACTCGACTTTCACATCCACACCATCGTTGTGTACTTTAACGAGGTTGTTGTAATCCTGTGCCGCCGGGTCGACTTCAACAAGCGCAAACTTGTCATTGCCATAGCCGATAGTCGGCGTACCTGGTGCCGCTGCAAATACAGAGCTTGTTGCAGCTGCAACAAAAAGCGCCAGATATTTAGGCTTCATAAATTTCATTTATATTTCCTGATAAATTTATTCGTAACGTTAATAACCCATGTCTTCCATGAGAACATGGCGTGTTTTCGCGTAATGCGTATTTAACCAACCTGAAAACCGTGACAAAAAAGCGTTACTGCGTTGTATTCCTCCATAAAAAGATACAAGCCCAAATTCCGTGTAGCTTATATCCCTTACGATACACTGAGCGCAAAGAGACGTCCTTCTCTTACACAATCGAAAAAATTTATAAAACAACTTGACCTGAATATTTAAAATATGAAAGCAAACTGCTGTGCACTAAACACCACTATTCCAGCAAATGAGAGATAAGGTCCGAAAGAAATAGTGAGGTTATTTTTATTTAAATGCGTTAAAGCGAAATAACCGACAATACCGCTCAACGCAGCGATTAATTCCAGCGAGGGCAATGCCTGCCAGCCACACCAGGCCCCCAGGGCCGCCAGCAGCTTAAAATCACCATATCCCAGCCCTTCCCGCCCGGTGGTCAGGCGAAACGCCCAGTACAGCAGCCAGAGAGACAGATAGCCCGCCACGGCGCCGAACAGCGCATCGCACAGCGGCAGCGTAGGGTCAAACGCATGGAGTAATAATCCCGCCCACAGCAGGGGTTGGGTCAGGCAGTCTGGCAGCAGCTGGTGCCGCCAGTCGATCACGGAAAGGGGCAATAAAAACGCCGCCAGTAGCCACAGGGAGAACAAGGCCTGGACGTTCGGCATACACCAGGCAGTGATGCCAAAAAACAGCGCGGAAAAAAGTTCGATTAAAAATATCCGCAATGGAATCGCGGCGCCGCATCGGCTACAGCGTCCGCGTAAAATAAGCCAGCTGACCAGCGGAATATTCTCCCAGGCGGCCAGCGCGTGCTGACACGCCGGGCAGTGCGAGGCCGGGAACAGCAAATTGCCTCCGCCCTCGTCGTCCATCACCATGCCCGGTACGCGCTCGGCGACGACCCCCAGAAAGCTCCCCACAATACCGCCCAGGATCGCGCTCATCACCGGGAACCCCACCGGGTAAGCGTCCCGCATCAGCGCGAAGGTGTTCATACGGTTTTGCTCCAGGTGAGCTGCACTTCGGCTTTTACGTCACTGAGATGATCGACCGGGGTGAGGCTCATTTTCTGCAGCCTGACGCCTGCGGTCTGGTTAATTTCCCGCAGCCAGCTCTTTAATTCGTAAACGTTAACGCGACTGACCACAAAGGATAAAGTTTGCCCATCCTGACGCACATCCGTCAGTGACAAATTAATCTCATGCGCGCTATTCTCCACCACCGTACGTGGATTATCCGTTTTGATAATCTGTACCTGCAGATGATTTTTATCTATTTCACTGCGCATCCAGTTCAGCGTCTCTTTTTGTCTGCTTAGCGTGGCTTTACTGTTTTGAATCATATTATCCAGCGGGATCACACCTGCGTAATAAACGGCCGCCCCCACCAGGGCAACGGCAAACATTTTTATAAGAACTTTTTCCCTGACGCTGTAATTCTGGTAACGAGACTTAAGCTGCGCGATTCGCTCTTTCATTTATATTTCCCTGCGATCATGGCGGTATAAGGCGCAGCGGTGGAGACAGGCTGCAGGGTGAAATCAAAGTTTTCACCGGCCTGCTTCACAAACGTCTGCAACGCGGTTTGGGTTTGCGCACTGACGCTCAGCGTCAGCGTATTCTGTTGAGCATCGTATTCCAGCAGATCGATCTCCATCGCCGGTACGGCCTGCCTGGCTTTCTCCAGTGCTTCAAGCTGCAAAAATACCCCTTTGGTCTGTTTCTTCATGTTTTGACCAAAGTGGTATTTGATGTTGGTCTGCTGGCGCATGCTGGGAAAATGGTGCTGGTAAACCTGAACAATCTCCTGCTGAATGGCATTCTCCTGCTGAACGAGCATCCAGGCCATGGCGACGCGCGGGCCCAGCAGCAGGCCGAGAGAGAGCAGGCCCGCCGCGACCATTGCCGCTTTGATGCCTTTCCGGGCTTTATCCGTGCCCGCCTTTGCACTGAATTCACCGTGCATAATATTCACGCGGCAGGTTTGCCACTGCGGCTGAATCAGGACCAGCGGGTGCTGCCAGGGCTGCAGGAGGTCCACGTCAACCCCCTCAGGCTGCGCGCCGTAGCAGCACACCTCGCCCTCGCCCGCTTTTTGCATCAGCAGCGGCAGCAGGCTGGCCTCCATCTCCCCGGCGGTGTGAGGGGATAAACGCAGCCAATAGCTTTCATCCTGTTGGACAAGCGTGCTTCCCCCTTCAGCCACCGGCAGCAGCCAGGCATCCGGCAACGCCTGAATCACCTTCATTCCAGCGGCCTGAAAACGGGTTAACCATGCGCGCAGCAGATCGGCATCAATCGCCACAGCATCGACCTCGGCGCCCTTTTTTTTGAGCACCGTCCAGTGAAGGTTATCCACGTCACCAATCAGCGTCTCTTCCGCCATCCACGAGAATGCCGTCGCCTGCGAGGCCACTTTCTTCGGCAGCGTAAAGTGGCGGAAGATCATGCTGCTGGCGGGCAGCAGCAAACAAACGCGGGCGGCCAGAGGATGGTCCACCAGCGCGTCCAGGCTCTCCAGCACCTCAACCTGCTCGCTGCCGGAGACACACCACATTATTTTCCCGCCCTCGCGGCTGTCGGGACGAACAAAAAGGACCTGTTTCATAGCGTTCTACTTTTCTTATTCACTCATTCGGTAACGACGTTGCCACGTCACGATCTCACCGGCTTCGTTATTCACCTGAAGCTGGCTCACCACGCGAAGCGTTAATTCATCGGTATTGCCGGTATAGTTCACGCGGAAATACCGGCTATTAATGGAGAGATAGTCGGCCACCTGCGGGAGGTCGTCCTTTAACTGCGGGAAGGTCTGCTCCAGCGCTTTGCTGAAGGTTTCCCTATTTTCCCAGCCGGTTTCAGGACGCGATTCAATCAGGCGAGCGGCATCATCTTCATTGAGTTTTCCGGGGAACAGGGCGGCCAGTAAGGCGGCCTGTTCCGGCTTCAGGGTGTTCACATCCACCTTACTGGCGGAGTCCGGCAGCGCGCACAGCAGCTTGCTCACCTTCGGGTAAGCGGCAGCCGGGAACGCAGGCAGCAGCTTGATCTCGGCAATCGTGCGCATCATCTGGTTCGCCGGCTGGCGAGCGGGGACCACGCCTGCCCAGGCATCGGTCTCCGCGCCTTCTCTGGCCGTCGTCGTGTCGCCATCGAGATAGTCCACCAGCTGCAGATACACCTCTTCGGCGTTGGTCTGGCTCAGGCCGCTCTCCGTCAGAAGCTGTTCAACAATCTGCTCTCTGCGCGGCTTTTCCTGCACCGCCGGGGCGTTTTGCCCCTGGGCAATTTTTTCGACCGCCAGAAGGTTATTGACGTTAAAGCAGTCCTGCGCGTCCTCCACCTGGCTGACCACCGTGTAGTCTTCACCCCGGGTTTCCAGCGGCTGATGCCAGTCGCCCTCGAGGGAGAGCGGTTTGCTTTCCCCGCTGGCGTCGGCCTGCAGCCGGTCCTTCACCACCTTTTCCTGCGCCTGCATCGCCCAGCGCAGCTGCTGCTGGCTCACCTGGTAATGCGTTTTTTGCAGGTTGCGGCAGAACTGCTGGCTGATTTTGGCGGCCAGCGCCGACATCATCACCAGCAGGATCAGCACCACCAGCAGGGCAACACCTTTCTGTTTCTGTAATCGGCTCATGGCTTCACTTCCGGTGCAGGCTGCGGGACAGGCGCGGCCTCTGGCGCTGCGGCCGGCGCGGGTGTGGCCGCTTCAGGCAGATCGCCCGGGGTCGTGAACACCCAGCGCCAGGTATCGCCGTTTTCCATGGTCAGCGTCAGCTCCACGCCGTCCGGCAGATGCGCCGGGTCGTTCCAGCTTTTCTGCCAGCCCTGACGGTAAAAACGCCACTGGAGGGATTTCACCTCGCTGACAATCGGCACCTCGTCCGGTTTGGCGTCCGCCGGGCCGTCAATCACCGGCCAGACGTCGCGATACAACCGCCCCGCTTCCAGCCGCCAGCGCACGCGCTCCAGCTGGACCGTTCCGCTTACGCCGTTCAGCGTGGTCAGCTCAAGCGCGTCGTCCACCTGACGAAACAGTTCCGGCTCGTTGCGCGGCGCGCGCGCCTGCAGCTGGTAGAAATCGCGCTCCATCAGGTTCCAGGCCCGCTGGAGCTGATTGAGCTTCGCCGCGCTGGCATCGGTGGCCGAACTGGTGCGCATCGCGCCATCCAGAATTTGCCAGGCCAGGGTGCTGATCACCGCAAAGATGGTCAGCGCAATCATGATCTCCAGCAGGGTAAAACCGCGCTGGCGTCGGGTTCTCTTCACTGGCTCTCTCCCGGCCCAACGATCTGTAACGTAATGACCGGCTGGCTGTCGTCGCCCTCCGCATACACGCGGATGGCGTTAGCCCAGCCGCTGTCGGCGGTTTTGACCCGCTGCTTGCGCCAGTTCCAGCTGCGTCCGCCCATGATCTCCGTTCCCTGCTGCTCAGCATCCGGGAAGTCGGTTTTCGCGAGCTGCGCTTCTGCCAGCTGATTCTCAGCCACCCAGCTCGCCTGCAGCGTGTCGGCCAGCCCGTGGGTAAAACGCACGTTCAGGGAGACCGAGTTCATCAGCGCCAGCGCGGCGGTGGAGAAGATCACCAGCGCGACCATGACCTCCAGCAGCGTCATTCCCGTTTGCTTTTTCTTTCCGTTAGCCATCGTTTTCTACCGATACCGGAGCCGCGCCCTGCGACACCACGCGGAAATGGTGCTGTTTGTCGTAGCTTTGCAGCGTCAGCGTAAAGCGGCTGATTTCGCCGTCCGGCAAAAAGAGCACCTGCGGCTCGGAGGCGACCGTGGCGGCAAGACGCTGCGGCGAGAGCGAAACGTGCATCTCCTCAGGGAAATCGCCTTTGGTGGTAATACGCCCCGCGGATAACGGCACCCAGCGGCGCTCGCCGTTTTTATCCTCAAGCGTCACCAGCTGATAGTTATCCGTGGTCATTACCAGCCCGACGATATTTCCATCCATCACCGCACGGTCTGAACCATAATCAACGAGCGCTTTTAATTGCTGGCCAAATATATCCGCACCGCTGCGCGAGGGTATTGTTGACACCACCATCATGGCGCAGCTGGCAAATATCACCAGCGCCAGAATAATTTCCAGCAACGTAAAGCCGCGTTGATGTTTCATTATTTCTCTTTCTTATCCAGAGACCAGTTCGTAATATCATCGGCGGTATTGGCTTCACCGTCCGGACCGGCAGAGAAGACGTCAACCGCACCGTGTTCGCCCGGGCTCACCAGGATATAATCCCCGCCCCACGGATCCTGCGGCAGGCGGCGAATATAGCCGTCGGCGCGGTAGCCGTTAGGGATAGGCGCGATTTCAGGTTTGGTCACCAGCGCCTGCAATCCCTGTTCGGTGGTCGGATAGCGGTGGTTATCCAGCTTGTACATATCCAGCGAACCTTCGAGCGCGACAATATCGCTGGTCGCTTTTTGCGTATCCGCTTTTTCCTTATTACCCATTAAGTTTGGCACCACCATACTCGCTAAAACGCCGAGAATAACGATCACCACCATTAATTCGAGCAACGTGAAGCCCGCCTGGCGAGCCAGGTGTTTTCTTTTTATAGCCATGATTTAACCTACCATATTATTAAGTTGCAGAAGCGGTTGTAATATTGACAGCACGATGAATAAAACAATCGTCGCCATGGAGACCACCAGCGCCGGCTCAAATACCGACAGCGTTAACGTAATGCGATGCTGTAATGCCGATTCCTGGTTTTCCGCCGCGCGGTCCATTAAATTGCCCAATTCCCCGCTCTCTTCGCCGGAGGCAATCATGTACAGCATGGTCGGCGGGAATAGCTTCGCCTGCTCCAGCGCCGCGTAAAGCGATGCACCCTGACGCACGGTATCCGCCGCCTGCTCCAGCACCTGCCGGGCGTAGAGGTTTTCGATACCGTCCATCGCGATATACATTCCCTCCAGCAGCGGCACGCTGCTGGCCTGCAGAATGCTCAGGGTGCGGATATAGCGGGCGCTGTTGATAGCGCACACCAGCTTTTTAATCGGCGCGCCGTTCACCAGCCAGCGGTTCCAGCGAAAACGGTTTTTGGCATTCCTGAGCCAGGTTTTGAAGCCGACAAACCCACCGCCCAGGATCCCGACAATATAGATGCCGTAGGCCTGCAGGAAATCGCTCACCGCAATCAGCGTGCGGGTGGTGATCGGCAGCTGCTGCTTCATGTGGGTGAACTGCTCGATCACCTGCGGCACCACCGCCACCAGCAGAATGCTGATGACAGCGATGGCCACCACCGTCAGGGTAATCGGGTAGACCATCGCCTGCGTCAGCTTGCTTTTCATCTTCTGGCGCTGCTCGTTGTACTCCGCCAGCTTCTCCAGCACGTCGCCCAGGTGGCCGGTCTTTTCACCGGCCATCACCAGCGTGCAGTAGAGCTTGTCGAAGGTGCGCGGGAACTGGCTAAAGGCGTCGAAGAGCGTATGCCCTTCCACCACCTTCTCGCGGATCTCCACCACCATCGTCGCCAGCTTTTTGTCTTCCGTCTGCTTCGAGATCGCCTTCAGCGCGCTCTCCAGCGGCAGCGCGGCGTTGACCAGCGTGGAGAGCTGACGGGTAAACATCGACAGCACCGGCGTGGAGAGCTTTGCCCCGGTTTTTGCTTTCCCGGACGCCGCCGCCTCGCGGGTTTCGGTGATACTGACGGGCATCAGCTTTTGCTCGCGCAACATCTGGCGAACCTGCTTTTGCCCCTCGGCCTGCAGGGTGCCGCGCTGGGTTTTACCCGCCGCGTCCGTCGCCGTCCAGGCGTAGAAGGCCATTACTCATCTCCCCCACGTTCGGCGGTGACGCGCATCACCTCTTCCAGCGAGGTTACGCCGCTAATCACCTTCAGCAGCCCGTTTTCGCGCAGGCTGTAGGCCTGCTTAAAGAGCTGCGTTTCGATGGACATCTCGTCCTTATCTTCATGAATGGCCCGACGCATGGTGCTGTCCACGACGAGGAACTCATGAATGCCGGCACGCCCCTGGTAGCCGCTCTGGCGGCAGTGCTCGCAGCCCACCGCGCGGTAAATCGCTTTGGGGGGCGCGTCCATAAAGCTGAACAGCGCTTTCTCATTGGCGTCCAGCGGACTGGTGGTTCGGCAGTGGGTACACAGCCGACGCACCAGACGCTGGGCAATGACACCGAGCAACGATGAACCGATTAAAAAGGACTCCAGCCCCATATCGCGCAGACGGGTAATTGCCCCTGCGGCGCTGTTGGTGTGCAGCGTAGACATGACCAGGTGACCGGTGAGCGACGCCTGCACCGCAATTTGCGCGGTTTCGCCGTCGCGAATTTCCCCGATCATCACCACGTCCGGATCCTGACGCAGAATAGCGCGCAGCCCGCGGGCAAAGGTCATGTCCACGCGCGGGTTAACCTGAGTCTGCCCCACCCCTTCCAGCTCGTATTCAATCGGGTCTTCCACGGTCAGGATGTTGCGTTCATGGCCGTTCAGCGCCGAGAGAATGGCGTACAGGGTGGTACTTTTACCGGAGCCCGTTGGCCCGGTGACCAAAATAATGCCGTGCGGGCGGTCAATCAGCCCTTTTAACTTCTCCAGCTCTTCATCAATCAGGCCCAGCTTGTTGATATCGGGCTTCAGGTTGCTTTTATCGAGCAGACGCATCACCACGCGCTCGCCGTACTGGGACGGAATGGTCGAGACGCGCACGTCGATCGCCTTGCGGCCAATGCGCAGGGAGATACGGCCATCCTGCGGCAGGCGCTTCTCGGCAATGTCGAGTTTTGACATGACCTTGATGCGCGACACCAGCAGCGGCGCCAGCTTGCGCGCCGGCTGGAGCACCGGGCGCAGCACGCCGTCAACGCGAAAGCGAATGCTCAGCGTGCGCTCGAAGGTTTCGATATGAATATCCGACGCGCCGTCTTTGACCGCCTCGCCGAGAATGGCGTTGATCAGGCGGATCACCGGGGAGTTTTCGTCGTTATCGAGCAGATCCTCGTTATCCGGGATCTCCTCGGTTAACGCCATCAGATCGATATCCGCGTCCATATCGTCCACCAGCTGCTGCGACACGCCGCTGCTCTGCTGCCAGATCCTGGCAAGCAGCTCGTCAAAGGCTTCCGAGGTCAGGGTCACCGGAACGAACGCGCGTCCCAGCACCCGGCGCACCTCCAGCAGTGCAAACGCCGGGGTGTCTTCACGGATATAGACGTCGCTGTTGTAAAACAAAACGCCGTTATCTTTTGCGTAGCTGCTGCTACACAGGGTTTTAGTCAGTTCGTCCACGGTGCCCTCTCCGTCTTAGTGTTTAAACGGATTGCGCGGTGCGCTGGCGCTGGTTTTTACCGGCGCAGCGCTGGCGTCAACGGGAAACGCGGGCAGGACCGCGTTATCCGTGGGTTCGATAATGCCGAGCTTTTTCTCTTCCACGCGCTGCTGCTGGCGGGCGCGGATCTGGTCATATTTCTCTTTCGACGCCGCGCTGTAGTTATCGTCGTCGCGCAGAACGGTGGTATGGATAAACACCATCAGGTTGCGTTTAGACGTATCCTGCGAGGTATAGCGGAACAGCTGCCCCACCAGCGGAATATCGCCCAGCAGCGGCACTTTGGAGACCGACTGTTTGGTGACGTTTTCCATCAGGCCACCGAGCACCACCGTTTGCCCGCTGTGCACCATCACTTCGTTGTTGATGGTGCGGGTGTTAAAGGTTGGGCCGAGGCTGGCGTCCTCCGTCGCGCTGTTGTCGACGCTGGAGACTTCTTGCTCAATCTTCAGGTGGATCATGTCGCCGTCGTTGATTTGCGGCACAATTTTCAGCTTGGTACCGACCGTCTTACGCTCAACGGAGTTAAAGACGTTGTCGCCGCTGGTGGTCTGGGAGCCGGATAGAACCGGCACATCCTGACCGACGTTGAACGACGCTTCTTTGTTATCCAGCGTGACCACGCTTGGCGTGGAGAGAATATCGTTTTTGCCGTCGGTAGAGAGCGCGGTCACCAGGGCCCCGAAATCACCGTTAAAGAAGCCGGTCGCCAGGCCGGTGAAGCTCGCCCCCTTCATGGTGCCGTTCTTGACCTGGCTGATTGGCAGGCCGGTGGAGCCAAACTGCACGCCGCCGTGCTTGCTGGTCCACTGCACGCCGAGATCCAGGCCATTACCGTCCTGCACTTCAGCAATGATCGCTTCCACCAGCACCTGCGGACGGCGGATGTCGAGCTTGTCGATCACCTTCTCCAGCGAGTTCATCACGTTAGGCTGGGCGGTGATCACCAGTGAGTTGGTTGACTCGTCGGCGCTGATGTTCAGCTCGCTGGACGCGGTGGCGGTTTTCGCCTTCGGCGTGCCGGCCTTGTCTTTCAGCTGTTCGCCAATCCCGGTGAGAACCGGCACCACCTTCGTGGCGCTGGCATATTTGAGGTAGAAGACGCGGGTATTCCCCTCGTTGTTCTGCTCGCGATCCAGCTGCTGGATCAGGGAGCGGGTACGCGTGCGCGCATCTTCCGAGCCGCTGATCACCAGGCTGTTGGTTTCGTCATCCGCCACCACTTTGGTCGCCAGCTGCGGCGCGTTCTGCCCCTTCTGCTCTTCGTTGTTGAGGTTGTTCAACATGTCCGAGAGCTCTTTAGCAGAGGCAAAGCGCAGCGGCACAATTTCGCGGCGCTGAATACCGTCTTTATCGACGCGCTGCACCAGATCCACCAGGCGGTTCACCACCGAGGCTTTACCGGTCAACAGCAGCACGTTGGACGGCTCGAAGTGAACCACGTTACCGATGCCGGTGGCATCGTTAAGCTGGCGCAGCAGCGGAGCGAGTTCACGTACCGGCACATTTTCCATGCGCACCACGCGGGTGATGATCTCATCGCCTTTGCCCGGGTTTTTGCTGTCCGCCAGCGGCGCGCCGGCGGTGCGGGCTACGCTTGAGCGCACCACTTTCACCATGCCGTTGTCCATCGGGATCACCGACAGGCCGTACAGGTCCAGCACGCTCAGGAAGAACTGGTAGTACTCATCCTCCGTCAGCACGTTGTAGGTTCGCACCGACACAGAGCCCTGAACGGACGGGTCGACGAGAATGGTTTTGTTCAGATTGCGGCCTACAGTATCGATAAACTCGCGGATATCGGTATTTTTAAAGCTCGCGCTAAAGTTGGCTGCAAGCAGCGAACTCGAATATAACGACAATGCGGTCAGCGCCACGCACGCCCATGGAAATTTCTTCATGTCTGTACACTTGTTAATTGTTTAGAACATTAACCCGAATATTTTCAAGGTGAGCGTGACGCCTGACGACGACCTCCGCTTCTTTCATTTTCGACCAGCTGGCAATAATATTTTTTGCCTTAGCTTCATCGGTCATATCGACAGAATTTACTTCTACGGCCACGTCCCCTTTTTTCAGACCCGAATGGCTGTAGAAGGAGGAGGCATTCCTTGGATTAATGTTGTAGCCTTCCAGCTGGCCCTTTTCGATTAACGGCTTTAACACCAGGTAATCATTCAGATGCACGCTTTCCGCACCTGCATCTTTCGTCGATTTGGTCACCGGGCCGCTGTCAACGCCGCCCTTAAAATAATCAGGTTTATTTAATGCCAGTACCTGCGTAGCACCTTCGTAATTAACCACCACATTGTCTTTGTTAATTTCCTGAATAAAAGCATCGTTAAACCCGATCAGCGGCTCGCCTTCACGGTAGCTCTTCTGGCCACCCGGCGTTTTGATAACGGCGAACGAAAGCCAGGCGTCATCGCTGCGAACAATGCCTTCTATCTCCGCTGCCAGCGGGGCGTTTACCGCCGTTGCCGTGTTGTCCTGACGTATTGCTGCCGTGAAAAGGGTGAATGGCTTTTCGTCATGACGTTTTTTCAGCGGCTGCGCATCAGCATTAGCCAACTTATTCGTAACTTTTTTATAATCTTTAAACGTCAGATACCCTTGCTGGCCGCAAAAAATTAACAGCGCAAACATAATGCAAGGCGTTACCCACCGTGACAGAAATGAGAACCTCATTTTTCATCTGGCCTTTAACAAAGCGAAAATAAGCAGCGTCGTGCTGCGCCAATATGTGAGCAAAGAGTAATTTCACGCTGTAAAAACGACCACTGACTTTGCCGCTAACTTTCATACCGAAAAATATTGACCGTATAAAATCCAGATGTTAGGCCTCACCGGCAGGATATTTTTACCCTGTGCGCAAATTGACCACCCTATAGCGTTGCTTTACTTTCTCGTCCTGTTGCTATTCCTAATCAGAGACGGTAAGTCGTTATGTATCAGAGCCACTTTAATTTTAAAAATCCGCCCTTTCGGAAAATAACCCGCTTATCCGGGGATTTTCTGGTGCCTTATCATCAGGACGTGTTCAACCTGCTGAAAGAGAAAACCCAACGGGCGGGAATTACCGGGCTCTTTTCCAGCGATGCCCCGCTGCTGGGCCAGTTCAGCAGTGCCCTGAAATCCGCTAATCCTGGCGTGCTTGCCATCAACGCGTTTCCAAAACTGAGTGCCAGTAGCCTGCTGTACAAACTCAATCCGGGAACGAAAGAGAGCAAGAACCGGCTTCAGGCGGTGGATGCCGTTCTGCGTCAGTGGCAGGAGGGGAAAGCGAAAGCCAAAGTGCTGGTCATCGCCCATACCGAAGCGATGAAAGACAACTGCCGGGAAGTCCTGGCGATGCTGCTCACCCGCGCTCAGGAGCTGGATTTCCGGTTGTCCGTGGTGTTGATGGGCGCGGCGGATCAGGAAGCCGTTCTGAATCAGCAGCCTGAACTGCGTGAATACACGCACACACATCATACCTTGCGTCCCCTGACCTGCCGCGAATTCCTGAGCTATGTTCAGGCGCAGTGTGAGGAGCACGGGTGCGATACTTCGCCGTTAACGCCGGCGCGCGTGCGCAAGATGCATGTCCTGACCAAAGGGAGTATCAGCAACCTGAACGAGCTGGCACACCTGTCGCTGCTGGCCGCCTGGACCGAACGGGCAAGACAGGTCAGCCCGCGTCATTTACGCCTGGCGGCAGGTGAGATCCTGCCCGCGAAAAAACACGGTAAGCGCCTGGCAACCGTGGGATTATTCGCGTCCGTGCTGTTCGCCGCCTGCGGCTGGTATTTAACCTCCTCTATTAGTGCAAGACTGCCGGTTCAACTGCCCGTTCCCGTGAGCTGGCAACACCCGACGCCAAAAGTACAGGCGCCCGTGGTGCCGGTTATCGACAACGAGGTGGTGAATCAGCCGGACGCCATGCATCAGCTTTATCTGATGTGGGGGTATGACGCCTCGGCGGACGATGCCCTGTGTCAAAACGCCGCGAAGGTGAACCTGATGTGTAAGCAGGGGAACGCCTCACCGGACGCGCTGGCGCAGGAAGGCTATCCGTGGGTAAGCGAACTGAAAACCGGCAATCACCTCAACTATGCTGTGGTCGCTCGCGTCGGAGATACCTCACTCGACCTGCTGATGAACAACCGTACCTGGCAGGTGAGCCGCAGCTGGTTTAACCAGCATGCCACCGGGAACTATACCCAGCTGCACCGCCTGACGCCGGAAGGCAAAGACGCCATCAGCGCCGCCAGCGATGCAAAAGACATGGGTTGGCTCGATCGGCAGTTAAGCGTGGCCCTTAACCAGCCGCAAACCCATGCCCAGACCTGGACAACGGAGATGGTGAAACGCACCCGTGAGTTCCAGCAACAAATGCATCTGCATGTGGATGGTATTCCGGGGGAAGATACGCTGATGCAGTTAATGCGTGAAACGCATTCCACGCCGAGCGTATTAATTCAGGCCTCGCGTTCCACGCCGGACGCGAAAAAGCAGGAGAAGCATTCCTGATGTCTACCATCTGTCTTGCTGCTCAGCGCAGCTACGTTTCCGGGGAAGCGGTCTGGTTTTCGTACCGCCTCCCCAGCCTGAGAAAAATCTTTGGCAACGCCTTTTTATGGACGTTGGGCTTGTGCGCCATGCTGATGGCGGGCCTGTACGCGCATACTTACTGGAGCCTGCGCCATCCTGCGCCGGAACCGGTAAAAAAAGCGAGCGTCGCGAAACCCGAAACGCAGCTTTCCGATATGCACTACGTGTATGTCAGCAAGCCGTTCCCGCATCCGCATCCGAAACCGGCGCCGGTGCAGGCCGACGTACCTGACATGCAGGATCTGCCGATTAACAGCGATGATGCCGACTGGCAACAAGCGCCCGACGGCGCCGAACCGCACGATACGTCGCGAGATACATTACCGGGCACCGAAGCGCATGATGCCGCTCCCGCCAGCGCAGGCGGCGAGGATGCTTCTTTAACTGAGCTGTTTAAGCAGGCGTTAAAAGAACAGGAGCAGGATTATTCGCACGGCAAAATTCCCGCGCCGCCGGTGGACGAAACGCAGGATAATTTACAGTCGAGGGTGCGACATAAGGTGGATGACCGATCGCCTTTGAGTCAGAAAGGCGACCGGCTGGAGTAATTAATATTTTTCAGGCAACGTTGTCAGGTTAAGGAGTCGTCCTTTTTCCACAACAATATATTGACCCTTCTTCAGGTCGGAGAGGATTTTAATAATGGTACTACGCGCCAGGTTGGTGTATTCCTGAATATAATCGTAGATATTAATATCACGCTGATGGAGCACAATCAGTTCATTAATCTCGTACAAGAATTCACGCACCACTGAATAAGCGCTGCGGGCAACCAGCACATCGTCACGTTTGCTCAGCATGCAGATGTACCAGGCCAGCACTTTGGTCAGTTCAGGCCATAAATTGTTGTCCGTCATCAGCTGCGCGAAGACCTCTTTTTTGATCGAGCGCACCACGGTGTTAGCGCGAACGAGGCCGTACATATGGGTTGCGCTGTAGTACATAGATGAGAGACCAAAAATGCACTGGCCCGTCACCGTGAACATACACAGTTCGTCGGATTCGCGTCGGAATTCAACTTCACCGCTTACGATAATATGAATATATTGCGAATCAGACGTGGATATTTTCTGCCATTTCTTTAAGGTTTTCTCTTCAAAACCTGACGTTGCAGAAATAATGGCGTCCATTTCATGTTGCGGACGTAATTTTTTTGCATAGATGCTTAACATTGTTATACCCGATTTAAGATGTGGATTTTAAAAATGCAGGCGTAAGGCAAAAAAAGCCTTACAACTCGAATATTTTCCTGATGATGTTCTCAAGGAGAAAAATAAAGAATAAGTTCGATATGATTTTTTGCTGCATTACTTAGCAAGCTATGCATCTATCTTAAATCCGGATAATTTTAAGTCAATTAACTAAAAATGAATTGAGTTTGTACTTAAGATTAATCTGAAGGAATCAAAGAGAAAACGACTCATTCGGGGGTATTCCGAAGGATTACCCCTGTCCGTACTTCTCCAGAAGGGCTTCAGCAATGGCCATCGTTTCGACGTCCGCGACGCCGTTCCACAGGTCAGGCCTGAAATGCATCTGGAACGCCGTGATGATGCGCTTTTGCTGCGCCGGGGTGCTATCAGCCGGCACTTCATAGCCATACCGTGCGAGGAGATCGAGTAATTCCCCGGTATCCACCTGCTGATAGCGCGGACGCCCGTTTATATAGAACGCGACGCGCGCCGGATCGGGCCACGCGCCAATGCCCTGCAGAGCGAGCTGGTGCCACGGGAACAGCGGACCGGGGTCGTCTTTGCGCTGGGGCGCGATGTCCGAATGGGCCACCACGTTTTCAGGCCTGATGCTGTAGCGGGTGATAATGTCTCTGGCGAGCGGCACCAGCGCCGCAATTTGCGCAGGCTCAAACGGGGTAAAGTGCTTAACGCCGGAGGTTTTTTGCCAGCCGCGGTTCTCCAGCTCAATGCCGACAGACGTATCGTTGATGCGGTTGGTGCCGCGCCAGAAGCTGATGCCCGCATGCCAGGCCAGTTCGCTCTCAGGCACCAGCTGCCAGATGCGCGGTTTACCGTCCGGTGCCGGAGGTTTAGCCGGGATCAAATAGTGCGAGCTGACGTTCTTATCCGTCAGCGTGGCCAGCGAGCTGTCAAAGTCATCCGCGGTGTAGTGGATCACCAGCACCTTGATGCGCGGGTAAGCCGCCTGCGCCTGATGTCGCGTATCCAGCTCGTAGGCGCCTTTGTCGATGATCCCTTTTTCGGTGGCACACCCTGCCAGCAGCAGCGCCAGCAGGAGTGTCGCATACGAACGCTTCATCGCAGGGTTTTTACCGCCGTACCGCTTACGCTCACCATCAGCATGCTGGCATCTTTCCCGACCGTTTCGTAGTCGATATCAATCCCCACGACCGTATCCGCGCCGAGGGCTTCCGCCTGCTCGCCAAGCTCTTTAAAGGCGATTTCGCGCGCTTTACGCAGCTCTTTTTCGTATGCGCCCGAGCGGCCGCCAACGATGTCGCGGATACCGGCAAAAAAGTCGCGGAAGATATTGGCGCCGAGAATCGCTTCACCGGTGACCACGCCGCAATACTCGGTTATTGTCTGCCCTTCCAGGGTTGGCGTTGTTGAAAACTGCATGGTTTCTCTCCTTCTTTAGCGTTCAATGCCTTAGGCACAGCATTATCGGTTCGTTACGCTATGATTGAAAGGATAGTTAATAAATAAGGAAATCAACATGCGCTATTCTGCTTTAACACTTTTGGTGCCCTGCGCGCTGGTGCTCAGCGCCTGTACCACCACGGTCACGCCAGCCTTTAAGGATATCGGTACCCGCAGCGGCCCCTGCATCGAGGGCGGCCCGGACACCGTGGCGCAACAGTTCTATGATTATCGCATTCAGCACCGCAGCAACGATCTCACCGGCCTGCGCCCGTATCTGAGCGACGGCCTGGCAAAACTGCTTAACGACGCCACCCGCGATCCGCAGCATAACGCCCTGCTGAAATCCGACCCGTTCTCCAGCCGTACCACGCTGCCGGACAGCGCTGAAGTAGCCAGCGCGTCAACCATCCCGAACACCGATGCCCGCAATATTCCGCTGCGCGTGAAGCTGACGCAGGGAACCCAAACCTGGCAGGATGAAGTGCTGATGATCCGTGAAGGACAGTGCTGGGCGGTAGACGACGTGCGCTACGTGGGCGGCAGCGTTCATGCCCCGGCAGGCACGCTTCGCCAGTCGATTGAGAATCGCTAAACCCGCCGATGCAACCCGGTAACCCCCGTAAAATGTGCGGCATTTCATGCGGAATGCCGACATTTATACTCGCCGACCTTACCGTTCGCTATTTTGTGCTATGTTTAAGAGGAAACACGGGTTATATTTAACTTTTAACGCAGAAATATTGCATAACTATTCTGTCAACGGTACTATCTGCGGCCTCAATTGCTATAGATTGCCTGGATGAGTAAAGACTGCCCCGATGAGTATTAAACTAAACGGCATTAACTGCTTCTACGGCGCACACCAGGCGCTGTTTGACATCACGCTGAACTGCCCGGAAGGCGAAACGCTGGTTTTGCTTGGACCAAGCGGTGCAGGCAAAAGCTCCCTTCTGCGCGTCCTTAATCTGCTTGAAATGCCCCGTTCAGGTACGCTGGCAATTGCCGGTAACCATTTTGATTTCGCGAAAACGCCGTCTGATAAAGCGATTCGCGAACTGCGTCAAAACGTCGGCATGGTCTTCCAGCAATACAATCTCTGGCCGCATCTGACCGTTCTGCAAAACCTGATTGAAGCGCCGTGCCGCGTGCTGGGGTTAAGCAAGGATCAGGCGATTGCGCGTGCCGAAAAGCTGCTGGATCGTCTGCGCCTTAAGCCTTACAGCGACCGCTATCCACTGCACCTTTCCGGTGGTCAGCAGCAGCGCGTGGCCATTGCCCGCGCGCTGATGATGGAGCCAGCGGTACTGCTGTTTGATGAACCGACCGCGGCGCTGGACCCGGAAATCACCGCCCAGATCGTCAGCATCATTCGCGAGCTGGCGGAAACCAATATTACGCAGGTTATCGTCACCCACGAAGTGGAAGTGGCGCGTAAAACCGCCAGCCGTGTGGTCTATATGGAAAACGGTTATATCGTTGAGCAAGGTGATGCGGGCTGCTTCGCGAACCCGCAAACCGATGCCTTCAAAAACTATTTATCTCATTGATTGTGTCAGGGGAAATATAATGAAAAAAGTATTACTTGCCGTGCTGCTTGCTGGCGTTACCCTTTCCGCTACCGCAGCCCAGACCATTCGTTTCGCCACGGAAGCCTCTTACCCTCCGTTTGAATCCATTGATGCGAACAACAAAATTGTTGGCTTCGACGTGGACCTGGCTAACGCCCTGTGTAAAGAGATCGACGCGACCTGTACCTTCAGCAACCAGGCGTTCGATAGCCTGATCCCAAGCCTGAAGTTCCGCCGTATCGACGCCGTGATGGCCGGTATGGACATCACCCCGGAGCGTGAAAAGCAGGTGCTGTTCACCACCCCTTACTACGACAACTCCGCCCTGTTCATTGGTCAGAAAGGTAAATTCACCTCTGTCGATCAGCTGAAAGGCAAAAAAGTCGGCGTGCAGAACGGCACCACGCACCAGAAATTCATCATGGATAAACATCCGGAAATCACCACCGTTCCGTATGACAGCTACCAGAACGCGAAGCTGGATCTGCAAAATGGCCGTATCGATGGCGTATTTGGTGATACCGCGGTCGTGACCGAGTGGCTGAAAGCGAACGACAAGCTGG
This sequence comes from Enterobacter sp. MGH 24, assembly GCF_000493015.1. NCBI lineage: Bacteria > Pseudomonadati > Pseudomonadota > Gammaproteobacteria > Enterobacterales > Enterobacteriaceae > Enterobacter > Enterobacter sp. MGH 24. The sequence goes on along the minus strand of NZ_KI535657.1, from coordinate 2,965,091 downwards.
CGCCTGTGGGCGACAAAGTGACCGATAAGGATTACTTCGGTACCGGTCTGGGGATTGCCGTTCGTCAGGGCAACACTGAGCTGCAGCAGAAATTTAACGCTGCGCTGGAAAAAGTGAAGAAAGACGGCACCTACGAAACCATCTACAAAAAATGGTTCCAGAAGTAATTCCTGATGAATGAAATTTTTCCTTTAGCAAGTGCCGCCGGGATGACCGTCGGCCTTGCCGTTTGCGCACTGATTATCGGCCTCGTGCTGGCGATGTTCTTTGCGGTGTGGGAATCCGCGAAATGGTTCCCCGTCGCCTGGACAGGCTCCGCGCTGGTCACCGTGCTGCGTGGGCTACCGGAAATTCTGGTGGTCCTGTTTATCTATTTCGGCTCCTCGCAACTGCTGCTCACGCTATCTGACGGCTTCACGATCAATCTTGGCTTTGCGCAGATCCCGGTGCAGATGCAGATTGAAAACTTCGACGTCAGTCCGTTCCTGTGCGGCGTGATTGCCCTCTCCCTGCTCTACTCCGCGTACGCGTCGCAAACGCTGCGCGGTGCGCTGAAGGCCGTGCCGCAGGGTCAGTGGGAGTCGGGTCAGGCGTTAGGCCTGTCGAAATCAGCCATCTTCTTCCGTCTGGTCATGCCGCAGATGTGGCGCCATGCCCTGCCGGGCCTCGGCAACCAGTGGCTGGTGCTGCTGAAAGATACCGCGCTGGTGAGCCTGATCAGCGTGAACGATCTGATGCTGCAAACCAAAAGCATCGCCACCCGTACCCAGGAGCCCTTTACCTGGTACATTGTGGCGGCGGCTATCTACCTGGTGATCACGTTGCTCAGTCAGTACATCCTCAAGCGTATTGACCTGCGTGCGACGCGCTTTGAACGGAGACCAGGCTGATGCTTGAATATTTCCCCGAGTTGATGAAAGGGCTGCACACCAGCCTGACGCTGACCGTGGCGTCCATTATCGTAGCGCTGATCCTGGCCCTTATCTTTACCATCATCCTGACGCTGAAAACGCCGGTGCTGGTGTGGATTGTGCGCGGGTACATCACCCTGTTTACCGGTACGCCGCTGCTGGTGCAGATCTTCCTGATTTACTACGGCCCGGGCCAGTTCCCGTCGCTGCAGGAGTATCCGGTTATCTGGCACCTGCTCTCTGAACCGTGGCTGTGTGCCCTGATTGCCCTTTCGCTGAACAGTGCGGCCTATACCACCCAGCTGTTCTACGGGGCGATCCGCGCCATCCCTGAAGGACAATGGCAGTCCTGCGGGGCGCTGGGCATGAGCAAGAAAGACACGCTGGCGATCCTGCTGCCGTACGCCTTTAAGCGCGCGCTCTCCTCTTACTCCAACGAAGTGGTGCTGGTGTTCAAAAGTACCTCTCTGGCCTACACCATCACCCTGATGGAGGTGATGGGTCACGGACAGCTGCTCTATGGACGCACCTATGACGTAATGGTGTTCGGCGCGGCTGGCGTGGTTTACCTGGTGGTTAACGGCCTGTTGACGCTGATGATGCGCCTGATCGAGCGTAGAGCGCTGGCGTTTGAGCGCAGATCGTAGATCGGGCAAGCGCAGCGCCACCCGGCAAGAAGTGCATAAATGTGATTAATCAATGCGGATAACTTTTTGGTTATCCGCTTTTTTTTATCCCAATATAAATATTTACTCATATATATTGCATACAAATTCATTAAATGGCATTGTACATCCATGCCGCAGACACGGCGCATAAATAAGACAGACGGGAGTATTACAATGAAAAAGTTAGTTCTGGCCGCATTACTCACAGCCTTCGCCGCTGGCGCATCCGCTGCTGATAAAATTAATTTTGGCGTGTCCGCCACCTATCCGCCGTTTGAATCGCTGGATGCCAGCAATCAGATCGTGGGTTTCGACATTGACCTGGCGAAAGCGCTGTGCAAACAAATGCAGGCCGACTGCACCTTTACCAACCACGCGTTCGACAGCCTGATCCCGTCGCTGAAATTCAAAAAATACGATGCGGTGATCTCCGGGATGGACATCACGCCTGAGCGCAGCAAGCAGGTCGCGTTCACCGACCCGTACTACGCCAACTCGGCGGTAGTGATTGCGAAGAAAGGCGCTTATACCTCTTTCGATCAGCTGAAAGGCAAACGCATCGGGATGGAAAACGGCACCACGCACCAGAAGTACCTCCAGGACAAGCATCCTGAAGTGAAAACCGTAGCCTATGACAGCTATCAGAACGCGATTATCGACCTGAAAAATGGCCGCATCGACGGCGTGTTCGGCGATACCGCCGTGGTGAACGAATGGCTGAAAACCAATCCACAGCTGGGCACCGCAACCGAGAAAGTGACCGATCCGCAGTACTTTGGTACAGGTCTGGGCATCGCGGTACGTCCGGATAACAAAGCCCTGCTGGAAAAACTGAACGGCGCGCTGAAAGCGATTAAAGCGGACGGCACGTATCAGAAAATCAGCGAGCAGTGGTTCCCGCAGTAAAGTCTTTTGCCGGGTGACGGCTGCGCCTTACCCGGCCTACGGGGGGAGTTGTAGGCCGGGTAAGCGCAGCGCCACCCGGCACTCTCACAACGGCACAAAGAACCTGAACCGTGCCCCGCTCACCGACTCCATCAGCCTGATCCCGCCTCCGTGCAGCTCCAGCATACGTTTCACGATTAACAGCCCTAACCCGCCGCGATTCTCCCGCGATGCCTGTGGGTTTAACGCAGAAGGACGCTGAAACAGATCGTCACGCAATGCACGCTCTATGCCTGACCCGCTGTCCGCCACCTCAACCTGAAGAAGCCCATTCTCCTGCCAGACTTTTAGCAAAATCTCACCTCCTGCCGGAGTATGGCGAACCGCATTATCCAGCAAATTCGTGACCACCCGCTCAATCATCGACACATCGGCATACACCAGCGGCAGTGGGCCAGGGACGTCTATATGTATTCGCAACTGCCTTGTCTGTGTGGTCAGTTCAAATTTCTGTGCCACATCTGAAATCAACTCAGCCATCGCAAAACGCTCGCGCTGCGGTTTAATTCCCCCATGCTCAAGGCGCGCCAGTTCAAACAGCTGTTGAGAGAGATGGCGCACTTTCTGCCCCTGACGCAGCGCGATAGCCAGGTACTGCTTCTGCTCTTCTGGACTCAACGTGGCGGACTTGAGCGATAAGGTTTCAAGATACCCTAGCAGTGAAGTCAGCGGCGTACGAAGATCGTGAGAGATATTGGCGATAAACTCCCTGCGCTGGCGGTCGCTGTCAGCCAGTTGATCCCATTGTGAAGCAATCTTGCGCGACAACTCGATAAACGTATTACGAAGCAGTTCAACTTCGTTTTCAGGTGCCAGATTGACCGGCCGGGCGGCCAGACTTTTTATGGCGCTTATGCTGTCCTGCTCAAGGTCATCTACCTCGCGGGTTAACTGTTCCACTGGACGGGTAACCCATTTTTTGACTAACCACCAGGCCAACGCGCCAAAGATTAATGCCAGTAACAGCGATCCTACGATAGCGTCGGTCAAGGTCTTATGCCACGCGGTATTCGCCAGTGCATTGAGGTTTTCGCCCTGGAGAATAATATACAGGTAGGAATGCAGATTGCCGTTAAGGAGGATCGGCGCAACGCTGAACACCTTGCGCTGATCAAGACTTCTTGGGTCATCACCATACACAGGAAAAGCGGCCCCGGATAAATAGTTGTTTAACGGGGTAAGATCGATCGTTTGGCGCTTCATGTGCCCGACCGGCGCCGCGTCTGCCACAATATGCCCCTGAGGCGACACCACGTAGAGTTCAACGCTGGGATTAAGCGTCATCAGACGATCAAACAGCGATTTGAGATTCTCAGTGTTTGCTTTACCCTGGTTATCCAGAAGCGGTTCACTGTTTACTATCTGCTGCGCCAGCCCCGCAGACAGACGCTGCACCATGGCATCACCATACTGCTTACTGCTATAAAGCTGTACCCCACATGCCACGAACATGCATACAACAAGCGTGGCGCTAAAAAGAAGTGACAGACGCTGGCTTAACGTTAAGTGGCTTATCATACGTGGGGCTCCGCTTTTTCCACGGCAAATTTGTACCCTTTCCCCCACACCGTCAGAATGATATCTGGCTCTGCAGCATCTTTTTCAATTTTGACACGCAGACGGTTAATGTGCGTATTTACCGTGTGCTCGTACCCCTCATGCTGATAGCCCCAGACATGATCCAGCAACGATAAACGGGAAAATACCTCGCCCGGATGACGGGCAAACCAGTAGAGCAAATCAAACTCACGCGGGGTTAAGTCGATGGTTTCCCCTCGCAGGCGAACCTCTCGTGCCAGAGGGTCAATTTCCATGCCGTGACAGCGAATAATGCCCGCCTCGAGACGTAGATTTTGCCCCATTGCTTCCTGACGTCGAAAGAGCGCCTTGACGCGAGCAATCAGCTCCAGAACGGAGAAGGGTTTAGGGAGATAATCGTCAGCCCCCATCTCGAGCCCCAGTACACGGTGCGTCTCGCTGGTGCGTGCGCTAATGATAATGACAGGCAGATAGCGGGTCATCTGGCGGATACGGCGACAGATCTCCAGCCCGTCCACGCCAGGCAGCATCAAATCGAGAATGACTGCATCCCATTGCTGTTTTTCCAGTTGAAGCAGTGCACGTTCACCATCGGATTCGTGCACAATCTCGAAACCTTCATCTTTTAAGTTCAGGCTCAGGAAGGCGGCGATATCGCAATCGTCCTCCACCAGCAATATTTTCTTTGCGTTACTCATGACCCACGTCCACGCCGTTTCATTACAGATGAGCTTACCTAATAACGCCCGCCAGAGTTATCACATTTTATTTAAACTTCCGTGAGGATGTAGTGACCAAATTTATCTTAGGATTTGACCACGCAATGGGATAACGAGGTCACCATGTCTCAGCCAACAGCTGTTATTCATCCCCTTTGGGTCAGGGTGTGTCACTGGATTAATGCCCTTGCCATGGCTGGCATGGTATTCAGCGGATGGCGAATATATAACGCTTCGCCGTTGTTTCCCTTCTCTTTTCCCTCTTCCCTTACGCTGGGAGGCTGGCTGGGCGGCGCGCTGCAGTGGCACTTCGCCATGATGTGGGTTTTAGGCATTAACGGCCTGATCTACTGCACGTTAGGTGTTGTCACCGGTCGCTTTGCACGCACCTTTTTTCCTATATCTGTTAAGGGGTTGCTCAAGGATATGTCGCTGGCCCTGCGGGGAAAACTGCAGCATGCCGATCTCAGCCACTACAACATGGTTCAAAAGCTGGCCTACTTACTGGCCATATTAACTGGGGTAATGCTCGTGCTTTCCGGGCTGGTTATCTGGAAATCCGTGCAATTTCCGCTTTTACGCGAACTCTTTGGAGGCTATGACACCGCACGTTACATCCACTTCTTTTGCATGTCCTTCATTGTTGCGTTTGTCGTGATCCACCTTCTTATGGTGCTGCTTGTTCCTAAAACATTACTGGCCATGCTGCGCGGTCGCTAAGGGTATCTCATGAAAAAGCCTACCTTTCTCTCTTCCCGCGACGCGGAATATCTGGTGAAGGACGCCGAAAAATCCGTAAACGCACAGCGACGTCACTTTCTTAAACAGGGGCTGACGTTAGGCGGGATCATGCTGCTTACGGGGTGTGACCTGAGCGACAACGCCAGTGTTGAAACTGCACTGTTACGAATGTCGCGCTTTAACGATCGTGTCCAGGGGTTCCTGTTTAGCGACCGCCATCTGGCACCTGAATATGCCGAACGCGACATCACCCGGCCTTTTCCGTTTAACGCGTTTTACGACCGCGACCAAATTCCGCAGATCGACGGACGGGATTATCAACTCGCTATTCGTGGCCTGGTGCGCGACACCCGCAGCTGGTCCCTGCCTGAGTTGTATCGCATGCAGCAGGTAAACCAGATCACGCGCCATATTTGCGTCGAAGGGTGGAGCGCCATAGGCCGCTGGGGCGGTATCCCCTTCCACCATTTTCTGCAGGTTATCGGTGCCGACACCCGTGCCAAATACATCAGCTTCCGCTGCGCGGATGATTACTACACCAGCATTGATATGGCGACCGCGCTGCACCCGCAAACGCTGCTTGCCCTGACCTGGGATAACCAAATCCTTCCTCCTGAGTATGGTTATCCCATGAAACTCCGTATTCCGACCAAGCTGGGATACAAAAATCCCAAGCATATTCAGGTCATTGAAATCACCAATCGCTTCCCTGGCGGTTACTGGGAAGACCAGGGTTACAACTGGTTTGGTGGCAGTTAATACAACAACGTAAACGACGAGGAATACCATGAAAAAGATGATCATTGCGGCAACCATGCTTTCTGCTCTGTTTATGGCAAATGTGCAGGCGGCAGATTCCATGAGTAAAGAGACGATGGCGAAAGACAACATGTCCAGACCACACGATAAAATGTGTAAGGACAACATGTGCAAAGACGCCATGAAGAAGGATCACATGGGGAAAGACAAAATGGGCAAAATGGATAACATGAAAAAAGATGAGATGGGTAAAAAAGACGCCATGAGCCAGTAGGCCCGATCGCAGCCGGAGGGCCGCCCTCCGGCTGCTTTGCTTATTGTTTAACGAGCAGCGTCAACACTTCATAATGCGCGGTATGCGGGAACATATCGAAAAGCTGAACGCGTTCAATGCGGTAGCCCGGCAGGCTGGCAATATCTTTCGCCATGGTCTGTGCGTTACAGCTGGAATAGACGATGTACTCGGGCGCCATCTGGCTCAGGTAGTCGCACAGCGCATTCCCAATGCCGCGGCGCGGCGGGTTGACCAGCACCAGCGCCGGCACGTTGCCCTGGCCGGTGGCGAACTGCGTGGAGTCCAGCGCCTGGAAGTGCAGATTCGTTAACCCCAGCTCGGCGGCGGACTGTTTCGCGCAGGCAATCGCTTCGGCAGAAATCTCAATTCCGGTGAGCTGCATCTCGGGCGTGGCGCAGTGCAGGCCAAAGCCGCCCACGCCGCAGAAGAGATCCCACATATGCTGGATGTTTAACGCACGCACCCAGTCGCGGGCGGTGGCGTAGAGGCTGCTAGCCACGGTTGGGTTAGTCTGGAAGAAGCTTTGCGGGCGGATCCACAGCGGCACGCCGTTGAAGTTCTCGGCCAGCGCGTGCTGTTCGGTGAAGAAAATCTCTTTCTCCCCCTCCATGATCGCCATATGCACCGGCTGAATATTCGCCGTAATGACCTTCAGCTGCGGAAGCTGCGCCTGCAGCCACGGCAGCGCCGCGCGAAGCTGCTCCAGCTTGGTTTCGGAGCGCAGCACGACGCGCAGCATCATGCCGCCGTCGATCTGGCTTTCCGTCAGCAGAAGGTATTTCAGCTCGCCGCGCCTGCGGGCGACGTTGTACGGCGTTAACCCTGCACGCGCGATAAACGGTTTCAGCGCGGCAAAGACGGGCTCAAAGGAGGCGGGATACAGCGGACAGTCGGTTAAATCTTCCGGCGTGCCGTCGCGGTGCAGCATCCCCAGCAGCGGTTTTTCCACGCTGCCGCTGACCACCATCTTGGCTTTATTACGAAAACCCTGCTCCGGGCCGCTGACGGGTGCGCACCACTCGCCCACCGCGTGCGCTGCCAGCAGCTGTTGCAGGTCGGCCATTTTGGCGGTGAGTTGTTGAGAGACCGGCTGTTCTATCCACTGACAGGAGCGGCAGCGTCCGGCGTCATAGAGTGCGCACTGCATATGAAAACCTTAAGAATCACGAGGGCTGCGATTATATACACAAAATCATTCAAGTTGTATCAAGGCGGCAAGTCTGAGAATCCCCAGGAGCTTACTCAAGTAAGTGACTGGGGTGAACAGACGCTGCCAACGCAGAGACGGCTTGAAGGATGACGTGTATACACATTATTGCAGGCGGAAGAACCGCCGACTGGAGGCGGGGATAAAAAGCAGGAACAGCACCAGCATATCCGGCAATTTTTGCATAAACAGCGCGCGCAGGATCTCGCGTTTGGATTCACCGGCAATGCTGAACAGCTCCGGGTAGCCGTATCCCAGCGAGGCGGCCCACAGATAGCTGGCGGCAGTCACCTGCGTAAGCAGATAGACCCAGCGCGCCCAGTTGCGCCCTTTGACCAGCGAAAACGCGCAGTAGATCTCGATAAACACCAGCACCAGGCTGCTCAAAAAGACCAGCGTCAGATTCCACGTCTGCACGCTGCGGTGAATAAATTCACCAATGCCGCGCACGCCCAGGGTGTTCAGAATCATCAGCACATCGAGGCAGCGGATCATAATAATGGCGAGCGCCGCCACCTGAACCAGTGCAGGGACGTTAGGACGCGCGTGCGTAGTACGTGATTTTTTTAATAATCCCAATGTTTTACTTCCCTGAAAAACAGTGCCGCGTCATGCGCGGCACATCACTGGAAATTTTAAATCCTTCAGCCGCGTCTTGCACGCTGGATATCGCGCACGCGCTGCTTTTCCGCGCGCGCCATCAGATACCAGGCGATAAATCCGACAATTCCGGCCACGCCGAGGATGATGGAAGCCAGGGCGTTAATCTCCGGGTTGACCCCCATGCGCACGCTGGAGAAGACCAGCATCGGCAGCGTCGTCGCACCCGGTCCGGAGACGAAGCTGGCGATAACCAGATCGTCCAGCGACAGGGTAAACGCCAGCAGCCAGCCGGAGATCACCGCCGGCATAATCATCGGCAGGGTGATGATGAAAAAGACCTTCAGCGGCGTCGCGCCGAGATCCATCGCCGCCTCCTCAATGGAGCGATCCAGCTCGCGCAGGCGCGAGGAGATCACTACCGCCACGTAGGCCGTACAGAAGGTGACGTGCGCCAGCCAGATGGTGAGCATGCCGCGATCCGCCGGCCAGCCGATGGCGTGCGCCAGGGCCACGAACAGCAGCAGCAACGCGAGTCCGGTGATCACGTCCGGCATGACCAGCGGCGCGGTGATCATAAAGGCGAACCCGTTTGAGCCGCGAAAACGCCCGAAGCGCACCATCACCAGCGCGGCGATCGTGCCCAGCACGGATGCCATTGTCGCCGCCAGGGCGGCAATGGTCAGGCTCAGCCCCACCGCGCTCATCATCGCATCGTCGTGGAACAGCTCGCTGTACCAGCGCGTCGACCAGCCCGCCCAGACCGTTACCAACTTAGAGCTGTTGAAGGAGTAGATCACCAGCATCAGCATCGGCGCATACAGGAAGGTAAAGCCGATCACGAGGATCGCAATTCGCCACGGGGAGCGCACTACCGGTAAGTTGTTCATCCGTGGTCTCCCATCTGTTTCTGCTGATGCTTGTGGAACCACATGATCGGCACGATCAGCAGCAGCAGCATGACAATCGCCACCGCAGAGGCCACCGGCCAGTCGCGGTTATTGAAGAACTCCTGCCACAGCACGCGGCCAATCATGATGCTGTCCGGGCCGCCGAGCAGTTCCGGGATCACAAACTCCCCCACCGCCGGGATAAAGACCAGCATTGACCCGGCGATAATCCCGCCTTTGGTCAGCGGGACAATGACGCTGAAGAAGGTTTTTAGCGGGCGGGCGCCGAGATCGAGCGACGCTTCCACCAGCGAGTAATCAATGCGCGTCAGGGCCGTATAGATCGGCAACACCATAAACGGCAGATAGGCGTACACAATGCCGATATAGACCGCGAGGTTAGTGTGCAGGATCGTCAGCGGCTGATCGATAACCCCGAGCCACATGAGAAAGTTATTCAACACGCCGTTGTTTTTCAGGATCCCCATCCAGGCGTAAACGCGGATCAGGAACGAGGTCCACGACGGCAGGATAACCAGCAGCAGGAGGATGTTACGCGTCGACGGCTTGCTGTGCGCCACCGCCCACGCCAGCGGGTAGCCCATTACCAGGCAGCAGAGCGTCGAGATCGCCGCCACCTGCAGCGACTGCAGATACGCTTCGAAATAGAGCGGATCGTCGGTGAGCTGCAGGAAATTGCCCAGGTTTAAGGTCAGCGTCAGCTGCCCGTCGGCCCAGTCCAGCAGATTGGTATAAGGCGGGATCGCCCGCGCCATTTCCGCCAGGCTTATCTTGAAAACAATCAGAAACGGCAGCAGGAACAGCAGGATCAGCCACACGTACGGCATGGCGATCACTAGCTTGCGGCCGTGTTTCATCTGCATGCGCGTCAGAAAACCGGCAAAGGCGCCCGGCTTTTCTGCGCGGGCTGGAGGTTCAAGTGTGCTCATGATCGCTCCTTATACCGTCAGCACGACGCAGCTGTCAGCATCCCAGCACAGGCGCACTTCGTCACCCCAGGTCGGCTGCCCCTTGCGATAGCGATGTTCGTTCTGTAGCTGCGCGCTGAGCATCTGCCCGCTTTTCAGACGCACATGGTAAATAGACAGATCGCCCAGATAGGCAATGTGGACCACTTCGCCCACGGCAAAGTTATAGCCATCGGCAGGCGGATCCTCACAAAGCATGATTTTCTCCGGACGCAGCGCGACGTAGACCGGCACGTTGTCCACCACCGAGTTATCAGGATCGACCTTAAGCGGATGCTGCAGCCCCGGCGATTCAATGACCAGGCCATCTTCCTGACGATCTTTCAGCAGCCCTTCGAAAACGTTAACTGAGCCAATGAACTCCGCGCTGTAGCGGGTGGTTGGGTGCTCGTAAATCTCTTCCGGCTCGCCGATCTGCACGAACTTCCCGCGGTTCATGATCGCAATACGCCCGGCCATGGTCATCGCTTCTTCCTGGTCGTGGGTGACCATCACGCAGGTCACGCCCACGCGCTCGAGAATGTCCACCACTTCGAGCTGCATGCGGTCGCGCAGTTTTTTATCCAGCGCGCCCATCGGCTCGTCGAGCAGCAGCAGCTTCGGACGTTTTGCCAGACTGCGGGCCAGGGCCACGCGCTGACGCTGGCCGCCGGAAAGCTGGTGCGGCTTACGCTTCGCGAACTCCTGCATGTGCACCAGGCTCAGCATCTCGGCCACGCGCGCGGTAATTTCGGCCTTTGGCAGCTTGTCCTGCTTCAGGCCAAAGGCGATGTTCTGCTCCACCGTCATGTGCGGGAACAGCGCGTAGGACTGGAACATCATGTTAATCGGGCGCTGATACGGCGGCACGCTGGAGAGATCCACGCCATCGAGCATAATCTGCCCGGCCGTGGGCTGTTCGAAACCGGCCAGCATGCGCAGCAGCGTCGATTTGCCGCAGCCAGAAGCCCCCAGAAGGGCAAAAATTTCGCCTTTATAGATAGTCAGGCTGACGTCGTCCACGGCATGCTGGCCATCGAAAGATTTGGTGAGGTTACGAATTTCAAGAAGCGGGGTCAGCGCTTTACGGACTTTCGCCTGCGGGCGGGGGATCGCGTCATTCACGGGGTGCTCTCCGGCAGAAATCAAATCATGGTGCAGGCGCACCATAACGGTGCGCCTGTTGCCGGGGGCGATTCGCTTGCCCGGCCTACGACAAAGGGTTATTTACCGCTTTTCACCTTGGTCCACGCGCGGGTACGCACGCGGTCAATTTTTGGATCCTGAACTTTCAGGGTGAAGAGCTTGGCGAACACGTCCGCCGGTGGATAGATAGCCGGGTTGTTACGGATTTCTTCGCTCACCAGCGGCACGGAGGCCTTGTTACCGTTCGCGTAGTATACGTGGTCGCTGATGTGGGCGATCACCTCAGGACGCATCAGGTAGTTGAGGAACTGATAGGCTTCGTCTTTGTTCTTCGCATCAGCCGGCATCGCGAAGACGTCAAAGAAGGCCAGCGCCCCCTCTTTCGGAATGAAGTAAGAGACGTTCACGCCGTTTTTCGCCTCTTTCGCGCGGTTAGCCGCCTGCCACACGTCGCCCGCCCAGCCGATCGCAACGCAGATGTCGCCGTTCGCCAGGTCGTTAATGTACTGAGACGAGTGGAAGTAACGAATGTTTGGACGCAGCTTCAGCAGCAGATCGGTCGCCGGGCCGGTGTAATCATCGGCTTTACTGCTGTTCGGGTCTTTGCCCAGGTAGTTCAGCACGGTCGCGAAAATCTCTTCCGGCGCATCGAGGAAGGAGACGCCGCAGCTTTTCAGCTTCTCCAGGTTTTCCGGCTTCAGCACCACGTCCCAGCTGTCCAGCTTGACGTCCGGGCCCAGCACCGCTTTGACTTTATCCACGTTGTAGCCGATACCGGTGGTCGCCCACAGGTAAGGCATGGCGTATTTGTTGTCCGGGTCATGCTTCGCCACCAGCTTCAGCACTTCCGGATCGAGGTTTTTCCAGTTCGGTAACTTGCTCTTATCCAGCGGCTGGAAGACGCCTGCCGTCAGCTGACGCTCCAGGAAACTTGCAGAAGGCACCACAAGATCAAACCCGGTGCTGCCCGCCATCAGTTTTCCTTCCAGCACTTCGTTGGAATCGAAAACGTCGTAGACCACTTTAATGCCGGTCTCTTTTTCAAAATTCGCCACCGTGTCCGGCGCAATATAGTCAGACCAGTTGTAAACGTGCAGCGTTTTTTGTTCCGCAGCGAGCGTGCCGGCAGAGACGGCCATCAGAGCACCCGCAACCAGACCCGATAACCATTTTTTATTCAAGGCGATCATATCTTTATTCCTTCTGAAAGCTCGTTAACAAACGAACTAAAACTGTGCAATCTGAAGATATGCAATAATCATGCATAGTTTGTCGCTCTGCCTAAAATAAAAAGAAACCTCTTTACCCGGCAGCTTCCGCTCGCTTTTTTAAGCATCGCAAGAATAACTGTAGCCCGTGTCTCCGGCTATAGCCCAGACGAAAAAACGCCTTTTATCAATTTTTTATGCAGGTTATGTCTACGTGATAAGCCGAAACGGCCTTGAGGGAGGTGAAAAATTCTTTAAAGAAAGGTTAAAAGCAGCAGAAAAAATGGCCTTCTGCAGCCGCTATGGCAGCGACTGCGCAAAAGTCAGACAGGCTTAGTGAAGAAAATTGGGAGATGCATCATTATTCTCTGCATCATCTTCCGCGCTATACAGCAGATGATGCGCGTTGGCTTCCATCATGACCATCGAAATTTGCTCTTCACTCAAGCGCATAAACCAGGAGAACTGCTTGAACGACAGCCCGGCACCGGAGAATAAAGACTGGCAAACGACCAGTTTTGGCAGATTATCATCCTGTATGTCGAGAAATGCTTTCACCGTCAAAGAACTGGCGTTGATCGCTGACAGGTCGGAGGCCAGTGCCAGCAGCGCAGACGGCTTCACTTCGGCCAGCGCGGAGAAAAGGATCACGTCGTTTATGAGATCGATTTTGGCATCGAAAATGCCGTCGAAATTCTGCATATGAGGCAGATGCAGCGCCTGGCAGGAATCGCATTCGAAGAACGTAATTCCGGCATCATCAAGCCATTGACGTAACGTATCCAGTGTAGGTACGACCTGTAAATCCATCGCTGTGCAGCCTCTTTAGTAAAAACTTCGCATAGGGTACTCAAAAAGCGCGCGGTAATCCATTTAACCGCCCGTTTTAAGACAGTAGCCCGGCGTGGCATGACGCTCGATCCATGAGATCATTTTACCCGCAATATCGACACCTGTGGTTTTTTCCACGCCTTCCAGCCCCGGCGAGGCGTTCACCTCCATCACCAGCGGCCCGCGCGTCGCCCGCAGAAGGTCTACGCCCGCCACGTCCAGCCCAAGGGTTTGCGCCGCTTTGACGGCAATTTCCCGCTCCCGGTCGCTGATATCAGCGATTCTTGCAATGCCGCCGCGGTGAAGGTTAGAGCGGAAGTCGCCCTCTTTCGCCTGGCGCTCAATGGCCGCCACCACTTCATTGCCGACCACGAAGCAGCGGATGTCGCGCCCTTTTGCCTCTTCGATGTACTCCTGAACCAGAATATGGGCATTCAGTCCCCGGAAGGCGTCAATCACGCTCTCCGCCGCCTGACGCGTCTCCGCCAGCACCACGCCAATGCCCTGCGTGCCTTCCACCAGCTTGATGACCAGCGGCGCACCGCCAACCATATCAATAAGATCGCTGGTGTCGTCCGGGGAATGGGCAATCCCGGTGACGGGGAGATCGATCCCCTGACGGGCAAGCAGCTGCAGCGAGCGGAGCTTATCGCGGGCGCGGGATATAGCGACGGATTCGTTGAGCGGATAGCTGCCCAGCATCTCGAACTGGCGCAGCGCGGCGGTGCCGTAATAGGTGATCTGGGAGCCGATGCGCGGGATCACGGCATCAAAGTGCGGCAGCTTGCGGCCTTTGTAGTGAATCGACGAGGCGGCCGGGTCGATGTTCATATAGCAGGACATCGGGTCCAAGATCTCAACCTGATGCCCGCGTTTCGCCGCCGCGTCTCGCAGGCGTTTACATGAATAGAGCGTTCCATCCCGGGACAATATGGCAATTTTCACCCTGCACCTCTCTGAAGACATGGAAAAAGCCTGCATATCATATACGCAGGCAGGCGCAGGAGGAATGGACTATCGCGTCGCCCAGCCCTGTTTGTGGAGGTAATCAAGAATGAACGGGCGGTTTTCTTTAATGATGGTGCGACGAATATGGTCAGTCCAGGTATCACGACGGTTATTGCTGCCGCGCGTCATGTAGTAGTTCGCCAGCTCTTCATCATAGTGATTCAGGACGTCCTGATCGACCGGCTGGTAGTGGTTTTCGTGCACCAGCATCGCGGCAGGAATGCGCGGCTTGAGATCCGGGTTATCCGCAGGCCAGCCGAGGCACAGCCCGAACAAGGGCAGCACGTGTTTTGGCAGCTTCAGCAGCTCGGTCACGCTTTCGATGTTATTACGCAGGCCGCCGATGTAAACGCCGCCTAAACCCAGCGACTCCGCCGCCGTGAAGGCGTTTTGCGCCATCAGCGCGGTATCCACCACGCCCAGCAGCAGCTGTTCGGCCAGCCCCAGCTCGGCCTCAGGGCAGATCTGCAGGTGGCGGTTAAAGTCGGCGCAGAACACCCAGAACTCTGCCGCCTGGGCCACATGCTTCTGCCCGCCGGTCAGCGTGACCAGCTGTTCACGCATGGCCTTGTCGGTAATGCGGATAATGGAACTGCACTGCAGAAAGCTGGAGCTGGAGGTCGCCCTGGCGCTGTCAATAATCGCGGCACGCTGCGCCTCGGTTATCGGCTCATCGGTGAAGTGGCGAATGGAGCGGTGGGACTGGAGCAGGTCAATCGTTGGTGTCATCTTGTCTCTCTTTGTCTTGCTTAAACCGTATGGCAGCCAGTATAGGCAATGATTTGCGCGGTGTAATTGGCGAAACATAGCCTTACTGTATCAAAGCGACAGGCGAAACCTTCTTTAATGGCGGCCGGTTATCGGGCACTATATGTCCTATTCGCCGTCAGGCTTGTTTTTTGAGGAGAGAGAAATGTTTGCAGTAATTTTTGGTCGTCCAGGGTGCCCTTACTGTGTGCGCGCGAAAGAGCTGGCTGAGAAACTGACCGAAGAGCGCGATGACTTCAACTTCCGCTACGTGGATATCCACGCGGAAGGCATCACGAAGGCGGATCTCGAAAAAACCGTAGGCAAGCCGGTTGAAACCGTACCGCAGATCTTCCTCGATCAGAAACACATCGGCGGCTGCACTGATTTTGAAGCTTACGCCAAAGAGCATCTGGGCCTGTTTGCCGCCCAGTAATGAAAGGACGCCCTCACCGAGAGGGCGTTTTTATTTGGGGTGCCGTCGGTGTAGAAGCAGGCTGCGCACAAATAAGTAGCAGAGCGCGCCAAGAGCGCACCAGAATACGGCGCTCATCAACCATGCCAGCTCCTGCCAGAAACTTCTCGTCGACACATACAGCAAGCGCATCAGCAGCAGACACAGCGGCGCAGCCAGTATGGCACCCAGCAGCGGTTTTGCGACCTCCCCTTTACGGGAGAGAAAACTGGCTGCGGCACCCGGTAGCGTAAAAAAGAGCAGCCCCAGCTCCGGATGACCGGACGCCCTGAATGCCCCTTTCACATTAAAAGCGAGCGACATGCACACGACGGTAAACAGCAAAAAGCAGCTGATCACCCCTGCCCAGTTTCGTTTAATGTTCAAACTATCCTCCTGACTTCTCTCTATCAAATATACCTTCGTCGGGTAGACGCCCAGTCAGATAAAGCAATGCGGCAATCCTTGCCAAAGTACGCACAGGGTGATGCGATAATCAGTAGCTGTCAGTAGCTAATGCGATTAAACTACACGCCAGCTAATGTTTTAGGGAATAAAGCAGGAAACAGGGAGCGTTAACGCCTTTCCCTGACCCAGAAAACAGTAGCCCAAAAAGTCCTTTCATTCAACAACTTACTGGTAAACAAGAAGTTAGCCTCCGTGAATATAAACGTCGCAGACTTGTTAAATGGGAATTACATCCTGTTATTATTTGTGGTACTGGCGCTAGGCCTTTGCCTGGGTAAATTGCGCCTGGGTTCAGTTCAACTTGGTAATTCCATTGGCGTTTTAGTCGTCTCCTTATTATTAGGCCAGCAGCACTTCAGCATTAACACGGACGCGCTCAACTTAGGTTTTATGCTGTTTATTTTTTGTGTTGGCGTGGAAGCGGGGCCGAACTTTTTTTCAATTTTCTTTCGCGACGGCAAAAATTATCTGATGCTGGCGCTGGTGATGGTCGGCAGCGCGCTGCTGATCGCGTTAGGGCTGGGTAAACTGTTTGGCTGGGATATCGGGTTAACGGCCGGTATGCTGGCAGGCTCCATGACCTCCACCCCCGTGCTGGTAGGTGCCGGCGATACCCTGCGCCATTCCGGCATGGCCGGCACGCAGCTCTCTACCGCCCTCGACCACCTGAGCCTGGGCTACGCCCTCACCTATCTGATTGGTCTGGTGAGCCTGATCGTTGGCGCACGTTACCTGCCAAAACTGCAGCACCAGGATCTACAGACCAGCGCCCAGCAAATCGCGCGCGAGCGCGGTCTCGATACCGATTCCAAACGTAAAGTCTATCTCCCGGTGATCCGCGCCTATCGCGTCGGGCCAGAGCTGGTGGCATGGGCAGACGGCAAAAACCTGCGCGAGCTGGGGATTTACCGCCAGACGGGCTGCTACATCGAACGCATCCGCCGCAACGGCATTCTGGCGAACCCGGACGGCGACGCGGTGCTGCAGATGGGCGACGACATCGCGCTGGTGGGTTACCCGGACGCGCACGCCCGTCTCGACCCGAGCTTCCGTAACGGCAAAGAGGTGTTCGACCGCGACCTGCTCGACATGCGCATCGTCACCGAAGAGATCGTGGTGAAAAACCATAACGCCGTGGGCCGCCGTCTGGCGCAGCTGAAGCTGACCGACCACGGCTGCTTCCTCAACCGCGTGATCCGCAGCCAGATTGAAATGCCTATCGACGACAACGTCGTGCTCAACAAAGGCGACGTTCTGCAGGTCAGCGGCGACGCGCGACGCGTGAAAACCGTTGCCGACCGCATCGGCTTTATCTCCATTCACAGCCAGGTCACCGACCTGCTGGCCTTCTGCGCCTTCTTTATTGTTGGCCTGATGATCGGGATGATCACCTTCCAGTTCAGCAACTTTAGCTTCGGCATAGGTAACGCTGCCGGGCTGCTGTTCGCCGGGATCATGCTGGGCTTCCTGCGAGCGAACCACCCGACATTCGGCTACATTCCGCAGGGCGCGCTGAACATGGTGAAAGAGTTCGGTCTGATGGTCTTTATGGCAGGCGTCGGCCTGAGCGCCGGTAGCGGTATCGGCCACAGCCTGGGCGCCGTCGGCTGGCAGATGCTGGTTTCCGGACTTATCGTCAGCCTGGTGCCGGTGGTGATCTGCTTCCTGTTCGGCGCCTACGTGCTGCGCATGAACCGCGCCCTGCTCTTCGGGGCGATGATGGGGGCGCGTACCTGTGCGCCAGCGATGGAAATCATCAGCGATACCGCGCGCAGCAACATCCCGGCGCTGGGGTATGCGGGCACGTACGCCATCGCCAACGTGCTGCTGACGCTGGCGGGTACGCTGATCATCATCATCTGGCCGGGACTCGGATAACTCCTAAGTTTGCGCGTGGTGAAATTATTTTCGTTACGCGCAGAACTTTTTTATCAGGGGGCAGTCATAACTAGTGCCACTGCTTTTCTTTGATGTCCCCAATTTGTGGAGCCCATCAACCCCGCCGTTTTGGTTCAAGGTTGATGGGTTTTTTGTTGCCTGAAATTCCCCTTCCTCTAATCTCACCTTCTCTCTTGTCATCAAAACATATATGATTAAACGCATATAAAAATCACACCTGCAGGAACTCCCATGCTCCACCCGCTCCAGCTCTTCAAAACCCTCTCCGACGAAACGCGGCTCGCCATCGTCATGCTACTCCGTGAAGCCGGCGAACTGTGCGTCTGCGATCTCTGCGCCGCGACAGCCGAATCTCAGCCTAAAATCTCCCGCCATATGGCGCTGCTGCGCGAGTCCGGGCTGGTTATCGATCGCCGTGAGGGGAAATGGGTCCATTACCGTCTCTCTCCCAACATGCCTGCGTGGGCGGCAACCGTTATCGATAACAGCTGGAACTGCCTGCGGGACGAGACGCGCATGAAGCTTAAAAACCGACTTTCAGGCTCGTGCTGATAAAAACACATTCACAAAAACAGATATAACGGAGTAAAGGATGTTTCTGGCAGGGGCAATTTTTCTGTTTACGCTGGTACTGGTCATCTGGCAGCCCAAAGGGCTCAGTATCGGCTGGAGCGCCACCATTGGTGCCGTGCTGGCGCTGGCCAGCGGCGTGATTCACATTAACGATATACCTGTGGTGTGGAATATCGTCTGGAACGCCACGGCAACGTTCATCGCCGTCATTATCATCAGCCTGCTGCTGGATGAGTCTGGCTTTTTCGAGTGGGCGGCGCTGCACGTTGCCCGCTGGGGGAACGGTCGCGGGCGATTGCTGTTTACGTATATCGTGCTGCTGGGCGCAGCCGTTGCGGCACTGTTTGCCAATGACGGTGCGGCGCTGATCCTGACCCCTATCGTTATCGCCATGCTGCTGGCGCTGGGGTTCAGCAAGCAAGCCACGCTGGCGTTTGTGATGGCGGCGGGTTTTATCGCCGATACCGCCAGCCTGCCGCTGATTGTGTCCAACCTGGTCAACATCGTGTCGGCAGACTTCTTTAAGCTGGGGTTCAGCGAATACGCCTCGGTGATGATCCCGGTAGATATCGCCGCGATTGCCGCAACGCTGGTAATGCTGCATCTCTTCTTTCGCAAGGAAATTCCCCCGGAATATGACCTGGCAAAACTTCGCGAGCCCGCCCGGGCCATTCACGACCTCCCAACCTTCAGAACGGGCTGGATAGTCCTGCTGCTTCTGCTCGTCGGTTTCTTCGTACTTGAACCTCTCGGCATTCCGGTCAGCGCCATTGCGACCGTCGGCGCGCTGATTTTATTCGCTGTCGCAAAGCGCGGACATGCGATAAACACAGGGAAAGTGCTGCGCGGCGCACCGTGGCAGATCGTTATTTTTTCGCTGGGGATGTATCTGGTGGTGTATGGCCTGCGCAATGCCGGGCTGACGGACTATCACACAGGCATATTGAATAACCTCGCCGGACACGGGCTGTGGGCCACCACGCTGGGGACCGGATTCATCACCGCGTTTCTGTCATCCATAATGAACAATATGCCCACGGTGCTGATTGGCGCGCTCTCCATCGAGGGCAGTACGGCGACGGGACCCATCAAGGAAGCGATGATTTACGCCAACGTGATTGGCTGCGACCTGGGGCCGAAAATCACGCCTATCGGCAGCCTCGCCACCCTGCTCTGGCTCCACGTGCTGGCGCAGAAGAACATGACGATCACCTGGGGCTACTATTTCCGGACGGGCATCATTATGACGCTGCCGGTCCTGTTTGTGACGCTCGCCGCGCTGGCGCTACGTCTCTCCTTCACACTGTAATGAGCCACTGATATGAGCCACATCACCATTTATCACAACCCCGCCTGCGGCACCTCGCGCAACACGCTGGAGATGATCCGCAACAGCGGCACGGAGCCAGAGATTATCCTCTATCTGGAAACCCCGCCGTCGCACGATACGCTGACCGCCCTGATTGCCGATATGGGCATTTCAGTTCGGGATCTGCTACGTAAAAACGTGGAGCCCTATGAACAGCTCGGCCTTGCTGAAGATAACTTCACCGACGAGCAGCTTATCGATTTTATGCTGCAACACCCGATCCTGATTAACCGTCCGATCGTGGTAACGCCGCTGGGCACCCGCCTGTGCCGCCCGTCTGAAGTCGTTCTCGATATCCTGCCGGACGCGCAAAAAGGGGCGTTTAAGAAAGAGGATGGCGAAGCCGTCGTGGACGCCAGCGGGAAAAAAATCTCGCCAAAGTAACCCATTGATAATGGCGCAGTAAGGCCTGCCAGCCGCATACCCCACCCGCCAGACAGGTTGCATCAGCCGAAACCCGGCACATACTTCTGAGGGTTAATCCTGGTGAGGGTATGCAGGTATGGGCTTGAAAAACAAAACCGCCGTCATCTTCGGCGGCAGCGGCGCCATCGGCAGCGCAGCGGCGCACGCTCTGGCGCGCGAGGGTGCGGATGTCTACCTCGCCGCGCGCAGCCACGCCAGGCTCGAGCAGGTCGCCGACAGCATTCTCGCCGACGGCGGGTCTGCCAGCACGTTTGTTTTCGATGCGCTCGATGATTCCTCGCAGCTCCCCGACCTTGCCCGTATTGATGTCGTCGTCAACGCCACGGGCTTTATGCACGATCAGGGCAAACGCCTGGAGGCGTTAACGCTCGACGAGTTCAGGCAGGGTTTCACCCCCTTCCTGGCCGCGTACTTCAACATTGCGAAAGCCGTGTCGCCCCGCATGGGCGGCGAGCATGGCGGGGCCATCATTACCGTCGTCGCTCCCGCCGCCAACATGGCGATGGCGGGCCACCTCGGGCATATCGTCGGCTGCGCGGGAACGGAAGCCTTGACCCGAGCGCTTGCGGCTGAGCTGGGGACACACAATATACGCGTGCTTTGCGTGCGTTCGCATGCGATAGCCGACGCGGTGCAGGCGGGTTCGTATGTGGGGACCATTTTCACTGCCAAGGCGCAGGCGATGGGGATTACGGTCGAGCAGTTTCTCGGCGGTGCCGCACAAAGTACCCTGACGCATCGCCTGCCGACGCTGGCGCAGGTGGCAGACACGATTGCGTTTCTGGTCTCAGATGCGGCAGGCGCCATCACGGGAACTACCGTCAATATGACCGCGGGCGCAACCTAGCAGCCGCCCTCGCCCGCAATTCTGCCCACCATCGCCCGGATCTCTTCGCGGGTTAACGGCGCCCGGTCGGTGACATAGTGCAGCGTCATCCCTTCGATAAACGCGTCCAGCGCGCGGGTAGTGACCGGGTCGAACCACTGTTCAAGCGTGGTCTGGCTCATCTTCATCCAGTCCTGCATCACCGTTTTGAGCGCCGCGCTGCGGTGCATAAAGGCGTAGAGCTGATACATCAGCGCCATGTTGTGCGGCGTGGTCACCTGGGAGCTGTGGATCAGCGTGGTGATGGATTCACACGCCATTTCCGGCCCGGTGACGCCTGCAAAGAAATCCCGGTACTGCTGCGACATCTGCCGGGTAAACCACGTGAAGGCCTCCTCCAGCAGCGGCTCCATGCCGTCGAAATAGTAGGTCATCGACCCCAGCGGCACGCCCGCGCAGGTAGCGATTTTACGGTGCGTGACGGCGTGAATCCCGTGCTCGGCAATGGTATCGAGCGTTGCCTGCAGGATCTTCTCCCGGCGGTGCGGATCGTTCGGTGGTCTGCTCATAACTTCCTCACGTGGTTTATGTACAAATGTACACAAACTTGCTAGTGTTGTCGCTATTGTTGTACTTCTGGTGCTACCCCAATGACGCTGACCTCTCCCCGCAAAACCCTGCAGCGACGCCTGTGGGCGCTGTTTATGTTCTTCTTTATTCCCGGTCTGCTGATGGCCTCCTGGGCCACGCGCACCCCCGCCATTCGCGATATTTTGTCCGTTTCTACCGCTGAAATGGGCATCGTGCTGTTCGGCCTCTCGATAGGCTCCATGAGCGGCATTCTCTGCTCCGCGTGGCTGGTAAAGCGCTTCGGTACGCGAGCGGTGATCCGCACCACCATGTGCTTTGCCGTGTTCGGGATGGGAATATTGAGCGTGGCGCTGTGGTGTGCGTCGCCGGTGCTGTTCGCCCTGGGGCTGACGGTATTTGGCGGCAGCTTCGGTTCGGCGGAAGTTGCCATCAACGTTGAAGGAGCAGCGGTCGAACGTGAGATGAACAAAACCGTGCTGCCGATGATGCACGGTTTTTACAGCCTCGGCACGCTGGCCGGTGCGGGCGTGGGGATGGCGCTGACGGCCACCGGCGTGAGCGCGAATCTGCATATCCTGCTGGCGGCGCTGGTGTGCATCATTCCGATTCTGACCGGCATCCGGGCCATCCCGGACGGCACCGGTAAGAACTCCGCTGACGAACAGCACTCGGCCGAAAAAGGGCTGCCCTTCTACCGCGACTTCCAGCTGATACTGATCGGCGTGGTGGTGCTGGCGATGGCGTTCGCGGAAGGTTCCGCCAACGACTGGCTGCCGCTGCTGATGGTGGACGGTCACGGCTTTAGCCCGACCTCCGGCTCGCTGATTTACGCCGGGTTTACGCTGGGGATGACCGTGGGTCGCTTCACCGGCGGCTGGTTTATCGACCGCTACAGCCGCGTAGCGGTGGTACGCGCCAGCGCCCTGCTGGGCGGCCTGGGTATCGCGATGATCATCTTTGTGGATGTGGACTGGATTGCCGGGGTCTCGGTGATCCTCTGGGGACTGGGCGCGTCGCTCGGCTTCCCGCTGACCATTTCCGCCGCCAGCGATACCGGCCCGGATGCCCCGACGCGCGTCAGCGTGGTGGCAACCACGGGCTATCTTGCCTTCCTGGTCGGGCCGCCGCTGCTCGGCTTCCTCGGCGAGCACTACGGGCTGCGCAGCGCCATGCTGGTGGTGTTAGGGTTGGTCATCATCGCGGCGCTGGTGGCGCGCGCGGTGGCAAAGCCGGAAACGAATCAAACGACACTGGAGAAGGGATATGAGCGTTAAACTGATCGCCGTCGACATGGATGGTACTTTTTTAAGCGATGCCAAGACCTATAATCGGCCGCGCTTTCTGGTGCAGTACGCCCGCATGAAGGCGCAAGGCATTCGCTTCGTGGTCGCCAGCGGCAACCAGTACTACCAGCTGATCTCCTTTTTCCCGGAGATCGCGCACGAAATTTCATTCGTTGCTGAAAACGGCGGCTGGGTCGTGAGCGAAGGAGAAGATGTCTTTAACGGCGAACTGTCGAAAGCCCATTTCGAAACCGTCGCGAACGTGTTAAGCGACGTGCCGGGCATTGAGATCATCGCCTGCGGAAAAGGCAGCGCGTACACGCTGAAATGCTATGACGAGGGCTTTAAGGATATCGCGGCGAAGTACTACCACCGCCTCGAAATGGTCAGTGATTTTGATAACCTGGAGGATATTTTCTTCAAGTTCGGGCTTAACGTGTCTGACGAAGAAATACCGCGTATTCAGGCGCTGCTGCATGAAAAGCTGAGCGACATCATGGTGCCCGTCACGACCGGCCACGGCAGTATCGATCTGATCATTCCCGGCGTGCATAAAGCCAACGGTCTGCGGATCCTGCAAAAGCGCTGGGGCATAGACGATAGCGAAGTCGTGGCTTTCGGCGACAGCGGCAACGACGTGGAGATGCTGCGTCAGTCCGGGTTCAGCTTTGCGATGGCGAATGCCAGACCGCATATTAAAGCGGTGGCCCGTTTTGAAGCGCCGCACAATAACGATGAAGGCGTTTTAAACGTGATTGAGAAGGTGTTGAACGGGGAGGCGCCGTTTAATTGATACCGTGCGGTCGGATGCCCTCTCCCCTCACCCTGGCCCTCTCTCCAAAGGGGAGAGGGAAGAAAGATTAGGGTTGCAGGGCGTTTCCGACGCGTTTGTCTTTCAGGAACACCACCATCAGGCCAACCCACAGCACGCCGTTGGCGAGGTTAAACAGGCTGAACAGCCCGTTGCCGCCCAGCGCGTAGGCATGCTTGCTCACCTCGATACCGACGGTAAAAATCAGCATCTGCAGCATGCCCATCGCCGCTGAGACCGTGCCTTTACTCATCTCGCTCGCAAACAGCGTCAGGCGCACCAGCCCGGCGTTGGCCACGCCAATCCCGAAGGCATAGAGGCTCAGCCCCGCCGTCATCCACAGATAGGCGTGGGATGACGCGACGGTCGCCACCGCAGCCAGAATCAGCCCTGCCGCAATCGGCCAGCCGCCCATGATAATCAGTGAACGCACGGTGCGGCGTGACGTCAGGCGTGCCAGCACCAGGTTACCGATAATCAGCGCGCCAAAGATCGGCACCTGCAGCAGACCATACTCGTAGCTGCTGAGCTTTTCACCGCTAATGATAATAACCGGAGACTGCGCAATCCACGCCAGCAGCGGCAGGCTAACGAATCCGGTCGCCAGCGCGCCCGCCACAAAGCGGCCATTCTTCAGCACTTCTTTGTAATCCCGACCCAGCTCTTTCAGCGAGAGTTTCTCGCCGATGCGGGTGGCCGTTTCCGGCATCGCGCGGTGCAGGCCAAAGAACGCGAAGGCGGCGAGAACTGCAAAGAGCACAAACATCCCTTCCCACGGCGCAACGTGCACCCACGCGGCCCCCACCAGCGGCCCGAGTAAGGGGGCGATCAGCGCCACGTTCGCCATCAGCGCGGTAATTTTGATGCACACCGCCTCTTCAAAGGACTCCTGAATGGCGGCATACCCCACGGCGCCGATAAAGCACAGGCTCACCCCCTGCAGGAAGCGCAGCAGGGTAAATTGTTCAATGTTTTGCGCCAGCAGCGTGGCGAGACAGGTGACGATAAACCACACCACGCCCGTGAGCATTACCGGACGGCGGCCAATACGATCCGACAGCGGGCCTAACAGCCACTGTAAAAACATGCCGCCGGCCAGATAGGCGGTCATGGAGGTCGGTACCCACTCAATTCCCGCGTTGTACTGCGCCACAACGGCCAGCATACCGGGCTGGATCATATCGTTGCCGATATAGGTAGAAAATTCGTAGAGCACCAGACACAGGGGGAAAAGCAACGCCTGACGACCCAGACGTGAACCAGAAGAAGAACGGTTTAACATGCAATCTCTTAATAATGACAAAATCGCGACGAGTTTAATGAAATGCCGCTGCCCGAGATAGTGATTTATCGAGGATAAACAGAAATAAAGCACATATCGTCTTCGTTTAAGGTTTCCTTAAGTTGACAGATTTATGATAGCCCGATTACTCGTCAACGACCCCAAATTATGGCACTCACTTCCAGCCGTTCAGAATTGTCTAACTTACAGACAAATAAGACAAAACGACTTTACCGCTTGCCGGGCCGCTTTTATGGTTATCAGCTTTTCATACTGATCGCCCTTGCCGTGATTTTCACGTGGCTATCGCGCAATGAAGCGCTCGACAGATGGATCACCGGTTTTTGGTATGACGCAGCAACGCAGAGCTTTCCGCTGCAGAAAGACCACCTGCTGGATCTGCTGAACCACCGTCTGGCGAAGTACATTGCCATCGCCTTAGGCGCCGTGGCGCTGTTTTACGGCGCCTACAAGCGTAACGCAAGGCTGGTCACGGCGGCGCTGCTGATGGGCGTTGGCGCGCTGGTGGTAGGCGTGCTGAAAAGCGTGAGCCATCACAGCTGCCCGTGGGATCTGGTGGAATATGGCGGTAAGGCCGTCTCTTATCCCCTGTTCAGCGCCGTCCCTGCTGACAGCGGTCCGGGGCGCTGTTTCCCCGGCGGTCATGCCTCCAGCGGCTTTATGGTGATGGGGCTGTTTTTTGCCTTCTGGCGCGAACGTCCGCGTCTCGCCTGGTGCTTCGTCGCGCTGGGCGTGGTGTTAGGTTTGGCGATGGGCTACGGCCAGGTCATGCGCGGGGCACATTTTTTCTCTCACAACCTGTGGGCTGGGTGGTGGGTCTGGTTTTCCCAGGTGGTGGTCTACGGACTGGTTTCCGCCCGGTTTGCTAAAGAGTGATAACGCTATGTTAGAGAATTTGAATTATCAGCTGTTTTATCTGATCAACGCCACGCCAGCCTCGCCTGAGTGGACGATCGATTTTGCCACCTTTCTGGCAAAAGATCTGATCGGTATCGTGCCTGCACTGGCTGCCATCCTCTGGCTATGGGGGCCCCGCAGCCAGGTGAAGGCGCAGCGCCAGCTGGTGATTAAAGTGGCGATGGCGCTCGGGGTAAGCGTACTGCTGAGCTACATTCTGGGTCACGCCTTCCCGCACGATCGTCCTTTTGTCGATCATGTCGGCTATACCTTCCTTCACCACGCGCCGGATGACTCGTTCCCGAGCGATCACGGAACGGTGATCTTCACCTTCGCGCTGGCTTTCCTGTTCTGGCATCGCCTGTGGTCGGGTGCGGTCCTGATGGTGGCGGCTCTGGCTATCGCCTGGTCTCGCATTTACCTGGGCGTTCACTGGCCGCTGGATATGGTGGGCGGTTTCCTGGTGGGGCTGATCGGCTGCGTGAGCGCGTCTATTCTGTGGAGTCTCTTCGGTGAAGCGCTCTACCGCACGCTGTCTTCACTCTATCGCGCCATTTTTGCTATCCCGATCCGCAAAGGCTGGATACGTGACTAACCCCAACCTGACAGGTTACACTTGAACCCCCGCCCTGCGGGGGTTCACTTTTTTATCCCGAGGAACTATGGAAACACGTCGCGATGACCGCATTGCTCAGCTGCTACATGCGCTGAAGCGCAGCGATAAGCTGCATCTTAAGGAAGCCGCCAACCTCCTCGGCGTCTCAGAGATGACCATTCGTCGGGATCTGAACAGCGAAAGCGCGCCCGTCGTGCTGCTCGGCGGGTATATTGTGCTTGAGCCGCGAAGCGCCAGCCATTATCTGATCAGCGACCAGAAGACGCGCCTGGTGGAAGAGAAACGTAAAGCCGCCCGGCTTGCGGCCTCGCTGGTACAGCCGCACCAGACGCTGTTTTTTGACTGCGGCACCACCACGCCGTGGATTATCGAAGCCATCGACAGCAGCATCCCTTTTACCGCCGTGTGCTACTCCCTGAATACCTTTCTGGCGCTTCAGGAGAAACCCGAGTGCCGGGTGATCCTCTGCGGCGGCGAGTTTCACGCCAGCAACGCCATCTTTAAGCCGCTTAATCTCCAGGACACGCTCAGCAATCTCTGCCCGGACATCGCGTTTTATTCCGCCGCAGGCGTTAATGTGCGCCAGGGGGCAACCTGCTTTAATCTGGAAGAGCTGCCGGTGAAGCACTGGGCGTTGAGCGCCGCGCAGTACCATGTGCTGGTGGTTGACCACAGCAAGTTTGGTAAGGTGCGTTCGGCAAGAATGGGCGAACTGTCGCAGTTTAACGCCATCGTCAGCGACTGCCGCCCGGACGACGAGATTGTGGCGCATGCGAAGGCGCAGCAGGTGAAGTTGATGTATTGAGGTTATGCCGGGTGGCGGCTTTGCCTTACCCGGC
Source organism: Enterobacter sp. MGH 24 (assembly GCF_000493015.1). NCBI lineage: Bacteria > Pseudomonadati > Pseudomonadota > Gammaproteobacteria > Enterobacterales > Enterobacteriaceae > Enterobacter > Enterobacter sp. MGH 24. Next base: position 2,937,554 of record NZ_KI535657.1, on the reverse strand, counting down.
CTACAGCGGCTCGAACGTAGGCCGGGTAAGCGCAGCGCCACCCGGCAAAAACTTAGTTGAACCAGCTGCCAAACCACCCGTGGAATTTCATCATCACGAAGTCCCACATCCGGCTGAAGAAGCCGCCCTCTTCCACCGCTTCCATCACAATCAGCGGACGCTGTTCAATCGACTTGCCGTTCAGCTGGAAATCAATCGTCCCGACCACCTGGCCTTTCTTCAGCGGCGCGGTGAGCTGCGGATCGGTCAGGGTATAGCTGGCCTTCAGGTTTTTCAGCTGACCGCGCGGAATGGTCACCGATCCTGCTTCACCCGCGCCCAGATTCACTTCGCTCTTGTCGCCAAACCAGACGCGCTGGCTGACGAACGTGGCATCCGGTTTAATCGGCGTCACGGTTTCATAGAAGCGGAAGCCCCAGGTCAGCAGTTTTTCTGATTCGTTAAAGCGAATACGGTCGGTTTTGGTCCCCAGCACCACCGAAATCAGACGCATGTCGCCCTGCGTCGCGGAGGCCACCAGGTTATAGCCTGCACCCGCCGTGGTGCCGGTTTTCATCCCGTCCACGTTAACGTTGCTGCTCCACAGCAGACGGTTGCGGTTCGGCTGGCGGATTTTATTGAAGGTAAACTCTTTCTCTTTATGGATGGCGTATTCATCCGGCACGTCGTGAATAAGCGCTTTCCCCAGCAGCGCCATGTCGCGCGCGGTGCTGAACTGGCCCGGCGCATCCAGGCCGTGAACGGTTTTAAAGGTGGTGTTGGTCAGGCCCAGCTTTTGCGCGTAGCCATTCATCAGACCGATAAATGAATCCTGACTTCCCGCGACGTAATCCGCCAGCGCAATACAGGCGTCGTTCCCGGACTGGATAATCACCCCTTTATTCAAATCAGATACGGAAACCTGATCGCCCGGCTTCAGGAACATCACGGAAGACCCGCGCAGCGCCGGGTTGCCGGTCGCCCAGGCATCCTTCCCGATGGTAACCATATCGTCCAGCTTAATTTTGCCCGCTTTCAACGCCTGGCCGACCACATAGCTGGTCATGATTTTGGTCAGGCTTGCCGGATCGAGTTTCTCATCCGCATTCCCTTCCGCCAGCACTTTACCGCTGGAATAATCCATCAGGATCCAGGCGCGCGCATCCACAGGCGGCGCTTCGGGTGCAGCCTGCTCAGCTGCATAGAGAGTTGGTGCAAACAGGAAAAGGAGCGCAGAGCCTGCCGCCAGGCTGCGCAGAGAAGTCATTTTACGCGTCATAAATGCCACCCGAGTGTCCATTCAAAAATTACGTCACATCACCGTGTCGCAAGAAGCGATGAGTAATAGCGCACTAAAACGGTTAAAGAAACCCAACGAGGGTAAAGTTATTAAAGTTTATGCAATAACATCCAGATACGCTTTGATTAAGACGATTTTTTTGTCTTCTGTTGCGTAATTGTTAGGTTTATCTCACCATGGCGAAAGCTGACCCGGATTCACATCTCATCAGGAGTAAATATGATTACGCTTTGGGGCAGGAACAACTCGACCAACGTTAAAAAAGTGCTCTGGACGCTGGAAGAGCTGGATTTACCGTTCAATCAAATCATGGCCGGCATGTCGTTCGGCGTGAACAAAGAGTCCGACTATCTGGCCATGAACCCGAACGGCCTGGTGCCGCTGCTGCGCGATGATGAAACAGACGCGACGCTTTGGGAATCCAACACCATTGTGCGTTACCTCGCCGCCCAGTATGGTCAGGGCCGCCTGTGGGTAGAAAGCCCGGCCCGTCGCGCCCAGGGTGAAAAGTGGATGGACTGGGCGAATCAGACCCTATCGCCAACCCACCGCGTGATCCTGATGGGGCTTATCCGTACGCCGGAAGCCGAGCGCGACTATCCGGCCATTCATGCCGCTCAGGACGCGTGCGAAAACCTGTTTGCGATGATGGATGACGAGCTGGCGAAGCACGCCTGGTTCTCCGGTGAGGCGTTCGGCGTGGGCGATATTGCCGTGGCGCCGTTCGTCTGGAACCTGACCAATATGGGCCTGACGTGGACGCCGCGCCCTCACCTTGAGCGCTGGCTAAAACAGCTGAGCGATCGCCCGGCATACTGCAACGTGGTAATGATCCCGGTCACCTGATCACGCGCCGGACGGGCTGACTTTCAACAGCTGCCCGTCCGTCTCGTCGGTCAGCACATATAAATAGCCGTCCGGCCCCACCCGCACATCACGAATACGTTGATTCCGGTCGCCCAGAATTCGCCCGTCCTCCGTTACCTTATTGCCCTCCACGCTCAGCACGATAACGTCCTTTTCCTTCAGCGCCCCAATAAACAGCTTGTTTTTCCACTGCGGGAAAACGTCGCTGTTGTAGAACGCCATGCCGCTCACGGCAGGTGACACTTTCCAGACGAACAGCGGTTTTTCAGTTCCCTCAACGTGCTCGCCTTTGGCTTCCGGAATTTTCAGACCGCTGTAGTTAATGCCGTGCGTCGCCAGCGGCCAGCCGTAGTTCTTTCCTTTCTCCGGGATGTTGATCTCATCCCCGCCGCGCGGGCCGTGCTCATTCAGCCACAGCGCGTCGCTCCAGGGGTTCATCGCCATCCCCTGCGGGTTGCGAATACCGTAAGACCAGATTTCGGGCCGCGCGCCGGGAGTATTCACAAAGGGGTTATCCGGCGGCACTTTGCCGTCTTCGGTGAGGCGCACCACTTTACCCTGTAATTTGTCCAGGTCCTGCGCCGTGGGCCGCTGGTTATTCTCGCCGAGTCCGATAAAGAGCGCGCCTTTGCCGTCGAACACCAGTCGCCCACCAAAATGGTTACCGGTAGAGAGTTTCGGCATCTGGCGGAACACCACCTGGAAGGCTTCAATGCGCGTAAAGTCGTCGCTTAACCGGCCATAGCCCACCGCCGTGCCGGCTTTGCCGTCACTCCCGGCCTCGGCGAAGCTCAGCCAGATGCGGCGCGATTGTTCAAAATCCGGGGCGAGGACTACGTCCAGTAATCCTCCCTGACCGTTTGCCCAGACCTTCGGCACGCCGACAATCGGATCGGACAGCCCTTTGCCGGCCTGCCAGCGTTTGAGCTGACCGCCCTTCAGGGTCACCAGCAGGCCTTTATTGTCCGGCAGAAACGCCAGAGACCAGGGGTGATCGAGTTTATTTTGCAGCACCTCGACCTTGACGGCCTCTGGCGCGGCAAGAAGCGAAAACGGAATGAACAACGCAGGCAGGGAAATTAGCGAGGATCGAGGCATAACGCGCTCCTTTATCGGCATATGGCATAAAGGTTAGCCACTGCATCCGGGCGCGTTACCACTTTTACAAAAGCTTAATCAGAAGGGGGAGTTGCCTCCCCCTGGGTCAGTGCTGTTCAAGCTTCTCGTGCTCGTTCAGGCACATGATGCATAGAGAGAGCGTGGTCAGGCAGTTTTCAAGCTTCTCCGCGTTAACAGCGATAAAATTCGGGCAGTCGTGGCGTCCATTCATCAAACATACCCCAGCGATGGAGAGCACCTCAGCGGCGCGTCGCAGGGCGATTAGCTCACTTTCGCCGTATTTCGCCTTCAGGGTCGGTGCTTTTTCACGCATGAAATTGCAAAGTTCAAACAGGTTATCACGCAGATGTTCGCTTTCGCTGACTGACATATACCCTTTTGCCTTCCTCAACTGCAGGTACGCGGCCAGGTCGATTCGGGCGTTGATCAGCTTGTTAAGCAGATCGCGTTTTAGTCTGTCAACGGTCATGCTCTTTCCTCCTCTGTCAGCCATTGTGCATAATCAGGATAAGTACATTTTTTGTACAGTTTAATGCCTGGGATCAATTTTTATTAACTGATTAACATTATTTACAATGTTACAACGTCTGCCCGACGCATCCGCCTTGCAAAGAGTGTATAAATCCCCCGCGATACGCTGTAAAATCCCGCCCTGATAACTCCATAATTGATGAATTTTTAACCTATGAGCAATGTTACGCACCAGCCGAAAATCGGCTTCGTCTCCCTGGGCTGCCCGAAAAACCTGGTGGATTCAGAACGCATCCTGACCGAACTGCGCACCGAGGGCTATGACGTGGTGCCAAGCTACGACAACGCCGATATGGTGATCGTGAATACCTGCGGGTTTATCGACAGCGCGGTTCAGGAGTCACTGGAAGCCATCGGTGAAGCCCTGACGGAAAACGGCAAAGTGATCGTCACCGGCTGTCTGGGCGCGAAAGAAGACCAGATCCGCGAAGTGCACCCGAAGGTGCTGGAGATCACCGGCCCGCACAGCTACGAGCAGGTGCTGCAACATGTTCATCACTACGTGCCAAAACCAAAGCACAACCCGTTCCTGAGCCTGGTGCCGGAACAGGGCGTGAAGCTGACGCCGCGCCACTACGCGTACCTGAAAATTTCCGAAGGCTGTAACCATCGCTGCACCTTCTGCATCATCCCGTCCATGCGTGGCGATCTGGTGAGCCGTCCGATTGGTGAAGTGCTGGCGGAAGCTAAACGTCTGGCCGACGCGGGCGTGAAGGAGCTGCTGGTCATCTCCCAGGACACCTCCGCCTACGGCGTGGACGTTAAGCATCGCTCTGGTTTCCACAACGGCGAGCCGGTGAAAACCAGCATGGTGGGCCTGTGCGAACAGCTGTCTAAGCTTGGTATCTGGACGCGTCTGCATTACGTCTATCCATACCCGCACGTTGACGACGTGATCCCGCTGATGGCGGAAGGCAAAATTCTGCCGTACCTGGATATCCCGCTGCAGCACGCCAGCCCGCGTATCCTGAAGCTGATGAAGCGTCCTGGCTCCGTTGATCGCCAGCTGGCGCGCATCAAGCAGTGGCGCGAGATCTGCCCGGATCTGACCCTGCGCTCCACCTTCATCGTCGGCTTCCCGGGTGAAACCGAAGAAGACTTCCAGATGCTGCTCGATTTCCTGAAAGAAGCCCGTCTGGACCGCGTAGGCTGCTTCAAGTACAGCCCGGTAGAAGGCGCAACCGCCAACGAGCTGGCGGACCAGGTGCCGGAAGAGGTGAAAGAGGAGCGCTGGAACCGCTTCATGCAGCTGCAGCAGCAGATCTCTGCCGAGCGTCTGCAGGAAAAAGTGGGCCGCGAGATCATGGTCATCATTGACGAAGTGGACGAAGAAGGCGCGATTGGCCGCAGCATGGCGGATGCCCCTGAAATCGACGGCGCGGTGTACCTGAACGGCGAAACCAGCGTTAAGCCGGGTGATATTATTCGCGTGAAGGTTGAAAACGCGGACGAGTATGACCTGTGGGGTAGCCGGGTTTAATCTCCCCCTCTGTTGTAGGCCGGGTAAGGCGTAGCCGCCACCCGGCACATTTCACTGCCCTACCCCTTAATCCTCGGATCCAGCGCGTCGCGCAGCCCGTCACCCAGCAGGTTAAACGCCAGCACGGTCAGGAAAATCGCCAGGCTCGGGAAGATGGCCACGTGCGGTGCAATCACCATATCCGCCCTCGCCTCGTTCAGCATGGCGCCCCACTCCGGCGTTGGAGGCTGCGCCCCTAACCCCAGAAACGACAGGCTGGCCGCCGAGATAATCGACACGCCGATACGCATGGTGAAATAGACCACGATGGACGACACCGTACCCGGCAGAATATGGCTGAACAGGATCGTGGCGTCGCTGGCCCCCATGCTGCGGGCGGATTCGATAAAGGTCTGCTGCTTCAGCACCAGCGTGTTGCCGCGCACCAGGCGCGCGAACGCCGGAATCGAAAAGACCGCCACCGCGATAATAACGTTCGCCATGCCGCTGCCCATTATTGCCACCACCGCTATCGCCAGCAGAATGCCGGGGAAGGCAAACAGCACATCGCAGATGCGCATGATGATGCGGTCCCACCAGCCTTCGTAATACCCGGCAACCAGACCCAGCACGGTACCGATGGCCGCGCCGATCAGCACCGCGAACACCCCGGCGGCGAGCGAGATCTGCGCCCCGACCAGCACGCGGCTGAAGATATCGCGCCCGAGGGAGTCCACGCCGAACCAGTGCAGCATTGAGGGTCCGTCGTTCAGACGGTCGTAGTCAAAATAGTTTTCCGCATCAAACGGCGCCACCCACGGCGCAACGATCGCCACCGCGATCAGCAGCAGCACAAACAGCCCCGCCGCCATTGCGACCGGCTGACGGCGAAAACGCCGCCAGAATTCTGACCACGGCGTGCGGATATGTTCCGGTTTGAGCCCCGGCATAGCGTTTAAAACGGCCTGACGTCGCCAGTTCAACAATCGCATCTTACTTGTACCTGATGGCCGGGTTAATGGCGGCGTAGAGCACATCCACCACTAAGTTGATAAGGATAAACTCCAGCGAGAAAAGCAGGACTTCCGCCTGAATGACCGGGTAGTCGCGCATCTCGACGGAATCGACCAGCAGGCGTCCCAGCCCCGGCCAGTTGAAGACCTTCTCCACGACGATAGAGCCGCCCAGCAGGAAGCCAAACTGCAGCCCCATCATCGTCACCACCGGGATCATCGCATTGCGAAACCCGTGCTTAAGAATGACCCACTTCTCGCTAACCCCTTTCGCCCGTGCGGTGCGAATATAATCTTCGCTCAGCACGTCAACGAACGAGGCGCGGGTAAAGCGGGCCATTACCGCCGACACGGCAGCCCCCAGCGTCATGGAAGGCAGGATGTAATGCTTCCAGGTATCGGCCCCGACGGTCGGCAGCCAGCCCAGTTCGACGGAGAAGATCTGCATCAGCAGCATCCCCAGCGCGAACGCCGGGAAGGAGATGCCGGTCACCGCCAGGGCCATGCCGAGCTTGTCCGGCCAGCGGTTGCGCCAGACGGCCGCGACAATCCCGGCGCCAAGCCCAAACAAGACCGCCCAGCTCATGCTGGCAATCGTTAACCAGAACGTCGGCATAAAGCGGCTGGCAATCTCCTCCGACACCGGACGGCGCGACACCATCGAGATACCAAAATCGCCCTGCAGAACGTTGCAGATATAATGGATGAACTGCAGATACAGCGGCTGGTCGAGGCCAAGCTGTTTACGCACCATGTCAATAACGGTGGCATCCGCTTCGGGCCCGGCAACCAGGCGCGCCGGATCGCCCGGCAGCATATGGACAAATAAAAACACCAGAACCGCCACAATCAGCAGCGTCGGAATAAGCCCCAGCAGGCGTTTACAAACATAATTCAGCATGAGGTTTATTTTAAATCCGCATCGTCAAAGCTAAAGCCCGTGTCCGGCATGATGTAGAACCCGGTTAACGCTTTGTTATGGGCTGACACCAGTTTCTCCACCACCAGCGGCACCCACGGTGACTCTTTCCAGATAATATCCTGCGCGTCTTTGTAGAGGCGCGCTTTCTCTTCCGGTTTGGTGGTTTTCAGGGCATCGGCCAGGTCTTTGTCCACCTGCGGGTTGCTGTAAAACGCGGTGTTGAACAGGGTTGGCGGCCAGTTCTGCGAGGCGAACAGCGGCGACAGCGCCCAGTCGGCTTCGCCGGTCGAGGCCGACCAGCCGGTATAGAACATCCGCACCCCGCTCTCTTTCTGCCCTTTCCCCTCTACTTCTGCCGCACGCTGTCCGGCATCCATCGCGGTCACCTGCGCCTTGATGCCGACCTGCGCCAGCTGCTGCTGGGTAAACTGCAGCACCTTCTGGGCGGTACTGTGGTTATGCGACGACCACAGCGTGGTGCTGAACCCGTTCGGGAAGCCCGCCTCTTTCAGCAGCTCGCGCGCTTTTGCCGGATCGTACGGCCACGGCTGATAGCTCTGGGCATATGCAATAGCAGGAGGCAGTACGCCGGTGGCCGGGGTGGCATAGCCCGCAAAGGCGACCTTCACCAGTGCCTGGCGGTTAATGGCGTAGTTGATGGCCTCACGCACCTTCGGGTTATCAAACGGCTTTTGCGTGACGTTCATGCTGATGTAGCGCTGCATGATAGACGGGCTGGCGACCAGCTCCAGCTTGCTGTTTTTCTGCAAAATGGCGGCCTGCTCGTACGGGATCGGGAAGGCAAACTGCGCCTCGCCGGTTTGCAGCATCGCCGCGCGGGTGTTGTTGTCCACCACCGGACGCCAGGTGATGGTGTCCAGCTTCGGCAGCCCTTTCTGCCAGTAACCCGCGAATTTCTTCACCTTCACAAAATCGGTCTGGTTCCAGGTGAGCAGTTCGTAAGGGCCGGTGCCAACAGGGTGGAAGCCGATCTCCTTGCCGTATTTCTTCAGCGCGGCGGGGGAAATCATCGCCGTTGCCGGATGCGCCAGAATATTGATAAACGCGGAGAACGGCTCTTTCAGAGTGATTTTTACCGTTGCCGGGTCGACCACCTCGGTGCTGGCGATATTTTTATACAGGTTATAGCGCTTGAGGCTATTTTCCGGATTGCTGGCGCGATCGAGGTTAACCTTCACCGCCTCCGCATTGAAATCGGTACCGTCCTGGAACTTCACGCCGGAGCGGAGCTTAATGGTATACACCAGCCCGTCGTCGGAGACGGTATACCCCTCCGCCAGCACGTTTTTGAGCTTCATCTCTTTATCCAGACCGAAAAGGCCCTGATAGAACGATTTCGCCACCGCCTGAGAGAGCGTGTCGTTGGCGTCATACGGATCGAGCGTGGTGAAATTCGAGCCGACGGCAACCACCACGTCTTTGGCAGCGAACGCGGGGGCAGCGGCCAGGGCTGCCGTCACGCTCGCGGCTAACAACCATCTACGCGCTACAAAAGTAACCATTGTGTTCTCCTGCCTGTTGTAAGTTATAACCGCGAAAACGCATTGTCCTGACGCGGGGGAGCCACGAAATGACCCGGACCGACCTCGCGAAGCGTCACGCGCTCGACGGCCTCGCCGCGTTTACGAATATTGCTCGGCATTTCATCCTGCAGCAGCACGCGCTGGCCGTGACGGTGCGCCGGATCGGCAACCGGGACCGCCGCGATAAGCTTGCGGGTGTACGGGTGCTGCGGGTTCTCAAACACCGCCCTTCGCGGCCCAATCTCCACGATCTGCCCCATGAACATCACCGCCACGCGATGGCTGATGCGCTCGACAACGGCCATATCGTGCGAGATAAACAGGAAGGCGATGCCCATATCCCGCTGTAAATCCAGCAATAAGTTGATGATCTGCGCCCGGATAGAGACATCCAGCGCCGAAACGGACTCATCGGCAATCACCACTTTCGGGTTCAGCGCCAGCGCGCGGGCGATGCAGATACGCTGCCGCTGTCCGCCGGAAAATTCGTGCGGATAACGCCAGGCGTGCTCCGGCTTCAGGCCGACGCGCTCCAGCAGCCAGGCCACGCGACGCTGTGCCGCTTCGCCGTCGAGCAGGTTATGTACCCGCAGCGGCTCCATGATCGAATACCCCACCGTATGGCGCGGATCGAGGGAGGCATACGGATCCTGGAAAATAAACTGAATATCCCGCCGCACCGCCTGCAGCCTGCTGTCCGGAAGGGTATCAATGCGCTCACCGTTAAAGGTAATGCTGCCTTCCTGTGATTCCACCAGACGGAGCAACGCGCGCCCGGTGGTGGATTTACCGCAGCCGGACTCCCCTACCAGCGCCAGCGTTTCGCCCGGCCAGAGATCGAAACTGACGTTTTCCACCGCGTGCACTTCGCGCTTCACGCGGTTCAACACGCCGCTGCGCAGCGGAAAACGGCTGACCAGATTGCGCACCTCCAGAATGGGCTTGCCCGGCACCACGGTGTCCTGCTCGCGCGCATCTTCCTGCGGCTCAGACGCCTTAAGAGAAATCAGGGGGAAGCGGCGCGGCAAATCGCTGCCGTTCATCGCCCCCAGACGCGGAACCGCCGCCAGCAGCGCTTTGGTGTAAGGATGCACGGGCGCGTGGAAAATCTGCTCGACCGGGCCGGTTTCCACCGCGCTGCCCTTGTGCATCACCAGCACCCTATCGGCGATATCGGCGACCACGCCCATATCGTGGGTGATGAAAATCACCCCCATCTCCATCTCCTGCTGCAGTACTTTGATGAGCTGCAGGATCTGCGCCTGAATCGTAACGTCCAGCGCCGTCGTTGGTTCATCGGCAATCAGCACCGCCGGACGGCAGGAGAGCGCCATGGCAATCATCACCCGCTGGCGCATGCCGCCGGAAAGCTGATGCGGGTAGCGCCCCAGAATGGCCTGCGCCTCCGGGATGCGCACCAGCTCCAGCATCCGTCGGGCCTCTTTGAGCGCTTCATCGCCGCTCAGCCCCTGGTGCAGGCGGATAGACTCGGCGATTTGTTCCCCGACCGGAAAAACCGGGTTCAGGGAGGTCATCGGCTCCTGGAAGATCATCGCAATATCCGCCCCGCGCACGCCCTGCATCTGCGAACCGCTTAGCTCATTTAAATCAATGACCTGACGGTTGCGGCGGCGCAGGAGCATTTTCTCACTGCTGATTTGCCCGCCCGTCTGCTCCAGCAGGCGCATCAGCGCCAGCGCGGTGACCGATTTACCGGAGCCGGATTCACCCACAATCGCCAGCGTCTCGCCGCGCCTGAGCGTGAACGATAAATTCTGTACTGCGGGGATGAACTGCCGCTCTTCCTGAAACGCAATATTGAGCTGATGGACAGCCAGCACTTCGCGGTTGTCCAGTTCGTCACTGTGCGGCACGCGCTGCCCCCTTATTCACGATAGATGCCCGTGCTCGGTTCATCACCGGCATAACCCCAGGCGCGATACATGCCTTCACTGTTGAACGGCAACGCCACGTTGCCCTCACGATCCACAGCAATGAGTCCGCCAACGCCGCCCAGGGCAGGCAGTTTCTCCATCACCACGCGCTCGCAGGCTTCGCTGAGGCTTAAACCGCCGTAATCCATCAGCGCGGTGATGTCGTAGGCCGCCAGGGCGCGGATAAAAACTTCCCCGGTTCCGGTACACGACACCGCCGCCGTCGCGTTATTGGCATAGCAGCCGGCGCCCGGCAGCGGGCTATCGCCGACGCGCCCGGGCAGCTTGTTGGTCATCCCGCCCGTTGAGGTCGCCGCCGCGAGGTTTCCGGCCTTATCCAGCGCCACCGCGCCGACCGTGCCCATTTTGGTGGTTTCATCCAGCGGCGCAGTGTGGTCAAGCTGCGTCATGCCCGCCGTACGGGCTTCCAGCAGTTGCCGATAGCGTTCTTCCGTGGAAAACAGATCCGGCGATACCGGTTCCATCCCGTGCTCGAAGGCAAACGCCTCTGCCCCGGCCCCCGTCAGCAGCACGTGCGGGCTCGCTTCCATCACCAGACGCGCCGCCAGCACCGGATTGCGCAGATGGCTCACGCCCGCCACGGCGCCCGCCTTCAGGGTGACGCCGTCCATCACGCAGGCATCCAGCTCGTGGGTTTCATCCCGGGTAAAGACCGAACCGATTCCGGCATTAAAGAGCGGGCACTCTTCCAGCAGGCGCACCGCCTCGGTGACCACGTCCAGCGCGCTTTCGCCCGCTTCCAGCATTCTCTGGCCCGTTTCCACAATGGCGTACAGCGCGTCGATATAGCGCTTTTCCTGCTCGGGACTGAGCTGTGCTCGGGTGATTGCCCCGGCGCCACCATGAATTGCGATTACCGCATTAACCATTCGCATCACCCGTTAGCCTGATTTGCGGCTTTTTCTATAAATATCATTATCGTCGATGAAACTTCAGATGATTTTTGAATATAGAAAGACGTAACTGTGATGTAAAGCGTACACCCATCGGGTCATACAGTTAGCCGCACTTTTCTGCCATAATGAGCGCTTTCGTTGTTACTCCGCAGGAGCCCACCATGGATTTTACCGCCGGACTGATGCCGCTTGAGACGGCACTCACGCAGATGCTTGACCGAGTTTCCCCGCTGCATGACGTTGAGACGCTGCCCCTCGTGCGCTGTTTTGGCCGTATTGCCGCACGCGATATCGTCTCTCCGCTTAACGTGCCGGGGTTTGATAATTCCGCGATGGACGGTTACGCGGTACGCCTGGCGGATCTCCAGACGGGTAACGCCCTGCCGGTGGCGGGTAAAGCCTTTGCGGGGCAGCCGTTTAGCGGTGAGTGGCCTGCAGGCACCTGCGTACGCATCATGACCGGCGCGCCGGTTCCGGCTGGCTGCGACGCCGTGGTGATGCAGGAAGAGACCGAACAGACCGACGACGGCGTGCGTTTTACCGCCAGCGTCAAAGAGGGCCAGAACATCCGCCGCACGGGCGAAGACATCACCCTTGGCGCAACGGTCTTTGCCGCCGGGCAAAAGCTGACGGTCGCGGAGCTGCCGGTGCTGGCCTCGCTCGGCATCGCGGAAGTTGACGTTATCCGTAAGGTGCGCGTTGCCGTTTTCTCCACCGGCGACGAGCTGCAGCTTCCGGGCCAGCCGCTGCAGGACGGCCAGATTTACGATACCAACCGCCTGGCGGTACACCTGATGCTGGAGCAGCTGGGCTGCGAGGTGATTAACCTCGGCATCATTCCTGACGATCCGGAAAAACTGCGCGCCGCGTTTATCGAGGCGGATAACGCTGCCGACGTGGTCATCAGCTCGGGCGGCGTCTCCGTGGGCGAAGCGGATTACACCAAAACCATCCTCGAAGAGCTGGGCGAGATCGCCTTCTGGAAGCTGGCGATCAAGCCGGGCAAACCGTTCGCGTTTGGCAAGCTCACGCACGGCTGGTTCTGTGGCCTGCCGGGTAACCCGGTCTCGGCGGCGCTCACCTTCTACCAGCTGGCGATCCCGCTGCTGGCGAAGCTTTCCGGCAACAAGGCTAACCCGCTGCCGGAACGCCAGCGCGTGCGCGCCGCCACGCGCCTGAAAAAATCCCCGGGCCGTCTCGATTTCCAGCGCGGCATTCTGGCGCGCAACGCGGACGGTGAGCTTGAAGTGAGCACCACCGGGCACCAAGGCTCGCACATTTTCAGTTCCTTCAGCCAGGGCAACTGTTTTATCGTCCTGGAGCGCGAGCGCGGCAATGTGGAAGCGGGCGAATGGGTTGAGATCGAGCGCTTTAACCACCTGTTCGGAGGCTGACATGACGGTGGAACTGAGCGACCCGGAGATGATGCGCTACAACCGCCAGATTGTGCTGCGCGGGTTTGACTTCGAGGGTCAGGAAGCGCTTAAGGCAGCCAATGTGCTGGTCGTCGGTCTCGGCGGGCTGGGCTGCGCCGCCGCGCAGTACCTTGCCGCAGCGGGCGTGGGCAGGATGACGCTGCTGGATTTCGATACCGTGTCGGTGTCTAACCTGCAGCGCCAGACGCTGCACAGCGACGCGACGGTTGGACAGCCGAAAGTGGACTCTGCCCGAACGGCGCTGGCGCGCATTAACCCTAATTGTGAATTCACCCTGATTGACGCGATGCTGGATGACGACGCGCTGTCCGCGCAGATTGCGCAGCACGACCTGGTGCTGGACTGCACCGATAACGTCGCCGTCCGTAACCAGCTCAACGCGGGCTGTTTTGCCCACAAAATCCCGCTGGTCTCCGGCGCGGCGATCCGCATGGAGGGGCAAATCAGCGTCTTCACGTACGCGGAAGGCGAACCCTGCTACCGCTGCCTGAGCCGCCTGTTCGGCGAGAACGCCCTGTCCTGCGTTGAGGCGGGCGTGATGGCGCCGCTGGTCGGCGTGATTGGCTCACTGCAGGCGATGGAAGCGATCAAAGTCCTGGCGCGCTACGGCACGCCTGCCGCGGGGAAAATCGTGATGTATGACGCGATGACCTGCCAGTTCCGCGAGATGAAGCTGATGCGTAACCCGGGATGTGAGGTTTGTAGCAAATAAAAAGTCGGGTGGCGGCTCCGCCTTACCCGACCTACAACGGCTCGAACGTAGGCCGGGTAAGCGCCAGCGCCACCCGGCAACAGCATTAGATAGACGTCCGTCCAAACGCCCCCTGCCAGTCCTGCTCAAACTTCACAATCGCCGCATCCACGGCCGGAGAGGTAATAAACTGCTGCGCCACGTCCAGCGGCAGCGTGATGGACTCGCACCCTGCCAGCAGGCAGTCCAGCGCCTGACGCGGCGTTTTAAAGCTCGCGGCCAGCACTTTTGACTGCGGGGCGTGCAATGTCAGCAGTTGCTGTAATTCCACAACAGTCTGGATCCCGTCTCCGCCCTGCGCGTCCACGCGGTTAACATAGGGTGCCACATACTCCGCCCCCGCCAGCGCGGAGAGCATCCCCTGCGCGGCACCGTATACCGCCGTACCCAGCGTCGGGATCCCTTCCGCTTTTAGCATCTTGATTGCCGCCAGCCCCTCTGCGGTCAACGGCACTTTCACCACCAGGTCGTTAATGATGGCGCGCAGCCTGCGCGCGTCCTCCACCATCCCTTCGGCAGTGGTCGCCATCACCTGAGCAAACAGACGGCCTTTCCCGCCCAGCGCGTCGTGCAGCGCAGGCAGCAGCTCGTCCAGCGGCGTTTTGCCTGCCGCCACAATGCTTGGGTTGGTGGTCACGCCCGCCAGCGGGAAGATACGCGCCAGCTTTTTAACTGCCGCAACGTCAGATGTGTCGAGATAAAGTTCCATGATGTCACCCTCAAATTTAGCCTGCACTTACCCTATCACGACAAAACCTGCTCAGTAGTTGACCTGCATCAAGATAACTTTCATTCGAAAGTCATTTAATCTTCATATGCAAGATGCGAGGCGAAATCATGATCTTCAATATTCAGCGTTACTCTACCCACGACGGCCCCGGTATTCGAACCGTGGTATTCCTGAAAGGCTGCTCGCTGGGCTGTCGCTGGTGTCAGAACCCGGAAAGCCGCTCCCGCAGCCGGGACGTGCTGTTTGATGCGCGTCTGTGCCTGGACGGCTGCGACCTGTGCCAGCAGGCGGCACCGGGCTGTGTCGAACGTGCGCTGAACGGGCTGGTCATCCACCGCGAAAAGCTGAGTGAAGAGACGCTCAATGCCCTCACCGACTGCTGCCCGACTCAGGCGCTCACCGTCTGCGGTGAAGAACAGCAGGTCGAGGAGATCATGGCGACCGTACTGCGCGATAAACCCTTCTACGACCGCAGCGGCGGCGGGATCACCCTCTCCGGCGGCGAGCCGTTTATGAACCCCGAGCTGGCGCACGCCCTGTTTAAAGCCAGCCACGAACAGGGGATCCACACCGCCGTCGAAACCTGCCTTCACGTGCCGTGGCACTATATTGAGCCGTCATTACCCTACGTCGATCTCTTCCTCGCCGACCTGAAGCACGTCGACGGTGACGTCTTCAAGCAGTGGACGGACGGTTCGGCTAAGCGGATCCTGGACAACCTGAAGCGCCTTGCCGCGGCCGGGAAAAAAATCACCATCCGCGTGCCGCTGATCCAGGGCTTTAACGCCGATGAAGCCTCTGTTACCGCCATTACCAATTTCGCTGCCGACGAGCTCGGCGTCGAGGATATTCATTTTCTGCCGTATCACACGCTGGGCATGAACAAATACACCCTGCTCGGCCAACCCTACTCTGCCCCTGACAAACCGCTGGATAACCCTGCCCTGCTGGACTTCGCGCAGCAGTACGCCTGCCAGAAAGGGTTAACCGCGACCTTACGAGGATAAACCTATGACCACCCTGAATCTCAACACCCTCAGCGAGCGCATTAAGGCGCACAAAACGGCCCTGGTGCATATCGTTAAGCCGCCGGTCTGTACCGAGCGCGCACAGCACTACACCGAAATGTACCAGCAGCACATGGACAAGCCGATCCCGGTACGCCGCGCTCTGGCGCTGGCGCATCACCTGGCTGAACGCACCATCTGGATCAAACACGACGAGCTGATTATCGGTAACCAGGCAAGCGAAGTGCGCGCCGCGCCGATTTTCCCGGAATACACCGTCTCCTGGATTGAGAAAGAGATCGACGATCTGGCGGACCGCCCGGGCGCAGGCTTTGCGGTGAGCGAAGAGAACAAGCGCGTGCTGCATGAGATCTGCCCGTGGTGGCGCGGCCAGACGGTGCAGGACCGCTGCTACGGCATGTTCACCGACGAGCAGAAAGGCCTGCTGGAAACCGGCATTATCAAAGCCGAAGGCAACATGACCTCCGGCGACGCGCACCTGGCAGTGAACTTCCCGCTGGTGCTAGAGAAGGGTCTCGACGGCCTGCGCGCTAAGGTGGCCGAGCGCCGCTCGCGCATCAACCTGACGGTGCTGGAAGACCTGCACGGCGACCAGTTCCTGAAGGCGATTGATATCGTGCTGGAGGCGGTGAGCCTGCACATCAAGCGCTTTGCCGACCTGGCGCGTGAAATGGCGTCCACCGAAACCCGCGAAAGCCGCCGCAACGAGCTGCTGGCGATGGCGGAAAACTGCGACGTGATTGCCCACGAGCCGCCAAAAACCTTCTGGCAGGCGCTGCAGCTGTGCTACTTCATCCAGCTGATCCTGCAGATTGAGTCCAACGGCCACTCCGTCTCCTTCGCGCGCATGGACCAGTATCTCTATCCGTTCTATCGCCGCGACGTGGAGCTGAACCAGAGCCTCGACCGCGAGCACGCCATTGAGCTGCTGCACAGCTGCTGGCTGAAGCTGCTGGAAGTGAACAAGATCCGCTCCGGCTCGCACTCCAAGGCTTCCGCTGGCAGCCCGCTGTACCAGAACGTCACCATCGGCGGCCAGAAGCTGGTCAACGGCGAGCCGGTGGACGCGGTCAACCCGCTCTCCTACGCGATTCTGGAGTCCTGCGGTCGCCTGCGCTCCACCCAGCCAAACCTGAGCGTGCGCTACCATGCGGGCATGAGCAACGACTTCCTCGACGCCTGCGTGCAGGTGATCCGCTGCGGCTTCGGGATGCCGGCGTTCAATAACGATGAAATCGTTATCCCGGAATTCATCAAGCTCGGCGTCGAGAAAGACGATGCCTATGACTACGCCGCGATTGGCTGCATCGAAACCGCCGTCGGCGGTAAATGGGGCTATCGCTGCACCGGCATGAGCTTTATCAACTTCGCCCGCGTGATGCTCGCCGCGCTGGAAGGCGGCCGCGATGCCACCAGCGGCAAGGTGTTCCTGCCGCAGGAGAAAGCGCTCTCTGCCGGTAACTTCGACAATTTCGAGGAGGTGATGGCGGCCTGGGACAGCCAGATCCGCTACTACACCCGCAAATCCATCGAGATTGAGTACGTGGTGGACACCATGCTGGAAGAGAACGTCCACGATATTCTCTGTTCGGCGCTGGTGGATGACTGCATTGAACGCGCGAAAAGCATCAAGCAGGGCGGCGCGAAGTATGACTGGGTCTCCGGTCTGCAGGTGGGCATCGCCAACCTCGGCAACAACCTGGCGGCGGTGAAGAAGCTGGTGTTCGAACAGGGCATCATCGGTCAGCAGCAGCTGGCGGCCGCGCTGGCGGATGACTTCGAGGGGCTGACCCACGAGCAGTTGCGCCAGCGCCTGATCAACGGCGCGCCGAAGTACGGCAACGACGACGACAGCGTGGATATGCTGCTGACCCGAGCCTATCAGACCTATATTGAAGAGCTGAAGCAGTACCACAACCCGCGCTATGGCCGCGGCCCGATTGGCGGTAACTACTACGCGGGCACCTCCTCGATTTCCGCAAACGTGCCGTTTGGCGCGGCGACGATGGCCACCCCGGACGGACGTAAGGCGCACACCCCGCTGGCGGAAGGGGCAAGCCCGGCTTCCGGTACGGACCACCTCGGCCCGACGGCGGTCATTGGCTCTGTAGGGAAACTGCCGACGGAAGCGATTCTCGGCGGCGTGCTGCTGAACCAGAAGCTGAACCCGTCGACGCTGGAAAACGACAGCGATCGCCAGAAGCTGATGGTGCTGCTGCGCACCTTCTTCGAGGTGCATAAGGGCTGGCATATTCAGTACAACATCGTCTCGCGCGACACGCTGCTGGAAGCGAAGAAACACCCGGATCAGTATCGTGACCTGGTGGTGCGCGTGGCGGGCTACTCGGCGTTCTTCACCGCCCTGTCGCCGGATGCGCAGGACGATATTATCGCCCGTACTGAGCATACGCTGTAAAAAAACGCCCGGTGGCGCTGCGCTTACCGGGCCTACATTGTCTCCCCGTAGGCCGGGTAAGGCGAAGCCGCCACCCGGCTTTCTGACTTTCATTCGAAATTAAATTTGTGCTCCCCGTCACCTTGTTATTAGAATGTTTCAAAAAGCAGTGACCCAGGAGCACAGTATGACCGTTAAAGTTATCGTCACCGATATGGACGGAACTTTCCTTGATGATGCCAAGCAGTACGATCGTGACCGCTTCCAGGCGCAGTTTGAGCAGCTTAAAGCCCGCGACATTGAATTTGTGGTCGCCAGCGGCAACCAGTATTACCAGCTCATCTCCTTCTTCCCGGAGCTGAAAGACAGGATCTCCTTCGTGGCGGAAAACGGCGCGCTGGTGTTCGATCGCGGCGAACAGATTTTCCACGGCGAGCTGACGCGTCATGAATCGCAGATCGTGATTGGCGAACTGCTGAAGGACAAAGGGCTGAACTTCGTGGCCTGCGGGCTGGAAAGTGCCTACGTCAGCGACCAGGCCCCTGAAGCGTTCGTGGCGCTGATGTCAAAGCACTACCACCGCTTAAAGCGCATCAGCGATTACCGCGACATTGACGACGTGCTGTTTAAGTTCTCCCTGAACCTACCGGATAGCGATATCCCGAATCTGGTGGATAAACTGCACGTCTCCCTGGACGGCATCATGAAGCCGGTCACCAGCGGCTTTGGTTTTGTCGATTTAATTATCCCCGGACTGCACAAGGCCAACGGCATTAGCCGTCTGCTGAAGCGCTGGAAAATCTCCCCGCAGGCGTGCGTGGCCATTGGCGACAGCGGCAACGATGCCGAGATGCTGAAGCTGGTGAAATATTCCTTTGCGATGGGTAACGCGGCGCAGAGCATCAAAGAAATCAGCCGCTACAGCACCGACGACAACAACCATCAGGGCGCGCTGAACGTCATTCAGGCCGTGCTCGACAACCACTCCCCGTTCGACGTCTGATCCTCTCCTCGCCGGAGCCTCGCTCCGGCCTCTCACTCTTTTTCCGTCCTGTGGCTTGCGTCAAGTTTTTAAACTTGCATTAACTTAATTTTAACTTAAAGTATCACTTGTAGATATTTTTACTTTCGAATGAAAGATGCGAGGCGGTTATGACCTTTACCAGTGAAACTTTGCCAGCGGATCACAAAGCGGCAATCCGTCAGTTGAAACGTGAGCTGCGCGCGCAGATCGGCGACGTGCAGGCGGTGTTTAATAAGCTCAGCGATAAAATTGCCACCCGCGTGGCGGAAATCAACGCCCTTAAGAACAAAGGCGAATCCGTCTGGCCGGTGATTCCGTTTGCGGACGTGAAAAACGGCACTATCACCGACGTACAGCGCGAGGCCGTTAAGCGCCGCGGCTGCGCGGTGATTAAAGGTCACTTCCCGCGCGAGCAGGCGCTGGCGTGGGATCGGTCGATGCTCGACTACCTCGATCTGAATAAATTTGACGACGTGTACAAAGGGCCTGGCGATAACTTCTTCGGCACCCTGACGGCCTCCCGGCCGGAGATTTACCCGATTTACTGGTCACAGGCGCAAATGCAGGCGCGCCAGAGCGAAGAGATGGCGCAGGTGCAGTCGTTCCTGAACCGTTTATGGACATTCGAGAGCAACGGCAAGCAGTGGTTCGACCCGGACGTGAGCGTGATTTACCCGGACCGTATCCGCCGCCGTCCGCCGGGAACCACCTCGAAAGGGCTGG
Organism: Enterobacter sp. MGH 24; assembly: GCF_000493015.1. NCBI lineage: Bacteria > Pseudomonadati > Pseudomonadota > Gammaproteobacteria > Enterobacterales > Enterobacteriaceae > Enterobacter > Enterobacter sp. MGH 24. Next base: position 2,917,882 of record NZ_KI535657.1, on the reverse strand, counting down.
GCGCGCATACCGACTCCGGCGCGCTGGAGCGCTGGCTGCTTCCGGCTTATCAACAAGTTTTCGCCCGCGTGTTTGACGGCAACGTCGATAAGTACGATCCGTGGAACGCCGCGCACCGTACCGAAGTGGAAGAGTACACCGTCGATAACACCACCAAATGCTCGGTGTTCCGCACCTTCCAGGGCTGGACGGCGCTGTCGGATATGATCCCCGGTCAGGGCTTGCTGCACGTGGTGCCAATCCCGGAAGCGATGGCCTATATCCTACTGCGCCCGCTGCTGGACGACGTGCCGGAAGACGAGCTGTGCGGCGTAGCGCCGGGGCGCGTGCTGCCGGTTTCCGAGAAGTGGCACCCGCTGCTGATCGAGGCATTAAGCAGCATTCCTGCACTCGAGGCGGGCGATTCGGTGTGGTGGCACTGCGATGTGATCCACTCCGTCGCGCCGGTGGAAAATCAGCAGGGCTGGGGCAACGTGATGTACATCCCTGCGGCGCCGATGTGTGAGAAGAACCTCGCCTACGCGAAGAAGGTCAAGGAAGCGCTGGAAACCGGCGCGTCCCCGGGAGACTTCCCGCGCGAGGATTATGAAAAAACCTGGCAGGACCGCTTTACCGTGAACGATCTCAACATCCACGGCAAGCGCGCGCTGGGCATGGTCTAGCTGTCATACAGCCCTTCCCGCTCCACGGCGGTGCGTCGTTTCCCCTGACGTATCCGCCGTACCGATTCCCGTACGGCCAGCATGCCGTTAAGCAGTAACGTTCCTACCGGCGCGTCCGGACGCATCAGCCGCTGCTGGAGCATATAAACCGCTTCTGTTCCCAGCTCATCGCGCGGAACGTGCACCGCCGTCAGAGGCACATCCTGGATTGCCGCCAGGTTAAACCCGTCAATGCTCATGACCGACACGTCCTGCGGCACGCGCAGGCCGTGGTTTTGTAATGCGCTAATGGTGCCCGCCGCCATAAAGTCACCGCCGACCAGAAACGCCGTCGGCAGGTCTTTTCCCTTCTGCTGGTTAAGCCACTCGCTGACCATCTGTTCCGTTTCGCGAGCGCTGAAGCTGGGCACCACCAGCAGATCGCGCTTGTCGTTGAACGTCAGATTATGGGACTGCCAGGCGTCGCGGATCCCCGACAGGCGCAGCTCCATGGTGTAGCGACGCAGGCACAGCACGTTCATCACCTCACGGTGCCCCATCTCGAACAGATATTCCGCCGCCCGCTCGCCAATCGCGCGATGATCCGGCGCAACGGCAGGCAGACGCATGTGGCGGTCGCGGCAGTTAATCAGCATGCAGGGTTTTCCCACGTCCACCGCCAGATCGTGAATATGGGGATCGTCGATGCCGAGAAGGATTGCCGCCTGGGCGTCCGCTTCATTCATGCGTGCCAGAAACAGCTGCGCGTCGCTGTCGTTCTCCTCCAGCGCGCAGTAGCGAAGGCGCACATCGTGCGAGGCAAGGCCTTTACTCACGCTCTGGATCACGCGGTAGTAAAAGATGTCGGACCGCTCGTCAAACGCCCGCTGCGGGGCAAAAACCACCAGGCTGTTGAGCAGCAGCCGTCCCGCCGCCATGCCGTCCATCACCCCCAGTTCCCGCGCGCACGCCAGCACCTTTGCACGCGCTTTTTCACTGGTATTCGCTTTTCCCGCCAGCACCCGCGACACGGTACTGATCGACAGCTGCGTTCGGGCCGCGATTTCGGTGATCTTTAGCCTTTTGTCCATTTTGTGATCTGGCTCCATTTGCGAAATGAAAAAATTTTCATAGCGTATCCATCAGTAGATAACTGACATAGAGGCCATCATGCCAGAGGGTTTACGTCAGTTATGAGAAATTTTGCACAAAATCCACTTTTGCCCACTGATTTTCTTCCTTAAGGTGAACTTGTCACACAACTTCCATACTAGTTGCATACCAACTTAAGCATATTAAACGGATAGAAATCAAAGGCATAAAAATCCGTGTGACACCTGAACCTCCGTCCCCTTACCGTCCGTCTTGTGGAGAGTAAAATGAGTCAGGACATCAATAACACCGTAGCGACAAGCAAAACCCGTCGCGTCATCAAGAACCTGCGCTGGTACGTGCTGGTGCTGTTCTTACTTGGCGTCACCGTTAACTACATCACCCGAAACTCCCTCGGGATCCTCGCCCCGGAACTGAAAGAGAGCCTCGGGATCACCACCGAGCAGTACTCCTGGATCGTCGGCGCGTTCCAGATCGCCTACACCATTTTCCAGCCCCTGTGCGGCTGGCTGATTGACGTCATCGGCCTGAAGATTGGCTTCATGGTCTGCGCCGGGATCTGGGCGTTGATGTGTATCTTCCACGCGGGCGCCGGAAGCTGGCTGCACCTGGCGATTCTGCGCTTCTTTATGGGTGCGTCTGAGGCCGCGGCTACCCCGGCGAACGCCAAAACCATCGGCGAATGGTTCCCGAAATCAGAGCGACCCGTTGCCGCCGGCTGGGCGGGCGTGGGCTTCTCCATCGGCGCGATGCTGGCCCCGCCTATCATCTACTTTGCTCACGCGTCATTCGGCTGGCAGGGCGCGTTCATGTTTACCGGCGTGCTGGCGCTGCTGTGGGTGATCCTCTGGTGGGCGTTCTACCACAACCCGGAACAGCATCCGAACCTGAGCAAGGACGAGCTGGCGTTTATCAAGCAGGATAATGAACCGCCTGCGGTGAGACTGCCCTTCCTGACCGCGCTGAAAACCGTCTCGAAAAACAAACGATTCTACGGTATTGCCATCCCGGCCTTTATGGCGGAACCGGCCTGGGCGGTGCTGAGCTTCTGGGTGCCGCTGTACCTCGCCAAAGAGCACGGCATGGATCTGAAGCAGATTGCGATGTTTGCCTGGCTGCCGTTCCTCGCCGCCGACCTCGGCAGCGTGGCGAGCGGCTACCTGACGCGTCTGTACACCCGTCTGTTCGGCTGCTCGCGCGTTAACTCGGTCGTTGCCAGCTCCGTGACGGGCGCGTTCCTGATGATCTCGTTGGGCATCGTGGCCATTACCCGCGACCCGTATATCACCATCGTGCTGATCTCCATCGGCGGCTTCGGGCACCAGATCATCTCCTGCATGCTGAGCGCCCTGGTCGTGGAGTCGTTCGACAAAGGCCAGATGGCGACCGTCAACGGCATGCGCGGCTCTGCGGCGTGGATCGCCAGCTTCCTGTTCTCGCTGTTAATCGGTGTGACCGCCGACAAAATCGGCTTTAACCCGCTCTTTATTGCCATGGGCTTCTTTGACCTGATTGGCGCTGTATTCCTGGTAGCATTTATTGCTGAACGTCGCGCCAAGCGCGCCTGATAGTGGATGTATTGCATATGAAAACCCTGAAAAACTGGACCGTAGATAAGCAGTCAGCAAACCATCTGGAACTGCTGGTCGATAACCAGCACCGCCTGTGCCTGTATGTGCTGGAAGAGAACCTGTTCCGCGTGCTGATCAAACGCAAAGGCGAGCTGGCGCTGGACCGCACCTGGAGCATCGCGCCGGAAAAAGACGTACCGTGGGAAGGCCGCTGTCGTGACGACATAAGCGGCTTCTCATGCCCGGCCTGGACCCTGACGCGGCAGGATGAGACGCTAACCGTGGCCACCGAACGGCTGCGCGTGACCGTCCACCAGCCGCTGTGGCTGGAGTGGCACTACCGCAATGAGGCGGGCGAGTGGCAGCCGCTGGTCAACGACCGCCCGACCAGCGCCTACCTGCTGAACGCCCACGGCGACGGCGTGGCGCACTACCTCAGCCGCCGCAAGGACGAGCGTTTCTACGGCCTGGGCGAAAAAGCGGGCGATCTGCAGCGCAACGGCAAGCGCTATGAGATGCGCAACCTCGACGCCATGGGGTACAACGCGGCCAGCACCGACCCGCTCTACAAGCACATTCCGTTCACTATCGCCCGCCGCGACGACATCAGCTACGGCCTGTTCTATGACAACCTGAGCAGCTGCTGGCTGGATCTGGGTAACGAAATCGACAACTACCACACCGCCTACCGTCGCTGGCAGGCGGAAGCGGGCGACATCGACTACTACATCTTTACCGGCACGCGCGTGCTGGACGTCACCAAAGCCTTTGTGCGCCTGACCGGGAAAACGCTGTTCGGACCGAAGTGGAGCCTGGGCTACAGCGGCTCGACCATGCACTACACCGACGCGCCGGACGCGCAAAACCAGCTGATGAACTTCATCCGCCTGTGCGAAGAGCACGCCATTCCGTGCGACTCGTTCCAGCTCTCCTCCGGCTATACCTCCATCAACGGCAAGCGCTACGTCTTCAACTGGAACTATGACAAGGTGCCGCAGCCGAAGGTGATGAGCCAGGCGTTCCACGACGCGGGGCTCAAGCTTGCGGCCAACATCAAGCCGTGCCTGCTGCAGGATCATCCACGCTATAACGAAGTGGCGGAGAGCGGCCTGTTTATTCGCGATTCAGAAACCGATGCGCCGGAACGTTCCAGCTTCTGGGATGACGAAGGCTCGCACCTCGACTTTACCAACCCGCAGACGGTGCAGTGGTGGCAGAACGGCGTCACCACGCAGCTGCTGGAGATGGGCATCGACTCCACCTGGAACGATAACAACGAATATGAAGTGTGGGACGGGGAAGCCCGCTGCTTTGGCTTCGGCAAGGAGATCGCCATTAAGCACATTCGCCCGGTGATGCCGCTGCTGATGATGCGTGCCTCGCTGGAAGCGCAGCAGCGCTTTGCGCCGGAGAAACGTCCGTATCTGATCTCCCGCTCCGGCTGCGCCGGGATGCAGCGCTACGTTCAGACATGGAGCGGCGACAACCGCACCAACTGGGACACGCTGCGCTATAACATCCGCATGGGGCTGGGCATGAGCCTGTCCGGGCTGTTCAACGTCGGCCACGACGTCGGCGGTTTCTCCGGTGACAAGCCTGACGCCGAGCTGTTCGTGCGCTGGGTGCAGAACGGCGTGATGCACCCGCGCTTTACCATTCACTCGTGGAACGATGATCACACCGTGAACGAGCCGTGGATGTACCCGGGCGTCACGCCAGCCATTCGCGGTGCGGTTGAGCTGCGCTACCGCCTGCTGCCGTACCTCTACACCCTGCTCTGGCAGGCGCACGCCGACGACGAGCCGATGCTGCGCCCGACCTTCCTCGATCACGAGCACGATGCCCAGACCTTTGAAGAGTGCGATGACTTCCTGCTGGGCCGCGACCTGCTGGTCGCCAGCGTCGTCGAAGCCGGGCAGCGCGAGCGCCGCGTCTGGCTACCGGATAACGCCACCGGCTGGTACGATTTTTACACCCACGCGTGGTATGCGGGCGGACAATCAGTCGTCCTCGATGCGCCGCTGGAAAAACTGCCGCTGCTGGTGCGTGCGGGAGCCGGTCTGCCGCTGAGCGAGCGCATCACGCATGTGAGTGCCGAAAAAGATACGGCACGCGAACTGAAGCTGTTCCCGGTAAAAGGCGTCGGGACAACCTCCGGCATGCTGTTTGAAGACGACGGCGAAAGCTGGGGCTACCAGAACGGCAGTGCGCTGTGGGTGGAGTGGGAAATGGTGTGCGACGGCGCAACCATCAACCTGAAGGTCAACGCGCGCGGGGATTATCGTCCGGCGTGGAAGGCGCTGAAGGTGTCGTTACCGGCGGGAGAAAAACGCAAGCTGCTGGTGAACGGGGTTGAAGGGAGCGAGTGGGTGATGTAGTGCGGCCTGATGCCCTCACCCTAACCCTCTCCCACAGGGAGAGGGAATAGAACGTAGGCCGGGTAAGGCGAAGCCGTCACCCGGCTTTTTTTAGTTCTCGATACCTTTACTGCGCAGGTAATCTTCATAGTTACCGGTGAAGTCCACCACGCGCTCTGGCGTAATTTCGATCACGCGGGTCGCCAGCGAGCTGACGAACTCACGGTCGTGAGAGACGAAGATCAGGGTGCCCTGATACATCTCCAGCGCCATGTTCAGGGATTCGATAGATTCCATGTCCAGGTGGTTAGTCGGTTCGTCCATCACCAGGATGTTTGGTTTTTCCATCATCAGCTTGCCGAACAGCATGCGGCCCTTCTCACCACCGGAGAGCACTTTAGCCGGCTTTTTGATGTCGTCCTGGCTGAACAGCAGACGACCCAGAATGCTGCGTACCGCCTGCTCGTCGTCGCCTTCCTGCTTCCACTGGCTCATCCAGTCGAAGACGGTGAGGTCGTTTTCGAACTCGTACTCATGGTCCTGCGCGTAGTAGCCAATCTGCGCGTTTTCAGACCACTTCACGGTGCCGTTGTCCGGCTGCAGTTCGCCCACCAGGGTTTTCAGCATGGTGGATTTACCCACGCCGTTGGCACCGAGGATGGCAATCTTCTCGCCCACTTCCAGCAGCAGGTTGAAGTTTTTAAACAGCGGGCCGTTCTCAAAGCCTTTTGCCAGGGCTTCCACTTCCAGCGCGTTACGGAACAGCTTCTTGTCCTGCTCGAAGCGGATGAACGGGTTCTGACGGCTGGAGGCTTTGACTTCGTCCAGCTTGATTTTGTCGATCTGACGCGCACGCGAGGTCGCCTGACGCGACTTAGAGGCGTTAGCGCTAAAGCGGCTGACGAAGGACTGCAGGTCAGCAATCTGCGCTTTCTTCTTGGCGTTATCCGCCAGCAGACGCTCGCGCGCCTGGGTGGCCGCCGTCATGTATTCGTCGTAGTTGCCCGGGTACACGCGCAGCTCGCCGTAGTCCAGATCCGCCATGTGCGTACAGACCATGTTCAGGAAGTGACGGTCGTGCGAAATGATGATCATGGTGCTGTCGCGATCGTTCAGCGTCTGCTCCAGCCAGCGGATGGTGTCGATGTCCAGGTTGTTCGTCGGTTCGTCGAGCAGCAGGATGTCCGGGTTAGAGAACAGCGCCTGTGCCAGCAGCACACGCAGCTTCCAGCCTGGCGCCACTTCGCTCATCGGGCCGTAATGCTGTTCAACCGGAATGCCGACGCCCAGCAGCAGTTCGCCCGCACGCGCTTCCGCAGAGTAACCGTCCATCTCGCCGTACTGCGTTTCCAGATCGGCCACTTTATAGCCGTCTTCTTCGCTCATTTCGGCCAGCGCGTAGATGCGATCGCGCTCCTGCTTCACTTCCCACAGTTCCCCATGCCCCATGATCACGGTGTCGAGCACGGTGAACTCTTCGAAGGCGAACTGATCCTGACGCAGCTTACCGATACGCTCGTTAGGGTCGAGCGATACGTTGCCAAGCGTCGGCTCCAGGTCACCGCCGAGGATCTTCATAAAGGTGGATTTTCCGCTACCGTTGGCACCAATCAGGCCGTAACGGTTGCCGCCGCCAAATTTGACGGAAATGTTTTCGAACAGCGGCTTACTGCCAAACTGCATAGTGACGTTGCTGGTAACTAACACGGGGAGATTCCTGCGAAAAGTGTGATAAACACGTCATTATGCCACAATTCCGAATTGAGATCCCGTGTTGCGGCAATCCGCTAAACTTTAACAAAATCGAAAAAAATGTGATTTCGTACACATCTGAATTCCCTGTGAGCGGGAATGCACATATAATGCGCTCCCATCACAGATTCAGACTTATCAACTCATCGCCGGAATGGCTTAGATACCTCGCACAACATGAACATGAAATTAACAACGCTTTTTGCGGCGGCGTTAGCCGTAGTAGGTTTTTGTAAGACCGCGTCTGCGGTGACGTATCCCCTGCCAACAGACGGTAGCCGTCTGGTAGGCCAGAACCAGGTTGTGACGGTACCAGAAGGTAACTCTCAGCCACTGGAGTATTTCGCTGCGCAGTACCAGCTGGGCCTGTCTAACATGCTGGAAGCGAACCCGGGCGTTGACCCGTATCTGCCGAAAGCGGGTACCGTGCTGAATATTCCTCAGCAGCTGATCCTGCCGGATACGGTTCATGAAGGTATCGTGATTAACAGCGCCGAAATGCGTCTGTATTACTACCCGAAAGGTACCAACACCGTTATCGTGCTGCCAATCGGTATCGGCCAGCTGGGTAAAGACACCCCAATGAACTGGACCACCAAAGTTGAGCGTAAGAAAGCGGGCCCAACCTGGACGCCGACCGCCAAAATGCACGCGGAATACATCGCTGCGGGTGAACCGCTGCCAGCCGTTGTGCCGGCAGGCCCGGATAACCCAATGGGTCTGTACGCGCTGTACATTGGCCGTCTGTACGCTATCCACGGTACCAACGCCAACTTCGGTATCGGCCTGCGCGTGAGCCACGGCTGCGTGCGCCTGCGTAACGACGACATTAAGTTCCTGTTCGAAAACGTGCCGGTCGGTACGCGCGTGCAGTTCATCAACGAACCGGTGAAAGCGACCTCCGAGCCAGACGGCAGCCGCTACATCGAAGTGCACAACCCGCTGTCCACCAGCGAAGACCAGATCAACAACAACGAAGTCGTTCCTGTGACGCTGAACAGCGCGGTGCAGGCGGTGACGTCTCAGCCAGACGTAGAAACGGCGATTGTTGACCAGGCCGTGCAGAACCGCTCCGGTATGCCGGTGCGTTTGAACTGATAATGAAGCATTAAAAAAGCGGGCCTCGTTGCCCGCTTTTTTTTTACCCGTTATTCACGATCACGATCCCGCCGTGGTCGTACCGATAGTGGCAGTGGGCATACTCCAGCGGCGTGCCATCCTCCAGATAAATCACCTGCTCCACTTCCAGTACGGGATCGGTCTGCTCGCAGACCAGATGCTCCCTGTCCAGCGCGTTGGGCTTAAGCGCCCGCACCACCCGATACGACCCCATTATTTTCAGCCCCAGCGTCTCCTGCACGTACTGGAACACTGAACCTTCAAGATGGTTTTTCGTCAGGCCCGGCACCAGATTCATCGGCATCACCGTGGAGTCCAGCGACATCGGCTCGCCGTTCAGCAGGCGGAGTCGAATGAAGTCATAGATCGGCGCATCGGCGTTAACCATCAGCGACGCCTGCTCTTTTTCGTTCGGGAAACGCAGCTCGAAATGCACTACCCGGCTGGTCACCGTGCCCAGATGTTCCCATGTTTTAGTCGCGCCAAAGTAGTCGCTGCCGGAAAGATCCCACTGCGAGAGCTGGAGGAAATTTTTACGGATGAACGTGCCCTGCCCCTGGCGGGTATAGACCAGACCTTCGACGATCAGCTGGCGCATCGCCTGCTGAATGGTCATCCGGCTGGAGCTGAACTCCGCCGCCAGCGCAAACTGGTCCGGCAGGGGTTCGTTGGCGGCGTACTGCTGGCTGATAATGCGTTTCTTAATTTCCCGCGCTATGGTGATGTACTTCGCCGCCATCGTCCTTCCTTTCAGTTAGTTTTCTATCCCGCTGTTTTTCAACGCCACTCTCTCGGCAATCTTGAGGAAAGGCAGGTAGAAGAATACACCAAATACGATGATTGCCAACTGTACCACCACCGCCCGCCAGTCCCCCGCCGTGGCCAGCCAGGCGCTGAGAATGGGCGGCGTGGTCCACGGGATCATCACCACGCAGCGCGACATTAACCCCAGCGTGGTACAGAGCCAGGCGAAATAAATGCCGATGGCGGGCAGCAGCACAAACGGGATCATCAGCGGCAGGTTAAACACGATCGGCAGGCCAAAAATCACCGGCTCGTTGATGTTGAATAAACCGGGTGCCAGCGACAGACGCGCCACCTGCTTCGCCGACTTTTGCCGGGAGAAGATAAAGATGGCGATCAGCAGCGAGATCGTGCTGCCCGTGCCGCCCACCATGCCAAACGTCGGCACGAAGATGTTGTTGATGATGTGCGGGATCGGCTGTCCGTTGGCGAAGGCCAGCATGTTCTCGTTGGTGTTGATCAGCAGGAACGGCTCCAGCACCACGCTGTTAACGACAGACTGATGAATACCCAGCGTGAACAGGAAGTTACCGAAGCTGTAGATGAAGATCGTTCCCGGCAGGCTGGTGTTGATCAGCCGCAGCGGCTGCTGGATAAAGGTCGTAATAAGATGGATCAGGTCCGTGTGCAGCACGTTTGCCAGCACGGCCGCCAGCACCGCAAACAGGGAGAGCGTGAAAATGGTCGGGATCAGCGCGGTAAAGGATTTACTCACCGCCGGAGGCACGTTTTCCCCGAGGGAAATGTGCAGCGCCTTCAGCCGCGAAATGGCGATAAACACCTCCGTTGAGAGCAGCCCGATCAGTACCCCGGCGAAAATCCCGGTTGAGCCAATATTGGCGAACGTCAGCACCTGGGTGACGTTCACCGCGGCGTCGCTGCCGACGGGCGTAATCTGCAGGCGCATCGGCATCATGATGATGAAGCTGCTAACGGCGATAACCACTGCCGAGACCGGATTGTCAAAATCTTTGTTGCGCGCCAGCGACCAGGCAATCATCGGGGCCAGCAGCAGCGCGGCGATGTTTAGCGTGCCGTTGATAATCGCCTCGCCCCACACCTTGAAGTGTGCGAGCGTGTCGCCGTGAAAAATCCACGGAAACACCACGTTGTTCACCAGCACCGCCAGACCGGCAAGGATGAAAATCGGCATCACCGTGGCGAAGGCGTCGCGCAGGGAGCGAAGGTGCACCTGGTTTGCCAGGCGCGCCGAGAACTCAACAAACTTATCGACAAAGGACTGCATGTGCGGTGTTATTTTTGTTTCAGACATAGCGGATAGTTCCCATCAATCAGTCACAAAAACGGCCCGGCAGCGTACGGCTTACATCTCGCGTCCGTTGGTATGGATAACCTGTTTTAACCACGCGTAGCTCTTCTTCGGCACGCGCTTCAGGTCTTTCAGGTCGTGGTTTTCCCGGTTGACATAGACCACGCCGTAGCGCTTACGCATGTCGCCCTGGGAGCTGAGAATGTCGATCAACCCCCAGCCGAGGTAACCGATCACCTCTGCCCCGTCCTCGAACATCGCCTCCTTCATGGCCTCGATATGCGCCCGGTGGTAGTCGATGCGGTAGGTGTCGTTGATCGGGTTTACGCCGTCCCAGGACTCAATCACCCCAATGCCGTTCTCGATCGGGAACACCGGCAGGCGCCAGTCGTTGGCGTAGCGGGTGATGATGGTGCGAAAGCCCAGCGGATCGATCTGCCAGTTCCACTCGGTGGCCTTCAGGTACGGGTTGTTTTTCTCGCCGTGCAGCAGGTAATAGTTCACCGGCGTGCCTTCCGGGATGGCATCGCTGTCCAGCGTTTTGCTGGCGTAGTAGCTGAAGGCCATAAAGTCGTTTCTGGTACGCGCCAGCAGCGCGAGATCCTCGGCGCGATAGATATCGTCAAAGCCCTCCTGCTCCACCACCGCCATCACCGCCGGGCTGTAGCCCTGTCCGGCGAAGACGCGCAGCAGGTTCTGGTTGAGAAATTCGTCGTACTGCTGGGCGCAGAAGATGTCACGCGGTTTGCAGGTGGCCGGATAAATCAGCTGGTGCGCCAGCATGCCGCCCATCAGCTTGCCCGGCTTAGTCTGGTGCAGGTATTCGGTCAGCGCCATGTGCGCCACCATCGCATGGTGCTGAAGCTCGTACAGCTCGCGCAGGGTTTGCTCGCCTTTCATGTAACCGGAAATGCGAAACGCTTCCGGCATATGGAAGATGTTCTGCTCGTTGAAGGTCAGCCAGTACTTCACCCGGTCACCGAAGCAGTCGATCATCTTTTTGCCGTAGCGGATAAAGGCGTCCATTACGCGGCGGTCGTTGAAGCCGTTGTACTCCTGCGCCAGCGCCAGCGGCATATCGAAGTGGTAGAGACACACCATCGGCTCGATGCCGCGGGCGATCAGATCGTCGATAAAGCGGTCATAAAACGCGATGCCCTCGTCGTTAAAATCGCCGTCGCCCTGCGGGCAGACGCGGCTCCATGAAATCTGAAAGCGGTAGCAGTTCATGCCCAGATCCTGCATCAGGTCGAAATCTTCCCGGTAGCGGTGATAGGAGTCGGTCGCGACTTTCCAGTCGGAGATGTTTTCCCCGGCTTCGCGAATGTCGTACACCGACATGCCTTTCCCGCCCTCGTTCCAGGCCCCTTCCGTCTGCATGCTGGATACGGAGTTGCCCCATAAAAAGTTGGCTGGTAGCTGATTATTCATGTTCACTCCCTATATGACTAGTCATTTAAAATCTCATGACTAGTCATATAGGCGAAGATGAAATATGGATCAAAGAGGAGGATCGTTTTTTGTGAGATGGATTGAAATAATGACCAGGGATGTCGTGTCATATTAAAGTTATGTCACTAATGCAGAAGTTATGTCACTAATCAATCTTATCATAAATAAGTTATGTCATTATTTTTACTATAAGTATGATTCATCAATAATTTTTCATCTCTTTCTTTGCCATGTTCACTTTGTAAACTGTGCGTATGCAACTAAACTTAAAAAAGATGAAAGTCGTAACTAATTCGCCTTAGATTTTATCGAGATCGGTATGACTAGAGGAAGACGGTTTACATCTTTTGAGAGCTATGAAAAAGCACTCAGGGACGGGATTGGCCTTGGAACCGGGGAAAACTATCAGCCCTGGATACGGCCACAAGATTTTACAAACTCAACGGGTATCCGCTCAGCCATACGCGGTTTGAAAACGTTCAGACAGCACAACACGCTGTCCGGGATTGAAAGCGAGTTTTATTACCTTGCCGAATTCAATGATTCAGTAATTGACATTCGCGAACAGTTTCCGCTTCTCCCCGTCACGCTAACGCAAAAGATAGCCAACATTCTCAATGTCCCCCATCCGGCATTACGCAGGAAAGTCTGCGACACAGATAAGCCAGCAGTGCCCGCCGTCATGACAACAGATTTCGTTCTGACATTCAGAAACCAGGACGGAACCATCAAATATAAGTCTTATTCAGTGAAACCTGATGAAATCATTTCCAAACGTGATGCCGAAAAACAAGAAATTGAGAGACTGTTCTGGGAGGGCATTAATGTATGTTTTCAGATATATACAGGGTCAGAGGTTACCAGAATAAAAAGTGGCAATATTAGCTGGTTTACTGCTCCTTTCAGGATGAACGGACTGCCCGATTATCATCTTGATGTGTCCTTATTAAGGGAGTTTCCTCCCGGTCAGTATATTCTTCTTCATATGGTAAAAAAAATAGCTTCATCTTTAAGGATCAGCACTGATGATGCCTTCATCGCGCTGAAATTTATGTTAGCAACCAAAAGCATCGAAGTTGATCTCACCTCGGACATCGTTAGCAATGGATGTATTGTCGTTTTACGAAACAGCGCATGTGACATGGGATTAGCATATGAAAATAATTAAGAATTCCGTCTGGTCAGTTTCAAAAACTGAAGGGCTCCCCGATGCCCTGTACCGAGTCCTTGCCCTGTACAAGGAAACAGGAACCATGATTTTGTATGAACTCAACGACAACAAAATCACACGTCCGAAACTGTTTTACATTGAACCATTTAAGTTGGGAGTTCAGGAAAGAAACATTGTGCACTTCAACTATCCTATTCCTGTATGGATGATGGTCACAGACAATGATATTCCGGATAAAAACAGGATCCGGAGAGATAAGAATTTCGCCCTGATTAGCCCACTGTTGTCTGATCCTGATTTTCTCTTTTTGTACGCTCTGAACGAGCGAAGTCCTTTGTTAAGAAATTATGCAAAGGACAACAACGCCAGCTATTCCACAATAAAAAAATTATTATCGAACTGCTGGAAGTACGGAAGAGGTAAACAGTCCCTGACGCCAGCATACGCCAGGAGTGGAGGGAATGGGGTCAAAAAAACAGTTAAGTCTGTTTCTGTTGGTCGTAAAAAGAAAGGGCGCGCCCTCATTGACGGCAGAGCAGAAACCTACATCATGCGAGAACGGGACTCAGCTAGCATAAAAAAAATCCTGAAAAAACACTACCTCAAACCGAAGGGCAAAAGCCAAGCTGAATGCTGGCGCATCTATCTTGAAGAATACTTCCCTCAACTGGCTTCAATAACTCAGGACTGCGCCATTTCCTATCCTTCTCTGGCACAGTTCAGATATCGCATCACTAAACTTTTCTCTCTTACTGAGATTGCACGTCGGCGCACAACAGAAAGAGATTTTTTACTTAACAAACGGGCTTTAGCGGGGTCTTCTGCTGACTCTGATACACTGCCGGGCTCAGTATTCGAAATTGATGCGACAGTTGCTGATGTGCATCTGGTATCTGAATTAACAGGAGATGTGGTTGGACGACCGACAGTGTATCTCGTTGCTGATCGTGCAACCCGGATGATAACCGGCATGCATGTGTCTTATCTTTATGCTTCCTGGCGAGCAGCATCTCAGGCACTTGCTAACTGCTTTTCACCGAAAGGACAGTACTGTAGGTTATTTGGTGTCAATGACATCAGTGACGACCGCTGGCCATGCTCACATGTACCAACAAAGTTACTTTGCGATAATGCAGAAATGTTGGGTCTTAAAACGCAGTCTGCAGTTGTTCCCTTCACGGAATTAATGTTTGCTCCTTCCTACAGGGCTGACCTAAAAGGCGTCGTTGAAAGCAGGTTCCGCATACTTAACCAAAAGGCAATCCATAAGCTTCTGGGTACGACAAGAGGGGGATTTGTTGTCAGGGGTGAGACCCGGCCACAATTAAGGTCATGTTATACGCTTAAAGCGTTTACAGAAATCATGATACGTGCCGTTGATGAGTATAACCATGCCCTGAATACAGAACTTCTGTATATTAACCCTCTTCTTCTTGAGCATAATCTGATCGCTACCCCCGTCAATAGCTGGAATGTCAGTATTAATAACTTCCGTTTTGGTGGTTATCAGATCACTGAGCACGAAATTATATCAAGACTTCTGTACCCGGATAGCGCAAGTATTACTGGCAAGGGAATTCAGTATGGTAATCGATTCTATGAGTGTTCAGAGGATGAGATGGTCGGGGCCAGAAGTTTCGGTCAGACACGTGTTGATGTTCGGATTAATGATAACTCCATGGATAAAATTTATATAAGAAGCGGAAAAGATACCGTTTTTTCGCAACGAGAACTGCTGTCCAGGCGAAAAATATTTCAGGGCCTTCCTCATATGGAAGCAGAAGTTGTTTCTGATATTGTCGATATGCATAAAAGCAGTAATGTTATTACACCTGAGTCGATGGCATTGCGTAATCTGATTGAAGCTAATGAACAGGAAGGCGAGATTTTGCTGGCAGCACTGAGGAAAAAGGGTCGTGGGCGCTATAAAAACATAAGGGAAAATCGTAGAAAAGAAGTGCTGTATGCTCAACAGGGAGACTCCAGAAAGACCAGTGAGAATTACAAACTTCCCCCCGCAAACAACATTGTGATTTTGCCAGGTCCCGAAGCGAGGAAAGCGTGGCTTACAAAACAAAACGATCCTTACAAGAAGGATAAATAGCCATGGCTGTGAATGCAAAATATCACCAGGCAGATTTGCCAGAATACAGAGGTAACCCTCTAATTGAAGCACTCCCTCCCCTGATGTCCCGGGAGGATGTCATGCTGGCTCTCAGCAACTTTCCTGAAATTAATGCAAACGAGCGTGAACTGAGCACTGAGGTGCGTGAACAGTATGTTGATCGTATAGATGCCTTCCGCTGTCCTCAGGGAACATTCTTCGACTGTTACAAGGCAATAGTACGACTTCTGCGAACAGGTTATACAACCCGTAACCCACTTGATATTCACACGGTTCGGTTTCTTCATTACAGCGTAGAGGGAAGCTTAGGTGAAGCTCTCGGCGATGGATTTCATCGACCCCGGGCAGGGACTTTTTCCATTACCGGCATAAGCGGTGTGGGTAAATCAACCATGCTTGAGCAGGTACTGGGACATTTTCCACAGATCATAGACCATAATGTTTATCAGGGCCACGATCTTACCCCTCTTCGTCAGGTTGTCTGGCTTAAAATAAATTGCCCTCCAAATTCGAAAGCACGTGACCTGACGGAAATCTTACTTACCGCTATCGACGATGCACTTGGGCTTGAGCGTACCATCCCGCCATCAAGGACTGGTACGTTACTCCGGCTCATTGCTCAGAAAATTAAGTCGGCCTTCATTGGCGTGCTGGTTATTGACGAAATGCAAAGACTGACCCGCACAAACGGTGATGAACAGCTTATCAATTTTCTTCATGACATCGTCGATACATTAGGTGTCCCGCTAGTCTTTTGCGGAAATCCAGAATTCGAAGACAAAATGCGCCAACGGTTACGTTTCGCCAGACGTGCAGAAACCGCAGGTTTCATTCGTCTTAATCCGCTCGCGTACCAGACGACAGACTGGCAATCTTTCATTCAGTATCTGTGGCGCTATCAGTGGACTAATGTCTACACTCCCCTGAATGATGAGCTCAACATAAAAATGCATAAGCTGTCGAAAGGAAATCTTGCGATAGCACAGCGATTATTTGTTACTGCGCAATTAAAAGTTATTGGTACCGGTAATGAAGTCATTACACCCGCTTTGTTGGGTCTTTCCGAATCAGTATTAACCAGTCGCGCAGACGAATTTATCCAGGCAGATGCTCTCATTTATGGCGAGGAACTGCCAGAATTATCAGAATCTGAAGAGACAGTATTACCTCAGAAGAATAACGGCAAAAGCTTTCTCAAAAGCCGTGAAATCAGGCAAAAACCGGTCAGACGGGTGCATAAATCATTCACAGTCACAGCCGATTTGAACCGCCCCCAGCATGAGGAGTTTGCGGAGGAGTTAAATAACTATACTGCACAAACTGAGGCGATCCTGGCCAAAAGGTGTGAGCCTGTCCTGTTCCGTGCACTCTGGCAAAACAAATGTCGTTACAGTGCCCTGGAACACTACGACCGGCTTTGCAACGATCCTTCAACAGAAACATGATGTATTACATAGGAAGGCGTGGTGGTATATGTTGTTAAAGGCATTCCCGGGAGAAATCCTCTTTAGTCGGCTTTGTAGAAGCTTGTCAGTAAGTGGACTGCCGGTGCAGAAATTTTCAAGGAGCCTCGGCCTGGAAGCCCGGTCCTCGTTTCATCCTTTCCTGACACAACATCTGACAGAGATTGCTCAGACTAGTCACGAAAACGCTGAGCTTCTCTGGGCGGAACAAACCCTGTTCCCTCTATGGGTATGGTCAATGCCCGGTTATGCAAAAGCACTTCGGCAACTGACGGGCCCTCCGGCGCGTTTGCTATGGTTTTATCAGCTTACAGGCAACCACTCATCCCAAAGGATGCAACTTCATTTTTGCCCTGTATGCGCAAGGGAAGATGCAATGGGATATGGTGTCCCTTACTGGCATTGTGAACATCAGATCCCGGGAGTGAGCATCTGTAACCGCCACTGTTGCCGGTTAATGCCCAAGCTGGTTCCACCCAGTCCTCACATTGCTGTTGAATTTTACCCCGACAATTTCAATACCATGATCCTCAGTAAGAACATAGAAAATGATTTTGCAGTCTTTGCCAACCAGATATTGACTCACCTGGCGCATGGTGAAGAAATATCAGATAATTACTTTTCCGGTTTTACCTCGACCAGAACTGATTTGAAGAACATGAAGCACAGCGGCAACGAAAAACTCTTCCTGTCTTTGAATGACCTGATTAGGCATTTGTGGGAGGAAAATTCTGACCCTGTTATCTCTGACAAATCACACTTCCTTTATTACATCATTTCTCATTTTGAAAATATTTTCCCAGCACAAAAATTACTTCTCTTATTTTATTTACAGCGCATGCACAGCATAAGACAAAATGCTAGTAGAGAGCACATCCCCTCAAACAAAATGAATAAAGAAAACACAAACAATGAAATACACAAGCCCGTAATGGAGTTAAATTACCTGATGGTTAGACTTTGGCCTTCAACAAAATTCATCGCCGACCTGAGAACTCAAACATAATATATTCCACAACCAAGAAAACCATCACCCCTTTAAAATATAAATTATTTAACTTTCGACACATAGTAAAAACAAGAGCAGAAAAAATCTAGACATCATTCATAACCGCGCACGCCTAATTAACATTAAAATTTGGACACCGACCATACCATAAAATACCCAACAAGAATCCCCCCTGGTTTTAAATGCTTATCGTATACTATATTTTATGTCGCACTCTGCAATTTCACTTAAGTTACAAGATCAACAATTCAGACAGTTTATGTTTTTTGATTTCATCACTTTAAATCTGAAGTCATCATCACTAGACACGTCATATTTTTCTCTGGCATTTTTTATGGTTTGAGAAAGAAACACACCAAAATCCTTAAGATTAGCATTTTATTGGGCTTTGTTGAATAAATCGGATTTAGATAAAAGCTTCCCTTGTCGCTGACTTCCTCAGGCAATCCGTACGCTTTCTGGCATGCCTGCGCGCGTTATTTTGTTTAATGCGCGGATCATGGCCATCGCCTCCCCAACCTGCGCATCATAATCCCGCAACGTAAGATGCCCACCAAACAGCTGTTTGACACGGTACATTGCCGTTTCAGCCACCGAACGTCGGTTGTAAGCCGTGTGTCATTTCCAGTACGCATTGCTTCCTGTCAGCCGTTGCCGGGCAACCGCCTGATTTCTGTCGGCATATTCAGCCGGCCAGTAACCTGCGCGGGTTCGCGGCGGGATAAGCGCCCTGATTTTCTTCCGCCGCAGTTCGTCGTGGCACCGCCTGGTGTCATAAGCTCCGTCGGCTGAAGCGACCCTGATTTTCCGGTGTGTCTGGCGGATAAGCCCCGGGAATGCCTCTGCATCAGTCACGTTGTTCAGGGACAGGTCAGCACAGATAACCTCATGCGTACCGGCGTCCAACGCCAGATGCAGTTTTCGCCAGACGCGGCGCTTTTCCTGACCGTGTTTTTTCACCTTCCACTCCCCTTCACCGAAGACTTTTAATCCGGTGGAGTCGATAACCAGATGGGCAATTTCGCCGCGTGCAGGACTTTTGAAAGGGATACTGACGGACTTAGCCCGCCTGCTGACGCAGGAATAATCCGGGCAACGGAGCGGGAGCTTCATCAGGATAAAAATGGAATCAATGAATCCCTGCACAGCGCGCAGCATGAGGCGAAAGATGCGTTTGAGCATCAGAACGGTAGAAATAGCCAGCTCAGAATAATGTTGCGGACGACCACGTGAAGAGGTTTTGGGTTTGTCATAGCAGGCCTGAATGGCCGACTCATCAAACCAGAATGTCAGTGAGCCCCGGTTGACGAGGGCTTTGTTGTATAGGTTCCAGTTGGTGATTTTGAACTTTTGTTTTGCCATGTGATATCGCTGCAAGATCGGGAGTGTAGTGATCTGATCCTGACTACGGCCAAAAGTTCGATTTATTCAACAAAGCCCCTGGTACGATAAGAACAACGGCGGTTGGTTTTGAAGTTGGAGTGAGTAACGTCCCTTTCAAAGAACCTTTTGTCCCAGCAGCATCCACGACAGTTTCGGAAAAGGTCACCGGCACAGCCACCAGTCGTACAAATGTACACGCGCTTAAAAAAGCAATGGAAGCGGTAATATGTATCGGTAATGTTCCTGTAATAATTAGCGCACCAGTCAATTTATATTAAAAATATGACCTGCTCTTCATGGATTAATACATCAGCGGCGTTGGTAAAGTCCGCTCTTGGCACACGTCAAAGGTCTCATCCGCATAGTTAAATGCGCCCTGAAGGGACCAGTCGCTCACAGGCTATAATTAGAAGCTTGTGTGTAGTCACTGTAGTTGCTTCAACGGATAAGAATTGGAGCTGCTGGAACCGTCGCTGTAGGCCTCAGTAATAATGATTTTTTTATCCTCAACAGCATATCTGACCGTGCTGTCTGCAGGATCATCCCGCCAGCGACCGGTGCTGTCAGGATTGTCAGATGCCCACATCACTTGATTGCCGATAAGTTTGCACTTGATGGCCCAGCGGGTTCCATCGTTCTGTCGGATATAATGTACGTAAGCAATACCTGACTCGACTTTATCCAGCCGCATGATTTTGAGATAATGGCCGAACATAGCCGCAGAAGCAGCCTTGCAAACCTGCCCCACCGTCACTTCAGAAGCCAGTACCGGAGCAGCAAACACGAGCGGAACAAGAAGCAGGAGTTTCTTCATGCGGATCCATCCTTTTGGTTATGTTCATGAATAACGCTTAATGTATATTTCGGCAACCTGAAGCATTTCTTGACGAGAAATTAGCGTTGCGATGACAGGAGTGACTAACAGGATCCCTGGCGTAATCTCAGACACTCCCCGAATGTCAACCATGCTCCTGCTGTGCATCCTCAGCGTTATACGCGAACAAAACATCGGGCATGAGACCCGTTTTTTCTACCATCGCCAGCACAGACTGCGTTGAAGCCTCGGAGATAACCTTCATCGCCTCATCACGAATTTCAACATACGCAGGGTCTTCACGGGGCACGAAAGGCTCCAGGAGGTGGGCAATGGCCTTACCATTAACAGACAGGCTGAAGGTGCAAGCGGCACGATCCACATTCCAGATGTAGATGAGTGGCCATAACCCCAGATCGTCACATTCGGCCTCACTGCGGATCCCCGGCAGGTACACGGGCATAGACAGCTTTTCATCATTCAGCGTCAATGCGATAAACTGGTTTGCCGTAAGACGGGGGCCTTGCCTGGGCTCAACGTCAGTTTTTTTCTTTTTAAAGAATCCGAACATGGTGCTTTCCTTGTTTATGACGAATCGGAGGGATAATCACTGTCTTACTGAGAGTGTTTATCAGAGCTTCTTTGACCTCAGCGCAGACTCGCGGTAACTCTCATTCAGCAAAAGTTATTTTTACACGGTTCATGCCACCTGAAACGAGAATTACATATCGCTTTTCTTGGCAAGTTAACCGCACGATAACCAACACACAACAGGCGTGGATGATGGCACAGTAATGAAGAAACGAGGGGGGATTTTTCGATTACACTCGCAGCATTGTTCGGCTGCCGCTGTACCAGGCTTGTACATAGTCAATCGTCATAACGTCTCCTAACGCTTTATTCCGCCAGATCGAACCTGATAAAGTTGCTTTCAAATCAGCGATATTCAATGGCGGGCCATGAGTGGTTCACGCTGCATTTCAAAGGCGACAGCCCTATGAGCGAACATTCCGTTCAGAGACCAGCCGTTCATGCAGACCAGATGCCCAAACGTCTTCTTCTTGCTGCAAACCAATCCTGTCACGAATCCATTTGATAAGGCCGCTTTGAGCGATCAACGGACATTGCTAACAACCTTCTGTGTGAATTCTCAGGGAGCAGGTCAAAACGAACTGAACTGAAGGTCCGCTTTGAGCGCGGAGCTGAGCGTTACACTCATCATCACCCTCGGATAGATGCATTACGAATATAGCGCCGCATTAATCAACGGGGCTGCTCAACTTAAGCGTGTACGCTAACTCTGTACTAAGATGCTTAACCAACAGTTACTTTATGATAACCGCGAATCAGCGCCACGCTGTCCAGAATACGTGAATTCTGAATGCATCAAATCACAAAGGCAACAGTGATCGTTATAAACACCTTAGTGAAGTCATCCTCGCAGGTAAGGCAACACATCCGTAAGGTATTTGGCCAAATCAAATACAACTAGATTGACTCGCGGGGAAGCCAGGGACTCTCAACTATCACTTTATCCCGGTGGGTGTCACCATTGATAATGTGCAGTGTACTTAAGCGCCCAATTTCATAATGCGGTAGCTGGACCGTGGATAATGGGGGTAAAAATAAGTTTCCAATGCCTACAAGATTGTCATAGCCAAGAACGGCAATATCCTGTGGGATTCTGATACCCTGCGTTAACAATGTTTGATACACCATAAATGCAATACGATCGTTACCACAGATGACCGAATCAAATCGCGGTTTCCCCTGTTCGATATGCGCCAGCAACATCTCCGGAATATCTCGGTAGTGCTCATCGCCGAATTGCATATAGCAGTGCTCAAGCGTATCAGGATCGATACTGGCTTCCCTGCAGGCGCGATCAAGCCCACGACGACGACGACGCGTCGCCAGATGGTTGACGGGTAAATGCAGGCATAGAGGGCGGCTGTATCCTGCTGCCAGCAGTGCCTGTACGGCCGTATACTGGCCATGTTCATCGTCAGGTATATAGCTGGCAACCGGCTCTCCCTTGTTCTCGCAGTTGGCCAGAACGCAAGGAAGCTCCAGTAACCGGGGAGGAATACTGACTTCACGCAGCCCCATGGTAGTAAAAATGATCCCCCCGGGTCGATGGGCGAGCAGCAGGTCGACAATATCGTCAGGATTATCATCGGTAAACATATTCACCACAAAGCTGTTCCAGCCATACGCCCGCGCGGTTTCTTCAATAGACAGCGTGATTTCTACTGAAAAAGGAGTGGTGACGGTATCCAGCGCAAGCACACCAATCGTTTTGTTCCGGGTGCCAACACGACGAATCTGCTGGGCAGAAAGGTCTGGCACATAATTTAACTGCATGATCGCCTCCTGCACCCGAGCCAGAGTCTCAGGCTTTACGCGTTTCGGGTCATTCAGCACCCGTGAAACCGTCATGAGCGATACATTGGCCAGTTTGGCCACATCCTTTAAAGACGCCATAGTTTTCCATTATCTGAATGCATACACCCGGTAAGGTGTTGTGAGCAAATGCGAATGCCCTATTCTAGGCATGGACACCCAGGGTTATGCAGACCACTCTGATAAATTTGAGCTAGATCTCAACATTTCAATGTTAACGTTAACTTTTGTGATTAACATCGACAAACAAATCAAAATCGGGTGTCCCCCCAAAATGATAACGTTACCATATTAGCATATCCTTCTTACGAGATTACGTAGATGAAAAAACGGCCTACTCGAAGTTACATGCTGCTCAGCGCTCTGCTGTTCTTTTTCTTTGTGACCTGGTCCTCATCAAGTTCACTGCTCTCAATCTGGCTTCACCAGGAAGTGGGGCTAAAAGCATCGGAAACCGGCATTATTTTTTCAGTATTATCCGTCTCCGCGCTCTTCGCGCAGGTCTGTTATGGCTTTATTCAGGACCGACTTGGTCTGCGCAAACATTTGTTATGGTTAATCACCGCGTTGTTGATCCTCTCCGGCCCGGCTTATCTGCTTTTTAGTTATTTGCTGAGCGTTAATATTCTGCTGGGCAGCGTATTCGGGGGCTTATTTATCGGGCTGACGTTTAATGGGGGTATCGGCGTTCTGGAGTCCTATACCGAGCGCGTCGCGCGTCAGAGTACCTTTGAGTTTGGGCGGGCACGCATGTGGGGGTCTCTGGGCTGGGCGGTTGCCACGTTTTTTGCCGGGTTACTGTTTAATATCAACCCTGACCTTAACTTCCTGGTGGCTTCATGCTCAGGGTTAATCTTCTTCTGCCTCCTGGCCCGATTAAAGGTGGCCGCGCCGGCAAGCATGGAGAAACTCGAAATTGGCGCTAAAAAAGTTTCTCTGGAAGACGCCCTGCGTCTGCTTACTCTGCCGCGCTTCTGGGCACTGATATTCTTCGTGGTCGGAACCTGCATTTACGGCGTATACGATCAGCAATTCCCGGTCTATTTCTCATCACAGTTCCCGACATTACGCGAAGGGAACGAGATGTTTGGCTATTTAAACTCTTTCCAGGTCTTTCTCGAGGCCGCAGGTATGTTTTGTGCGCCGTGGCTGGTTAATCGCATTGGTGCTAAAAATGGTCTGATATTCGCAGGAATGGTGATGGCGCTGCGCATGATTGCTTCAGGGCTGGTGGAAGGCCCCCTGCTTATCTCCATTACCAAACTGCTTCACGCGGTCGAACTGCCAATATTGTTAGTCGCCATATTTAAATACAACAGTCTGAATTTCGACAAACGTCTCTCCTCCACCATTTATCTGGTGGGATTTGCCTGCACCAGCTCCGTCATTGGTACCGTATTGTCCCCGCTGGCAGGCTTTAGCTATGAGAGATTTGGCTTCGCCCAATCCTATCTGATCATGGGCATCATGGTGTTCAGCACCACGTTTATTTCCATTTTCCTTTTGCGCTCAACTAAATCCTCATCTGAGCCATCTTTTCTGCAGCAAAAAGCTGTGTAATGTACTGAGAGTAAAGACGATGACATCCTTATTAGAACAGGTTGAACAGGTGCTTGAAAAAGCACAATCCGGGATTAATCCGCGCTGGTATCCGCGCTATCACCTCGCCCCTCGCGCAGGCTGGATGAATGATCCTAATGGCCTGGTATGGTTTGACGGCTGGTATCACGCCTTTTATCAACACCATCCCTACTCCCCGAAATGGGGTCCGATGCACTGGGGGCACGCCCGAAGCAAAGATCTGGTGCATTGGGAACATTTGCCCGTCGCGCTAGCGCCGGAAGGCCCGGCGGACAAAGACGGCTGTTTCTCAGGTTCCGCCGTGGTGGACGGCGATACGCTGGCGCTCATCTATACCGGACATAAATTTCACGGCCCGTCGGACACTGACGACAACCTCTACCAGGTGCAGTGTCTGGCGACCAGTCGTGACGGAATCCATTTTGAACGGCACGGCAAGGTGATTGATACACCGCCCGGACTGCATCACTTTCGCGATCCGAAGGTGTGGCGCGAAGGTGAGTTCTGGTACATGGTTGTCGGTTCCCGCGTGGAAAATACCGGTCAGGTGCGCCTGTACCGTTCCACCGATCTCCGCGAATGGCATGACGAAGGTATTTTCGCCGAGGCTGATGAAGGCAAGGGCTTTATGTGGGAATGCCCGGATTTCTTCCCCCTGGGAGAGAAGCGTGTCCTGATGTTCTCGCCGCAGGGCATGGCGGCGGAAGGGTATCACTATCGCAACCTGTTCCAGAGCGGCTATTTACTTGGGGACTGGCAGCCAGGTCAACCGTTCACCCACAGCGGACAATTTACTGAGCTGGACCACGGCCACGACTTTTATGCCCCGCAGAGTTTCCTGACCCCGGATGGCCGACGCATTGTCATCGGGTGGCTGGATATGTGGGAATCATCGATGCCCGAACAGCAGGATGGCTGGGCCGGAATGCTCTCGCTTCCTCGCGAATTAAGCCTTGTCGATGGTCGTGTGAGAATGAAACCTGCTGCCGAAGTGACCGCGCTGCGTGGCAGCTATTATCCCACGCCCGTCCGCTGTCTGAACAATCAGAACGTCCTTGTCGCGGCAAATGCCGACGCGGTCGAAGTTCAGTTGGCATGGGATTTGAGCGCATCGACGGCTGAACAGTTTGGTATCGCGTTGGGCGACGGGTTGAGAATTTACGTCGATGATCAGGCTGGGCGTCTGGTGGTGGAGCGCCGCTATCCGGAATATTCGCTGGAAGGCACTCGCAGTATTCCGCTTCCAGCAGACAGCGTTCTGTCACTGCGAATTTTTATTGACCGCTCATCGGTGGAAGTTTTTGTTAACGATGGTGACGCTTGCTTAAGCAGTCGTATTTATCCGCAGCCGGGCGAGCGTGATATTTCATTGTTTGCAAATCTGGGGAAGGCCTCATTATACGATGCGGGATACTGGTCTTTAGATAAATAATTCTCCGTTCCGACCGGTTTCTTGCAGGGTGAGTTTTTATTTCTGCCAGTCTCTGGCTGGCATGTTATTGTCTGGAATAATGAGAGAGCAAAATGGATGAAAGCGTAATACCTCAAAATTGCATTACCTCGAAAGATAAAAATATATTTGTTCCAGGAAAACAGATGCTGGCATTAATGGTGACATTAGCAGCATTTCCTGCCATTGCTGAAGACGTTACAGGAAACTATCAAAGCTATTTTCAGGATGAATCAGACACCAACGGTACGAGTGTTTCATTAGCCAATCAAGGCAATGAAAAATCATCCCTTAGCGCTTCATCTTCTCCGGTTGCTGCAGGTCAAAAACCTGAACTCACGACCTCGTCAAAGCCAGTGACGTTATCGGCACCAATGGAGAATAAGAAAACTGCAGTAGAAAAACGTCCTAAAGGGGATAACCCTGAAGATGTCAGTCTGTTGCGTTTAAGGCAGGAAGATCCGCCGGTTCACTGGAACAGTATTGGTCGTAACATGGAAGTGGGTGGCTTGCATGGGAACATTGGATCTCAGATAGAAATTGACGATGTTCGCTGGAGCAATAATAAGAAAAACAGCGGCAAGTTTAAACTCGCCACCATTCAGGCTTTTTTAAGGCACGATGAATTGCCTAACTGGTATTTCGGTTTCTGGAATGCCAGAGAAGACAGTTATAAAGGACAGTTCAGTAATCAGGACTATAAAGGCACCAATACCATCAATGAATTTTTTGTGGGCCATATTTTCGAAACCTGGCGGGGTAATATCGGTACGGAAGTCATGGTCGGCTCCGAAACGGCAACTAAACGCTGGAAAAACCGGTTCAAAGTCTGGCAGGACCTGCGACTGTCCAACAAATGGAGCCTGGCCGGATACGCGTATGGCGAGTATCAGCCTCAGGGGAACGAACCGGGGAATGGCGATCTGGAGCAGTACATTTTCGAAATTGAGCCAGCCATTCAATACCGCGTGAATCCGGATCTCGGACTCTATTTGCGGCCCTATTATTACCATAACCGCCAGGAGCGTCAGAGCTGGGGCGACAT
The DNA here is from genome assembly GCF_000493015.1 of Enterobacter sp. MGH 24. Classification (NCBI taxonomy): domain Bacteria; kingdom Pseudomonadati; phylum Pseudomonadota; class Gammaproteobacteria; order Enterobacterales; family Enterobacteriaceae; genus Enterobacter; species Enterobacter sp. MGH 24. Next base: position 2,891,359 of record NZ_KI535657.1, on the reverse strand, counting down.
TGTAGAAGAAGAATGGAAAGTCACGGCCGGGCTCTGGCGAAACTGGTATCCATTATTAACCTCCCTGTATGTTGGATTTGGCCAGGACAAAATAGATAACGCCAGCAATGCCAGCGAAGTTTTCTATGACGGCCGTTATAAGTTTATCGGTGGAACGCTGAGTTATCCGGTATTTGGTGAGGTGCGATTATATGGTGAATTCAAGGCACAATTTACGAAAGAAACCGGACTTTGGACATCAACCGGTCACTCATGGAATCCGTTTACCGTGGTTGGCGTGAATTATAACTTCTGATATTCAGGTGTAGCATGAAAAAATTAATAGTTGCGGCATCTTTCGCTCTGCTTGCGCTTTCGCTCGGCAATAACCCTGCCTGGTCACAGCCTTCGAAAGAGACATTACAGAATAAAAGCATCACCCATATTAATGGCTTTTTTCCGAGGGTTGAAGGTTCATTCGTGGGCGACCCTATGCCCGTTTTTAACGATGGCAAATTTGATATTTATTATCTTAATGATGTCCGAGGCGGCAGCGATCTGGGGGTACATGCTTTTCATCTCTTGTCGAGTGCCAACTTGTATGATTATCAGAACCATTCGGAAGTGATCCCCTACGTTAACGACGTTGACGATCCTGAACTGTTATTGGGAACCGGTTCGATTATTAAAGTCGGCGATACCTGGCATGCCTGGTACACCGCACACAATGAAAATGTGTTCCCGGTTGAGTCTGTTATGCACGCGACCAGTAAGGACCGCCTTCACTGGGTGAAACACCCGCAGGACACCCTGTTACCCGGCGGTAACTATCGGGGTAATGATTTCAGGGACCCTCACGTCGTTTGGGTTGAGGAAAAGAAAGAATACTGGATGTTAATTACTACGCGCAGTAACGGTCGTGGGGTTATTGCCCGATACAGTTCAACGGATTTAAAGCACTGGGAAGATCGCGGCGTATTTTTTGATAACGACACCATCACCAGCAATGCCAACCTCGAATGCCCGACACTGGTTTACTTCAACGGACGCTGGTATCTCAGCTTTAGCGACCAATGGCCGTTACGCCTGACACAATACCGGGTTGCGGACAATCCGGAGGGGCCGTGGCGGAAACTGGACAATTATGTGGTCGACGGCTCAGGTTTTTACGCGGGTAAACTGGTTCTCAAAAACGATCGGCTGTTTGTTTTCGGCTGGATCCCGACGAAAGCCGGTAACCGTGACAGCGGCAACATTGATTGGGCAGGGAATCTGGTTGCTCATGAGCTCACCGCAGATGCCCAGGGCCAGCTCAACAGCATCCTCCCCCAGGAGCTTCAGAAGGTCATCAGTGAGAATCCTGGTCCGGAAACCACCTTGACGAGCACTAAGACGCTCAAAACGGACACGTCGTTCGGCCCCTTACAGTCGGCGCTGTACCCGGCCTTGCCTGAGCGCGGTGAGTTGAGTGCTACCATCGATGTTCCTTCTGCCGGAATGGTGATGAGCTTTGGTCTGACCGACGACAGAGTCAGTGATGCGATGCTGAACGTTGTGTTCAATAAGAGCAAAGGAAAAGTCTATTTTTTCAACGCGCCGCTAGCGTCGATTCATCAGGCTAACGCGGAATCCTGGGTGGACATTCCGATCGGGGAAAAAATTGAGTTACGCGTTCTCATGCAAAACTCAATTGCTGTCTTTTATATAAACAACAAAGTGGCATTCAGTACCCGGATGTATTCCATGCAGGAGAAACCGTGGAGTATTAGCCTGCCTCAAAACGACCATTTTCACGCGACGTTGAAAATAAAAGAAATGATTTAACGGGATATTATTATGAAAAACTATCATGCCCTGTCTGTTATTTTTACTCTTATGTTACCCGCGCTGGCGAATGCGAGCATGAGCATCATGAAGGATCCGTCTGGAAAGGTTATCGCCGTGGACCCGTGGTCATATCTTGATGAAGATGTTATGTGGACCTCAGCCCGCTCCTCCAATCCTGCCGGTGGCCGCGTTCATGGCCAACTGAAAATGAAATATGCCATTGAGGATAATAACTGGCGTAACAGCCATTTCCACAACGGGAATGATTCGCTGACGTTTGTACAAGGTGTGATGCGGCACGATGCGTTACCCGGTTGGTATCTGGCTTTCTCTGAGGGCAGAACCACTAACTATAACGGGACGTGGGAGGATCAGTCTTACCTCAGCCAAAACCAGTGGACTCAGTTGATCATCGGCCATGAATATTTTTACAAGCGTCTGCGCTATGGCTGGGATGTGATGGGAGGAAGCGCCTCAATCGAAGACCGCTGGCAAGGCCGCGTTAAGTTCTTTACCGATCTTCGGGTTACGGATAATTTCTCATTCTTTAACTACCTGTATCAGCAGATCGATCACCGGCGCAGCGGTGGGTCGCAAAACGACCGTGACGTGCGTTCATTTCAGATTGAGCCGGGCGTGCAATACATTATTAATAACAACACCGGTGTCTGGTTCCGCCAGCAGTTCGCATCTGCCATTTTAGACAGGGCGCAGTGGGGCGATATCGACGAAAAAAGCTGGACCACGTCAGTCGGCGTCTGGCGAAACTGGGGGAAGTTATCCACAACGCTCAGCGGCGGTTATGGTCATTATAAGAAATACAATGCGCAACCTGAGGATGGCGAAGTCTTTCAGAATACCCGCAATCGCTTCCTGAAGGTATCGGCAAATTATCCTTTGACCTCTCGTTTTACCGTGTCCGGAGAAGTTACTGGTTCGTTGATCAAACAGAACGGAAGTTGGGTCACTAACGGTGAGGCCATTACCACTGAGTATAAGCTGATGCTGGATTATAACTTTTAAACCGTACGCTGGATAATCCATGCCACCTGAACACGCTGAAGCGTTAGTAAAAATAGTGACCTTACCGCAGGTCACGTTTAAAAAAACAAGTTAATTATTATTAAGGAAATATCATGAATATCTGGACTCTTGGCGATGCTGTTGTTGATCTTCTACCCCTTACAGATATGCAATTTCGTGCTTGTGCAGGAGGTGCGCCATTTAATGTTGCGATAGGTACTGCACAATTGAAATGTCGTACCGGCTTTATAGGTCGCGTAGGGGATGACGATTTTGGCCATTTCCTGAGAAAAACTCTCGAAGATTCAGGAGTTTCTACACAATGTATCCAAATGGATAAATATCATCGTACAAGTACAGTACTGGTTTCTCTTAAAGATCAGGGAGAACGTGGTTTTACATTTCTTACGAACCCTTCAGCCGACCAATTTCTAACACAAGATGCCCTTCCAGCTTTTAGTGATGATATCCTGCATTTTTGTTCACTTGCGCTGGTTGCTGCAGATTGCCGCACGACTTTGACTAAAGCAGTCCAGGAAGTCATTGACCACGGTGGACTTATCAGCTTTGATGTTAATTTACGAGACCAAATGTGGCGTGATAAGGAAGAAATGTTTGCGACGGTGAGTCAATTCGCTGAAAAAGCCGATATCCTTAAACTCTCTGAAGAAGAGTGGTACTGGTTAATGGGTACACATGATTATACAGAGGCGTTAGAAGCACTCAAAACCCATCCTGCCAGATTAAAAGTGGTCACCTTTGGTGCGAGAGGTTCATTGGTATTATGGCAAGATATGGTGATACATTTCAGAGGATTTAATGTTAAAAGTATTGACACAACAGGCGCTGGAGATGCTTTTATGGCTGGGTTACTTGCCAGCATCGCCAATAAAGGTTTGCCAATGAATTTTCCAGAACTTCAATTAGCAATCACTCAGGCCAGTGCCACCGGAGCGCTCGCAACTACCAAAAAAGGTGCACTTACCGCCCTTCCTGATACAGCCGCACTGGAAACGTTCATTAATCATTTTCCATTACCGGGCTATGAGATCCTTGGAGCAACCGCTACGGTGTAACAACTTTTCATGCTGTATGGTGTAGGAATATAGCAAACGTATCTTCAATTGTTAGTTATGACCTCTAGAAGTATGAGATATCTTTTGTAGATAATCATGGCTGTGTATGGGCAGCCTTATACTGCCCCTTTTTCTATTACCTTAAGAAAGATAAGTACAGCTTGCTTTCCTGGAGATTAATGCATGCTCTGGATAGCAATCCTCAACTATCAGCAGAAAGTAGATAAAATTTCAGGGTGGCCCTATAAAAATCATTAGATGCGTTTCTGACGTTACTTAGGTAAAACTTTAACAAACCACCCGATGATGGACGTCAGAAACGCAGGAGTGTAATTTACTCTACATTATAGGCTTGTCAAACAAACATAATGTAATAGCATGTATAAGTTAGTTTTTACCCAGAATGTAAGAGCCCAGAAGTTGGCCAGTGACTACTATGCCAATGTCCTGATGCAGATGAAGATCGCTACAATCAAAAAGTTACTTAACAACTATCAGTCTGGCATCCCACTAGTTTGTTTCCTGTAAACCGAGCAAACCTACCTGTACAACATTTATTAATAAATTTAATGAGTTAATACATTCATCAAGCCAGCTGCCCCTACAATTAATTCCATATCGCTATCAATAATGATTCTTCAATGCGATTAATAGAGTTAGGTTAATGGAGTATAGTTCTCCTACACCAACTATTGAGGATTAATTATGAAAAACGCTCTTATGACAATACTGCTTTCATCTCTAATTATGTCTTTCTCCGTTAATGCAGAGACAGTTACTGGATGTGGCTATTCAATCGACTCAGCTGAAAATATGATTAAAGAAAAAGCAAAAGCAAAAGCAAAAGCAAAAGCAAAAGAAAAAGGAGTTACAAATTATGTAATTACCTCAGCACACATGGGTAATTATACCACCATGAGCGCAAAATTAATTAAATAACGCCTCGCCATGTATGATTTGCGGCTTTGTTGAATAAATCGGATTTAGATAAAAGCTTCCCTTGTCGCTGACTTCCTCAGGCAATCCGTACGCTTTCTGGCATGCCTGCGCGCGTTATTTTGTTTAATGCGCGGATCATGGCCATCGCCTCCCCAACCTGCGCATCATAATCCCGCAACGTAAGATGCCCACCAAACAGCTGTTTGACACGGTACATTGCCGTTTCAGCCACCGAACGTCGGTTGTAAGCCGTGTGTCATTTCCAGTACGCATTGCTTCCTGTCAGCCGTTGCCGGGCAACCGCCTGATTTCTGTCGGCATATTCAGCCGGCCAGTAACCTGCGCGGGTTCGCGGCGGGATAAGCGCCCTGATTTTCTTCCGCCGCAGTTCGTCGTGGCACCGCCTGGTGTCATAAGCTCCGTCGGCTGAAGCGACCCTGATTTTCCGGTGTGTCTGGCGGATAAGCCCCGGGAATGCCTCTGCATCAGTCACGTTGTTCAGGGACAGGTCAGCACAGATAACCTCATGCGTACCGGCGTCCAACGCCAGATGCAGTTTTCGCCAGACGCGGCGCTTTTCCTGACCGTGTTTTTTCACCTTCCACTCCCCTTCACCGAAGACTTTTAATCCGGTGGAGTCGATAACCAGATGGGCAATTTCGCCGCGTGCAGGACTTTTGAAAGGGATACTGACGGACTTAGCCCGCCTGCTGACGCAGGAATAATCCGGGCAACGGAGCGGGAGCTTCATCAGGATAAAAATGGAATCAATGAATCCCTGCACAGCGCGCAGCATGAGGCGAAAGATGCGTTTGAGCATCAGAACGGTAGAAATAGCCAGCTCAGAATAACGTTGCGGACGACCACGTGAAGAGGTTTTGGGTTTGTCATACCAGGCCTGAATGGCCGACTCATCAAACCAGAATGTCAGTGAGCCCCGGTTGACGAGGGCTTTGTTGTATAGGTTCCAGTTGGTGATTTTGAACTTTTGTTTTGCCATGTGATATCGCTGCAAGATCGGGAGTGTAGTGATCTGATCCTGACTACGGCCAAAAGTTCGATTTATTCAACAAAGCCCCGGCAGCCATGAGTCTGGTTACGCAGACGGAGGATCGTCCAACTACAAGTAAATCATCCAACGCTGCTAACGTAATAGAGAGAAAGCAATAACCCACGCTGTGCTGACAAAACAGCAAAAATCCTCAAGATGGATTGACCTGTAGAATAGCAGGTCAATTTTATTGTTCGTAAATCGGTAGTTGACACCAGCGATATAACCCCTCATACGGAACAACCCCCTGCTGTTCGCTTTTAACTTAAAATCTTCTATAACCGGGCCAGGCGCCAAAGTCATCTCGGCAGCGTAAGTTCGGAGGCCATCGAGCAGATCTTGTCGTGAGGACATAATTTGTCTACTGTTGTGGGGTAAGTCCAAATACCTAAAGTTATCTTGGTATTAATTAATCAGAATTACTTAAACCAAACTAACATTTAAACGACTGAAGGTTCACAATATTTAAAATTTATTTTGCAACTTACAATCCCTCGGCGATAATTTTTCAGCGCAGTCTTTACAATTTATCATCTTTGCCTTTAAACACCGAAAAACAAAACTATCCTTTCGTAATACTCCATACTTTTCTTTTATTACACATGTATTCTGTGCTACATAATCTTTAAAAATAACAAGGCTTTCATCGTGTCTTTTGTGATAAAGTTTTGAGACGTACCATTCAGGGTACAGTGTGAGCTGTTTCAATAGCACGTCCTTTTGGAGATCATATAGCTTTCTCTGAAGCAATTCAGTTAATATAATTCTGTTTGCATAAATCCATTCTTTCATTAAAAATGAAGCACACGGTTTTATATAAAGAGTGGATAAGGGTGTTATCTTCTGTTTTTTTATTCCCTTCAATTTGATTTTCTCCAGGGGAGATATAACAAGAACATCATTTTCAGGTACCCCCCCCTGCATAATATCACTCATAGCTTTAACTGTTTTTATATATGAACAAGAAATGATTTCAGACAACGGCAGTTTGTGTTTAAAACAATACCGAGAAAACTCCCAATCTTTTTTAAGGTAACCCACACCATACTTTTTTTTGCTTTCCAAAATACAAACATTGCAAAATCTGATTGTTCTGTCAGGCCGACCATTAATATAAGCTGTACCATGCTCAGTAAATTCTTTAAACTCTCTCAAATTTGAATATGGGGAAGAAAAAGTGGTGTGTGGATGCTCACTCGAATTTACAACATTAAATAACTTAAATTCATTAAATCGATGGTAAACTGGCAAGAGCTCCTTCCTGGCAATTATTTTATATGCAACCCAGCCGCCAAGAGTAATTAGATTTCTGAAATTATGATAGCCATAAACAAGTTGAGTCCTGTAAAGGAAACTGAACAAACTTTCGTCATTGAAAAACATAATAAACCTCTATCATTATCATTCCTGTTTATCAAATAACTTCTCCACGTTTAGTATAGTATAATCCACCAAGAAACTGTGAATAGTAGCCTGTCTATCCTTTTCGTGTCCAAAGGGTAGCGTCCCTGTGGCAGCGTCCAGGCCAATGTACATAGGCCGGACGGATGTAATTGTCACTTTTAAAACCATCTCATGCAATCCATTGCATGAAAATTTTAATTCCCTGTGATAGGAATAATCACGAGATGTAGCATTAAGCTAGGATACATACCTCTAAGCATTCGAGGTTCTGCAGTTGCATCGTGTGATCAGCATTACCGAGTCGTAAATTCTGAATCGTCAGCCTAGCAGAGCTATCTAAAGCTGGCTGGGGCGAGTCTTATAAAGACGTCTCCCCAATACTGTCTACTAGAATATTCTCCTGGCCCGCAAAGATTTCAGGAAAGTCGCTGACAGTAAGGAAAATTTTATCATCACCGTACCCAGACAGGGGTTCCGGTTTAATGAAACCATGCCGGTAACTGTCAGTGACACCAAAGACAATTTCGCTTCAACTCCAGATGAATTTACGTCTGAATAAAACAGTGAAGAAAATGGCAATCTGTTGTTCAGACAAGATGTTTATTCACTGCTATTACGTCTTGTATTTTTAGTCTCAAAGAACTGGCGAGAAAAAGTCGTTCCATTCAAACTGAATCGCCACAGGTTTAACAGACACCTCAGAGTCATTTAAGATGGCTTAAAGAGAGGTGCCCATGAGCGGTAAGCGTTATCCCGAAGAGTTTAAAATTGAAGCAGTCAAACAGGTTGTCGATCGCGGTTATTCTGTTGCCAGCGTTGCAACACGTCTCGATATCACCACCCACAGCCTTTACGCCTGGATAAAGAAGTACGGTCCGGATTCTTCCGCTAATAAAGAACAGTCAGTTGCTCAGACCGAGATCCGCCGTCTCCAGAAAGAGCTGAAGCGGGTTACCGACGAACGGGACATATTAAAAAAAGCCGCGGCGTACTTCGCAAAGCTGTCCGACTGAGGTACGCCTTTATCCGTGACAACACCTGTTGCTGGCCTGTTCGCCTGCTCTGTCTGGTGCTGGATGTTCATCCCAGTGGTTTTTACGCCTGGCTTCAGCAGCCGCATTCACAACGCCATCAGGCAGACCTGAGACTGACATGACAGATTAAACAGTTCTGGCTGGAATCGGGATGCGTCTATGGTTATCGCAAAATCCATCTGGATCTGCGGGACAGCGGGCAACAGTGCGGAGTGAACAGAGTCTGGCGACTGATGAAACGTGTCGGGATAAAGGCTCAGGTCGGATACCGGAGCCCGCGGGCACGTAAAGGCGAGGCCAGTATCGTGTCGCCCAACAGGCTCCAGCGACAGTTCAATCCGGATGCTCCGGATGAGCGTTGGGTAACGGACATAACCTACATCAGGACCCACGAAGGCTGGCTGTATCTTGCCGTGGTTGTTGATCTGTTCTCACGCAAAATTATCGGCTGGTCCATGCAATCCCGGATGACAAAGGACATTGTCCTGAACGCACTGCTGATGGCTGTATGGCGGCGTAATCCCCAAAAACAGGTGCTGGTTCATTCGGATCAGGGCAGTCAGTACACAAGCCATGAGTGGCAGTCGTTCCTGAAATCACACGGTCTGGAGGGCAGCATGAGCCGTCGCGGTAACTGCCATGATAATGCGGTTGCAGAAAGCTTTTTCCAGTTGTTGAAACGCGAACGGATAAAGAAAAAGATCTACGGAACGCGGGAAGAAGCCCGCAGCGATATTTTTGATTACATCGAAATGTTTTATAACAGTAAGCGTCGGCATGGTTCTAGCGATCAGATGTCACCGACAGAATATGAAAACCAGTATTATCAACGGCTCGGAAGTGTCTAGATTATCTGTGGCTATTCAGATGTCACCATGACTCCCACCTTGCAGGAAGCGCTGTATCTTGCTGCTTTGAAATGAGTTGGGGCTTTGAATCCGCTAATGGTTCCCTTGAGGAAAGTACGAGCTCAACCCCCAGCAGACTAAACACTTTATACAAGCGCTCAAAACTTGCAGTTGCTGGGTTTGCTTCCAAACGAGCATAAGTTTGCTGTGTTACACCCAATCGTCCAGAAAGCTCTTTTTGAGTAAGTCCCCTAGCTTTGCGGAAACCAACCAGAACGGGGCGTAACTGATTCAACGTTTTCAAATAGTATTGAGTGCTCATGATGACAATCCGTACTGATTAATATGAATAAAAAACTTAATGCTTTAACAGTCTATAAGCTGTTAATGCACATAACAGTCCACAAGCTGTTAACCCTTATTAACCAAGTTTTGCAGGGCAACGGAAACAGGGTTTGAAGGCCATTTAGGCATCTTGTAACATTTTACAAATGTTACCTGCTTTTCATCAATGAACATAGGTACTTTAGGGGTTTACGTCGCCACGCGGTCATCAGAAGCGCATATAGGTCAATTTCTTTTGTCATCCGGGGTTGCATTTACCAGCCGATTACCTTGCGTGAAAACAGTCCAACAACTACGGCCAGCCTTCGTGGGTTCGGATATAAGCTATGTCCGTTACCCAACATTTATCCGGTACTTCCGGGTTGAACCGCCGCTGGAGCCTGTTGGTGTCACGATACTGGCTACATCTTTACGAGCTCGTGGGCTTCGCTCCCCGACCTTTGCCTTTATCCCGGCACGCTTCATCAGGCACTAGCCACGGTGAATCCCGCATTGTTGCCCGCGATCTCGCAGGTCTATTCATTCACCTCGAGTTGCAGTCAATTTACCGTCCTGTCTATAACGTCAATTACTCCGCCCCGAAGCTCGATAATATGTTTTACCGACAGACGTCCCAAAATATCGGGTGCGGTTTTTAGTTGCTCGCTAAAGCTCTCATAACCGCGGCCAGACCATGCCCGCCCCGAGGAGTAACAGTACGCCAGAATCAACTTAACATCATGTTGGGTCAGAAAATCGATAATAACCTTTGTACAACTGACGCATGGGATACGTTCAGTTAGTAAAATCACCCGGTCAAAGATGAAGTCTTTGTTCACGATTAGACTATGAATAACATTTAGCAGGATCCTTTCAGAGTCATGAACTCGGTCGTATTCACCTTTATATTCAATTTCATAAAGCGCAAAAGTTGATGCAGGATACGGTGCAGCGACCCAGATAGGATCTGACTGTGAATACCATTCCTGATTTGCCCTACTCTGCCGTAAGGCTAAACTGGCTACCGTAGTGGGTAAAGTATATCCGTGCCGATCCGAGAGCATTTGAATATCTCTGACTTTTTCCGCGCCCTTTACGCTCGTTGCAAACAGGCTATTCATTATGACTGTTTCGCCCATCATCAATGAACAATTTGCATAGTTGGCAGGTAAAAATTTCTGTACAGCGAAAATATCATCATCATTGATAACAGCTTTACTCTGATGTCTAAGATATTCAGCTGGTTTTCTATAACTTAGCAAGTGATTAAAACAATTTATAATTTCACAATATTCCGCAGGGCTAATATCCATTTACCATGATCCGTTATGTTAAGCGAGCGACCATACTTTGACTGCTCCTAGCCCTTTCAGGGCAAGGAGCCCCATATCAAGGCAACCAACCTAATCCCCACTAAGCTACTTCAGGGCTTACAGCCGCTCAGTGGACTAACACTGCCAACTCGGCAGCTTTATTATTTTTCGCGGCATTTACGTCACGATCATGGGTTTCTGCGCATTCCTGGCAATTCCACGAACGAACGTTAAGCACCAGTTTCGGCAGCGTATAGACGCAACCGCCACAAAGTTTCGTTGACGGGATAAACGGGTCAATTGCAACCAGGAGCCGTCCCCACCAATTCGGATTTGTACTTCAACTGGCGCATGAATTCAAGGGCGTTTTTCGTGGTGAGAAGTGAAAGCTACTGGGCTTTCCGAGGTAGGGGACAATATGAAGTGTATAACCAAGTCAAACAATCCAAACAAACACTCAAAGCTTGCAATTTCGGGGTTTGTCTCCAAGTTTGCTGTGTTACCCCCAATCGTCCTGTATGCGCTCTTTTGAAAAGTCCTTTGACTTTGCAAAAACCGACCATATCGATGCGTAAATGATTCTAAATTTTCAAGTTGTATTGTGTATTCGTGATAACCACTTGTATTGATATATATATAAACAAATAGCTTAAAAATAAACAGCCTATAAGCTGTTTATTTATATAACAGATTATAAGCTGTTAAACCTTACTCGCTTAGAAGTGCAAAATACTTACACAGGTTTTATCTGCAGTTTTGGCGACTTATGACGTTTTATGTCTTTTAACAACATTTCATGCCTTTTACCAATAAAGAGATACATTTTCAAGGGTCAACAGTGTAGTCCTCGAAAGATACAATCCACATCGTTTTTTGTCAGCCAGATCTTACGCTCTTAAAAAATAGTGTTCAAAAGGATTCTCAAAGAAGATCTTTGATATAACATCTATATATATCAGATATTTAATATATTTAGTGACATAACTTTAATTGTCCAAAAATGAATAGTGACATAACTCTAATATGACTCCACAAGGGAAGTAGCCCCGGTAAGCGAAGCGCCACCGGGGGAGAAGGGATATTACTGTGCGAGCTGATTGCGGCGATATTCACCCTGCCGCTCCAGCATCCAGCCCGGGTATTCGCGCGGCAGCACGCTCACCGCATCAAGCTGTTTAAGCTCGTCTTCGCTCAGTCGAATCCCGGTCGCGGCGATATTGTCGTCCAGCTGATCGACGCGTTTCGCACCAATAATCACGCTGGTCACGGCTTTTTGATGCAGCAGCCAGGCCAGCGCGATTTGCGCGACGGAGACGCCCTTGCTTTCGGCGATAGTACGCATCACGTCCACGCAGTCGAAGGCGCGATCTTTATTCACCGGCGGGAAGTCGAACTCCAGACGACGACCACCGGCTTCGCTCTGCCCGTCCCGGCCATATTTTCCGCTCAGCAGGCCGCCCGCCAGCGGGCTCCAGACCATCAGCCCGACGCCTTCGCTCTGCATCATCGGCACCAGTTCGCGCTCCAGATCGCGTCCGGCAATGGTGTAATACGCCTGCAACGACGCGAAACGCGCCAGCCCAAGGCGCTCGGAAATACCGAGCGCCTTGGCAATCTGCCACGCCGCCCAGTTCGAGACGCCGATGTAGCGCACGTGGCCGTGCTGCACCAGGTTATCGAGCGCATAAAGCGTCTCTTCGATCGGCGTGGCGGGGTCGAAGCCGTGAAGCTGGTAGAGATCGATATGATCGAGCTGCAGGCGGCGCAGGCTCTCCTTCACGCTGCTGATGATGTGATAGCGCGAGCTGCCGCGCGAGTTCACCCCTGCCGTTCCCGTTTCGCCGAACACTTTCGTGGCGACCACCACGTTCTCGCGCGGGATTTTCAGGTTTTTCAGCGCCTGACCGGTGATCTCCTCCGATCGTCCTTCCGAGTAAACGTCCGCTGTGTCGATAAAGTTGATCCCGGCATCCAGCGCGCGGCCCACCAGCTGCTCGGCCTCACTTTGCTGGAGCTGGCCAATCTTGCCCCACATGCCGCCCTCGCCGCCGAAGGTCATGGTGCCGAGGCACAGTTCAGAAACGAACAGACCGGTGTTGCCCAGTTTTTGATAACGCATCAGTTATTCCTCGCATGTCGATTGGGTACCCAATCGTTATACCCGCCCCTCAGCCCTCGCGAATGTGGTGTTCCTGCTCATTTCTTGCCCAATCCTCTGAATATTTATCCGCGCGGGGCGTCGCCAAAGACGCTGTAGTCCGGTAGTTGCACCTGCTGATACGGCTCCCAGCCGCCGCCGAGCGCCTTATAGAGCGCCACCAGATCGAGCGCGCTCTGGACCTGCGCCTGCGCCCGCTGCTGCTCGGCCTGCGCCAGCTGACGCTGGGCGTCCAGCACGTCGATAAAGCTGGCGATGCCCTGCCGATAGCTGTCGCTCGCCAGGTCAAAGGCGTTTTGCAGGGCGTCGATCGTTTTTGCGAGACCCGCTTCACGCTGCTGGTCGGTGCGATAGCTCACCAGCGCGTTTTCAACATCCCCGAGCGCGGTCAGCACCGTCTGGCGATAGTCCAGCACCGCCGCTCCCTGCTGCGCGCGCGCCACCTTGACGCTGGAGACCAGTCGACCGCCCTGGAAGATGGGAATGGAGACCTGCGGGCCGAAGCTGTAGAAGTGGCTGCTCCAGTCGGTCAGCCAGTTAGTTTCGCTGTTGCGCAGGCCAAACTGCCCGGAAAGCGTAAAGCTCGGGAACAGCTCCGCCACCGAGACGCCGATTTGCGCCGTGGCGGCATGAAGATTCGCCTCTGCTTCACGCACGTCCGGACGACGTCGCGCCAGCGTGGACGGAATGCCCGTTTGCACGATATCCGGCAGCGCGGGCATCGGCTGCGCAGACTGGAGTTCGCCGTCCAGCGCCCCCGGCGGCTTGCCGAGCAGGATCGCCAGGCCATTCATCGCCTGCCGCTCCTGCGCCTGATATTGCGGCAGCTGTGCCTCAAGGTTGCCTAACTGCGCCCGGGCGTTTTCCACGTCCATCTGCGGCGACAGCCCGCCGCGCTGGCGGCTTTCGGTCAGATCCAGCGTCTGCTGCGCGCTTTTAATCTGGGTGTTCAGCGTGGCGATAATGCTCTGCGCCCCGCGCAGTTGGAGCCACGCGCGCGCCACTTCGGCTTCCAGCGACACCAGCGCGTCGTTACGCTGCTCGATAGCCGCTTTCTGCTGCGCTTCGGCGGCTTCCACCTGACGACGCACCTTACCCCACAGGTCGATTTCCCACTGGGCGTCGAAGCTGCCCTGGTAGAGGTTAATCGGCTGCGTCAGCGGCCCCAGCGCGCCTTTCAAATTGGGATCGATGCTGTCCACCTGGTCGTACACGCCGTGGGATTTCAGCTCCCCTTCCAGCCCAAGCTGCTGGCGCGTCGCCTGCAGATTGCCGTTGACCGACGGATAAAACGCCCCGCCCGCCTGGTTAATCTGTTCACGCGCTCCGGCGATGCGCAGCACCGTCTGCTGCAGCGTCAGGTTTCCGGCGATGGCGCGCTCAACCAGGCTGTTGAGCTGCGGCGAGCCGAAGGTCTTCCACCAGCGCGGATTGGTCGCGGCGGAGGTCGTCTGCGATTTCACCGCGCCGTCACCCTTATCGTTCCAGTGCGTAACGGCAGGCGGCGCGGGCGGCTGGTAGTCCGGCCCGACGGCGCAGCCCACCAGCAGCATCATTATCATCAGAGGGTGTAAACGTCTGTGTATCATCAATGTGCTCCTGCACTCCCCTCGCTCTTAACCGGCGAGAGCAACAAACAAAACGGAATCAGTAACAAGGCCACCGCGCTCAGAATGGTGAAGACGTCGATGTAGGCCAGGAAGCGCGACTGCTCAATCATGGTCTGGTACATGCGCCCGGTGGCGATGCCGGTGGGATCGCCCACCTGGGTGGTGAAGTTCTGGATCGCCTGGGCGCTTTCGCGTATCGCCTGCTGGAACTGCTCGTTAAACGGCGAGGCGTGGTACGCCAGATGGGCGCTGTGCGCCTGCGCGCGTTCGGTAATGGCGGCCGTCGAGAGTGAAATCCCAATTGAGCCGGCCACGTTGCGGAACATGGTAAACAGCGCCGCCGCGTCGGCGTTGAGCCGCCTCGGTATCGAGATGAAGGCAATGGTAGTCAGCGGCACAAACAGGAACCCCAGCCCAATCGACTGGGCGCTGCGGAACAGGACCAGCGTTTCGAAGTCGATATCCGGCGTGAGCGTGCGCGACCAGAAGAACGACACCGCCAGACAGGTAAAGCCAAAGGCAATAATCCAGCGCGTCTGCACCACCGGCATCAGCTTCAGCACCAGCGGGATCGTTAAGACGATCAGCACCGCCCCGGGCGACAGCACCAGCCCGGACCAGGTGGCGGTATAGCCCAGGTCCTGCTGCGCCAGCTGCGGGATCACCACCGAACTGCCATAGAGGATCATCGCCATCCCCGCCATCAGCAGGCTGGAAATGGCAAAGTTGCGGTCCTTCATGCAGTGCAGATCCACCACCGGCTTTTTGGCATACACCAGCCAGTAGATGGCGCCGATAATGCCGATAAGCGTTAATACCGCGAAAGTGCGGGTAAAGTTCGAGTTAAACCAGTCTTCATCTTCCCCCCGGTCGAGCATCACCTGCAGGCAGCCCAGACCCAGCGCGATCAGGCCGATCCCCGTCCAGTCGATACTCAGCTTCTCTTTCGATTTGCTCTCCCACGGCGGATCTTCCAGCAGCTGGTAGATCGCCAGCACCGTCACAATCCCCACCGGAATGTTGATAAAGAACACCCAGCGCCAGGAGTAGTTATCGGTGATCCAGCCGCCCAGCGTCGGGCCGAGGACCGGCGCAACGATAATCGCAATGGAGGAGAGACCAAACGCTTTGCCCCTGTCCTCGGGCTTGAAGTAGTCGAGCAGCACCGACTGCTGCGTGGGCTGCAGCCCGCCGCCAAAAAAGCCCTGCATCACGCGGAACAGGATGATCTGCCACAGCTCGGTGGCGATGCCGCACAGGAACGAGCAGACGGTAAACATGACGATGCAGATCAGGAAGAACTGCTTGCGGCCGAACACCCGGCTCAAGAACGCCGAGATGGGCAGCACAATGCCGTTCGCCACCAGATAGCTGGTTAACACCCAGGTAGATTCGTCATAGCTGGACGAGAGCGAGCCTGCCACATGGGGCAGCGCCACGTTGACGATGGTGGTGTCCAGAATTTCCATGAATACCGCCAGGGTGACAACAATCGCCACCGCCCACGGGTTGCTGGCAGGTTTCCAGGTATCGTGGCTGTGATCCGTCATTCCACCGTCACCTTCGGTGCAACCGACAGCCCCAGCGGCAGCGGTTTGTTCGGATCGAGGCCTTTATCAATCACGATTTTGACCGGCACGCGCTGCACAATTTTGACGAAGTTACCGGTGGCATTTTCTGCCGGGAAGGCGGAGAAGCGCGAGCCGCTGCCCTGCTGGATACTGTCGACGTGCCCCTCAAGCTCCATATCCGGCCACGCATCCACGGAGACGGTGACCTTATCGCCGGGCTTCATGCGCTCAAGCTGAGACTCTTTAAAGTTAGCCACCACCCAGACGTTGGGTGAGACCAGCGAGAACAGCGCCGTTCCCGCCTGCACCAGCGTCCCCGGCTGCACATTGCGTTTGGTGACAACGCCGTCGAACGGGGCGCGAACTTCGGTATAGGAGAGGTTCAGGTTGGCCGTTTCCAGCTGCGCTTTAGCCTGATCGACCTGACGCTCGCGCGCTTCAACGTTGGTTTCCTGCTGGCGGATTTGCAGCTGTACCTGTTCCGCCACTTCCAGCTGCGCCTGGGCGCTCGCCAGCCCTGCCTGTGCGCTGCGCAGTTGAGCATTCGCGGAATCAATACTTTGCTGGGTGGTCGCTCTCGGGTCGACGCCGCGCTGGCGACGATACTCCGCCTGCGCGTTGGCCAGATCGGCCTGCGCTTTCAGCACCTGGGCTTTGGCTTCATCACGCTGGGCCGGATACTGGACTTTTGAAAGCGCCAGCTGCGCCTGAGCCTGATGCAGCTGTGCGATAGCCAGCCCAAGCTGGGCCTGGGCCTGATCGCGCTGCGCGGTGGTATCACGCGGATCGATGACCACCAGCAGATCGCCCTTTTTCACGCGCTGGTTATCGCGCACGCGCAGCTCGGTAACGTAGCCTGCCGTTTTCGGGGCAATCGTCACCACGTCGCCGTCGGTAAAGGCGTCGTCGGTCGTCTCTTCGTTACGGGTTAAAAACCACCAGACCAGCGCCACGACGACCATTACCACCACGACAATGCCGAGGATAATTAACGGTTTCTTGCCCGGGCGCTTACGCTCATTATTGTTTTTGTCCTGCTGGTCAGCAGGCGGGTTTTGATCTTCAGCCATAGTTCAGCAACGGTCCTGTCAGTGAGCGGCATCACACTATGCCGTTCACTAAAGCTAGGACGTTGCTATACGTTTGCCAGGAAAAACTGACAAATTGCGCACTATATGAGAAGGAATATTCCGAAACCGATCGCCGCGGCCCAAGCCAGCATCGGAATCGACCAGACGTGGAAACGCCACCAGATACGCCGGTCGTTGGCCATACGCAGGGCAATCAGGTTTGCCAGCGAACCGGGCAGCAGCCCAAACCCGCCGATGTTCACCGCCCAGGCCAGCAGCGTATCGGGCGGAACATAGTTGAGCAGCAGAATGGTGGACGGCACGTTGCTGATAAACTGCGACAGGCCAATCGCCGTCAGCCACAGTCCCGGCTGCGACAGCGTACTGACGCTGTGCAGCACGTTTTGCAGCACCGGAAGCTGGATAAGGAGATGCACATCAATAAACATCGCCATAAAGACCAGCAGCAGCGTCCAGTCCACGCTCACCAGAACGCGACGCGCCAGGACGACAAACCCTGCGGCAACGAGCAGGACGCCCGCCAGCTCATACTTCAGCTCCAGCGCGAACAGAAAGACGATGTATAACCCGAGACAGCTCCACACCAGACGAGGCTGCCACTGCGGGCCCGTTGTGCCGCTGTGGTACTGCAGCTTTTTATCCGGAAACGCAAACCAGCACACCGCCATCAGCGACAGCATCATCACCAGCGCCAGAGGGGCCATCTGCCAGGTAAAGGCGGCAAACGACAGCCCGGACCGTCCCCAGAGAAGGATATTTTGCGGGTTGCCGATTGGCGTCAAAAGTGAGCCGGCATTGACGGCCAGCGCTTCAAAGATGATCAAACGGCTGACCGGGATCTCGCACAGCTTTCGCAGCGTGAGCGTGAGGGGCACGATGATAAACAGCGCTACATCGTTGGTCAGAAACGTCGACAGCACCGCGGCGGAGAACACCATAAACAGGGACAGCCTGCGTTCGGTGGCAAAGCGGCGCACCATTTTACGTCCCAGGACGTCAAAATAGCCGCTCAGCTCGACCCCTTTGGTGAGCATCATCAGCCCGCTCAGGGTAATAATGGTGCGCCAGTCAATCGCGGCGGGCCAGGCGTGTGGGGCAAACGGCACAAAGAGGCTTAACGCTGCGCCAATGAGTAATAAGAGATGGAAGAAACGATCGCGTGCCAGAGCCTGCAGTCCAGGGATTTTCATTCAGCGGAGGGACCATATTTAAGCGTAAATTCACGAAACTTCACCAGCGTCTCTTCGCTAACGTGATGTTCCATTCCTTCCGCATCCCGGCGGGCGATCTCCGGGCTAACGCCCAGCACCAGCAAAAAATTCTCGACGAGCTGATGACGCTCGCGGCTCTCCTGCGCGAGTTTCTCCCCTTCCGGCGTCAGAAAAACACCGCGCCAGGGGATCATTTCGATTAAGCCCACGGAGGCCAGGCGTTTTAACATTTTTGCGACAGTCGGCTGTGAAACCCCCAGCCTGGCGGCCATATCGACCTGGCGCGCTTCACCGACCTCACGAATAAGATCGGAAATGAGTTCAACATAATCATCAATCAGTTCACGCCGGTGCGCTTCACGGACCTGGCGAAAACCTTCGACATGTTCTTCAACATTCACCAGTTGCGTCGTTTTCCTCATTGTTGGCTTACCTGCGCGACGGTTCATTGTACTTCCTCAGTGGGGTGACGCTTCCAGCGCCCGGTATCGAGAGCGCACATTGTAAACCATCCCTTCACAAGCACAAAAAATTAACGAAATAGCCATAGCTATACAATATAGCCTGTGCTATATCTGTATGTAATGCAGTCACCCTTCACGGATCGAAGGGATCAAAACTCAGGAGGTCTTATGAACGAATTCAAGAGGTGCATGACCGTGTTTACCCACTCTCCCTTTAAAGTGCGCTTAATGCTGTTGAACATGCTGTGCGATATGTTTAACAACAAACCGCATCAGGACGATAAACCTTCCCACTAAGCGGCGTTGCGGTACGCCGCTTCATTTTCCCGTCACAATCCCGCTGTAAACTGGCTTCCAGCCGCCTTATTCCCGACCTTTTTTACGGATTTGCAATCCCCTTCGCAAAACATCTGCTTAGCAACTGTTGATATTATTTAGCGCTCGCACTATCTTCTTGCAGCCCTGCACAATTTGCGGCTCGCTGAAGCGGACCCTCATTCCCTCTCCACGCACTGTCAGGCAGGTTATGACCCTTGACGCCAGGGTGAGCACATGGCGTTTTCATCCATGATAGTGACCTATGAATGTAACCCTGATAGATACCGTTGTGACCCGCAGCCGGGCCTTAAGCCCGTGGACGGGTTTTTACTTTTTGCAGTCATTACTGATTAACTTTGCGCTGGGTTATCCCTTTAGTCTGCTCTACGCGGTGGCGTTCACCTGCGTTCTGCATGTGCTGTGGCGAGCCGCACCGCGCGTGCAAAAAGCGTTAATCGGGATCTGTTCGCTGGTTGCTGCACTCTATTTCCCGTTTGGTCAGGCTTACGGCGCGCCAAACTTTAATACCCTGCTGGCGCTGCACTCGACCAATATGGAAGAGTCGACGGAGATCCTGACGATCTTCCCGTGGTACAGCTATGTGGTCGGGCTATTTATCTTCGCGTTGGGCGTTATTGCCATCCGCCGTCAGTCGGGCGAGAAAAAGTCCTGGGGTAAGATCGAAATACTCTGTCTGGTGTTCAGCGTTGCCGTGGCGTTTGTCGCCCCCATCCAGAATATTCCCTGGGACGGTAAGCTCAGGCTCATCAATATCGGCTATCCGGTTTTCCGCTTCGTGAAAGACGTCGTTGTTAATAATAAAGAGGTTCTCGACGAACAGGCGCGCATGGCTGAGCTTTCCAACATGAAAGACACCTGGAACGTGCTGGCCGTTAAGCCGAAATATCACACCTATGTGGTGGTAATCGGCGAAAGCGCACGTCGCGATGCGATGGGTGCGTTTGGCGGACACTGGGATAACACACCGTTTGCCAATTCGGTTAAAGGCACGCTGTTTACCGATTATGTTGCGGCCAGCGGCTCGACGCAGAAATCGCTCGGCCTGACGCTTAACCGGGTCGTCGACGGCAAACCTCAGTATCAGGATAATTTTGTCACCCTGGCAAACCGCGCGGGTTATCAGACCTGGTGGTTCTCCAATCAGGGGCAAATTGGCGAATACGATACGGCCATCGCCAGTATCGCCAAACGAGCCGACGAAGTGCAGTTCCTGAAGAACGGTGACTTTGAAGCCGACAAAAACACTAAAGATGAAGCGCTGTTGAAAATGACGGCACAGGTCTTCGCCACCCCGCGCACCCAGCCTCAGCTGATCGTCCTGCACCTCATGGGGTCACACCCGCAGGCCTGCGATCGGACCGGCGGGAAGTATGCGGAGTTCGTGCAGTCCAAAGAGACGTCTTGCTATCTCTACACCATGACGCAAACCGACGACCTGCTGAGCAAGCTGTACGATCAGCTACGCAATACGGGCGACAGCTTCTCCATGGTCTATTTCTCGGATCACGGGCTGGCGTTTAAAGAGCGTGGTAAAGAGGTGCAGTACCTGGCGCACGATGACAAGTTCCAGCAAAACTTCCAGGTGCCGTTTATGGTGCTGTCGAGTGATGATAAAACGCATCGCGTCATTAAAGCGCGCCGTTCGGCAAATGATTTCCTGCAGTTCTTCTCGCAGTGGACGGGGATTAAAACCGAGCAGATAAAAAACGCTTACCCGTTTGTCTCGAACAAGAAAGCTCCCCCAGTGTACGTTACCAACTTCAAGTTACAGAAAGTTGACTACAACCATCTGGGTACGGATATTTTTGATATTAAGAGCAAGTAGCGGTCTTTTTCCCTCTCCCACGGGGCTGAGGGTTCCCCACAAAATAATGCCTGCACGGACGACTCCCTCTCCCTTGAGGGAAGGGCATCGCTGTAACCCATTCATTTTCCTGAAGCAACGTTCACCGCTTCCGGTTAAAAAATTACCGGGGATCCCTCAGCCCACAGGGAGAAGGAAAAAGACAAAAAAAATCCGCCACATGGGCGGATTTTTTATTAGCTCACCGGAGTGATTAGAAGCGGTAACCTACGCCCGCGATCCAGGTGCCAACGTCAACGTTGCGGATACGGCTCTGCTCATAGGAGAAATCCAGAGCAACGTCCTGGATTGGGTTGAACTGCAGGCCTGCGCCATAGGAGAAGCCATAGTCGCTGTTGCTTGCAGTGCGGTTCAGACCCTGGTTTTCGGTCTGCTGGAATTTACCGTAGCCAACACCTACAACACCGTAGATGCTCGCCCAGTCATTCAGACGGTAAGCTGGACCAGCGGTGATACCGTAGTACTGGCCTTTATTGTATACGCCGTTTTCAGAACGATCTTTCTCGGTGTAGGTGAAAGAACCGATCACGCCCAGTGGGTTGTTATCCTGCTCGTAGCGATACTTCAGGTTGAAGCCGTTAGCTTTGTTCATCACGCCCTGATAGTCGCTCTGAGCGTAACCACCAGTAACAGTAGAAGTAGCAGCTACAGCGGTACCTGCGGAAACAGCCAGTACAGCGGCCAGTGCTGAAAGACATGCAATTTTTTTCATAACCACCTCAAATGTGCTTCAAGTAAGTCCGTAAGTTTTAAATATATCAAAAAAATTTGCGAAACTCTTTGTGATTCGTGATGTCTAATGAAACCTTTCCTGTAACAGAACGTTTCCAGCGTCAGCTATCTCTTTCAAATCACATGCAATTTTCACTACTAAATGCGCATAGTGCGCGCACGCGCCGTTACATTCATCCAGATTATTCCTAATCTATCAGGCGATAAATCCACCAGCGCTTAACCATTTTACGGATTTCACGAGGTTTTTTTTCAACAGCGCCTCAACCGTTGCCGCTTATTTCCTTTACACTGCAACCTTTACCTCATTTGACATAAGCTGACAGGAGAAAGGATGCCTGGGTTATCCCGCACGTCGTCGGTTTGGCTGCCGGTCGCAGTCATACTCATTGCCATGTTGTCCATTCAAAGCGGTGCTTCGCTTGCAAAATCACTTTTTCCGCTGGTCGGTGCGCCTGGGGTGACAGCCCTGCGTATCGTGCTGGGCACGGCGATACTGGTGGTCATTTTCAAACCCTGGCGTCTGCGCTTCAAAAAGGAGCAGCGTTTGCCCCTGCTGTTTTATGGGCTCTCCCTGGGGGCGATGAACTATCTGTTCTACCTCTCTATTCAGACGATACCGCTGGGGATCGCCGTCGCGCTGGAGTTTACCGGCCCGCTGGCGGTGGCGCTTTTCTCCTCGCGACGTCCGGTCGATTTTATCTGGGTCGTGTTAGCCGTGCTGGGGCTATGGTTCCTGCTTCCCCTGGGCCAGAGCGTCGCTGAGATCGATCTGACGGGCGCAGCGCTGGCGCTGGGTGCAGGCGCATGCTGGGCCGTCTATATACTCACGGGCCAGCGTGCAGGAGAAGAGCACGGTCCGGCGACCGTCGCGTTGGGGTCACTGATCGCAGCTATCGTCTTTGTGCCCATCGGCATGGCGCAGGCGACCGAATCGATATGGCAATGGTCGGTTATGCCCATCGGGCTGGCGGTCGCGATACTCTCTACCGCACTCCCCTACTCTCTGGAAATGATAGCCCTTACGCGTCTGCCGACACGCATATTTGGCACCCTGATGAGCATGGAGCCTGCGCTAGCCGCCATTTCAGGAATGGTGTTTCTCGGTGAAACCCTGACGCTGACCCAGACGCTGGCGCTCTGCTCGATTATCGCAGCATCAATGGGATCAACGCTCACCATGCGCCCTGAACCTAAAGTTGAGAAGGTTGATATCAGCTAAGGCCATATATTCTGCATGGCTTCAATGCCATGCAGAATAAAGGCCAGAAAAACAGTCGTTATAATTTCTTACACACTTTGCGCTATTTCCGAAATATCTCTCTGCATTTACGTCCCCCTGCAGCAATTAAGATTGATCTGTATCAATTTAAAAATTACCCATTAATTTCAACACATTAAATTCTCAACTTCCTTCTCGCTATTAAACCGATAGGCACAGCCAAACCGCAGACAAAAAATCCGGTGCTATACTTAGTTCCGTAATTACCTGGGACATAAACATCAAGAGGATATGAGATTATGAGTACCGCTAAACTGGTGAAAACGAAAGCGTCTAATCTGCTTTATACCCGTAACGATGTATCGGATAGCGACAAAAAAGCGACCATTGAGTTGCTGAATCGCCAGGTGATCCAGTTCATCGATCTTTCGCTGATCACCAAACAGGCCCACTGGAATATGCGCGGTGCAAACTTTATTGCCGTTCATGAAATGCTGGATGGCTTCCGCACAGCACTGGTTACCCACCTCGATACCATGGCAGAACGTGCCGTTCAGTTAGGCGGCGTGGCGCTGGGTACCACGCAGGTGATCAACAGCAAAACACCGCTGAAGAGTTATCCGCTGGATATTCATACCGTTCAGGATCACCTGAAAGAGCTGGCGGACCGCTACGCGATTGTGGCCAATGACGTGCGTAAAGCGATTGGTGAAGCCAAAGACGAAGATACCGCAGATATTTTCACCGCCGCATCCCGCGACCTGGATCAGTTCCTGTGGTTTATCGAATCTAACATCGAATAATTCATACGAATTTTCTATCAAACCCTCGCCCTCTGGTGAGGGTTTTGCACATCTATGGTGCACAGTTTTTGCCTGCATACCTGCAAAAGTGAACGAAATGTAATAATCACCTCACACAACCGTTAACGGAAGATTGTTTTTTCGTCAGAATTTACGCTAAATATCTCCCCGTCAGTTGAGCCAAACGAAGCGCACCAAAACAGTGCTCCACTTTGGTGCAATAAAACCTCATTGCCCCATTTATTGTGCAATGCATGACATCATCCCCTTTGCAAAACAATAGCTTGTAAAGTTGGCACGATTTTTTCATTGTGCCACCTGTTCTCGCAGGGGATCGCCCCGTGGATATAAAAGGAAATGCTATGAAGTCTGTATTAAAAGTTTCACTGGCTGCACTTACCCTGGCTTTTGCAGTGTCCTCTCAGGCTGCCGACAAACTGGTTGTGGCGACCGACACGGCGTTCGTTCCGTTTGAATTCAAACAGGGTGATAAATACGTTGGTTTTGATGTGGATCTGTGGGCCGCTGTCGCAAAAGAACTCAAGCTGGATTACACCCTGAAGCCGATGGACTTCAGCGGCATCATCCCGGCACTGCAAACCAAGAACGTCGATCTGGCGCTGGCAGGCATCACCATTACCGACGAACGTAAAAAAGCGATCGACTTCTCCGACGGCTACTACAAAAGCGGCCTGCTGGTCATGGTCAAAGCCGATAATAACGACGTAAAAAGCGTGAAAGATCTCGACGGCAAAGTGGTGGCAGTGAAGAGCGGCACCGGTTCGGTTGATTACGCGAAAGCCAATATCAAAACCAAAGACCTGCGTCAGTTCCCGAACATCGACAACGCGTACATGGAACTCGGCACCAACCGTGCTGACGCTGTTCTGCACGACACGCCGAACATCCTGTACTTCATCAAAACAGCCGGTAACGGCAAGTTCAAAGCCGTTGGCGAGTCTCTGGAAGCCCAGCAGTACGGTATCGCGTTCCCGAAAGGCAGCGACGACCTGCGCACGAAAGTTAACGGCGCGCTGAAAACGCTGAAAGAGAACGGCACCTATAACGAAATCTACAAAAAATGGTTCGGTACCGAGCCTAAATAATAAGACGTAAAAATGACGTTCACTCGGGGGCGACCTTTCGCCCCTGCTATTTTTGAAACACGGTAACAGTAACAGGAAATTATCATGCAGTTTGACTGGAGCGCCATCTGGCCTGCCATTCCACTCTTGCTTGAAGGCGCTAAAATGACTCTGTGGATTTCGGTCCTGGGTCTGGTTGGTGGGTTGATTATCGGTCTTGTCGCCGGTTTCGCTCGCACCTACGGCGGCTGGATCGCAAACCACATCGCACTGGTTTTCATCGAAGTGATCCGCGGCACGCCTATTGTCGTGCAGGTCATGTTCATCTACTTCGCCCTGCCAATGGCATTCAATGACCTGCGCATCGACCCGTTCAGCGCAGCCGTCGTGACCATTATGATCAACTCAGGCGCCTACATTGCGGAAATCACCCGCGGTGCGGTGCTGTCGATTCATAAAGGCTTCAGTGAAGCCGGCCTGGCGCTGGGTCTTTCTCGTCGCGAAACGATCCGCCACGTTATTCTGCCGCTGGCGCTGCGCCGCATGCTGCCACCGCTCGGTAACCAGTGGATCATCAGCATCAAAGATACGTCGCTGTTCATTGTTATCGGCGTGGCAGAGCTGACCCGTCAGGGGCAGGAGATCATTGCTGGCAACTTCCGCGCGCTGGAAATCTGGAGTGCGGTAGCCGTTGTCTACCTGATCATTACTCTGGTTCTGAGCTTCGTTCTGCGTCGTCTTGAAAGAAGGATGAAAATCCTGTGATTGAATTTAAAAACGTTTCCAAGCACTTTGGCCCAACCCAGGTGCTGCACAATATCGATCTGAACATCAAACAGGGTGAAGTGGTGGTTATTATTGGACCATCCGGCTCCGGTAAATCCACCCTGCTGCGCTGCATCAACAAGCTGGAAGAGATCACCAGCGGTGACCTGATTGTCGACGGTCTGAAGGTGAATGACCCGAAAGTGGATGACCGTCTGATTCGTCAGGAAGCGGGCATGGTGTTCCAGCAGTTCTACCTGTTCCCGCACCTGACGGCGCTGGAGAACGTGATGTTTGGCCCGCTGCGCGTGCGCGGTGCCAGCAAAGCGGCGGCGGAAGCGCTGGCAAAAGATCTGCTGGCAAAAGTCGGCCTGGCAGAACGTGCGCACCACTACCCTTCCGAGCTGTCCGGTGGTCAACAGCAGCGTGTGGCGATTGCCCGCGCGCTGGCGGTCAAACCGAAAATGATGCTGTTTGATGAGCCTACGTCCGCACTCGACCCGGAGCTGCGCCACGAGGTGCTGAAAGTCATGCAGGATCTGGCGGAAGAAGGGATGACGATGGTTATCGTGACCCACGAAATCGGCTTTGCTGAGAAAGTGGCGTCCCGCCTGATCTTTATTGATAAAGGCCGTATCGCGGAAGACGGTAACCCTCAGGAGCTGATTGCGAACCCGCCGAGCCAGCGCCTGCAGGAGTTCCTGCAGCACGTCTCCTGATCCCTCGCTTTACGCTAAGCCGGGCATGCCCGGCTTTTTTACGCCAGATTGTTCCCAAAAATCCCCCTCCGCGTCCCGACTTCTATACTTATCATTTTGTTCGACATTTTCACCGGAGGACGCCGTGCCGTGGATCCTGTTGCTGTTGATAAGCCTGTGTAGTGCGCCATCGTTCGCCGTCTCGATCCCCGGCGTCACCACCGGAACCCAGCAAAGTACGCCACCTCCGGAGCCCGATGCCGAACAGAAAAAAGCCGCCTACGGTGCCCTTGCCGACGTCCTCGAGAACGACACCTCCCGGCAGGAGCTCATTGGTCAGCTGCGGAAAGCCGCCGCCACGCCGCCGCAGGCGTCGGTGCCAACCCTCACCCCTCCGCAGGTTGAGGAGCAAAAAACGGTGCTGGAGAACGTCACCGACGTGAGCCGCCGCTATGGGGAAGCGTTCTCCTCGCGCTTCGCTCAGCTTTACCGCAACCTGATTGGCTCACCGCATAAGGCATTTAACCCGCAAACGTTTATCGCCGCCGCCACGCAGTTCCTGATGCTGGCGGGTGCGGTATTTCTTTTTTACTGGCTGGTGCGCCTGTGCGCGTGGCCGCTGTACCGCAAAATGGGGCAATGGGGACGCAGGAAGAATCAGCATAAAAGCAGCTGGCTGCACCTGCCGTTGATGATCGCCTCCGCGTTTATCATTGATTTACTGCTGCTGGCGTTGACGCTGTTTTTAGGCCAGATGCTGGCCGACAGGCTAAATGCAGGCAACAAAACCATCGCCTTTCAGCAGTCGCTTTTCCTGAACGCCTTTGCCCTGATTGAGTTCTTCAAGGCGCTGCTGCGGTTACTCTTTTGTCCGCACGTGCCGGCGCTGCGTCCTTTCTCCATTCGGGATGCGAGCGCGAGGTACTGGGCGCTGCGTCTGAGCGTGCTCAGCGGGTTGATTGGCTACGGCCTGCTGGTTGCCGTGCCGATCATCTCCAACCAGGTGAACGTCCAGTTTGGCGCGCTGGCAAACGTGCTGATCATGATCTGCATTACCGTCTGGTCGCTGTATCTTATCTTCCACAATAAAAAAACCATCACCCAAAGCCTGCTGAATCTGGCCGATCGCTCCCTCTCGTTCTTTAGCCTCTTTATTCGCGCGTTCGCCCTGGTGTGGCACTGGCTGGCAAGCGCTTACTTCATCGTGCTGTGCTTCTTCTCGCTGTTTGACCCGGGCAATAGCCTGAAATTTATGATGGGGGCGACGTTTAAAAGCCTGGCGATTATCGGCATCGCGGCCTTTGTGTCGGGGCTGCTGTCGCGCTGGATCTCGAAAACCATCACCCTGTCGCCGCAGGTCCAGCGTAATTACCCGGAACTGCAAAAACGGGTAAACGGCTGGATGTCGGTATCACTCAAAGTGGCGCGCATTCTCACCGTCTGCGTGGCGATTATGCTGCTCCTGAATGCGTGGAGCCTGTTTGATTTCTGGAACTGGCTGCACAACGGTGCGGGTGAAAAAACGGTCGATATCCTGATTCGCATCGCGCTGATTTTGTTCTTCTCCGCCGTCGGCTGGACGCTGCTGGCGAGCCTTATTGAGAACCGTCTTGTCTCGGATATTCACGGCAGGCCGCTACCCAGCGCGCGGGCAAGAACGCTGTTAACACTTTTCCGCAACGCGCTGGCGGTCATTATCAGCACCATCACCATTATGATCGTGCTGTCGGAAATCGGCGTGAACATCGCCCCGCTGCTGGCGGGTGCCGGTGCCCTGGGGCTGGCCATCTCCTTCGGCTCACAAACGCTGGTGAAGGATATTATTACCGGCATCTTTATCCAGTTTGAAAACGGGATGAACACGGGCGATCTGGTGACCATCGGGCCGTTAACCGGCACCGTGGAGAGGATGTCCATCCGCTCGGTTGGCGTGCGTCAGGACACCGGGGCGTACCACATCATTCCCTGGTCTTCGATCACCACCTTCGCCAACTTTGTGCGCGGCATTGGTTCCGTTGTGGCGAACTACGATGTGGATCGCCACGAGGATGCGGACAAAGCGAAGCAGGCGCTGCGGGATGCGGTAGAAGAACTGATGGAGATGGAGGACATTCGCGGGCTGGTGATCGGAGAGCCGTCATTTGCCGGCATCGTCGGGCTGACGAACACGGCATTTACCCTGCGCGTGTCGTTCACCACCCAGCCGCTGAAGCAGTGGACGGTGCGCTTTGCGCTCGACAGCATGGTGAAAAAACACTTTGATCTGGCGAACGTGCGGATGCCCGTGCAGACCTATCAGGTATTGCCGCCGCCCGCATCGCCGCTCCCTCCGCAGGAGCCGACGCTGTAACCGAGCCGGGTGGCGGCTTCGCCTTACCCGGCCGACGACGGCGTGCTATTTGCGACGTTTGCTATTGTCCATAAACGTCCAGGCGATAAAGCGGCTCTGTTTCTGGCCCTGCGCCATCTCTTTTTTCACCACTTTTACGGCGCCCGCTTCGGTCAGCGCGCGGTAGAGCGGGGGCAGGTTATCCCCCCGGGAAACCAGCGTCGTGAACCACTTCACCTGACGGCCAAACTGCTTGCTTTCCGCTATCATGCGCAGGATAAACGCCACTTCGCCCCCTTCACACCAGAGCTCCTGCTGCTGACCGCCGAAGTTCAGCGCCGCATCTTCAGCCTGACCCAGGTTACGACGCTTGCGCTCGCTGCCCGCACGGGCCGATGCCGCCGAATCATGGAACGGCGGATTGCACATCGTGGCGTCATAGCTTTCGTTTTTGTGAATAATGCCGTTGAAGATCGACGCCGCGTCTTTCTGACGACGCAGGCGAATGGCGCGGCTCAATCCCGGGTTAGCGCTGATAATCGCCTGGGCGCTGGCAAAGGCCTCGTCACCGATTTCGCTTCCGGTAAAGCGCCACTGATATTCATGCGCGCCGATCAGCGGGTAAATCAGGTTCGCCCCGGTGCCAATATCCAGAATGGTGGCCTGCTGTGGAACGACACCCTCATTCCCTTCGGCAAGAAGATCGGCAAGGTGATGAACGTAATCCGCGCGGCCCGGCACGGGTGGACAGAGAAAGCCTTCCGGGATATCCCAGTGAGCTACACCGTAAAAATGCGCCAGCAGGGCTTTGTTCAGCATTTTAACCGCCTGCGGGTCAGCAAAGTTGACCGAGGGTTCACCCGCAGGGGTCTGAACAAGATAGTCCTGCAGCGGCGGACAGCTCAGGCATAACGCGTTCATGTCGTAGCGGCTGCGGTGGCGATTTCGCGGGTGTAATCCCGGCTTTTGGGCAGTCATGGCATTCTCCTTTAAACAGCGGCGTAAGATACCCTTTGCTGGCCCAGCGGTAAATCTTTCTCTGCGCCGCTCAAAAAAACGCCATAAATCAAACACCTTTATGTCTATGATCCGTCAACGAATTGTCAACTTATATCGTTCAAAAAATAAGCAGATCATCATCAAATATTTGCGCTAAGTCACACTCGTCAGGCTTCTAAACTTAGAGGGAATCACCTGTTGTTTCCTCATGAGGATGTGATTATGAAAAAGTACCTGACCCTTGCTGTTATCGCAGCCGCCCTGGCGACCGCGTCCTTCTCTGCCATGGCCGTTCAGTCACTGACCCAAAGTACCGATACGAGCCAGCTACGTCCTGCGGGCACCGTTTCGGTAAGTCGTGCCAGTAACCTCGACGATCTGCAGGATAAGCTCGCCGAAAAAGCCCGTCAGGAAGGTGCAAAAGGATTCGTGGTGAACTCCGCTGGCGGAGATAACCATATGTACGGCACTGCGACCATTTATAAATAATCTGTCTCTTCCACAAGACTGCATCTGCTCAACGGGTGCAGTTCACTTCTCCCTTCGTCTTGATTGTTCATTTTTTAACCCCATAGTAAACATATGGCTTAAACCGATTTCAGGAGGACGCTATGGCTTCCGGCTGGGCAAATGACGACGCTGTTAACGAACAGATCAACAGTACTATTGAAGATGCGGTTGCGCGTGCCCGCGGTGAAATTCCGCACGGCGAAAGCTTAACGGAATGCGAAGAATGCGGAGAACCCATTCCAGAGGCGCGCCGAAAAGCCATTCCCGGCGTACGGCTTTGCATCACGTGCCAGCAGCAGAAAGATTCAAAAAATGCATCACACTCAGGATATAATCGCAGAGGTTCGAAAGACAGCCAGCTACGTTGACTTTGCTTTACCCAAGTTAACCGGGCACGTGCGTTCCTTTACGCTCACGATTTTTAGCCAGACGCGTAGCAAAACGTGCCCTTCATATCGCTTCTGTAAAGCGCATCCGCAAGAAGTGTAAAGCGGTACTTTGAATTTATTAATATTCAATAAGTTATTTGTCATTCAATTTTTTTGAGCAACCACGTCAATTCTCTTCGATTTTATCACTCGCAAAAAACCGTGATACTTATCACATCGACGGAACATCGTCCCCTTAACAGAAACACCTGCGAGAGATTAATTATGAAAACCATCAAATATGCTGTAGCTGCTGTTGCCCTGTCCGCTCTGTCTTTCGGCGCTTTCGCTGTAGAGCCTGTCTCTTCTACTCAGGCACAGAACATGAACAAAGTCGGTGTGGTCAGTGCTGATGGCGCCACCACGCTGGACGGTCTGGAAGCCAAACTGGCTGAGAAAGCCGCTGCTGCCGGTGCAAGCGGATACACCATTACCTCCGCTAACGGCAATAACAAGCTGAGCGGTACCGCAGTTATCTACAAATAATCGCCTGAACGAATGCTGTACCCTCGCCATACCCTCTGGTGAGCTGCTCCACCCTCATTGACCCTGTTGTTGTTACCCTTGCTTGCCCGTCCGCCACTGGACGGGCTTTTTTTTGTCTAAAACGCCTGCGCCACGCGTTCAAGCCCGGCCTGGACGGATTCCACTTCTCCGGTTGCCAGCAAGCAGCAGGCCATCTGCAGCTTGATCGAATGCGGAACAGGCACATTTCCGGCAAGGCACTGCTCAATCCAGTGGGCCGTAGTATGGGGATCTTTTGCCTCAGGCAATATCACACCGGTATTTTCTTCCCCGCGTTCCAGAATCGCGCGCGTACCTGCAGAATCAATCAGCATCACCTGCGGGCAGCGCTGCGGGTTCGCATAAACCTCACCTTCGGTGCCGTGCATCAGTAACGCCCTTCCGCCAATGGCCTCAAAGAACTGCCCCACGCGCGCCACGTATTCCGGGTGCGAGACGCTGGAGAGACGCAGGGCGGCATCTTCGCCAAACGGCGTGGCCAGTTTTGCCAGCGTGTGTGCGCTGTTACGCACGCCCATGCGCCAGCGCATATCAAGCTGCTTTTCCAGCGGCGGGCAGAGCGTGCCGACCGGGATATAAACAGGCTGATGACCGTCCAGCTTCGCCTGCGCCTGACCGGCATGACGCGTTGGCTCGATGCCCAGCATTCCGAAAATAGTCTCCGTCAGCACGCGGGTGGGATCTTCGCTTACGCCGTGCACTACCACCGGGAACCCCAGCTTGTGTAATAAGATAGCGAGCAGCGGGGTTAAATTTGCCTGCTTGCGCGCGCCGTTGTAGCTCGGGATCACGATCGGCATGGGCTTTGCCACGGGCGGCGTTAAGCGCAGCGTTTGCGCCTGCATGGCTTCATAGAACCCGCGCATCTCCGCCTCACCTTCCCCTTTGATGCGCAGCGCGATCAGAATGCCCCCCATTTCCAGATCGGGGACGTCGCCCTCAAGCATACGGGTATAAAGCGCACGCGCGGTTTCATGGTCCAGATCGCGGGCATGATTTTTCCCGCGCCCTACCTCTTTGATAATTTTGCGATAATCCACGACTTCTCTCCTGACAGCATCATCATGTCAACAATATAGCCCTGATGATTGCCTGGCCGTTAGTGTTTTATCCCCTAACCCAATGCTCTGTATTAATGATAAAAAATAAACACAAGCAATTTTTCAATTATTTGTGATTTCTAAAGAACATTCTTAGCCATGCCTTTTTTGATTAAATAACCAGCGGAAAGTCATTTAGGGTCAACGGTGAAAACGTCCAGGCAACGTTCTCACCCGAAATATACCAGGATTGTTTATGAACAAGGTTGCTTTAGGTTTATTTATCGCCGCAGCGGTGGGATGTTCTGCATCCGCTTTTGCGGCAACAGACGGTGAAGGTCAGATCAACTTCACCGGGGAAATTATTGATTCAGCGTGTCAGGTGGTTAACGGGTTGAGTAATCCGTTAAACGTTCAGTTAGGCAAAGTCTCTAAAACGGTATTTGCCGGTGCAGGCTCTACCAGCACGTTAACGAAGTTCGATATTCAGTTAAAAGATTGTCCAGAAACCGTTACCTCCGCAGCGATTAACTTCGGTGGAACGCCGGATGCGAATAACAACGCCACGCTGGCATTAACGCCGGACGTGGATGCGGCCACGGGTGTAGCCATTCAGCTGGTTGACGCTTCAGAACAGCCGGTGAGTCTGTATACCCCTTCTCAGCAATATCCGTTAGCCTCCGGCACGGCGGTAAACGACCTGATATTCGGTGCTCGTTATATTCAAACCGGAGCCGCGATTACCGCAGGTCCGGCTAACTCCGTATCGACCTTCACCGTTATCTATAACTGATATTTTCAATCCTGAGATATTAACGCGTTTATAGGCGTTAATATCTCTTCTATTATTGAGAAATATTTATGCGCCACGGTTATTTACTGAGCACGCTTTTACTGGCGGCCGCCACTGCACATGCAGGTGTCATTATTAATGGCACACGTCTGGTCTACCAGGGAGATAAAAAGGAATCGTCTCTTGGTCTTTCAAACCCGGATACAACGGATTATCTGGTGCAGTCCTGGGTCGACTCTGGCGGTAAAAACCTGGCCAAAGCCCCTTTTCTGATCACTCCCCCGCTTTTTCGCCTTGATGCGAAAGAGGATAACGTTCTGCGCGTGGTGCGCACCGGCGGTAATTTACCGGAAGATCGTGAATCCATGTACTGGCTGAATATCAAAGCCATCCCCTCGTCAAAGCACGTTGATGGGATCAATACCCTGCAAATTGCCATTAATACGCGCATTAAATTGTTGTATCGCCCACCCGCGGTGAAAGGCAAACCTGAAGATGTCGCCAATAAACTTGAGTGGCATCGCGAGGGCAACGATTTGGTCGTCAATAACCCGACGCCTTTCTATATGAATTTCCAGAAGGTGACGCTGAACGGCCATAAAGTGGATAAAGCCACATGGGCAATTCCGGAAACGGAAACGCATTTTGCCTTACCGGGCAACGTCAGCGGTTCCACTGTCGCGTATTCCATTATTACGGATTACGGCAGCATCAGCCAGACCTGGTCGAAATCAGTCCACTAATACCCCACGCGGACAATTATAATAATCATGTACAGCCATAAAAAGCCGTTCACCTGCCGAATTTCATCACTGCTGGTCATTCTCTGTGGCCTGGCACTGGCGATCTTTGCGCAGCAGGTTTTGGCTGATGATTATTTTAACCCGGCGCTGCTGGATATTGATAATCCGCAACAGGGTAAGACCGATCTGTCAGTTTATGAAAAAGGGCCGGGACAAGCACCGGGTAAATATCAGGTCGCCATTTTTATTAATAACAACAAAATTGATACCCGCGACGTCACGTTCTCATTACGAAAAGATTCACACGGCAACAGTGCGCTTCAGCCCTGCTTTAGCCTGAGCGACTTAAAAAGCCTGGGTATCAAAACCCGAAAATATCCGGCGCTGATGGTAAAAGGCCAGTGCGCTGATTTAACCGCCATCCCGGCAGCCTCCGCGTCGTTTCACGTTCGCAACCAGCAGCTGCTGCTCAGTATTCCACAGCTGGCCCTGGGCCAGGTTCCACGCGGCTATATCGACCCGAAAGAATTCGACGAGGGGATCACCGCAGGCATTCTCAACTACAGCGCAACCGCCAGCCAGAGCCATGCGCGTCAGCCGGGCGAGCAGGACAACAGCAGCCAGTACGTTAACCTGCGTCCCGGTTTTAACGTCGGTGCCTGGCGCGTACGCAACTACTCCACGTGGAATCGCAGCACCCAGGGCAAGGAAGAGCAGCAAAAATTCTCCTCCGTTTATACCTATGCCCAGCGCGATATCGTGGCAATGAAGAGCGATCTCACCGTTGGGCAAAGCTCCTCACCTTCTGATGTTTTTGACAGCGTGCCCTACACCGGCGTGGAGCTTAAATCCGACAGCGACATGCTGCCGGACAGCGAGAAAGGCTATGCGCCGATCATTCGCGGCACCGCACACAGCAATGCGCTGGTGATGGTTCGTCAGAACGGCTACGTCATTTATCAGAACACGGTTGCCCCCGGCGCGTTTGAAATTAACGATCTCTACCCCACCGGCAGCAGCGGCGATCTGCAGGTCACCGTGAAAGAGACCGACGGCAGCGAAAGCCATTTCGTGGTGCCGTATGCCTCCGTGCCGGTACTGCAGCGTGAAAAAAACCTGCGCTACAGCGTGACCGCCGGGCGGTACCGTTCTTACGACAAAGACGTCGAGAAGACGCCGTTTGCTCAGGGCAGCGCGATTTACGGCCTGCCCTATGGTTTCACCGCTTACGGCGGCGTACAGCAGAGCAGCCACTATCAGTCCCAGGCGCTCGGCGCCGGGAAAAACATGGGCGATTTAGGGGCCTTCTCCATCGACGTCACCCGCGCAAAAGCCCTGCTAAAAAAGCAGCAGTCCAGCAAGGGACAATCGTGGCGCATGCGCTACAGCAAAGATTTTGCCGGTTCAGGCACCAACTTCTCGCTCGCGGGCTATCGCTACAACAGCAAAGGATTTTACACCCTGGAAGACACCATGGAGTCTTACACCCGCTCTGACGACTGGTCTGCCCCTCAGCAGCGCCGCGCCCGCACCGAGGCCACCGTCGACCAGACGCTGCCTGAAGGCTGGGGATCTGTCACCCTGAGCATGGTGAAAGAGACTTACTGGAGCCAGAACCAGGACATGACCTCCATGAGCGTCAGCTACAACAACAGCTGGCACGGGGTGAGCTACAGCCTGAGCTACAGCATGAACAAGAACACCAACGACAGCGATGAAAACGGCGATGAGGTGACGAACGACAACCAGTTCTCGCTGAGCGTCTCCGTTCCGCTGGACCACTGGATGCATAACACCTGGGCCACCTACAACCTGAACAATACCAAAGACGGTACCACGCAGAATATCGGCCTGAACGGCACGGCGCTGAAGGAAGACAACCTGAACTGGAATATTCAGGAAGGTTTGAGCAGTACCGGCAGCGGTAGCTCGACCAGCATGAACGCCGATTACAAAGCGACCTATGGCGAAGTGAGCGCAGGTGTCAGTCAGGATAAGTACCAGCAGACCGTTAACGTTGGTTTGCAGGGCGGCGTGGTTGCCCACGCGAACGGGATCACCCTGAGCCAGCCGCTCGGTGAGACCATCGCGCTGGTGAAAGCACCCGGCACGCACGGGACGCATATCACTAACCAGACGGGCGTGGAGACCGATTTCCGCGGCTATACCGTCGTGCCGTTTGTTACCGCGTATCGCCATAACACCATCGCGCTGGATACGGAAACGCTGCCGGACGACGCCGACGTGACGCACGCGGCACAGGTGGTGACCCCAACGCGCGGCGCCGTGGTGCGTGCGAGCTTTACTACCCGCGTGGGCAATCGCGTGCTGATGACGCTCACCCACAACGGCAAACCGCTGCCCTTCGGCGCAACGGTAACCACGGAGGATAAGGACAGCGAGTTTATTGTCGGTAACGACGGACAGACGTACCTCTCGGGTCTGCCACAGCAAGGGCATCTCGCCGTCTCCTGGGGAGAAGATGTGAGCGAGCACTGCGTCGCTGACTATGCGCTAACGGATGAGAAAGAGAAAACCAGCATTATCAACGCTGCGGCGCAGTGTCATTGATGCATCCATCAGGCAAATATTATGCAAATGATTAAACAGTGCTTCTTCTTACTGGTTCTGGGAACCGCCGCGTTATTTATGCCGCATGCGAAAGCGACATGCACCACGCCGGATCTGCCCAAAATGATCAATGTGGCATCCATCTCCGTCCCGACGACGCTGGCGGTTGGCGAGACCATTCCCGGCACCGAACAGAGCACCCATGTCGCCGGTCATTGCGATCAGGCGGTAGAAAGCGGACTGGAAATTGTCTCATGCTATTACGGCACTGGCGCGGAAATCCCGGGTCTGAAAGGCGTCTACGATTCTGGCGTACCCGGAATTGGTGTTGCATTGATGAACGATCGGGGCCAACGCATCAGCGGAGCGGGAGGCGTAAACTGCATCTCAACGGGAACACCGGTCGGTTATGTCTCCAGTGACGGCAATCTCTCTTTTAACTTTGACGTTACGCTTGAGCTGGTCAAAACCAGCGATACGGTGACGTCAGGCACGCTGAATCAAAGTCAGACCCGTTTTGGGATTGGTGTTTATCACCACGATGGCATCGGCGATCCAAACTCTGTCTCCTACGCAGGGAACATCAATGTCCAGCAGGTGACCTGCTCCGTCTCGCCAAAAAGCCTGACCGTGGTGCTGGGCGATTTTCCCGTGAGCCAGTTTTTCTCAACCGGCCTGCTCACCGACGAAAAGGACTTTAACGTTAGCCTGAACTGTAATACGACGGTTCAGCCGGAGCTGAAGATCAGCAGCGCGAACGGCTATGTCCCCGGCTACGAAGGGGTCATTAAGCTGACCCCGGAAAGCGGCGTGGCAACAGGGGTGGGGGTATCTATCGTCTCCGATAACAAGATTCCGGCTTTTGATGAATACTTCACCACCTCAAGCCCCGCAAACGCCAACGAAACGCTAAACATTCCCTTCAAGGTACGCTACGAGCAGATAAGCGATACCGTCACCCCCGGACCGGCCAATACCGTCGCGACCATTACCGTTGCGTATAAGTAGGCTCACAATGAAGAGATATTTGATTTTCCTGACCCTCGGCCTGCTGGCCAACGCTTATGCGGAGGATATTCAGATAGAGATGACCGGCAACATTTACGCCAATACCTGCACGGTCGATAGCGCCAGCCAGAACCTGACGGTCAATCTGGGTCAGGCTGTGGCGGGTAATTTTAAGGACGTGGGGGATACCGGCGAGTGGAAAGCGTTTGATTTGACGCTGTCAAAATGCCCGTCAACCACCACGCTTGCGACGGCGACATTTATTGGCCAGGCCGACGGCGCGCACCCGAATAAATTCGCTAACACCGGTACGGCCGGTGGGCTGGCGCTGGAGCTGGCCGATCGCCCGGATAAGATGCTCATCGCCCCGCAGGCAAGCTTCAGCGTTCTGGTGAATCAGGACGATCATACCGCTGATTTCCCGCTTTCTGCCCGCTATTACGCCACCGCCCTGCCCGTTACCGCCGGCACATTCAGCAGCGTTGTTCAGGTTACGTTTATTTACCAGTAGGACCGCGCCTCTTAGCACGGATGCTTTTTGTACGCCCGGCAGAGGATTTTGCCGGGCGTTTTTTTACTTCCGGTACATCCGGTTGTTCAATCGGGAAAACGGGCAGCGCGTTCAGCAGCCGCTGACCGTAGTTTTTAGTGAGTAAACGCTTGTCATAAATTACCACCTCTCCCCAGCAGCCGTGGCTACGAATCAGACGCCCGACCTGCTGAATCAGGTTAAACGACGCCGCGGGTAAACTCTGCACCTCAAACGGAAAGCGGTTGAGGCTTTTCAGCCATTCGCCTTCGGTGATCACCACCGGGCTGTCGATAGGCGGGAAGGCGATTTTATGGATGTGAACCTGCGTCAGGTAGTCCCCTTTCAAATCCAGACCTTCAGCAAAGGACTGTAGCCCTACCAGCACGCTGCGCTCGCCGTTATCGATGCGCTTGCGGTGGGTTTCAACCAGCCGATAGCGCGGCTGATCGCCCTGCACCAGCAGGAGTAAACGCAGGTCGGTGACGTGCTCCAGGAAGCGCTGCATCGCGCGCCCGCTGGCAAACAGCACCAGCATGCCGGGGTACTTTTTACTCTCGACCTGTTCGCGGAAGTAGGCCGCCATTTCCGCAATGTGCTGCTCCTCGTTGTCGATGAGCGGCTCGAATTTCATGCGCGGAATAACCAGCTTGCCCTGTTCGCAGTGGTTAAACGGCGAGTCCAGCGCCACGAAACGGTCGCCCGCTTTCTCTTTCAGTCCGCTCATCTCCTGCAAACGAGAAAAACTGTTCAGGGAACGCAGCGTGGCGGAGGTGACAACCACGTGCGGCACGCTGCGCCAGATCAGCTTTTCCAGCTGATCGGCCACGCGGATGCCGACGCAGTGGAAAAAGAGGTGAACCTGCCCGTCCCGCACGTCGCGGGTGGCCCATTTGGTGACCGGCGCGCCGGACGCCTGCGCCATCGAGGCCAGCCGCCAGAGCTTGCTCTGCGCTTCAAACATCCCCAGCGAGCGGTTCATCTGCAGCAGAATGCGGTGCAGACGCACCACGTCATGCGAGCCGGTTTTCTCGCTCAGATCGTTTAAGAACATCTCCGCCAGGCCGCGCAGCTTTTCCAGATGCTTCGCCAGCTGCTGGCAGATCTCCATCACCTCTTCCGGTAGCTCTCCCATCGCAAAGCGGTGTTCAGCCTCCTGGGCTGCCGGAAGATAAAGATTCAGGATGTTGTTGAGCGATGAGATCAGGCCGTAGACCTCTTCGCAGTGGTCGCTCAGCCGCTCGGGCACCGCCAGCGGCGGCGTGGTTTTCGGGCGGAACTGCTCCATGCAGGTCGCCACCAGCTTGCAGAAGAGATCCAGCTGCAGGCGGAACCAGGGCGCCGTGATTTCGGCGCTCATCTCCAGCGCGTCCCGCGCCACGTCCGGCAGATGATGGCCTTCATCAAGCACCAGCAGCAGGTTTTTAGGTTCCGGCAGCACCGCTTCGCTCTCGAGCGCGGCCATCACCAGCGCGTGGTTTGCCACTACCACTTCCGCCTCCTGGATCTCACGCCGGGCGACAAAGAACGGGCACTCGCGGTAGTAGTGACAGTTGCGGTTCAGGCAGCTGGCTTTATCGGTGCTGAGCCTGCGCCACAGGTCGTCGCTGATGGCCTGGCTGGTGTGATCCCGCAGGCCGTCCCACTTATAGCCGTCGAGCTCGGCTTTGAGCTTTGCACACTGCTCCTGCTCGGCCTTATTGTTTGGCGTCAGCTCGTCATCCAGAAACGCGAGCAAGTCCTGTTGATTCGGCTCGCTGCTGGCCAGCGCCGCCAGGTTACGCGGGCACACGTAACGCCCGCGCCCAAAGGCTGCCGTAAACCGCAGGTCGGGGATGATTTTGCGCAACAGGGGTAAATCCTTGCTGAAGATCTGATCCTGCAGCGCCACGTTGGCGGTGCTGACCACCAGCGTTTTGTCCTCTTCCCTCGCGATCGCGATGCCGGGAATGAGGTACGACAAGGTTTTCCCGACGCCGGTCGGGGCTTCAATCGCCAGATGTCGCCCGTCGTCCCCGGCGAGCGTTTTTGCCACGTCAGCAATCATCTGCCGCTGCGGCGCTCGGGGGATAAAATCGGGGATCTGCTGTTGTAGCGCCTTATACCATGCGCCAATTTGCGCCTTGAGCGCAGCGGTTAAAGCCATTGGAAAACCTGAAATACTGTATAAACAGCCACTATTGTGGCACTTTCTCTTCGCTGCCGCAAAAAGAAAAGCCCGGCTTTACGACCGGGCTTCCAGATTACTGCGGGTTAGCAGGCTTGCGCGGGCGGCGTCGACGCTGCCCTTCTCCTGCTGGTTTCCCTTCGCCGCTGCGCCACGGGTTTTCACCCGCCGGTTTGCTGTCGTTGTTACGACGCGGCGGTTTGCCGGATGATTTTGGCGCACCACCCTCAGCACGACGCGGCTGCTGACCACGACCGCCGCCGCCCTGGCCACGTCCACCGCCACCCTGACGACCGTTCTGAATCGGCTCGGCTTTAATCGACGGGTCAACTTCGTAGCCCGGGGTTTCGATGCGCGGGATCTCTTTCTTCAGAAGGCGTTCGATATCGCGCAGCAGCTTGTGTTCATCTACGCAGACCAGAGAAAGCGCTTCACCGGTTGCCGCCGCGCGGCCGGTACGTCCGATGCGGTGAACGTAATCTTCCGGCACGTTTGGCAGCTCGTAGTTCACCACGTGCGGCAGCTCTTCAATGTCGAGGCCACGGGCGGCGATGTCGGTCGCCACCAGCACGCGGATGTCGCCGGATTTGAAGTCCGCCAGCGCACGGGTACGCGCGCCCTGGCTCTTGTTACCGTGGATCGCCGCGCTGCGGATACCGTCTTTATTCAGCTGTTCCGCCAGGTGGTTGGCACCGTGCTTGGTGCGGGTAAAGACCAGCACCTGCTGCCAGTTACCCTGACCGATCATCTGGGAGAGCAGTTCCCGCTTGCGCTTTTTATCAACAAAGTGAACGTGCTGCGTCACCTGCTCAGAGGCGGTGTTGCGACGCGCCACCTCCACTTCCAGCGGGTTATGCAGCAGCTTTTCCGCCAGCGCCTTGATCTCGTCGGAGAAGGTCGCGGAGAAG
This sequence comes from Enterobacter sp. MGH 24, assembly GCF_000493015.1. Lineage (NCBI taxonomy): Bacteria > Pseudomonadati > Pseudomonadota > Gammaproteobacteria > Enterobacterales > Enterobacteriaceae > Enterobacter > Enterobacter sp. MGH 24. The sequence continues at coordinate 2,850,378 of NZ_KI535657.1, read as the reverse complement.
AGCAGGTTCTGACGACGCGCAGGCAGCTTGGCCAGCACGCGACGAATATCGTGGATGAAGCCCATGTCGAGCATGCGGTCGGCTTCGTCCAGCACCAGAATTTCAATGCTATCGAGCTTCACCGCGTTCTGGTGCTCCAGATCCAGCAGACGGCCCGGCGTTGCTATCAGCACGTCCACGCCGCCGCGCAGCTTCATCATCTGCGGGTTGATGCTAACGCCACCGAAAACCACCAGCGAGCGAATGTTGAGATAGCGGCTATAGTCACGCACGTTCTCGCCAATCTGGGCTGCCAGCTCGCGGGTTGGGGTCAGGATCAGGGCACGAACCGGACGACGGCCTTTGGCGTGCGGCTGGTTTTTTACCAGCAGCTCTAACAGCGGCAGCGTAAAGCCCGCGGTTTTACCGGTGCCGGTCTGGGCGCTCGCCATCAGGTCACGACCCTGCAGAACAGCGGGGATCGCCTGCTGCTGGATTGGGGTTGGCTCAACGTAGCCCTGCTCTGCGATCGCGCGCAGAATTTCCGGGTTCAGGCCAAGGGAATCAAAAGACATAAAAACTCCGAACCGCCCCGACCATCACAGGTGTAGTTTTCAGGGAGATATAACGAATAGGGGAGGACAAAAACCACAATGTCGCGAAGGAGCGGAGTGTAGCAGCTTTTGTGACGTGGCGCATAAAATATCCCTCAGCGTTCCCTCGACGTTAGCGTGAATCAGGCATAATCTTAATCAATCGATTGATTAATTTTTAATGCCGCCATGAATACGACACCCACAACAACCAAAGGTGAACAGGCCAAAAATCAGCTTATCGCCGCCGCGCTGGCGCAGTTTGGTGAGTACGGGCTGCATGCAACCACGCGCGATATTGCCGCGCTGGCCGGGCAGAACATTGCGGCGATTACCTACTATTTTGGCTCAAAAGAGGATTTATACCTCGCCTGCGCCGAGTGGATCGCCGATTTTATCGGCACGCAGTTTCACCCGCACGTTGAGGAAGCCACCGCGCTGCTCGGCCAGCCGTCGCCCGATCGCGCCGCCGTTCGCCAGCTTATTCTCAACGCTTGCCACAACATGATCCGCCTGCTGACGCACGACGATACGCTCAACCTGAGCAAGTTTATCTCCCGCGAGCAGCTCTCCCCGACAGTCGCCTACCAGCGGGTACACGATCGGGTGATTGCCCCGATGCATACCCATCTTACCCGGCTGATCGCCGCCTATACCGGGCGGGACGCCGGTGATACTGAGACAATTTTGCATACCCACGCCCTGCTGGGTGAAATCCTTGCCTTCCGTCTGGGCAGGGAAACCATCCTGTTACGCACCGGCTGGACACAATTTGATGAGGATAAAGCCGCGCAGATTGGCCAGGTCATCGCCTGTCATCTCGATCTGATCCTGCAAGGCTTAACGCAAAGGAGCCTGAAGTCATGAAAAAACCTGTCGCCATCATTCTGGTGGTTGTTGTTTTGCTTGCCGCCGGAGTCGGTGGATGGCTGTGGTATCAAAGCCATCAGGATAAAGGCCTGACGCTGTACGGCAACGTGGATATTCGCACGGTGAACATGAGCTTCCGCGTCGGCGGACGTCTCGCCTCGCTGAGCGTGGACGAAGGCGACGCCATTAAAACCGGGCAGACGCTGGGGATGCTGGATAAAGCGCCCTATGAGAACGCGCTGATGCAGGCTAAAGCGGGCGTATCCGTCGCCCAGGCGCAATATGACCTGATGCTGGCGGGCTATCGCGACGAAGAGATCGCCCAGGCCGCCGCCGCCGTTAAGCAGGCGCAAGCCGCCTATGACTACGCGCAGAACTTCTACGCGCGCCAGCAGGGGCTGTGGAAAAGCCGCACTATTTCCGCCAACGACCTGGAGAATGCGCGCTCGTCCCGCGACCAGGCGCAGGCGACGCTGAAATCCGCCCAGGATAAGTTAAGCCAGTACCGCACCGGTAACCGCGCGCAGGATATCGCCCAGGCGAAAGCCAGCCTTGAACAGGCGCAGGCGCAGCTGGCTCAGGCGGAGCTGGATTTGCGCGACACCACCTTAATCGCCCCGTCTGACGGCACGCTGATGACCCGCGCCGTGGAGCCGGGCAGCATGCTCAGCGCGGGCAGCACCGTGTTAACGCTCTCCCTGACCCGCCCGGTGTGGGTGCGCGCCTACATTGACGAGCCGAACCTCGGACAGATGCAGCCGGGCCGCGAGCTGCTGCTCTATACCGACGGCCGCCCGGACAAGCCGTATCACGGTAAAGTGGGCTTTGTCTCCCCTACCGCCGAATTCACGCCGAAAACCGTTGAAACACCGGACCTGCGTACCGACCTGGTGTATCGCCTGCGCATCATTGTCACCGATGCGGACGACGCGCTGCGTCAGGGCATGCCCGTCACCGTAAAAGTAGACAACGGGGAACGACATGAATGACGCGGTTATTCAGCTCAACAATCTGGTTAAACGCTTCGCGGGAATGGACAAACCGGCCGTCGCGCCGCTGAACTGCACCATCCAGAAAGGCTACGTGACCGGGCTGGTCGGCCCGGACGGCGCGGGGAAAACCACGCTGATGCGGATGCTGGCGGGGTTGCTCAAGTCGGATGAAGGAAGCGCCAGCGTGCTCGGTCTTGACCCGATCAAGGACGACGGCGCGCTCCACGCCATGCTCGGCTATATGCCGCAGAAGTTTGGCCTGTACGAAGACCTGACGGTGATGGAAAACCTGAACCTGTACGCCGACCTGCGCAGCGTCACCGGCGAAACCCGACAGAAAACCTTCGCGCGCCTGCTGGAGTTTACCTCCCTCGGCCCGTTCACCGACCGGCTGGCGGGCAAGCTCTCCGGCGGGATGAAGCAGAAGCTGGGGTTGGCCTGCACGCTGGTCGGCGAGCCGAAAGTGCTGCTGCTGGACGAGCCCGGCGTCGGCGTAGACCCGATTTCCCGCCGTGAACTGTGGCAGATGGTGCACGAGCTGGCGGGCGACGGGATGCTGATCCTCTGGAGCACCTCCTACCTCGACGAAGCGGAACAGTGTCGGGACGTGCTGCTGATGAACGAAGGCGAACTGCTTTATCAGGGCGAGCCGACGACGCTGACGCAGAGCATGGCCGGACGCAGCTTCCTGCTGCATAGCCCGCAGGAGTCCAACCGCAGGCTGCTGCAGCGGGTGCTCAGGCTGCCGCAGGTCAGCGACGGGATGATCCAGGGCCGCTCGGTGCGCATTATTCTCAAAAAAGAGGCCACCGCCGACGACGTTCGCCAGGCGCAGGGAATGCCTGAGATCGAGATAGAAGAGACCGCACCGCGCTTTGAGGACGCGTTTATCGACCTGCTGGGCGGCGCGGGTACGTCAGAGTCGCCGCTTGCCGCCATTCTGCATACGGTGGAAGGCACGCCGGGCGAAACGGTGATTGAAGCCAAATCCCTCACCAAAAAGTTCGGGGATTTCGCCGCCACCGATAACGTCAACTTTGCGGTTAAACGCGGGGAGATTTTTGGCCTGCTCGGGCCGAACGGCGCGGGAAAATCGACCACCTTTAAGATGATGTGCGGCCTGCTGGTGCCGACGTCCGGCAAGGCGCTGGTGCTGGATATGGATCTGAAGGTCAGCTCCGGCAAGGCGCGCCAGCATCTCGGCTATATGGCGCAGAAGTTTTCCCTGTACGGCAACCTGACGGTCGAGCAGAATCTGCGCTTTTTCTCCGGCGTGTACGGCCTGCGCGGGCGGGCGCAGAACGAGAAAATCCGGCGCATGAGTGACGCCTTCGCCTTAACCAACATTGCCTCCCACGCCACCGACGAGCTGCCGCTCGGCTTTAAGCAGCGGCTGGCGCTGGCCTGCTCGCTGATGCACGAGCCGGATATTCTGTTTCTTGATGAGCCGACTTCAGGCGTTGACCCCATTACCCGCCGCGAGTTCTGGCTGCACATCAACAGTATGGTGGAAAAAGGCGTGACCGTGATGGTGACCACCCACTTCATGGACGAGGCGGAGTACTGCGACCGCATCGGGCTGGTGTATCGCGGCAAGCTGATTGCCCACGGCACCCCGGACGACCTGAAAAACCAGGCCGCCGATGATGAGGTCCCGGACCCAACCATGGAGCAGGCGTTTATCACCCTCATCCACGACTGGGATAAGGAGAATGCCCATGCGCAGTAATGCCATTTCCTGGCGCAGGGTGCGCGCGCTGTGCGTTAAAGAGACGCGGCAGATCGTGCGTGACCCCAGCAGTTGGCTGATTGCGGTAGTGATCCCCCTGCTGCTGCTGTTTATCTTTGGCTACGGCATTAACCTGGACTCCAGCAAGCTGCGGGTCGGGATTTTGCTGGAGCAGCAGAGTGAAGATGCGCTGGACTTTACTCACGCCATGACCGGATCGCCCTACATTGACGCCACCATCAGCGATAACAGGCAGGAGTTGATCCAGAAAATGCAGGCCGGGAAAATTCGCGGTCTGATCGTCATTCCGGTGGATTTTGCCGCCAATATGGCGCGGGCAAATACCGATGCGCCGATCCAGGTGATTACCGACGGCAGCGAGCCGAACACCGCCAACTTCGTGCAGGGCTACGCGGAGGGGATCTGGCAGCTCTGGCAGATGCAGCGGGCGGAAGACCGGGGCGAGACGTTTGAACCGCTCATCGACGTGCAGACGCGCTACTGGTTTAACCCCGCCGCCATCAGCCAGCACTTTATCATTCCGGGCGCGGTGACGATCATCATGACGGTCATCGGCGCGATTCTGACCTCGCTGGTGATCGCCCGCGAGTGGGAGCGCGGCACCATGGAGGCGCTGCTTTCTACCGAAGTGACGCGGGTCGAGCTGCTGCTGTGTAAGCTCATCCCCTACTATTTCCTCGGCATGTTGGCGATGCTGCTCTGTATGCTCGTCTCGGTCTTTATTCTCGGCGTGCCGTATCGCGGCTCGCTGGTGGTGCTGTTTTTTATCACCAGCCTGTTTTTACTCAGCACGCTGGGGATGGGGCTGCTCATCTCCACCATCACCCGCAACCAGTTTAACGCCGCGCAGGTGGCCCTCAACGCCGCCTTTTTACCGTCGATTATGCTCTCCGGGTTTATCTTCCAGATAGACAGTATGCCTGCGGTGATCCGCGCCGTGACCTACATCATCCCGGCGCGATACTTCGTGAGCACGCTGCAAAGCCTGTTTCTGGCGGGGAATATTCCGGTGGTGCTGATTATCAACACCCTGTTTTTGATGGCGTCGGCGGTAATGTTTATCGGGTTGACGTGGATGAAAACCAAACGGCGGTTAGATTAACGCCGTGCAAATATTTCGCCCGGTGGCGCTACGCTTACCGGGCCTACGATTTGTAGGTCGGGTAAGCGCAAGCGCCACCCGACTGGAGGACGATGCGATGTTTCACCGATTATGGACGTTAATACGCAAAGAGCTGCAATCCCTGCTGCGCGAGCCGCAAACCCGCGCCATTCTGGTCTTGCCGGTGCTGATCCAGGTTTTACTGTTCCCGTTCGCCGCCACCCTTGAGGTGACCAACGCCACCATCGCCATTTACAACGAAGACAACGGCAAACATTCCGTCGAGCTGACGCAGCGCTTTGCCCGTGCCAAAGCCTTTACGCACATCCTGCTGCTGAAAAGCCCGCAGGCGATCCAGCCCACTATCGACACGCAAAAAGCGCTGCTGCTGGTGCGGTTCCCGGCGGATTTCTCCCGCAATCTGGATACCTTCCAGACCGCGCCGATGCAGCTGATTCTCGACGGACGTAACTCCAACAGCGCCCAGATCGCAGCGAACTATCTGCAGCAGGTGGTGAAGGATTACCAGCAGGAGCTGATGGACGGCAAACCGAAGCCCAACAACAGCGAGCTGGTGGTGCGCAACTGGTACAACCCGAATCTGGACTACAAGTGGTTCGTGGTGCCGTCGCTGATCGCCATGATCACCACCATCGGGGTGATGATCGTCACCTCCCTGTCCGTCGCCCGCGAGCGCGAACAGGGCACGCTGGACCAGCTGCTGGTCTCCCCGCTCGCCACCTGGCAAATCTTTGTCGGCAAAGCGGTCCCGGCGCTGATTGTCGCGACGTTCCAGGCCACCATCGTGTTGGGGGTAGGCATTTGGGCCTACCAAATCCCGTTTGCCGGTTCGCTGGCGCTGTTTTACTTCACAATGGTAATTTACGGGCTGTCGCTGGTGGGGTTTGGACTGCTCATCTCGGCGCTCTGCTCGACGCAGCAGCAGGCGTTTATCGGGGTATTCGTCTTTATGATGCCCGCGATTTTGCTCTCGGGTTATGTTTCGCCCGTCGAGAATATGCCGGTATGGCTACAGGATCTGACGTGGGTAAATCCGATTCGGCATTTTACGGATATCACCAAGCAAATCTATCTGAAGGATGCGAGTCTGGATATTGTCTGGGGAAGTTTGTGGCCGCTACTGGTCATCGCGGCCACGACGGGCTCAGTGGCGTACGCGATGTTTAGACGCAACATCGCGTAGCTTTTTCTCTTTGGTCAGCAGCGAGACGACCGCAGGCCCTGCGAGGATAGCCAGACCCGCCAGAGCCAGCAGCAGGTTGTTTTGCAGCACGCGCGACAGCAGCCACAGCACAATCATCGCCGCACCAAAATACCAGGTGGTGGTGAGCTCTTCGAGCACATCACCCACCTCGCGCCAGCGCGCTTCATGGTGGCGCTGTAAGAACAGCATCGACAGCACGGTGACGCCATAAAGGACGCATAGCCCCAGGCCAACACGCACCAGCGTGCCGCTCATCCAGCCCATCACCAGTACGGCCACGACCAGTAAATGCAACATTATCTGCCAGCAACTCAGGCCAGTTGCGACACGAACACGTTGTTGCCACTTCATGGCTTCTCTCCTGAAGGATTTTTCTCTGCTTAATCAGACTACCGCACTTTACGGAAAATTCCGTAACGCCGCATCTTTTTGTGACGCCGACTACACTTTATTTTCATTGGGATAGTCACTCAGGAAGGAGCTTATGACTCAAAAAATGCAGCATTTCTCGCTTAAGGTGCTGACGATAAACATTCATAAGGGCTTCACAGCATTTAATCGCCGCTTCATTTTACCGGAGCTGCGCGACGCGGTACGCACCGTCAGCGCGGATATTGTCTGCCTGCAGGAAGTGATGGGCGCACACGAAGTGCATCCGCTCCACTTTGAGAACTGGCCCGACACGCCGCACTATGAATTTCTGGCCGATACCATGTGGAGTGATTACGCCTACGGCCGCAACGCGGTCTACCCGGAAGGGCATCACGGCAACGCGGTGCTGTCCCGTTACCCCATTGAACATTACGAAAACCGCGACGTTTCCGTCGGGGAGAGCGAAAAACGCGGCCTGCTTTACTGCCGCATTACCCCGCCCGACCTCGAGCGACCAGTCCATGTCGGCTGTGTTCATCTGGGCCTTCGCGAAGCCCATCGTCAGGCGCAGCTGAAAATGCTGGCCGAATGGGCCAACGCGCTTCCCGAAGGTGAACCGGTGGTCGTGGCGGGCGATTTCAACGACTGGCGACAGCGGGCAAACCATCCGTTGAAGGTAGATGCCGGGCTGGAAGAGATTTTTACTCGCGCCAACGGCAGGCCTGCGCGCACCTTCCCGGTCCGTTTCCCGCTGCTTCGGCTTGACCGTATCTACGTGAAAAACGCCCACGCCAGCAGCCCGACCGCCCTGGCGCTCCTCAACTGGCGACATCTTTCCGACCACGCCCCGCTCAGCGCGGAGATCCACCTATGAAATGTTCCTGGCAGGAAGGCAACCGAATCACGCTGCTGGTCAACGGAGACGAGTACTACCCGGCCGTGTTCAAGGCGATTGATAACGCGCAGCAGAAGGTGATCCTCGAGACCTTTATCTGGTTCGAAGATAACGTCGGCAAGCAGTTGCACAGCGTGCTGCTGCGAGCCGCACAGCGCGGCGTCAAAATTGAAGTGCTGCTTGATGGCTATGGCTCGCCGGATCTCAGCGATGCGTTTGTGAATGAGTTGACCTCCGCGGGCGTGGTGTTCCGCTACTACGATCCCGGCCCTCGCCTGTTCGGCATGCGTACCAACCTTTTCCGGCGGATGCACCGCAAAATTGTGGTGGTGGACGAGACGGTGGCGTTTGTCGGCGGCATTAACTACTCCGCTGAGCATATGTCCGACTACGGCCCGGAAGCCAAGCAGGACTACGCCATTCGCATTGAAGGCCCGGTGGTGCAGGACATTTTACTGTTTGAGCTGGAGAACCTGCCGGGTAAAGAGGCCGTTCGCCGCTGGTGGAGACGTCGCCATCGCCCTGAAGAGAACCGGAAGCCCGGCGAAGCGCAGGCCCTTTTCGTCTGGCGGGATAACGGCGAACACCGGGACGACATTGAACGTCATTATCTCAAGATGCTCGCCAACGCGAAGCGCGAAGTGATTATTGCTAACGCCTACTTTTTCCCGGGCTATCGTCTGCTGCACGCCATGCGCAATGCGGCGCGACGCGGGGTACGCGTGAAGCTGATTGTGCAGGGCGAGCCGGATATGCCAATCGTCAAAGTCGGCGCGCGGCTGCTGTATAACTACCTGGTGAAGGGCGGCGTACAGATCTACGAATATCGCCGCCGACCGCTGCACGGCAAAGTGGCGCTGATGGACGATCACTGGGCCACCGTGGGCTCCAGTAACCTCGATCCGCTGAGCTTATCGCTCAACCTTGAAGCCAACCTGATCATTCACGATCGCCAGTTTAACCAGACCCTGCGGGATAACCTGCAGGCGTTGATCGTTAACGACAGCGTGCGCGTGGACGAATCCATGGTTCCTAAACGTACCTGGTGGAACCTGGGCATCAGCGTGGTGGTGTTCCACTTCCTGCGACACTTCCCGGCGATGGTCGGCTGGCTGCCCGCGCATACGCCAAAGCTGGCGCAGGTGGACCCGCCGGTTCAACCCGAAATGGAAACTCAGGACCGCATTGAAGCGGAAGACGGAGGGAAAACCTGATGTCGAAATCGCATCCTCGCTGGAAGCTGGCAAAGAAAATCCTCACCTGGCTGTTCTTTATCGCCGTCGCGGTACTGCTGGTGGTGTACGCGCAAAAAGTCGACTGGGAAGAGGTGTGGAAAGTCATCCGCAACTACAACCGGATGGTGCTGCTGGGCGCCGTGGGGCTGGTTATCGTGAGCTACCTGATGTACGGCTGTTATGACCTGCTGGGCCGCGCCTACTGCGGCCACAAGCTGGCCAAGCGCCAGGTGATGCTGGTGTCGTTTATCTGCTACGCCTTTAACCTGACGCTGAGCACCTGGGTCGGCGGCATTGGCATGCGCTACCGCCTTTATTCGCGCCTTGGCCTGCCGGGCGGGACCATCACGCGTATTTTCTCGTTAAGCATCACCACCAACTGGCTGGGCTATATTCTGCTCGGCGGGGCGATCTTCACCATCGGCGTGGTGCAGCTGCCCGCGCACTGGTATATCGACGAGGCCACGCTGCGCATTCTGGGCATCGTGCTGCTGCTGATCATCGCCGTTTATCTGTGGGCCTGCGCCTTTGCTAAACGCCGCCATATGACCATCAAGGGGCAAAAGCTGGTATTGCCCTCATGGAAGTTCGCGGTACTGCAAATGGTGGTCTCCAGCGCCAACTGGATGGCGATGGGGGCCATTATCTGGCTGCTGATTGGCGAGGACGTGAATTACTTCTTCGTGCTGGGCGTGCTGCTGGTGAGCAGTATTGCGGGCGTGATTGTGCATATTCCGGCGGGGATCGGCGTGCTGGAAGCGGTATTTATTGCCCTTCTGGCCGGGGAGCATGTCACTCAGGGAACGATTATCGCCGCCCTGCTGGCGTACCGCATGCTGTATTACTTCCTGCCGCTGGCGCTGGCAACGGTCTGTTATCTGGCGCTGGAGAGCCGGGCGAAGAAGCTGCGGGCGAAGAATGAGAGGATGTTAGCGAAGTGAACAAGTCGGGTGGCGGCTTTGCCTTACCCGACCTACGGTTCGCGTTTCGTAGGCCGGGTAAGGCGAAGCCGCCACCCGGCAAAACAATCCTAGCGACGGTTGCCGAAAATCCGCAGCAGCATCAGGAACAGGTTGATGAAGTCCAGATACAGCGTCAGCGCGCCCAGAATTGAGTATTTGCGCAGGTTTGAACTGTCGCGTACGTCGATCTGCTCGCCGATGTTTTTCAGCTTCTGGGTGTCATACGCCGTCAATCCAACGAAGATCACCACCCCGATATAGGTCACAGCCCACATCAGCGCGTCGCTCTTCAGCCACAGGTTCACCAGCGATGCCAGCACAATCCCAATCAGCCCCATAAACAGCATGTTGCCGAAGCCGCTCAGGTCACGTTTGGTGGTGTAACCGTACAGGCTCATCACGCCGAACATCCCGCCGGTCACCACGAAGGTGCTGGCGATGGAAGAGTAGGTGTAGACGATGAAAATACTGGAAAGCGTCAGCCCGGTCAGCGCCGAATAGAGCATAAACAGCGTGGTCGCCATTCCGGCACTCAGCTTTTGCACCAGGCCAGAAAGCACAAACACCAGCGCCAGCTGCGCGATAATCAGCCCAAAGAAGGTGATCTTGCTGGAGAAGATAAACATCATCAGCTCCGGCGTGTTCGCCGCATACCACGCGATAAACGCGGTAAGCAGCAGGCCAACCGTCATCCAGCCGTACACCTGAGCCATATACGTCTGCAGGCCGCTACGGGTCTGCTGTACTATTGAATCGGAACGCGGAAATCGGTCCATGATTCACTCCTGATTAAGTTTAAGTAGACACACACGTTAAGATTAACACATCCACGTAAACCGACTACCAACGGCTGGCGGCTTGTTTATCGCTGTCACGCGATTCTACCCAGCGGTCACCTTCCGGCGTGGCTTCGCGCTTCCAGAACGGCGCTTTGGTTTTGAGGTAATCCATAATGAACTCCCCTGCCGCAAACGCGCTGCCGCGGTGTGCGCTGGTCACCCCGACAAAGACAATTTCCTCGCCGGGCCACATCTCGCCGATGCGGTGAATCACCGTGACGCGGCCAAGCGGCCAGCGGCTCCGCGCCTCGTCGACAATCTCCGCCAGCGACTTCTCGGTCATCCCCGGATAGTGCTCCAGCGTCAGCGCCTTCACGCTGTCACCCAGGTTGTGGTTGCGCACTTTGCCGGTGAAGGTGACGACCGCGCCGTCTTCATCGCGTTCCGCCAGCCAGCTGTATTCGGTTCCCACGTTAAAACGCTCGGGGCTCACCAGAATTCGTGTTTCAGCCATCTTAGCCCCCCGTCACCGGTGGGAAGAAGGCCACTTCATCGCCTTCCTTCAGCGGATGGGTGAACTCCACCAGCGTCTGGTTAACGGCGGCCAGCAGCTTGCCTTCGTCCAGCGCCAGCGCCCAGCGGTCGCTTTGTGCCGCCAGATGCGCGCGCAGGGCAGCGACGTTTTCGAAGGACGCATCCAGCGTCAGGCTGTCGGTATTCACCAGCTCGCGCACCTGCGCAAAAAAGAGCACCTTAATCATGGCTGTCCACCTTAAAATCACCGGATTTGCCGCCGCTTTTTGCCAGCAGGCGCACCGGGCCAATCACCATATCTTTCTGCACCGCTTTACACATATCGTAGATGGTCAGCGCCGCCACGGAGGCCGCCGTCAACGCCTCCATCTCCACGCCGGTTTTGCCGGTTAAGCGGCACAGTGACTCAATGCGCACGCGGCTCTGCTCCGGCTGCGCCTGCAGGTTCACTTCCACCTTGCTCAGCATCAGCGGATGGCACAGCGGAATGAGATCCCAGGTGCGCTTGGCGGCCTGAATACCCGCGATGCGCGCGGTGGCAAAGACGTCGCCCTTATGGTGGCTGCCGTCGATAATCATCGCCAGCGTTTCCGGCAGCATGGTGACGAACGCTTCCGCGCGCGCCTCGCGTACCGTTTCAGCTTTGGCGGAAACATCCACCATATGCGCTTCGCCGGCGGCGTTAATGTGGGTCAGTTGTGACATAGCTTATTTCTTTAAATGGGGATGGAAATTACACGGACGGGTACGGGCATCGAGCTGCGGGGCGATGATGTTTTCCCACGCGGTGCGGCAGGCTTTGGTCGAACCCGGCATGGCGAAAATCAGGGTTTTGTTAGCCACCCCGGCAACGGCGCGCGACTGGAGCGTAGAGGTACCAATCTCTTCAAAGGAGAGCATGCGGAACACTTCGCCGAAGCCTTCCACCTCGCGGTCGAACAGCGGGATCAGCGCTTCGGGGGCCTGATCGCCTGCGGTAAAGCCGGTGCCGCCGGTGATCAGCACCACCTGCACCTCATCGCTGGCAATCCACTGCGAAACCTGAGCGCGAATGGCGTAGCGGTTCTCCTTCACGATCGCTTTATCGACGATGCTATGCCCCGCGTCATGGGCCGCCTCGCGCAGCCAGTGGCCGGAGGTATCATCCTCTTCGCCACGGCGGTCGGAAACGGTAAGAATGGCAATGCGTGTCGGGATAAATTCTGCGCTTACCTGACTCATCTTCTAATTCCTTCTTAAGCCTGATTACCCGCCGATGTAAGACAGGTTCTGAGTAATGCCGGTATTGCCCTGATGCAGGAAGTGGGTCTGTTTTTTATGCGTCAGCGCTTCAGAAATGCGTGCTTCAAGCGCGTCCTGCTGCGCATCGTCTTCCAGCAGATCGCGAAGGTCTACGCCGCCGTCGCCGAACAGGCAAAGATGGAGCTTGCCAACGGAGGAGACGCGCAGGCGGTTGCAGCTGGCGCAGAAGTCCTTCTCATAGGGCATGATAAGCCCTATCTCACCTTCGTAATCCGGGTGGCAGAAGACCTGCGCCGGGCCGTCGCTGCGCTGGCGGATCTGGTGGATCCAGCCGCGTTTCAGCAGCGCGTCGCGCAGCACCATGCCGGAGATGTGATGGCGACGGAACAGCTCGCTCCCCTCACCCGTTTCCATCAGCTCGATAAAACGCAGCTGTATAGGGCGGGATTTGATCCACGCCAGGAAGGTATCGAGCTGATGATGGTTCACATCACGCATCAGTACCGTGTTGACTTTGACCTTCTCGAACCCGGCCGCAAATGCCGCGTCGATACCGTCCATGACCTGCTGGAATTTATCCTGGCCGGTAATGGCATGGAACTGACGGGCGTCCAGGCTATCGACGCTGACGTTGATCGCCGTCAGCCCCGCATCGCGCCAGTTCGCCACGTCACGCGCCATGCGGTAACCGTTGGTGGTCACCGCAATCTGGCGGATACGTTCGTTTTCACGCACGGCGGCGATGATGTCGGGAAAATCACGGCGCAGAGAGGGTTCACCGCCGGTCAGACGCACTTTTTCGGTGCCGAGCTCAGAGAAGGCGCGCGTGACGCGGCGCACTTCATCCACGGAGAGAAAGCCGTTATTGGTGACGCTGCCCGGTTTGTAGCCATCGGGCAGGCAGTAGGTGCAACGGAAGTTGCACACATCGGTAATCGACAGACGTAAGTAATAAAACTTACGCGCGAAAGCATCAGTAAGTTGTGAAGCCATGTACACCTTTCCAGATCGGGAGGCACAGTCATTTCTTTCTGTACCCTGGTGGCAAATTCGCCACGGCCAGAGCGCCATATCTTTCGACACAGGCACAAGGGCTAGAGTGTATGTTTTCAATTTTGAAAACGTGGTTAGGACGATAGTAGCGCGGAAATTCTGACGGCGCCATTATCGCTTTACGCTATATAATTATCTATATAGCGTATCAATCCTGCATTTTCGCTACAGAATACCTAAAAACCGCATTTTCACATTGATATACGTCATTTTGCATCGGGTGAGGCATCGTCTTTTAGGGGTAGTTAGGTTACTGTTACGCGATCGAACGTGATAAGGAATACGTATGCGCAATCGCACTTTTGCGGATCTTGACCGAGTGGTCGCTCTTGGCGGCGGGCACGGCTTAGGCCGGGTTATGTCCTCTTTGTCCTCACTCGGCTCAAGGCTGACAGGGATAGTGACCACCACCGATAACGGCGGCTCAACCGGGCGCATTCGTCGTGCCGAAGGCGGCATTGCCTGGGGAGATATGCGCAACTGCCTGAACCAGTTAATTACCGAGCCAAGCGTCGCGTCGGCGATGTTTGAGTACCGTTTTGGGGGTAATGGCGAACTTTCCGGGCATAACCTCGGAAATCTGATGTTAAAGGCGCTTGATCACCTGAGCGTACGGCCTCTGGAAGCCATCAACTTAATCCGTAATCTGCTCAAAGTGGACGCATTCCTGATCCCCATGTCTGAACAACCGGTTGACTTGATGGCAATCGACGCTGAAGGGCATGAAGTTTACGGCGAGGTGAATATTGACCAGCTCCTCCTGCCGCCAATGGAGTTGATGACCTATCCGAGCGTGCCCGCCACGAGGGAAGCGGTAGAGGCCATCGGGGAAGCGGATCTTATCCTGATCGGTCCGGGCAGTTTTTATACCAGCCTGATACCCATTCTGCTGGTGAAAGAGCTGGCGCAGGCGCTGCGCCGTACCCCAGCCCCGATGGTGTACATCGGTAACCTGGGACGTGAACTGAGCCCGGCGGCGGCGAGCCTGTCGCTGTCAGACAAACTCAATTTGATGGAGCATTACGTCGGCAAGAAAATCATTGACGGCGTAGTCGTGGGCCCAAAAGTGGATGTGTCAGGGATTGGCGATCGTCTGGTGGTGCAGGAGCCGCTGGAGGCCAGCGATATCAAGTATCGCCACGACCGTCATCTGCTGCGCGAGGCCCTGGAGAAGGCGATTCAGGCGCTGGGCTAGCAACCCCCCCGGTGGCGCTGCGCTTACCGGGGCTACAAAAGACGCTAACCCCGTAGGCCCGGTAAGCGCAGCGCCACCGGGCAAAACCCACTCACGATGCCGCGATGAAAAGATCCCGCAGCTGATGAAGCTGGTCGCGGATCTGCGCCGCCTCTTCGAACTCCAGGTTCTGCGCGTGCTGCATCATCTGCCCTTCCAGCTCGTGGATTTTCTGCTGCAGCGCTTTCGGCGTCAGCACGACGGTATCTTCTTCCACCACTGAACGCGCCTTGCCGCGACCTTTCGCTTTGGTTTTGGCAATGTTCTGACCCAGCGCCAGAATATCCACCACCTTCTTGTTCAGCCCCTGCGGCGTGATGCCGTGCTCTTCGTTGTAGCGCTGCTGTTTCTCGCGGCGGCGCTCCGTTTCACCGATCGCTTTCGCCATCGACGGGGTGATTTTGTCGCCGTACAGAATCGCTTTACCGTTGACGTTACGCGCCGCACGGCCGATGGTCTGGATCAGGGAGCGTTCAGAACGCAGGAAGCCCTCTTTATCCGCATCCAGAATCGCCACCAGCGAGACCTCCGGCATATCCAGACCTTCTCGCAGCAGGTTGATCCCCACCAGCACGTCAAACTCGCCCAGACGCAGGTCGCGGATAATCTCCATGCGCTCCACGGTGTCAATATCCGAGTGCAGATAGCGCACCTTCTCGCCGTGCTCTTCGAGATATTCGGTGAGGTCTTCCGCCATACGCTTGGTGAGCGTGGTCACCAGCACGCGCTCGTTGATGGCGGAACGGACCCGAATTTCCGAGAGCAGATCGTCCACCTGCGTGGCCACCGGACGAACTTCAATAATGGGATCGAGCAGACCCGTTGGACGCACTACCTGATCGACAACGTCTTCACCGGATTTCTCCAGCTCGTAGTTGCCCGGCGTGGCCGAGACGTAAATGGTTTGCGGCGCCAGCGCCTCAAACTCTTCAAACTTCATCGGACGGTTATCCAGCGCTGACGGCAGGCGGAATCCGTACTCCACCAGCGTCTCTTTGCGCGCGCGGTCACCGCGGTACATCCCGCCGATCTGCGGGATTGTAACGTGGGATTCGTCGATCACCAGCAAACCGTCTGCCGGAAGGTAATCAAACAGCGTCGGCGGTGGCTCGCCAGGCCCGCGCCCGGAGAGGAAGCGCGAGTAGTTTTCAATGCCGGAGCAGTAGCCCAGCTCGTTCATCATCTCAAGGTCGAACTGGGTGCGCTGGCTCAGGCGCTGCTCTTCCAGCAGCTTATTGTTCGCCAGAAGCACCTTACGGCGCTCGGCCAGCTCCACTTTGATCTCTTCCATCGCCTGCACGATACGCTCGCGCGGCGTCACGTAGTGCGTTTTCGGGTAGATGGTGAAGCGCTGGATCACCGACTCAACGTGTCCGGTCAGCGGGTCGAAGAGCGACAGGCGTTCAACCTCTTCGTCAAACAGCTCGACGCGCAGCGCCATATCGTCTGATTCCGCCGGGAAGATGTCGATCACCTCGCCGCGTACGCGGAAGGTGCCGCGCTGGAACGCCTGATCGTTACGGGCATACTGCAGCTCCGCCAGACGACGGACGATGGCGCGCTGATCGATGATCATCCCCTGCGTCAGGTGCAGCATCATCTTGAGATAGAGATCCGGATCGCCCAGACCGTAGATCGCGGAAACCGATGCGACGACGACCACGTCGCGACGCTCCAGAAGCGCCTTAGTGGCCGACAGACGCATCTGCTCGATGTGTTCGTTCACCGAGGCATCCTTCTCAATGAAGGTGTCAGAGCTCGGCACGTAGGCTTCAGGCTGGTAGTAATCGTAGTAGGAGACGAAATACTCCACCGCATTTTCCGGGAAGAACTCTTTCATCTCACCGTAAAGCTGCGCGGCCAGGGTTTTATTGGGTGCCAGCACCATCGTTGGGCGCTGGAGATCCGCAATCACGTTGGCAATGGTGAACGTTTTACCCGAGCCGGTTACCCCCAGCAGCGTCTGGTGCGCCAGCCCGTCTTCCAGCCCCTCCTCCAGACGACGGATCGCCTCAGGCTGATCGCCAGATGGACGGAAAGCAGAATTCAATTTGAACGGTTTACTCATGGGCGACAACCTGATGACGTTAAAAGCGGCAGGTGAGTAATTTTACTCCTTGTTGCCAGGAATGCCAGTAAAAAACACTGGATGAAAAACCAGTAGCATGTCAGGATATTTAGAGTAGCGCCTGAATGATTAGCGCGATAGCGGCCAAAATTTGGGCTGTGACAATATAAAACACCAGTCAGGTCAGGTTATCCCCAGAACTTTTTCTTTTTTAACATTTGTCAAGCCAGGTAATGATAGTTTTGTGGCAACGGGTGACACTTTCATGACGGGAATTGCTTTTATCTAAGCAATTAAATAATAAACGATATTTTCTAAAGCCGCGTTTCGCGCCAATTTGGGCGTAAGCCGCGTCTTCTCTCGCTTATCGCGTGTTTTCTAACTCTAATGCACATGGTTATCCACAGGAATAGTGGATAACTGCTTCCAGCCCATGCAGACTGGCGCTCGGCAAATTCCCGGTTTTTCCCACGAGACGGCTGCAAAAAATTTTTATAGCTATTTTTTGATGATTAACAGTTGCGTCATTCATAACCAACCGATGGGATCTTGCTCACATTTTAATCATTTCGGGTTCTGCACCACAACTCAACACCGCCAGCACTGTCGATGTGCAATCCGGTTTTTTATAAACCGCTTTCCGGTGATTTATTCCTAAAAAAGCCGTTTTTTTAAACACTTTTCGGTTTCTGGCAGGGGTTTTGCAGATTCAAACTCGAGCCTCACCTACACACATTTTAAGGAGAGAAAGATGTTGAGTCTGCGTGCTGTGAATCAGTTTTACGGAAGCCAACATACGCTATGGAACGTGAATTTGGATTTTCCGCAAGGGATGTGTACAGGCGTCGTTGGCCTGCCGGGGATGGGGAAAACCACCCTCATGAATTGCATCGCCGGGAGAGTGCCCGTTGAAAGCGGCAGCATCATCTGGCATGAGGCGGGCGCGCCGCCGCGCGATTTGCTTAACCTGCCGCCAGAACAGCGCTCAGGACCGGGGATAGGCTATGTCCCGCAGGACAGACGGATCTTCTCCCAGCTAACGATTGAGGAAAATCTGCATATCGCCATGCGGGCGATGGGGAAACCCAACCCGGAAGCGAAAAGTGACGTTTATGACCTGTTTCCGGCGCTCTACACACTGCGACAGACCCGCGCCAACACGCTCTCTCCGGACGACCAGTACCAGCTGGCGCTGGCTAATGCGCTGGTGAACCGTCCGCACCTGCTGATCCTCGATGAGCCCCTGCACGGCGCAGGACACAGCTTCGCCCAGAGACTGGGGCAGCTGCTGCTGCGCTTGAACCGGGAGTTAGGTATGACGGTGCTGCTAGCGGAGCAGCAGCTGTCGTTTATCCGTCGGGTGGCGGACCGTTTCTGTATGCTCTATCGAGGGCGTAACGTGGCGCAGGGCCACGTTAACGAACTGGATGACGAGCTTATCGCGCACTGGATGTCGCGGGAAGCAAGACGCTGAGATCGAGATAACGCCCGGTGTCGGCATTTTCCGCGCCGTCAGCAAGCCAGGGAATTTCTCCGAGGCACGGGGCGGGAAGAACGCGCCTGAGCGTCGCCAGATATTCCTGGTGTCGTTTACCCGGTGCAACCACGTCGTTGGCTATCCAGCCCGCCAGCGTCAGCCCGGCCTGCTGTACGGCCTGCGCGGTCAACATGGCGTGATTGATGCAGCCCAGCTTAACGCCGACGACCAGAATGACCGGAAGCTGCTCGGCCTTCACCCAGTCAGCAAACGTCTGCGTGTCCGAAAGCGGCGTAAACCAGCCCCCTGCACCTTCCACCAGCACCCAGTCGGCCTGACTTTCCAGCGTCCGCAACCCGGCTGAAAGCACGGCGAAATCAATCGGACGACCTTCGTCAGCGCTGATAATGTGCGGCGAGGTCGGCTCGGCAAAGGTGTACGGATTGACCGCTGAATAGGCGAGTTCACGCGTGCTGTTTCGCTGGAGCGCCAGCGCGTCGGTGTTGCGTAACCCTTCCGCCGTCATCTCGCTGCCAGAGGCGACGGGCTTATACCCGGCGGTGGTTTTTCCCTGTAAACGGGCAGCCTGCAGCAGGGCCGCGCTGGCAACCGTTTTGCCCACTTCCGTGTCCGTGCCGGTAACAAAATAACGTTCAGTCACGTTCGATAATCCCATGAAAAAGTTGATAAGAGAGCGGGAAATGACCCCGCTGCTGCGGCCAGGCCAGCTCCAGACGCTGCAGCTGGCCCCGGGTCAGCGGTTTTTTCTCCCGCCCGGCATGCAGGTGCGTAGCCCCGATGCCCTTCAGCGAGCGCATGGCGCTGAGCGCATCGCTAAAATTGAGGGTGATGGTCTGCACCGTGCTGCGGTAGCGCCAGCCTGCCAGCGCCTGCGTCACCTGGTCATGCGATAAAAAACGGTTCGCGTGCGGCTGCTCATCCACCGCTTTCCACGCCTGATTCAGCTCCGGCAGCGAACTTTCCAGCAGGGTGGTAAAGGCCACCTTCCCGCCCGGTCGCGCCACGCGATATAGCTCGCGCAGGGCATGCGGCAGGCTGCTGCACCACTGGACCGCCAGATGACTCCAGACCAGATCGAACTGCGCATCCGCCAGCGGAATCGCCTCGATATCGGCCAGCAGATAGCGATCCGCTGCCTCCCTCTGGCGCGCCTCGTCGAGCATCTGGTCTGAGAGGTCGATAGCCGTGACCAGGCTTCCCGCCCCGCGCCAGTAGCGGCTGTTGCTGCCGGGACCACAGCCGGCGTCCAGCACCTGCGGAAAACGGTTCTCGCCAAGCGCGGCCAGAAGCCCCTCCGCGCTCTGACGCTGCAGTTCATCGTGCTGCGAATAGCTCTGCGCGGCCCGGCCAAATGCCGCCGCAACGGCCTGTTTATTCACCGGCATCATGAAGCACCTCCAGCAGCGTCTGGATATCCGGTGATTCATGAGCCGCCGTCAGGGTTAAGCGTAGCCGCGCGGTGCCCGGCGGGACCGTTGGCGGGCGGATGGCGGTCACCCATATGCCGCGCTCGCGCAGCGCCTGTGCCAGCGCCAGCGCGCGGCCGTTTTCGCCAACAATCACCGGCTGGATAGCGCTCTGCGAATCGGGACTGTGGAAGGGCAGCGCCGCTAACCCCTGGCGGAAGCGGGAGATATGCTCCGCCAGCCGCTGGCGACGTTCATCCCCTTCTGCGCTGCGGATCACCGCCAGCGACGCAGACAGCGCCACGGCCTGCGCCGGGGGCATGCTGGTGCTGTAAATCAGGTGTCGGGCAAACTGCAGCAGATAGTCGGCGACGGACTCGCTGCACAGCACGGCGGCGCCGCTGACGCCAAAGCCCTTGCCGAAGGTGACGATCAGCAGCTCCGGCTTCACGTTTTGCAGATGCGCGCTACCGCGTCCTTCGTCGCCCATCACGCCAGTGCCGTGGGCATCGTCCACCAGCAGCCAGGCGTTTTGCCGTTTTGCAGCCTCGTGCAGCGCGGCAAGCGGCGCGCTGTCACCGTCCATGCTGAACACCCCTTCGGTGATCGCCAGCTGCTGTCCGTCGCAGGGTTTATCCAGCAGCGCGGCGAGCTGCCCCGCATCGTTATGGGCAAAGCGGCGCAGCTGCGCCGGGCTTAAGTTTGCCGCCTCCAGCAGCGAAGCGTGGCTCAGGCGGTCGGCGACTATGCGGTCCTCTTTTTCCATCAGCGCGGTAATAACCGCCTGATTGGCGGCAAAGCCGGAGATAAACAGCAGCGCGCGCGGGTAGCCAAGCCAGTCGGCAAGCGCTTCCTCCAGCGCCTGATGCGCCGCGGTGTATCCGCTGACGTGTCCCGAGCCGCCGCTGCCCACGCCAAACCGCTCCGCGCCCTGCTGCCAGGCGCGAATGATGGCCGGATGCTGGCTCAGCCCGAGATAGTCGTTGCTGGAGAAGTTACAGAACTGCCGCCCGTCGTGGGTCAGAAAACGGCCTGCGCCGTTCTCCACTACCCTGCGAACGCGAAACGCCTCTGCCGCCCGGCGTTCGTCCAGCGCGGTATTAATGCGTGCCTGCCAGGTCATACGGTTGCCGCGTTGTAGAACTGGTCGGTGTCGGCGTTGAAAATCTGCTGCTCCAGCTGCTGCTGCTGCTCGTTATCGCCCGTCAGCACCTCGGTCTGGTGCGGATTCAGCCCCAGCTTGCGGAACAGCTGAACGTCTTTGTCCTCTTCCGGGTTCGGCGTGGTCAGCAGCTTGCAGCCGTAGAAGATGGAGTTGGCACCGGCCATAAAGCACATCGCCTGGGTCTGCTCGTTCATCTGCTCGCGACCGGCAGAGAGGCGCACGAAAGAGGTCGGCATCATGATGCGCGCCACCGCGATGGTGCGAATAAAATCAAACGCATCCACGTCGTCGTTATCCGCCAGCGGCGTGCCTTTGACCTTCACCAGCATGTTGATCGGCACGCTCTCCGGCGGGGTCGGCAGGTTCGCCAGCTGCAGCAGCAGGCCCGCGCGGTCTTTCACCGTCTCACCTAAGCCCACGATACCGCCGGAGCAGACCTTGATCCCCGCATCGCGCACTTTATCCAGCGTGTCCAGACGCTCCTGATAGGTCCGTGTGGTGATGATGTTGCCGTAAAACTCCGGCGAGGTGTCGAGGTTGTGGTTGTAGTAGTCCAGCCCCGCCGCGGAGAGGCGCTGCGCCTGCTCGTCGTTCAGCGTGCCGAGCGTCATACAGGCTTCGAGGCCCATCTCCTTCACGCCCTTCACCATCTGCTCCAGATACGGCATGTCGCGATCGTGCGGGTTCTTCCACGCCGCGCCCATGCAGAAGCGGGTCGAGCCGGCGTTTTTCGCCTTACGCGCCGAGTCGAGCACCTGCTCCACTTCCATCAGCCGCTCGGATTCCAGGCCGGTTTTGTAGCGCGCGCTCTGCGGGCAATATTTGCAGTCTTCAGGACAGGCACCGGTCTTGATCGACAGCAGCGTGCTGACCTGAACGTGGCGAGGATCGAAGTGCTGACGATGCACCTGTTGGGCTTCGAACATCAGCTCAAGGAAAGGTTTGTTAAATAATTCAGTGACTTGCGACATCGTCCAGCGTGCGTGGTGAGCCATGGGGCTTCTCCAAAGGGTTTTGTTAATTTTCGGTTCGGTTTATACTCGTAAACCTAAAACTTTTCAAAATGGTTTACAAGTCGATTATGACCCAGGACGATCTCGCCTTCGACAAGCAGCATATCTGGCACCCTTACACTTCCACTACCCGCCCCCTTCCCGTCTATCCGGTGGCCTCGGCCCACGGCTGCGAGCTGCACCTCGCCAGCGGCGAACGGCTCGTTGACGGGATGTCCTCCTGGTGGGCGGCCATTCACGGGTACAACCACCCGCGCCTGAATGCGGCGATGAAGGCGCAGATTGACCAGATGTCGCACGTGATGTTTGGCGGAATCACCCATCAGCCCGCGGTGGATTTATGCCGCCGCCTGGTGGCGATGACGCCTGCATCGCTGGAGTGCGTGTTCCTGGCGGATTCCGGCTCGGTGGCGGTGGAAGTGGCGATGAAAATGGCGCTGCAGTACTGGCACGCGAGGGGCGAAACGCGCCAGCGGTTCCTCACCTTCCGCAACGGCTATCACGGGGATACCTTCGGGGCGATGTCGGTGTGCGATCCGGATAACTCCATGCACAGCCTGTGGAAGGGCTATCTGCCGGAAAACCTGTTTGCCCCGGCACCCCAGAGCCGCTTCGACGGCGAGTGGAACGAGATGGACATGGTCGGCTTCGCGCGGCTGATGGCGGCGCATCGCCATGAAATCGCCGCCGTGATCCTGGAGCCGATTGTGCAGGGCGCAGGCGGAATGCGGATGTACCACCCGGAATGGCTGAGGCGCATTCGCAGGATGTGCGACCGCGAAGGCATTCTGCTGATTGCCGATGAGATCGCCACCGGCTTTGGCCGCACCGGCAGGCTGTTTGCCTGCGAGCATGCGGGCATTGCGCCGGATATTCTGTGTCTGGGTAAAGCGCTGACCGGCGGCACCATGACGCTCTCCGCCACGCTCACGACCCGTCACGTTGCCGACACCATCAGCGACGGCGAGGCGGGCTGCTTTATGCACGGCCCGACGTTTATGGGCAACCCGCTGGCCTGCGCCGTCGCAAGCGAAAGCCTCGCCATTCTGGAGAGCGGCGAGTGGCAGAAGCAGGTTGCGGCAATTGAAGCGCAGCTGAAAGAGGATCTGAGCGCCGCCTCGGGCGCGAATTTCGTGGCGGACGTGCGCGTGCTGGGCGCCATCGGCGTGATTGAAACCACCCATCCGGTGAATATGGCGGCGCTGCAGCGCTTCTTCGTTGATCAGGGCGTCTGGGTGCGGCCTTTCGGCAAGCTTATCTACCTGATGCCGCCGTACAGCATTACGCCGGAGCAGCTGCGTAAATTAACCGACGCGGTTGTAACAGCCGTTAACATTCCTGCGCATTTCACGATGTAACCCTATGCATTACACTTGCTGAACGAGCGATCAACGAGGGTAAACCGTATGAAAATCATCAGTAAAGATCTGCGCGACGGTGAAAAACTGCCGGAACGTCACGTATTCAACGGCATGGGGTATCAGGGAGACAATATCTCCCCGCACCTGGCGTGGGACGAGGTTCCGGCCGGAACCAAAAGCTTTGTCGTGACCTGCTACGACCCGGATGCGCCTACCGGCTCCGGCTGGTGGCACTGGATTGTGGCGAACCTGCCTGCCGACACGCGCGTCCTGCCGCAGGGCTCCGGCTCTGACCTGGTTGCCCTGCCTGAAGGTGCCATTCAGACGCGCACCGATTTTGGTAAAGCGGGCTACGGCGGCGCAGCGCCGCCAAAAGGGGAAACCCACCGCTATATCTTCACGGTGCACGCGCTGAATGTGGAGAAGATTGAGGTCGACGAAGGGGCGAGCGGCGCGATGGTAGGGTTTAACGTGCACTTCCATTCACTCGGGAGCGCGTCGATTACGGCGATGTATTCCTAAAAAAAAGCCGGGTGGCGGCTACGCCTTACCCGGCCTACATTTCGTACCCGTAGGCCCGGTAAGCGCAGCGCCACCGGGCATAAAATCACAGCACCGAAGGCAACAACCCCACCAGCCGTCCTTCCTCCAGAAGCTGCATCGCCTTATCAATATCCGGCGCAAAGAAGCGGTCGTCATCGTAGTGCTTAACGTGCTCGCGCAACGCATGACGCGCCTGCTCCAGCAGCGGGCTGGATTTTAGCCCTTCTCGCAGATCGATACCCTGACTTGCCGCCAGCCATTCCACCGCCAGCACGCCGCGGGTGTTGGCGGCCATTTCCCAGAGACGACGCCCGGCAGCCGGTGCCATCGAAACGTGATCTTCCTGGTTTGCAGACGTTGGCAGGCTGTCCACGCTGTGCGGGTGCGACAGGGCTTTGTTCTCGCTTGCCAGCGCTGCGGCCGTCACCTGAGCAATCATAAAGCCCGAGTTGACCCCGCCGTTACGCACCAGGAACGGTGGCAGCTGGGACATATGTTTATCCATCATCAGCGCGATACGGCGCTCGGACAACGCGCCGACTTCGGCAATCGCCAGGGCGATATTATCCGCCGCCATCGCTACCGGCTCGGCGTGGAAGTTACCGCCGGAGACCACCTCGTTTTCCTGGGCGAACACCAGCGGGTTATCGGACACCGCGTTGGCTTCCACCAGCAGCACCTCCGCCGCCTGGCGCAACTGCGTCAGGCACGCGCCCATCACCTGCGGCTGGCAGCGCAGGGAATACGGATCCTGAACCTTGTCGCAGTTATGGTGTGAATCGGCAATTTCGCTGGTGTCGGTAAGCACGTGACGGTACATCGCGGCGGCATCAATCTGCCCACGCTGACCGCGCACCTCGTGGATGCGGGCATCGAACGGGCGACGCGAGCCCAGCACGGCTTCGGTGGTCAGCGCGCCGCACACCACCGCCGAGGCAAACAGATCTTCCGCTTCAAACAGGCCGCGCAGCGCGAAAGCGGTCGATGCCTGCGTGCCGTTCAGCAGCGCCAGCCCCTCTTTCGCCGCCAGCGTAATGGGTGTTAAGCCGGCTTTTTTCAGCGCCTCTTTCGCAGGCAGCCACTCGCCCTGCCAGCGCGCTTTGCCTTCGCCCAGCAGCAGCAGCGACATGTGCGCCAGCGGCGCGAGATCGCCGGATGCCCCAACAGAGCCTTTTGCCGGGATCCACGGATAGACTTCCGCATTGACCAGCGCCATCAGCGCCTGAATGACGCTCAGGCGAATGCCTGAAAAGCCGCGCGCCAGGCTGTTGATTTTGAGGACCATCATCAGACGGACAATCTCATCGTCAAGCGGCTGGCCGACGCCCGCCGCGTGCGACAGCACCAGCGAACGCTGTAAGTTTTCCAGATCGTGCGTCGCGATGCGGGTCTGCGCCAGCAGCCCAAAGCCGGTGTTAATCCCGTAGGCGGTGCGCCCTTCAGCCACAATGGCTTCCACACAGGCAACGCTGTCATTAATGGCCGCGTGCGCGCTTTCATCCAGCGAAAGGGTGACCGGTTTACGCCAGACGTTACGCAGCTGTTTGAGCGTCAGCGAGCCGGGAGTGAGTGTTAATGCGTTCATTCATGCTTTCCTTGTGTGGCAGGGATCATCGGCAGGTTAAGGCCCTGCTCTTTGGCACAATCAATGGCAATCTCATAACCCGCATCCGCGTGACGCATCACGCCGGTTGCCGGGTCGTTGTGGAGTACGCGAGCGATACGCGCGGCGGCTTCATCGGTTCCGTCGCAGACGATGACCATCCCGGAATGCTGGGAGAAGCCCATCCCCACGCCGCCGCCGTGGTGCAGCGATACCCAGGTCGCGCCGCTGGCGGTATTGAGCAGAGCGTTCAGCAGCGGCCAGTCGGAGACCGCATCCGAGCCGTCGCGCATGGCTTCCGTTTCGCGGTTCGGGCTGGCGACGGAGCCGGAGTCCAGGTGGTCGCGGCCAATGACGATCGGCGCGGAAACTTCACCGCTGCGCACCATTTCGTTGAAGGCCAGACCGAGTTTTTGCCGCCACTCCAGCCCTACCCAGCAGATACGCGCCGGCAGACCCTGGAAGTTAATGCGCTCGCGGGCCATATCCAGCCAGCGGTGCAGGTGTTCGTCATCGGCGACGATCTCCTTCACTTTGGCGTCGGTTTTGTAGATATCCTCCGGGTCACCGGACAGGGCAACCCAGCGGAACGGGCCGATACCGCGGCAGAACAGCGGGCGAATATAGGCAGGAACGAAGCCCGGGAAGTCGAACGCGTTATTTACGCCCATCTCTTTCGCCATCTGGCGGATGTTGTTGCCGTAGTCAAAGGTCGGAATGCCCATCTGGCTAAAGGCCAGCATGGCGGAGACGTGCTCGGCCATGGAACGTTTCGCGGCAAGCACGGTGCCTTCCGGATCGGTCTCCGCTTTTTGCTGATATTCTTCCCACGTCCAGCCCTTTGGCAGGTAACCGTGCAGCGGGTCATGAGCGCTGGTCTGGTCGGTGACCAGATCCGGGCGCACGCCGCGGGCGACGAGCTGCGGGAGAATATCCGCCGCGTTGCCGCACAGGGCAATCGACACGGCTTTCCCTTCGGAGGTGTATTTTTTGATGCGCGCCAGCGCATCGTCCAGATCGGTTGCCTGTTCATCGACGTAGCGGGTACGCAGACGGAAATCAATGCGGCTCTGCTGGCACTCAACGTTGAGCGAGCACGCGCCGGCAAGCGTGGCGGCCAGCGGCTGCGCGCCGCCCATGCCGCCGAGACCCGCGGTCAATACCCAGCGGCCTTTGAGCGAGCCGTTATAGTGCTGGCGACCGGCCTCTACAAAGGTTTCGTATGTGCCCTGCACGATCCCCTGGCTGCCGATGTAGATCCAGCTCCCCGCGGTCATCTGGCCATACATCGCCAGCCCTTTTGCGTCCAGCTCGTTGAAGTGTTCCCATGTGGCCCAGTGCGGCACGAGGTTAGAGTTGGCGATCAGCACGCGCGGCGCGTTTTTGTGCGTTTTAAATACGCCTACCGGCTTGCCGGACTGTACCAGCAGGGTTTCGTCGTGTTCGAGTTCGGTCAGGGATTTTACAATTGCGTCATAGCATTCCCAGTTGCGCGCGGCGCGGCCTATGCCGCCGTAGACCACCAGCTCGTGGGGGTTTTCCGCCACCTCAGGATCAAGGTTGTTCATCAACATGCGCAGCGGGGCTTCGGTGAGCCAGCTTTTGGCGGTGAGCGTGGTGCCGCGCGCGGCGCGGACATCCTGCTGGCGGTATTTACCTGACGACATTGTGTGCTCCTCATAGGGGACAGATGATGCATTTAGATATACTTGTATAGACAAGCACACACAAGGTCGGATTTAACAAAAAAGATACAATTTTGTTATATTGCGTTAGCGATCACGCTTATAAAACTTATGACATGAAGTGGCCCTGCAGCCGGTAGCGATTCCCCGGGAAAAGCAGCCGGGCATGCGACACAATGTGCGACGAGGACCAGGTCCGACGGCGGATCAGCAGGCACGGATCGTGCTCTTTAATGCGCAGCCGCTCGCACTCCTGCGGGGTGGCGCGCACGGCTTCCACAATGTGCTCCCCTTCCGTGAGCGGTGCGACGAGTGAGAGATAGGCGTGCGGCGTGGTCTGGGTGTAATCCTGATTCAGATAGTCCGGTATCCGTTCAGCGTTTACGCAGCGATCTTCAATCTGCACCGGAATGTCGTTTTCGAAATGCACCATCACGGAGTGGAAAATGCGGCTTCCCTCCTTGACGTTAAGCTCTGTGGCCTGCTCGGCGCTGGCCTGGGTCTCTTCGAGCACCAGCACCTCACAGCGGTGCTGATGATTACGCGCGGCAATCTCGTCCGCAATGCTGCGGATTTCAAACAGCGCCGACTGTCCTTTCGGTTCCGCCACAAACGTCCCCACGCCCTGCAGGCGCACCAGAAGCCCTTCGTCGGTCAGCTCGCGCAGCGCCCGGTTGACGGTCATCCGGCTAAAACCGAACTGCGCCACCAGCTCGGCCTCCGAGGGAATGCGATCGTGCGGTCGCCAGACGCCGGTGGCGATTTTTTCGCTGATCGCCTGCTTCACCTTTTCGTAGAAAGGCGCGGGAGGGCTCGACTGCGGCAGAGGTGAGCGTGAAAACATCGTGACTCCTTGAATAGTGTTATGCCCACCAGTGAGCAATTTGCCAGGCCAGACGGGCGGCAAGCTTTGCGCCCTGTCCGTCCCGATCGTACTGCGGGTTAAACTCTACCAGATCGGCGGCCTGTAGCTTACCGCTGCGGCAGATTTGTTCGATAACCGGCAGAAGATCCAGCGCCGGTATGCCTAACGCGGCCGGGGCGGACACGGCAGGCATTTCGCTGGCGGGCAGGACGTCCAGATCGATCGTCAGATAGATACGATCGGTCTGCGCCAGTACCTTTTCCAGCGCGGATAGCGCATCGCGCCTGAAATGGAGATCTTCCACCAGCGTGACGTTCAGGCGTTCGGCCTCATCCCACAGCGCCAGCGTGTTCGCCGCCCGGCTCACGCCAAAGCAGGCGTACTGAAATTCCCGCCCGCGCTCATCGCAGTAGTTTGCCAGCTGGCGAAACGGCGTTCCCGACGTCGCGCGGTCGGCCCTGCGCAGGTCAAGATGGGCATCAAGATTGATAATGACAACCCGCTCGGTCGGGAAGGCGTTCAGCACGCCGCGACCGTGCGCCCACGCGGTCTCATGACCGCCGCCAAAGACCAGCGTACGCATCCCGGACTGCTGGCAAGCCGTTACGGCGTCGCTTAACGCCTGCTGTGCCGCTTCCAGCTCGTCGCCTTCAACGTACACCGAGCCCATATCCGCCAGCCGTTCGTGCCCCTGATGGCTTGCCATATTCGCCAGCGCTTTTCGCAGCATATCCGGCGCCTGCACGGCACCGGGCCTGCCCTGATTGCGTTTTACCCCTTCATCACATTCAAAGCCCATCAGCGCGATGCCGGATGGAAGCGGCGTGAACTGTCCCTGCTGCTTTATCGTCTGGAAAATGCGTGTGGCATTGCTGGCCTCGGAGCTGTCGTCGCGCCCCTGCCAGACCGTTTCGGCTACCGGCCGCCATAACCTCATACTGCCTCCCCACGGAAAATACGTTGATACAGCGGGTTGCGTCCCGGCTCGTAGACCATCTCTACCGGATGGCGAGCATCCCAGACAATGAAATCAGCGACAAACCCTGCCCGCAGCTGCCCGTGGGTTGCGCCACGGCCCAGCGCCTGCGCGGCATGCCGCGTGACGCCAGCCCAGGCTTCTTCAGGGGTCAGACCAAACTGGACGCAGGCCATGTTCATCGCCAGGTGCAGGCTCGCAAACGGGCTGGTGCCGGGGTTATAGTCGGTGGCGACCGCCATCGGCACGCCCTGTTTTCTAAGCTGTTCAACCGGCGGGCGCTGGCGCTCCTGAAGAAAATAGAACGCACCCGGCAACAGGACGGCAACCGTGCCGCTTTCCGCCATTGCCTGAACGCCTGCGCCGTCAAGATACTCAATATGATCGGCGGAAAGGCCCTTATACTGGCTGACCAGCGCCGCGCCGCCCTGATTCGACAGCTGTTCGACATGCCCTTTCACCGGGATACCCAGCGCGGCGGCGGCCTTGAAGAGGCGTTCGGTTTGCGACGGGGTAAAGCCGACGTTTTCACAAAACACGTCGACTGCTTCATATAACTCTTTCTGCCACAGCGTGGGCAGTATCTGCTCGCAGACCAGCGTGAGGTAGGCATCGGGATCCTGCCGGTATTCCGGCGGAACCGCATGAGCCGCCAGCAGCGTTGGGCTGATATCGATCGGGTTATTAAGGCCCAGCTTGCGGGCAACCTGCAGCATCTTCTCTTCGGCCTCGGCGTTGAGCCCGTATCCCGACTTGATTTCAACCGTAGTGACGCCTTCATTCATCAGCCGCTGAAGCCGCTGCTGCGCCAGCTGAAGCAGGGCTTCGGGCGAACTGCTGCGCGTCGCCGTCACGGTAGCATTAATCCCGCCCCCCTGCGCGCTGATGGTTTGATAAGAGACGCCGTTCAGACGCTGCTCCCACTCCGCCGCGCGATCGCCGCCAAATACCAGGTGGGTATGGCAGTCAATCAGGCCTGGCGTGACCAGACGTCCCTGAAGGTCGACACAGCGAGGGTGTCCGGCAGGAATATCAGATTCAGGGATCACGGCCAGAATAGTGTGGCCGCGCACGACCAGGGCATGATGCTCTTTCAGTCCATAAGGCTCAGGTACGTCCAGCGCCATCGTAGCCAGCCGCGCATTTCGCCATATCACATCGTCGGGATGAATCTGCTGCATGGGTATTCCACTTGTCATGGGTTGTATAGACATTTATTTGCATCCACCGTCTACTGTCAACCGCCTTGAAGGAAAATGTTATTTATTTGTGATCACTTACCTGCCGCTCCGGGGCTAAAAATGCAACTTTTACCCTTTTTATCTTCCCGTTTCGCTCAACTTAGTATAAAAAAGCAGGCTATTTCGTCTATCCCGTAAAGACTTGCATACCCAGGAGCTTCACCTTGAACATTTCCAGGATTTCCCGTCTGGCGTTAGCACTCGCCTTTGGCGTGACCTTATCCGCATGCAGTTCAACTCCGCCGGATCAGCGACCTTCTGAGCAGGCTGCGCCCGGTACCGCCTCCCGCCCGATTTTGTCCGCTGATGAAGCGAAGAACTTCGATCGTGCGCATTACTTCTCAGCGATGGATCCTAACGCTGCGCCGTGGACACCCTCTTCTATTAACCTGCCTAAACAGCCTGACTTCGTGGTCGGCCCGGCAGGTGCGCAGGGCGTAACGCATACCTCTATTCAGGCTGCGGTTGATGCTGCCATCACTAAACACAGCGCATCTCGCCAGTACATCGCGATCCTGCCTGGTGAATATGAAGGCACCGTGTATGTGCCGGCGGCCCCAGGCAGCATTACGCTTTACGGTCTGGGCGAAAAAGCGATTGACGTAAAAATTGGTCTGGCGATTGATTCCGAAATCGACAGCAACACCTGGCGCCACCTGGTGAACCCGGCCGGAAAATATATGCCGGGTAAACCAGCCTGGTACATGTTTGATAACTGCCAGAGCAAGCGTTCCGCCACCATTGGCGTGATGTGCTCAGCGGTGGTCTGGTCGCAGAATAACGGTCTGCAATTGCAGAACCTGACCATTCAGAATACCCTGGGTGACAGCGTTGACGCGGGTAACCACCAGGCCGTGGCGCTGCGCAGCGATGGCGACAAGGTACAGATTAACAACGTCAACATTCTGGGCCGTCAGAACACCTTCTTCGTGACCAACAGCGGCGTGCAGAACACCCTGCAGAATAACCGCCTGACCCGTACCCTGGTGACCAACAGCTACGTTGAAGGTGACGTGGATCTGGTGTCCGGTCGCGGCGCGGTGGTGTTTGATAACACCGATTTCCGCGTGGTGAACTCACGTACCCAGCAGGAAGGCTACGTGTTTGCGCCGGCAACCCAGTCTAACCTCTTCTACGGCTTCCTGGCCGTGAACAGCCGCTTTAACGCTGCCGGTGACGGCGTGGCGCAGCTGGGACGCTCCCTGGACGTGGACTCTGCCACTAACGGCCAGGTCGTGATCCGCGACAGCGTGATCAACGAAGGCTTCAACATGGCGAAGCCGTGGGCTGATGCCGCGATCTCCAAACGTCCATTCTCCGGCAATACCGGTGCGGTGGATGATAAAGGGAACGTGCAGCGCAACCTGAACGACGCTAACTTCAACCGCATGTGGGAATACAACAACCGCGGTCTGGGTAGCAAAGTGGTTGCTGAGCCGAAACAGTAAGCTGTTTTGCCGGGTGGCGGCTTCGCCTTACCCGGCCTACATAACCCGTAGGCCCGGTAAACGCAGTGCCACCGGGCATAAAAAACCTCGCATTCGCGAGGTTTTTTTGTTTTAAGCCGCTTAGTGAGCGTTAACGACGACCCACATTGGCCCCTGGCCGACGGCGTAACGTCCTTTCTCTTCCAGCAGTCCCTGCTCGCCTTTAATTTCATACAGCGCGATGTGGTGGGATTTCTGCCCCGCCGCAATCAGGTATTTACCGCTGTGATCGATATTAAAGCCGCGCGGCTGGGTTTCCGTTGGCTGGAACCCTTCAATCGCCAGCACGCTGCCGTCTTCAGAGACGCTAAACACGGTAATCAGGCTGGAGGTACGGTCACAGGCGTACAGATGGCGGCCATTTGGCGTAATGTGGATATCCGCCGCCCAGCGGGTATCGGAGAAGTCAGACGGCATCATATCCAGCGTTTGCACGCACTCAATCTGGCCGTTAGGATCTTTCAGCTCCCAGACGTCCACCGAGCTGTTCAGCTCATTGACCACGTAGGCGTACTGCTGGTTCGGATGGAAGACCATATGACGCGGACCCGCGCCTTCAACGGTAGTCACTTCGGCAGGGTTCTGCGCCACCAGGTGACCATCGTCGCTCAGGGTGAACAGGCAGATACGATCCTGCTTCAGCGCAGGCACCCACAGCGTGCGGTTATCCGGCGTGATATTCGCCGAGTGGCAGCCTTCAAGCCCTTCCACTACATCCACGGTGTCGACCGGAATGCCATCTTCCAGACGCGTTACGCTGACGCAGCCCGCGTTATAAGAGCCGCTGAAGACAAAGTTGCCTTTACGATCGGTAGAGATATGGGTTGGGCTTCCCGGCAGTGGTGCTTCGGCAGTGTACGTCAGCGCGCCATCGTCCGGAGAAATGCGATAGGCCAGCACGCGAAACTCCGGGCGCACACCCACGTACAAGAAACGTTTATCCGGGCTGATGACCATCGGTTGCACCTGGCCTGGCACATCAACAACCTGAACCAGCGTGAGCGTCCCTTCGGTATTTAAACGCCAGACGTGGATCTGCTGGCTTTCAGGACTGGCGGTATAAACGGTTTGTTTCATGAATATTCACTCCTCACTGCGCATGAAAGTAATTAACTTTTGACGGTGAATGCTGAATTGTCGACAGGAATTTTGAAGCGTTCGCCTCTCGGTGTACCATCCCATCAAAACGTAAATTCAATATTAACCCGGGAAAACAGATGACCTCGCGTGTGATTGCTCTGGATTTAGACGGTACCTTACTGACGCCGCAAAAAACCCTTCTCCCCTCCTCCCTTGAGGCGCTTAAACGCGCGCAGGAAGTGGGATATCAACTCCTTATCGTAACGGGTCGACATCACGTTGCCATTCACCCTTTTTATCAGGCACTGGCGTTAGATACACCTGCAATTTGTTGTAATGGCACTTATTTGTATGATTATCAGGCAAAAAAGGTTTTAGCCTCCGACCCGCTGCCGGTTCCCCAGGCGCTGCAACTGATTGATCTGCTGGATGAGCATGCCATTCACGGCCTGATGTACGTGGACAACGCGATGGTGTACGAGCGCCCTACTGGCCATGTGGTGCGCACCAGCAACTGGGCGTTGTCCCTGCCTGAAGCGCAGCGTCCGGTCTTTACCCAGGTTTCCTCCCTGCGTCAGGCAGCCCAGGACGTTGAGGCTATCTGGAAATTCGCCCTGACGGATGAAGACACCACCAAACTGAATACCTTCGCAAAACACGTGGAGCAGACGCTGGGTCTGGAGTGCGAATGGTCCTGGCATGACCAGGTGGATATTGCCCGCAAAGGCAACAGCAAAGGCAAGCGACTGACGCAGTATGTGGAATCTCAGGGCGGGTCGATGCAGGATGTGATCGCCTTCGGCGACAACTACAACGACATCAGCATGCTGGAAGCCGCCGGAACCGGCGTGGCGATGGGCAATGCCGACGACGCGGTCAAAGCGCGCGCCAGCGTGGTGATTGGCGACAACACCACCGACAGCATCGCGCAGTACATTTATACCCACCTGCTGTAATCAGGCGGTGATCGAGACGCTCTTAATTTGCGCGTAAAGCCACAGGCCGGGTTTGATCCCTAACTCATCCCTGGCCCACGGGCTGATGCGCGCCCAGAGCGTCCTGCTGCCGACTTCAAGCTTCACTTCCACCTGCCCGTTATCATCAAAACACTTCGCGACTTTGGCGCGCAGAATATTTCGAATACTGGTTTGCAGCGGCGGCTGCAGCACCAGCGAGACGTCCGACGCCTGGATGCGAATTCTCAAAGCGGACTGTAACGGTTTATCGATCTTATTGACCCAAAGATGCTGGTCGCCCAGCGCCAGGGCAGTCATCGCGTAGTGTGGGTGGTGTTCCAGAACGCTCACTTTCAGGATGCTGCTCTGCTGCTCCCGGGGTAACCACGGGTGCATGACGCTGCTGCCCCACACCTCTTCCAGGTTGCCAAACGCCTTAACGCTGCCCTCTTCCAGCACCAGCACCTTGTCGGCCAGATGGAGGATTTCGTCCAGCGAATGGCTGACGTAGAGCATCGGAATATTAATTTCGCGCGTCAGGCGCTGTAGATAAGGCAGAAGCTCGCGTTTACGCGGAATATCGAGCGAGGCCAGCGGTTCGTCGAGCAGCAGCAGTTCCGGTGCGGTCAGCAACGCGCGGCCAATGGCCACACGCTGTTTTTCTCCGCCGGAGAGCGAGGATGGCAGCCTGTCGAGCAAAGGCTCAATGCCTAAAAGCGTCACCAGCTTGTCAAACTGCCCGGCCATGCTTTTCGCCATGCCGTAACGCAGGTTGCCGCGCACGCTGTAGTGCGGGAACAGGCGCGCGTCCTGGAAAACATAGCCGATGCGGCGCTTATCCGGCGAGAGGTAAATTTTGTTCTCCACGTCATTCAGGACGCGGTCATTCAGGACAATACGGCCAGACTGCGGGCGGGTCAGGCCGCTGATGGCATTAATCAGCGACGTTTTTCCCGCTCCCGACACGCCAAAGATGGCGGTGATGCCGCTTGCAGGCAGCGTCTCGTTAAGCGTCAGAGTATGGTTTCCCAGCGTCTGGGTAAAATGGAGTTCCAGCATGCTTATTTCCCCATCCGCTCGCGGCTGAGCCGCGCCAGCCATTCAGACACCATCAGCGATGCCAGCGCCAGCACAATTGAAATAATACACAGCCGCGCCGCCGCGCCTTCACCGCCCGGCGTTTGAATCAGGGTGTACATTGCCGAGGGAATGGTTCGCGTCTCGCCGGGGATGTTCGACACAAACGTGATTGTCGCGCCAAACTCGCCCAGCGAGCGGGCAAAGGCCAGCACCGTGCCGACGATAATGCCCGGCAGCGTCAGCGGGAGCGTGATGGTCAAAAAGACGCGCCAGCGCCCTGCGCCCAGCGTGCGGGCAGCCTGTTCTAGCTTCATGTCCACGCCTTCCAGCGCGAGGCGTATCGCCCTCACCATCAGCGGGAATGACATCACCGCTGCCGCCAGTACCGCACCTCGCCAGCTGAACGCAAACGTCAGCCCAAACCAGTCGTAGAGCTTCTCGCCGATAAAACCGCGTCGCCCCATCGAAATCAGCAGCAGGTAACCGACCACCACGGGCGGCAAAACGAGCGGAAGATGAAGCACGCTGTCGAGCAGCGTTTTGCCGGGAAACTGACAGCGAACCAGTAGCCAGGCAAAGAAGATCCCAAAGGGCAAACTCAGCGCAACCGCAAGGGAAGAGACTTTAAGGCTCAGCAGCACAGCCTGCCATTCAGGATCGGTTAATATCATCAGTGAGTCGTAAATCCATAACGTTTAAAGATCGCGGACGCCTCCGGGCCCTTCAGGTAATCGCGGAAGGCGGTCACGGTCGCATTTTTGTGTCCATCAACAATCGCAACAGGATATTCCACTTTCTTGTGGGAGTCTTCCGGGAACGTTGCGACCACTTTTACCCCTTTACTGGCAACGGCATCAGAGCCATACACAATGCCCAGCGGGGCTTCGTTGCGTTCCACCAGCGCCAGCGCGCCGCGTACGTCTTCCGCCGGGGCCAGCTTCGGTGACAATGTCTCCCATGCGCCCAGCTTTTGCAGCGCTTCTTTGGCGTAAATCCCGGCCGGAACGTGCTCCGGGTCGCCCACCGCCAGACGGCCACCGTTCAGCAGGCTCGTCCAGTTGGTCTCTTTGTTAATGCTGATGTCCGCCTGCACGCTGGCTTTTGGCGCCACAACAACCAGGCTATTCCCCAGCAGCGTTTCGCGGGTTGTCGCATCAATCGATTTCTTCTCCGCCGCGTAATCCATCCACTTCTGGTCAGCCGAAATGAACAGATCCGCCGGTGCGCCCGCTTCAATCTGGCGCGCCAGCGTCGAGGAAGAGGCAAACGAGGAGACTACCTCAACGTTTTTCTCTTTTTTATACGCCGCCGCGATATCCTGCATTGCATTGGTCAGCGACGCCGCCGCAAAGACCGTGATTTTCCCCTCATCCGCCAGCGCGTGTCCGGTAAGTGAAAGCGTCAGCGTTGCCCCTGCGAAAAGGCGTACCCATGTACGTGCCATCTGTAACTCCTGTGAGTAGCGTTATATACACATTAATATAACGATATCGTCAGGGAGATCCCAGCGTTTAATCGTACCGCTGAAGGGGTAAACCGGTGTGATGCGTTAAATATTATCGGCGAAAATGGGAAAATCTTGAGAGCAAAACGCCCGGACTCGCCGGGCGTTTTGTGGGGAATCAATGCTGCTTTTTAGCCTGGTCTCTGTGACCAATGTTCGAAAAGACGTTGAACACTTCACCCAGGCCGTAGATGGCACCGAGGATGATGGCCATCACTACTGGTACCATGATCACGGCGAATACCAGACTTTTCAACAACTCTAACATGGTTTTCTCCAGATATTGTGAATGGGTCATTCTACCTTGAAAAGCGAGAAAAACATCCCCTTTTGTGCGGTACCCTTTGCGCCCTGCCCCATTTGGGTCACAATACCCTTTTTGCCAGGACACTGTTATGCAGGCCGAAATTCTCCTCACTCTACGACTTCAGCAAAAGCTTTTCGCCGATCCGCGACGTATCGCCCTGCTTAAACAAATAGAACAAACGGGCTCGATTAGCCAGGGGGCGAAAAATGCCGGGATTAGCTATAAAAGCGCCTGGGATGCCATCAACGACATGAATACCCTGAGCGAGCAACCGCTGGTGGACAGAGCCACAGGCGGCAAAGGCGGCGGTGGTGCAATCGTGACGCGCTATGGCCAGCGTCTTATTCAGCTTTACGACCTCCTGGGCCAGATCCAGCAAAAAGCGTTCGATGCGTTAAGCGACGACGATAACGTGCCGCTGGACAGCTTGCTGGCCGCCATTTCCCGCTTCTCGTTGCAAACCAGCGCCCGCAACCAGTGGTTTGGTACGGTGACGGCGCGCGATAATCTCCAGGTACAGCAGCATATTGAGATCCTGCTTGCCGATGGCACCACCCGTCTGAAAGCCGCAATCACGGCGCAGAGTGCAGAGCGCCTTGAGCTGGATGAAGGTAAAGAGGTGCTGGTGCTGCTGAAAGCGCCGTGGGTCAATATCACGCGCCATCCCGACACCGCAAAGACAGCCGATAACCAGCTCCAGGGCGCAATTAGCCATATCGAACGCGGCCAGGCGCACTGCGAAGTGATGATGACCCTCGCAGACGGGCAACCGCTTTGCGCGACGATACCGCTTAGCGAAGCGGAAGGTTTAGAAGAAGGTACTGTCGTCACCGCCTGGTTCAACGCGGACCGGGTGATTATCGCCACATTGTGCTGAGCGCATTGACAATCGCGCCGACAGTGCGTATCCCTGATATCTATTGCTGCAAAAACAGGGATAAATCATGTCATCATTGCATATTTCGCAAGGCACGTTTCGCCTTAGCGATACCCGAACGCTGACGATTGCTGATTTGACGATACGCGCGGGTGAAAGCTGGGCGTTTGTCGGCACTAACGGCAGCGGTAAATCCGCGCTGGCCCGCGCGCTGGCCGGCGAGCTCCCCCTCCTCAAGGGCGAATACCGGGGCGACTTTACGCGCCTGACGCGCCTGTCATTTGAACAACTGCAAAAGCTGGTAAGCGACGAGTGGCAGCGCAACAACACCGATTTACTCAGCCCTGGCGAAGAAGATACCGGCCGTACGACGGCGGAAATTATTCAGGATGAGGTGAAAGATCCTGCCCGCTGCCAGCGCCTGGCAGAACGGTTCGGCATCACCGCCCTGCTGAACCGGCGCTTTAAATACCTTTCTACCGGCGAGACGCGAAAAACGCTGCTTTGTCAGGCGCTGATGAGCGAGCCAGAGCTGCTTATCCTCGACGAACCGTTCGACGGCCTTGACGTGCAGTCCCGTGCGCAGCTGGCGTCCCTGCTGGAGTCGCTCAATCAGCAGGGCTATACCCTGGTGCTGGTGCTTAACCGCTTCGATGAAATTCCGGATTTTATCCAGCACGCGGGCGTACTGGCAGACTGTAACCTGACCGAGACCGGTGAAAAAACAGCGCTGCTTAAGCAGGCGCTCATCGCTCAGCTCGCGCACAGTGAACAACTTGATGGTATTACCCTTCCGGAACCTGACGCCCCTTCGGCCCGCCACGCGCTTGATCCCGATCAGCCGCGCATCGTGCTGCGCGATGGGAGGGTCTCTTATGACGATCGCCCGATCCTTAACCGTCTTAGCTGGACGGTCAATCCCGGCGAACACTGGCAGATTGTCGGACCTAACGGCGCGGGAAAATCCACGCTGCTTAGCCTGATAACCGGCGATCACCCGCAGGGCTATAGCAACGATCTGACGCTGTTTGGTCGGCGTCGCGGCAGCGGCGAAACCATCTGGGATATTAAAAAACATATCGGCTATGTCAGCAGCAGCCTGCATCTGGATTACCGGGTCAGTACCACGGTACGCAACGCGATCCTTTCCGGCTATTTTGATTCCATCGGTATTTATCAGGCGGTATCGGACAAACAGCACAAGCTCGCACAGCAGTGGCTGGATATCCTGGGCATGGACAACCGGGTCGCTGACGCGCCGTTCCATAGCCTGTCGTGGGGGCAGCAGCGTCTGGCCCTGATCGTTCGCGCCCTGGTGAAACACCCTACGCTTCTGATCCTCGACGAACCACTGCAGGGACTCGATCCGTTAAACCGACAGCTTATCCGCCGCTTTGTGGACGTGCTGATTAGCGAAGGCGAAACGCAGCTGCTGTTCGTTTCACACCATGCCGAAGACGCGCCCTCCTGCATCACGCATCGCCTGGAGTTTGTTCCGGACGGTGAGGGTTATCGCTACCTTCTCAGCAACGTTGACTAACTCAGGAGGGCTCTGCCCTCCTCTTTTTCAGATAACTTGCATCAATACATCGCTATCTCTTTGATCTACAATGCCCCACAGCGGCTGAAAATCGGACTTTAAAAACAGTGTAAACGATTCCACTATTTTATCCCATGTCACACTTTTCGCGACTCTGTTATGCTATGGTTATTACATACCATAAGCCCAATGGAGCGAAATATGCGAGTTCTGGTAACAGGTGGTAGCGGTTACATAGGTAGTCATACCTGCGTGCAACTGCTGCAAAACGGTCACGACGTCATCATCCTCGACAACCTGTGCAACAGTAAGCGCAGCGTACTGCCTGTGATTGAACGTCTTGGCGGTAAACAACCCACTTTCGTGGAAGGCGACATCCGCAACGAAGCGCTGATGACCGAGATCCTTCATGACCACGCCATCGAAGCGGTGATCCACTTCGCGGGTCTGAAAGCGGTCGGTGAATCCGTTGCGAAACCGCTCGAGTATTACGACAACAACGTCAACGGTACGCTGCGTCTCATCTCCGCCATGCGTGCGGCCAACGTCAAAAACTTCATCTTTAGCTCCTCCGCCACCGTCTACGGCGATCAACCCAAAATCCCTTATGTTGAAAGCTTCCCGACCGGTACGCCGCAAAGCCCGTACGGCAAAAGCAAGCTGATGGTGGAGCAGATCCTGACCGACCTGCAAAAAGCCCAGCCGGAGTGGAGCATCGCGCTGCTGCGCTACTTCAACCCGGTCGGCGCGCATCCGTCCGGCGACATGGGTGAAGACCCGCAGGGCATCCCGAACAACCTGATGCCGTATATCGCCCAGGTTGCCGTCGGTCGCCGCGACTCGCTGGCGATTTTTGGCAACGACTACCCTACCGAAGACGGCACCGGCGTGCGTGACTACATCCACGTGATGGATCTTGCTGACGGCCACGTGGCGGCCATGCAGCAGCTGGCCAACAAGCCGGGCGTGCATATTTACAACCTCGGCGCCGGGGTCGGCAGCAGCGTGCTGGACGTGGTCAACGCCTTCAGCAAAGCCTGCGGCAAGCCGGTGAACTACCACTTCGCTCCGCGTCGTGATGGCGACCTGCCTGCTTACTGGGCCGATGCCACCAAAGCCGACAAAGAGCTAAACTGGCGTGTAACGCGCACGCTTGATGAAATGGCACAGGATACCTGGCACTGGCAGTCACGCCACCCGCAAGGCTATCCGGACTAAGGATATGTCATGACGCAATTTAATCCCGTCGATCACCCGCATCGTCGTTTTAACCCGTTAAGCGGGCAATGGATTTTGGTTTCTCCGCATCGCGCCAAGCGCCCCTGGCAGGGGGCGCAGGAGACGCCTGCAAAACAGACGCTGCCACAGCACGATCCGGACTGCTTCCTCTGCCCGGGCAACACGCGCGTAACGGGAGATAAAAACCCGGACTACAAAGGCACCTTCGTCTTCACCAACGATTTTGCCGCCCTGATGACCGACACCCCGGACGCGCCGGAAAGCCACGATCCGCTGATGCGCTGCGAAAGCGCGCGCGGCACCAGCCGCGTGATCTGCTTCTCGCCCGATCACAGCAAAACGCTGCCAGAGCTGAGCGTGGACGCGTTGAAAGAGGTGGTCAGCACCTGGCAGGCACAGACCGCAGAGCTGGGGCAGAGCTATCCGTGGGTGCAGGTGTTCGAAAACAAAGGCGCGGCCATGGGCTGCTCTAACCCGCACCCGCACGGCCAGATCTGGGCAAACAGCTTCCTGCCTAACGAAGCCGAGCGTGAAGACCGTCTGCAGAAAGCGTATTACGCGGAAAATAGTTCGCCTATGCTGGTGGACTACACGCAGCGCGAGCTGGCCGACGGCAGCCGCACCGTGGTGGAAACCGAACACTGGCTGGCCGTCGTCCCTTACTGGGCCGCCTGGCCGTTTGAAACGCTGCTGCTGCCGAAGGCGCACGTCCAGCGCATCACCGATCTCAGCGACGCGCAGCGCGACGACCTTGCCCTGGCGCTGAAAAAGCTGACCAGCCGTTACGATAATCTCTTCCAGTGCTCCTTCCCGTACTCCATGGGCTGGCACGGCGCACCGTTTAACGGCGAAGAGAATCAACACTGGCAGCTGCACGCCCATTTTTATCCGCCGCTG
Source organism: Enterobacter sp. MGH 24 (assembly GCF_000493015.1). Lineage (NCBI taxonomy): Bacteria > Pseudomonadati > Pseudomonadota > Gammaproteobacteria > Enterobacterales > Enterobacteriaceae > Enterobacter > Enterobacter sp. MGH 24. The sequence goes on along the minus strand of NZ_KI535657.1, from coordinate 2,809,170 downwards.
CTGCGCTCTGCGACGGTGCGTAAATTTATGGTGGGCTATGAAATGCTGGCGGAAACCCAGCGTGACCTGACGGCGGAACAGGCGGCAGAACGTCTGCGTGCCGTTAGCGACGTCCACTATCGCGAATCAGGAGTCTAAAAAATGAGTCTGAAAGATAAAACACAATCCCTGTTTGCTGAGAAATTTGGCTACCCTGCCACCCACGTTATTCAGGCGCCTGGTCGCGTTAACCTGATCGGTGAACACACCGACTATAACGACGGTTTTGTGCTGCCGTGCGCCATCGACTACCAGACCGTCATCAGCTGCGCGAAGCGCGACGACCGTAAAGTCCGCGTGATTGCGGCGGATTACGATAATCAGACGGACGAGTTTTCCCTTGATGCCCCGATAGTGACGCACGACAGCCAGCAGTGGTCTAACTACGTGCGCGGTGTGGTGAAACACCTTCAGAAGCGTAACAAGAACGTTGGCGGCGCGGATTTAGTTATCAGCGGCAACGTGCCGCAGGGTGCGGGCTTAAGCTCCTCTGCGTCTCTGGAAGTCGCCGTTGGCACCGTCTTCCAGCAGCTTTATCACCTGCCGCTGGACGGCGCGCAAATTGCGCTGAACGGTCAGGAAGCAGAAAACCAGTTCGTGGGCTGTAACTGCGGCATTATGGACCAGCTGATCTCCGCGCTGGGCAAAAAAGAGCATGCCCTGTTAATTGATTGCCGCTCGCTCGGTACCAAAGCCGTTCCCCTGCCGAAAGGCGCGGCTGTGGTGATCGTCAACAGTAACTTTAAACGCACGCTGGTGGGTAGCGAATACAACACCCGCCGCCAGCAGTGCGAAACCGGCGCCCGCTTCTTCCAGCAGCCTGCCCTGCGCGACGTAACGCTCAATGAATTTAACAAAGTGGCGCACGAGCTGGATCCGGTCGTCGCCAAACGCGTTCGTCACGTGCTGACGGAAAATGCCCGTACCGTTGAAGCCGCATCCGCGCTGGCGAAAGGCGATCTGAAACGCATGGGTGAGCTGATGGCGGAATCTCACGCCTCCATGCGCGATGATTTTGAAATCACCGTTCCGCAGATCGACACCCTGGTGGACATCGTCAAGGCCACCATCGGCGACAAAGGCGGCGTGCGCATGACGGGCGGCGGTTTTGGCGGCTGCATCGTTGCGCTGGTGCCAGAGGAGCTGGTTCCTGCCGTACAGGACGCTGTGGCGAAGCAGTACGAAGCAAAAACGGGTATCAAAGAAACCTTCTATGTTTGCAAAGCATCACAAGGAGCCGGACAGTGCTAAATGAAACGCCTACACTCGCACCGGATGGCCTGCCGTATCGCCTGTTAACCCTGCGCAACAGCGCGGGGATGGTCGTTACGGTGATGGACTGGGGTGCAACCCTTCTTTCTGCCCGCGTACCGATGCCGGACGGCAGCGTGCGCGAGACTCTGCTTGGCTGCGCCTCGCCTGAACAGTACATCAATCAGTCCGCCTATCTGGGCGCGTCCGTTGGTCGCTATGCTAACCGCATCGCGAAGAGCCGTTTTGAACTCGACGGCGTGCAGTACGCCCTGCTTCCAAGCCAGGGTGAGAACCAGCTGCACGGCGGTCCGGACGGGTTTGATAAACGCCGCTGGAAAATTGTTCGTCAAAACGACGGGGAAGTGCTGTTCTCGCTGGATTCGCCTGATGGCGATCAGGGCTTCCCGGGGAACCTTACCGCGTCCGCGCGCTTTACGCTAACGGACGACAGCCGTATCGCGATTGAATACCGTGCGACGGTCGACAAGCCGTGTCCGGTCAACCTGACCAATCACGCGTACTTTAATCTGGACGGTAACCAGTGCGACGTGCGTAACCACAAGCTGCAGATCCTGGCGGATGCGTATCTGCCGGTTGACGAGATGGGCATTCCGCATCAGGGCCTCAAAGACGTGAGCGGCACCAGCTTTGACTTCCGCAGCGCGAAATCTATCGCCCAGGATTTCCTGAGCGATGACGATCAGCGTAAGGTAAAAGGCTACGATCACGCTTTCCTGCTGCAGGCCAAAGGCGATGTGAAACAACCTGCCGCGCAGGTCTGGTCTGCGGATGAGAAGCTGCAGATGACGGTTTATACCACTGCCCCTGCCCTGCAGTTTTACTCAGGCAACTACCTCGGCGGCACGACAGCGCGCGAACACGATGAGTACAGCGACTGGCAAGGCCTGGCGCTGGAGAGCGAGTTCCTGCCGGACAGCCCGAATCATCCGGAATGGCCACAGCCGGACTGCGTGCTGCGCCCGGGTGAAGAGTACGTTAGCGTTACTGAGTATCATTTCATTCCGCGCGCTTAATGGCCGGCGGCGCTACGCTTGCACGGGCCTACGGGTAGGCCGGATAAGCGAAGCGCCATCCGGCAAAAAACGCCAGCCCTCACAACGAGGGCTTTTTTCTGCGCGCCTTGCTGAAAATAGCGCCGATCGCAGACAAAATCATAACCCTGGATTCACAAGCATCTTACACTCAGAGACTATTTTCGCTATGGTTAGGGTTAAGCGTTGCTGGTGGCACCGCCACGGCAATATAATGAGAATTGTTATCATTCTAAAAATGCTTGAGGAGTAAGAGATGGCTATTACTAAGCTGGTTCTGGTGCGTCACGGCGAAAGCCAGTGGAACAACGAAAACCGCTTTACCGGTTGGTACGACGTTGATCTGTCCGAGAAAGGCGTAAGCGAAGCAAAAGCAGCGGGTAAACTGCTGAAGGAAGAAGGCTTCAGCTTTGATTTTGCTTACACCTCTGTGCTGAAACGTGCCATCCATACCCTGTGGAACGTGCTGGACGAACTGGATCAGGCCTGGCTGCCAGTTGAGAAGTCATGGAAACTGAACGAACGTCACTACGGTGCGCTGCAGGGCCTGAACAAAGCGGAAACCGCTGAGAAATATGGCGACGAGCAGGTTAAACAGTGGCGTCGCGGCTTCGCAATCACCCCACCAGAGCTGACCAAAGACGACGAGCGCTACCCGGGCCACGACCCGCGTTACGCGAAACTGACCGACGCTGAGCTGCCAACCACCGAGAGCCTGGCGCTGACCATCGACCGCGTTGTGCCTTACTGGAACGAAACCATTCTGCCACGCCTGAAAAGCGGCGAGCGCGTGATCATCGCCGCTCACGGTAACTCCCTGCGTGCGCTGGTGAAATACCTGGACAACATGGGTGAAGACGAAATCCTCGAGCTGAACATCCCAACCGGCGTACCGCTGGTGTATGAGTTCGACGAAAACTTCAAGCCAATCAAACACTACTATCTGGGTAACGCAGAAGAAATCGCGGCGAAAGCAGCGGCTGTCGCGAACCAGGGTAAAGCGAAGTAATTTTCGCCAGACATAAAAAAAGCGCGGAGCATTCCGCGCTTTTTTATTTCTGCATTCGCATTAACCGCGACGCGCTTTTACCGCGTTCGCCAGCTGACGCAGGATCGTATCGGTATCTTCCCAGCCGATACAGGCATCGGTGACGCTCTTACCGTAGACCAGCGGTTCGCTGCCTTCCAGGTTCTGGTTACCTTCAACCAGATGGCTTTCGATCATCACCCCAATCACCGCCTTCTCACCGCCAGCAATCTGCTGGCAGACGTCTGCCCCCACTTCCATCTGCTTTTTAAACTGCTTGCTGGAGTTGGCATGGCTGAAATCGATCATCACCTGCGGTGGCAGGCCGGCTTTTTCCAGCCCGACCTTCACTTCTGCCACGTGTTTCGCACTGTAGTTTGGCTCTTTGCCGCCGCGCAGAATGATATGGCAGTCGCCGTTACCGCTGGTGTTAACGATGGCGGAATGACCCCATTTGGTTACGGACAGGAAGCAGTGCGGCGCGCCCGCTGCGTTGATGGCGTCGATAGCCACCTTCATGGTGCCATCCGTGCCGTTTTTGAAACCCACCGGGCAAGAGAGACCGGACGCCAGCTCGCGGTGCACCTGAGATTCAGTGGTGCGGGCACCAATTGCGCCCCAGCTCATCAGATCCGCCAGGTATTGTGGCGTGATCATATCCAGAAACTCACCGGCCGCAGGCAGGCCGCTGTCGTTGATCTCCAGCAGCAGTTTGCGCGCAATGCGCAGACCGTCGTTGATTTGGAAGCTGTTATCCATATGCGGATCGTTAATCAGCCCTTTCCAGCCCACGGTGGTACGCGGTTTTTCAAAGTACACGCGCATCACGATTTCCAGCTCGTCCTTCAGCTCTTCACGGAGGGTGAGCAGGCGGGCGGCATACTCTTTCGCGGCTGCAGGATCGTGAATAGAGCACGGGCCAATCACCACCAGAAGACGATCGTCATTACCTTTCAGGATCTTATGGATCGCTTTACGAGCATGAGAAACCGTATTTGCGGCATTTTCAGTGGCGGGGAATTTCTCAAGGAGCGCTACAGGAGGTAATAACTCATTGATCTCTTTAATACGTAAATCGTCGTTCTGATAATTCATTTTCTTTCCAGCTCTGCCATATCTTTAGTAATGAAAGCAATCCTTTCAATCTATCTTGTCGACCAGAAAGTGTAAACACGGTTTTACACTTCACGCAGATAATTCCTGGAATTCGCCTAAAAATCGCCACAAAATAGCGAAAAATGAGATCTAACCTAAGCTTTTTAACTGTAACAACCAATTTTAAACGCTTAAACGCGATTCCCTACTGACGTAAGTCCGTAAGGCGGAATCTTTCGCCTCTGAAAAAGATGCACTGTTGGAGAATGTTATCCAGCGTAACGACAAGAACAGGAGCACCATGATGAAAATGACGAAACTGGCACCCCTCTTCCTGACCGCCACACTCACTCTGGCCAGCGGCAGCGTCCTGGCCGCGGAAACGGGCACATCAGACAGCAACGGTGATGCGAATGCCGCTGCGGCAGCAGGCCAGCCCGCACCTGATGCGAAACAGAATATCGCCCCGAATAATGTCGACAACAGCCAGATCAATACCGGTAATACCAACACCGGCGGCACCATGCTGCATCCCAACGGCAGCGGTTCCGGCACCATGAATCATGACAATATGAGTTCGGACGAGGTTCATAAGAACTCAATGTGCAAGGACGGCAAATGCCCCGATCCTAATGACAAAGTAGGAAACGACGCGAATACCAAAACCGATGGCACCACCCAGTAACGGGGGGTTCGGGAAGAAAAAGGAGAGCCCTGGCTCTCCTTTCTTTTTGGAGTAACCTATTAAAAACGCTACACTAAAAACAATAACACATCAGGAAAGCAGACATGGCGCACTCCCATTCCCACTCCCACTCTCCCGGCAACGACAACGCTAAACGACTGATGCTGGCCTTTGGCGTCACGGCAACGTTTATGGTTATCGAGGTCATTGGCGGCCTGATTTCCGGCTCTCTGGCGCTACTGGCGGATGCCGGACACATGCTGACCGATGCCGCAGCACTGCTCTTCGCCCTGCTGGCGGTGCAGTTTGCGCGTCGTCCTCCGAATGCGCGCCATACCTTCGGCTGGTTGAGGCTGACCACCCTGGCCGCGTTTGTTAACGCCATTGCGCTGGTGGTCATTACCGTTCTTATCGTCTGGGAGGCCGTACAGCGCTTCAGACACCCGCAGCCAATCGCCGGCGCGACAATGATGGTGATTGCCGTGGCAGGGCTGCTGGCAAATATCCTGGCCTTCTGGATTTTGCACCGCGGCAGTGGAGAAAAGAACCTCAACGTACGCGCTGCGGCTCTGCATGTTCTGGGCGATTTGCTCGGCTCAGTAGGGGCGATTGTCGCCGCGCTGGTGATCCTCTACACCGGCTGGACGCCTGTCGATCCGATTCTGTCCGTGCTGGTGTCGTGTCTGGTCTTGCGCAGCGCCTGGCGGCTGCTGAAGGAGAGCGTGAATGAACTGCTTGAAGGGGCACCGGCATCGATGGAAATTGACGAGCTCAAGCGCAACCTGCGCCGTACTGTCCCGGAGGTCCGCAACGTTCATCATGTTCACGTCTGGCTGGTGGGGGAAAAACCGGTCATGACGCTGCACGTTCAGGTCATTCCGCCGCACGATCACGATGCGCTGCTTGAACGCATCCAGCACTTTCTTGAACATCACTACGAGATTGGCCACGTCACCATCCAGATGGAGTATCAGCCCTGTAACGGTCCGGACTGCCACCTTAACGAGGCGCAGTCCGGACATTCACATCAGCATCACCACTAGCTGGAAAGCGCGTGAGAACCCCGCTCACGCGCGCTCTTAATCCACATCCGGCTGCCGTTCAGCGCAATGAAGGTCAGCAGCAGATATTCCAGCGACATCGCATAGACGCCCTGCAGGGCGAAGATCGCCACGCTGATCACGTTGATGATGACCCACAGCAGCCAGTTCTCAACGTATTTACGGGTCATCAGGATCATCGCCGCAATCGACAGCACCATCATGCAGGAATCCCAGAACGGGAAGGCATCCGGCTGGAGGACAGGCATCGTCACGTTCAGGCCGAAACCGGACATGACCGAGACGGCAACGCGGGTCAGGAACGCAAAGACCGGGTTGATATAGGCGGTCATTAAGCCAATGGCGACCACGCAGGCGACAAACCAGGCGATGGCTTTCGGTAAGGGCAGCCAGCGGATCTGCAGCTCTGCCTCCTGCTGGCTGTTCTGACGCGACCACGCGTACCAGCCGTAGATATTGGCGGCGAAGAAGAACAGCTGTAAAAGCAGGCTGGCGTACAGCTGGATCTGGAAGAAGATAATCGCAAACAGCGTAACGTTAATCAGCCCGAACGCGTAGTTGCTGATCTTCTCCAGGCTTGCCAGCCAGATACAAAGTAACCCCGCCAGCGTGCCAACGGCCTCAATCCATGACAGGTCATAGCCACCTGCACCAATCGGTATATGAACCAGAATGTTTTGTGTGCTAAAAAAATCCATCTTTTCCCCGGGGCGTTTTGAATTAAGTACGTAGTGTAGCTGCAAAATCCAGCATGCGGTTAAGCGGAATCAACGCACCTTCACGCAGAGCGGCATCCACATGGATTTCATGTGCTGCACCGCCCGTCTCGAGCCCTTCGGCAATGGCCTTCAGGCCGTTCATCGCCATCCACGGGCAATGCGCACAGCTGCGACACGTTGCGCCCTCACCCGCCGTTGGCGCTTCAAGGAGCTCTTTCTCCGGCACGGCCTGCTGCATCTTGTAGAAGATACCGCGATCGGTCGCCACGATGAGCTGCTTGTGAGGCAACGTCCTGGCCGCGTTGATAAGCTGGCTGGTTGAGCCCACGGCATCGGCCATGTCGACAATCGACTGCGGTGATTCAGGGTGAACAAGAATAGCGGCGTCAGGATAGAGCGCCTTCATGCGCGCCAGCGCCTGGGTTTTGAATTCGTCGTGCACAATACAGGCACCCTGCCAGCAGAGCACGTCAGCCCCCGTCTGCTTCTGGACATAATTTCCAAGATGACGGTCAGGCGCCCAGATAATCTTCTCACCCAGGCTGTCCAGATGTTCAATCAATTCCACGGCGATGCTCGACGTGACCACCCAGTCTGCGCGCGCTTTTACCGCCGCGGAGGTATTGGCGTAAACCACCACGGTGCGGTCAGGATGGGCGTCACAGAATGCCGTAAATTCGTCAATCGGACAGCCGAGATCCAGTGAACACTCCGCGTTAAGCGTGGGCATCAGAATGGTTTTTTCAGGGCTGAGAATTTTTGCCGTTTCGCCCATAAAACGCACGCCTGCAACCAGCAGCGTGGAAGCGGGATGTCTTGCACCGAAGCGTGCCATCTCCAGTGAGTCAGAAATACAGCCCCCGGTCTCTTCCGCCAGCTGCTGAATTTCCGGGTCTGTGTAGTAATGGGCCACCATCACCGCATCTCGTTCTTTGAGAAGACGCTTGATCTTCTCGCGGTAGAATTGCTTTTCATCCTGGCTCAGCGGGACAGGCTTTGGCGGAAACGGATAGATTGCGGCTTCAGGATCAAACATCACACTCATTATGGCTTCTCGTTTTACGGGCTTAACAATATTGCCTTTCTTTTGCATGAGATAGCAAAACGCGTGGCAATTGTGTTTTGTATACTAAACAAGATAGCGAATATGAGCGGAAAAGTCACCGGAAATAGGTGCGGATAGCATTTGTCGGGTGGCGGCTTCGCCTTACCCGACCTACAAAAACTGCAGATAGCAAAAAGGCGCCTTTAGGGCGCCTTTCTACACTGGTGGGTCGTGCAGGATTCGAACCTGCGACCAATTGATTAAAAGTCAACTGCTCTACCAACTGAGCTAACGACCC